>CAVWEM010000009.1:0-85097 GCA_963753955.1 uncultured Gammaproteobacteria bacterium
CTGGCGGGCGGCGCGGCCCTGACCAAGACCACGGCCGGCACCGTCACGCTCAGCGGGACGAACACCTACAGCGGCCTGACCACGATCAGCGGGGGAACCCTGGCCCTGTCCGGGACGGGCGGCATCGCCGGCTCCGGCGGCGTGGCCGACAACGGCACGTTCGACATCTCCGCCACGGCGGCGGGCGCGTCGATCAAATCCCTGTCCGGCGGCGGCGCGGTCAACCTGGGCGCGCAGACGCTCACGCTGGCCAATGCCAACGGCACCTTCTCCGGCGCCCTCGGCGGCGCCGGGCGGGCTGGCCCTCGCGGGCGGCACGGAGACGCTGTCCGGAGCCAACACCTACACCGGCGGCACGGCCATCGGCAGCGGCGCGACCCTCGCGCTGTCCGGGACGGGCGGCATCGCCGGCTCCGCCGGCGTGGTAGACAACGGCACGTTCGACATCTCGGCCACGGCGGCGGGCGCGTCGATCAAATCCCTGTCCGGCGGCGGGGCGGTCAACCTGGGCGCGCAGACGCTGACGCTGGCCAATGCCAACGGCACCTTCTCCGGCGCCCTCGGCGGCGCCGGCGGGCTGGCCCTCGCGGGCGGCGCGGAGGCGCTGTCCGGCGCCAACACCTACACCGGCCTCACCGACGTGCAGGCCGGCACGCTGACGCTCAACGGCGGCCAGGCGATAGCGGACACCGGCGCGGTCCGCGTGGCCGCGGGCGCGACGCTGAACCTGGGCGCGAGCGAGACCGTCGCCAGCCTGGTCAGCGGCGGCACGATAGGCGGCGCGGGCAACACCCTGACGGCGGCGACCTACAGCTTCGCCGGCGGCACGGTGGGCGCCAACCTAGGCACCGGCACACTGACGACGACGGCGGGGACGACAACCCTGGACGGCACCGCAGGCGCGGGGACGGTGAACGTCAACGGCGGCACGCTGCTGCTCGGCGCCGCCAGCCGCCTGGCCGGCACGGCGGCGCTCAACCTCAACGGCGGCACCTTCGACCTTGGCGGCTTCGGCAACACGGTGGGCGCGGTGACACTGGCCAGCGGCACCATCCAGGACGGCACCCTGACGGGCAGCGGCTACGGCGTGCAATCGGGCACGGTCAGCGCCAACCTGGCGGGCGGCGCGGCCCTGACCAAGACCACGGCCGGCACCGTCACGCTCAGCGGGACGAACACCTACAGCGGCCTGACCACGATCAGCGGGGGAACCCTGGCCCTGTCCGGGACGGGCGGCATCGCCGGCTCCGGCGGCGTGGCCGACAACGGCACGTTCGACATCTCCGCCACGGCGGCGGGCGCGTCGATCAAATCCCTGTCCGGCGGCGGCGCGGTCAACCTGGGCGCGCAGACGCTCACGCTGGCCAATGCCAACGGCACCTTCTCCGGCGCCCTCGGCGGCGCCGGCGGGCTGGCCCTCGCGGGCGGCACGGAGACGCTGTCCGGAGCCAACACCTACACCGGCGGCACGGCCATCGGCAGCGGCGCGACCCTCGCGCTGTCCGGGACGGGCGGCATCGCCGGCTCCGCCGGCGTGGTAGACAACGGCACGTTCGACATCTCGGCCACGGCGGCGGGCGCGTCGATCAAATCCCTGTCCGGCGGCGGGGCGGTCAACCTGGGCGCGCAGACGCTGACGCTGGCCAATGCCAACGGCACCTTCTCCGGCGCCCTCGGCGGCGCCGGCGGGCTGGCCCTCGCGGGCGGCGCGGAGGCGCTGTCCGGCGCCAACACCTACACCGGCCTCACCGACGTGCAGGCCGGCGACGCTGACGCTCAACGGCGGCCAGGCGATAGCGGACACCGGCGCGGTCCGCGTGGCCGCGGGCGCGACGCTGAACCTGGGCGCGAGCGAGACCGTCGCCAGCCTGGTCAGCGGCGGCACGATAGGCGGCGCGGGCAACACCCTGACGGCGGCGACCTACAGCTTCGCCGGCGGCACGGTGGGCGCCAACCTAGGCACCGGCACACTGACGACGACGGCGGGGACGACAACCCTGGACGGCACCGCAGGCGCGGGGACGGTGAACGTCAACGGCGGCACGCTGCTGCTCGGCGCCGCCAGCCGCCTGGCCGGCACGGCGGCGCTCAACCTCAACGGCGGCACCTTCGACCTTGGCGGCTTCGGCAACACGGTGGGCGCGGTGACACTGGCCAGCGGCACCATCCAGGACGGCACCCTGACGGGCAGCGGCTACGGCGTGCAATCGGGCACGGTCAGCGCCAACCTGGCGGGCGGCGCGGCCCTGACCAAGACCACGGCCGGCACCGTCACGCTCAGCGGGACGAACACCTACAGCGGCCTGACCACGATCAGCGGGGGAACCCTGGCCCTGTCCGGGACGGGCGGCATCGCCGGCTCCGGCGGCGTGGCCGACAACGGCACGTTCGACATCTCCGCCACGGCGGCGGGCGCGTCGATCAAATCCCTGTCCGGCGGCGGCGCGGTCAACCTGGGCGCGCAGACGCTCACGCTGGCCAATGCCAACGGCACCTTCTCCGGCGCCCTCGGCGGCGCCGGCGGGCTGGCCCTCGCGGGCGGCACGGAGACGCTGTCCGGAGCCAACACCTACACCGGCGGCACGGCCATCGGCAGCGGCGCGACCCTCGCGCTGTCCGGGACGGGCGGCATCGCCGGCTCCGCCGGCGTGGTAGACAACGGCACGTTCGACATCTCGGCCACGGCGGCGGGCGCGTCGATCAAATCCCTGTCCGGCGGCGGGGCGGTCAACCTGGGCGCGCAGACGCTGACGCTGGCCAATGCCAACGGCACCTTCTCCGGCGCCCTCGGCGGCGCCGGCGGGCTGGCCCTCGCGGGCGGCGCGGAGGCGCTGTCCGGCGCCAACACCTACACCGGCGGCACGGCCATCGGCAGCGGCGCGACCCTCGCGCTGTCCGGGACGGGCGGCATCGCCGGCTTCGGCGGCGTGGCCGACAACGGCACGTTCGACATCTCGGCCACGGCGGCGGGCGCGTCGATCAAATCCCTGTCCGGCGGCGGGGCGGTCAACCTGGGCGCGCAGACGCTGACGCTGGCCAATGCCAACGGCACCTTCTCCGGCGCCATCGGCGGCGCCGGCGGGCTGGCCCTCGCGGGCGGCGCGGAGGCGCTGTCCGGCGCCAACACCTACACCGGCCTTACGGCGATCAATACTGGCGCAAGCTTGGTGCTAGCCGGTTCGGGTAGCCTCTCTTCCAATTTGAGCAACCAAGGTACGGTGAATATCACGGGCACTGGTCCGCACATGCTGAGTGGAAAAATCACTAATGACGGCACTTTTCAGGTCACGAATACCTCGGTGCAATACACCGGCAATTTCACCAATAACGGTGCTTATATAAGTGATCCATCCACCAGCACGTTCAACAATCTAAATGTGGGCGCGAATGGTTATCTTACGGGTGGCACCAATGACAACTTCAAAGTCACAGGTAATTTCAATAACGCCAGCACACAGAATGCGCTCTGGAACACCAGCAATTCTAACTTGGTCTTCAGCAGCTCTATCCCAGGCCAGTCGGCCCAACATACCCTGCAATTGGCCGGTATCGACAAAGGAGTCACCGCAGCAGGCGCTGTCAACAATTTCTCCTGGGGTTCGGGTAACCCTGGACAGCAATAACACCCTCACCCTGACCAATGGCAATGGCACAGCCAGTGCTGCGCTCTACACGAGCAAGCTCATTCTGCCGGGCGGCATTAGTGAGCTCAACAGCATTAGCAGCAATTACAATATTTACTACGACCCGACGCTGCCTCAAAATCAATATCTATTAGGTGCCAGCAGGCAATTCGGTAACGGTGGCGGAGAGTTGTTGCCCTGGAGCTTTGTGCCTTTTTCAACTGGCATCACGACTGATCCGGGCTTGTCACAAAACCAGCAAAGCTTTGCCCGGGCCTTAGAAGATGCCTGTAGTGCGCCTAGGGGAAATCTGGCCACCCGTTGCCTGCAACTCCAAGCCTTGAGCCCGGCGCAACAAAAGTTGGCCATCGCTTCGTTGACCCCGGATCAAGCCCCGGGGCAGGCGGCCAATCCTATCCTATTCAGTGGAACCCGCATGGATGCAATTTTTTCAAGGCTGGCCCGTTTGCGTAACGGAGGCGATGATACGCCGGTATCCTTTAACTTGAATGGTGTCGAAATCCCCACCGGAAATCTGGTACGCATTCTGGGCCTGAATGCCAAGGGTGGTGCTGCGGGTGAGGATAATGCGCCGTTCAGGGATAACCCTCTTGGAGTTTTCGTCCAGGCCCGGTTTAACTTCGGAGACCAGCAAAACAATCCTTGGAGCAGGGGCTTCAACTCCCAAACCCGCGTTGTCACGGCGGGTGCCGACTACCGGCTTAGCGATCAATTGGTGGCGGGTGTTGCTTTCAATTACACCAACACGGCAACCGACTACGTCCAGTCGGCAGGCCACATGAACAGCGACACCTATATGGGGGCGTTCTATGGCAGCTATTACTTACCGAAGGATTTCTACGTGGACTTGCTTGCCAACTACGGAGGCAACAATTATTCGTTCAATCGGCAGTTTACTTTTGTGGGCTTCAACGGCCAGACCAACAGCAACCCGACCGGCAACCAGTACAGCTTCGCGATAAGCAGCGGCAAGGATTTCCATTGGCAAGAATGGTTAGTCAGTCCCTATGTGCGCTTTGAATATCTCAATGTGCATATAGACGCCTATCAGGAACAGGGCGGCAATGGATTTGACATGACCACTGGCGGGCAGACCAACCACTCATTCGTCAGCGATCTGGGTACACAAATCAGCCACGCTTTCAGTCTGTCGTGGGGTGTGCTGACACCTGCCATTCGCGTTGAATGGGAACATCAGTATCTGAACGACAACCGCTCCATCCAGATGCGGATAACCGATACCTCGCCTACACTTGGCAATTTCTCAATCCAGACCGGCAACCCGGATCGCGATTACATCAACCTGGGCAGTTCGGTGAGCGCAACCCTGCCCAACGGCGGCGCTGGATTCTTGCGCTACGAGACCCGCCTCGGACAGTCCTACATATCCGACCACATCGTGGAGGCCGGAGTGCGGATGCCGTTCTGACGGGGCGTTGGGGGATCTTAGCCTGTAGGAGCATGAACTTTGCGATCAACAACGGGGTTCAGGTGAGAAGCGGGCGGTTACGACAAGTCCGCTGTAGCCTATGCTCGCTTCCCCATGGCTGATATCTAATATCTAAGCCTCCGGCACAAAGAAGAACGGGCTTCCCTCATGCCCGGCATGTTGCAAAGGGGCATATTGCGGGGATTGTTGGAACCCCACTTTCGTGGCGGCACTACGCACTTGGCTGGAGACGTCGCGGTACAAGTCGTAATCCTCCAATACGGGTTTGCTATTGCCGCGCAACACTCTCAAAAAGGCGTTGGCGAAAATTGAATGGTCGCCGCCGCCTTCGTCCAAGACCGGGCTGACACCGCCGGAAGTTAATACAGTGCGGGCTTTGTGGGCGTTCATCACTTTCAGCCATTTGGCGCGTTTGCTTTCGTCCATGCTGTCGGGAAGCTTGGCGACGGCGGAGCCGGTGAGGGCACCGGAATAGCAGGAGTCGGCCACCACCATGACATGGCGGGCTGGCATGATGCTGAGGTATTCGGTGATGCTCTGGCTGGAGATCCAGTTGGCGGAGTTGCCCACTTCCGCGTCGGTGGGTAGCCAATAAGCTTGTTGGGTGGTTTTGTCGATTTCGCCATGACCGGCGTAATAAATGATCAGGTTGTCCTTGTCCGTCAGCTTTTTGTTCATTTCGTTGAGGGCGGTCATGATCTGGTGCCGGTTGGCATTGAGCAATAACTTGGTATTAAAGCCATAGCGCTCGCGCAGCAACACTTCCACGCTCTTGGCGTCGTTGACGGGGGTTTTCAGCCCTGGATAGGCTTTGTAATCGGCGTTGCCGATTATGAGGGCATAGAACTTGCCGAAGTCCACATCACCAGGACGCGATCCGCCTGTGCTCTTGGACGGGGTGAAGGTTTCCGCGCTGGCGGCGGATTCGCCGAGCAGGCTCACGCTCAAATCCGCCCTGCGGTTTTTCTTGTCAGTGGCGACGATCTTGACCTGGCCGGAGGCGGCATCTACCGGGAAGCGGAATAGCCCTGAGGCGTCCACCGTTTGTGGCTGGTCGTTGACGAGCAGGGTACTCAAGCCTTCGGCGGTGCGGATGCGGCCTGTGATTTCCTTATTCTTGCCGCTGAGTTGGATGCTGGGGATGCCTCGTGTCAGGCTCATGGGCGGGTCGATGATTTCGATGTTGGGGCCGCCGGCCAGTTTCAGCGGAGCCTGCTCGCTGTCGGCGAGCGCGTGGTTTTGCTGTTCCACTTTCTCGCGCAGGGCGGTGATTTCCCGTGCGTCCGCCTGCAATTCTTTTTTGCGCTCGTCGATTTTGCCCCGGTCGGTGTTGCCTGAGGTGAGCCAATCGGTGAGTTCGCCGGATTTCCTTTGGAAGGCGTTGATCTTTTCGTTCAAAACTGTTTGCGTCTTGGCCAATTCGCTGCGCTCTGGGCTGGTGGACCTAGCTTGGGGTTCGGCGGCAGCGATCTTTTGCTTTTGCACGGTTTCCCGCTCGCGCTTGACCGCCTGGCGTTCCTTGTCGAGGGAAACGCTCATGCTGGCGACGCGGGCTTCTTGGGATTTAAGTTGGGTCTGCTTATGGCGCAGTTCCTCTTCCAGTTGGCGTAGCGCGGAGTCGTCGGCCTTGGCCGGGGCGGTTTTTTCCTGTTGGATTTTCCGTTTGGTCTCTTCCAATTCTGACCGGTTGCGGCTCAAGGCATCTTGCTGGGCGGCCAGTTGCTGTTGGGTCCCGGCCAGTTGGCCGCGCAATTCACTGGCTTCCTGGCGGCTTCTTTCCGCTTCTTGGCGGAGTTTGTCGGTCTCGTTCAAACTGCCCGTCATCTCTGCCAGGCGCGATTGTTGGGCCTTCAGTTGCGCTTCCTTCTGCCGCAACTCGGCTTCCAATTGCTTGAGGGCGGAGTCGTCGGCCTTGGCCGGGGCGGCTTTTTCCTGCTGGATTTTCAGCCGGGTCTCCTCCATATCATCTTGGGATTTGCGCAACGCTTCTTGCTGGGCCACGACTTGACCCTGGGCCTCCAGCAATTGGCTGCGCAGTTGGGCGGCTTCCTGGCGGCTTTTTTCCGCCTCCAACCGGCTGGCCTCGGCCTGCCGCCGCAGGGATTCGATCTCGCCCGTATCCACGGTTGGCTGCGGCGGAGCCTGCGCCGTAGCCAGTTGGGCGTTGGTCACGGCAGGGGTGAATTGCAAGCCGGCCGCGTCCAAGCCCGAAGCTTTACGATACCAGTGATCCGCTTCTTCCTGGTTTTGCGCTGTGCCCAAGCCTTTTTCGTAGAGGTGGCCGAGGTTGAGTTGGGCTTGGGAGTTGCCTTGATCGGCGGATTTTTTGTACCACTGGAAAGCGGATGGGTAGTCCACCGGCTGGCCCAAACCTTTTTCGAAAATCTGGCCGACGATGTTTTGCGCCTCGGCATCGCCCTCCTGGGCCTTGGGCAACCAGACTTTGAAGGCGCTGGCGTAATTGGCCCGGTCATAGGCCACATATTCGCCGCCGCGCACCTCGCAATCCGCCGCAGTGGTGCGGATGGGCCGACGGGCGGAGAGGTAGGTCATCTGTTGCCCCAGTTTGCGCAACTGCCCCGGCAGCAGGCAATCGACGACGAAGAGTTTGTCGGTGTCTTCGATATAGCCCTCGGTCGACTTCGCCATTTCCTCGCGGCTGACATCGCGGGCGCAGGCGGACAGCAGAATGGCGCTGACCGCGACGACCGTCGCACGTTGTTTGAAGCTTTGTTTAGGCATGGCGGTTCGCTCCTGGGGCTAAGGTTCGGTGTGTCCGCAAAACATAGCATTAATTGGAGTGGGCGACAAATGTGTATTGCGGCGAGCGCTGCGCCAGGAACCGGGATAATGGGGTGTTGGGTCAGGCTTGCGCGGTGAGTTTGGCGACGAGCGGAAAAATGTCAAGTCATGGCCGGGCGGGGTGGACAGCCCGCCCGGCTTCGTTAAGGGCCGAATGCCAGGTTTAGCGAACCCGCTCGACAACCATGGCGATGCCCTGCCCGCCGCCTATGCAGAGGGAAGCCAAGCCTAGTGTCAAATCCCTCCTGACTAGCTCATGCAGTAAGGTCACCAGTATCCGGGTTCCGCTGGCCCCGACCGGATGGCCTAGGGCGATGGCTCCGCCCAGCACGTTCACCTTGTCCAAATCCCAGCCCATGTCGCGGTGCACCTGGATAGACTGCGAGGCGAACGCCTCGTTGACTTCGATCAGGTCAAGGTCGCCGATGGCGCAAACGCCACGCCCCAGCAGCCTTTGGCAAGCATTGACCGGCCCCAGGCCCATATAGGCGGGATCGAGCGCGGCGGACTGCGAAGCCAAGATCTTGAAAGCCCAATCGGGCTTCAACTCTTCCAGCTTTTGCTTGGAGACGACCAGCACCGCCGCCGCGCCGTCATTGATGCCCGAGGCATTGCCGGCGGTGACGCTGCCGTCGGGCTTGAAGGCCGGCTTGAGCTTGGCCAGCGATTCGACGGTCGTGCCGTAACGGGGATGCTCGTCGGTGTCGAACACCAAGTCTTCGCCTTTGCCCTGCTTGATGCGGATAGGCACGATCTCATCTTTGAACTTGCCTTCCTTGATGGACTTTTCCGCCTTTTGTTGCGAGGCGGCGGCGAAGGCGTCTTGCTCGGCGCGGGAGATTTGGTATTTCTCGGCGATGTTTTCTGCGGTGGTGCCCATGTGGCAGTTGTAGAACTTGTCCCACAGGGCATCGTTGACCACGCTATCGGTCACTTCGCCATGGCCTAGACGCTGGCCGAAGCGGTGGGCTTGCAGGATATAGGGAGCGCCCGTCATATGCTCCATTCCGCCGGCGATGACCGCCCGGGCTTCGCCTGTGGCGACGGACTGTCCGGCCAGTGCGACCGTTTTCAAGCCCGATCCGCAAACTTTGTTGACAGTGAATGCGGGGGTTTGCTGCGGCAGGCCGGCCTTGATGGCGGCTTGCCGGGCGGCATTTTGGCCGAGTCCCGCCTGGATGACATTCCCCAAAATAACCTCGTCCACGGCCTCGCCCAGGATCGCTGTTTTCTCGATGAGATCCCGGATGACCGCCGCACCAATGTCGATGGCATTCAGCGATGTCAGACTGCCGTTGAATTTGCCGATTGCGGTCCGGCGCGCACCTACGATATAGGCTTCCATTATTATATCCTCATGCCGCCATCGACTTCAATGACCCGTCCGGTGAAGAAATCATTCGTGATGATAAACTGCACAGTCCTGGAGATTTCATCCATTTCTCCCAACCTACCCACTGGAATCTTCTCGATGATCTTGTCCAGCACTTCCTGTCGGATCTTGGCGACCATCTCAGTATTGATATAGCCGGGTGCGACCGCGCCAACGCGAATGCCGTAGCGGGCCAATTCCTTCGCCCAAGTCACCGTCATGGAATCGACGGCGGATTTTGCGGCCGAGTAATTGGTCTGCCCTAAATTACCGGAGCGGCTGATTGAGGAGATATTGACGATCACGCCTTTGACTTGGTTTCTCACCATATGGAATGCCGCTTCCCTGGCACATAAAAACACGCCCGTGAGATTGACATTAATGACCTTTTCCCAGTTGGCGAAGGGAAACTTGGTGATTTCGTCGCCTTTCTGCTTGATGAATAGCGCGTCCGAGGTGATGCCGGCATTATTGATCAAGACATCCACCGGGCCATGCTCCGCCGTGAATTGCCCGAAGAAAGCCTCCACCGCCGCCTCGCTGCTGACATCGACAATCTGCCCAGGAATGCCCGTCTCGGCCTTGAGCACATCAAGGTTTTCTTGAAGCACATCCAACACATAAGGCTTCGCCCCGGCCTTGAGTAAATCTTCGGCAAAACGCCTGCCCATGCCACGCGCACCGCCCGTTATCACAATATTTTTTCCTGCAATTTCCATCTCAGCACCTTTTCTGATTGACTAAACAAGTTCAGGCACGGAAGCCAAGCTTCGACATGCCGTCGTCCGGGCATTATAGTTCTTATGACAAAAAATGACTCACTCTCGGTCAGGCTTTTTAGTGGGCAGACGGGGCCACAATCGGTGGAAGGATGTTAGGATAGCACTAAGCGCCTGAGTCGTGGCGCTAAAATGGGCTGTGCATGTCGGCATGCCGTTATTGTCAACAGCAATGAATTTCTTTGTTCCGTTTGTCGAGGTTGATTATGTTGCTTGATTCCTTTCAATTGGGCGATCTGCCGCTCAAAAACCGGGTGGTGCTGGCCCCCATGACCCGTGCGCGTGCCGGTGAAGAGCGCCTAGCCAACGCGCTGATGGCCGAATATTACGCCCAACGCGCATCCGCCGGTTTGATTATCACCGAGGCCACGGTCGTATCCGAACAGGGCATAGGCTGGCCGAATACCCCAGGCATTTACGCCGGGGAACAGGCGTTGGCTTGGCGGCAGGTCGTCGAAGCGGTTCATGCCAAAGGAACGCCGATTTTCATGCAGGTTTGGCATTGTGGGCGGGCTTCCCATAGCAGTTTCCACAATGGTGAATTGCCGGTCGCACCGTCGGCGGTCAAACTGGAAGGTGATATGATCCACACCCCACTGGGCAAGCAAGCCTATGAAACTCCACGGACTTTGGAAATAGGGGAAATAGCCACCATCGTTGAAGATTACCGCCTAGCGGCACAACGGGCCAAGGATGCCGGTTTTGATGGCATTGAGATCCATGCGGCCAACGGGTATTTGCTTGATGAGTTTCTGCAATCAAAAACCAACCGACGGGATGATCTTTATGGTGGTAGCCTGGAAAATAGATTCCGCTTTCTGCGGGAAATCGTAGAGGCGGTTCTGGGCATTTTTCCGGCCCGGCGCATCGGTGTGCGTTTTGTCGCCAAACGGCCAGTTCAATGACATGGGCTCACCTGATTACCGGGAAACATTCCTCTATGCGGCCACGCAATTGAATGTCTACCAATTGGGTTATATTCATGTCATGGATGGCTTGGCTTTTGGCTTCCACGGACTGGGGGAGCCCATGAGTTTGGCCGAGTTTAGGAAGGTATGGAAAGGCCCGCTGATGGGCAATTGCGGACACACGCAGGAATCGGCGGAAGCCCTTATCCAAGAGGGAAATGCCGACCTGATGGCTTTTGGTCGGCCTTACATCAGCAATCCTGATTTGGTGGAACGCTTTGCCAACGGCTGGCCGCTGAGTCCGCCTGCCGATATGGGCGTGTGGTATTCTTTTGGCCCTAAGGGTTATGCGGATTTTCCGCCTTACCAAGGGTTTTAATCTATGGCGTAGGTCGGAATAAACCCGCCAAAAAACCGAGAAGTCGAAAACCATGACCAAAGGGCTTTATCTGACCAGCGGCGCACCCTACAGCGGCAAGACCTTCGTCGCGTTGGGGTTGATGGAATTCCTGGCCGGACAGAGTGGCCGCATCGGTTTTTTCCGGCCTCTCGTCCACGGAACCGGCGAACAGGATTCTTTCATCAGCCTGATCCAGGATCGTTTCCGGCTGAGCCAGCCGCTGGATTCGATGTATGGCTGCACCTTCGAGACGGCCCGCGACCTGCTCGTGGAGAACCAGCGGGAAGCGCTTTACAGCCAGATCCTTGACAAATATAAAACCTTAGAAGCCCAGTGCGATTTCGTGGTCTGTGTGGGAACCGACTATGCCGACGCGTCGCCGGCCGTGGAGTTGGAGTTCAACATGCACATGGCGAACCACCTCGGCCTTCCGGTGCTGCCTGTGGTCAAAGGCGGGGAGCAGCCGGTTCATGATATCATCGACTCGACCCTGGTTTTTGTCGATCTTTTCCGGGAACATCTGTGCGACATCTTGGCCGTGGCCGTCACCCATGTCATCCCCGGCGACCGCGCACACCTGCTGGCCGAATTGCAGCGGGTCTTCCACTGCGCCTTCCCGGTTTACGTCCTGGCCGAAGATCCCCGCTTGAAAAAACCCACAGTCGGCGAGATCGCCGCCGCCCTCCAGGCGGAAATGATCAGCGGCAGCAAAGACTTGCTGGAAGGCGTGGTGGAACATGTCAAGATTGCCGCGATGGGACTGCCCGATTTCCTGGAGCGCCTTGAGGGCAGCAGCCTAGTCATCACGCCCTGGGATCGCTCCGACATCATCGTCGGCACACTGGCTGCGGATCTTTCCCGTCAGTACAAACCCATCGCCGGCCTTATTTTGACCGGTGACCAACCTCCCGCGCCGACGATACTGCGCATCCTGCAAGGCTTGGGCGCGACCTCGATTCCCATCTTCGCCGTGGCGACCGACACCTACGCCACCGCTCTCGCGGTAGACGCCGTCGAATCCTCCATTGGCCCCAAGGATAGGCGCAAAATCGCCGCTGCCTTAGGGCTGATCGAAACCTCGGTCAACTTCACCGAATTGATGGGCCGTGTCGCTATGGCCCGTTCCGAACATGTCACGCCGCTGATGTTCCAGTACGAGCTGATCCATCGGGCCAAGCGCGAACGCAAGCACATCGTGCTGCCGGAAGGGTTGGACGAACGTGTGCTGCGGGCCGCTGAAATCATCCTGCTGCGGGAAGTCTGCGACATTACCCTGCTCGGCAACCAAGAGGAGATCCGGCGAAAAATCGGCAGTTTGGGCCTGTCGCTGGAACGGGCCCGCATCATCGACACGCTAACGTCCGAACTGCTGGCACCATTCGCCGAAACCTACCACCAACTGCGCAAACATAAAGGCGTTTCCCTGGAAATGGCCCACGACACGCTGTCCGAACCCAGCTATTTTGGCACCATGATGGCCCATCTGGGCCATGTCGACGGCATGGTCTCCGGCGCGGTGCACACCACGGCCAACACCATCCGCCCGGCACTGGAATTCATCAAGACCCAACCCGGCATCTCCATCGTGTCTAGCGTGTTTTTCATGTGCCTGGCCGACCGGGTGTTGGTGTATGGCGATTGCGCCATCAACCCCGACCCGACGGCGGCGCAACTGGCCGACATCGCCATCAACTCGGCGGCGACGGCGCAGGCTTTCGGCATAACGCCAAGGGTCGCCATGCTCTCTTATTCGACGGGTGATTCGGGGCGGGGGCCGGATGTGGACAAAGTGCGCGAGGCGACCCGCATGGCCCAGTTGCGCCGACCGGATCTCAAGATCGAAGGCCCGCTGCAATACGACGCCGCCATCGACGCCGACGTGGCGAAGTTGAAATTGCCTGGCAGCGAAGTCGCCGGCCATGCCACGGTGTTCATCTTCCCCGACCTCAACGCTGGCAACAACGCCTACAAAGCCGTCCAACGCGCCGCCGACGCCATCGCCATCGGGCCGGTCCTGCAAGGCTTGAACAAGCCGGTCAACGACCTCAGCCGGGGCGCGACGGTGCCGGACATCGTCAACACCATCGCCATCACCGCGATCCAGGCGCAATCGGGCTACGGAATTTGAAAAAACAGGGTTTCAATGGCGTTGGTGCATAAATAATTTGGAGCTTGCATGATCCCTTACCCAATAGGCTCAGGACAACGCTTGCCCTGCCCGGACCGACACCGGCATGCCGAGGTAGGCCATGGCATTGAGCGCGGCGACGCGCACATGGACCTCTGTCACTTGGCCCTCAAAAATGCGGGAGGCCAATCCGGGGCCGAACAACTGCTTCAGGCGGTAAATGCCATTTTCGGCGATGCTGCGGCGGTGATAATTGACCGCTTGCTTCCAACCGGCCAAGCCCTTCTCCGCGATGGCCTCCAAGGCCTGGGTGCGGGGATGGCCCGCCTCCCAAGGAACGGCATTTTCTCTCGGCGGGATGGCCGCCTTCGAGTCCCGCCCCATCGCCGCGTCGTACACGTCGCGGGTGTCACAGGCACCGTCGGCGTCGACCCGGCCGATCTCCCCCTCGGCCTGTCCGAGCAAACCCGCGAAGACCCCGGCATCCGTCCACTCCACGGTGGCGACCTCCACGGCGACGCACGTCCGCATCAAGGCCCAGATGGACCTTGCGCCAAGTCCGCCGCTTGCCAAGCCCGTGCTGGCGCACTTTCCACTCGCCCTCGCCGAAAATCTTCAAGCCGGTGGAATCGGCCACCAGATGGACCGGGCCGGTGCGTGGACGGCGCGGGATCTCGGCCCGCAAGCCCCGGGCGCGGCGCGACATCCGGGCATGGTCGGGGACGGGCGGGTCCCGACCCGTCAACCCGGCCAGCGAGCGGGCCAGCCCTTCCGCCGCCCGGCAGGGCAGGTGGAACACCGCCTTCAGGGTCGGCAGCGTCTGAATGGCCGCATCCGAGTAAGTGAAAGGCGCCCCGCGTTTGCCGTTGTGGGCAGCCCGCCAATGTCCGCGCAGGAACTCGTCGTCGAACCACACCGTCAGGCTGCCCCGCCGCACCGACGCACGGTCATGCTCCGGCCAATTCGTGACCCGATACTGCGCCTTTTTGACCGGTTCCGCTTTTGCGATAGGGGTGGCTTTCGACATCAATGTATATCAGTGGTTTACTGAACTCCATGATAGCTGAACATGGCATTTATGCACCAACGCCCTTTTCGGCTTGATGTTTGGCAGGCTTCAATAAAAAAAGTTCTTACAGATTGTCACCCCATACCCCCCCACGGCAGATGGTTTTGGTAATGGTGCTTGGCGGAATCGTCCGGGGTTTCCGGCCCCCAATCTTGGGCAAGCTAGCCCGTGCCTTGGCTTCCGTTCAGGCCGGTTCATGCTCAATCAAGAACAGCGTCCTTTGCTCCCGCCCGCTTTGGCTTTCTTCGATTTCCTCAAGGCAAGTGAATTGATACCGGCCTCCTATCTTCAAGCCTTCCAAGCTAGGGCCATCCGGTTTGATCTTGCCGGAAAACTCCCCGTCGTCCGTGGCAAGCCGCCAGTCGCCTTTGCCGTTGTCGGCCTTTTGCAGCGAACCCAGCAACAGCACCGTTTCCGCGCCGATGTTCGAGACGCCGGAAAGATATTCCACCAGCGGAACCGCTTCCGCCTTCGAGACAGAATACCGCTTAGGGCTGGGATCCCCCGGCTCGGCCCAAGCGTAGCGAAGCCCGGTCTTGTTTTCCACCAGGAAGCGAAGCAAGCGAAGGTAAGCGCCCGCCAAATGGCCTCGATGGGCTTTGACCATTGCCAAGATTTGCTTAGTGTCGTTCACATGCTCAAAAAAGCCGTCGATGCGCTCCAAGGCATCGGCCAGCGAGCTATGCTCGAACATGTACGGGGCGGTGGCTGCTTCCAAAACCAGCAGGAACGATCCCGTCGCCGCCGGAATGACCACGTTCAACAGGTGTGCGTCGGCACGGTCGGCCCCTCGCCGGGTTCCGGCTGGCCTTTCCCGAAGAGCCGCACCGTTGGCGTGTTTGACCAAGGTTTGCAAGTTTGCCAACAAACCGGCCAAGGTTCCGGCGTGGATTTGATGCGCCTCGGCGGCTTCCGGCGGTTCTACTGCGATTTCCAGCACCAAGTTATTGCGGGAACGCGCCTCGCGCAGCGTTTCCGATTCGGCGGGGGAGTCATGCAGCAGAAAGCCGGAATCGGGCAAGTCTGGACAGTCTTGCAGTGGGGAGGTTTGCGGTTCCAGGGCCAGCGGGGCGTCGAAGCCGTTGCGGGGCATGGCGACAAACCAATCATCCTCGGCCCGTTCCAACAGCAAAGAGCGCAAATCAAGCTCGCCGATGCGGAATTGCCGCAACCGTTCAGGCTCCACACCCGCCAGAAGATAACGATCCGCCCCATTTATGGGTTCGACCATCACCGCGACGTAATGCCCGCCTATCGCGTCGCGGGCCTCGAAAAGCTGGATACCATCGTAATAAAACAACGTGGCGGAATAACGGATGCTTTTCATGAAACTTCCGCGCCGCAATGTGCAATCCGCTTAAGCAGTAAGCCGGAACCAATCAACAATAGGCTTTGCCGCCGTCGAGTCAAACTCCATCCCGTCCAGGTTGAATAAAATCCGAAGCAGATTGCTTAGTTCTGTGTCGTACTCGATGGCCCGGATAAAGAATGAACCTTGCTCTATATCCGTCGCATCAAAAACAAGCTCAAGCCTCACCTCAGAGTCCAGCAGTAAGACTGCCCGCCAAAGAAAACGGGCAAGCTTTGTAACAGTACATCCCGGCGACCGCCTTCGTCCAACCTATCTGAATTGATAAGCTCGGTTTTAAGATCATTCACAGAAGACAGAAAAATATCCCATTCAAGTTTTTTCGATTCCCAGGAAAGGCTAGGCACGATAGCCGCAATGACTTGCTTGAGGAAAAAATCAAACTCAAGAACGAGGTCGTGAATAACGCCAAAAGGAATGCGAATTTTGTGATAAACAGGGATTAACAGAATTTCGGAAATGGCTCGTTTGCCACCTATCGCCCCATTAGCACCGAGCCATGAGGTCAATATTGAAGGCTCTACTTTTATTCCATCTCTGTCCGGGTACTCAAGCATTTGATTATCGAACACCATGCGGGAAAACGGCCCCACTTGGTCATCATGGACATAGATTTTATCAATCCGTGTGGCAGTCAGAAGAAAAGTTGTTCTTTCAAGAGGATCGGCTTGCTCATGCCCCAAACTATAACCCGTAATTGCAACTGCATGTTTGCCGAAAAATCTAGCTTGCGGATAGCTCGTATCGTATAAGCCAAACCCAAACATCATGGGTATTTTAGCCCGCAAATAGGCGTAGAGCGTTGCTTTCAGGTGGTAATGGTAGGATGCGTTGACCGCGTAGGGTTCCAGCCCAACCCGTTTAATGGCTTGGGCCATTTCGGTGGAATTTAGCCCCTTTGATGGCAAAGCTCGCTGGTCTTTGGTCAATATTTCCGTGGCGGTATTGGTAATCGCCGAAGGGGATGGTATCGGATGCTGGAATATTTGCCCGGTTGCCTGGAATATCGACCATAAAGCGCTTGTCGCACAGGCTGCAACCACGGAATCCTGTTCTTGAAACGCTAGACTATGATGGACTTTTAGGCTCAGGCCAAACAAATTGGCCGCATAGCAGCGTGTTGCGGGGAAATGGCGTCGCCCTTCACCGGGATAGGTGACTAGGCAGGTTCTGCCAATAATCGTGCGCGGCAGTGGCTTAAGAACGATGAAGCCCAAATAATCCGTTTGCAGGCTTTCGTGGTCGGCCTGCCCGGATTTTCCTAGCAAGCAATTTTCAAAATCCTCTGACGAGAATGCCAGCCTAAAGAAATGCAGGCGGACGTATTTCCTCGGATAGTCTCGGAAGCAACGGACATAGTATTCCGCGTAGTCTTCCAGATAGTCGCGGTCAACATACTCACGCTCCACCACGATAGTTTTCGCACCGATACAGTTGAAATATTCCCGGAAATAGACCGAATGGAGCTTTGCTTCAATCGCTTGCAATGATGCCCCTGAAACACTGGCAAAAAGATCAAGCAAGCGTTCGAAAGAATACTCATGGACTTCGCAGGATATGGACATGCGACAGCCTCAAACGGTAAATGGCTCTTGCAGGGTCTTTAATTCTACCCGACGTTTTTCCTGCAAGCGGGCAGTGACGACCTTGGCTTCTTGCAAGGCTTTTTGGATCGCCTCTTTGCCTTCTGGGGATTGCAACCATTGCTGCGCGTTATTCTGCAACGCCTGTTGTTGGGCATCTGTCGTAGTTATATTCATGTCTTCCTCCTCGCTATTTTAGTTATATTAAGTGATTCGCAGTAAATCTGCCTTTTTAGTATAGCATATTTGCTTACTCAATACTGCCCCAAATGCTCCACGCGAAAAGCTTGATCAGGTTCCACCCGATTCTCTTTGATAATATATCGGGCAATCCAGAATTTCCCGTCTTCCTTTTGCGTTAATAGCAGCGGCACACCATATGTTTTGTGTTCGGCCCGCGCCTTCTCCCGCGTTTCTATGCTGTCGAGTATATGCCCGCCCTTGGTTTCCGCCAGCATGACCCCGTAGCCCCGCGTCCGGTCTTTCACTCCAATAGACTTGTTCCCGACCCTGTTAATTTTTTTAATACTGCCTTATTATAGGGTATCCATACCCTACAGAAAATAGACAACCCATGGCCTTCGAAAGATTTAAAAAGCTGGATGGCAAGAAGCATGACCGCAAGATTAAGTCCGTCATCGGCATGAGCCTGCCAAAATTCAACATCCTCCTTGCGGCCTTCGCGGCGGCCTACGATGCCGTCCAACTGGAAAGGTGTCGGCAGGGCGAAATCAAGCAGGTTCCAACGGGCGGGCCAAAAGGCCATCTCGACACGCCCGGGAAGAAGCTTTTCTTCATTTTGTATTACCTCAAGACATACCCCACCTTCGACGTGCTGGGCTTCCTTTTCGGCTTCAGTTCGGGGCATGCCCACAACCATGTGGAGAAACTCCTGCCCGTCTTGCTGCGGAGCCTGTCGGACCTCGGCGTGCTCCCTGAGCGGTCGCCTGGGACTCCCGAGGAGTTCCTGCGACTCGTCGATAAATATGGCGACGTCATCATCGACGGGATGGAGTGCGCCTGCGTCAGGCCGCAGGACGGGGAACTCCAGAAGGCCCGCTTCAGCGGAAAAAAAAACGCCACACGCTCCAGGCGCTCGTCCTCACGACCCTGCACCGGAAAATCCTTTTCCTCTTCTGCGTCTTCGCCGGCAGCGTCCACGACTACAAGCTCATGAAAAAGGTATTCGACCCAAAACTGAAATGGTTCCATCGAGTGAATCTGTGGCTCGACCTTGGGTTCCAAGGTGCGCAAAAAGATTATGGCGTGAAATCCAAGATAAACCTTCCACACAAAAGGCCGAAGAAATCTAAAAACAACCCGAAGCCGAAACTGACCGCCGCGCAGGTCAAACATAACCGGCAGCATGCGGGAACCCGCGTTTCCGTGGAACACGCCATCGGCGGGATGAAGGCTTTCCATTGCCTGACCCATCGGATCAGAAACCACCTGGACTGGCTCATTGATTTCCTTTTTTGGGTTCCGGCGGGTCTTTGGAACCTAAAAATAGCCTATAATCATTAACTTAACACCGGGAACAACTCTAATGATAAAGTCGGGGAAATAGCGTTCGCCGCCGGGCAGCACCAAGGCGACAGACCACGGCTTGCGCGGCTCGTTGCGATGCCACCACAACACCGTTCCCGATGTGTCCGCGTCCAGCAGTTCGGCGAATTTGCGTTCTGGCTCGTTGAGGTCTTGCGGCATCACGCCATAGGCGTTCAGCCGCGACAGCACGGCTCCAGGCGGCATTTCCAACGCATCAGGCAGGGAAGCAGTGTCCACGATTTCCTTGCAGCTTGCCAAGCAAGCCCGCTCTGCGTCGCGCAGCAGGCGGGGATAAGTCGCCAGAATCAGATAGAGCGCCTCCCGCAATTCATCTTCGCATAGCCCCATGCCTCGGATGTCGTTGTATTCCAGCCTCAAGCGGGACAGCAAGCTTGCTTCCGCCTCACGCGGGTCGATGGATTGGGCGTCAAACAAAACTCGCTGCGCTTGGCGGGCTAATTCCACCCTGGAAAGCTTCGCTTGCACCGTGTCAACGACTGCCGGGCGGGAGGTGAAAATATCCTCGATAGTATTGCGGGTAATCTTGACGTTTTTACGCCGCCCAGCGTCCAGCACCTCCGGCTGTAGTTTGGACACCGCCATTTGCTTAAGCAACTCGTTGGTGGAAAGCGGCAGGCGCTCAGTTTGAAACCGCCTCGGCACATCCGCCCGCAATGGGTGAATGTCGTTGCCCGGCAATGGCTTGGCCGGTGTTTGGCTGTTTGGCTGCTTGGTTGCCGGGGAAGGTTCCGCCCAAGGCAGATAAAATCCCGGCAAGGTTTCGCTCTCATCTTTCCGAAATGGCAAAGGCCCAGGGCTAGGGTCGCCGCCTTCCGCAGCAGGTTTCCAAGGAGGCGGGACAAACGGTTTCGGCAATAGCGACATTTGTCCGTTGACGGAATATTGCACTTGCGCCTGCCCCGCGACGCGCACCA
The DNA here is from genome assembly GCA_963753955.1 of uncultured Gammaproteobacteria bacterium. Taxonomy (GTDB): domain Bacteria; phylum Pseudomonadota; class Gammaproteobacteria; order Methylococcales; family Methylococcaceae; genus Methylumidiphilus. The sequence goes on from CAVWEM010000009.1 coordinate 19,988, forward strand.
GCAAGGCATAGTTGGAAATGGCCGACAGGGCGGTTTCTATTCCGTTGATCTTCTGCCCCGCGCCAATCAAGCCGCCTTGGCTTTCTTGGTCGGCTAGGAACACATAGCCAAAGCGCAGCAATTCCGGCAAGGTATTGCTCAAAGCCAAGCCTTGCAACTTGCGATGCACACGCAGGATACGCCCGACCACTTGAATGCCGAAGTCCACCGATTTAGCCCCGCGCATGGACACCACGGTAAACGCTCTCGGTGCGTCAAAGCCCATCGCCACGGCCATCTTGAACAACAGCACTTCCTTGCTTTCGTCCAGCGCCACCGCCAGCAAGTCGTCGGTCGGCTCGTCGGCGGTGTAGGAAGCTATCGCATCCTTCTGTACACCCAAGGCTAGCAGCTTGGTTCTTGCCTCTTCAATGGCATGGATACCGTCTTTCCCCTTGTTGGCAACTTGCACCAGCATCAACGGGGTCAGGCTTACCCCGATGTCGGCCAATTGTTTCTTGATGGCTTGATGGGTTTGCCAACCTTCGGCCAGTGCCGTGCCAGGAATGTCGGCCAAGGCTTTTTGGTCATCGGGGGCTAGATAGGCGATAGAACGTACCCCCACCTTGATAAGCCCCGCGTCCATCGCAGCTTTGCGCGATACCCGGATGCGGTGCAACTCGCCCAAGCCCGCCAACTGCCTGAATTTTTCAATGTCGGCATCGTCTGGCGTGGCGGTAATCAGCAAGGTGAAATCCGGCAGCATGATCTCCCGGTAAAAGCGCATGGCTTCGGTTTCATGGGTGAAGCTATGGTGGGCCTCATCCACCACTACGCCGATGCGGAAACCGGCTTGTCTTAAATTCACAATGAATTGATCCAGCGACAGCGACAAGTCGCCGTTTTTGCGTAGCCTCCGACTGTCGGCATTCTTCGCCGCGACTGAAGCCCAAGTGGTGACAAACACATCGCCGGTATGGGTGGAGTAGCCGATGCGCTCACTCGCCAAGTCGCGCACCCGTAGTCCGGTGAAATCCTCTTTTAATGCCCCTCTGGCTTGCTCCACCAGATTGGCGAACGGGGTGAACCAAAACCATACAATCTTGGCGTTGTGGCGATGGTCGGGGCGGGCGAAGGCTTCGGCAATCAGCCCGGCCATTAGAGTCTTGCCCGCCCCGGTGGGGGCTTCCAACAACACACAGCCATTGAACGCGCTGGCGGTTCGTCGGCTCTCCGTGTCCGCAGACGCTTGAAGCTGGCTTTCGGCGTGGCGGAAAATCTCCAGCGCGTTGTTGACGGCCTCGCGCTGGTAATGTTTGGGAGAAACCACGCTCATGCCTGCACCAAGCGCCCCGCCAATTCCGCATATAACGGAAACTTGGCATCCAAGCTAACCAAGCGGCTACCCCTCTCAATGGCCGTGGCGATGATGAAACGGTCTGCCGGGTCGCGGTGGTGGACGGGTAGCCAAGCCGCACGGCTGGCGATTTCCGCCGTGACTGGCTCGACGCGGATATTCGCCCCACGCAAGGCTAAATCCAGCCAATCCTCCCAAGGCGAGCGCAGTTCAACCCGCCCGCCACGCACTAGCCATGCCGCCTCCCACACCGACACGGCGGAAATTGCCGCCGTTTCCGCCTCCTCAATCAAATCAACCAGTGGCGCGGGCAAAGGCGCGTTGCCCACATTCAGCCAGCGCAGCCAAACATGCGTGTCCAATAGCATCATTTCAAAGCGTCCCATTCCTCTTCGGGGATTGCCGGTTCCAACAAACTGTCATCGTCGCCCAGCAAGCGCATAGCCCCGGCCAATTCCGGCGGCGGGCGGCGGCGTTTGCGCGGCTTTTCAGCCGTGCCGCTTGCCTCCTCAATCACCGTGACAATCACCCGCAACGGGGTTTCCTTGGGCGCGTCCTTGAGCCAGCGCAACTGGCCGTGGTCATAAATCGCCTCATAACTACGCAGCATGGTTGCCTCCAAAACGGTTAATCAAAAAGGCGGGAATTTGTTCGATAGCGATATGCTCGTCGGGCAGGTATTGGCGCAGCCAGCCCGGTTGCCAAGAATACACCACGGTTTCCGCGTGGCCCGCCAGCAGCGCCAATAATTGTTCCGGGGTTTCCTTGCTGATTTTCGGGCAATAGATCAATAAGCCATCGGCCCACTTGGCAGTTTGCAAGGCCTCGCCGGATTCATAAGGCTGTAACGCTTGGGTGTGGATCAACTGCAAGGCCGTCCAAACTTGCTCATGCTCGATGCGGCTTAATACCGCTTCGGCGGGAATGCGGCGGGTGCGCAGATAGGCGAAATCGCCGCCTAAGCCTGCCACAGCTTCGCCTTTCTTGTTGTCATAACCGCGCATCACCCGCCGCACCCGTTCGGCGCACACATCCCGGCAAAGGTTCTTATCTGGCGCTTCGTCGGTGGCTTCGGTGTTGGAAACCAAGATAAAGCGCCGGTCGCCGCCGTCTTCTTGGTTGAGTTTTTGAACTGCATGGGCGGTCGTGCCGGAACCGGCGAAGAAGTCCAGCACCAAGTCGCCGGGTTTGGTGGCGATGCGGAGGACGCGCTCAAGCAATCGCAGCGGCTTAGGCGTGGAAAACACGGAAGCCGAATCCTCAAATTGCATGATTTCCTGCATTTCCTTCTTGGCGTCTTGGGTATGCCCGACTTCCTCATATTTCCATAAGGTTTGCGGCACCACGCCATCTTTAACATCTGACAAAAATCGTTTTAGCCTTGGTACGCCATTTCCATCTTTTCCCCACCAGATTCGATTATCCCTATCCAATTCAAGAAATCGCCTTTCTGAAAACCGCCAATAGTTTCCAGGGGGCGGGCCTGAGATAATTCGCCCAGATGGACAAGTTATCGGATATGTGCCGTCACCATAAAAATTCCTTGCCGAACAATCGCCCGAAGTCCAGAGGCCGCGAGGGTCATTGTCTGGATTTTTGTAAGCCTTGTTTTGCGCTTCAGAACGAGGTATAGGATTAGGCCGCCACACATCCCGGTTAGCAGCATAGATTAAAATATATTCATGGTCATCGGAGAAGTGCATCGCCGTGTTTTTCGGTGAAAAGACTTTCTGCCATATCGCATTGGCAATAAAGTTTTTCTCGCCAAATACCCGATTCATCAACGGCCCAAGGCTGAAGACTTCGTTATCGTCAATCGAAACAAAAATAACCCCATCCTCGGCCAGCAATTCCTTAGCCACAACCAAACGCCGATACATGAATTCCAACCACTTGGAATGCTTGTAAACATCATCCTTGTCAATAAAACGGTCGTTGTAGATGAAATCCCGGTTGCCGGTGTTATAGGGCGGGTCGATGTAGATGCACTTCACCTTGCCCGCGTGGGTCATGCGCAGAAAGCGCAGCGCGTCGAAGTTGTCACCTTCGATGATGAAGTTACGGTAAGGCTGTTTCCCTTGGTCGCTGGGTGTTTTAGCGGAGGAAACCGCAGCAGGACAGGATAATTCGGGGATGAAGTCCAGCGCGACAAAATCGTCATTGACAGCCTTGTCGTGGTCGATCTCGTCGCGCTCCCACACCAGCCCGAACTTAGGCTTGCGGTCGCGCTCGCGCAGTAGGCGGAGAAGTTGATCGCGGGAATAATCGTCGTAATTGTCGGCCATGGAATGTTGGTCGTTGCCTTGGAAAATCCTTAAATGCTCGCCGACCGCCTCAACACGTCGCCGATTGAGCGGCCATCATACCCGAACCGCCCCCCGGATTTCACCGCCTGCCGCAGCCAGCCACATGCCCCACCTTCAAAATTTTGGGGCGAAACTTTTCACTCCCTCACAAATTCCACACAAGTCCAATGCCAGGGGCGCGCCCCCATGGAACCCGCGCCCCGGCCTCGGCGCTTCGCCCTCGCGGTGGATGCCAGCCGACAAGCTACCGCGAACCCAGCAAGCCGCTCCGACAAACGCCGGACACACCGCCGCCAGAATGCCGCGCAACTGTTCCGGCGTGACTGTCGGGCCGTCCGGGTGCGGATCGTGGTCGATCATCAACACGCCCGGCCATGGCCGGTAGTCGAAATATTCCCGCGTCCGGGCCAGGACGCCCTTGGCCGGGTCGGCTTTCGCGGCAATGGCGAGCTTGACGGCCTCGCCGTGGGTCGCAACGTCGTGCAAGCCATAGCCAAAAGCCTCGCACTCGCTGGCCCTGGCCAATGCGGGGCCAAACTCCGCAAAGGCCACAGACACCCGGCAGGCCCGCCCCTCGGTCATGTTCGCGGCGGGGGTCTTCACCACGTCGCCGTCGCCGTCCAACGCGAAACGCTTGGACAGCGGCACAGGGGATTGAAAAATGGTTAAGCTGACGGCTAGATTTGAGTTAAAATCCTGTTGCACAACGTCACTTTCAAGATTGTCTCCCATAACCCCGCCGGATTGCCCTCCGTGCGGGGTTTCTTGTTGAGTATCCGTCATGGATTACCATCCCTTGCGCATTGGTCGCGCTGCTGTCCGTACTCGATAGAACCGCCAATTTCAGGCCGGTAGCGCCTAGTCTTGACCATCGCCCCCAGCCGTAGCGGGGAGGAAGCGCCGGTGGTTTCATTGATTTCAATCGTGCCGCCCTCGGCGTGGTCGAAGCGCACTGAATCCTTGCCGGGGGTGGCTTGGTGGGTATTTTGGGTGTTGGGGTGTTGCATGGCTGTTGCTCCTAATCGAATTTCGATTGAAGCGCCGCCCAGACAGGGGAGGCGCAAGGGTTCAACTACCGTCTGTAAACGGCTCCGGTTATTCGTGCGGCAAGCCGCCTTATCTCCCGGTATAGACCTTGCGCCAATTTTTGGAAACTGGCGTGTGCCGGTTCCTGACTTGTGGGTTAGTGGCCCACACTGCCGGAATCCAGGCGCAAAAAAACCGCGAAGCTTACGGGGTGCGGTGTTCCCGTTGTATGTAGTAGTCTGGTCATTGTGGGGCTTACCGCCGCGCAGGGTCAGGCCCTTCTTACCCCCCTCCATGTGAAGAGTCGCGCCGTTCATTATGAACCCCCCCTTTCTCAAGTTCGGCCAGCAGGTGCCGTATATCTGAAACTTTCCACATTGCGGAACGGCCACAATACACGGGCTTGGGGAATTTCCCCTTTTTTACACCCTCATACCACGTTGACCAGGAAACCGGTACTAGCGGAGGGATAGGGTAGGGTTTGGCTTTGGGGTTCCCGAGGATTTGGGAAAGGCGGCAATAGCCCTCGGCAGGCAGTTGGTTTGTCGTGTTCATATATTAGACCCTAGTAAACGCAAGCGGCACATGCCGCCCGTCGCTGGAGTCAACGATATGAAACGCCGACAAGGTTGTCACGCCCCGGAATATTCGGGGGTTTTAGGCCGGGGGTTACGGCCTTGGCTGGCTAAGGCATTGATAATTAGATGAAATCAACCCACTGGGTTTTTCTTGCCTGCCGCCTTCGGCTTGGCCTTCTTTTGTCGGTGATGGGCATAGGGGCGGGGGGCGATGATGGTCTCCATTGCGTCCGCAAGCTGCTGGGAAATTGGGGTTCCATCGGCTTTTTGTTCCTTGATCCAATTAACGACTTCTCCGCATTCCTTCTTGGGATATTCGTCTGATAGGCAAAATTTGTTAATCGCTTGGTGTAATATGGCAAGTAAATCAGTGGAATATTTATTGTCTACTATTTGGAGATTTTCAATTGTGCGTTCTCGACGGTTTCTGGCAATCGCGTTTTTTATTTTTTCAAATAGCTCAAGGTCTAATTCGAGGGTTTCTAAGTGGTTTCTATAGTACACAAAACCCATTAATCCGCCCTCGGATTCGGATTTGTGTTTTATGCAAACCCAATCATCTTCGCCATAAATTGGTGGACGCGGTGCGCAGTGTCGAGTGCGCCCCGGTTTTCTATCCGGCGTAGCGTGGTCAAGATTTCCGGGGCGGTTATCTCGCAGATAGGGCGCTTGCCCAACCAAGGGAAGGCGTCTTTCTCAAGGCGGGTAATGATCTTGCTGGCATGGGTTGCCGCCCAAGTGGGTTGAAACTTGGCGAACCACTCACGGGCGACGACTTCAAAAGTGTCGGCTTCCGCCGTCTGTGCCGCCTTCATGGCTTTGCGCTGCTCGCAGGGGTCAATGCCTTGGGCCAATGCTTTCCGGGCTTCGTCGCGTTTCTCGCGGGCTTCTTTAAGGCTCGTTTCCGGGTAGGTTCCCATGGACAGGGTTTTGCGCCTGCCGTCAAAACGGTAATCCAACCTCCACCACTTACCGCCAGACGGCGCGACAAGCAGGTACAATCCCTTCTCGTCCGCCAGCTTGGCGGGCTTGTCGGTGGATTTGGCGTTGCGGACAGCGGTGTCTGACAAGGGCATGACGGTAACTCATTTTGACGGTAAATGGGTTCCCGTCAAAGTTACCGCCACTTGCCGCCGGATGCAAGCGGATTTAGGTGGACAAGAGCGGATTCAAAAGGCACAAAAAAGCCCGCATTTCGCGGGCTTGGTGTACTTCCTCGGACGTTACCGGATGGGTATATGGTGGAGATGAAGAGGATCGAACTCTCGACCTTCGCATTGCGAATGCGAGTTTCCGCACTTTTACGCACATTCACCCGCATTGACAAAGCTTAATAAGGCTTTACAAATCAATGTTTTATGTCTACAATTGGCTTAACGGGGTTACACTGAAATTGCTCAATTTTTCCCTATTCTGTAACCCCGGCGTAACCCCGCTTAGAGCTTGCAACCCCGGAGGGCCGGAAGATGGCAGAGAACAAAATCAACTTCACCAAGGCGTCGCTTGATGCGCTTCCGATCCCCGCGATTGGACAGCGGGCGATTTACCACGACGCTAAGGCTAGCGGCTTACAGATCCGCATCGGCAGTTCCGGCGTGAAGACCTTTTGCGTGTTCCGGCGCATCAAGGGCGGACAGCCCGAGCGCATGACGCTAGGCCGCTATCCTTCCATGACCATCGAGCAGGCGCGGCGGAAGGCGGCGGAAATCAACGCCACGATTGAGGGCGGGGCGAACCCTGCCGAGGCCAAGCGGGCGCTCAAGGCCGAGCTGACCTTTGCCGACCTGTTCAAGGAATACCTCGAACGCCATGCCAAGCCGCGCAAGCGCACATGGGCCGAGGACGAGGCGCAATACCGGCAATACCTGGAAGCCCCGTTCGGCAGCAAGAAAATATCCGCCATCGACCGCAAGATGATTGCCGCGTGGCATTCCGGGCTTCCAGCCAAAGGAATCACGGGCGCACGGGCCAACCGCATCAAGGCGCTGGTTTCGGCGGTGTTCGGGCGGGCCGTGGAGTGGGGCCACATGGACAGCAACCCCGCGCAAGGCATCCGCAACTTCCCCACGCAAAGCCGCGACCGGTTCCTACAGTCCGACGAATTGCCGCGCTTTTTTCAGGCTGTAGCCGCCGAGCCTAGCGCCATCATCCGGGATTACATCCTGCTGTCCCTGTTGACCGGTGCGCGGCGGGGCAACGTGGTTTCCATGCGCTGGAAGGATGTGAATATGACTGAAGGCGTTTGGCGCATACCGATGACGAAAAACGGCACACCCCAAAACCTGCCCCTCTCCCCCGATGCCGTGGCGATTTTGCAGGCACGGCTTGAACAAGCAGCCCCCGGCGCGGAACATGTGTTTCCTGGCGATGGCAAGGACGGGCATCTGAAAGAACCGCGCAAGGGCTGGGAGCGCGTCTTGAAGCGGGCAGGACTGGAAGACCTGCGGCTTCACGATTTGAGGCGCACCTTGGGCAGTTGGCAGGCCAAGACAGGCGCTTCCATGGTTATCATCGGCAAGAGCCTTAACCACAAGAGCCAGCAGGCGACGGCTATTTATGCGCGGCTGGATCTCAGACCCGGTGCGTGAATCGGTGGAACGGGCGACCGGCGCAACGCTGGCGGCGGCGGGGGTTAAGGAATCCGCCGAGGTTATCCAACTGAAGCAAGCGAGAGGTTAAATTTATGAATATCGCAGAAAGGGTTTTTGAGGCAGTTAAGGCAATGCCGGAACGGCAAGCGGCGGAAGTCTTAAACTTCGCAGAAGCATTGCAAGCTAGGAAGGAGGAAGAATACGAACAAGCCAAACAGCGGGCGTTTGCCATGCTGGACGACCCGCCGCTTGAATTGAATGGCCGCTATTGGTCTAGGGAGTCGCTGTATGACAGGCTCTAAGTTTGTCGATACCAACATCCTGCTTTATGCCAACGACAAAACAGCGGGGGAAAAGCAAAAAAAATCGGCTGAATTGCTCAGGGCGTTGTGGGCAAGCCATGAAGGTACACTCAGCACACAGGTATTGCAGGAGTTTTTCTATAACGCCACTCGAAAGCTGTCTTTACCGCTCAATGTCCCAGTGGCTAGGGGCATTGTCCAAGACTATGCGGTTTGGCTGAAAGCGCCGATTACCGACACCACTCTCCTTGGTGCGATTGATATTCACACAAGCCTAGGTTTCTCTTTTTGGGATTCACTGATAATCAAGTCGGCTTTGGACAATAGAGTTGTTCCCGGTGTTAAGTTAATGATTATAGGCTATTTTTAGGTTCCAAAGACCCGCCGGAACCCAAAAAAGGAAATCAATGAGCCAGTCCAGGTGGTTTCTGATCCGATGGGTCAGGCAATGGAAAGCCTTCATCCCGCCGATGGCGTGTTCCACGGAAACGCGGGTTCCCGCATGCTGCCGGTTATGTTTGACCTGCGCGGCGGTCAGTTTCGGCTTCGGGTTGTTTTTAGATTTCTTCGGCCTTTTGTGTGGAAGGTTTATCTTGGATTTCACGCCATAATCTTTTTGCGCACCTTGGAACCCAAGGTCGAGCCACAGATTCACTCGATGGAACCATTTCAGTTTTGGGTCGAATACCTTTTTCATGAGCTTGTAGTCGTGGACGCTGCCGGCGAAGACGCAGAAGAGGAAAAGGATTTTCCGGTGCAGGGTCGTGAGGACGAGCGCCTGGAGCGTGTGGCGTTTTTTTTTCCGCTGAAGCGGGCCTTCTGGAGTTCCCCGTCCTGCGGCCTGACGCAGGCGCACTCCATCCCGTCGATGATGACGTCGCCATATTTATCGACGAGTCGCAGGAACTCCTCGGGAGTCCCAGGCGACCGCTCAGGGAGCACGCCGAGGTCCGACAGGCTCCGCAGCAAGACGGGCAGGAGTTTCTCCACATGGTTGTGGGCATGCCCCGAACTGAAGCCGAAAAGGAAGCCCAGCACGTCGAAGGTGGGGTATGTCTTGAGGTAATACAAAATGAAGAAAAGCTTCTTCCCGGGCGTGTCGAGATGGCCTTTTGGCCCGCCCGTTGGAACCTGCTTGATTTCGCCCTGCCGACACCTTTCCAGTTGGACGGCATCGTAGGCCGCCGCGAAGGCCGCAAGGAGGATGTTGAATTTTGGCAGGCTCATGCCGATGACGGACTTAATCTTGCGGTCATGCTTCTTGCCATCCAGCTTTTTAAATCTTTCGAAGGCCATGGGTTGTCTATTTTCTGTAGGGTATGGATACCCTATAATAAGGCAGTATTAAAAAAATTAACAGGGTCGGGAACAAGTCTAATGGCTGCGACACGCTCTACAGCGAGGACATGCAACACGGGCAGATTATCGACGACAGACTGACTGTCATCAATCCGTTTCGCTAAACCCCGACCGGCGCGGGCTATCGCCGGACAAGATACAATCGAATTGCCAAGCCTAGCCCGACGGGGCGAAAAGCGGGAACCCTTGCCCGCTTGGCTTGGCACCCTTCCCAAGGGCAGCGCAAAGGGGCGCGATTTGTCAAAACTCTATGATCTGAAAAAATGGCTCACGCTGGAGGAAACCGCCCGTCATCTATCCAATGTTTTTGAAGAGGAAGTCACCGAAGCCGACGTGTTGAGGCTGGCGCTGGATGGACAGTTGAAGATTTCCATCCTCATGTTTGAGAGTGCCAATGCTTATCCCGCGAAAGAAATCCCCATAGCCAAGAAGCGCCGGGGCGCGGATGGCATGGGCCTAGGTGATGGGACTTTCTGTGAATTCAATGATAGTGTGGGTTGCAATTATTGCATGATCGACGGGCTTTGTGATCTTGTCATGAAGGGGGAAGCAATTCTTGCGGTGGAAAGAAGATACCGTGAGTTACTCGGATTCCCTTCTTCCTGTGGGTCAGGCACAGTGGAAAGAAACCTGCCTCCAATTCTGCTGATTACCAAAGATGATAACTTATACGTTGTCGAGAATGGACAAGAAGGCAATCTGCCCCATGGTGCAATGCTGGCAGTTAGAGTGGAAGCCTTGAACGATTTGCAGGGCTTAAAACAGGAAGCCGTGGCCAAGGGAGGCGTTAAGGAGAAAGCTAAGGACGATAGATTTTTTAAGAAATCGGCTTTGATTGCGTCGCTCAAGCCACACCTAAAGGCAGGCACAAGCCTAGAAGGCTTGTTGTCGAATGCCAGTAAATATCCTGACTTGTCTACCTGCAAGTCGCCGACGGGCCGGGGCTGGTGCTTGAAGGGCGTTCTCAGATTCCTTGCCGACAATGGCTACTTGAAAGATGAACACATGCGCGAAGTGGCAAAGGCTGGTTTTGAGCAATTGCTGAAAACCATCAAATCGTAAAAATCTCGTAGGTTTCTCTTAAAAAAGTCGTAACTATGTCGTAAATACCTCGTAATCCTTTGAGTTCAAAGGCTATTTGCCGGGGATTCCCCTACCATAACCTCACTATCAACGCGATAACGAGGTTATCCCATGTCCAATCAAACCAATCCCCCGCGTGATCCGATAAACCTGGACGCGCTTCCTGACTCGTATTTGCTTGACGACAAAGAAGCCGCCGAAGTTCTCGGCGTATCAAAGGGAACTTTGTCAGTTTGGCGTTCGGTGGGTAGATATTCTTTAAAATATTCCAAAATTGGACGGCTCGTTAGGTATCGGGTGGCCGATCTTCGCGCCTTCATCGAAGCCCGCTCCAAGACCCACACCGGGCAGGCATAAAGCCATGGGCGCAACCCGGATACGAAGAACCCATGCGCAGATGGACGCATGGCGCGAAAGCCTTATTTCCATAACCCGCGAGATAAAACCGGCAACGGTACGCCAAGTGTATTACCAGTGCGTTGTTCGTGGGCTGGTTGGTAAAACCGAGGGGGTATACAAGCAAGTTGCGCAAACACTGGCCGACTTGAGGAAAAGCGGCATGATGCCGTATAACTGGTTGGCCGATGCCACCCGCTGGCATAGAAAACCCCGGTCTTTTGATTCGTTGGCAGATGCGATTGAAAATTGCGCGGCATTTTACCGCCGGGACGCACTTAGCCGATCTGATAGGTACATTGAAGTCTGGCTTGAGAAGGATGCCTTATCCGGCGTGGTTTATGGTTCCACAAAAAACTTCGACGTGCCTCTGATGGTGGCGCGGGGATTTGCGAGCCTGTCTTTTCTGTTTGGCGCAGCGGAAACCATCAAGGACGAACCGAGGCCGACCACCGTTTACCACCTTGGCGATTATGACCCAAGCGGACAACAGGCCGCACGGTCAACACGCGATAGCCTCTATGAGTTGTCGGGCAGGGATGACCTTGAGTTTGTCCAGTTGGCGGTATTGCCTAGCCAGATCATTGAATGGAATCTGCCCACCCGGCCCACCAAGCGCGACAAAAACACCCATGCGAAAAACTTTGTGGGTGACTCCGTGGAACTTGACGCCATCCACCCGGACACCCTCCGAAAACTTGTGGCCGATGCCATCCACCGGCACATACCGCAAGGCGAACTACAAGCCTTGCGGGCTGCGGAAGAATCGGAACGGAAAGCCTTGGCGATGTTTGGGCGGCAGATTTCACGTTACGAAGACAGTGACACCGCTGGAATACTTCAGGAATTCGCCGAAAACTTGGCGGCGGACTAAATTTAAAGGTCTAGTCCGATATGTCCAGAAATCGCGCAAAACTCACCGGCAAGGGGATGGGCGGACGGTTTTATGCCGTGCCTGCATCCGTCTACGACTCGGACGCCTACAAATCCCTAAGCGGAATAGCGTTCAAGCTATGGCACGACTTGATGACCCAATACAACGGCTTGAACAACGGCAAAATTTGCGCAGTCATGAGCCAATTACAAGCTCGTGGATGGGCGGAAAGCACTATGCACAAGGCGTTGAAAGAGTTGATCGAAAAAGGCTTTTTGGTGCGCAACTACCAAGGCGGGATTGGCCCGGCTGGCGGGAAACCTAGCCGCTACAGGTTCACCCATCGAGAGGCGGAAGCGCCGGAATTCGACTGTCCGAAGACCGGGCCGACCAATGAATTCCTTAAGTGGAACCCGTCCAAATAAAAAAACACTACTCCACCACATAAAGCTATAAGCTCCATGTGGTGGAGCCTATCACTCTACGTGGTGGAGCCTAGGGCGTTTTAGGCTCCACGTGGTGGAGTTTGGAAAAACGCTGAAAAATCGTCGTAGCCCACGGCTGGCAAGGCTTCCAGCGGATTTTGGCGGTTTTTCCAAAAATTGGCCCTAGGCTCCACGTGGTGGAGACCTTGTATATATACCATGGGCAGGGATGCCAAATGGTCTTGAGGGGAGCATGGAAAGCGGGGCGGGCGGGGCGTTAGGTATGGACACCACACACCTGAGGGATGCCCGAACCTGGCCCGTAACGGCGTCGAGTGCTGTTTGGCATATGGGGGCAAGGGGGTATAAGTCAGTCCGAGGCGGAAAAGCGGCTGGAATTCGCTTGTGCGGCCTTTGTGGAGGCTTGCAAGCGGCGTCCATTGGAGGAATGGCCTTCCAGCTATCGAGGCGAATGGCTGGCCACCATCGGCGGGAGGGCGGCTGCGGATGTCATCGCCGAGGCTTTGGGGGAGTGAACGGCGGCAGGGGAATGAAAGCAGGAAAAAACTGGTACAAAATGCCATCGAATCGGGCAAAAAGCGCGATGACATTAAATTTTTGAGCCGTTTAATCGGCAGTAAAACGGAGGAGCGAACATGGGCGAGAACGTGACAGACATCCGCGACAAAGGCCGCTTTGTCGCTGGCAACAAAGGCGGGCCTGGCCGTCCACCAAGGAAAACCGAGTATGAATACTTGGCCGTCATCATGGCCGAGTGCGACCTGGACACCTGGCGCGGCGTGGTGAAGGGGGCAGTGGAAGCGGCGAGGAATGGCGACCACAAAGCCCGCGAATGGTTGGCGGGTTATTTGGTCGGCACACCGAGCACCAAGGCCACCACGCCGATTAACATCGTTGTCCAGCAGTTGAACGGCGACGATCCGGTTGTCAGCCGCCTTGCCGCCCCGGAAATTGACAAGTTGTCGCCGCTACAGATTGATTTTGGCGGGGCGACGCCTGCGCAGTGCGCGGCGATCTATGCCAAAGTGCGGGAGCGGCTGGATTCGTTGGAAACTTGAGGGGGCGCACCCACGCGCACGGGGGCGATCTTACCGATTATAAAAACAGGCTGTTTCGTAGCTTGGCCTAATATCACCCCACCACCGCCTCCGTAAGCGTTTCCGCCTGCCTGATAACCAACTCGACCGCCGCCGCTTGCTTGTCGGGCGGGTATTTGTATTTCCGCAAGATGTTTTTAACCAGTATGCGCAGCTTCGCCCTTACCGCTTCCCGCCGGTTCCAGTCAATCGAAGCATTCTTCCGTATCGCGTCGGCAAGCTCTTGCGCTATGTGCTTGAGGACTTCATCCCCCAGCTCGCGCATCGAGGCTTCGTTGACTTCCAAGGCATCGTAAAAGGCGAGTTCGTCATCATTGAGTTTAAGGGCTTCCCCCCGCTTCAACGCCCCGTTGAGTTCCTTGGCCAGGGCGATCAATTCCTCGATGACTTGGGCGGTTTCCACGCCCCGGTTGCGGTAGCGGTTCAATGCCCTGTCCAGCAGTTCGGAATATTTCTTGAGTTGCACAATATTCGCGGCAAAGCGGCTTTTTACCTCCCCGTCAATCAGCCGTTGCAAGAGTTCGACCGCCAAATTCCGCTGTTTAATTTTCCGCACATCCGCGAGGAATTCATCGGTCAGAATGCCAATGTCCGGCTTGTCCAAGCCCGCCAGGGCGAAAATATCCACCACGCCCGAAGCTTGCAAGTGTTGCGAAAGCAGTTGCCTCACGATGGCATCCTTGCTGCGGCCATCCTTCTTTTTGTCCGCCCCTTCCTGCTTGCCCAAAACGGCCTTGACGGCTTGCAGGAAGGCGATTTCTTCCCGCAAGGGTTCGGCTTCTTCGTGGGTTCGGCACAGCGCATAGGCTTGGCTTACGGCCAGCACGGCATCGGCAAACCGTTTCTTCCCTTCCTTGCCGTCATCGGTCAAGGGCAGCCCAAGGACATGTTCCGCCGCCCCGCCAATCGCCGCGAGGGCGTTTTGTTTGACCAGCCCGGTATCGAAGCCCGCAAGCAGCGAGCGGGCAACATCCAAGTACATGAGGAGTGCCGCGAAAGCCTCCTCAATATCCACCGCCGGTTTGCCCCGCCCGCCGCCGCCGGCATATTGGGCAATGGCGTTTTTGAGTTCTGCGGCAATGCCGATATAGTCCACCACCAGCCCGCCCGGCTTGTCCTTGAAAACCCGGTTCACGCGGGCGATGGCCTGCATGAGGTTATGCGCCCGCATGGGCTTGTCCACATACAGGGTATGCAGGCAAGGCACATCAAAACCCGTGAGCCACATATCCCGCACAATCACCAGCATGAGCGGATCGTCGGGGTTCTTGAACCGCTTCTCCAAGTCCTTGCGGATTTCTTTGGAATAGATATGCGCTTGCAAATGCTGGGCATCGGTGGCCGAACCGGTCATCACCACCTTGATAGCCCCTTGCTTGGGATCTTCGTTATGCCAATCGGGGCGAATCTTCACGATTGCATCATACAGCCTGACGCACACTTCCCGGCTCATGCCGACAATCAAGCCCTTGCCCGCCAAGGTTTCCGTGCGGGCTGCAAAATGCGTGACTAAATCGTCGGCAATCTTGGCGATGCGCGGTTCCGCGCCGACGATCCTTTCCAGTTCCGCCCAGCGGCGGCGCATGTCCGCCGAAGTCTTGTCCGCCTCGTCTTCGGTCAGTTCGTCAATCGCGGCATCCAGTTTCGGCCTGGCTTCCGCCGGAAGGTCGAGGCGGGCAACCCGTGATTCGTAATAAGTCGGAACCACCACCCCGTCTTCTTCCGCCTGCCGCATATCGTAGACATGCACATAATCCCCGAACACCTGCCGCGTGTCGCGGTCGGCTTGTTCAATCGGGGTTCCGGTAAAGGCAATAAATGTCGCATTGGGCAGGGCATCGTGCAAATGCCGGGCATAGCCATAACGGATTTCCCCGGTTTTGCGGTTCATCGTGGCATCAAGCCCGTATTGGGTGCGGTGGGCTTCGTCGCAGATAACCAAGACATTATGGCGGTCGGATAATACCGGGTGGGTTTCCTCGTCTTCGCCCGCCAAGAATTTTTGAATCGTGGTAAAGATGATTCCGCCCGAGGGACGGCCCGCAATCGCTAGGCGCAAATCGGCGCGGGATTCCGCCTGTTGCGGGGTTTCGCCTAGCAAGGACTTGGCCGAGGCGAAATTGCCGAACAGTTGCCCGTCCAAGTCGTTCCTGTCCGTGATGACCACAATGGTCGGGTTTTCCATTTCAGCCGCCCGCATGATCTTGGCGGCAAGGCACACCATGGAAATCGACTTGCCCGAGCCTTGGGTATGCCACACCACCCCGCCCTTGCCGTCGCCCGCCGTGGTCGAAGCCGCGATAATGCGTTGCACGGCCAGCCGCACCGCATGGAATTGGTGATAATTGGCAATCTTCTTGACGGTTTCCTTGCCCTCCTCAAACAGCACGAAATAGCGCAGATAATCGAGGAACACATCGGGTTCGAATAAGCCCCGGATCAAGGTTTCCAGCCCGGCGAACGCCCCGAGCGGATCAAGCGACACCCCGTCTATCGTCCGCCACTTCATAAAGCGTTCTTCGTCCGCCGTCAGCGAACCGAGGCGGGCGTCCGCGCCGTCCGACACGACACAGACCGCATTGAACGGGTACAAATCGGGAATGTCGTTCTTATAGGTTTGAATCTGTCGCCAAGCCGCCCAAATGTCGGCGTTTTCGTCGGCTAGGTTCTTGAGTTCGATATTGCCCACCGGCAAGCCATTCAGGAACACCAGCAAATCCGGTCGGCGGGTATGCTTCGCCCCTTCGATGGTGAATTGATTCACCACCGCCCAATCGTTCATAGTGGGATTGTCAAAATCGACGATACGCGCCAAAGCCCCCCGTGTTTCCGCCCCGTCGCGGACTTCCACCGGCACACCGCCGACGATAAGCCCGTGGATATGCTCATTCGCGCTGACCAAGCCGGGAATGTTCGGATGGCCCACCCTGCGGGCGGCAATCTCCACCTGTTCGGCAGGCAAGCCCGGATTCAGCCGCGCAATGGCGGCACGAAGCCGCCCCCACAGCACCACCTCCCGATAATGCGGGCGTTCCGACTGCGGCCCGTCCGGGGCAATGTCCGCGCCGTTCAACACCGAAAAGCCAAGTTCGCGGAACCAAGCGAGCGCCGACTGTTCCACAGCGGCTTCGGTGATGAATGACGGCGGCATGGGGTTATTCCGTTAGGGATTCGGGGAGTTTGAGGGAGCCGGACATAAGGCGGGGGAGGAGCTCGTCGCGCAGGCCAGAAAGAAGCATGCTTTTTTGTTCGCAAGCAAATATTTGCTCAAGCAATGGATCAACTATTTTATTAAAACTCGCAATTATTGACTCATTAGGGCGGACGATACGAAGCCGCTTTAAGTCAGATACCGTTACATGTCCTAATCCTGTAGTCTGCTTATTTCTTGCTATCTCTGCAAAAATGGGATTCATGTGTTTCAGGGAGCAAAAAACAAAAGATCGTTCTTGGCTTTTATAGGGGGCAACACGCCAAATATGCTGATTAAGCCATGCTAAACCACGAAACCAAATAAAGGTATCAATTGACGTGTCAGGATTGCCCGACCATGAAAATAATATGTCACGGTCGTTGATTTTGTATTTTTCCGGCATAGTTACATCGGAAAATCCAGTTTGTTCGGTTATTCCATTTTTCAACTCGGCAATCTTTATAATCGGCAAGCCTTTTTTGTTTAGATTAGGCCAAAATGCCCGATAAGCTGCGCCATTGATATAATCAGCTAAATCATAAAGTGAATTTATTTCCCACCCTTCCGGCATATCCCCAAGTTCGGAATCCACCAAACGGGACGGGAAGGGTTCCGCCGTGGCGGCATCGCAGCTTTTTGGGGGTAGCCCTGCCATCTTCGCCCGCACAGGCTCAAAGTCCACAAACCAAGCCCGGAACAACAGCCGCGCCATTTCTTCAAGGGTTCGGTTGGTTTCGCGCAGGAGGGCAATGCGATCATCTAGTGATTGAAGTAGAAAGCCTGCGGCAATCTGCTCAGTAAGCGGAGGACAAAAAACTTCAAACTGTTCTATCTGGCTTTTACTTATGTGGGGAATTGATGTGCCGGTATGAACGCCTTGGACGTAATCGGTGAACAGCGGATTACAAATTAAGTAGCGTAAGAATGTCTGGTCGAGTGCTTGCTTGGATCTTACCCTTGCGACTCGTTGCGCCAGAAGACATTCACCATCTGCGGCGGTGACGGATGCAAAGTTCTTTCCAACTTTAGATCCATCCATGCCGATAACTACATCACCTAGCTGCAAAAGGTATGGTTTTAGTTCTTCCGTGACGGAGTGCCAGCATTTTTCTTTTTCCGCCCAACGTAGTGAATGCTCAGTAACGTTGTCTCCTCGAACAACCCGAATACCAGCACCCTCCGGCAGATATTCATTGCCCTTGAACGGGAACCCAGTAATTACGCTGGCCACTTCTCCCAAACTCACCCTTGGCCATTTAGAACTCATATCCTAGCCTCTAGCCGCGTAGGTTTGGTTTGCGTGGCGTAATCCGACAAACTGTCGCACCTAACCCAACCTAGATCATTATTCCCCATATCCCAAAACCTCAAGATTCTTTAAAATCACCGCATCCAAAGCCGCCCCATCGCTGATTTGCTGGCGAAGCGTGGCGGCCAATTCGCCCATCCGTTCGGCAAAGGCGAGTGCGCCATCGTCGGTTTCCGGGGTGCCGACATAGCCTGGTAGGGTGGGCAAACGGCTCTATCGTTTGCCCACCAAAACCGGACACAAATCGGTGGGCAAGCAAAAAGACGCTTGCCCACCCTACTACTAGATATTTTTCATTCATAAACTCTCGGCATTAAGCAAATTCACGGAATGCAGCCGCGCAAACTTTTTGTCAAACGTAAAAACCAAATGCTGGCTTTCCATGCAGCTTGCCAGTATTAGGTAATCTGAAAAATCGGCTGAATGGTTGGCAAAGTTTTCCAGTGCATCGTCAAATTGACTTGGCTGTTGAAGGACATAAACGGGTGATTTTTGCAGATGGTTTAATACGGTAATAATTGCCGCCTTGTCAAAGCCATAGGCATTTTCCAACACCCAGACCAATTCGACTTGGACAATCTGCGGCACGAACACCTGCCCGGATCTTTTAAGCAACGATTTGGCTAATTTCATTTGCTCGGCAGCGGTCGAATCGTCAATCAATAGCCGAATCAAAACATTCGTGTCAACCGCGATCACAACTTGCCTCCGCGCTGTTTTATGGCGGTTTCGATATCGTCTAAACTAACTCCGTGCGGTGCTTTCAAAATACCGCAAGCTTGCTCTAGTTCGGCATCGGTTAAACCAACATCGCTTGGTTTTCCATCCTTGATGGCATAGCGTGATTCCAGAAAATAGATGAAATTTAACACCTCCTTTTGTAGATTTTCTGGCAACCTCTGGCATTGGTTATTGATTTCTTGTATGTGATTCATGGTAGCCTCTAAAGCTTTCAGTGATAGGCTAGGTTAGTGTAGCCGCAACACGACCTACGTTAAATTTGCTCATGGCAGAGTATCCAACCTCGCCAAATGCTCTTCTGGCGACTCCTGCACCGCCCGTCCGGCGGCTAAGTCTGCGCGGGTTTCAGCCAGCGCGGCTTCAAGCTCGCATTCACGCAGATAATGGTAATGGGCCATATCCATGACCACGAATTTGTCCTTGCCGCGCACGGCGATCACCGCTTCCGGTTGATCCAGCAAGGCATTTTCAATAGCGGCAATCCCTTTGACTTTAAGATCGTTGGCACTGATAGCAGTCATGTCGGTACTCCGGGTTTCGATAGATTAAGCCGAGTAGGTCGGGTTAGCGTAGCGTAACCCGACAAACCAACCCGCTACGAAAAACGTCGGGTTACGGCGCAAAAAGCCGTGTCTGACCCGGCCTACATTATTATTCCCCATACCCCAAATCCTCACGATTCTTCAAAATCAACGCATCCAAAGCCGAACAGTACCGACAGGCAAGCCAGCGCCGGGAGGCTATGATGCCGGGTGGTGTTCAAGCCATTCCCTCAACGCTTGGTTGATGCGCGTCTGCCAGCCCCGGCCCCTGGCTTTGAAGGCATCCAGCACGTCGGCATCCAAGCGGATGGCGGTCGGCACTTTGGGCAACGCTGCCTTGGGACGGCCTTGTTTTTTAGGCTGCAACATTTCAGCAGCCAGCGCCGCGCCCATGATGTCCGGCAGCACTTCGGAGGCGGGCCGGGCGCGGGCGAAATCCTCCGCCGTCCATTCGGGGTTGTCGTCGTCTAGCAATGCGGGGTTGGGGCGTTTAGCCATGGCGTTTTTACCTCTCTCTGAATCATGCTTCCCCGTATCCTAAACGCTCAAGGTTTTGCAAAATCACCGCATCCAAAGCCGCCCCGTCGCTGATTTGCTGGCGAAGCGTGGCGGCCAATTCGCCCATGCGTTCGGCAAAGGCCAGTTCGTCATCGTCGGTTTCCGGGGTTCCGACATAGCGGCCCGGCGTGAGGGCGTAGCCTTGGGCTTCGATGTCCGCCAGCGGCACCGAGCGGCAAAAGCCGGGTTCGTCGGCATAGCCCCGCCAATCCGTCCAAGCCCGGTATACGTCGCCCATGCGGGTAATGTCGGCTTCGCTGAATTCCTTGCGGGTGCGGCTGGCCATGAACCCCACCTTGCGGGCATCCATGAACAGCACGTCGCCTTTGCGGGCGGGGTTGGAGCGGGTCTTGTCTTTGGCGAGGAACCACAGGCAGGCGGGGACTTGGGTATTGAAGAACAGTTGCGTCGGCAGGGCGACAATGCACTCGACGACATCGGCCTTGACCATGGCCCGGCGAATCACGCCTTCATTGCTTTGGTCGGAGGTGAGCGAACCGTTTGCCAGCACCACGCCTCCCCGCCCTTGCGGGGCGAGATGGTGCAAGATGTGTTGCAGCCAAGCATAGTTGGCATTGCCCGCCGGGGCGTGCCGTAAACCCAGCGCCGGTCATCGGCCAGCCTTTCCCCGCCCCAATCGCTGATATTGAACGGCGGATTGGCCAGGACGTAATCCGCCCGCAAGTCGGGGTGTTGGTCGCGGTGGAAGCTGTCCGAAGGTTCCCGCCCCAGGTCGCATTCCATGCCCCGGATAGCCAGATTCATGGCAACCAGCCGCCAAGTCGTCGGGTTGGATTCCTGCCCATAAATGGAAATGTCGCCGAACCGCCCGCCGTGGGCTTCGACAAACTTTTCCGACTGGACGAACATGCCGCCGGAACCGCAACACGGGTCATAAACCCGCCCTTTGGTCGGTTGGAGGATTTCCACAAGGAGATTGACGACCGAAGCCGGGGTGTAGAACTGCCCGCCCTTCTTGCCTTCCGCATTGGCGAACTGGCCGAGGAAATATTCGTAAACCTCCCCCAGCACATCGCGGGCATGGTCGCCCGCATTGAAGCCGATTTGCGCCACCAAATCGACCAACTCCCCAAGCCTTCCCGCGTCCAATCGGGCGCTGGCAAACCGCTTGTCCAACACCCCGCGCAGGCGCGGGTTTTCCCGTTCAATCACGGCAAGGGCATCGTCAATAATCACCCCGATGGCCGCTTGCTTGGCCTGGGCGCGTAGGGTTTCCCAGCGGGCTTGCTGCGGCACCCAAAACACGCGGGCTTGGGTGTAATAGTCCTTGTCTTCCAACGCGGCGGGGCGGTCTTGCGGGTCGCCAATGAAAAATTCATCGTCCGGCTTGGCAAACCGCTGTTCCAGTTCGGCCCGTTGTTCGGTGAAGGCGTCAGAAATGTATTTGAGGAAGACCAGCCCCAAAACCAGATGCTTGTATTCCGCCGCGTCCATGTTGGAGCGGAGCTTGTCCGCCGTCGCCCATAAAGTCTTCTTCAATTCGTTATTCATTCAACGGCTGTTTTTGTCGGGTGTGGCTTCCGCTGGGCGCGGGGCATGGGGAGGGCGGGCTTCAAAAAAGACCCGGCGGAACGGGGCAATGCGCGGAAGCAACGGAATCAGGCGGCGGGCCGGGAAGTTTTGGCTTTGCGGATGGCCGCATGGAAATCTTTTCCGATTTTTCCCCAATCGGAACGAAGGGCGGAAAGATCGTCTGCGGGAGGCCGGACACGGCGGGCAACGGGGCGATGAAGCCCGGCCCCGGCCATGCCTTCCCAAAAGGCAGACCAAAACCGTGAGGCGGATTTATCCGGCGCGGCGTTAAAAGTGGACATGCTTAAACCCTCCAAAATGGCGGAAGCAAGAAATAGGGCAGGGTTTAGTTTAACACGGCTTCACGGGGGTTTATGAAGCTTTACGCGACGCAACGGGCGGCAAGTGAACCTCCGCCACTGTCCGGCCTAGCCACCTCACCCGACCCGGCCAACCCTGAAGCCCTGCCCATCTTGTTCCAAGGTGTAACCCCGGCGTAACCCCGGCAGAAATAAAAAAGGCTTACATTGCTGTAAGCCTTTGAATTTATTGGTGGAGATGAAGAGGATCGAACTCTCGACCTTCGCATTGCGAACGCGACGCTCTCCCAACTGAGCTACATCCCCGTATTTGCGGAAACCTTAGCCTTGTCCTAGGGGCGAGGCTGCTAGTGTTCACAAAATATACCGCTTTCCGCGAATTTTTTCAAGCTTGATGGCGAGGTTTTCCCTGTTTGCGGGTTTTGCGCCCTCCCTTTTGCGCCAAGCTTTCGCTATCATGTCATGGCAAGCGCGGGTTTGCGGGAACCGGATCGCCCGAACTAGACAGGGAGTGGGGCAAACCGGCTAACAATTTGATGCGCATAGGATTATCCGCCCCCATCCATTCGGCAACGGAGAAAAGACATACCATGAGTCGCGGCACAGTCAATAAAGTCATCCTGATCGGCAACCTCGGGCAGGATCCGGAGGTTCGTTATTCACCCAACGGCGAGGCCTGGGCAAACATCAGTGTCGCCACCACCGAAAGCTGGAAGGACAAGAACACCGGCCAGCCTGTGGATCGCACCGAATGGAACCGGGTGGTGCTTTACCGACGTCTGGCGGAGATCGCAGGCGAATATCTGAAGAAGGGCGCCAAGGTGTACATCGAGGGCAGGCTTCAGACCCGGCAATGGGAGAAGGACGGTGTCAAGCATTACACCACTGAAATCATTGGCAACGAGCTGACGATGCTTGATCGTGCGGGCGAAGCGTCCGGCGGCGCACCCCGCTCCGGCGGCTATGCCGCCCCAGCTTCGCCTCCGTCTGCCCCTTCCGCCCGTGGTGGCCAAGACCGCTACGGCGCGCCGCCGGAACCCGCCCGCCAGCATCCCGACCCGGCCTTCAGCCGGGGCTCGGACGATGGTTTCGACGACGATATTCCGTTCTGACGAGCCATGGGCGCAAAGGCCCTCACCCTAACCCTAATCCTCTCCCGCAGGGAGAGGGTATTCAAAGCAATGCGCGAATCTCGGGATGCCCGGCAATCAAATGGTTGCGGAAGGCTTCGACTATGGCCTCGTCGTCCCGCTCGGCGCGGGGAATATCGACGATAAGCTCATGCAGCACGGCAGCAGGCGGGCCGCTGAGGAAAACCAGCCGGTCGGCCAGGGCGATGGCCTCGCGCAAGTCGTGGGTGACGAACAGCACAGTGTGGGGCCGATCCTGCCAGACCCGGACGAGCAACTGGCGGATGCGCCGGGCGGTGGGCGCGTCCAGCGAAACGAAAGGCTCGTCCATCAACAGCAGCGTGGGGCGTATGGCGAAAGCTCGCACCAGGGCGACCCGGCGGGC
This sequence comes from uncultured Gammaproteobacteria bacterium, assembly GCA_963753955.1. GTDB lineage: Bacteria > Pseudomonadota > Gammaproteobacteria > Methylococcales > Methylococcaceae > Methylumidiphilus. Next base: position 43,093 of record CAVWEM010000009.1, read on the forward strand.
CATCCCGCCGGATAATTTCTGCGGATACTGGCTTTGCCATTGGGCCAGATCCATCACGTCCAGCAGATGGTCCACATCCTCGCCATCCTCCCCCGCAGGCAAGGCTAGATCGATGTTCTCGCGCACCGTGCGCCAAGGCAGCAGACGCGGATTCTGGAACACGTAGCCGATGCGCGGAGTGCCTTCGCCTGCGTCCGTCGCTATCCTGCCCTCGAATTGCCTGTCCAATCCACTGATGATGTTCAACAAAGTCGTCTTGCCGCAGCCGGATGGCCCGACCAGGCAGACGAACTCCCCGGCGGACAGTTCGATGCGCAGGTTCCATATCGCCACATGCTCCCTGTGACCGTGCCGGGCCGGATAGGCTTTCTTGCGGATGTCGATCTCGATGCGGTTCATCGCCGCCATCTCCTGGCGTGGCGATCCAAGGGTTTTAACAGCAAAGACTCGATCACTTGGATCACCGCGACGAAGGCGATGGTGTAGGCCATGATGCCTGCGACATTGAACAGTTGGAAAAACAGGTGCAATTGGTAGCCCATGCCATTACTGCGCCCTAGCAACTCGACCACAAGGATGATCTTCCAGATCAAGGCGATGCCGGTGCGCGCCGCGCCGATCAGGAACGGAAACAGCTGTGGCCAGACCACATGGCGCAGGGCTTTCCAGCGCCCGAAGCGGTAAGCCTGGGCCATCTCCGACAAATCCCGATCCAGCGCCCGCGCCCCTTCACGCAGGGTCACCACCACATTGGGCAATTTGTTGACCACAACGGCAGTGATGGCGGCGACCTCGCCCAGCCCGAACCAGACATAACACAGGATGATCGTCACCAAGGCCGGCACATTCAGAAAAATCACCAGCCAGTTGTCGAAAAAGCGATCCAGCCGCTCGTGCTGGCCTAGAAAAATGCCGATGCCCGCGCCCAGGCTCATCGCCAACACAAAACTCACCGCCAACCGCGCCAGCGTGGCCCCCAGATGGTAAGGCAATCGGCCGGAGACAGTTTCCTCATACAGCACACGGAACACGGCCAAAGGCTCAGGCAACGCCGCCGAGGCCAGCAGCGTGGCCAGACCTTGCCAAAGCGCCAGGAACAGCAGCGCGGAAACGATGGGATGTTGGAGGGCGGAACGCATCGGTCATCCAGGGATCAACGTTTCGCCGCCCGGCTACGCCGGGCTTCTTTGGGGTCGGCGATGAGCGGGCGGTAGATTTCCACGCGGTCGCCTTCGCGCAAAATTTGGTTTAAGCCGCAAAGCTTGCTGAAGATGCCCACCTTGTTTTGTCCCAGGTCGATTTCTGGGAAGCGGCCCAACAGCTCGGATTGGCGGATCGCGTCTTCCACGGTGGTTTCCGCGCCGACTTCCAAGCCCACGATCACTTGCTCCGTGGGCTTGGCATAGGCGACTTCAATCCGCATCGTCTTGGTGGTGGTAGCTGTAGAGGTCTTTGGCGCGGTCGCAGAAGGCACCGACCATGGTCTCACAGATTTGGTTGAACAACGCGCCGAAGGCTAGGTTGGCGAGCTTGCCGGACATCTCGAATTGCAAGTCCAGGCTGATTTTGCTGGCATCCTCCCGCAGCGGGGTGAACGCCCACACGCCTTCCAAATGGGCGAACGGGCCTTCCAGCAGGCTGAGGCGGATTTCCTGCGGAGCCAGGAGCGTGTTGCGGGTGGCGAAGGATTTGTGGAAGCCGGCCCTGGATATTTCCAACTCGGCGTCCACCATGTCGCCCGAGCGGCGAAGGATGCGGCTGGCGCTGCACCAAGGCAGGAATTTCGGGTAGGACTCGACATCCTCAACGAGGTCGTACATCAAATGCGCGGGGAAGCGCACCAATGCGCTTTTGCTCACGTGGGTCATGTCAAAGCAGCCCCAGTGCGTCGAGGAACACCAAGCCCACGCCAACCGGGGCGACATAGCGGACTAGAATGCGCCAGGCGTGGTAATGGCGCGGATCTTCCATCGCCAGTTCGGCTTCGCTGTTATCACGGCTCATGATCCAACCGGCGAAGACGGCAATCAGCACACCGCCAACAGGCAGCATGATTTGCGCGGTGAGCGTGTCCACCAGTTCAAAAAAATTCTTGCCGAACAGCCTCAGATCGGCCCAGATATTGAAGGAAAACGCCGTGCCCAGGCCCAGCACCCAGCAAGCCACGCCGCTGTAGAGACAGGCCTGGCCCCGGCTCATTTTTTCGGAAAGGAAGGCCACCGCCGGTTCGATAAGGGCGACGGCGGAAGTGATCGCGGCGAAGAACACCAGGATGAAGAACACCATGCCGAACAACCAACCGGCCGGCATCTGGCCGAAGGCGATGGGCAGGGTCTCGAAAATCAAGCCCGGCCCCATGGACGGCGTCAGGCCGTTGGCGAAGACCAGGGGGAAGATCGCCAGCCCAGCCAGTAGGGCGACCAGCGTGTCGGCGGCGACGACAAAGACGCTGGAGCGGCCAATGGAGATGCCTGCCGGCAAATACGAGCCGTAGGCCATGATCGAACCCATGCCCAGCCCCAAGGAAAAGAAGGCTTGGCCCAAGGCCACCAGCACACCCGTCCCGGTCAGTTTGCTAAAGTCTGGGCTGAACAAGAAGGCGAAGCCTTGGCCGAAGCCGCCGGAATTCATCGCGTACAGATCCAGCATGAGCAGCATGGTCAGCAAGGCCGGCATCATATAGCGGGAGAGCCGTTCCAAGCCGCTGCTGACGCCCTTGCGGACGACGAACATCGTCGCCGCCATGAAGAAGGTGTGCCAGATCCCAAGAAACTCGGGGGAATCTTTGAAGGCGTTGAACAGGCGCGTCGCCCCGGCGGCGTCGATCTTTTCAAACAAGGCGCTGTTGATCTTGAAGATGTAGGACATCGCCCAGCCGGCGATGACGCTGTAATAGGACAAGATCAAAAAGCCGGCGACGACGCCCAGCCAGCCGACAAAGCGCCAGTACGGGCTGGCCTTGGCTTCCTCGGCCAGGATGCGCATGGTGTTGACCGGGCTGCGCTTGCCGCGCCAGGCCCAGCATGGTTTCGGCGACCATGATTGGGATGCCGATGGCCACCGCGCAGAGCAGGTAGACCAGCACGAAAGCCCCGCCGCCGTTCTCGCCGGCCAGGTAAGGGAATTTCCAGATGTTGCCCAGGCCGATGGCCGAGCCGCTCGCCGCCAGGATGAAGGCCAGGCGCGAAGACCATTGTGCGTGGACGTAAGTTTGTTCGGTCATGTTTTCCCCTGGGTTGGTTTTCGGTTGGGCGGACATTTTAGCCACGCGATTGATTCACGATGCGGTAAAATAACAAAATTCCCCCCACTCGTCAGGCAAAAACGGCACATGGCAGCCAAGAAGAAAAAATCAACGCATGGCGAATCGACCATTGCCCTCAATCGCCAAGCGACCCATGATTATTTCATAGAAGAACGCTTCGAGGCTGGCTTGGTGCTGATGGGGTGGGAAGTGAAAAGCCTGCGGGCTGGCAAGCTCCAGCTCAAGGAGAGCTATGTGGTTCTGAAGAATGGCGAAGCTTGGCTGCTGGGTGCGCATATCTCGGCGCTGATGTCCGCCTCCACCCATGTGATCGCCAACCCCACCCGCACCCGCAAGCTGTTGCTGCACGGCCATGAACTGGCCAAGCTCATCGGTTCGGTCGAGCGCAAAGGCTACACCCTCATCCCGCTGGCGATGTATTGGAGCAAGGGCCGGGCGAAGCTGGAAATTGGCCTGGCCAAGGGCAAGCAGCTCCACGACAAGCGCGCCACGGAAAAAGACCGCGACTGGCAACGTGAAAAGCAGCGGGTGATGAAGGATCGTTAGACCGATGGAGAAGGGATTCTGGAGCGCAAGGCTTGCCTTGCCAGGGTTTGCGGATAGGGGCAAGGCAGGCCTTGCGTTCCGTAATAAATTTATCAATGACATTCCAATGAGTTTTTCCATTATGGTCATGGTTTCCACTTATCTCGGCCGCCCGTTCGGCGGCTTTTTGTTGTCGGCCTTCCTGGTCTTGGGGCTGGCGCAACGCGCCGAGGCCGGGCCTTATTCCGCTTTGGTGGTCGAGGTGGAATCCGACCGGGTGTTGTACCAGCAGAATCCCGACGAACTGCGCCATCCCGCCTCGCTCACCAAGATGATGACGCTTTATTTGCTGTTCGAGGCGCTGTCACAAGGGCGATTGAATTTGGATAGCCCGATGGTGGCCTCCGCCTTCGCAGTATCCAAACCGCCTTCGCGGCTGGGGCTTAAGGCTGGCGACACGCTGACCGTCGAAGAAGGGATCTTGGGGCTGGTGACACAATCGGCCAACGATGCCGCCACGGTGATCGCCGAGACTTTGGGCGGGACGGAAGCCGCCTTCGCCGAGATGATGACGCAAAAGGCGCGGCAACTGGGCATGGGCAGTACGGTTTTCCGCAATGCCCAGGGGTTGCCTGACCCGGATCAGTGGACCACGGCCTGGGACATGTACCGGCTGGGCAAGGCGCTGATCAAGAATTTCCCGCAATATTACACATTATTCGCCACGGAAAAATTTTGGTTCAACGGCCGTGAATTCCACAACCATAACCATTTGCTAGGCAAATGCGATGGCGTGGACGGCATCAAGACCGGTTTCATCAACTCTTCCGGCTTCAATCTCGTCGCTTCGGCCAAGCGCAATGGCACACGCCTGGTCGGCGTGGTGTTCGGTGGCACCACCCATCGCCGCCGCGACGCCCACATGCGGGAGATATTGGAAGACGGCTTCGCCCAGTTGGAAGGCCGTGAACCTTCCGTCCACATGGCAAGCTTCGATGGTTCGGAATCCAAGGCATTGCTGCGTAAGCCCTCCGATTTGGCAAAGGAACTGATGCCGCCGGAGAAGCCGGAGCGCCCTGCGCCTATGCAAAAGAAAGCCAAAACCGATATGGCGGAAGAACGCACCCGCGGACATGGAGGGCAGAAGCCTTCCGAGGAAGTCAGGGTCGGTGTGTTCGCCAAAGAAGACGCTGCGGAACGGCGGTTGGCCGAGGCGCACCGGACCGCCCCTTTCGCCTTCCGCCATGCCAAGGGTGCCATCATGTCCCGTATCCATCGGGGCAAAAAGACTTATACCGCCTATTTCCACGGACTCAGCAAGGAAGAGGCGGCCTTGGCCTGCCAGCTTTTGAAGAAAAAGAAGTTGGAATGCTCGCTTTCAGGTTGAGGATTTGCCGTCGAAGCCCTAGCCCGCCCTGCTGTATCATGTAGGCCAAAATCTTGAGGCGCATGAGCCTCACCCTTACCGCTGGAACCTTCCGTTTGCATCCACGCAGTCTCTTGTTTCGGCACGAACCCGTCTGGCGGGCCGCGCCTGTGCGGGGCACCCCCGCCGCCTTCCGCTCTTGGCTTGAAGAATCCGCTTCCTTGACCGCCCGCTTGCGGCGGTCGGCAGGCTCGGGTTTTGGCGTCCGTCTATTGGGGCAGGGCGCGGGCAGGCCGTTTGCCGGGGAGTCCTGCTTGCTAGGCTTGCCTTGCCGCCACCGGGCCTTGGCCAGGGAAGTGCTGTTGTTTGGCGGAGACCGCCCTTTGGTGTTGGCGCGGACGGTGATGCCGTCGGCCGCTTTGCGCGGCGAGCTTTGCGCGCTGGCGCGCTTGGGCAACCGGCCTTTGGGGGAAGTGTTGTTTGCGCAGCGGGGCTTGCGGCGGGCGCGACTGGAATTTGCGCGGGTCGCCCCGGCGGATTGGCTGCCCACCGTCAAGCAAGAGTACGCCCTGGATGGGCCGGTGTGGGGACGGCGCTCGCTCTACGAGATTGGCAGGATCTCCCTGCTGGTGTGCGAATTTTTCCTGCCTGCCGTTTTGTCTTTGGAGGAATCTTAACAATCATGATGGGCGAAACTTTCTTCCCCAGGCGGCTGGGCCATTATTGGCGTCTGATGCGCTTCGACAAGCCCATCGGCATCCTGCTGTTGCTGTGGCCCGCGCTGTGGGCCTTGTGGATCGCCGGGCAAGGCCGGCCCCAGCCGCGGGTGTTCGCGGTCATCGTGGCTGGCGTGGTGGTGATGCGGGCGGCGGGTTGCGTCATCAACGATTATGCAGACCGCGATTTCGACCCGCATGTGGAACGCACCCGCCAGCGCCCCATCGCCGCAGGCTTGGTTTCGCCCAAGGAAGCCTTGGTTTTGTTTATGGGCTTGTGCCTGATGGCCTTCGGGCTGGTGTTGTTGTTGAACGGCTTCACCATTTTTCTATCGTTCGGCGGCGCATTCCTCGCCGCCTCTTATCCGTTCATGAAGCGTCATACCCATTTGCCGCAGGCTTATTTGGGGATTGCCTTTGGCTGGGCCGTGCCGATGGGCTTCGCCGCGCAAACCGGTTCGGTTCCGTTGGTCGGTTGGGAGTTGTTTTTGGCGACGGTGCTGTGGGCTTTGATTTACGACACGATGTACGCGATGGTGGATCGCGAGGACGATGTGAAAATTGGCGTGAAATCCACCGCCATCTTGTTTGGGGAGCGTGACCGGGAAATCATTGGCGGGCTGCAAGTGTTGATGCTGGCGATATTGGCGGCGGTGGGCTTGCAGCAGGGATTAGACGGATTCTATTTCCTCGGGCTGGCCGGCGGCGGCGGGTTTTTTGTTTACCAGCAATGGCTGATCCGCCACCGGGCCAAGGCGGATTGCTTCAAGGCATTTTTAAACAACCACTGGTTCGGCGTGGCGGTGTTCGCTGGGTTGGCGTTGGATTATTGGTTGGCTTGAGGTTGGTCGCGGTGAAGAAATACGGCCCTGCCCCAACCGTAGGGTGCGCATCGCGCAACATTCACGATGCCGGAATATTCCCAGGCGTTTCCGAGTAACGCGGCAAAATCCCATGCCGCCGATTGCCGAAATACCCAAGTTCATGCCATGCACAGGCATGGGTTAAGGTGCGCGATGCGCACACCGACGAGGGTGGGTTTTTTCATGGCCGGTTGGAAGCATTCCTGGCCGAGATTACGCCGCGCATCCCTGTTCTGGCATCTCGGGCCGCTTGGCGAACCGCCGAGGGCAATCCCAACCCAAGTTCCAGGCAAAGTCGCGTAGTGACAGGATGGACATAGCCGGGGGTTGAAAACCCTGGCTAAGATCGGTGGCTGCTACGCGGCCCAACCATGCAGCCCGCATAGGGCGGAATAGCGAAGCGTCGTATTCCGCCGGATGTTGAGGGTCGCCATGCGGCGCATTGTGTCCTACGAATCGCGTCTTACCGCGTTGCCTGGCTGGGCGGCAAGCCGCCGCAAGTCGAAGTCGGCCATTATGGAAAGCTTTCCATAAGAGGGGTTATGCAAAGTCATGGATTATGCAAAGCGCGGTAGGGCGGGTTAGGTGCACCACATAAAACCATAGGGAGACTATTGAAGCAACCGCGCACCGTAACCCGCCGATTCCGTGAAGTGGCGGGTTATGGCGCGTACAAACTATGGGATAAACCAAGCCTCGCCGAAACGCGCCTAACCCGCCCTACGACCCTTCATTACTGGCAACCTGATTGGGATAACCAATAGGATGTCGGGCCTGCATCCTGCGGTATCCCATTCGATCCCACGTAATAGATGTGATTGTCAATCGAGGAAACAGCCAGATAGGAATTGGTTCCTATATAGTGACGATAGGTGTAAGGGGGTAAAGCCGACGTGAGTGTCCCGGTCGGTGCGAATAAGGATGGAAGGTTTCTTTCCGCCCAGTTAAATAGGCATTCAGTCGGGGGCGGGGCGAGAACCTGGCATCCAGCCAGAGGCAACCACTGCGCTAACGAACCCACATCCAGCAACTTTCCATTAGATCCTTGTTGGTAATAGACATGATTAGTGCTCAAGGAAACGCGGAGATAGGAGTTGGTTGTCGAATAGTAGCGATAAGTGTAAGGAGTCGAAACAACCGTGGGAGATCCTGTCGGAGCAAACAGCGACGGATAGCCGGTCTCAGCCCAGTTAAACAGGCAATTTTCAACAGGAAGAATGGGTAATATTAAGTTACCATAAAAGGTTACATGACCAGCCGGAACGCATCCATCCCCGGTGATTTTAGTGGCCTGATAAAAGCTGCCATTCTGAATGATTGAAACAGGTTCTGCTTGAGTCGAGCCACATGTATAATTGTTGCCTATCCATTCCCCTGTGAGATTTATGCTCCCCGAACTTGAAATCGGCGATGTTCTTGTCAAGTTAATGCTCGTCGAGTCAGAAAAAACGATGGCGATAGTATTCAAGTCTTGGATTTGCAAAGTGCAAGGGATGGTGACTGATGCAGGCGCCACTGTCGATCCTCCCCATGCGGTGCATGTACTTGAGGGGTCGAGAACAATGCTATTGGTGGCTGAATTCACTCTTCCGGAGCGCATGGCCCACACATAAACGCTATCGATATTATCGATGCCGTTCTGTTGACCATCGGCGGTAAAAGCCCACACGTAATAAGGATCCGGCTCGTATGCCGTACCCGTCCAGTAGTCGGCGTTTTGAATATTGCTGAACTTAGCCAGCGCAGCGGCATTGCCGGTCAGGATCGAGTTGCGTGCCGTCACGCCGAACTCCTGGTAAAACAAATTCCCCAGCTCGCTGCCGGTGCAATTGTAGTTAAAACCACAAGCAGGGTCAGCGGTCGGCAAGCGCCAGTCACTGTAACCTAGATATTTTGCTGTATTCATCGCTGTTATCCAGCTTTGTGCAGTAGTCCAGTTCATTGATCCGTCTGTGCCAATACCACTTACACCGAAAGTATTTGTAGCTGCTAAATTAGCATTAGAAAGCCATGTGATATTAAGATCTGTATCATAGACAACATTACCTCCACCCTCGGAAACGAGCGCAGCCTGAACATTTGATGTAATGTTTATTCCTACTATTAGAAAAAAACTAGTCAGTAAGAATTTTAAGTTCATAGGGCAATCTCCAATTTTCATGATTAAGACTAAAAACGCTATTAGTACTTTTTAAATCGCGCCGCGTCCGTGATTAGGGTTTCAATCTTGTAGATTGGGTGGCGGAAAACGTAAAAACGTAGGATGGCAGGCGTCCCTACGGCAAACTCAGCCCGCGTAGGGCGGAATAGCGAAGCATATTCTGCCGAATGATGGCAACCATGCGGCGCAATTGCTTCGCATTGCGCCCTACAAATTACGCCTTACCGCGTTATGGAATCGGCCCCAATGGGTGGGATGAAAGTTTTTTGGGAGAAGGCAAATGTTGTCCGCAAGCCTGCCCGAAGCAATTCCCTCTTTTCTATGGGGTCTAAGCTACTCCTTGTTTTTGCCCGCTGTCAAGAAAATTCTTATGAGCTGCAAAACAGCCTAGAAAAATTTGCATCAAGCCCCGACAATGCTAAAACCCTCCTCCCGCAGAGAGAGGGCTTCGCCAGTCCAAAAATGGACTATCATTAGCCAAACGGGGTTGACGGCAGTCCAGATGATGGCGCGCCGGGGGCATATGCCGCCTGCGAGGGAACCCATGAAAGCCAGCGGACGCTGGAATGGCTTGGTTGGGTCTTCCGCTGGCGCCAGCCGGAGACGCGCTGGATAGGCTTGCAAGCCACGGCCGGCGCGGCCTCCAGCGAAATGCCAATTTTTGGATGTCCCAGACAAGCCACGCCATGTCCCAGGCGCATGGATCAATCCTCGAAGGGTGCCGGTCGATTGTGGATGGGTGCCAATGGAAGGCTGATTGCCCCGCCGCGTTCCCCGTCCCAGGCGGGCAATCGCCATTCATATCCACCATCAGTTCAATCAAGAGGGAACCCAACATGCCTAAGTCTGATTTTATCCCTACCGCCGACCATGATTTTTCGGTCTGGCTCGACCATCTCATTAACCAACTGGCGCTTGATCCGGGCTCTTATGGCTTGGCGGCGGAGGATGTCACCACGCTGCAAGGCGCAAGCGCCGATTTCCATGCCAAGATCGCCCATGCCAGCGATGCGGCCGCCGCCGCCAAGCAAGCCACTGCCGACAAAAACGACAGCCGCCAAGCTGTCGAAGCCAAGGTGCGGGCGGTGGTGCGGCGGATCAAGGCGCATCCGGTTTATACCGGCGGCCAGGGCACCCATCTTGGCATCGAAGGATCTGAATACACCTTCGACCTCTCCACTGCCAAGCCCGACCTGTCCGGCGTGGATCTGACCGGGGGACAAGTGGCTTTGAGTTTCACCAAATACAAGAGCGAGGGCATCAATGTTTACTGCCAACGCGAGGGGGATGCCGACTGGGTCTTGCTGGGCCGCGCCACGGTCTCGCCGTTCGTGGACAACCGCCCGCTGCTCCAGACCGGCAAGCCGGAGCTGCGCCGCTATACCGCCGTGTACATGCTGAAGGATAAAGAAATCGGGCAGTTCAGCGACGATCTGGTCATCAACTGCGCACCCTAAGACGATTTCCGTATATGTTCCCCCCCTTTGCAAAAGGGGGGCAGGGGGGATTGAATTCCATCAGGTTCACAATCTCCGGGAGCAAATCCCCCCTAACCCCTGCAAAGGGGGGGGGAACGGATCGTCGATATGGAACAGGCATTTTAGGAATTCTCCTAAGTTAATGGCTTTGACGCTCCGCGTGGAACGATAGCCAGCGTAGCCCGCATGTAGCGCAGCGAAATGCGGGCTTCAATAATAAAGCGTCAGCAAACCGGTTCCGTGCGCATTCGCGACGGTAAGCGCCTCGCCAATCGAGTAGAGCCACTCTTCCTCATCGCTGTCCTCCAATTCCGGCAGGGTGTCGAGGGAATGGCCTTGCCAAAGAGTCTGGCATTCCTGTTGGCCAAGGCCACCCCAAGTCGGATATCCAGGATGCGTCAGGCCAAACATCGGCCGATCCACCAGCAAATACCAATCAAAGGGGGCGAGGACGGAGGGCAAGGTTTGATCCAGGAAATGGTCGCGGAACATCGGCCCGGCGGCCGAGTTGTGGATCAATTCGCCTGCCGGCACACCGAGCGTCTGGATCAGGGCCAGAAAGGCTATGGCGACCGCATCCGAGGCGTCTTGCGGCTCGGCGGGGGACTGCGCCGGACGGCTCACCAATGCGCTGCCAAGCGTTCCGCCCAACAAATCGGCCAAGGCCGCCTCACAGTCCAGGCCCCGCCCGGCGGCACTGGCAAACAATTTACCGCCGGCACCCTGGATAATATGGCGACGGAGCCGATCACGCTGCTCGCCGCGCAAGGCCATCGCCAAGTTGCTCAGGTTCATGCTAAAGAAGCTTACCGTGTATCCCATGGGTTTTAAGCCGTCAGCAGTGCAATGGGAAGATAAGGATTGCCATCCACCGGAGCCATGTCCCGGGCCATGGCAAGCGACAGGAAACCCAGCCCCCAGATGTCCAGCATCGCTTCGGAGGCTTCGCGCAATGATGGCCTGCGAAATATTTTCGGGTAACCGACAAGATGCGCGGCCACTGCCGCCTGTAATGCGTCGGCATCTCCGTCCGCCACGGCCAAGGCCAACGGTGCCTGGAAATCCTGCGGCCTAGGGATGGCATTGGGCGACTGCCTTTGCAGGGTTTGCCGCAGCAGGGCGGCCCGGCCAGCCACCGCGTCCGCCTGGCCCAGGGTTAGCGAGGCCTGCAACTCCGCGAGTTGGTAGAGGATCTCGGGACATTCGATGTTGGGATTGGTGAAGCCTTTGCGCTCCAGCGCGGCCAGTTGCCGGGCCGCCGCATCGTCCCGCGCAACCAAGGCGGCCGATAGGGCTCGGCCAAATTCCACCGGGCTTATGCGCACGCCAATATCCAGCGCGGCGATGAAATCCTGCGTCGGCCACGCACAAATAGCCCAGCAACTTATCCACGGGGCCTTCAAGGGCATATGAATAAACGGCGGCATCCCGGCCTTGCTGCGCATTGATCAAGAAAAATAGCCCGTTCTTCATCAACGCGGCTTTTTGCCGTGGCGCAGCCCCGACATCGACCAGTGAAAGGGAAGTTTCCAGATTATCCTGGATCGAAAGTTCATGGGGTTTGTGGGGGTATTGGCGCATAGGGATTTTATTGCGGAATCAGAAGGGGACATTAAAAATCGGCTCGGGTTTGTACAATTCGTTATCCGTGTAACCGCCACGGACTCCGACATACACGCCGGTCTGGTTTTTTATCGCCTCCACCACCGTCTTCCCCACGAACTTCCTGCGTTCCCGCTCGGCGACAACCTTCACATCCTTGGATGTCTTTTTATAACATGACTTGGCCATCAGATTGGCAATCTCATTGGCATATTCTATGGTTCCCTGCTTCACCCTTGTTCCGTTGCTGGCTTTGCGGTCTTGGCATTCCGAATCGCCACCTTTGGCTTCCAGGACAATGACATAGTCCGGCTTGTAAGTAGGATCAGGGATTTTCGTGGGTACTGGGTCAAGATAGACCAGATTGAATACCCCGGAGGCGGAAAACTTATAGAGTCCCGCAGGGTTGTACATAAGATCTTGTTTTTCTAGCTGGGAACGCAAATAATGCTCGGCCGCCGACTCCCCGATGGTTTCGCTGGCGTCTTTAATATCCTTCTTGTCCTTCCGCGTCCGGGAGGAGGCCTTGATGGCGAGTACCCTCTGGGTAATCAGATGGGCCGAGTGTTCTGAACCTGATCCGTATGCCGAACGTAGCAGGCATTTTTGGATGGCACTAGGCTTGAGCTTTTTGTATCCTTTGATGGCTTTTTTAAAGCCTTTGCGGGCGGCAATCTTCCTTTGCAGCGCATTGCCGATCCGTCTGCGTTTTGTGACATGTGACGGCATTTGCGTTTAAATCTTGGAGATTCCCCAGGCATCATCGTCGTAGGCCTCTTCGGCTTCTTCCCATTCCTGCGGACTTACGGCAGAGAAAACGGCCTCCAGGCGTTCGTCTTCTTGCATGGATTTGTCATCCAGCACACGGCGGAAGGCAGGATGCTCGTCAAAATTTGGCGCAATGTGGAACATCAAGGCCAGAAAACCGGCAAGGGAAGATTCCCAGGTGAAGCCATGGCTGCGCGCACGTTCTATGGCATGGCGCACCAGGCTTTCGAGTTCCGCGTCGCCCAGCTTGTCCACCTGCTCGGCAAAGTCTTTACGCGCGGTCCGCATCAAGCTATGCACAAAATGATCCGCCGCATGGGCTTCAAAGACCTTCATTTGTTTGGGATGAATGATTAATGGACACATCTGCAAGAGTCCTACTATTTGCCTTCCAGCCCGATGCCAGTGGCATACGATACGTTGTTGAACTGGCTGAAGCAAGCGCCAAGCCAAGAATCCGTACTGGCAGGGATGGATGGCGACGGCCACCCGGCAGGCTTCTCTACTTGTGACCGCCCCAATCTGAACTTTTCAGATATGCCCTTACCCCAGCCCTCTCCCAGAGGGGAGGGGGCATGGATGTTCAGTTTGTGGCGATTTTGACTATCGTCCAGCGTAGCGGCCTAGTTGCCAGAGGCAAGCATCGGCAACCCTCAGCCCTCACGCATCAACTGCAATAAATCTTCCGCGCCAATCTTGCCGCTGATTTCGCCACCTTCCAGCAGGCTGTCGGCAAGGTCGCGCTTTTGCCGGTGCAGGGAGACGATCTGCTCTTCGATAGTGCCTTTGGTCACCAAACGATAAACCGTCACCGGCCGTTGCTGTCCAATGCGGTGGGCGCGGTCGGAGGCTTGGTCTTCCACCGCCGGGTTCCACCATGGATCCATGTGGATGACATAATCCGCCGCCGTCAGGTTGAGGCCGACGCCACCGGCTTTAAGGCTAATCAAGAACACATCGCCTTGCCCTGCTTGAAAGGCTTCCACCCGCTTCTTGCGCTCCGCCGCCGGGGTCTGGCCGTCTAGGTATTGGTAGCTGATGCCTTTTCCGTCCAAATGGGCGCGGATGATGCTGAGATGATCGACGAACTGGCTGAACACCAAGGCTTTGTGCCGGTTGTCAAGCAACTCGTCCAACACCTCGCCGAACAGTTCCAACTTGCTGCTGGACAGGCCCAGATCCGGGGCGACCAATTGCGGATTGCAGCAGGCGCGGCGCAGCTTGGTGATGGCGGCGAGGACTTGGAAGCGCTTGTCTTCGATGGGGCCGGCGCCTGCGGCGAGTTCGTCCATCAGCTTGCGCCGCAAGGCTTCGTAGAAGGTCGCCTCCTTTTCGCTCAATTCCACTTGCAGTTCGATTTCGGTGCGCGGCGGCAGTTCGTTCAGGACTTGGGATTTGGTGCGGCGCAGGATGAAGGGCTGGATCAGCCTTTTCAACCGGTGCTTGGCCTCGCGATCCTGGTTGCGTTCGATGGGGCCGGCGAAGCGGCGGTTGAAGCTTTCCAGCGAACCCAGCAGCCCCGGATTGACGAAGCGCATCAGGTTCCACAATTCGCCCAAGTGGTTTTCCACCGGGGTGCCGGTGGTGATGAGCTTGAATTCGCCTTGCAGGGCCATGGCCTGCTGGGAGCGCTTGGTGGCGGGGTTTTTGATGGCCTGGGCTTCGTCCAATACTATCGTGCGGAATTTGACACCAGCCAGCAATTCGCCGACGGCTTCCTGTTGCAGCAAGCCATAGCTGCAAATGAGCATATCCCAGGGCTTCAGGCTGTCGATGGTTTGTTGCCGGTCGCCCGCGCCCAGGAATCTCACATTGAGGGTAGGCGCGAACCGCAGCAGTTCGTTTTGCCAGTTGAAGCATACCGAAGTCGGTGCGACCACTAGGCTAGAGCCCTTGCCGGCACGGGTGAGGATCAGCGCGATGGCTTGCAGGGTCTTGCCCAGCCCCATGTCGTCGGCCAGGCAGGCACCCACGCCCCAAGCCGCCAGGCGCGACAGCCATTCAAAACCCTCGCGCTGGTAGTCGCGCAATTCCGCCTGCAAGGTGGAAGGCAGCTTTGGCTGGAATTGCTCGGCTTGGCGCAGGCGGTCGATCTGTTTGCGCCAAGCGGCGTCGCCTTTGAACTCACCGACTTCCTCGGCGATTTCCTCCATCACCGGCAGGGCCAGGGCGTTGAGGCGTTGGCCATTGCCATGCTTCTCGGAATATGTCCGCAAATCGTCCAAACGCTTGCGGAAAGCATCGGTCAAGGCCAGGAAGCGGTTTTCGTCGAGGCGGATGAATTTACTCCGCGAGCCTGCCGTCAATTCCAGCAGGCGCTGCATATTGACGATCTCGCCGTTGTCCAGCTTCAACTCGCCGCTGACGCTGAACCAATCACGCTGCTGCTGGAGCTTGAGGCTGAACCGGTTCAAGCCAAGCTGGCCTCCCAGCAACTTGAATTTTTCGCCTTGCGGCCATTCGACCAGCGCCTTGTCGCCGACCTCATGCAGTTCCAGCAACACCTCCAGGCCCGTTTCGGCGTCCGGGGCCAGCCATTGGCACTCCTGGGTCTCCTCCGCCTTCTCTCCGAGACTTGGACAGAGGCCACGGACCTCCTCGGATAGTGTGCGTTCCCGTTTCAGGTCGCGCAGGGTTTGCAGGCGCTTGCCGCCGATTTCGGCGATCAAGCCGGCCCCACCCGAGCCGGGTGCGTAATAAGCGCCTTGTTCGCCGAAGGGACGCACCAGCAAGGCGATGCGCAAACCCTCGCCTTCAGGTATCAACTGGATGCGCGGACGCGGATCGGCCTCCACGCTTTCCGCGGTGGCCAGCTCGGCCCCGCCGATGTCTGAATGGATGGTGACCAAGGAGGACACCGAACTCAGGCTGGCGAGGATGCGCTCCTGGGCAGCCAACGGCGCTTCCAAGCCATCGCCGACAATGTCGGCGAGGCGATGGTGTTCCGGCTTGATTTCGATGATTTGCAGACGGGTCAAGCCGTCCTTGGCGATGGCCACTTTCTGACCCTCGCTGACGGCGGGCCAGAACTCGATGCGCACCTGCCCGGTTTTGGCTTTTTTCTTGACCCGCAGTTCAGGCTCGGCGACGGCCAGCTCCAGGGGTGCGCCACTATCCCGCCAGAACACATGGGGATGTCCGGCCAGCGCCAGCCAACCCCGCTCGCCGAGAAAATGCGCACTGGTGTAACGATCCACGCTGATATGGCTGGCGACACGGACATCCTGCTCGGCCATGCCGACGATCTCACCGGCATTTTCCCGCAGGCGCTTGACCGATACGAGTTTGCCCTTGTTCCAGCCGCCCTTGGCATTGCGGCCTTGCTCCCTGATCTCGACGCTATAGCCGGTCGGGGAATAGTTATATGGAAAGACATACCAAGCCAGCCGCGTTTCGACAATGGCCTTTTCCTTGCTTTCCTTAGGCCTGGCCACCGTGTTCGAGATGGCTTTGAGGGCGCGCTCCCAAGGCTCTTCGCGCCGGATGCGATTGACTAGGAGCTTGCAGCCTGTACGCGATTCAAAAGCTGCCGCCTCTTTCCTCGCGTCCGTCCGGTCAGGCGCCACGCCGACCAGCAAACCTGACATTTCCGCCGCCAGCCATGCAAAACCGAAGGTCTGTGCCCGTTTGCGGCAGCTTTCCATCAATGGCAGGTATTTGGCCAAGGCCGTGACGGTCTGGTAGCGATAGAGGATCATCATGCCCACCCAGAACACCCATGGCTTCATGTTGCCGCCGGACAGGCTCTGATCGAGGAGGGCATGCAACTGCTCCAGCAAGCCTTTGTCGTTGCGTTCGAGGAAGGCGACATGGCCGAAAAACCGGTAGGCCAAGGCAAAATCATCGGTTTCATCGACACCTAGAATCAACTTCTGCGCCTCTTCCATGTCACCGATGGCGTTGCGCTGGTGCAGGGCCATGACGAAGAACAAACCCAGCGGCCCAGGAAAAATGGCTTTTTTATTCCCTGTTTCCCGCCGCAACAAAGTGAGACCTTCGCGAAAGAGCTTGATCGCCCCGTCCACATCGCCCTGTAACCAAACGAGCAGGCCGTGGGTGCCAATATCCATGGCCTGGCCCGCATCACGCGGCAACATCAACGCCAAGGCGTCCTGCCAATCGCCGCGATAAACCGCCAACAGGGTCGCCATAGGGTGCCATCCCAAAGGCGCATCAGCCGATTTGCAGGCACCCAGCAGCAACCCCGATGCTTGCCCGTCGCAACGCCAATCCGCCGCCAGCAAGGCCAGCATGGCCGGCAGAGCCTTCTGGCTGATGCCTGGAGGCAGCCCCTGGAACCATTCGGCGTCAAAAGGATTGGAACAGACCCTCGCGTAAATCGACGCAGCCTCGGGCCACTGCCGTTGGCCGCCGGAAAGGTAAGCATAGCGGTGTTTTTCCAACATCCGGTACAAACTGGCGATGTAAGCCTCGTCGCGCCAATACATCCCCAGACGCACTTCCCGGATCAGTTCTTCTTCATTGCGAAACACAAACTCGTTCAAGCTATCCCGAAGATAGCCTTTTTGCAAAGGGGCCGCCAAGTGCGCCAGATCGACGTAGACATTGAAAGTCCCTTCGAGAACCAAATCCCGCGCCACCTGTTCGACGACCAGCGGATTGCACCCTAGCCTTTGGCCATTCCAATCCTTGACCGGATGCAAAAGCTTGAGCCGAAGCAGGCCATTATAATCAATTTCTTTCACCAAGGTAGGACCCACGACTTTGCGTAATACGTTGGCGATCTGGGCCTTGCCCAATGGACTCCAATTCACAGCCAGCAGCTTGACCACCGCCTGCTCCGGGGCGTCAGCCTGCCGGTACTCCTCCATCAAGCGTTGGCGTTCCTGTTCGATAGAGTCGATCATGTCTGGCAACTCCTTCACAATTCCCGCGTCGCGCTGAAACGGATTTCCGGCCAGCGCTCTTCGGTCAGCGACAGATTGACCCGGCTGGTCGCCAGATAAACCAGATAGCCGCTGCCATCCTCGGCCAGGTTTTCAAACGCCTTCCTCTTGAACTCCTCCAGCTTCTTCGGATCGTCGCAGACCACCCAGCGGGCAGTGGAGACAGAAACATTGTCATAGACACATTCGACGTTGTATTCGGACTTCAAGCGGAAGGAGGTCACGTCGAATTGGAGAATGCCCACCGCACCGAGGATCAGATCGTTGTTCTTCAAGGGTTTGAACAACTGAGTCGCGCCCTCCTCGGTCAATTGCTGCAAACCCTTCTGCAAAGCCTTGGCGCGCAGGGGATCTTTCAACACCACACGGCGGAACAGTTCCGGGGCGAAATACGGCACGCCCTCGAATTTCAGGCTCTCGCCCTGGGAGAAAGTATCCCCGACCTGGATCGTGCCGTGATTGTGCAGGCCGATGATGTCGCCGGCATAGGCTTCCTCCACATTCTTGCGGCTGTCGGCCTGGAAAGTGATGGCATTGGCGATTTGCACCTGCTTGCCCGTGCGCACATGGAACATCTTCATGCCCTTGTCGTACTTGCCCGAACAGATGCGCAGAAAGGCAATGCGGTCGCGGTGGGACGGATCCATGTTCGCCTGGATCTTGAACACAAAACCTGAGAACTTGTCCTCCTCCGCATCCACCAAACGCTCCTGGGCCTTGCGAGGCTTGGGTTTAGGCGCGAAATCGGCGAAGGCGTCAAGCAATTCCAACACGCCGAAATTGTTGATCGCCGAACCAAAGAACACTGGCGTCTGCTTCCCGGCCAGATAAGCCTCCAAGCTGAATCCATGGCTGGCCCCCCGCACCAACTCCAACTCCATGCGCAGCTCCTCCGCCATGTCCCCAACCACCTCGTCCAGCTTGGGATTGTCCAGCCCCTCAATGACCTCGCCCTTGACGATCTTGCCGCCATGGGTAGCGCTAAACAAATGCACCGAATCATCGATCAAGTTGTAGACCCCTTTGAAACGCTTGCCCATGCCGATAGGCCAGGTCATCGGCGTGCATTGGATGTTCAATACGCTTTCAACCTCGTCCAACAACTCAATCGGCTCTCGGCCTTCGCGATCCAATTTGTTGATGAAGGTCAGGATGGGGGTGTCGCGCAACCGGCAAACTTCCATCAGCTTGACCGTGCGGTCCTCGACACCCTTCGCGCTGTCGATAACCATCAAAGCCGAGTCCACAGCGGTCAAGGTGCGATAAGTGTCTTCGGAGAAGTCTTCGTGGCCCGGGGTGTCCAACAGGTTGAAAATGCAGTCTTTGTGTTCAAACTGCATCACCGAGGTCGTCACCGATATGCCACGCTGCTTTTCCATCTCCATCCAGTCGGAGGTGGCGTGGCGGGCGGCTTTGCGGCTCTTCACCGAACCCGCCAATTGGATGGCGCCGCCGAACAGCAGCAGTTTTTCGGTGAGGGTGGTTTTGCCAGCGTCGGGGTGGGAGATGATGGCGAAGGTGCGCCGGCGGTTCAACTCGTTCAGCAGTTCGGACATGGGGGAAGACAGGCCGCAAAAAAAAGCCATTATACCGACTATGCATTTATATGCGCCTGACTCAAAATTCGCTATGAACTTTTCCGCAAATTTTGCGCCCAACCGGGATGAAGACCATAGCCCACAGGCGACGCAAGCTGCGGTGCGGGCTGTGTACTCCGCAGCCGTCGCCCATTGAACCAACACCAGAGAAGCACCATGCCAAGCAAATTCCAAGATAAAATCGCCAAACTGCCCAAGCCCGTGTCCATCGCCGGACTCATCTTGCTCATCATTTTATTGTATGTCTCGCTGCAAAAAGGCATCATGCCCCTGGTGATGAAAGTCGTCGAATCGAACTTTTTCTTCGAGGAGGAAGAGGAGAAAGAGGAGTTGGGCAAAATCAGCAATGCCCGTGGCATTCAGGCTTTCGCCCAGTGCAAGAGCGTGATGGTGGCGGAAAAGCACGTCCCGGAAACCGCGCAATTCATCGACAAGGACTACGAGGCTTGGGCCTTGGGTGGCAGAACCTACCTGATCCGCTCCCATGTCATTATCGGCTCGCCGGAAAAGGGCACGGAAGACCGGAAATATGCTTGCAAAATCAAATATAACGGCGGCGAGGCCAATGATGCCAAGAGTTGGGAGACTCTCGGCGTGGATTTCAACGAGCCGGGCTAAGGTCGGCCAACGGCAGGGGCCGTGTAGAGCCCCTGCGAACGGATCATCGCCAACACCGGGTCGGGCAATAGGTAGCGCGGACTTTTCCCCTCGGCGAGCAAACGCCTGATGCCAGTGGCGGAGATGTCCAGTTGCGTCACTTCAACGAACACAATCCGCCCCGACGGGGACAAAAGCAAATCTCCTGCCTTCTCTGTCCGCCTTTCCTCCACGAGCCCAGCCAGCCCGCAGTCCCATTCCGGTTCCAGACCACCGGGCCGCCGCATGACGGCGATATGCGCCCTATCGGACAATTCCCGCCAGCGATGCCAGGAAGGCAAGCCGCAAAAGGCATCCAAGCCGACGATCAGGCACAGCGGACGATCAGGACACTCCTCCCGCAGCGAAGCCAAGGTGTCAATCATATAGGACGGTCCCTTCCGCTCCAACTCCCTCCGGTCTACCGAAAATCCGGGGCCTGCGTTTTCCATGGCCAGTTCCAACATCTTCAGGCGTTGCGCCGGACTGGCACCCGGTGTCCCGCGATGGGGTGGCAGGCGGCAAGGCAGAAAGCGCAACTCGGCCAATCGCAAAACCTCCCTCACCTCCAAGGCCGTGCGCAAGTGGCCGTAATGGATAGGATCGAAAGTGCCGCCGTAGATTCCCAGCATATTGGCATCGCCCACATAACCATCAGCTTTTGTTTTGCTGTCCATCCATGCCCACCGTGGATTTGATCAAATAGGGTGGACGGGCTTTGATTTCCTCGTAGATCTTGGCGATATACTCGCCAATGATGCCTAGGCTGATCATGATGAAACTGCCGATCAACAATAGCGTGATAATAATAGTGGCGAAGCCGGAAACCGCCGCCCCATGATACCAGGACCACAGGGCATCGCTGGCCACCCCGAAACCCAAAACCAATGTGGCCACGCCTAGAAAGGTGATGATGCGCAAGGGCATGCTGGTGAACGAGGTCAAGGCGGTGATGGACAACTCCACCAACGACCAGAACGACCACTTGCTTTCATTCTCGGCGCGGCTGGACACGTCAAATTCGATATACTGCTCGCTGAAGCCGATCCAACTGGATAGGCCGCGAAAAAAACGCTCCCGCTCAGGCAGTTGGTGAACCAATATATCGACAATTTCCCGATCCAGCAGCTTATAGTCCGATGAATTATGGATATTGATGCCGCCCATCCAGGAAATAAGATGGTTGACCATCCAGGCGGCTAGGCGTTTAGGCCAAATGTCAGTCTTCCGGCTGCGTTTGACGGCATGGACGATTTTCGCCCCTTCCCGCCATTTCGCGACCATCTCCGGGATCAACTCCGGCGGATGTTGGAGATCCGCGTCGATGACGACGACCCCCCTGCCCCGTGAATATTTCAAACCGGCCAGCAATGCAGCCTCCTTGCCGAAATTACGGCTGAAGGACACGCCCTTGACGAAAGGGTGGGTTGCGGCGAAGCGGCAAATCCGCCCGTAGGTATCGTCCCTGCTGCCATCATCGACGACGATGATTTCAAAGTTTTCCGAGCAGGTTTCCAGCACCGTGCCGATGGTTGCCAAGGCGCGTTCCACCCCTGCCCCCTCGTTATAGGCGGGAATGATGACGCTGATTTCAAGTCCGGTAATTGACGATGCGGATGCCAAATTCATCATATAACTCCTTAAGCTGCGGGCTGGTCAACAAAGCCAATTCATCTTCCCAGGCATGGTAGGCCACAAGGCGGGGATCGGTGATTTCGGCGGGGTCAAACAAACCGGGATGGCACATCAACTCGTAAGTCAAACCGGGTTTCAGCTTGGCAAAGAGTTTTTTCAAATACGCCAGATCCAGTTTTCCGCTACGGCCCAGCCCAATGAGCAAAGGTGCGCCAGATGCCGTGCGGGGCCGGTTGGCCGATGTCATGGCTTGCAGCACGATGTTGCGCAAAACGGCGGAAAAACCGAACGGCGGCAGCCATTCGGCTCGGGTCAGGCGCAAATGGGGAATCGTGTATTCCTCGGCAAGTTCCTGGGCGAGGGAGAACAGGCCGGGCAGCATGTGGACATGCTCGTGGGAATTGAGAAAGCGAAGTTCCAAGCCAAAACGCAAAATAGTCTCGATCTGGGCGCGCCATTCCATGCGCACCGTTTCCAGGCTTATCCTTCCAGAAAAAATTTGTCCGGCTATGGCGAAGGCTCCGGGGAAACTTCCACTCTTCAATTTGCCGGCCATGTCCAAGGTCAGTGGCTGGCGCGAAGTCAGATTCAAATGGATACCCAAATCCAGATGTTCATGTTCGCCGAGCCAGCCGATTTGCCTTTCCAATTGCGGCCCGTTGGCAAGTATCCCGGTGGCGCTAATCGCACCGCTACTGGCTGCCTTTAGAATTCCACGGCTGACACAGGAAAAATACCCGTAATCGTCAGCGTTGACAATCAGCCGTATGGCTTCTTGCCCCGGCATCTCAGCCTGCCCCTTCTTGCCAATCAGACATGCCATTATTCCTGCGCCTAGGGAATCCGCCGCAACAGGTAGAAACCTCGATAAGTTCCCACGTATTGCACCCGGCTTTTGATGGCTTCGGGCAAGTCGGGCCATACTTTTTTGGGGCAGGCAAAAAAGTTCCGTCCGGGCTGTTCCAAGAAGTTCTGAAAAGCCTCGACATTGGGCAATTCCTTGGATTTTCCACGGGTGTAAAACTGCGCGGAAAAAGGATGGTCGCGCAAGAAAAACAAGCTCTCCTCGCCCCCCGTGCGCTCTTCAAAATATTTATCCACCAATGTTTTTTGGGTGCGGACAAACTGGAACGGCGCGAATTGCCAGACGATGGTAGCCCCTAGAAACAATATAGGAACCAGCATGCCGATGCCTACGGCGACTCCATCCCAGGAAAGCCAAGCCAGCCGACCATCACGCCGCCACTCGGCCAGCAGCAAGGCGCAACCCGGCAAGCCCGGCAGGACGTAAGTCCAGATGATGTTCGCCGACAAGGTGAAAAACAGCAGTGGCGAGAGCATCCACAGCAGGCAATACCCACGCCAGCCATCAGCGGATTCCACCAATTTATCCGCTTCCTTGCGCCACAGGGCCATCACAACCACGGCAAGAAACAGCGGCGACCAAGGCATGGCGGCCAGCAGCCAGTAAACCCAGATAGTCCCCCGCGCATGGGCGCGACCGCTGCCATATAGATCGCCCTGCCAGCCGGACTCGGTGAAACGTTTCCAGTGTTCGCCGATCAAAAAATATTCCAGGAATCCAGGGGTGCGATGCTCGGCGATGAGATACCAGGGGATGCTAAGGGCCAACATCAACAATGTGCCCTTGATCCATGGCAAGCGCCGCCAAACCGCCAGCCATTCGTTGCGGATGAGCGTCCACAAGCCAATCGGAAGACCGGCAAGAATCATGGCGATGGGGCCTTTGGACATCAGCCCCACACTTAAGCCGACGAAAAACAAATAGCCATAAACCGGGCTTTCACTGCGCAATGCCAGCCAGAACCCGGCCATGGCCAGCGTGACACCCAAGCTGAGGCATTGATCCATGGCGACACTGCCGGCCATGACAAAAAACAACACCATTCCGGCGAGCATGGCCGGTGCGGCAAAAGCTTGCCCATTGCCTCCCCGCGAAGCTGCAAGACGATGGACGATCCAGACAATGCCAACGGAAAGAAACAAGGCGGACAGGCGGACAGCGAATTCGTTGACGCCGAAAACCTCCAAGCTAAAGGCGTTCAGCCAGACGGCGAGGGGCGGCTTGCCCCAGAACGGCACACCGTAGTTGATTTGCGGCGTGACCCAATTGCCGGTTTCAAGCATCTTGCGGGCCATTTCCGCATAGCGGCTCTCGGTGGGATCGACCAGAGGATAAGCCCCCAAGGTCAACAGGCGCATGGCGAAAACCAAGGCGATGAAGGCAGAACCGAAGCGGAACCCATGCCGGGGAATTTTAATGAAGACGTAAGGGGCTACGCGCACCAAGGGCGTTTCTTGGCCTGCGGCCTGGTCTGGCGACGGGAACGTCCACCAACGGTTGCCGATGAAGACCCACACCAGCACCACGCCCGTCACCAACACCTGGGCGAGCATGTAATAGATTCCCAGCCGATTCACCAGCAGAGCCATCAGCGCCAGATTCAGACCCAGCCCCAAGCCCGTGACGATGGCGAACTGGGGAAAAGTGCGCCAATGGCAGTGGCCATTCTTCAAGTCCGGCCCATTGTTCAGCAGATAGTTGACCGCCAATCCCGTCAGCGCCCCCCAGCCGGAAGCGGCGACGGGGCCAATGTTGGCGAATTCGGCCAGACTGAAAAGCACCGCGTAATGCGCCACAGTCCCTGCCAAACCGGCCAGCGCGAACATGCCAAATTGTTTGCTTAGATTATCCAAGGCTGGGCGGCGTTCGGCGGTCATTCAACCGGCAGGATTGGTGACGATCTTGTTCCGCCGGTAGGCCAGCCCCAAGAGGCAGAACCAAACCGCCAGGCTGGCCCAACATAACAGGCGATAGAGATGCATGTTCTTGTCCAGGTTGCTCCACAGGGTGAAGCAGAAGAACAGGATCAGCGTCCACCAGGACAGTCGGCGGGAAAAGCGGTCGGCCTCGCCGAGCGCGATGGCGGTCAGCATCGCCAGCGGCAGCAGCATCAAGCCAAAATAATGGGATTCCGATATGGGGGGGATCAGCAGATTCCAGGTCAGGAAGGCCGAAACGACCAGCAGTTGAGTTTTGGCGTCGGATTTGCGCGCCACCCAGCCCATAGCCGCAAGCATCGCAAAGGCCATCCCTGCCAGCAGAGGCTTGATCTGTGTGCGCGGTGCGTTGAAAGTAAGCAGCAGCGATTCCAGGGATTGGTTGCGCGGCATCTTGGAGTTCAGCAATTGGTTGTAAAGCTCGCGGGCTTGGTCGTTTCCAGGCTGGGACTGCTGCACGGCCAAAGCAGGCCCCGCGACGAGTTTCCCCCATTGTTGCCAATAATCAAGGTTTTTCTGCCAGCCAAACACCGCCGCCGGCAGAATCAAGCCACCCAACACCAAACCCAAGAAAAAAGCGCCTACGAAACGCCACTGCCGCCGCCAGATGAAATAAGCCAACAGGGCTGCGGGGAAAGCCTTGATCAAAGCCGCCGCCGCCAGGCTGATGCCACCCATGACATGACGTCCGCGCCACCAAAAATAAACCGCCGCGACCATCAGCCAGATCATGAACTCCGAAGCCTGGCAGCGGAGCATGCCCGAGGCCAGCCAGGGGAAAGACAGGAAGAGCGGCAATTCATACAAGGTCCAAGCGTCGTTTTCACCCGTCAAAGGGGGATTCGCCGCACGGGCTAGGCTAGCCGCCATGGCTGCGGCAGATGCCACGCTTAACAGCGAGATCAGGTACCACAGCCCGCTCCCCCAGGCCAGCGGAAGTTTCGCGAACAGTGGCATGAAAACGGCGAAGGTCGGCGGATAGACATAAAACCAACCACGGGAATTGTGTGCCTGATAAATATCCGCACCGTCCAGGACAGCCTGGCCGGCCGCGCTGTAGACGGTGAAATCGGTACGCTCGATTTCGTTCCAGGCTGCACGGTAAATGGTGCTATAGCCCATGGCGAACACGAAAATCACCACCAAGCCAAGAAAGACGCGGCGCGGCCAGCCCATGGAAAGGATCTGGGGGGATCGGCGGGAAACCATGGCCGGGCTGCTCGCTTCCGTCCCACCAGGAACACCAGATTCAACAGGCAACGCGTATTTTTTGGGAGAGTTCATGCTTTATTTGGAAGAATGGGAGAACGTCAAGCAGATCAGGAACCATGATGATCGGCAAAAACCGGGCAATTCTACCCTAAATCATCGCCACATGCATGAAACGGACAGTGGCTCCCTCATCACCCATCAGTTTCAGATAGGCTTCCGCATTTAGACGATTCTTGCCAATAGGGGCCGATGGAGACTGTAAAAAAGCTGGCTGACGAAGTGGAACGCGGGCTTGCCGCCGCGCTTCCGGGGTTGCGCAAGACGGTGGCGAGGAAACTGTCGCTGGCCGTGGGCGCGATGATCGAGGGCCAGACGCCGAACACGGTGGAGCTGGCCAACCTGCCGCCGCTGAAAACCGAGCGCCAGGGCATGCGCGAGCAATGGCCAAGGCGCTTGCTGAAGAACCTGGAGGATTCGCAACTGGAACATGCCGGCCGCCTGGAGCGGCTGCTCCTCGTCATGTCGCTGGCGATGCACTGGTGTGTCCGCGTCGGCCGGGAAGATGCTTTGCGCCGTCCGACCCCACTCGAAAAAAAAACACAAGCGCAAAGCGGCCCTAACCATTGGAGCTTCGGGAAACTCCACCGCAGTTTGGTGTCCTGGCTCACACGGGGCTTGCGCCGCCTGAAGCGGTGCCTGCAAAACGGCATCCCTTTGCCGACCTTTCAAGCGGTTATGAGAAACTGATAGGTGATGAGGTCCCGGCCTTAAGCCCGTCCAGATAACCCGCCCATGATTGCATCATCGTCCGCCGTTCGGGCAGGTGTTCCGCGTGGTTGTACGCGGCCTTGATCTTGTTGCGCTCGGCATGGGCAAGCTGCCGTTCTATCATGTCGGTGTTCCAGCCCTGCTCATGCAGCAGGGTGGAAGCCATGCCCCGGAAGCCGTGGGAAGTCATCGGGCTGTCACTGTCCGGCCCGTAGCCCATGCGGATCAACGCGGCGCGGATGCTCTCCCGGCTCATGTGGACGGCCTTGTCGCGCACACCCGGAAAGACGAACCGCCCCGCGCCGGTCAGCGGCTGGAGTTCGCGCAGGGTCTCCACGGCTTGCCGCGACAGCGGGACAATGTGCCTGCCTTTCATCTTCATGCGCTCGCCGGGTATGCGCCACTCCCCCGCGTCAAGGTCGAACTCCGCCCACTCCGCTTGCACCAACTCCCCCGGCCTCAGGAATACCAAGGGGGCCAATTTGAACGCGGCCCGCACAACAAAGGTGCCGCTGTAGGCGTCGATGGCCCGCAACAGTTCCCCAACTTCCTTGGGTTCAACCAAGGTGGCCCGGTGCCGGGTCTTGGCCGATGGCAACGCCCCGGCCAGGTCGGCGGTGGGGTCACGTTCGGCCCGTCCGGTGGTTACTGCGAAGCGGAACACGCGCCCGCAATCGCTCCTTATCCTTTGGGCTGTGTCTATCCGGCCTCGCTCTACTGTTTTATTCAGCACGGCCAGCAGTTCCCACGCCGTGATTTCAGAAACCGGCCTTTCTCCCAGCCATGGAAATATACCGCTCTCTAGCCGCTCCTTAACGTGCCGGTGCGTTATTTCCGCCCATTTTCCGGTGTTCATCGCCAGCCATTCCCGCGCTACGGCCTCAAAGCTGTTTTTGCCGCGTTCCGTCGTGGCTTCCTTGGTGGCCTTGCGGTCGGCCATGGGGTCTATTCCATCGGCCAATAATCGCCGTGCTCCGTCTAGCCGTTCCCGTGCTTTGGTCAAAGGTACGTCGGGATAAGCGCCAAGGGCTAAGGTCTTGCGCTTGCCTTCAAAACGATAGTCAAAGCGCCAAAGTTTGCTGCCATTAGGCTTGAGCAACAAAAAAAGCCCCTTGCCGTCTGTCAGCTTAAGGGGCTTGTCTTGTGGTTTGGCTTTGCGGATTTCGATGTCTGTGAGCATGTCGGCCCCAGTGTGGTTTGGCCTTGATGGTATCGCTTCCGAGAAAAAGCCGCGTACCGTCAAGAGTACCGTCTTTTAATGTGCGCTTTGACGGTACACTATGGGACGGCATGACGCAACAAAAAACCCGCGAAGCCTTGTGGCCTGCGGGTTTTGACTCTTCCTGAGATGGCTTGAAAGCCTTGTTTGGTACCGAGAGCCGGAATCGAACCGGCACGGGTGTTACCCCGCCAGATTTTGAGTCTGGTGCGTCTACCAGTTTCGCCATCTCGGCCTTAAGCTTTGCGCATTATAGCGAATAATTACGCCCGATGCCAGCCCCGTTTGGGTTGATCGGCAATTCTCGGCGCACAAAAGGCGGAAAGAATGCGAATTGCCGCTTCCTTGCTTGCAAGCGTTCGCGGACAATATCAATCCGGTGTCGGATTTGACTGATTTGTGGAGGACCCCGACGTTCCAGCGTTTTTGTCAGCGGTATCTCTACCAGGGGGCGGCATGATTTTGCGTAAGCTTACGTTTTCAATCCTCGCGCTGGTGCTGGCCATCCTGGCCGCGTTGGGCGCAAGCCTGTGGGGTTCGTTGCCGAAGCAGGATGGCGAAGTGGCTTTGGCTGGGTTGTCGGATAAGGTCGAGGTGTCGACCGACGGTTTTGGCATTCCCTCCATCAAAGCTTCCAGCCGTGATGACGCTTTCCGTGCCTTGGGTTGGCTCCATGCCCGCGACCGTTTGTTCCAAATGGAGCTGATGCGCCGCAAGAGCGCCGGGCGGTTGGCCGAGTTGTTCGGCCAGGCCGCGCTCGATTTGGATCGGCGGCAACGCGCCTTTGGTTTCGGGCATGCGGCACAGGCCATCGTGGCGGCTTTGCCACAGGAGCAGAAACAGGCTCTCGCCGCCTATGTCGCCGGGGTCAATACTTTCCTAAGCGATGCCAAGGTGTTGCCGCCGGAGTTCCTGCTGTTGCGGCACAGCCCCGAGCCGTGGCGGTCGGAGGATAGCCTGTTGGTCGGCCTGGCGATGTTCCAGACGCTGAGTTCCGACGAAGAAAGCGAGCGGATGTTGAGCGTGATGGAACAGGCGCTGCCGGTGCCGTTGCTGCGATTCCTGACCCCGGATGTGGACGAATACACGACGGTATTGCTGGGCGGCGGGCAATCCCGCCGTCCAGCGCGTCCTATTCCGGTCGAAGACTGGGCCGGGCTGGGCTCGGCTGCGCAGGTCGCGGGGGGCGTCGATGCCTTGTCCATTGTCGCCGGCTCGAATAATTGGGCGGTGGGCGGAAGCAAGACCCGCGACGGACGCGCCATCCTCGCTGACGATATGCATCTTGGCTTGGGCGTGCCCAATATTTGGTACCGCGCCGCCTTGCGTTATCAGGGAGGGGGAATGGACGGTGTCACTTTGCCAGGCTTGCCGTTGATGATCGTGGGCAGCAATGGCCGGGTGGCCTGGGGATTCACCAATGTGGAAGCCGATGTGATGGATCTGGTGCGCCTGGAAACCAATCCTGCCAACCCGGAGGAATACCGCACCCCGCAAGGCTGGCGTTCTTTCCAGCGGCGGGTCGAGACGATCCGCGTTAAGGGCGGCGAGGCTGTCGCCTTGGATGTGAAAGACACGATCTGGGGGCCGGTCTCCCCCAAGCCTTTGTTGGGCCAGCCCGTGGCGATCCATTGGACGGCCCTGCAAGCCAGCGGGGTGGATTTGGGGCTGTTGGACATGGACAGGGTTGAAACCTTGGAGCAGGCGATGGCGGTGGCGAACCGTTCGGGCGGGCCTACGCAGAACATGGCTTTGGCCGACGGCCAGGGCCACATCGCCTGGACGCTGACGGGCCGCTATCCGTTGCGGCGTGGCTTCGACGGGTCGGCCAGCCGATCCTGGGCGGATGGGGCCGTCGGCTGGGAAGGCAGCATTCCGCCGGAGGCGTTGCCGCGCCTGGTCGATCCGCCACAAGGGTTTTTTGCCACCGCCAACAACCGCGCCCTAGGCAGCGACTATCCTTACGCCCTGGCCCACAACCAGGCCAACGGCTACCGGGCGTACAGGATTTCGCAACGCCTGGGCGAAAAAGAAAAGCTGGATGAGCAAGATTTGTTCGCCATCCAGTTGGACACCCGCAGCGAATTTTTCGACTATTACCGCCGCCTGGCGCTGGAACTGCTGGACGGGGGAGGGCGGCAAGATCCGGATTTGGACGAGGCCCGCAGATATATCGAAGCCTGGGACGGCCATATGGATGCGGACAGCTTAGGGATAGGCTTGCTATGGTTGTGGCGGGAAAAGCTGGCCGCTGCCGTGTTCGCCCCGGTGGTGGCCCGCTGTCGGCAAACGCAGCCGGATTTTGCCTATTCCTGGCGGGAGATGGAGACGCCTTTGCGCGCCTTGTTGAGCCAGCAGATTCCGCAAACCCTGCCTGACACCCGCCATCGAGACTGGCGGGGGTTGATCCTGCAAACCCTGGCCGAGAGTGTGCGGGAATTGAAACAGCGGCAGGGCGTCGAGTCGCTGGCCGGCTTGGCTTGGGGCGACATCAACCGGGTGCCTATTCGCCATCCCTTCAGCAAGTCCATGCCCTTCCTGTCGCCCTTGCTGGACATGGCGGAAATGCCGCTTTCCGGTTGCGCGGGATTTTGTGTGCGGATTGTCGGCAACGGACATGGGGCCAGCGAGCGCCTGGTGGTTTCGCCTGGCCATCTCGGGCAAGGCATCCTGCACATGCCGGGCGGGCAATCCGGCCATCCGCTGTCGGCCCATTACCGCGACCAGCAAGCGGCTTGGCGGGAAGGCATCGCCCTGCCGTTCCTGCCGGGTGCCAGCGGACATGGCCTGGTTTTGGTTCCGGGGAGATGAAGGCTAGAGTCCCCCGCAGGGAGAGGGGAGCAACTACCCCGGCTTCAGCCTGTCAATCATTTCCTGGGCCGATTGCGGGCGGTCTTTTGGGTTCATGGCGGTGGCGACGTCGATGGCTTCGAGCAGGAACGGCGGATACTGTCGGCGGAAGGCTTTGGCGGCGGGAATCATCGTGTCCTTCTCAGCGCGTTGCTTCGCAGGCGGCGGCGGCTTGCCTTCCAGGCACATGCGCATGGAAGCGCCCAAGGCGTAGATGTCGCTCCAAGGCCCCAGCAACTCATCGTCGATATGTTGTTCGATGGGCGAAAAACCGGGCGAGGACACCTTGCCGGGTTTGGGCAGGCCGGAATGGGGGTAGCGCTGGATCGCGCCGAAATCCAGCAACAAAGGATCGCCGCCCGGGCGGATCAACATATTGTGCGGCTTGATGTCGAGATGCAGGAAGCCGTGTTCGTGTATGCACTTGACGCCTTCCAGCAGGGTCGGAAAGACCGTCAGCAGGAATGACGCGCTCATCGTCCCATGCTTTTCCTGTAGATAATCCGACAGTATCCTGCCGTACTCGTAGGTCATCACCAGGTAAACCGTGGAGTTCGCCAGGAAGAAGTTCAACACCTCGACGATGCTGGGGTGGCGGAACTGCGTGAGCGCCTTTGCCTCTTCCAGGAATAGCTTGCGGCCCATCAGGAACAATGTGCGCGTCTCCTCGCTGTTGGGCGCCACCAGGTTGCCCCAAGTGCGGTGGGCCAAGCGGCGCGGCAGATACTCCTTGATGACCACCTGCCGCTGATTGTCGCGCTGGCGGGCCAAGTACACGGAACTGAAGCCGCCGCCTCCGAGGGAGCGTTCGATGACGTACTCGTCCACTTGGGTGCCTGGCTGGAGGAAATACCAAGCGTTGGGATAATCACTTTCGTTGAAATATTGGGTCATCGCAGCCTGCGAGAGTTTTCCCGGAATGGGTTTGGCCCTACTATGGCGGTCTGAAGACACGCCACCACTCACTATAAGGTACAAGCAAACCATGTGGATTAAAAGCATGACCGCGTTTTCCGGCGCGGAACGCGACATTGAAGGCTGGGCTTTCGCCTGGGAAATACGTTCGGTCAACCACCGCTATCTGGACATCGCCCTGCGCCTGCCGGAGTCTTTCCGCTTCCTGGAAGGCGAGGTGCGGGCTTGCATCGGCCAGAGTGTGAAGCGCGGACGGCTGGATGTCAGCCTGGCGCAGAAGAAGGCCCAAGCCACCGAGGCCGGGCTGCAACTGGACACCGAGTTGTTGGGCAAGCTGCTGGCCGCCACAGGCGAAATCGAAGCCCTGAGCACCAAGCCCCTGGGCCATTTCACCGCCCTGGATCTGCTGCGCTGGCCCGGCGCGTTGCGCGAGGCCGACACCGACCGCGAACGGCTCACCCCGCAACTGCTCGAACTGCTCGGCGAAGCGATGGACAAGATCGTTGCCGAGCGCTCGCGTGAAGGCGGGTTGTTGGCGGAGTTGATCGAAACCCGCTGCCAGAAGATGCGCGAACACATTACCGATGTGCGCGTCAGGATGCCCGAAGTGCTCGCTGCGTTAAGGCAGAAAATCACCGCCAGGATAGCGGAAGTTTCCGTCCAACCCGATCAGAACCGTCTCGAACAGGAGTTGGTCTATCTGGCGCAAAAACTCGACGTTGCGGAAGAGTTGGATCGCCTTGATGCACACATTGGCGAGACGTTGAAGACCCTACGCCAAAAAGAACCCTCGGGCCGCAGGCTGGATTTCCTGTCGCAAGAGATGAACCGCGAAGCCAACACCCTAGGCTCAAAATCCGCCGACGCC
Organism: uncultured Gammaproteobacteria bacterium; assembly: GCA_963753955.1. Lineage (GTDB taxonomy): Bacteria > Pseudomonadota > Gammaproteobacteria > Methylococcales > Methylococcaceae > Methylumidiphilus. The sequence continues at coordinate 75,247 of CAVWEM010000009.1, forward strand.
GAAACTACCAAAGCCTCGGTGGAGTTGAAGGTGTTGATCGAGCAGATAAGGGAGCAGATCCAGAATATAGAGTGATGTTTTAGGCTGTCTCAACCCACCCCATCGCCACCCGTAAACCCTTTAATTACGAGCATTTAGCGTTTCTTAAGGTTGCTTGTCGTCTCGCTTTGTCGCAAAATAGGGGTGTACCCAAAGGTGTACCCAGAACCGAAAGCCGGTTTTTGGGTACACCCTAACCAGCGAGATGAAGCCCATGGCGAAGCTAACAGACTTGAAAATCAAGGCGTTGATTAAGGACGGGAAGCCCTTTGAGGGGCTAAGTGATGATGACTGCCCCGGCCTGTATTTGCGATGGCCCAAAGGTGCGGACGGCAAGCCGACCTATAAAACGCCCCGCTGGCGTTTTCGTTACAAGGTCGGTGGGCAAGCCCGCGTCATGAACCTTGGCGGTTATGAGATCCTGCCATTGTCGGAAGCCCGCAAGACTGTTAGGACGCTACGGGCCAAGGTTGCCTTGGGGCATGACCCAGCCGGGGAAAAGCAGGAAAACAAGGCGGAGGCCTTGGCGAAGATTGAAGCCGCCAAGAACATCCGCAATGTTGGGCAATTAGCAGATGAATTTTTCACCCGCATAATTGAGGGCAGGCTTAAACATCCTGGCATCATCCGCGCCCGCATCGAAAAAGACATCCGCCCCGCCCTTGGAACCCTGCCTGTCGAAGACGTGAAGCCGCAACACATAGACGCCTTGCTTCAAATCATTGTCGGGCGTGGTGCGCCCACCATGGCAAATGACGTGCTAAGGCTATTGCGGCGCATGTTTGACTATGGGATTAAGCGGCACTATTTGACCGTGAACCCCGCAAGCGCCTTTGATGTTAGCGACGCGGGCGGAAAAGAGAATAAGCGGGAAAGGGCTTTAAGCCTTGAGGAAATCGCGGTTTTGTTCACGGCGATGAAAACCGCAAAGGGCTTTAGTCCTCAAAACGATATGGCTATCCGGTTGCTATTGCTTTTGGGCGTTCGCAAAATGGAACTTGTGGCGGCGCGGTGGAATGAGTTTGACCTTGACGCCGGGATCTGGAATCTTCCAGCGGCGCGAACGAAAACCGAAAGGGATGTAAATATCCCGCTTCCCTCAATGACCGTTGATATATTGCGCGAATTGGAACGCTTGGCTTGCGGTAGTGCTTACATACTGCCAGCCCGCAAGGCTCAAGACAGGATGCTTCCCCATATTTGCGAGAATACCCTAAACATTGCGCTTTCCAAGGTAAAGCATGGGCTGGAACCCTTCACCGTTCATGACTTCCGGCGCACGATGCGTTCTCACCTAGGCGCATTAAAAATTCCCCCCCACATTGCCGAGCGTTGCCTAAACCACGCCATAAAAGGCGTTGAGGGGGTTTATGACCGATACGACTATTTTGAAGAACGAAAGGAAGCGTTGAACGCATGGGCCGGGGTTTTGTCTAGCCTTGAAGATGAAAGAAAGGTTATCCCCATTGGGAAAAAGAAAAGCAACCCATAACCAAACCGGCAAACTTGGAAACCCTGCCGTTTTGGTCAAATTCCGGCCAAATAATGGCCATTATTTCGCAATATTTGACCTGAAAAAGTCATAATTCAGCAACACAAAACCCCCGTCATTCTGGCCACAAGCCGCGCCGGGATTGCCTTCCAAGGCAGGAGCGCCCGCTATTTTTGACACATGCCCCCTGTCGCCTATCTGTCTGGCGAATGCAGCCAAAATGGATGCTAATTTTTCCCGCAATCATTACGCCTTCAAGGGCTTGGCTTTTCGCAATCCCTAACGGCCAAATCTAACCTTTTTTCGGTTTTCAAGTCTTCGCACCTGGGAGCGCCGAACACCCCCACGCCAGACCCTCAGACCTAAACGCCCACCAAGGCGGGAACGCTTGGTGAATGACCGGCGCAACCTGTCAAGCCCAACGGCAAAAGCCAGCCCCAGGCCAGACGGGCGCAAACTTTCCGGCAATGAAGCACAACACGAAAAGGAAGGTATTAGCCCGACTATCCCGACTTTGTTTTCCAAAATAATTATTGCCACAGTGACATTTTGTCGCACAGTGTAGCGGACTTCTTTGGCGCAATATTGACCGCTGTTTCGCGTAGGATAAACTAGAGAATGGGCCAAGGAAAGGCAGGCCAAGCCCTACCGTTAAATGGGCGTTAAAGCACCGCTAAAAATGGCTTTTAAGCGTTAAAAAGTTTGTCAACTTAACGCAACTATCAGTTGCGTTTAACACGAACCAAAAAAGCCGATTCTAGGGCTTGCACAAAACCCGGCGAGGTGCGCTATCATATTGCCGCTTGCAGTCTCACCGGATTGCACAGGGACACCCCCGCAACAGGAATAAACAGCACTTTGGAATTATGACCCCGGAAGCTTTCATTAAGAAATGGCAAGACGCCAAAACTAAGGAAAAATCCGCCGCGCAAGAGCATTTCATTGATTTGTGCCGCCTGTTGGGCGAACCCACCCCCAACGAGGCCGACCCGGCGGGCGTGTGGTATTGCTTCGAGAAGGGCGCGGCCAAGACCGGCGGCGGCGACGCCCTTCGGCCACGCTCAGGACAGGGTTGGGCCGATGTGTGGAAAAAGGGCTGTTTCGGCTGGGAATACAAGGGCAAGGGTAAGAACCTGCAAGCCGCGTTGAAGCAGTTGCAAGGCTACGCCCTGGCCTTGCAATCGCCCCCGCTGCTGATCGTCTGCGACCTGGATACCATCGTGATACATACCGCCTTCACCAACGCGGTACAGCAAACACACGTTATCACCCTGGAAGACCTCGCCAAGCCGGAAGCCCGCCAAAAGCTGAAATGGGCGTTCACAGAACCCGACCGCCTACACCCAGGCGTTACCCGCGAAAGCCTGACCCAAGACGCGGCGCGGCGCTTCACCGCGCTTGCCCAAGGCTTGCACGGGCGCGGCTTTGAGCCGCACCGCGTCGCCCATTTCCTCAACCGCCTGCTGTTCTGCCTGTTCGCGGAAGATTGCGACCTGTTGCCCAAGCAACTGTTTTCCCGCCTGTTGGAAGGCGCGGCCAAAGCCCCCCAGCACGGGGAAACCCTGCTGAAAGGCTTGTTTGAGGCCATGGCCAAGGGCGGCGCGTTTGGCGTGGAAGTCATCGACTGGTTCAACGGCGGGCTGTTCAACGACGGCGACACCCTGCCCCTGGACGGCGGCGAATTCAAGCAACTGCTTGCCCTGTCCAAGCTGGATTGGAGCGACATCGAACCGGCCATTTTCGGCACATTGTTTGAGCGCGGCCTCGACCCGGCCAAGCGTTCCCAATTGGGGGCGCACTACACCGACCGGGATTCCATCATGCGGCTGATAAACCCGGTCATCCGCGAACCCCTTCTAGCCGAATGGGAGGCCGTCAAGGCGGAGATCCAGAAGGACAAGACCAAAGGCCGCGCCAAGGCGCAAAAAGCCTATGTCGGCTTCCTGGAACGCCTGCGGCTGTTCCGTGTGTTAGACCCCGCTTGCGGTTCCGGCAATTTCCTCTATCTGGCCTATATGGACTCCTCCCTATTCGCAAGTGGGATCTCTTCAATCGGACGCTTTTAAGGTCAGTTGCAGTCGTATATCCGGCCTTGTTGAAGGATATGCCTCCGGGCCTTCATGGAATCCGCGTACTGGGTGCCTATCGTTCCAGCGGCTTTTTGGCCGGGCGAGTTATCGGCTTTTCCCCGTACCGGTCCGACCTGTTGCGCCATGACTGTCGAGTCTCTCGCTCGCAAACCTGGTTGGGAACTCGGTGTTTAATCGTTTACAAATAAGCTCAGGCGGCCATCGTGTTTAAGCAGCCTGCGATGCCGCCGCCTTCGGCAAGTCCGGGACAAAGTCGCCGTCGAACTCGCGCCCCTGCCGGACGACGGCGAACGCGATGCGGGCCAGCTTGTTGGCCAGCGCGGTGGCGGCCTTGTTGTGGCCGACGCGGGCGGCCAGCTCGACCGCCCAGCGTTGCAGCCGGGTCAGCGCCTTGCCGGCGGCGAGCTTCACCATGGCGGCGTTGAGCGCCGACCTCGCGCCATGGACGAGCAGGGTGCGCAGGTACGGGTCGCCGCGCTTGCTGATCCTGCCGAGCTTGCGCTTGAAGCCGCTGCTGGACTCCTTCGGCGTCAGGCCGAGCCAGGCGGCGAGGTGCCGCCCGTCGCGGAACGCCTCCATGCCGCCGACGGCGGCGACCAGGGCGGTGGCGGTCAGCAGCCCGATGCCCGGCACGGCCATCAGCTTTTGCGCGGCGGGCCGCTGCTTCGCCTCCTGCCGCAACTGCTTTTCCAGCTTTTCGACGCGGGCCTCAAGCTCGGCGATCTCCGCCATGACCTCGGACAGGGCCGTGCGCAAGGCGGGCGGGATTTTGCTTTCCTCGTCGGCCAGCCAGCCCGGCACCCGCCCCATCACCGCCGAGGGGCCTTGCGGCAGGTCGAAGCCGAACTCGCGCAGCAGGCCGCGCACCTCGTTGATCCGCGCCGTGCGCGTCGCCATCCAGCCGCTGCGGACGCGGTGCAGCCCCTGCAAGGCCTGCTGGCCTTCGGACTTGACCGGCACCGGCAGGATGTCGCCGCAGCGGTCGGCCTCCAACAGCGCGGAAGCGTCGGCGCGGTCGGTTTTGTTGCGGCGCACATAAGGCCGCACATGCTGTGGCGGCAACAGTTTGACTTCATGGCCCAGCGCCTGGAACGTCCGCGCCCAATAATGCGCCGTGCCGCAGGCCTCCATGACGATCCGGCACGGCGGGCGGTTGACGAAGAAGCGGGAAAAGGCCTCCCGCGACAGGCGCTTGCGCTCGGTGACGCGCCCCTGGCCGTCCGAGACCGCCAGTTCAAAAACTGACTTTGCCAAATCGACCGCAACGGTGGTAGTGTTCATGTTCTGGACTCCTCTGGCTCGTGAATGGGTTTTTCAGACCCTCCATTCTGGCACTTCAGATGCCGATTTAGGGGCGGGAGGAGTCCATCCCATCATTGCAGACCCTCAAAGACCTGGAACACCAAACTATTCTGGAGGCCGAAACCTTGGGGCTTCCCCGACAGTTTCCCAGTATCGGGCCGGAAGCCGTCCACGGTATTGAGTTAAACCCCTACGCAGCGGAATTGGCACGGGTAACGGTATGGATAGGCGAAATTCAATGGATGCTCCAACACGGTTACGACTTGAACAGAAATCCGGTATTGCGCCCGCTGGATACTATCGAACAAAGGGACGCACTTTTGTCTTTCTCCCCTCTCCCCGTGGGAGAAGGGCCGGGTGAGAGGGCTATAGAAGCCCAATGGCCGGAAGCGGATGTCATCATCGGCAATCCCCCGTTTTTGGGCGGTTCCAAACTATTAGGCGGATTAGGCGAGGAATACACCCAAACGCTACGCGCCTGCTATCAAGGCCGCGTACCGGGCGGGGCGGATTTGGTTTGCTACTGGTTCGAGAAAGCGCGGGCGCAAATCGAAACCGGCAAGGCGCAACGGGCCGGGCTGGTTGCAACGCAGTCAATTAGAAACGGTGCTAATCGCAAGGTATTGGAGCGCATCAACGAAACCGGGCGAATCTTCCACGCCTGGGGCGATGAGCCATGGATTAACGAAGGCGCGGCGGTAAGGGTTAGCCTCGTTGGGTTTTCGGGCAAGGATGAAACTTTAGCGGTTGTGTTGGATGGAAAACCAGCGCATGACATCTATTCGGATTTAACGACAAATACGAAAAACACCGAAAGCATAGATTTAACCCAGGTACGACCACTTAAGGAAAATAGTTATATAGCCTTTCAAGGGCCAGAGAAGAACGGCGCTTTTGATATTTCGGGGGATTTGGCTAGGTCTTGGATAAACCTTCCAAACCCGAACGGAAAACCAAACGCGGATATTCTTAAACCACGCTGGAATGGAATAGACCTTACCCGAAAACCTCAAAATATTTGGATTATTGATTTTGGGACTGATATAACAGAAAGCAACGCCGCACTTTATGAAGCACCATTTCAGCATATCTTAAAGCATGTTAAACCCGAACGGGATAATAACCGCGATCAAAATAGGAAACGTTATTGGTGGAGGTTTGGCCGAACGGGGGAAGACATGCGGAACGCCATAAAAGGCTTGCCGCGTTATATTGCAACGCCAGAAGTTGCAAAGCATCGGGTTTTTGCTTGGATGCAAGCGGCCATTTTGCCGGACAAAAAGCTTATTGTTATTGCCCGCTCTGATGATGCCACTTTCGGCCTTGTGCATTCCCGCATTCATCAAGTTTGGTCTTTAGGAATGTGTACATGGCATGGGGCGGGCAATGATCCCCGCTACACCCCCACCACCACCTTTGAAACCTTCCCCTTCCCCATGGGAGTCTTGACCGACCCCGACCCGGACGCCCGTTTCCCGGCCATTGCGGAAGCCGCCAAGCGTCTGGACGAACTGCGGGAAAACTGGCTGAATCCCCCGGAATGGGTGGAACGAGTGCCGGAAGTGGTTCCGGGCTATCCAGACCGGATAATCCCCAAGCCCGGCCATGAAGCCGACTTGAAAAAGCGCACCCTAACCAATCTTTATAACCAGCGCCCGTAATGGTTAGACGATGCCTACAAGACCCTAGATAAAGCCGTAGCCGACGCTTACGGCTGGAAAGACTACACCGCGTCTATGCCGGATGATGAGATTTTGCGACGACTATTGAAACTAAATTTGGATAAATCCAAAGGTGTTTAGGAAATATGGTTACTTACAAGTTCGCATTCAAAGAAAATGGATCAACAGTAACGGCTAATGAAATTGCCGGAAAACCAGTACTTGAAAACTATTGGTGTATCGGTTGTGGAAACCCCCTTATAGCCAAGGTTAACGGTAAGGTCTATAGCCCTCATTTTTCCCATAAGGTTCAAGTTGAGTGTAGCGGGGAAAAGTACCTGCATAGACTTGGAAAAGCTGTCTTTGTTGAAACATACAAAAAATGCTTGGAATCAGATTTACCTTTTACAATCAAACTAAGGGCAGCTAAAACTTGCAGAAAGTTTTCCCCTATCATTATGAGAGACTGCAATCTTGGGGAAGTTGAAAAGGAATATGACCTTACAAATTATTACCAAGAAATTTACGAAGAAAAAAAGGCAGGAGAGTTTATACCTGACGTCCTACTTGTTAGCAAGAAAAATCCAAATGAGAAAATATTTATAGAAATAGCATGTACTCATTTTTTATCTGAGAAAAAAGAACAATCCGCAAACCGGATTATAGAGATACCAATAGATTCCGAAGATGATATTGAAAAGATAAAGAATGCAAGTCTATCACCAAGAGATGCGTTATTCATAGGATTTAGTCACAATTCAGAATCTGTAACCGATTCAGAGTGTTATTGCGCAGGCCATAAGTATTACGGGTTTTATGTCACACAAGGAGGAAAGGCGCTATTGGAATTCAATAAATTGATGGCTATCTACTCTAACATATGCAACAACAAATCAAAGCTTTTATATAGCAATGTATTCCCTAGCAAACGAATTGAAACGGATGGTATCTTCGATTACGGAGAAGCAAGGGGCTTACTTTTTATTGAGCAAGTAAGATTAGCTGCACGAAAAAATATTGCAATACGAAATTGCTATATTTGTCGATACCATGGTAATAATTGGGATACCACAATCGAACACAGCATATTCTGCAAAACATTCAAAAAAACCTGCACTTCCAATGAAGCCGCGAATTGTGAACGTTACAAAATAGAACCGGAATATCTCAACGCTACAACTGAAAAGCTAGACTGACAAATCAAACCTTTCCAAACTCCGCCGCGCCTAGCCCTATTGGGCAAAACATGGAACCTTTCACCAATTGACGCGGCTTTCCCATTTGAAAGCATAAGTATTGAATGGATATATATGCCTAGCAACACAATCCCGCCAAAAGGTAGACCTCACTTAACGATAGTCAAGTCACTAAATGTTGGTGACGTTTCCATGAACGTCAACACGAAAGGGGATTTTTCAGTTTCCACAAATGCTGAAACCGTAAAAATCATTAACAAACGGCCTAGGGTAAAACCGTTACCAGTTGAAGGGGCGCTAACCGAAGGGCATAAAGCCGAGTTTGCGGCCTTGATTAAACAATGGGTTGATCTTGCGAAACCAAAGTTTCCACGCAAAACTGAACAACAGCTTTTTTCAGGAATTCGCGCAAGGCTGAACAAAAAAGCAACTAGTGCGGGACGATTTGGAGTTACTAGCGTTCACGCTTACCCAGAATGCGATTTTGAAAAGGGGAAAAAATTTCTCAAGCAAGAAATAGCCATCCTCTATGGAAGTGCAACCGTTCGTAAACAAGCCCCAAACTTTATTAACGCTTGTATGGGAGCCATTCACAAAAGGTGCAAGGAATTAGGGGTATCAGATGAAACAAGGAAAGCCTACCAATTAGCAAGATTCGGTAAAGATTCCTTGGCTAACTTCAATCAAATGGAACTTGAAGAAATGCTGCAATATGTGAAACAACCAAATCCTTCTTTTGGTGTGGAGCGAGTTAAGGCACCGGACACCCAACAAAATAGGGAAAAGGCGCTTGCCATGCTATTAGGCTCATTGCGGGTTAAACATGCGTGGTTTGCAATCCCCGAGCCTTTGCCCTTCGATAAGGTTGAAATTCGCCAGATGCTTGAAGACCAAGATATTAGGCTTTTTGAGGTTTTGTCAGAATCGCAATTTAACCGATTTTGGAGTACACAAAAACTTTGCAAATTGAAGCGGGGAAATAAGCCGCGAAGCTGAACCCAGCTTGTTTTCCTGTTTTTTTGAAAAATGCGGAATTCATGCACCGGATTTCCACTAGTTTTCCGCTAGTTTTACGCCTATTTTGCCCCCTGCTCTTTTTGTAATAGAGTTGTTCCCGGTGTTAAGTTAATGATTATAGGCTATTTTTAGGTTCCAAAGACCCGCCGGAACCCAAAAAAGGAAATCAATGAGCCAGTCCAGGTGGTTTCTGATCCGATGGGTCAGGCAATGGAAAGCCTTCATCCCGCCGATGGCGTGTTCCACGGAAACGCGGGTTCCCGCATGCTGCCGGTTATGTTTGACCTGCGCGGCGGTCAGTTTCGGCTTCGGGTTGTTTTTAGATTTCTTCGGCCTTTTGTGTGGAAGGTTTATCTTGGATTTCACGCCATAATCTTTTTGCGCACCTTGGAACCCAAGGTCGAGCCACAGATTCACTCGATGGAACCATTTCAGTTTTGGGTCGAATACCTTTTTCATGAGCTTGTAGTCGTGGACGCTGCCGGCGAAGACGCAGAAGAGGAAAAGGATTTTCCGGTGCAGGGTCGTGAGGACGAGCGCCTGGAGCGTGTGGCGTTTTTTTTTCCGCTGAAGCGGGCCTTCTGGAGTTCCCCGTCCTGCGGCCTGACGCAGGCGCACTCCATCCCGTCGATGATGACGTCGCCATATTTATCGACGAGTCGCAGGAACTCCTCGGGAGTCCCAGGCGACCGCTCAGGGAGCACGCCGAGGTCCGACAGGCTCCGCAGCAAGACGGGCAGGAGTTTCTCCACATGGTTGTGGGCATGCCCCGAACTGAAGCCGAAAAGGAAGCCCAGCACGTCGAAGGTGGGGTATGTCTTGAGGTAATACAAAATGAAGAAAAGCTTCTTCCCGGGCGTGTCGAGATGGCCTTTTGGCCCGCCCGTTGGAACCTGCTTGATTTCGCCCTGCCGACACCTTTCCAGTTGGACGGCATCGTAGGCCGCCGCGAAGGCCGCAAGGAGGATGTTGAATTTTGGCAGGCTCATGCCGATGACGGACTTAATCTTGCGGTCATGCTTCTTGCCATCCAGCTTTTTAAATCTTTCGAAGG
>CAVWEM010000010.1:0-132623 GCA_963753955.1 uncultured Gammaproteobacteria bacterium
CAGTTTGTTAGGCCAATATGTTTGTCTGGTTGCGATAAGCCACAACCCAGCTTATACCGCTTTTTTATGAAAAGCACCGACTAAAGACAAGCCGACTATCAATAGCGTGATGGAAGCAGGTTCAGGGACAACATAGGAGGACGCAATGCCATATTTGTTGCTTAGATATAGGCCCACTTCTTGACTTTGTGAGTTGTCGATAGCTGTGCTGGATATCATTAACTCTCCAATTTTTCCCTTAAAGCCACTGTCTGCAAGGCAATTCGGGTCATAAACGCATTCTGCAAAACCAATGGTTAAAGGTGCAGAAGCATTTGGAACAGATCCTGCTGCTGCTGTGCCAAGAAGCGATCCATTAAGCCAAGCCGAAAACGATGAACCTTGTTTCTGAAACTCAATTATGCCAAATGTTGAAGCGGGCAAAGGATTGGAAAAACTACCAACCGGATCAAATCCAACGGTTGCAAGGGAACTCCCATTATATCCAATGTCAGCAAACCATTTAAGAGGTTGGCAACAACCTTGGTCATGTGCTAACCATATACCTGACCACCAATCATCACCACGAGCCTTAGGGTTGACGCTAACAACGGAATAGATGGTGAAATTATTGAGATCCCATACGCTTGAATCAGGAACTGCAAATGAATTGTAACCATTAAAACTCACAACTTGCTGACCATTCAAAGCGGTGGTTTGTAAAATTGGAGCGCCTCTATATGCAGAAGCATTTCTGCCATAACTGCTAGAGTCATTCCAAGTTGATATGCCACCTCCATTGCTCACACCTTGTATTGAATCAGCTTTTAACCACAGTTGAAGATCAGGGGTCAGTATCGCCGCGTTTGAATGTGACGTGACCGTCAAGAATAAAGTGACAAGTAATATCTGAAATTTCGTTGACGTGGACATGATGCTCTCCTCATTTAAGCCTAACGCCTGAGCTCAGCGTCACGTCACGGCGAACTTGAAATAGCCATGGCCCTTTCGTTTGCCACAGACCTGAACGAAGCCCCGTAGACGTGTACGCTGGAGCGACGGGTTGGGCGGGAATAGACCGGCAAGCACGAATGCCGCAGAAAAGGGGGCGAAGTGGGAAACGCCTTTAAGGCGAAGCGCCTGTCGCGTGTTCGCATCAACTCGTTATGCGACACGCATAAGGCGCTTCGCTTTTTAGCAGATTTTTCCCGTTTTGTCCACCCTATACTGTCGGCATTCAGTATTAAAAGGTATCTATTCGCGCTCAACGCTATGTCGGCCTCAAAAGTGAAGCCGATTCCGAGATTGGACTTTATCTGACGCATTCCAAAAAGTCAACATTGAAATCTAATCCGGTTTGCCGCAAACTATGCGGCCTGCTGATCCAGGCTTCACACCATGAGCAACCCGCCCCTTCCGACCGCAAGCAAGCCTTCCGCCAACACCACTCCGGCCCCTCCAAAGCTTCTCGATCAAGTGCGGAGGCGATCCGCTTGCGCCATTACAGCATCCGCACAGAGCAGGCTTATACCGACTGGATCAAGCGCTTCATCCTGTTCCACCATAAGAAACATCCCCGCGAGATGGGCGGGGCGGAGGTCGAGCAGTTTCTGACCCATTTGGCGGTGGAGGGGCGGGTGGCGGCTTCTACGCAGAACCAGGCTTTGAGCGCCTTGCTGTTTTTGTACAAGGAGGTGTTGAAAATGGAATTGCCTTGGTTGGAGGATATGAAGCGGGCGAAGAAGCCGCAACGGCTGCCGGTGGTGTTGACGGTGGAGGAGGTCAAGCGGGTGCTGGCGCGGATGGACGGGCAGCATGGGCTGATGGCGGATTTGTTGTACGGGGCGGGCTTGCGCTTGTTGGAATGTGTGCGGCTGCGGGTGAAAGATGTGGATTTTGCAATGCGCCAGATCACAGTGAGGGATGGCAAGGGGGAGAAGGATCGGGTGACGATGCTGCCGCAGGCCGTCGCGGAGCCTTTGCGGGCGCATTTGGAAAAGGTGAAGGTTTTGCACGAACATGATTTGGAGGATGGCTTTGGCGAGGTTTATTTGCCTTATGCCTTGGATCGGAAGTGTCCCAATGCCGCGAAGGAGTGGGGGTGGCAGTATGTGTTTCCGGCGGCGGGCCGTTCGCTGGATCCGCGCAGCGGCAAGGAACGTCGGCACCATGTGGACGAGCAGAGCTTGCAGCGGGCGATGAAGAAGGCGGTGCGGGCGGCGGGGCTGACGAAGCCGGCGACATGCCACACCTTGCGCCATAGCTTTGCCACCCATTTGTTGCAGTCCGGCTATGACATCCGCACGGTGCAGGAGTTGCTAGGCCATAAGGACGTGGAGACGACGATGATTTATACCCATGTGTTGAACCTGGGCGGCAAGGGGGTGGCGAGTCCTTTGGATAGGCTGTAGGCTATCCGGCAGCGGATGGCCCCTCTCCAATAGGCATTGATGCTTCAAACAACCCCCAATAATTCCGCGAGCTTTGCTCGGCGACCGTCTCAAAAGAAACCCCGCGCAAATCGGCGACAAACTGCGCGACATGGCGGACGTGGTGGGGATAGTTGGGCTTGCCCCGATGGGGAATGGGGGCGAGATAAGGCGAATCGGTTTCCACCAGATAACGGTCTGCGGGAACTTTGCGGGCGGTGTCTTGGATTTGCTCGGCATTGCGGAAGGTGACGATGCCGGAGAAGGAGATGTGAAAATTCAGATCCAATGCTTGGCGGGCGGTTTCCCAATCTTCGGTGAAGCAGTGCAACACGCCGCCCACCTCCGCCGCGCCCTCTTCCCGCAAAATCCGCAGCGTGTCTTCCCGGGCCTCGCGGGTATGGATGATCAGCGGTTTGTTGACGGCCTTGGCGGCACGGATATGGGTGCGGAAGCGCTCATGCTGCCAGGCCAAATCGCCTTCACTGCGGAAATAATCCAGGCCGGTTTCACCGATGGCGACGATCTGGGGATGGGCCGAGCGCTCGATCAGTTCTTCCACCGTCGGCTCGTGACAAAGCTGTTCGTTGGGATGGACGCCCACCGACGCGGAAATGTTTCCATGCCCTTCCAACAACCCCATCATGCCCGGCCATTTCTCCATGCTGATGGAGACGCAGAGCATGTGGCCTATGCCCATGGCCTGGGTTTCGCTGACGAAGCGGCGGAAGTCGCCGCCGTAAGGCTTGAGGTCTACGCGGTCGAGGTGGCAGTGGGAGTCGATTAGCATGGGGTCACATGGTATGGGTGGGGCGTTCGGAACCCAGCGAACCGGCGAGATAGTTTTCGATGCGGTTGCGGGTGGCACCATTGTCCTGGCCGCTGAACTGCACACCTATGCCGGTCGAGCGATAGCCTTCCGAATTGCGCGGCGTCACCCAGATGACCTTGCCCGACACGGGGATGCGCTCGGTCTCCTCCATCAAGTTGAGCAAAATGAAAACGTCATCGCCCAATCGGTAGACTTTGTTGGTGGGGATGAACAGCCCGCCGTTGTTGATGAATGGCATGTAGGCCGCATACAAGGCGTTCTTGTCGCGGATGGTGAGGGAGAGTATGCCCTGCCGGGATTGCGGTTGGTTGTCGCTCATGGAGTCAATCTCATTTTAGTATGATCTTGGAATCAGCGTCCATCCCCGTCAGAAAGCCCTCATCTCCGGCCAGCTTCGTCTCCCTCGCTACGCTCTCCCCGCAAGGAGAAGGAAGTAAAAAGCCCCGCCCACCAGAAGAGTCAAGCCACTCTCCCGGCGGGAGAGGGGTTGGGGTGAGGGACTTTGGATAGCTCCAACCAACGGATCAATAATTCCTCCAGAAGGAGCTGCCGGTTGGCCTGGCCTGCGAGCAAACGCCTTGCGGCGGAGAGCCGATCCAGATGGCCGAACAATGCTTGCAAGTTTAGCTTTTGCGCGAGGACTTGCAAGCGTTCAGCCAAATCCAAGTTGTCGATGCCCCGGCAACGGGGGACGGAACGCAGCCGGATCGGATTCGATGGTCCAGGACGTCATCCAATCGGCCAAGGTCTCGCAGGGAAATTTGGACCACTTTTCCGCCAGGGCAGTCGGCGCCTCGCCGCGTTCCAGCAAATCGCACAGCCCTATAAAAAACTCTCCACGCTTTTCGATGATGCCTGCGTCCGCCAAGGCCAGCGCCTTGAGCGGCGCACCCCGCGCCAAGGCCAGCAAGACTTCGGCGCGTCCGCCCTGCCCTTTCTCCTGCAACCAGGCCAGCGCCAACGCACGTTCCGGCAGGGGGATGTCCAGACGTTGGCAGCGGCTGAGGATGGTCGCCGGCAACTGTTGGGGAGAGTCCGTCAACAGCAGCAGGGCCGTGTGCGAATCCGGCTCCTCAAGGGTTTTCAGCAAGCTGTTGGCGGAGGAGATGTTCATCTGGTGGGCGGGCGAGATCAGCACCACGCGCCTGCCGGGCTATATTGCGGCTTCAGCGCCAGATTGGCGATCAGGCTGCGTATGGCGTCCACTGGAATGATCTTGCCCTCCTCCTCGGGTTGGATGCGCAGGAAATCAGGCAAGGTCTTGGCCGCGAACAAACGGCAACTCACGCAATCGCCGCAGGCGTATTCACCCGGGTTGCGGCATAGCAGGCGTTGGCTGAAGGCTTCCGCCAACGCCATCTTGCCCACCCCGTCCCGACCGACCAGCAGCAAGGCTTGTGGCACCCGTCCGGTCCTGATATGCAGCACCCAACCTGTGCCATTGCGGGGCCAGCCAGCCCATCTCCTCAACCAGGTTCATGACCCGCAGAACTGTTGCAGATGGACGGCAATCGCCGCCTGGACTTCGGCTAGAGACTGGGCGGCATCGATTATTTTGATACGCTGCGGAAAATCGTCGGCCAATTGAAGATAAGCCCCCCGCACCCGCTCGAAGAAAGCCAGCGTCTCGGTTTCCAGACGGTCGGCGGGACCGCGATGCTTGGCCCGCGCCATGCCGACACCCACCGGGGCATCGAACAACAGGGTCAGATCGGGGTGCGGCCCTGTTGCACTTGGGCTTCCAGGCTGCCGATGAATGCCGTGTCCATGCGCCGTCCGCCGCCCTGGTAAGCATAGGTGGCGTCGGTGAAACGGTCGCAAAACACCCATTGCCTTGATTCAGAGCCGGTCAAAAACACTTTAAGGAATGTTGGGCGCGGGCGGCGAAAACCAGCAGCAGTTCGGCTTGTTCGTGAGCGGGTTCGTCATGCGGCTCCAGTAAAATGCCTCGGATTTTCTCGCCAAACGGCGTGCCGCCGGGTTCGCGGGTGACAATATGGGCTATGCCCTGTTGGCTGAGACGGATCGCGGATGAATTGCAGATTGGTGGTTTTGCCGACGCCTTCGCCGCCTTCCAGGGTGATAAATCTTCCTTGGTTCATGTCGTTTTTTTGATATTGATCGACGTATTTTTCGTGTTCGGCCAAGGTGGCGGAAAAAGCGTGGTGGCCGTTGCCGCGAGAGACGAAAAACAACGAATTACCGTCGTCGGGATGCAAGGCGGCGTTAATGGCATTTTACCTGGCATGGCGATGGGCGTGGGGGGCAGGCCGCCGTTAACATAGGTGTTGTACGGCGTGGGCTGCCGCAAACTCCTTGCGGATATCGCCATGGTAATCGTCGCCCATGCCATAAATCACCGTCGGATCGGTCTGCAGCGACATGCCTTTTTTCAGGCGGCGGCTAAAAACCCCGGCTATTTTTTTGCGTTCCTCGGCAGCGGCGGTTTCCTTTTCGACTATCGACGCCAGGATCAAGGCTTGATAAGGATTTTCCAGCGGCGATTCGAGATCGCGTTTTTGCCACTCCGAGTCCAGTACGATTAGCATTTTTTCGTATGCGCGTTTCAACAGATCCACATCAGCGGTGTTTCTTTTGAAAAAATAGGTGTCCGGAAAAAATAGGCCTTCGGGATGTCTTCGCCGGGGCGTCGATAAACCTCAAGACTTCACGGGATGGTCGCCTGTTAATGATGATGTACTAGCGCCGGCTTGTTTTTCAGCGCGTCGGCCATTTGCCGGAAACGTCCAGCCTTCGAGGAAAGGTGATGCGAATGGCGCCGGATTTGCCCGAGGAAACAAGGCCAAATATCGGCGCTGGTGGCGGTTTCCGCCGGCATTTCGTATTCCCCATATTTCATTGTCGGGTCGAAACATTTCCGATAGGCCACAGGTGAAACCAAACGGTGGATGGCGATAATCCCCCGTGCCTGCAAGGTTCCGCGATGGCTTAGAATCCCCCCCCTTGGCGATTTCAAAATAAACGGTTTCGGGTTTTCCAGCGGGGAATCGGCGGCAGGTGAGGTAATCCGCCCACAAACCGCCGACGCAAGCGCCAACGCGCCATCGCATGCTAAAAACCGCTTCATGGCCATTTTTCGGCGGCCAGGCACCGATCCGCAAAGCGTAAGCATATTTCGCGGCTCGGGTTTCGCCACCGGTTTTAATAGCTGTCCTCCAACGCGCATAACCGGCCAGACGCCGATAATGGAGTTGGTCAAAAATACTTCCTCGGCCCGCGCAAGCTTCGTCGGGAAGCAATACGCGCCTCCTCACCGCAAGCCCAATGTCCCGGCTAATTCCATCACAATACCACGGACACTCCGGCGACCCCGCATTCGTGTCAAGCAGCGGCGTGAATAACACGCCTTTCCCGACCATAAACACATTGCTCATGCAGCCTTCCACCACGAAACCACCGCATATCTAGCAGCAAGCCTTCGCGGATACCTTCGTCGCCCCATTCCGTCCGGGCCAACACCTGCTCCAAGCGGTTCAAATGTTTAACACCGGCCAGGCGCGGATTCAGCCCCAAGCGCAAATGCAAACGCATAGCCACGCCCCTTTCTGAGAGTTCCGGGGGTAATCAGGCTGGGGATAAAGGCCAATCATGCGGTTGCCGTAAGCTTCGCTCCGGGCAACGATAGCCGCGCCCGCCCTAGCCACGGGTCAATATAATTTTGAGAACGCTTCCGTAAATGTGCGAAACCAGGCGACAGGCCTCAGCGGCCAATAAAGGCTGTCCGGGAAAAGGAATGCCGAGCCTCGCGGCATCGGTCTGCAAACGCGCAAGATGCCTATCCAGAAAAACAGGAACGCCCCGCCGCAAAGACAGGGTGGTGAACACGCCATCGCCATAGTGCAAGCCCCTATCGGCAAAATCCAGACAGCGAGTGGCTGCGCCGTTGATCAGGACGGATTCTTGCGTGTCAATCAGGCGAAACGCTTGAAAATCAATGTGCCATTGGTGCCGCCGAAACCGAAGGAATTGGACATGACAATATCCAACTTGGCATCCCTGGCGGTGTTAGGCACAAAATCCAAGTCACATTCGGGACCGGGGTTGTCCAGATTGATGGTGGGAGGAATGATTTGGTCGCGTAGGGCCAACACCGAGAAGACCGCCTCAATGCCCCCCGCCGCGCCCAACATGTGGCCGATCATGGACTTGGTGGAGCTGACCGGGGTAGTGTAGGCTGATCGCCAAGAGCCAACTTTCATCGCAAAGGTTTCAGCAAGATCGCCGGCGGGAGTGGAGGTGCCATGGGCGTTGATATAATCTAAACCGTCTGGATTCAATGCCGCATCGCGCAGGGCGTTCCTCATGCAACGGGCCGCGCCTTCGCCGTCTTCCGTCGGCGAGGTAATGTGAAAAGCGTCACTACTCATGCCGTAACCGATGATTTCGGCATAGATTCTCGCCCCACGTGCCGGCGTGTTCCAATTCTTCCAAGACCAGAACCCCCGCCCCGTCACTCAATACGAAGCCATCGCGATCCTTGTCCCACGGGCGGCTGGCCGCGTGCGGGCTCGTCGTTGCGGCGCGTCAATGCCCTGGGGCCGAGGCAAACCCCCCCAAAGAACTCGGGAGCGTGGTGCAGCATTCCGCCCCGCCGGCGACCATGACATCGGCATCCCCATATTGGATCAGCCGAGAGGCATCGCCGATATGTATGGGTTCCCGTGGCGCAGGCGGTGACAATGGCGAAATTGGGGCCTTTCAATCCATATTTGATGGACAGGTTCCCAGAAATCATGTTGATGATGTTGCTAGGCACGAAAAAAGGTGAAATTTTTCTCGGCCCACCCTTGAGAAAGGCGTTGTGACCCTGTTCGATACCGGTGATGCCACCGATGCCGGCACCGATCGCCACACCTACGCGCTCAGCGTTTTCCCCGGTCACTGGCAATCCCGCATCCTCAAACGCCTGGCTTCCCGCCGCCAGCCCATAATGGATGAAGACATCCATTCTCTTGGCTTCTTTCTCGGGAATGTATTGGGTAATGTCGAAGCCACGGATCGATCCGCCAATGCGGGAGCTGAACTCGGAAACATCGAAATGCTCGATGGGGCCGATTCCGCTTTTGCCGTTAATTATGCTGTTCCAGGAATCAGCGACATTATTGCCTACAGGGGAAATCGCCCCCAGGCCGGTGATGACGACACGTCTCTTACTCAAGGTGTTTCCTCAGGCAGACAGTCCGGTTCCGCTAAAAATAACAACGCCCCTAGGAAGCCTTTCCAGGCATTCCGCCGGGGCGCGATGGAAAAATCACAGGTTGGCTTTGATATAATCGATAGCCTCTTGAACGGTAGTGATCTTCTCAGCGTCCTCATCAGGAATTTCACATTCGAATTCTTCTTCCAACGCCATGACCAGTTCGACCGTGTCCAAGGAGTCAGCGCCAAGATCGTCCACGAACGAAGCCTCGTTGGAAACTTCTTCTTTAACCCCCAACTGCTCCGCCACGATCTTTTTCACACGCTCTGCAATGTCACTCATCTTTTTCTATCCTCAATATTGGTTACGCTTGAATTTCTGGGTCGGAAGATTTTAATTGGAATTCCAGGCATTACAAGCCTTCTCTCCAACCGACCGGTGTTGTTGTTCTGGTATGGCCGGATTCAGGCTCTGCGGAACCGCCAAGCGGGGTGAACAATACCACGATCCACGCCGATAGTGAACGGTTTGAGCCTGAAGCAACGGAAATTTGGCCCGTTTACGTCATGCCATGAACATGCCGCCGTTGACGTGCAAGGTCTCCCCGGTGATGTAGCTGCCATCCTGCGAACACAGGAAGGCCACCGCGCCGGCTATTTCCTCGGCCCCACCCAGCCGCCCCAACGGAATCTGGCCCAGCAGGGCTTTCTTATGCTCCTCCGGCAAGGAACGGGTCATGTCGGTGTCGATAAAGCCGGGGGCCACGGCGTTGACGGTGATGTTCCGCGAACCCATCTCTTGGGCTAGGGATTTGGTGAAACCCACCACGCCAGCCTTCGCCGCCGCATAATTGGCTTGTCCGGCGTGGCCGGTCGCCCCGACCACGGAGGTGATGTTCACGATCCGCCCAAAGCGAGCCTTGGTCATGCCTCGCAGAACGGCCTTCGACAAGCGGTAAACCGAGGTCAGATTGGTCTGGATGATCGCATCCCACTCCTCGTCCTTCATCCGCATCAACAGGTTGTCACGGGTGATGCCTGCATTGTTGACCAAAATCGTCGGCGCGCCGCACTCCTCGGTGACCGCCTTCACAAAAGCTTCTATGGAAGCACCATCGGCGACATCCAGCACTTTCCCCGAGCCTTTCAGACCGGCATCGGCCAGGCCAAGGCCGATTGCCTGCGCACCCGCCTCCGTGGTCGCCGTGCCGATGACGGTGTTTCCGGCAGCGGCCAGACGCATGGCAATGGCGTGGCCTATGCCCCGGCTCGCACCGGTGACCACTGCGATTTGACTGCTCATTGAACTAGCTCCAATGCTTTATTAAGGGAATCCAAACCGGACACAACCTCCGTCTGGGCATCCTTGACGATCCGTTTGTTGAGGCCGGCCAGCACCTTGCCGGGGCCGCATTCGATGAAGCGGCGGACACCCTGGTCAAACAAGAAACGTATAATGTCCGACCAGCGCACCGGAGAGTACAATTGCTTCTCCAGAACCGAGCGGATGACCTCAGGCGCGGTATGGCTGGTCACATCGACATTGTGGATCACCGGGATATTGAATTCATGGATGGCGACCTTGTCCAGCGCCTGCCGGAACTGTTGCGCCGCGCCTGCCATCAAAGGACAGTGGGAAGGCACACTGACCGGCAGGAGAATCGCCTTCTTCGCTCCTTCGGCCTTGGCTGCCTCAATGGCGCGATTGACCGCTGCCGCATGTCCGGCAATCACGATCTGGCCGGGGGCGTTGAAATTGGCTGGGGTCACGATCTCGTCCGCACTGGAAATGTTGGCGCATACGGTGACCATCTTGGCGTCGTCCATGCCAAGAATCGCGGCCATCGCCCCGACACCAGGCGCCACCGCCGACTGCATGAGCCGGGCGCGTTCAGCCACCAAAAGTACCGCATCCTCGAAACGGATTGCCCCGGCGCACACCAAGGCGGAGTATTCGCCCAAGCTGTGTCCCGCCATCCATCCAGGCCGCACCTGCGAAACCTTGCTCCAGACCCGGAACGCCGCAACGTCGGCGGCCAGCATGGCGGGCTGGGTATGTTCGGTAAGATTCAACTGCTCGTCCGGCCCCTCAGCGACCAAACGCCACAAATCGTAGCCCAGCAAGCTCGAAGCAGCATGGAAGGTTTGCTCCACTTCGGGATGAAGGGAAGCCAGATCCAGCATCATGCCCACGGATTGCGATCCCTGCCCTGGAAAAACAAAGGCCATGCCGTTGTCTATGCTGTCCACCGGAAAGAATCCCCTCTAATGTTAATAACGAACCAAGGCGGAACCCCATGCAAATCCGCCGCCGAAAGCTTCCATCAAGACGATTTGTCCACGCTGGATACGTCCGTCACGGACGGCTTCGTTCAGGGCCAGAGGCACGGAGGCTGAAGACGTGTTGCCTTGGGTTTCAATCGTGCAGACCACCCGCTCCATCGGCATTTTCAACTTTTTAGCGGTTGCCGTGATGATACGGATATTGGCTTGATGCGGCACCAGCCAATCAATGTCGGAGCGCTCCATGTTATTTGCCGCCAGGGCTTCATCAACGATCATCCCTAAGGTATTGACTGCAATCTTGAACACCTCGTTGCCCTGCATCTTGATAAAGCGCTTGTCCTCCTCCCTCTTATCGAACTCGCGGGAGGGATTGGGCAAATACAGCAGCTCCTGATACTGGCCGTCGGAGCCGAGATGGGTGCTCAGCAAGCCCGGCTCCTCCGAGGCTTCCAGCACCACAGCACCGGCCCCGTCGCCGAACAGGATGCAGGTAGTCCGATCCGTCCAATCGACCAGCCGGGAATTGATTTCGCTGCCGACGACCAGCACCCTTTTCGCGTTGCCCGCACGGATATATTGGTCGGCAACGCTGAGGGCGAAAATAAAGCCGGAGCAGGCCGCCTGCACATCAAAGGCCGCGCAGTTCCTGATATTGAGCCGCTGTTGCAACAGGCAGGCCGTGCTGGGGAAAACCCGGTCGGGGGAGCTGGTCGCCAAGATAATAAAATCAATATCGTCGGCCACCATCCCCGCCGCATCAATGGCCCGCCGTGAGGCGGCCTCGGCCATGCTCGAAGCTGTTTCGTGTGGCGCAGCGATGTGCCGCGAATAAATCCCGGTGCGCTCCATGACCCACTCGTTTGAGGTATCCACCATCCGGGCGATGTCGTCATTGGTCCGCACGGTTTCCGGCAGATACCCCCCGGTTCCGGCGATACGGGCATATCGACTCACGCGGCTTTCCCCGCAGCCATGATCTCAGCCACTCTCTCCCCGATACGCTCAGGCACGGCTTTTTCGATTTCCAAGGCTGCGACTTCGATGGCACGGGCAAATGCTTTGCGATCCGCATTGCCATGGCTTTTCACCACGATTCCACGCAGTCCCACCAGGCTAGCACCATTGTATTGCCCTGGATCGAAGCGTTTCCTGAAGGAACGCAGCACCGGCAGGGCAACCAGGCCGGCCAGTTTGGTCAGCCAGTTCTCGGAGAATGCTTCCTTCAGCGCGATGCTGATCATCTTCGCCAAACCTTCGCTGCTTTTTAGCGCGACATTGCCGATAAATCCGTCGGTGACGACAACATCCACATCGCCCGTGTAAATATCGTTGCCTTCCACGAAGCCGATGAAATTGATATGGGAATCCGCGATCAGCTTCACCGCCTGCTTGACCTGCTCGTTGCCTTTGATCTCCTCCTCGCCGATGTTGAGTAGGCCGACTTTGGGATTGGGAACGTTCCCTACCGCCTTGACCAGCTCATAGCCCATGATGGCGAACTGGCGCAGGTGTTCAGCACTGCAATCGACGTTGGCGCCCAGATCCAGCACATGGGTATGCCCGTTCAGAGACGGCACGACGCCAATGATGGCCGGACGGTCGATGCCGGGGATGGTCTTGAGCACAAACTTGGCGATGGCCATTAGCGCCCCGGTGTTGCCGGCGCTGACACAAGCACAGGCCGAGCCGTCCTTGACCAAGTTGATAGCCACCCGCATCGAAGAGTCTTTCTTGTTTTTTAACGCCTTGGCAGGGGAATCATGCATCTCCACCATTTCGGAGGCGTGGCAAATGCTAAGACGGTCGCCCAAATGGGCAGAACCACCTACGACGGCCTGCAAGATCGCCTGATCGCCCACAAGGATCAAACGCAAGGAAGCATTGCGATCCAGACTGTCCAAGGCCGCCGGCACCACCACCTGGGGACCGTGGTCGCCCCCCATGGCGTCCAAGGCTATCGTAGGATGGCCATTCATGGGGCGCACCATTCGCTATCCGCAGTATGTTCTGGCATCAGTCTGATTATTTTCCACTCGCCGACCCCGTGAAGCGAGGGCCAGGCTGGAAGGCAGGGTTGCAAGGGCAGGGGTTATTCTTCCGTCTCGACATCCGTTTTGGACGCGACGATCCTGCGTCCGCGGTAAAAACCGTCGGGGCTGACATGGTGGCGCAGATGGGTTTCCCCAGTGGTGGGATCAATGGAAAGCGCCTTCGCGGTCAGCGCGTCGTGTGCGCGGCGCATACCCCGCTTGGAACGGGTTTTTCGGTTTTGTTGTACAGCCATGGATGACTCCTCAGTCGTTAATTCGATTTTTTCAATTCAGCCAAAATGGCAAAAGGATTGGGCCGTTTTGGATTCTCCGGGACAGCCTCTTGCCTTACCAACGCGGCAGGCTCGCAACGCCCGTGCTGGGGAACGCTGGGAAGCGCAAGCAACACTTCGTCTTGGACGATATCGGCCAAGGGAATGGTATCCTCCTCCACCAACAAGGGCTCATAGGACTCGGGAAGCAGGTCGGCTTCCGCCAAGGATCTGACCACCCCCAGCCTCAACCGGCTGCGCACCGGCCAAAGGAGAACACCAAGACAGCATTGGCACTCCAACTTGAGTTCAGCCTCCACGACACCGGTCACGGAGGCGATCTTGCCATCCTTCTCGAAGCTCAATTCAAAGCTTACTTCGCCTTCCCGATCCAACAGCAGATCCTGGACACGCGGCATTTTGGATAAAGGCAAAGACCCCTTAAACTGGCGCCGCCTTTCCGCCAGCGCTAAGGGATCGATAAATTCGGGCAAATGATCCAGCATAATCTAAGAATGATACCGATAAACCGCCAAAACTGTCAAAACTATCTGTCTTTAACCGACCGGACAAGCCTATGCCTCTGCACCCGCCCACCCCTCGCCCACTGATTCTTGCCTCCAGTTCGCCTTACCGGCAAGCGCTGCTCGCCAAGCTCGGCCTACCCTTCGAGGCGGAGGCTCCCGCCATAGACGAAACAGCGCGGGCCGATGAAACGCCTATCCAATTGGCCGACAGGCTGGCCGAGGAAAAAGCGCGGGCCTTAGGAACACGCTACCCTGCGCACCTGATCATAGGCTCAGACCAAGTCGCCATGCTGGGGGGAACCCAACTCACCAAGCCCGGCAACCCTGCAAGGACGGTGGAACAATTACGCGCCGCCTCTGGAAAGTCCGTTGAATTTTTCACCAGCATCTGTGTGCTGGACTCTGCGACCGGGGAGGCGCTTGCCGACATGGACCGCACCGTCGTGCATTTCCGCCCGCTGACTGACCACCAAATCGAAGGCTATGTGGACAAAGAACGTCCCTTCGACTGCGCCGGCGGCTTCAAATCGGAAGGCTTAGGGGTGGCGTTGCTTGAAAAAATCGACGGGGAAGACCCGAATGCGCTGGTCGGGCTGCCCCTGATCCGGCTGGTCAGGCTGTTGGAAAAATTCGGCGTGGACGTCCTGGGCAAGGCTTGAATTCAGCGATTGTAGTAACTTAAGACCCGCTCCACATAGTTCTGCGTCTCCGCGATGGGCGGCACTTGGTTGCCAAATCGCTTTACCGTGTTCTCGCCCGAATTGTAAGCGGCCACGGCCAGCTTGACGTCTGATGGGAACATGTCGAGAAGCTCGCTGAGGTAGTGCGCCCCGCCCTCGATATTCTCCTGGGGATCGAAACGGTCGCGGACGCCGAAGCGGTTCGCCGTGGCCGGCATGAGTTGCATCAAACCCGCCGCGCCCTTGTTGGAAACCGCCCCGGGATTGTAGCCGGACTCGGCGCGGATGACCGCATGCAACAATGCGGGATCAAGGCTGTACTTGTTCGCCGCCGCATTGATCAAGGGGGCAAATTTCTGCCGCTTTTGCGCACGGGTAGCGCTCAGTGGGTTGCCACGTCTAGGCCAGTTGCCCAAGACCCGGGGCCGCCCCAGATTCTTGCCCGTCACGAACGAAAAAGCCGGGGGCGTGGCCAGAATCAGCTTGAAGCCCGAATGCTTCGGCTTGTCGGTGTAGAACACATGACCATTGGCATCCACGTATTTATAAACGTCGGCGACGGCCTCCTGCGACAGCAAGACACCCAAGAGCGCGAGCACGGACGGCACGAAGAATCTGGACATGGCGCGTTTCCCCTTATTGTTGAAATCCACCCGACGGGAAGTTTTACACGAAACGGACAATTTTCAAAACTTTGTAAGCTTACAAGCGGGTCAACGCGAAGCTCAAGCCCTCACCCACCTCCTCGCCTAGGCAAATCACCGAGTGCCACACGCAAGTGTCCAAGGCAAGCTGCGGCATCAACAGCACATCCCCCGCCTCCAGCACGTAAGCATAGCCGCGTTCTATCAAATGACGGAAAAAGTCCGGTTCGCGGTCGAGCAATTGCTCCGCCAGCTCGTGGTCGGATTCGTCCAGATAAGCGGCGAGAACCTGCCGGTCGGCAGCCAGCTTGCGCAATTCCGTCCACTCGGCAGCCGGGGCTTGCGCCAGGAAAGCCTTGATCTCGTCCAGCAGCCTCGGCTTGCGCCAAGGCCAGCCAAAACGTCGAACCACTCATCTGCGCGAACACCACGCCGTCATGGCCGCGCTCCACGTCATGATGCATCTGCGCCCCGCCATTGGGGGCGTTGAAATAAACGATGCGCTCGTTGAAAGCCACTCGCGGGCAATCCAACATCCCGGCCAGCAGCGCGTTCAACCCAGGATGCCGAGTGACCGCCGCCGACTCGGGAAACACCGCGTCGGTCAGCCGCGCTGCCCATAACTCCCGCTCGGGGTCGGCCGCCACATCCTCATAACCTTCGATGCCGAAGGAAAAACGGAAGCGCAGGCTCCCCTCCTCCTCTTCGAAAGACAGCCAAGATGCCTTGCACCAGAGATTGTCCGCCACGATGTCGTCATCCTGCCAAGCGTCGAAATAAACCTTCTCGATGCCTTGGTCGTCATGCTCCTCGAAACTGGTTCCCGACAAATCGAACGCCGGTTGCAAGCGCTGCGCATAAGGCTGCGCTTCCAGCAATTCGGAAAGCCCGGCTCCCTCCCGCGTCAGCTCCATCAGGTTATGGGCTTGCGCAATATCCTCCCGGAACCGGGGCAGGGAATCCGCCAAGATGCCCGGCAGAAAAATAGCCTCGTCCGCAGCCCATGCCCTCTTGACTTCCTCGGCGGAAGGCATGGACGGCCTGCCGTCCACCGCAATCCAACCATACTGGAATCCACGGCGCAGCAATTCCCTTTCCCCGCCCGGCTCCTGGCCGGGCAAATACCGAATACCCATGTTAAAAGCCCCTTAATCTATTCCAAAAAAACAAGATTCACAAAACCTCCGCAATTTCTTTCACCAAAGTCGGCCCCCGGTAAATAAATCCCGTGTAAATCTGCACCAAACTCGCCCCGGCTTCGATCTTGGCGCGGGCATCCTCGGCGCTGAAAATGCCGCCGCAGGCGATGATCGGCAATTCTCCCCGCAAAGCCTCAGCCAATCGGGTGACCGTCTCGGTGGAGCGCTCGAACAAGGGCTTCCCGCTCAAACCACCCGCTTCGGAAGCATAAGGCGAGGTTTCCACTCCGGCGCGGGATAATGTGGTGTTGGTGGCGATGACCGCATCGGCTTTGTTTTGAATTAACTGCTCCGCCAAGGGGCCGATCTCTTGCCGCTCCAAATCCGGGGCGATTTTCACTACCAAAGGCACACGCTTGCTGTGTTCCTGCGCCAGCTTCTCCCGTTCCATCGATAAGCCGCCCAATAACTCGCCCAGATACTCGGCGGTTTGCAATTTCCGTAAGCCCGGGGTGTTGGGGGAGGAAATATTGACGGTGACATAATCGGCGTAGGCGTAAACTTTACGCAGGCCGATTAGATAATCATCCAAGGCATTCTCCACCGCAGTGCTGAGATTTTTTCCAATATTGATGCCCAGAATCACACGCGAACGCCGCGCCTTCACCTGCTCTATCAGATAATCGATGCCTTTGTTATTGAAACCCAGCCGGTTGATCACCGCTTGTTGCTCGATCAAACGGAACAGGCGCGGCTTAGGATTGCCTGGCTGCGGGAGTGGCGTCACCGTGCCGATTTCCAGAAAGCCAAAACCCAAAGCCGCCATGCCTGCTATACAATCGCCGTTCTTGTCCAAACCGGCGGCCAGGCCCACGGCATTGGGGAATTCCAAACCCATGACCGTGCGCGGACGCAGGGGCAGGGTTTGGGCGAGCGGATTCAGCGGGCCTAGTTTGGCGGCAAGGCTTAACGATCTAAGGCCGAGGTTATGCGCAGTTTCCGGGTCGAAGCAGAATAGCAGGGGGCGAAGGAGTTCGTAGAGCATGGGATACCGGATAGTTAAGGATTGACCCGAGGTTGGGGAGAACAGATATTGGCTTCATTATTTAGGCGTGGGCGAACCCTCCTTATTGATGCACTCCCAACGTCGCATGATCTCTTCTCGAAAAGCGCGTGAATAACCGCTCATTCCAGTGCCGTAAATCCTCTTGAAGCTTCCGCGATGTTTCAATCTTCGCTACCTCACGTTGCCAGCGATACACATAGATAACGACGTTGGTCGAAGGATAATCTCAGAGGGTTTTAGCATCGTTCCACACCTCATCTTCGTCGTTATCCCAAACCTTTTTTAACGCGGTTTCCTGAGCCGACAGCCAAGCCTGCGCCTCCTCCCGCCCACTGCGGAAGCGCAGATATTCAATATAGCGCAACGCCTCCGCCGCCAAGGGTTCCGGCAAAGGTTTGGCGGCTTCGTAAATCTTTTCGGCGAGCGTGGTCATAAGCAACCTCTAGTTTCGTTGACAGATTGTGGACATGGCTAAGATTCGTCATCTTCAGGCACGCAATCCGCCAGCGGACGGATTTCGGCGATGAGATCCTCGCCGCCGGTAGGATCGAACTGCCCCCGTGCGACATGGCTGTGGCGATAGCCATAAAGGAAATAGAATACCAGACCGATGCTCCCCCAAATCGGAAACACCAGCTTGGCCTCCGGCGGCAGGAACATGAACAAGGTCAGACAGCCGACTATCGCCAACGGTCCCACGACCCAAACCGCCGGCGTTCTGAAGGGCCGGTGGCGGTCCTTGTCACGCAGCCGCAGCAGCATCACCGCCAAGGCCACGACCAGGAACGCGAACAAAGTGCCGGAGTTGGACACATCCGCCAGCTTGCCCACCGGGAAAAACGCCGCCGCCAGGGTGACGCCGAGACCTGTCATGAGGGTGACCATATGCGGGGTCTTGAATTTCGGGTGGACGCGGCTCAACGCTTCCGGCAACAGGCCGTCGCGAGCCATGACGAAGAAGATGCGGGTCTGGCCGAACATCATCATCAGCACGACCGAAGGCAGCGCCAGGAAAGCCGCGACGCCGATCAGATTGCCGATTTTCCCCCAGCCGATTTGGCGCAGCACCTGCGCCAAGGCTTCCCGCGAGCATACCAGCGGGTGTTGGCCGTCAGCGGCCAGGGCTTGGCATTGCTCGGTCAACGACAGGGAACCGGGGGCGAGGCCATGACCCGCCGCGTCCAGCACCGGCTGCGCACCCACCGCGCCTATCGCCCCGGCTGAAACCAGCAGATAAAACACCGTGCAAATCCCCAACGAGCCAATCAGCCCGATAGGCACATTGCGTTGCGGGTTCTTGGTTTCTTCCGCCGCCGTGGACACGGCGTCGAAGCCGACATAGGCAAAGAAGATAGACGCCGCCGCCGACACCACGCCCGTTCCGCCCAAGGGGGCGAAAGGATGGAAGTTTTCCGCTTGCACGACAGGCAGAGCCAAAGCGATGAACACTGTCAGCGCCGTGATCTTCACGGCCACCAGCACCGCATTGAAGGCGGCGCTTTCCTTGGTTCCGATCACCAGCAGGCTAGTGACGAGCAGGCAGACGAACACCGCCGGCAGGTTGATGATGCCGCCGGCGTAAGGGCCGTTGACCAGACTGGCCGGGATGTCCACCTTTAAAGAATTGTGCAGCAGGCCGACGAAATAGCCCGACCAGCCGACCGCCACGGCGCTGGCCGCGACGGCATATTCCAAGATCAGCGCCCAGCCCACGACCCAGGCCACGCCTTCGCCGAGGACGGCGTAGGAATAGGTGTAGGCCGAACCGGACACTGGCACCATGGAGGACAATTCCGCATAGCACAACGCCGCCACGGCGCAGACAAAGCCGGCGACGACGAAGGAAAGCATCATGCCGGGACCTGCTTTCTGTGCGGCCTCGGCGGTCAGCACGAAAATGCCGGTGCCGATGATCGCGCCTATCCCCAGCAAGGTCAGTTGCCATGGCCCCAAAGAGCGGTGCAAGCCTTTCTTTTCAGCCGTGGCGAGAATGTTGTCAAGCGACTTGACGCGCCAAAAAATCATGGACTTCCCCTTAAGTCTAAGCGGTTTGCGGAAAGCAAAGATTGTACAGGAATCGCCGGGACAAGCGGGCGAAGGTATTGGGGCGGTAGCAATTCCCACTTTGGCTAACAGCCCCGTCATACCTGCAGGGATTGCCGGTTTCCAGGCTGCATGGATTTCTAGGCCGCGCCATCCCTGGAACCTGGGTTCCGGCATTCCCTGCCGGAATGACGAGTTGCGCGATGCGCAGCCTGCCGGGCTTCAAATCCCACACGCATTCCCGGATAATGCCTCAATTGTGGCGTTTCCAGCCACGCCACATCTTCCGGTGAACAAGATGGACTCTGAACCCCGCAATCCCCGCCGCTTTGCCGTCGCCCTGTCGTTCCCCGGCGAAAAGCGCAATTTCGTCAAAGCCGTCGCCGACTTGCTGGCCGGGGCGTTCGGCGAAGAGCAAATCCTCTACGACCATTACCATGATGCCGAATTCGCCCGCGTGGATTTGGATGTCCACCTGCCTTCGCTATACCGGATAGAATCGGAACTCATCGTGGTTTTCCTCTGCCCGGAATACCCAAAAAAACGTTGGTGCGGCTTGGAGTTCCGCCATATCCGCCAATTGATAGCCACGCCCGATGCCAAGCGCATCATGTTTTTCCAATTCGACGATCCCGGTGATTTAAGCCCGTTGGGCATCGTGTCCGGCGATGGTTTTATCGACATCGGACAACGCGAGCTAGAACCCCATGAGGTTGTCAATCGCATCCTCAAACGCCTCAAAGACGACACCGGCATCACACCAAAAACCGACGCGGTTTCAATCCCTATCGACCTCACCCGCATCGACGACAAAGCCCCCGAAAACCTGATAGGCCGCGAAGACGAACTCAGCCAACTCGACGACGCTTGGCAAGCCACAGCCAACCGCCCGCACATCCTGACCTTCCACGCCCTAGGTGGCGAAGGCAAAACCTCGCTGGTCGCCAAATGGGCCACCGGGCTGATCAGCAAGCCCGTTTCCGGCTGCGCGGCGGCGTTCGCGTGGTCGTTCTACCGCCAAGGCACCGACGAACAAGCCAACACCTCCACCGACTTGTTCCTGCGCGAAGCCTTGGTGTTCTTTGGCGATGCGGAAGACCGGGAACTCGCCGACGGCCCGCGCCCGGCGGCGGAGAAAGGCAAGCGGCTGGCGGCGTTGCTGGCGGCGCGGCGGGCCTTGCTGGTGCTGGACGGCGTGGAGCCTTTGCAATACCCGCCCACCTCGCCGCTGGCGGGCCAGTTGAAAGACCCCGGCTTGTCGGCGCTGCTGCGCCAGCTTGCGCTGCGCAATGACGGCTTGTGCCTCGTCACGACACGCCAGCCGATAGCCGATTTGAAAAACTACTGGCACAGCACCGCGCCGCAGATCGAACTGAAACGGCTGTCCACGGCGGCGGGCGTGGAATTGTTGGCAACGCTGGGCGTGAACGGCACCCGCAAGGAACGCGAAATGCTGGTGGAAGCCGTGCAAGGCCACGCGCTGACGTTGAACCTGCTGGGCGCGTATCTGCGCGAGGCGCACGGCGGCGACATCCGGCAGATAGATCGGGTCAATCTGGACGAGGCCGACCGCGCCGAGCAGAACGGCCATGCCTTCCGCTGCCTGGATGCCTATGTCGAATGGCTGGACAGCGACGCGGACAGCCGCCCGGCGCTGGCCTTGCTGCGCCTGACCGGCTTGTTTGACCGCCCCGCCGACGCGGGTTGTTGGCAAGCGCTGCTGCGCCCGCCGGTGCTGCCCGGTTTGACCGAGGCGCTGTTTACGGTGCAAAAACGCTGGCTTGGACTGAGTCGCGACTATCACCCGCTCAAAGACGAAGCGGTAAACACCTGCTTAAACCGGCTGGCCCAAGCCAAGCTGCTGACGGTCAACCGCGACCCAGCCGGGCAGCTTGCCAGCGTCGATGCCCACCCGCTGGTGCGGGGTTATTTCGCCGTGCAACTGCGCAAAGACAACCCAGCAGGCTGGCGCGCCGCGCATGAACGGCTGTACCGGCATCTGTGCGACACGACGAAAGAGAAAAACCTGCTCAGTCTAGGGGAGATGCAACCACTCTTCCAAGCGGTAGCCCATGGTTGTTTGGCCGACATGCGTCAAAGGGCTTTTGAGGAAATTTACTGGGCCAGGATTGCACAATGCCATGAGGCCCTCCATGACCGGCCTCTTGGGGCATTACAGGAGCATTTGAACTGCCTTTCGAGCTTTTTTGAATCGTGGCCGACCACACCAACCAATAAGTTATCAGAGCCAGCAAAAGCAAGGGTTATTGATGATGTCGGCCACTATTTGTTCGTCTTGGGATATCTCCAAGAAGGGGCCGAGGCAATACGACTTGGCCTGGCTATGCGTGAGCGTAGAATGGATTGGGCCACTGCTGCCAAAAATGCACGGCTTCTGCGTGAGATTTTCTTGTTACAGGGTGGGTTTACGCAGGCGGAGAATTATGCTAACCCGAGTATTGAATTGGCGGACAAGAGTGGTAATATGCCTCAACAGGTGTGCGAGCGAGCTGGCCTAGCGCAAGTCATGCATTATTCTGGGGTATATGTTGAAGCAGAAAGCTGGTTTTTGGATGCTGAGAGGTTACAACGTAAGTATTCATCCGCGCATGAATTCTTATTCGGTGTCGCAGGTTTTTGGTATTGCGAATTCCTCCTTGACCAAAAGCGCACCACCGAAGTCATAGGCCGTGTTCCGTGTTTGATGGCTGAGGCAAAGCGCCGTAACTGGCTGATGGATGAGGCTCAAGCTTGCCTTATTGAGAGCAGGCTATCGCTTGACACGGGTTCTTCTCCTCAAGCAAGAATTCTGAACCAATTGGACTGGGCAGTTTCGACCCTTCGAAGCTTAGGGCAAACGCATCACTGTGTTACCGCCTTACTAGAGCGTGCGAGGTGTTATTGTTCTCATAGTGGCTATGATCAAGCCCAAGCTGACTTGGACGAAGCCTGGGAAATCGCCGAGCGTGGCCCTATGCCCTTGTTTCAGGTCGACATCCACTTGCACCGCGCCCGGTTGTGCTTCACGCTTCACCCCACCGCCTACCCCTGGCAATCCCCCGCCGCAGACCTCCGCGCAGCCCGCCGCCTGATCGAAAAGCACGGCTACTGGCGGCGCAAGGAAGAACTGGAAGACGCGGAAACAGCACTTCGTGGGAGCGCTGGCTAAACGCGACGACCCTGTCGCACGAAGTCCGCGCACACAACCCGCCCAACCCGTCCCAGCCTCAAAACCCTTGACTGATTCCAATCCTCCTCGCATCCTTGGCGACGATTATTGGCCCTCCTGACCCTTGCCCCATGCTGACCGCCCTCAACCCCCACGACCGCAACCAGCCGTTCCCCGATGTCGCCACGGCGCTGGCCGAACCCAACGGGCTGCTGGCCGTGGGCGGCTGCCTGTCACCCCGGCGGCTGTTGAACGCCTATCGGCACGGCGTCTTTCCCTGGTACAGCGAAGACGAGCCGATTCTGTGGTGGTCGCCAAATCCCCGGCTGGTGTTGTTTCCAGACAAGCTGAATGTCTCCCGCAGCCTGCGCAAAACCTTGAAAAGCGGAATCTTCCATGTCACTTTCGACACCTGTTTCGGACAGGTGATGGATGCCTGCGCGAAGCCCCGCACCTATGCCGACGGCACTTGGATTTCACCGGCCATCAAACGGGCTTTTGGGCAATTGCACGGCTTGGGCTTCGCCCATTCCTTCGAGACCTGGAAAGGCGGCAAACTGGTGGGCGGTCTGTATGGGCTGGGGATAGGCCAGGTGTTTTTCGGCGAATCCATGTTCCATAGCCAAAGCAACGCCTCCAAGGCAGCGCTGTCCTTCGCGGTGGATTGCCTCAAGCCTTGGGGCTACCGGCTCATCGACTGCCAGGTTTACACCGGACATCTAGCCAGCCTGGGTGCGGAGGAAATCCCCCGTGCGGAGTTCGTCCAACTGCTGGACGATTATTGCGGACAGCCACCTGCGGCTGCCGCCTGGCGGAGGACGGGCGAATGAGGCAAATCGGACTTATGCTTGGGGACGGACACCCCTGTTCCTATCTGCCCGGCCGGATCGCCCGTTCGGCTTATGTGGACACCCGCTTGCCTCTGGACATCCCGACTTATTCCCGCCTCGCGGAGCAGGGGTTCCGCCGCAGCGGCGACCTGGTTTACCGGCCCCATTGCCTGATGTGTTCGGCTTGTGTGCCGGTGCGGATTCCGGTGGCGCGTTTTGCGCCCGACCGTTCGCAACTGCGCAACCTGCGCGACAATGCGGATATGACCGTGCGCCCCAAACCCGCCCAATACGACGAGGAACATTACCGCCTGTTCCGGCGTTACCTGGAAGCCCGCCACGACGACGGGGGCATGGCGGATTCCAGCCCGGAAGACTATGTCGGCTTCCTTGGCAGCCGTTGGGCGGAAGCGGGGTTCGTGGAATTCAGGCTGGAAAAAAAGCTGCTGGCCGTCGCCGTGGTGGACCGGCTCGATAGCGGGTTGTCGGCGGTGTACACCTTCTTCGACCCCGACCATGCGGCGCGTGGACTGGGGACGCTGGCCGTGCTATGGCAGATCGGCGAAGCCCGCCGCCTGGACCTGGATTGGCTTTATTTAGGCTTCTGGATCGGGAATTGCCGCAAGATGAGCTACAAGGATCGCTTCCGACCGCTGCAAGCGCTGGTCGCCGGACAATGGCTGGAATACCAAAAAGGCGAGAAGATTCACGCCTGATATGGTAACATCGGCGATTCATCCGCCCCAGCCGAAGAGAAGGGGCATCCGTTTTACCAGTGGAGTCTTATGTCTAAAGAAGATCAAATCGAAATGGAGGGCAAGGTGATCGAGACCCTGCCCAACACCACCTTCCGCGTAGAGTTGGACAACGGCCATGTCATCATCGCCCATATCTCCGGCAAGATGCGCAAGCATTACATCCGTATCCTAACCGGTGACCGCGTCAAGGTCGAAATGACTCCTTACGATCTGACCAAGGGACGGATCACCTTCCGCCAGCGTTAGCCAGAGGCGGCTTTCAAGCCGTCTCCGGCGCTGCCTTCTCCCGCAAGCTCACGATGGCGAACGCCAGCTTGCCTTCGCTGACGCTGATCCTGACCATGCCGCCTTCGGCCAGCTTGCCGAACAGTATCTCGTCGGCGAGCGGTTTCTTGATGTTTTCCTGAATAATCCGCGCCATCGGCCTTGCGCCCATCTTCGGGTCGCAGCCGTGGGTCGGCCAGCCATTCCCGCGCATCCGGCTCCAGCGCCAAAGACACGCGCTTCTCGGAGAGTTGCGCCTCCAGTTCGAAAATGAACTTGTCCACCACTTGGCGGATGATGTCCATGTGCAGAGGCTTGAACTGGATGATGCCGTCCAGACGGTTGCGGAATTCCGGCGCGAACAGCCGCTCGATGGCTTGCATCGCATCGGTCGTGTTGTCTTGCTGGGTAAACCCAATCGAAGGCCGGTCGCTGTCCGCCGCGCCCGCATTGGTGGTCATGATCAACACGATGTTGCGGAAATCCGCCTTGCGTCCGTTGTTGTCGGTCAGCGTGCCGTGGTCCATCACCTGCAACAGCAGGTTGAACACGTCCGGGTGGGCCTTTTCGATCTCGTCCAGCAGCAGCACCGCGTGGGGATTCTTGGTGACCGCCTCGGTCAGCAAGCCGCCTTGGTCGAAGCCGACATAGCCCGGCGGTGCGCCGATCAACCGCGAAACTGTATGCCGCTCCATGTATTCGGACATGTCGAAGCGGATCAACTCGATCCCCAAGACTTTGGCCAACTGGCGGCTGACCTCGGTCTTGCCGACGCCAGTCGGCCCTGCGAACAAGAAAGAGCCGATAGGCTTTTGCGTTTCCCGCAGGCCCGCCCGCGACAGCTTGATGGCGGCGGACAGCGCAGTGATCGCCTGATCCTGGCCGAACACCAGCAGCTTCAGGTGTTTCTCCAAATCTTTCAGCTTGTCCTTGTCGTTGGTGGAAATGGTCTTCGGCGGAATGCGGGCGATCTTGGCGACGATGTCTTCAATGTCCACCGTGCCGATCAGCTTCTTGCGCCGCGAGGCCGGTTGCAGGCGTTGGCAAGCCCCGGCCTCGTCGATCACGTCGATGGCCTTGTCGGGCAGGTGGCGGTCATTGATGTAACGGCTGGACAATTCCGCCGCCGTGCGCAGGGCCGACAGGGAATATTTCACATCGTGGTGTTCCTCAAAGCGCGACTTCAGCCCGCGCAGAATCTGATAGGTTTCGTCCACGCTAGGCTCGACGATGTCGATCTTCTGGAAACGACGCGCCAAGGCGCGGTCTTTCTCGAACACTCCCCGGAATTCCTGATACGTCGTCGAGCCTATGCAGCGCATCTCGCCGGAGGCCAGCATCGGCTTGATCAGATTGGAGGCATCCATCACCCCGCCAGACGCAGAACCCGCGCCGATGATGGTGTGGATCTCGTCGATGAACAGGATGGACTTAGGCTCCTTCTTCAATTGCGCCAGCAAAGCCTTCAAGCGCTTCTCGAAATCGCCCCGGTACTTGGTTCCGGCCACCAGTGCGCCCAGGTCGAGGGCGTAAATGACATTGTCCTTGAGGATCTCGGGCACTTCGTTTTCGACGATCTTCTTCGCCAAGCCCTCAGCGATGGCCGTCTTGCCCACCCCGGCCTCGCCCACCAGCAGCGGATTGTTCTTGCGGCGTCGACACAGTACCTGGATGGTCCGCTCGACCTCGCCCTTGCGGCCTATCAATGGATCAATCTTGCCCTTCTTCGCCAATTCGTTGAGGTTGGCGGCGTACTTTTCCAGCGGGTTGGCCGAGGACTCTGTTTCCTCACCCTCGGCCGCCTGGCCGCGTTGGGCCGGGTCTGGCTCGTCATGCAGCTTGGAAATGCCGTGGGAGATATAGTTGACGATATCCAACCTTGAGATGTCTTGCTTGTTCAGCAGGTAAACCGCCTGCGAATCCTGTTCGCTGAAAATGGCAACGAGGATGTTGGCCCCGGTGACTTCCCTTTTACCGGCGGACTGCACATGGAAGGCGGCCCGCTGCAACACCCTTTGGAAGCCCAGCGTAGGCTGGGTGTCGCGCTTGACGCCGGGAGGGATCAGAGGAGTAGTCTCTGCCAGAAACCCCTGCAACTCCTTGCGCAGCAATTCGAGGTTGGCCGCGCAGGCATGGAGGACTTCCACCGCGGCCGCGTTGTCCAGCATCGCCAGCAGCAGATGTTCGACGGTGATGAATTCGTGGCGCTTGTCGTAAGCCGCACGGAAAGCGGCGTTCAGCGAAAATTCGAGTTCTTTGCTTAACATGGGGGATTCTCCGCCTAGGCTTCTTCCATCGTGCATAAAAGAGGGTGTTGATGCTCACGGGAAAAGTCGCTCACCTGCTTGACCTTGGTCTCCGCCACGTCCCTGGAGAAAACCCCGCACACGCCTATGCCACGGGTGTGGACATGGAGCATGATCTGGGTGGCCTTTTCCTCGTCCATGCCGAAGAAATTCTTCAGCACCAGCACGACGAACTCCATGGGGGTGAAATCGTCGTTCAACAATAGGACTTTGAATAGGGGCGGCCGTTTCAGTTTCGGCCGGGCTTCCTGTACGGCAAGCTCGTCATCGAGTTTGGGGTCAGGGGTTGGGGACATTGGCATCGCCTCTTCGACAAAAACCGTTCGACGATGACCAATATATCACTGGACGGTTGGCTTGTGTAAATAGCTTCAACAGTCCGCCAAACAATCTTAACCGTTGCGCCATCACGCACTTGCGTGAGACATTTCCTGAAATTTTCTTGCGAGGAACTGCCGCCATGAGCTTGCCGCCTTCCCCCTTCGTCGTCGGACGGCCTTTGCGCCCGGACGAACCCATCTTCGGACGCGAGGAAGCCTTTGGCTTCGTCCATGAAAGCATGACGCGCTACGAGTCGGTCAATCTGGTCGGCGAGCGGCGCATGGGCAAGACCTCGCTCTTGCATCATCTGCTGGGCAATCCACCATCGAATGCCGATAGGCTGCTGGTGGAAGTGGATTTGCAGGCCAATGTCACCCAAGCCACCGATTTTTACGGGCGGGCCTTGCGGGGCATCCTGGCCGATCCCCGCGCCCAAGCTGCCGTGCCGGATGCCGCCGCCAGTCTTCAGCGCTTGCAGGACCAGCCACAAGCCAATTTTGACGAATTCGAGGGTTTGCTGCGCAGGCTGCGCGATGGCAAAAGCGTCCGCCCAGTGCTGCTGGTGGATGAATTGGAGCGCCTGCTCGAACCTCAATTCTCGGCGGGTTTCCCTTCTCCGGTCTTCTTCGACGGCCTGCGCTCGCTGCTCACCGCCGACCTGTTGGCCTTGGTCGTCGCCTCGCGCCTGACCCTGGCCGAGCATTTCGAGCGGCATCCGGCAGCGATGACCTCCACGTTTCCAAACTATCTCAAGCCGTTCACGTTGCGGGAACTGGATGACGCCGCCGCCGATTCGCTATTGATGCAAGGCATGGCCTGCGGCCTCAGTCTGGCCGAGGTGCAGGCGGCCAGGGCTTGGGCGGGGGGGCATCCTTGCAAGCTGCAATGCGCCGGGCAGGCTTGGGTTGAAGCCAAGTTCGGCAAGCACGATGCGGTATGGGCGCAGCAGCGTTATCAAGAATTGGCCGGGCAGGCGTGTTTGGCGCGGGTGCCTGCGACACCGGCACGGCTTAGGATCAAGCGGGCCGGGCGATGGTTGGCGCGGGGACCGCGTTGGCTAGGCGTTGATCTGCCGGTAAAGGTCGGCGGTTTGGCGCAACGGCTTGGCGTCAATCTCGGTTTGGTGGCGAAGTGGATCTTGGGCGTCATCGTCATCCTGTCGTTGATTGCATGGCTTGCGGGTTGGTCGGATCTCGACACGATCAAGGAAAAACTGAAGGAACTCAAGGCATGGTTAGGTTAAGCGATTTGACAAACCATTCTCCATTTTTTGTGGAAAGGGGGCGGGGGAGGTTTTTTTTTGGAATGCCTAATGTTGCCGGCAGCAAATCCCCCCTAACCCCCCTTTTGCAAAGGGGGGAACCGATTGGCTGTGCCGACGGGCGAGGCGATGGAGCAGGCGCAGGCCGGAATAAGTCCGCCCTGAACTTTGTTAATCTGTATCGAAGGGCGCGGCGCCGGGCGGGCGTTTCCGGCAATGACGACGCTCGCCGTGATGCGCAAGCAGGGATAAAGCGGTCATTTCGGCAGGGATGCCGAAATCCAGCGTCCAGGGATGGCAGTCTGCGGGCCAGGACTGGGCCTGAATCAGTCCTTTTTGCAACCCTCAAATTACCGTCCCTGGCCTGGATACCGGCACTCCCTGCCGGTATGACGGCATTCGGCCTCGTTCCCATTAAGCTTCGGCTTGGGAACGAGGTGTGGGAAGCCCGTCCTGGGCGGAATCGAAAGGCTCCGGCTTCCCGGATCACCGCCGGACAAGGGGCGCGGCGATGAGCATCTTGCGCTTCATCCTTTCCGGCTTGTGGCTGCCGTTCAGGCTGTATTTGCAGCCCTACCAATTCCACCAGGAAATCGCCGAACTGGCCCCGGATTTGCCATGGTTTTACAGTCTGTGGCAGGCGCGGCGGCATCTGCGCCGGGCCGAATTCCGCCATGCCTTGTACCGGCTGGGTGTGCAAGGGGCCATCGCCCTGTGTTGGGTGCCGCTGTGCCTTGGGGTTGTCGAAGCCTTGGGCTATCCGGTGGATTGGATGCGGGTGGCGGCCGGCGTGGCGACCGGCGTGGCGACCGGCGTGGCGGTCGGCGTGGCGTACGGCGTGACGGCCGTCGTGACGGCCGTCGTGGCGGTCGGCGTGGCGGTCGGCGTGGCGACCGGCGTGGCGTACGGCGTGGCGACCGGCGTGGCGACCGGCGTGGCGGATGTGCTAACTGTCATTCATTTCCCCACCCTGATCCTGCAACTTCCAGCCTCTCTGCTCTCCTGGCCAATCCACCGCTTATGGCCGCGAAGCAGCCGCTGGCTCTGGCGCATCCATCCCGTTCGTTGGGATGAAATCATCCTGCTGCCACTGCCCGGCCTGCCCGGCTTGCTTGCCACCCTCTACCGCCTCGATTCCACCGCTGGCCGTCTAGCCCTGGCCGAAACCGCCGCCCATCGCTACCAGTACCGTGCCGCTTACCGGGCCTGGGCGATGCTGGCGCAGGAGCAAGCCCATGGCATCGCCTCCTCGCCGGGCTTGGCCCAATTCCCCACCAGCCTGGATTGGCTGAACGAAGACACGCCATTGCCGGAAAGCTTGCGCGGCTTGCTGCTGTCATTGCGCGACATCAGCCGGGAAGCGGCCAGCGCCCTGGAAAGCGATTCGGCCACCAATCAACTGCGGCGGCTGGAAGCGGCGCGGGCTGCGCTGGAAACCCTGGGCAAGCAACACACAGGCGAGTTCGGCCCGGCGGTAAGGAAATGGACGGGCTTGGTCGATTCTGGATTGGCAGACGCCCGCCGCCGCCAGAGGCAGGAAGAACCGATCCCCCAAATCTACCATGGCGATGGCCGACCGCTGCGTCCCGATGGCCGCGCCGACGGGGAGACGCCGTTCAAGGGGCGGCGGGCCTTGTTCCGGCGTTTGGAGGAGGCTTTGGGCGGGGCGGAGGGCGGCGTTCGACTTATCTGCTGGTCGGCCAGCGGCGCAGCGGCAAGACTTCGGCGCTGTTGCAATTGGAGCGGCGGCTGGGCGCCCAAGTCGTGCCGGCCTTCCTCGACCTGCAAAGCGAGAAGCTGGGCGGCGCGAAGGATGCGGCCGGGCTGCTGCACGGCGTGGCCGACGCGGTGGCTGAT
The DNA here is from genome assembly GCA_963753955.1 of uncultured Gammaproteobacteria bacterium. Classification (GTDB taxonomy): domain Bacteria; phylum Pseudomonadota; class Gammaproteobacteria; order Methylococcales; family Methylococcaceae; genus Methylumidiphilus. The sequence continues at coordinate 29,854 of CAVWEM010000010.1, forward strand.
GAGGCGCGGCGGCGCGGCGTGGTTTTGCCGGATTTGACCCGAAGGATGCTGGACGCCGATCCATACCCGTCCTTCGGGCGTTGGTTGGACGCGGTGGAGAATGCCTTAGGGAATCGCCGCCTGCTGCTGTGCCTGGACGAGTACGAAGCCTTGGAACAAGGTCTTGCGGCGGGTCGCTTCGACGAGCGTTTGTTGATGGCCTTGCGCAACATCGTCCAACACCGCCGCCGGGTGGATGTGTTGCTGTCCGGCAGCCGCCAAATCGACGAACTGCCGCCGCGCTGGGCCAGTGCGCTCATCAATACCTTGGCCCTGACTATCAGTTTTTTGGAAGAGCCGGACGCCCGCGAATTGATCGTCTCGCCAGTGCAAAGCTTCCCATCGATTTATCGTGACGAAACGGTGGAGCGGATCTTGTTGCTGACCCATCGCCAGCCCTATCTGATCCAACTCCTCTGCGCCCTGCTGGTCGAGCGCATGAACAAGGCTGGGCGGATGCCGCCGGATTCGTGGGTCGAAGTGGACGATGTGGCCGCCGTGATTCCCTTGGCTTTGGAGCGCGGCGTGGGTTATTTCAGCGACTTGTGGCACGGGCAAGCCGGCGGGGAGACGGCGCAAAGGCTATTGGAAGCGCTGGCTGAAGCCGAGGATTTGACGCTGGATATCGCCGCGCTACGTTTGGTGGAACCCGACTCACGGGCTTTGAATGCCGCCTTGCGGATTTTGCAGCGGCGGGAGATCCTGGAGAAGGACGGGGAGCGTTACCGCATCCTCGTGCCGCTGGTCGGCGAGTATGTGCGAACACAACGGGGGTAGTGTAACGCCGGTCACGCCCGCTACGACACTAAACGTCGCGGACGGGATGGCATATCCCGTCCGGCGGAGTTTAAATAAGGTCGGCGAATTGATGAATCCAGCATCTCCTTAACAAGACGTTTGCCCACCCTCCAATTGCGTGGGCCGACTCATCCTTTTTTCGTATTCCGAACAGCCCGAGGAATGCGGCGTTTTTCGGTTCCAAGCCGCAATCCGAAGCCGGTATACTTGCTGCCATATCCACCCCCACGGAGAAACCGCATGTCCACCATCCAAGAAGAAATCTGGGAACTGTTCAGGGAAAGCGACCGCAAGTTCCGGGATAGCGTCGAGGAGTCCAAACGTCGGGAGGCTGAACTCGGCCGCAAGTTCCAGGAAACCGAACGCCAAATCCAGGAAACCTCCCGCAAGGTCAAGGAAGTCACCCAAGCCATCGGACGTCTCGGCAACCGCCTGGGTGAATTCGTGGAGGAGATGGTGCGTCCGTCGGTGGTGCGCTTGTTTCAGGAGCGCGGGATCGCCGTTCATGAGGTTTACCGCCGCGCCAGCGCAGAGCGGGACGGCGAGGCCATGGAGGTGGATTTGCTGGTGGTGAACGATACTGATGCCATTGTCATTGAAGTGAAAAGCGAGTTGTCCGTGAATGATGTCAAGGAACACCTCGCCCGCTTGGCGCGTTTCAAGAAGCTGTTTCCGAATTACCGTGGATTTCGGGTCATGGGCGCGGTGGCGGCGATGGTCACGCCGGATGATGCCGCACGATTTGCTTACCGTCAAGGGCTGTTCGTGCTGGGACAGAGCGGCGATACGGTGGTGATCCGCAACGATGCCGCGTTCCAGCCAGCGAGTTGGTGAATTCAGCGAAGCCGATCGGGATTTACAATCCTGTCCGTCACATTTCGCTTGAAGCGGTGTTATCCCTTGCCAACTCGGCTACAACCACCCCGCCTTTTTCAAGCGCAGATAAAGCAAGGTGCAGGCCAGACTCAAGCCGCCGAGAACCGCGTGGTAGCTGTACGGCCAGTCTAGCTCCGGCATGTTCTTGAAGTTCATGCCGTATAGGCTGAACACCATGGTTGGCAGGGCCAGGATCGCACCCCAGCCCGCCAAACGTTTGACGATTTCGTTCTGGCCCACGGTGACCAAGGCCAGATGGACCTGCATGGCGGCGGTGAGCATTTCCCTCATGCCGTCGATGGCCTGGTTGATGCGTTTGACGTGGTCGGAGATGTCGCGGTAATAAAACTGGATGTCCTCGCTGATGATGTTGCCATGGAACCGCGTCAGCTCGTTGCAGATGTCCAGCAAGGGCGTTGCCGCCCCGCGCAGCAGCAGCAGCTCATGCTTGAGATCATAAAGCTTTTCCAAGGTCTGCTGGTTGAAGCGATTCCTGAAAATGTCCTCCTCCAGCCGCTCGAACCGTTCCTGCAAGCCATCGACCACCGGCATGTAATGGTCGACGATGAAATCCATCAGGGCGTACAGCGCGAAACCCGGCCCCTTGGCCAGGTTCTCCGGCATGTTTTCGCAACGTTCGCGAACCTTGGTAAAACTCAAGGGCGTGCCATGGCGGACGGTCACGATGAAGCGCGGGCCGACAAAAATATGGATTTCGCCGAACTGTAAGGCATTGCGGTAAATCTGCGCGGTTTGCAGCACCAGGAAAAGCGAATCGCCATAGCCCTCCAGCTTCGGACGCTGATGGGCGCTGCGGGTGTCCTCGATGGCCAGCTCGTGCAGGCCAAATTCCTGCTGGATCTTGTCTAACAAGGCCGTGTTAGGCTCGCGCAGGCCTAGCCAGACGAAGGTGCCGTCTTGGGTGATAAACTCGCTGATTTGGTCGATGCCGATGTCCCCGACGCGCCGCCCGCCGGTGTAGGCGACACACTTCATGACCATGGCTTGGTAAGCCCGGCTGTTGCCGTCGGCAATGTTGAAAACCGGCTTGGACAGTTCGGGCGGACTATCCTCCGTGTCGGTGGATTCGGACTCTGCATACAAGTTGTCGGCCACAACGGTTCCTCGTCAAATGTTGGAATCCCAGGGCCGCGAGCCTACAAAGCTGCCGCGCCCTTGGGCTTGAAGGCGGAGGATTTTAACCCAAGCCTGCGGCTTCGGCCCATGGGCTTGCGACCTACACTCAATTTGGCATGGATAGACAGCCGCGCCCCAAAAACATGCAAAAATGAGAATTGTAAAGAAAACTTGACCTAAACCGGGCCTTAATGGTTTGCTTGCGCGGTTGTTGCCCTCCTCCGTTTGACTAACACCAACAATTAAAGGATTGCCATGAAGAAATTCATCAACACTGTCGACAGCCTGCTTGACGAAAGCCTACATGGCTTCGCCAAGGCCCATCAAGACATCGTCCAATTCAACCAAGATCCGCGCTTTGTCCGCCGCGCCACCCCGGCTAAGCCGGGCAAGGTCGCGCTGATTTCCGGCGGTGGCTCGGGCCATGAGCCCCTACACTCCGGCTTCGTCGGCCTGGGGATGCTGGATGCCGCGTGCCCCGGCCAAGTCTTCACCTCGCCCACCCCGGATCAAATGATGATGGCTGCGCAGGCGGTGGAAAGCGGCGGCGGCGTGCTGTTCATCGTCAAGAATTACGCCGGCGATGTGATGAATTTCGAGATTGCCGCCGAAATGCTCGAATGCCTAAACGACAGCCTGCTGATCCATGACGACGTGTCCATTCCCGAACACCAAGGCATGGGTCGGCGCGGCGTGGCCGGCACCACGATAGTCGAGAAGATCCTTGGTGCAGCGGCGGAAGCAGGCTATGACCTCGCCGCTTGCAAAGCCCTGGGCGAACGGGCCGTACATGCCACCGCCTCCATGGGCGTGGCCCTCACCAGTTGCACCGTGCCGGCCCTGGGCCACCCGACTTTCGACATCGCCGACAACGAAATGGAGATGGGCGTGGGCATACACGGCGAGAAAGGCCGCGAGCGCGTCGCACTCGCCAGCGCCGGGGAAATCGTCGAGCGCCTTTGCGGAATCATCGCAGAGGAACTCAAGCCCGAATCAGGCCAGCCGGTGTTGCTGCATGTCAACGGCCTAGGCGGAACGCCGCTGATGGAGCTTTACCTGCTCTACCATCTGGCCGAACACTATTTCAGCCAGCGCGGCATCGTGATTGCCCGTTCCTTGGTCGGCAACTTCACCACCTCCCTGGACATGACCGGCGCCTCCCTCACGGTGACTCTGCTGGACGAGGAAATGACCCGGTTGTGGCACGCGCCGGTGCATACGGCGGCTTTGCGCTGGGGGGTTTGACTATGGAAAAACCTAGCCTGTTGGAACGGCCCCGGGCCAAGAAGCAATCGAAAACGGGGACGCTCTATGGCGTCGTCTGATCCACAAGTGCTGTTTCTATGCACGGGCAACTATTACCGCAGCCGCTTTGCCGAACTGCTGTTCAACCACCTGGCACCGTCCCATGGCCTACCTTGGCGGGCGTTTTCCCGTGGCATCGCGATTGAACTGGGCGTGGGTAATATCGGGCCAATCGCCGCGTCCACGCTGGCCGCGCTCATCCGGCGCAGCGTCGCGCTGGAAGCGGAACACCGCCATCCATTGCCCTTGGCCGAAACAGATTTAAGCTTCGCCGGCCACATCGTTGCCCTCAAGCGGGACGAACATCTGCCCATGTTGGCCGAAAAATTCCCAGGCTGGGTCGGGCGGGTCGAGTTCTGGCATGTCCATGACATCGACCAAGCGCACCCACGAGATGCGCTGCCGCAAATCGAGCGGGAAGTGTTGGGTTTGCTGGAGCGCTTGGTTTTGCAAAACCTCTCGCACGGGCTAATATTCTTTCGAGGCACCTCCTATGTCCGCCGTCCTGCAAACCGACCCCGATTTATACGCCCAACGCTGAGCCCTGTGCTTCCCCGGTTGCCGCACAACCGCCGCGTCAGGCACCATGCGATCTTCCCGCAGACTCGCCTTGGCGTCGGCGGCGCTGTCGCCTGCTGGCTTTCCGATGCCATCGGCCCCTTACCACACATGAGTTTTCGGACCTTGAATCTTCATGGTCGGCCTTACCCCATTGCGTTTCGCCTGCTTTCCTGCCTACGCATCGGGCGCGGCGTCGCCGCCCCGTCCGCCAGGCTGGATACCTGGCCCGTGGCTGGCGGCTACCAGGGCGGGACTCCCACCGCTCGATTGTGCGGCCTTGCCAGGCCGCACCAGCAATTCTCATTTTGAACCGGCAAAGCAGCGGGATCCTTCGTCATTCCGGCAGGGATGCCGAAATCCAGCCTCAATCCCACCCTTTGCAAAGGGTGAAGAAACAGGCGTAAACTGGCTTTGGCGAGAACCTGTCTGCCGCCGCCCCGCCATCATGGGCATGACTTTCAAAATTCAATGGGATCAACCAGTCATGAATAGTGAAAAAACAATTTGGGAATCACTTCCCAGCCCACCCAGCACTTCGACACCGGCCATCCTCTTAGGCCTGGCTTTGCTGCTGGGGATCTGGACTTCTTACTATACGATACCCGCCGAATCGGAAGGGGTGTTGCTGCGGTTTGGCAAATACACCCACAAGGTTCCTCCCGGCCTGCATTTCAAACTTCCTTTCGGCATCGACAGTGTCATTGCCGTGCCTATCCAACGGCAGCAGAAATTGGAATTCGGCTTCGCCACCCCCGGCCATTCCAATCCTGACCAAATCGGCGAGGAACCTGCGAAAGAAAAATCCATGGTCACCGGCGACCTCAACTCCGCGCTGGTCGAATGGATCGTGCAATACCGCATCACCGAGCCGGAGAATTATCTCTTCGACGTGCGCGAACCGGGAAAGACCTTGCGGGATCTGTCCGAAGCCGTGATGCGCGAGGTGATCGGCGACCGGACGGTCGATGAAATCATCACCATCGGACGGCAAGAGATCGAGGACACCGTCCTGGCCCGGATGCGCGAATTGTCGAAACGCTATCAACTTGGCGTCACCATCAACCAGGTGCAATTGAAAAACGTCAACCCGCCGGTGCCGGTGCAGCCCTCTTTCAACGAAGTGAACCGGGCGCAGCAAGACCGCGAGAATTCCATCAACTTGGCCAACGGCGAATACAATAAGGCGGTGCCGCGCGCCCGTGGCGAGGCCAACCAGAAAATACGCGCCGCCGAGGGCTATCGGTTCAAACGGGTCAACGAGGCGGAAGGCGATGCGACCGCGTTCAGCGCGGTGCTTGAACAATATCTCAAGGCACCGGAAGTGACCCGCGCCCGCATTTATCTGGAGACTTTGGGAGATGTGCTGCCCAAGGCCAGGCAAACCATCATCGTGGACGACTCGGTCCAGCAGATATTGCCGATGCTGCCGTTTCCTTCGCAGCCTTTGCCACAAGCCGCGCCGCAACCTTCGCCACAGCCCTCGGGAGAAGCCCAATGAAAGCCGTGTCCACCTACGCATTGGCCGCTGCCGCCATTGGCTGGGTAATAGTCATGTCCGCGTTCACTGTCGACCAGACCGAGCAGGTCATCATCACCCAATTCGGCAAACCGGTCGGCAAGCCCATCATCCAACCCGGCCTTCACTTCAAGCTGCCTCTGATCCAGCACGTCAATCGTTTCGACAAACGTTACATGGCTTGGGACGGGCCGATGGTCGAAATGTCCACCAAGGACAAGACCTATGTGCAAGTGGACACCTTCGCCCGCTGGCGCATCACTGACCCCATGCAGTATTACCTCAGGCTGCGCGATGAGCGTAGCGCACAATCCCGGCTTGAGGACATCTTGGGGAGCGAGACCCGCACCGCCATTGCCCGGCATGAATTGATCGAGGTCGTGCGCACCGACAAAGACCGGCAACCGAAACAAGACGAGAGCCTGGCCGCGGCCAGTGCCGATGCCCTGGGCGTGCTACGTCCCATCCATTATGGACGGGTGGTCATCGAAAAAGGCATTTTTGACGCGGCCGCGCCAAAACTGGCTGAATTTGGCATCGAACTGCTCGACGTGCGTTTCAAACGCATCAATTACAACCCGGAAGTGCTGGAGCGCATCCACCAGCGCATGATTAGCGAACGTTTGCAAATCGCGCAGCGCTTCCGTTCGGAAGGGGAAGGCGAGGCGGCGCGCATCAACGGCAACCGGGATCGGGACATCAATGAGATCGAATCCACCGCCTACAAACAAGTTCAGGAAATCCGTGGCGAGGCCGACGCCAAAGCGACCGGGATTTATGCCAAAGCTTACACGCAAAAGCCTGAAGCGGCCGAGTTCTATCGGTTCTTGAAGAGCATGGAAACTTATGCCAAAGTGATCAATCAAGACGCCACCCTCGTCCTTTCAACCAACAGCGACCTCTTTGCCCTGCTTAAGCGCGTGGAAGGGAAAAGCCGTCCTTAAAAGCCCCTCACCCCAACCCCTCTCCCGCAAGGAGAGGGGCTTCGCACCCTCCCCCCCTGGGAGAGGGCAGTGGATGAGAGCTTTGTGGAGTCCAGCAATCACATTAAAAACAAGCTTTTAGAAGATGGTCAAAACACGATCCGACCTCCTCAAGCCGGTTTACCTCTTATTCCTCCTGGCTTGCCTGCCGGCCTACGCGGCGGAAATCCTGGAGGGGCGTGTGGTGGCTGTCCACGACGGAGATACCGTCACCCTGGCGACTTGGGATAACCGACGGGTCAAAATCAGGCTGGCACAAATCGACGCGCCCGAAAGCGACCAGGCTTTCGGGCTGCAATCCAGGCGCTCCCTGTCCGACATGGTTTACAACCGGATCGTGCGCGTCGAGGAGGAGACCCTCGACAAATATGGCCGGACAGTGGGGACGATATTCGTCGGCGGTCTGGACGTAAGCCGCAGGCAGATCCAGCGGGGCATGGCTTGGGCATACCGGCAATATCTGCACGACGAATCCCTAGTGCAGGACGAAAACACAGCCCGCCAAGCCAGGGTGGGTTTGTGGTCCGAGGCCAATCCTACGCCGCCTTGGGAATACCGTTCGACCTGCGGAAGCAAACATTATTGCAGTGAGATGTCCTCTTGCCGGGAAGCGATGCGCTATTTGACCGAATGCGGTTTGTCGCAGTTGGATCGGAACCACAACGGCATTCCGTGTGAGAGCCTTTGCGGCAGATAATATGCTATCCTGATGCCGTGTCAGACTACCGCGCATCGCGTAACCTGTGGATATACTGCTGATTTTTCTGCTAATTGTCTTGAACGGCATTTTCGCCATGTCGGAAATCGCCTTGATTTCATCGCGCAAGACCCGCTTGCAGCATTGGGCCGATGAAGGCCGGGCCGGCGCGGCGATCGCTCTGAAAATGGCCAACGAGCCTTCCCATTTCCTCTCGACCGTGCAGGTCGGCATCACCCTCATCGGTGTCTTGAACGGCGCCATCGGCGAATCCGCCATCGCCGACCGCTTTCAGGCCCAGTTGGCCGAGATACCCGAACTGGCACCTTACAGCAAGCCCCTGTCCGTCGCGCTGATGGTATTGATCGTCACCTACTTTTCCTTGATCGTCGGCGAGTTGGTGCCCAAGCGCCTGGCCATGCGCAACCCGGAGCCCATCGCCTCGTTCTTCGCCGGGCCGATGCGGGTGCTGTCCATCATCGCCTTTCCGCTGGTGCGCCTGTTGAGCCTCTCCACGGAAATCATGCTGAAGCTGTTTGGCCGCAAGAAGGGCAAGGAGCCGTCCATCACCGAGGAGGAAATCCAAGTGCTGCTGGAACAAGGCACCGAGGAAGGCGTGTTTGACCGCTCCGAACACGAGCTGGTGTCGAATATCTTCCGCCTCGACGACAAGGCCATCGCCTCGATCATGACCCCGCGCAAGGACATATTTTTCCTGGATCTCGAAGACCCCTTCGAGCAAAACCGGGACAAACTCATGCGCAGCCATTATTCCCGCTTTCCGCTGTGCCGGGGCGGCTTTGAGCAAATACTGGGGATAGTCCGGGCCAAAGACATACTCAACAGCCAATTTCGCGGCGAACCCATCGATCTGCCCAGCTTGGTCAAGCCGCCGCTTTATGTGTTGGCGAACATCTCGCTGAAGCATTTCCTCGAAGAATGCAAAAAAACCCGGATGCATTTCGCCTTGGTCGTCGATGAATACGGCGAGGTCGAGGGGCTGGTCACCTTGAATGATGTCATGGAGGCCATCGTCGGCGACATCGCCTCCGAGGAATTGCTCGAAGAACCGTTGATGGTGCAGCGCGAGGACGGCTCCTGGTTGATCGACGGCATGATGCCAGTGGACAAATTCAAAGACCTGTTCGAGGTCGATGGCCTGCTCGACGAGGCCAAGGGCAATTTTCACACCGTAGGCGGCTTCGTCATGCTGCACGTGGGCCGCGTCCCCTCCGCCGCCGACTGGTTTGAATGGGAAGGGCTGCGCATCGAGGTGGTGGACATGGACAAAAACCGGGTGGATAAGTTGCTGGTGTCCAGGCTGGATTGAGCCGCCCGTAGCCATTCACTGAAGTCATGCAAGCAAATTGCGTCGCCAATTGCAAAAGGGACTACCCTTTTGCGGAGGTGTGAGACCGTCAATATGCACACAGAGCGCGGCAATGGACAGGATACCTCCCCTTGTGGGATAGGCATAAGTCATGCTTTCCAAATCGACAAGCCTCCCTAATGACTTGAATGCGGGGGTTTTAAGTCGGCGAGGGCATTGACCCCGCTTTCCGTCCGATCTGAGCCATCCACCGTGGCCAGTCAAAATCGTTGCCGTGAGATCCAAGCGATGCCCTTGATCACAAAGCTAAAAATCCTATTGTTGAAAAGATCTTCCATCATTGCCTTGTCGATTTCAGTGCTGGCCGTGGTCGGTTTCGGACTGAAGTTCCATTTGCCCGCAATCTTGCTTTCCACGCTGTTGTTTGCGGGTGGCTATCTTCTGGAATCTACACCCAACGGGAACTAAAGCCTCACAATTCCCGGCGACCGTTGAAAGCGTGGGCCAAGGTGGTTCCATCGACATATTCAATCTCCCCGCCGAAGGGAACACCATAGGCGATACGGGTGGGGCGGACGCCGAAGTGCCGGGCCATCTCGCTGATGTAATGGGCGGTGGCTTCCCCCTCCACCGTGGTGTTGGTAGCCAGGATCAATTCCCTGACCTCGCCGATACGCAGGCGTTGTTCCAGCAAATCCAGCCGCAATTCGTCCGGGCCTATGCCGTCCAGCGGGGACAGCCTGCCATTAAGCACGAAAAACCGGCCTTTGAATCCGGTGGACTGGTCGATGGCGAAGACTTCGGCGGGGGTTTCCACAATGCACAACTGCGCGTCGTCACGGTTGGGATTGGCACAGACGGCGCACAGATCGCCTTCGGTGAGGGTTCGGCATTGCCGGCAATGGCCGATCTGCTCGACCGCTGCCAGCAGGGCTTCGGCCAGCGCCAGCGCACCTTGTCGATCACGCTGAAGCAGGTGGAAGGCCATGCGCTGGGCGGATTTCGGCCCGACCCCTGGCAGGACGCGCAGGGCCTGCATCAACTGGGCAAGGCGTCCGGCTTGCCGCATGGACTTAAAAGGGCAACTTGAAACCGGCAGGCATCTCGATACCGCCGGTCAGCCCGGCCATCTTTTCCTGCTTGATTTTGGCAACCTTGTGGACAGCGTCGTTGATGGCGGCCGCCACCAGATCCTCCAGCATGTCGCGGTCTTCTTTGAGCAGGCTATCGTCAATGCTGACTTTCAGCGCCTCGCGCTTGCCGTTCATGAGGATCTTCACTAGCCCGGCCCCCGATTCGCCATGGACTTCCGTGGCCGCCAACTCTTCCTGGGCTTTCTTGATGTTTTCCTGCATTTGCTGGGCCTGTTGCATCAGGCTTGCCAGTGGGTTTTTCATAAATGTCTCCGCGAATGTCAATCCAGTGGTTTGATGGAACCCGGAACTATCCGGGCATCCAGTCGTTCCTTTAAAGCAAGGACGACGGGGTCTTGCTCGATTTCCTGCTCGGCGGCTTTCTGCCGTTCTTCCTGATGGCGTTGGATTTGCCGGGCCGGTGTTTCCTGGGCTGGCTTTTCAAGCTGGATGTTGAGTTTCAAGGGCCGCTTGAAATGCGCTTGCAAGGCTTTTTCCAGATTGGCATCCATGGACGGGGTGCGGATCGCCGCAGCTTGCGGATCCATGGCCAGCGCAATGCGATGCTCATCCAATTCCAGCAAAATGCAGTGATTGGCCATTTGCAAGGTCAAGCCGCCTAGACGCATCTGCTTGATGATGCCCGGCCAGTCGGTGTCCTGCGCCGTTGAAGGAACCGTTTTCCCTTCCAGTTTGGGGCCGTCGCCTGGTGGCTCATGCCAAGGTGGAGGGACCGGCTCTTGTTCCCAGGGAGGCGTTTGCTCCACGCCAACGGCAGGCGTGGTTTCCACTGGCGGATGCACCCCATCGACAGTCTCCCGCGCCGGCCGGTTCGCTGTCCCCGGTGGAGGGGCAGAGGGCTTCCGGGCCAGCGTCTCCTTCATCAAGGCCATCGAACTCTCCCGGCCCTGGCTTGAAGCCGATGGCAAAGGGCGGGACGGGACACTGGTGAGTTGGACTGGCTGCTGCGGGCGCGCTGGGACGGCCTTCTGCTGCGACGTGGGGGGAATGGCTGCGGCATCATGGCCCGCCGGGCGGAAGGCCAGCATCCGCAGCAGCACCATCTCGAATCCGCCCCTAGGCTCCGGGGCAAGCGGCAGATCGCGCTGGCCCAATAGGCCGATCTGGTAAAACAACTGCAAATCTTCTGGACTTAAACGTTGCGCCAGCCCCAAAATCCGCTCAGCGTCGTCGTCGTGCCGGATCGCATCAGGCACCCACTGGGCCAAGGCGGCATGGTGGAGGACGATCAGCAACTGTTGCAGCACGTCGGCGAAATTGGGCGAGTGTCCGGCCAGTTCCGCAATGGCCTCCAGCAAAGCGGCTGCGTCCGCGTGGGCCAGGGCATCGAGCAAAGCGAACACCGGCTTGCGTGACACCGTCCCGAGCATCGCGCTCACCGGCCCGTCCTCCAAGCTGCCCCCGCCGTGGACGATGGCTTGGTCGAGCAGGCTCAAGCCGTCGCGCATGGAACCGTCAGCGGCGCGGGACAGGGAACGCAATGCGTTTTGCTCGAACTCTATGCCTTCCTGGATAAGGATGGCCTCCATCTGACCGCGAATCTGCTCTGGCGACAGACGCTTCAGGTTGAATTGCAGGCAGCGGGAGAGGACGGTGACGGGGATTTTCTGCGGATCGGTGGTCGCCAGCAGGAATTTGACATGGGGCGGCGGCTCTTCCAAAGTCTTCAGCAAGGCGTTGAAGCTATGCCCGGAAAGCATATGCACCTCGTCGATGAGGTAGACTTTGAAACGCCCCTGGTTGGGGGCGTACTGGACGTTTTCCAACAGGTCGCGGGTATCCTCAACCTTGGTGCGGGAAGCGGCGTCCACCTCGATCAAATCGACGAAGCGGCCCTCGTCCACTTCCTTGCAAAACAGGCATTCCCCGCAGGGGTTGAAGCCCACCCTGGCCTCGCAGTTCATCGCCTTGGCCAGGATGCGGGCCAGCGTCGTCTTGCCGACGCCACGTGTGCCGGTGAATAAATAAGCGTGGTGCAGGCGGTTGAACTCGAGGGCGTGGGTTAATGCCTTGACGACATGCTCCTGGCCGACGACTTCGCTGAAATTACGCGGCCGCCATTTGCGGGCAAGCGCCTGATAGGCCATGGGCAGCGTTCACCGGGAAAAGCCAAAGGGGGAATTAGGGTGGCGGATCGAGAGAGCCACACCCCGGCACATGAAACATCCACTACCGTTGCTCCCTTCCGGGCCTGGCGGGGTTCGCGGCGCAGCATTGCGAGGGGACCCTCCCGACCCACCATTGAAACGGGTCGTCGATTGCCGGAAACGAGCCCGGCTGTCGTAAAGAATGCGCATTGTCCAGGAAAAAGCGGCTTGGATCAAGCAAAAAATCGTGAGTGGCAGAAATCTGTTGATTAACCTAAAAACGGCAGCACGTAGCACGTAGGTTGGGGTGACGAAGGAACCCCAACATGATGCCCGATGTTCGGAAATGTTGGGGTTCGCAAGCTCACCCCAACCTACGGCCCTCGACCGCCCGGCACTCTTTTTTCTGCTTGATTTTATTATCTCTCACCCCTAATACGCACCTGTTGTTCATCCACAATCCAAAGCTGTCCGACCAAAGGCTCTGAATCGAAAAGCGGCAGAATTCGCTCTAATACGCGGAGCACTGATGAACGGCTTTGATCTTCCAGCCGCAGTATGAGCAAACCGGGGTAAAGGCTAGGCGGATAGGTACGAATATTGGAAAAATCCAAGTCCAAGGTGATGAGGGCGCGGAATTCCCGTTGGCATGCGCTGGCGATGTCGCTATCGGGATGGCCGCCCAAACCCTCTTCGTATACCGTTATCGCATCGTGCTGGTTCTGGCATAGAAACTCGGCGACATCCCCGTGTAGATTTTCATCAATCTTGAAGCGCATCAGGCCGCTTCCAAGGGCAAGCTAATCAGCCGATCCCGCGCCAAGTCGGCGGCATAAGCCAAAGCCGCCCGAATATCTGCGGCTTCGATATGATAGCCCCTCAGAATGTTTTCCTGGCTTTCGCCGTCGGCGAGGTTGTCGAGGATGACGGAAACCAGCACACGGGTTCCCTTGATACAGGGTTTGCCATGGCAGATGGTGGGGTCAGTGGTGATACGGTCTTTCCAGTTCATGGGAGAAGCCTATTTCATTGGGTGTATTTTGCTCAATTTAAGCGATCCTTCATCTTACTCCAAACCTCCAAGTCGGGAACGCAGCCACAATGATTGCGCCTTACTGTTTTGAATCAAGATATGGGAGGTTCCGGGTCGTCCACCAGGAACAAGCCGGCTTCGATCTCCTGGAAAACCTTGCAAGCTGGTAGGCCGGAATAAGACCGCCCAAGCGTAACGCAGGGCGGTCGTTTCCGGCGATCCTGGAGCCGGAAACGCCGGTTCTCGCTAACGCTCGAACCGACTTATTCCGGCCTACCTGGCTCTGGCCATGTCGGGATTGCCATAGGCCGCAAGGTTCAGCGGCCTCGCCAATGCCGAATCCAGCAGCCCTGGATCGCGGATGCCCTCTTCGCCGCCATGTTCAGCAATCTGCTCCGCGTGGATCGCCACAATGACATGCCGGTCGATCCAAACCCAAGGCCGGCCCGTCATTTCGCCAATTCTTTTAGCACGGCCTGGCGATTTTGCATGATCTCCCGCGCCAGTTTCATTTGCCCCTCGGCTTTAGGGTCTTGGGATGTCAGTTGTACACCTTCCGGGGTTTCAGTCAGGAACACCGTGCCGCCTTCCGCCAGCTTGAGCCGTTCCAAAACGTCCCTTGGCAAAGGGACGGTCAGGGAATCGCCGACGGGGGTGAGTTTGAGGGCATGCATAGACGGCTCCAGTGGGTAGCTTACGTGTCGTTATGATTTCGGTGGGGAGTGGTGAAGTCAAGTGGGTGCAAGACGCGCACCCTTTTGTAGGGCCGTCCCACCCTGGAAGCGTAGGAATGGGAGAATCAGGAACGTTTCCCAACTCGCAGAGGAAGCTTACTCCCTCGGTTTGGAAGTTTCCCCCAATGCAACCCTAGGCGCTGGGCGCGGCGATGCGGGCATCAAACTTTCCTTGGGGGTTGCCAAGGAGTCCGCCAGGCCATGCGGAATCGGGCATAAGTCGGTGGGCAAGCAAAAAGACGCTTGCCCATCTACATGACTGGCCTGGATCAAAACGGGGGAGGCTCCGGTTCATCCACCAGGAACAAGCCGGCTTCGATCTCCGCCCAAGCGCTGGGTGAAACGGCCATGGCGGCGGCTTTGCAGTCCAGAAGCAATTGATAGGCTTGCAAGCATGAGGAAATAACTATAGTGGACCCCAGTTTTCGGACAATCATTTAAGATGGAGGCCTTCAGGAAAACGGGGGTTGTGGTGAGCGAGAAGAAGCGCAAGGTTTTTAGTGGCGAGTTCAAGGCGAAGGTCGCGCTTGAGGCGATCCGGGGCATCAAAACGGTCAATGAGATCGCCCAAGAGTTCGGGGTGCATCCCACGCAGGTTGGGCAATGGAAGCGGGAGCTGCAAGAACAGGCGGCGGGCCTGTCCGAGGTCAAGCGCGGGATCAGGCCGGTTGACCCGTCATCCAGCCAGGATCGGCTGTATTCCGAGATCGGGCGGTTGAAGATGGAGTTGGACTGGCTGAAAAAAAGTCCGGGATCAGCCCCTGGCCGACCGCAGGCATTGGGTCGACGCTGACGGGCCGCTGGCCCTGGCCCGCCAATGCGGGCTTGCGGGTGTTGCCCGCTCCACGGCCTACGCGCCCCGCAGGGCGGCGGGTCCAGACGCCGAGGAACGGGCGCCGCTGGATTTGATTGATGCCGAATATACGCGGCATCCATTCTACGGCAGCCGCAAGATGGTGGTCTATTTGGAACAAGTGGGCCATCGGGTCAACCGCAAGCGGGTGCAAAGGCTGATGGGGGTGCCGGGGTTGGCGGGCATGGCGCCGGGGCCGGACACCAGCCGCCCGCACCCGCAACACAAGGTCTATCCCTACTTGCTGCGCGGCCTGGCTGTTGACCGGCCGAATCATGTTTGGAGCACCGACATCACCTATGTCCGGCTGGCGCGGGGGTTTGTGTACTTGGTGGCAATCATCGACTGGTGTTCGCGCAAGGTGCTGGCTTGGCGGGTATCGAACACGCTGGACAGCGGGTTCTGCGTCGATTGCCTGGAGCAGGCCTTGCAGACCCATGGCCTCCCTGAAATCTTCAATAGCGACCAGGGTTGCCAGTTCACGTCGGTGGCGTTCGCCGGGGCACTCAAGCGGCGAGGCATTGCCATCAGCATGGACGGAAGGGGCCGGGCGTTGGACAACATCTTTGTGGAGCGCCTGTGGCGCAGCGTCAAGTACGAGGACGTGTACCTGAAAGGCTACACCAGTGTGCCCGAGTTGCTGCTGGGTTTGGCGGACTACCTCGAGTTCCACAACTCGGAACGGTTTCGCCAGTCCTTGGATTACTTGACACCAGACGGGGTTTACCGGACAGCCAGTGGCGGGGGAGCCAAGATCGTAGACAAATTCAGCGAGAAGGAAACCTCTCGCACGGAAACAGAAGCCAAATCGGGGCAGCGCCGTTCCGCTGCAAGTGTTGGCTTACCATCTTAAATTCGCCCTAAAACTGTCTTGACTGAGGGGTCCACTGTAGGCGTCCAGATACAAATCGCCCAAAGCCTTGGCGATGACTTCTGCGGAAATTCCGAAAATGGCGAGTTCTTCCGGGCTGATCATGGGTTAAGCTCCTAGTAAATAGCGGCTTATCGCATCATGACGCCGTCCAATCCGCCAGCCAGCGGATTTGTCCAATCGACAAAGCCTTGCGAAAGTAATGCTCGTCGGCGGTAATCAAAACAACGCCCCGCTCCAAGGCAAGCGCATGATATAGAGTGTCGAATAGATGATGATTCAGTTGGACAGAAAGTTTGCTGGCGCGAAGCAAGAGCTCGGGATTGTCTGCGATAGGCAGATTCATGTCCATCAGCAATCGAATATCGGTCTCTGCCGAATCCGGCGTTTTCCGCGCCAGGACTGCGGCAACCTCGGCCAGCCAATGAATAGGTTGCACAACTTCCAGGGATCCCCCCGCGACCGCTTGCATTAAACTCGTCGCTTCCTGTGTCATCGGTTCTGTTGCCGGATCGTCGAAAAGCCATTTTAAAGTCACGCTGGCATCGACCACCGCCGTCATTCGCGGGCCTCTGTCCGGGCCTTGCGGATTTCATCATCGCTCAAGCGTGGCCGGCTGGCCCGCCGTTCGGTCAATAGTTGAAATGCTTCTTGCCTCCGGGTCTGTTGTTGCATTTCATCCACCGCCTTGCGCATCAGATTGGCGACCACTTCATCACGATCCATGTTCTTGAATGCTTGGTTAAATGCTTCGCTCACTTCGTCGGGAACGGAAAAATTTAGGCTTGCCATCTGTTTTGGCCTCATTTGCATTGATGTAGTCGTTGCGGTATTCAAAGGTTTGGATCGAATTTGAACCACAGTAAGGCGTAATCCTTAGGGCGCAATAGCGGCTTTATCGCGTATTGTGCCCTAGCAGTGCCGCCGACGGCTATTGCGTCCGCTGCTTTTTCTTGGCGCGGATCGACGACCACAGCGACAGCAGTATCAGGAAAAAACCGGTCAGGCCGGTGATCCATTCCGGCACATGCAGGCTCATATCCGCCAGCATCAGCACCGCCAAAGCGCCGATGGCGTAATGCGCGCCATGCTCCAAGTAAAGGTACTCCTCCAGCATCCTCGCCCGCACCAGGAACAAGGTCAGGCTGCGCACGAACATCGCGCCAATGGTCAGGCCCAGCAGGATCAGCACCACATCGCGGGTGATGGCGAAAGCCCCGATCACGCCGTCCAGCGAGAAGGACAGATCCAACATCTCCAGATACATGAACGCGACCATGCCTGCCTTGTGCGCCGTGCCCTCCACCGCTTCGGAATGCTCGAACAGCCCCGACACGCTCTTCACCACCACGAACAGAACCACCCCCACCACCCCGGCAACCAGCGCAACCAACTTTTCCCCCGGCGGCAGGAAATGCAGGGCGAACAACAAAGCGCATAGCGCCGCCGCGACTTCGATGGATTCCAGCTTGCCCAATTGGGCCAAGCGATGCTCGACCCAGGACAGCCAATGCAGCGATTTGTTCTCCTTCACGAAAAATGACAGGAATACTAGCAGCAAATACATCCCGCCAAAGGCCGAGATTTGCACATGGGAAGACTGCACATGGCGGGAATATTCTTCCGGGTCGCGCAAAGCCATCAACGCCACAGCTTGCAAGCTGTGGCCGCTGACCACCGCCACGATCAACACCGGCAGCAGGAAGCGCACCCCGAACACCGCGATGACCATGCCCCAAGTCAGGAAACGCTGCTGCCATGCGGCGCTCATGTTTTTCAGCACCGTGGCATTGACCACGGCATTGTCGAAAGACAGGCTGATCTCCATCAGCCCCAAGATGAAAGCCGTCAGCAGGCCATTCGGCCCGGCCCAATAATACGCCGCAGACAAGCCCAGCAGGGCGATGATGAATGAGGAAGTGAAATGCCGCACGAAGCGTCTCCTAGGATTAAGATGCGGCCATTATAAGAGAAGGGCCATGACGAAACGTGATCTTTGTGTGTTATCACCTTGGGTGAATTACGCCATGGCATGGAGAAAAGCCAGGCGTGGGAAAAATCGCCCAGAATGAACACGGGATAGCCCGCAGAGGCTTGCGCGTCGAAAGTTGGATGGCCGGACAGCCCAAGCACAAGAAATACAGAAATTCCGCCTGGTGCGGGGAACTCGTCGCTGATTCGGGCCAGGACAATCGCATTGATTTTTATAACTGCTGGATAATCAAAAAGTTAGCATCCAAATGCGAAGCATTCCTGATACTCAATATATTGAATATAAAGGATTTTCTTTTCCCTGCAATTGCCGTGTTGCCCGGGCTCTTCGTAAAATCATAAAATAAGATAACTTGCAATATTGATCTGGATTAATATTTATGCTGGTGGATGTGATATAAGAAAAAACCGATATAAAACAATTAAGGAGATACAAATGGAATCATCAATAGTCTATAACAAGTATGACATTGACCGATTGGATGAGCTAGATGGAATTGGTTTTTGGGTTACGATGGTGGCAATATTTTTGGCCTTTTCTTGTGCAGCCGCCCATGCCAATCCAGTGGTTGGCGGCGCAAAAATAATCGCGGCAGGGGAAGGCCACACCGTAGTCGTCAGGCGCGATGGCACGGCTTGGACATGGGGGGATAACACTCAATACCAGCTAGGCGACAATCGGACTGATATGTGGTCTGACGCTGTGCTCCCTGTTCAGGTTTTCGGTCTTGTCGGCGTGGTGTCGGTATCGGCCGGCACCTCCCACACCTTGGCCTTAAAAGCGGATGGCACGGTCTGGGCGTGGGGTTACAACGGTTCTGGTTTGCTGGGCGATGGGACGACGGGGGGGAGCGCTCGGGTTCCGGTTCAGGCGCAGCGCCTTAGCGGCGTGGTGGCGGTGTCGGCGGGGAAGAACCACTCCGTCGCCTTGAAGTCTGACGGCACGGTTTGGGCATGGGGTTGGAACGCTTACGGCCAGGTTGGTGACGGGACGCAGATTTCTCGTTCTATCCCGGTTCAGGTTTCCAATCTTGCCAATGTGCTGGCGGTGTCCGCAGGGCAGGACGCCACGGCGGCATTAAAGGCCGACGGCACGGTCTGGACGTGGGGGAGCAATTATTATGGTGCGCTGGGTGAAGGTGATGTTCGCAATCCGGATGGTCAACGTCTTATCCCGGCTCAGGTTTCCGGTCTTGCCGATGTGGTGTCGGTGTCGGTGGGTAACCATGCCGTAGCCGTGAAGACCGACGGCACGGTTTGGGCATGGGGAGACAATGGTGACGGTCAGTTGGGCGATGGGACAAAGGCGTTTCGTACCCACCCGGTTCAGGTTTCTGGTCTCGGCGGTGTGGTATCGGCTTCCGCCGGACGGGCAAGTAGCCGCAACACGGTGGTGCTGAAATCTGACAGTACGGTCTGGGCATGGGGCAACAACGATGTTGGTCAACTGGGCAACGGAACGTTCATACCTAGCAGTTACCCGGTCCAAGTCTCTCGCCTTGCCAGTATGGTGGCGATGGATTTTGGCCGTGAACATGGGGTGGCAACGAAGTCTGACGGCACGGTCTGGACATGGGGAGCCAACGGTTCAGGCCAGCTTGGCGACGGAACCAAGGCGATGCATATCGAACCGGTTCAGGTGAGCGGGATCAGCGATGTGGGGACAACTACCCCGACCGAATGCCTGTTTATGTGGGCGGAAAAAAACTATCCCTCCCTTTTTGCCCCATCTGGCTCCGCTTCGGCTAATTGGCCTGTATACCATTATCGCTATTATTCGGCAACCAACGCCTACCTAGCCGTTTCCTCGGTCGACAACCATGTCTATTACATCGGTTCTGACGGAATATTGCAGAATGCAGGCCCGACATCGTATTGGTTGCCCCAGGCGGGCTGCCAAGCATCAGCCACACCGAACGCCTGCCTGTTCAATTGGGTGGAAGGCAACTATCCCGCCCTGTTTGCCCCGGCAGGAGCCGCCACGGCGACTTTCGGTGCCTACACCTATCGCCGCTATCCGACGACCAACGCTTACCTCGGCATTTCCTCGACGAACAATGATATGTATTACATGGGGCCGGATGGGATTTCACATGATGAAGGTCCCTCATCCCATTGGTTGTTTCTGGCAGGTTGCCAATAAGTTGTGAGGGGACAAATTCAATGTCCCCCTCAGTAACCCGGCTTGCCGTCGCTTACAGCAGATGCTTGACCATCTCCCGCTCCAAAATCAATTCCTCTTCGGAAAGGCGCATTTTCTCGCGGCTAAAGTCGTTGATCGGCAAATCTTGGACGATATGGTATTCACCGCCTTGTATCCTCACCGGGTAGGAATAAATCAGTCCCTCGGCGATACCGTAACTGCCGTCGCTGCATACGGCCATGCTGACCCAGTCGTCCGGTGGTGTGCCTTGTATCCAACTGCGCATATGTTCGAGCGCGGCGTTGGCGGCGGAGGCGGCGCTGGACTTGCCTCGAGCGGCGATGACCGCCGCGCCGCGCTTCTGCACGGCGGGGATGAATTCGTCGCGATACCAGCCTTGCTCCACTTGTGCCAAGGCGGGCAGGCCTTGCGCTAGGGCATGATGCAAGTCGGGATACTGGGTGGTGGAGTGATTGCCCCAGATAGCGGCTTGGCGGATGTCGGCGATCTTGCAGCTGAGCTTGGCGGCTAACAAGCCCACCGCACGGTTGTGATCCAACCGGGTCATCGCCGAGAAATTCCTTGGGGAAAGTCCGGGGGCGTTTTTCAGGGCGATGAGGGCGTTAGTGTTGGCGGGGTTGCCGACCACCAGCACCTTGACATCGCGCTTGGCCACCTGATCCAAGGCTCGGCCTTGTGTGGTGAAAATCTCGGCGTTGACGGCCAGCAGATCCTGCCTTTCCATGCCCGGCCCGCGCGGACGCGCCCCGACCAGGAAGGCCAGGTCGGCGTCTTGGAAAGCCTCCAGCGGGTCGGCGGTGGCGACCGCGCCGGCCAGCAAGGGCGAGGCGCAGTCTTCCAATTCCATCAGCACCCCCTGCAAGTCCGCCTGCGCACCGGGCACATCCAACAGGCGTAGGAACATGGCTGGTTTGCCCCAGCCAGCCCGCCCGCGATGATGCGGAACAGCAACGCATAGCTGATTTGTCCTGCGGCGCCGGTCACGGCTATCTGCACTGGCGTTTTCATACTTGGAAGCCTTTGGCTGCGATGGTGCGGCGGATGGTTTCCAGATCGATCCGGCCTTCGTCGTATTCGACTTCGACGGTGTTTTCTTTGAAGTTCGGCTGCACACTGACCACTCCGGCCAAGGCTTGCGCCGCCTCGCGCACGGTCGTTTCGCAGCCGCCACATTTCATGCCTTTAACGTCTAATACTGTCTTCATCGATTTTGCCTCCGACTTTCCTCAAATGAGCATTGCGGGCCGCAAGACGCTTTCCGGCAAGCTTGCGGCCATTAAAGGGGTCATTATACAAGCTATTTGCTTCCCTCTCCCGCCGGGAAGCGGTATGCTAGCTTTTCAAGCTTAAACCAACACCAGAACACAATCCTATGAATTTGAAAGCATCGGAAATCCACCAGCACTTCAAGGACGAGGGCCTTATTTTCGGCCATATTGGCCCCGACAACGCCATTAGCCGCTTTGCCCCGATTGACGATTGCGCACCCGGCGACCTGGTGTTTGTCGACAATGTCAAATACCTGCCGCTCGTGCGCGAACGCAAGCCCGCCATAGTGATCGCCAACGAAGCCATTGCCACCGAACTCCAGGAAGAAAAGGAATTGGCAATCTTGCTGGTGCGGAATGTCAGGCTAGCCACGGCGCTGGTCAAGCAGGCTTATGACGACCGTGACTTCTACCACACCGAATGGCCGCGCATCCATCCTTCCGCCGTCATCCACCCCAGCGCCACGATCCCCGACAGCGCGGTCATCGGCCCCGGTGCGGTGGTGGGGGCGAATGTGGTGCTGGGAGAAGGCGCGGTGCTGATGGCCAACGCCGTGGTCGAAACCGACGCCCGCATCGGCGCGGGCAGCGTGCTGCATCCGGGCTGCGTGATCAGCCACGGTTGCGAGATCGGGGAGAAGGTGATGTTCAAGGCCGGTTGCGTGATCGGCTCGGAAGGCTTCGGCTTCGCCCAGGACGAAAAACGCCGCAATTACCGCATCCCGCATACCGGCAAGGTCATCATCGAAGACCGCGTGGTCATCGGCGCGAACACCACTATCGACCGGGGCACTTACGGGGCTACCGTCATCCGTTCCGGCGTGGTCATCGACGCCTTGTGCCACATTGGCCACAACGTGGAAATCGGCGAAGACTGCATCATCTGCGCCCACACTGGAATTTCCGGATCCAGCCGCTTCGGCCAAAGGGTCATCGCCTCGGGCCAGACCGGCGTGTTGGATCATGTCAGCGTGGCCAGCGACTCCGTGTTGCTGCACCGGGCAGGCGTCAACCGCAGCATCAAGTCGCCGGGCATGTACGCCGGTGGCCCGACACAGCCGCTGCAAGCGTATTTGAAAAACATCGCAATTGTGCCCAGGCTCGCGGAGATCTGGTCACGGCTGAAAAAATTGGAAAAAAAGGTGGCCACACTGGCCGGGGAGTGAAAACGTAAATGAGCGAACCGCCAAGACCTTCAGAAGAAAACGACTTCCTCTACCGGCATGTGCAACTTCTGCGCGACAGCTTCCGCCATTGGACAGGGCGGGAGCTAGTCGATCCCCGCATGGGCGACAAAGACGCCGCCCGTTTTCTGTTCCACGCCCCCTTTGCCGTGCTATCGCATGACACCGCGAAGGAGCCTGTTTTCAACTATGCCAACCAAACCGCCTTGAATCTGTTCGCCATGGACTGGAAGGAATTGACCGCCCTGCCCTCGCGCCTTTCGGCCGAACCGGCGAAACAAGAAGACCGAGGGCGTTTACTGGATGAAGTCGCCAGCCGGGGTTTCGCCGAGGGCTACAGCGGGGTAAGGATTGGCCGCCATGGGCGGCGCTTCCTGATCGAGGATGCCATCATATGGAACCTCGTCGTCCCTTCCGGCGGCCCCGGCAAAGGACAGGCCGCGATGTTCAAGACCTGGAAATTCTTGTAGGCCAAGGCCTTCAGGTCAGGTAATCACAGTAGGCCGGTCCATCCCGCTGCGCGGCTTGACTTCGCTTAAGGCTTCCGCCAAACCGATCAAATCGCGCAAGACCTCTTGGGTTTCCAGCCCATGCCGCTCCGCGTCGCGCTCGTAGCGCTCCACGTAAATGCGCAGAGTGGCACCTTCCGTGCCGGTGCCAGAAAGGCGGAACACAATGCGCGAGCCATTGGTGAAACCAATGCGCAAGCCCTGATGTTCGCTGACGCTGCCGTCCACCGGATCCTCGTAGCGGAAATCGTCGGCGAACTCGACGGTATAGTCGCCAAAGCTTTTGCCGGGGAGATCCGCCAACTGGCCGTTCAAATGGGCCATGATTCCTTCCGCTGCGACGGTCTCCACCCCCTCGTAATCATGTCGGCAATAATAATCGCGGCCAAACTTTTTCCAATGCTCACGGACGATTTCGGCGACCGGCTGCCTCTTCACCGCGACCAGGTTGAGCCAGAACAGCACGGCCCACAAGCCATCCTTCTCCCTGACATGGTCGGAGCCGGTGCCGAAGCTTTCTTCCCCGCACAGGGTGATTTTCTTCGCGTCCAGCAGGTTGCCGAAGAATTTCCAGCCGGTGGGCGTTTCGTAACAGTCGATGCCCATGGCACGCGCCACGCGATCCAAGGCTTGGCTGGTGGGCATGGAACGCGCCACGCCGCGCAGGCCACCCTTGTATCCAGGCAATAAATGCGCGTTTGCGGCCAGCACGGCCACACTATCGCTGGGCGTCACAAAAAACCGCGCACCCATGATCATGTTGCGGTCGCCGTCACCGTCAGACGCCGCCCCCAGTATCGGAGCACCGGGCGAATACATCAATTCCGCCAACTCATGGGCATGCACCAAGTTCGGGTCGGGATGGCCGCCGCCGAAATCTTCCAAAGGTGTGCCGTTGATGACCGAACCATGCGCCGCACCCAGGCGATCCTCCAGGATGCGCTTGGCGTAGGGGCCTGTGATGGCATTCATCGCATCAAAGCACAGAGTGATGGAACCCGCCTTCAGAGCCAGCGGAAATCAGCTTGAAATCAAACAGATGCTCCATCAACTGGGCATAATCCGCCACCGGGTCGATGATTTGCACGGTGGTGCCGCCTGCCGCGAATTCGCCCAACACATCCAGATTAATGTCGGCAAGTCGGCGATGCGATACTGCGAAATCTCCTTGCTACGCGCGAAACACAGCGTTGGTGAAGCTTTCCGGGGCGGGCCCGCCGTTGGCCGCGTTGATATTTGATGCCAAAATCCTCATCCGGCCCGCCGGGATTATGGCTGGCAGACAGGATGAAACCACCATGCGCATGGTATTTGCGGATCACGCAGGATGCCGCCGGTGTCGAAAGCAGCCCGCCCTGACCGATCAACAGACGGCCAATGCCATTGGCGACGGACATTTTAATGATAGTTTGTAGGGCTTCTCTGTTAAAATAGCGCCCATCCCCCCCAAAACCAGGATTTTGCCTTGCACATCGCCGAGAACGTCGAACACGGACTGCACAAAGTTTTCCAGATAATTGGGCTTGCATGAAAACATTTACTTTTTTCCTCAACCCGGAAGTCCCGGGTTTCTGGTCCAGATAAGGGGTGGTATTGCGGGTGTCTACTTGCATCGTAGGCATGTCCTAAGATGGGGTGAAAAAGTGTGCCTATTCTAATGTATTCGGCATTTGTCCAAGCAAACTTTATGGAGCTTTGCTATGAATTTGCGTCAATTTCTATCATTCTGCCTTCTCCCTGGCTGCAGTGCCGGCTTTCGGTGAGACCTCAGGACATCTGGGTGCTGGTGGAGACTGAACCCCGCGTGTTAAAGTCATGCAAGGCAATGAAGAACTGGAGTTTTCCCTCGCGTGGCTATCGGCCTACATGGCGCCGATATTGAAAAGGCCCACGGCGACAAGAAAACGCCCCTGGGCGAATACCGCATAGGCTGGGTCAATGAAAATAGTAAATTTCACCGCTTTCTTGGCCTGACCTATCCTAACATCGACAACGCCAAACGCGCCTATCGCGAAGGGATTGATTGGCGAAGAGAACGTCCGATCCATCATGCGCGCAGAGATGGAAGAGGGCATCCCTCCGCAAAACACGCCGCTCGGGGGCCAGATCGGCATCCACGGCCTCGGTGCCGCCGATCGCGAAATCCATGAGGCTTTCGACTGGACCGTCAGGCTGCATCGCCTTGACCAACAGGAAATCGACCGCTTGTCCAAATGGATTAAAAAGGGAACTGTGGTTGTGATTCGTTGAACCCGGTAAAATAATAGTGGAAAACCGGACGGTTTTCCGGCAAGATAAAGCCTGGGTTCCGTCTATCCCAATAAATGGGTCAGATGTTCTTGTTTAATCTTTCATGATAGAGAAGGAAAGAAACGTATGATGAAAGCTACCAAGCTCGCAGTAATTCTCCTCTCCGCCGGCCTGACCGTTGGTTGCGCATCCAAGAGCGACATCACCAACCTGCAGACTCAAATCGATGGTCTGAAGGCTGAGGTATCTTCCGTAAAGAGCACCGCTGATGAAGCGTCTGTCTGCGGCCCAGCAGGCTGAGTCCACAGCGAAAGCAGGCCGATTGCCACCGCCCGCAGAACTGCCGCCGATGTCGATGCCAAATTGAACGCCGGCTTCAAGAAGCACATGCTGAAATAATTCCCGATCGGGCTCAAACCCGTTGAAAGGTTTTATCTCGAAACCCCGGTCGGGCGCAAGCTTGGCCGGGGTTTCGTTTTATTTGGGGTTCTGAGGCATTCCTTTTCCAGGAGCAATGCCCAAGCGAAGCAAAATCGGCCAGACTCAGCCTTTCCGCACGCGTGCCCGGATCAATGCCAAACCTGCTATTTCACCGGTAAGAAAAGACTCATGGCGTTGCGCAAGGTTTTGCGGCGTTGCGAGAAAGCGGCAGCCACCACGCGGCTCAAAATATCGGGCGCGACACCCGACCGGCCTGGTCTAGATGAGGCACCAGGCGCACCACAGAAGACATCACTTTGGGTGGAGGATTGAAACTCTCCGGGAAAGACATCCATCAAGGCTCCATCGCACAGTAATAACTGTGCCATCACGCCCAACCTGCCATATTCCTTGTCACCGGGTTCGGCGCAAAGGCGATCCACGACTTCTTTTTGCAGCATGAAATGCATGTCCCTAACGCAAAAACTGTATTCAAAAAGATGAAACAACAGCGGGGTCGAAATGTTGTAGGGCAGATTGCCGATCACGCGCAAGGACTCGCCTTGGCTCAGCGAGGAAAAATCAAATTTCATGGCATCGCCCGAATGGATGTGCAGCTTTTCCTCCCCTGCGAATTTCCTGCCCAAATAATTCGACCAAGTCGCGATCCAACTCGACCACATCCAGACTTTTACACTCTGGCAACAACAGCCGGGTCAACGCCCCCTGGCCCGGCCCTATTTCCACCAGATGCTCATCGGAGCGAGGTGAAATGGCCGAGACGATGGCATGGGTCACACGATCGTCGTGAAGGAAATTTTGGCCGAAACGCTTGCGGGGCCGATGGGTCATCAGGCCTCCCCCCTCTTGGCTGCGGCGCTTAGGCTCATCTCAATGGCGGCATGAATCGCCGTCTCCAGGCTGCAAGTGTCGATGCGCCCGGTTCCGGCCAACTCAAGGGCGGTGCCGTGATCCACGGAAGTGCGGATGATGGGCAGCCCTAAGGTGATGTTCACCGCCTGCCCGAAACTTTTGTGCTTCAACACCGGCAACCCCTGGTCATGGTACATCGCCAGCACGGCATCGGCCTGCACTAGATGTTTGGGCAAAAACAAAGTGTCGGCGGGAAGCGGGCCGACCAACCGCATCCCCTCACCACACAGCGCCGCCAAAACGGGTTCGATGACATCCAACTCCTCCCGTCCCAGATGTCCGCCCTCGCCGGCATGGGGATTGAGCCCGCAGACAAGGATGCGGGGGTTATCGATGCCAAAGCGAATGGACAGCTCGCCGTGCAATATTCTGATCACCGTGGACAAGCTTTCGCGGGTGATGGCCGCACTCACGTCTTTGAGCGGCAGATGGGTGGTCGCCAGCGCGACCCGCAAGCCCTTCGTGGCCAGCATCATGACCGGGTGCGCCACCGGTGATGTCGGCGATATATTCAGTATGTCCGGTGAATGCGAAACCGGCTTCGTTGATGACACCCTTATGGGCTGGCGCGGTGACCAGTCCGTCGAAACACCCTTCCAAGCAGGCGCGGACGCCGACGGCGAGGGTTTCCAGCACATAAGCGGCATTGGCCTTGTCCAACTTGCCACATACGGGCATAGACAAAGCCTTCACCGGCAACACGCACAGCCGCCCCGGCACATGCGCAGCCCTAGACCCACCCTCGGGTGATATGGACAATTCCAGCCCGACCCCCAGCATCCAGGCACGCGCTGCCAATATATCCGGGTCGGCCACCACGGCCAAGGCACAAGGGAACGCTTGCTGCGCGATCAATACACACAAATCCGGCCCGATCCCCGCCGGTTCGCCGGCCGTCAACAGAATACGGGGTAGCCATCGACCGTCGCCGATCTGCTCGCTCATTGCAGGCGGATCTCGACATAAGCCTCGTCCCTGATCCGGCGCAACCACAATTCGGTCTCTTCCTCCACCTTGCGCTTGAAGATTTCCTCGCGCGCCCGGTTTTTTTCGAACTCGCCGCTGTCGTTCGATTCCTGCCGCTCCAGCACCTGGATCAGATGCCAGCCGAATTGCGTCTGCACCGGGCCGCTGAGTTGGTTGATCGCCAACTTGGACATGGCATCCTCAAAAGCCGGCACCAGCACACCCGGCTGCACCCAGCCAAGCTCCCCCCCTTGACTGCCGAACCCTTGTCATCGGAATGTCCACGGGCAACGGCGGCAAAATCCTCTCCACTCTCGATGCGATGGCGCAACGCCAGCAATTTTTGCTTGGCCTCCTCGTCGGTCAGCACTTCCGTGGGTTTGATCAGGATATGGCGGACACGGGTCTTGGTGACCATATGGTCGCCGCTGCCCTTGACACCGAGCATTTTGATGATGTGAAAGCCGCTGGAACTGCGGATAGGGCCTTCCACGTCGCCTTCCTTCATTTTGTCGACCAGATCGACGAAAAGAGCCGGAACCTGGCTTTTCTTGCGCCAGCCCAGATCTCCGCCCTTCAGCGCCTGCTCATCATCCGACGCCCCCAAGGCCGCCTGCTTGAAGTCCTTGCCATTTTTGATTTCGGCAATCAGTTTTTCCGCCTTTTCCTTGGCTTTTTGCACATCTTGGGGCGAAGCCGCTCGCGGAGTGGCGATCAGAATATGGCCCAGCAGATAGTCGGGGTCGCCTCCTGGGCCGGTGCCTGCGCCTTTGGCTTTCAGGTAGTTTTCAATCTCATGGTCGCTCACCTTGATCTGGCTATTGATCTGGCTGGAGCGCAAGCGGCCTATGACGATTTCGTTGCGAATCTGCTCGGTGAAATCGGCGTAGTTCATGCCCTCTTCGCTTAGCTTGTGGCGGAACTCCTCCACGCTGAGATTGTTGCGCTGGGCGATGCTTTGCACAGCGCCACGAAGGGTTTCCTCATCCACCTTGATGCCGGCTCTCTCGGCCAATTGCGCCTGTATCTTATCGAGGATCATGCGCTCCAAAACCTGCGTCACCAGGACATTATCCGGCGGCATCTGCGTCTTGCTCTGGCGCAGATTCCTTTTGATCATCGACAGTTTGTCCACCAACTCGCTTTCCAAGATGACCCCGTCCTCGACCACCGCAACGATCCGATCCAGGGACTGCCCCGCCCGCGCCATTCCTGGAACCCCCGTCAACCCTAGACCGCAAGCGACCAAGGCCAGCCGCAAAAAAAACTTAAAGCTATGAATATTCAAGGGAAGCCGCTCCAAAAAAGCTTTTACGGTTTAATTCCAGGCAAGTCGTAATCCGTCTTATACCCGCTGAAATTTTGCATCAGGAGATTGTCGATCTGATCGCCGAAGCGACCCAAGCCCTTGAGCTCAAGCTGAAAAAAGATGGCGTTATTGGGAGTGCCAGTCCCGGTGGTATTATTGGTCGTGACCAATTGACCGGTGGAGGTGGCGACGGTGGTGGTACCGTTCATCATGTAGCGCAAGCCAAGCAGGCTGAACCGCCAACAGCAAGTTTCCCGCTCCACGCCCAGCATCGTTTGCACAGTGATATGATTGATCAAATCATATTGCCAACGGCCAATGCCAAACCAACCCCCATATATAGGCAGACGCGTGGAAATGTCGGTTTGATTGATAGTCCTAGGATTGTTCGGATCGGTAGTATACGCCGGAACCGAACCTGCGTAAGGATCGCGAAGATACCGGTAACTGAGGTTCAGCAACTGGTTTGAGTTATTATTGTACATGAGCGTGGCTTGACCACGGTCAAACCTGTCCTCATTGTAATTCCATTGTCCCGTCCCACGCAAAGACCAATACTCATTCAACATCGAAGAGAATTCGCCCACCACATTTTTTGTGTTGGTGGTCTGCGGCCCATTAGGAGTCAAGACCACTTGCGGATCGGTAAGATAAAAAACCTTGCCTACGCTGAGCCGCAGCCGCTCCAAGCCGGAATCTTGGCTGATGAACCGGGTGGTCAAGGCCGGGGTCACGTTATTGGCATCAGACAGACGATCCACCCCGGCAAACCGGTTTTCGCGGAACAACTGGTAGAAGTTGAAATCGTATTGGGCCGAGTCAAAATTCAAGCCATAGCAAGTTCCCGCCACGCAGTTGTAATTATACGGCTGGGCAACCTTGGGTACATAAACATAAAAAAGCCGGGGTTCCAAAGTTTGCTGCATGGACGAGCCAAACAAACTGAAATCGCGCTCAAAATAAGCGCCGCTGTCCACCGAAAAAATAGGCGCGGTGCGCATAAAGGTACTCGATTCGTTCTGACCCACATCCAGATTGCGCAACCAATACTCGGTATGCTGCACGGTCAGACTGGGAGTGATGTATCCCGCCGCATCCCGAAAATTGTAATAGATGCGGGGTCGCAAATTCAGGCGCTCACCATCAATCAGGTTCGGCTGGTTGAAATTGACATACTCTGCACTGGTCTGGAATTGAAGTCCTCCCGGCAATTCCCTATTATAATTGAAATTGAGTTGTGGCATGCGCCGGTAAGGATAGTTGACCGGCTGGATGGTCGTACTCAAGCTCTGATAATAATCCGCCATTAGGCTCGCCGAATAAGTCCCGCCGAGGAAACTTCCCCCATTATAATTAAGGGATCCCCAACTGCGCAGAAAAGTCGAATTATTGAGGGCAAGCAGGCCACCCAATTGGTAGATATAGAGCTTGTCGGACACCAGATGTAAATCCACTTGGGAGCTGATATTATCCGTGAATTTGCTATTGTCTTGCCAGCCCACTTGGCCACGGGTCTCCTGCTGTATTTTGTCCCAAGGCAAAATATCGGCAAAAATCCTGCCGCTGCTGGTGCTGGTCAGATAGCGAAAGTCGGTGCGCAAGAGCTCGCCACGATTGCTCAAAAACCGGGGGAGCAACGTCAAATCATAATTGGGCGCGAGGTTGAAATAATATGGCAGGGTGAAATCAAAGCCGTTCAGCTTGCTGTAACCGACATAGGGCGACAGAAAACCGCTTTGACGGCGGTCATCGACCGGAAAGGTCATATAAGGCGTATAGAGGAACGGCACACCCTTGAATTCCAACCAAGCGTTGGTGGCAGTACCCCTTCCCAAGTCCTTGTCGATGCTCGCGTTGGTCGCGTGCAATAGCCAGTCTTGGTTACCCGGCGGACAGGTCGTGTAGGTGGCGGTTTCATAGCGGGTCTTGGTCTTGCTGTCGACATGGGTGACGCGCGAGGTGCCACGCGCAGGCACGGTCTCCAGAATGAATTGGGAGTTGCGCAAAATCCCTGCGTCGGTGTTGAGATTCATGAAGGCCGTGTCGGCGGAAAAAGACAGGCCCTTTTCCCGGTAAATGACATTGCCCTGGGCATTCAGCACCCCGCTTTCCTTGTTGTGCGTGACAAACTCGCCATATAATCTCTGGTCGGCCCGGACCAACTCCGCCGAACCCTGGTAATTGGAAGATTCGCCGTGAATCAGCTCGGCGCGTTCGGATTGGATTTCCAGCGGCGACTTCTCGCGCAAGATCCGATCGTCTCGCTCAACAAGAAGTCGGTGCCCGCCGTCCATTCGCGCTTGTTCCTGCGGCCACAGCTCAAGAGCCCACGGGTTGGCAGGCATTCGGGCCAGAATGCCGGCAAAGCGTTGCTCATCCTCGCGGGTCATATCGCCTGACTGTATCCAATTAGGGGTGGACGCGCCACCGCTCTCGCCCACGATATGGGCCTCGCCACGCGGATCGGATCCGACCAGGGCGCAATCCCACGCCTTGTCCGCACCCGAACGGCAATTCCAGCCTGTCTTCACAGGCGCTTGGGTGGCGGCTACACTGGGGTTTGCCTTCGCCGCTGCTTCGGCTTGGCTTTTCGGTTTCTCCGGCGCTGGCGAGGACGGCGTCTTTTCCCCCAGCATCTTCCGCGACTCGGGACGGAAGCGCTGGACTTCAGGTTCCGCCTGTTTCACAGATTGCGCGGTTTCTTCGTGCCGTGCAGGCGCTTCGGCAGGGCTGCTCTGGACGGTCTCGCGGGGCTGCACAGGCACCTCGTCCGGTGCCTTGGGCGTTTCCTCAACCCGTGTCGGCACCGGGGCCGCTAGTCTTGGCGGTTTCCAGACGAGGTCCCTTCTTCGCCTCTTCGTCCTGTGGCTGCGCAACGCGACCCTCTTCCGCCGGTTTGGCCGGCTTGTTCTTGCTCGTGACGCACACCCATTCCTTGCCGTCCGCTCCGCGCTGGCAATCCCAGCCTGCGGCGGCAGCCATAGCATCACCTGCCCCCAAGGCGAACATCATGCACAAAGCCGTTTGCTTTATTTGTGGAAAAATCATTTTTCGCAACCGCCGGACAATCACGCGGACAACACAGGAAAACAGCCTATGGCGAGATAGGTGCCTGGCGTGGGAGAAGTTGCTGGAAAGGTATAAGTTCGACTCGAAAAAAAGGCATGGAGGAACGGCATATCTTGCGGACGCGGTTTTATGGTGAAATATTCCATAGTGATGCTTCCATTCTACCGCATCATCCCCATCATTGGGCATTTTTCAACTTAGGAACCTAAAACATGGTGAATCCACCCGACGAGCGTCTTGAGGCACTATCCGCCTGGCTGAGACAAGACTTGAACTTAAGCGTGGAAAGCCTCTGCCCCGCCTCCAGCGATGCCAGCTTCCGCCGTTATTTCCGCGCCACCCTAGGCACGGACAGCTTTATCGTCATGGATGCCCCCCCTGCCCGGGAAGACGTGCTGCCTTTCATCAAGATCGCCCGCCTGCTGCGCGAGGCGGGTGTGCAAGCTCCGCAGATCCACGCCCAAGACATTGAAAAAGGCTTCCTGCTGCTGTGTGATTTCGGCAACCGCCCCTATCTGGACAGCCTCAACGAAGAAACGGCGGACAGCCTCTATGGCGACGCGCTAGACAGCCTGGGCAAGCTCAAGCGCGGGGTTGACGTCCGCTCCTGCGGACTGCCGCTCTACGACGAAGCCCTGCTGCGCCGGGAAATGGATCTATGCCCGGAATGGTTCTTGGCGGGCCTGTTGGGGCGGCAGATGAGTCCGGCGGAACAAGCCATCCTCGCCAAAACCTGGCAGATCCTGGTGGACAGCGCCTTGAAACAGCCGCAGGTGTGTGTGCATCGCGATTACCATTCCCGCAACCTGATGATTACCGATGTGGACAACCCTGGTGTGCTGGACTTCCAAGACGCCGTTATCGGCCCTGTGACTTATGATTTGGTCTCCCTGCTGCGCGACTGTTACATCGTCTGGCCGAAGGAGCGCGTGGAAAACTGGACGTTAAGCTACCATCGTCGGCTGCTGGATGAAGGGCTGGTCGGCGAAACAGACCCGGAGCGATTCCTACGCTGGTTTGACCTGATGGGCCTGCAACGCCATATCAAAGTGTTGGGCATCTTCGCGCGCCTTAATCTGCGCGACGGCAAGCCAGGCTATCTAGCAGACATCCCCCGCGTCATGCGGTATATTGTCGAAGCCAGCCGCCGCCATCCTGAACTGGCCGACTTCCTCGCCTTCTTGCAGGACGGCGTCATCGAGCAGATGGAATCAGCCTTGGGACAAACAGCATGAAAGCGCTGATCCTCGCGGCAGGGCGCGGCGAACGCCTGCGCCCATTCACCGACCACACGCCAAAACCCTTATTGCAAGCCGGTGGACGCCCGCTGATCGAACACACGCTCAACGCCCTGGCGCAGGCTGGCTACACCGAACTGGTCGTCAACCTCGCCCATCTCGGCGAGAAAATCCAGGCCCAGCTAGGCAACGGCAGCCGGTTCGGCGTCAACATCGTCTATTCCCAGGAAGGCGAGGAAGCCCTGGAAACCGGCGGCGGCATCCACCGCGCCCTGCCCTTGCTAGGCGAAAAACCGTTTTTGGTGGTTAACGGCGATCTCGCCACCGACTATCCTTTTGACCGCCTGATGAACCGACCGTCAGGACTCGCCCATCTGGTGCTGGTCGAGAACCCTGCCCACCATCCACGCGGCGATTTCGCGTTGCAAGGTGAAAAGGTGCTGGCCAACGGCGAGCCACGCCACACTTTCAGCGGAATAGGCGTATACCGGCCTGAATTGTTCGCAGGCCAAAAGCCCGGCAAATTCCCCCTCGCCCCACTGCTGCGGCTGGCCATGGCTGAAGAAAAGGTCAGTGGGGAACTTTATCCAGGTTTCTGGATGGATATCGGCACTTTGGAACGCCTTCAGGAATTCGATGAACGCTTAAAGGCGGCGGGCGTCAAAGCCAATGCTAAACCCTGATAAATCCGGAGCCAATCACTATGTTCAAGCCAGCATCCCACGCCCCCGACCAAACGCTGAGAAACTATGTCACCGCGATCTATGTTCTGCAAGCCGCCACCTTTGGCATCGGCATCACTTATTTTCTAGCGCCCTTGCTCATCTATTGGAAGCGCAAAGAGGCCCACGGCACTTGGCTGGAATCGCATTTGCGGTGGCAGTTCCACAGCTTCTGGTACAGTCTGCCAACCTTAGCCATAGGCCTCCTCACGCTTTCTTTTCCGGTGGGCTTGCCGATCCTCGCCATCACCACGATGTGGTTCGTCTACCGCATCGGCCAAGGCTGGACACGCTTGAGCCGGGGACAGCCGATAGTCCGCAGCGGCCAAGCAGACTAATGCCTGTGCCAGGCCGGGTAAGGCCATGCACTGGAACCTGTTGATTCGTCTGGAGCGTGGCTCCCTTGCGAACCAGATGCCTGTCCCAGGGAAATTGTCCCGGCGGGACTCGGCGCTTGCCGAAATGGCACCG
This sequence comes from uncultured Gammaproteobacteria bacterium, assembly GCA_963753955.1. Lineage (GTDB taxonomy): Bacteria > Pseudomonadota > Gammaproteobacteria > Methylococcales > Methylococcaceae > Methylumidiphilus. The sequence continues at coordinate 64,323 of CAVWEM010000010.1, forward strand.
TATCCAACTCGGCGACATAGCAAAAAGACTGCGTCTTGGCCAAGCAATACACCGTATCGCCCTCCTGCAAAGCCATGTCCCGACAGGCTCTTGGCGTTATGCCGGCCAGCACGGTGCTGCCGCAGTCAATTTGGACGAGGATGCCTTCCGCCATGGGCACCAAGGCGCAAATCCGGCCCTTGATCTGGTTCTGGATAGAAATCCCCGCCAGATAATGCCGCGACAAGGCGATATCGCAGGATCGGACGGAAACCTGGACTATGCTATCGATAGGGAGATGGGGACGCAAAGGCAAAACCAGTTCGACACCATAGGTCTTTGCCAAGGTGCAACCGGCTTCAATATCATGGGAATGGATAGTCACCGGCAAGACATTTTCGATTTGCCGCACACCCAAATAGTCACGCAGATTCTCTTCCCGTGCCATATCCTTAAAGGCACCGTTGCGCAGCACACGGCCATTCGCCAACACAATCAATTGATTGGTGAGGTCGAGAATCTCGCCCAGAGAATGGCTCGCATAGAACACAGGAAGCTTGAATTCATCGGATACCCGCCGCAAAAGAGGCAGAAGCTGGGTTCTGAAACCATTGCCCAAGGGCGCGAAGGGCTCATCCAGCAGCAACATACGGGGCGATTTCAACAAAGCATAGGCCAATGAAACCCGCTGGCGTTCCCCCACTGACAATTGATCGGTTTTCCAGTCGAGTATTCCTCCAAGATCCAAAAGATCGACGAGACGCCCCGGCTTGAACAAGCGCCTTTGCTTCAGCGTCCGCCCATAGACGGCCCGCAGGCTGGCCTTTACGGTTTCGTCGCCCTGGATCGAATCCTGCTGCAGCACGGCGCCGATGGGCCGTTGCTCTCGCGGAACGATGATGCCCTTCCGGCTATCGAAAAGCGTCTTCCCATCCAGCACGATCCGACCGCTTTGCGGCTGAAGCGTACCGGCGATCAGCCCGAGCAATGTGCTCTTGCCCGCGCCTGATGTGCCGAAAAGACCGGTTGTGGCGTCTTTCACCGCCAAATTCGTAGCCAGGTCAAAAGCCCCCCGGCGCATGCTGACACTCATTTCCAGCAACATCTAGCCCCACCTCTCGTTATGAATTTTCATATATAGCGGATTGCAGCACGAAACAGGCCAGCCACTTTTCCAATAAAAACGGCAAGGGAGAAAGGCGGTTAATGGTCTGTCAGAAACAGACAAGGCATTGATTTTTGGCATTTTCACAAGAGGACAAGCCGTTGCCCAATAGCTAGGCGGGCTTCTCCTCAAAGTTGGGGCGGATGTGCTGAAGGGAACAATTGGCATAAAACTGACAACCCATCATTGCCCAAGCATCAAGCCGAACGGAAAAAATTTTTCAGCCATATAAGGTCGGGCGCGTCTTCTTGCGCCCGACGATTCGGGATGTTTGTCTGGCAAGGATAAAGCTGTTGCCCGACTACCTGGCTATGGTCTTGCGCAGCTCTCACACCCAATTTTCGACCCGCAAGCCCTCGATCCGCGAAAACTCCCCACCCCCAGGGTCTGCACCGCGCTCCAATCGCCATGGGTTTCGTCCTCGTCCCACCCTCTCAGACGATAATAGCGGCGTTACCGAAGTCTCACGGGGACAGCGAGTGGATGGTCGTCATAGACCATTTTTTGCGTGAACTGGCTCGTTAGCAACCAAACACCGCCATTGGTGCGGCTTTCGACGGCAACACCGCCATGCCCATATTTGGCATAATCACTGCCCATCCGGTTGTCCTTGGGGCCTTGCTCAAATGTTGGCGCGAAAGCTTAGTTACTGGCAACCCGCCAGAGGTAACCAATACGATATCAAGCCTTCATCCTGCCATCTTCCATCTGGCCCGATGTAAAAAACATGGTTGTCGATGGAAGAAACAACTAAAAAGGCCTTAGTTGCCGAATAGTAACGATAGCTGTAGCCATTCCAAACCGCCGTGGGAAATCCTGCCGGAGAAAGAAGTGTTGGATAGATTTTCTCTGCCCAATTGAACAGGCATTCAACAGAAACGTAGTTCGGCGCATTGACGACTTCCAGGGAGATTAGATTAGACACATAGCGTCCAGCTTTGGCGAGATCGCCGGGGACTACGATCCTGGCAAATCCATCGGCGGTCAACGGATAGCCGGGGGTATTGGCATAGGCAAGCAAATCCGCCTGATTGCCAAAACTTGGGCTGAGTTCGCCTAGGGAAAAGACTGCCTGGTATCCATCGCTACCTGTTGCGATGACGTATTTTCCGAGAATATCGTTCTTGACATTCGGATCGGCATTGATACCAGATTGGTTGAGCAAGCTCCATAGGGATATGCCGGTAAAGATTGTCCCCGCCAGTGGCTGCGTATTCACTGTCACCGTCGATACGGCCAGGGTTCCGGGCAAGCTCGTCTCATCATAGCTCAGAGGGCTGAATACTTGACCACTTACAGTGAATCGCGAAGAGACTCCCCCAGGTCCCGCCAGATAAGGCACATGGCCGACCTCAAGACTTGCCAAATTGGAGACCCACCGACCCGCCTTGATATCGCCAGGAGCGACAATACGGGCGAATCCATTGGTGCTCAGGTTTTGGCCATTCAATTGATAGGCAATGATGGCATTTTGGTTGCCAAACGATGAATTGATCTCGCCCAACGAAAACACTGCCTTGTAGTTATCGGTGCCGGTGGCGACGACATAGTTCCGCAAAATATCATTTTTGGGGACAGTGGGATCTGTTCTGACGAAATAACCCAAAAAACGACTGAGTGAAATACCCATATAGACATCGGTGCCTCCACTGCTGTTCGTGACGGAAATGGTTTTTTGCGCCGATGGATTCGCTGCCGCAAAGGCTTGCAAATCCGCGAGATTGAAACTATTTGGCGCTCCGGGGTTAAGATAGCCACCCAGATAGAATTGGGTGGATACGGAAGCCGCCATAGCCAATTGCCAAGCTGCCATCATGAAGACTAACAGAAAAGCATAGGCGAAGCGGGAACGCAACGCGGTAATCAAGGCGTGGATGTTGTTCATAGCCTAAACCTCTTTCATGCCAATCAGAACTGGAATTGGAAACGGGTCATGAACACCTTTTCCATGTCCCGGCTAAGATAGATGTTTCCCGTCCCCGCTCCCCCTTTGAAATGGGTTTGGTCGTAGTTGGTCGCGATCTTTATGTTGTTGTTGAGGAACCAGTTCAACCCTACGCTCCAAGTGGATGCCTGCGTCACCGATTGCCGGGGATCGGCGAAGACGTATATAGGCACGGTCTTCGTGCCAAAATTTTGGTAAATGGAATTATCCACGTTGAGTTCGGTGTAGCGGGCGGCAAATTGCAAAGCGCCCCAGTTCCCATTGAACGGATCAAAATTCTGCGCCGGTTTGACGCCGAAGAAAGATGCCTTTTCCCCGGTCAACACATAGGAAGCTTGTATTTGCCAGGCATCGTTTTGCATTGTTGTCGCGGCACCTTTAGTCTTGCCCGCCGAGGTATAGGAACCTTGCAGATCCTGCGACGACAGCACATATTCACCTAACAGGCCAAAGGAATTCCAATACCAGTACATCTGCGGATAAATGCGATAGCTTTGCCCTGTCGCCAAGGTATTGGCCGTGCCTCCGACGAAGTTCACGATATTGTTCTGGCCCACGCTGACCAGGCTGGGCAGGTTGTTGTTCTTCGGTTGTCCCCAGGTGCCGGCGACGCCTAAGCCCAGCCCTTCCAAGGCGGGAATGCCGGAATGCAGGAAGGGATGGCTGAACAGGCGGGCGGCCACTTCCTTGTTATTGTCCTTGTCGGAGTCCGAACTCTGCACCGCCTGATTGTCACGGGTGCCGTTGAACACACCCAGTTCATAAGACAGGAAATCCTTGAACATGGGTTGAACCGTATATTGCGTTTTGTAGCCGGGATAGGGAATCTGGCCGTGGAGCATCAGGCCCACATCCCGGTTCGGCGCCATCTCCGCAGGATACCCACGCTCGATGAAGGTCAGGTTGGGGGCGGTTTGATAGCGCTCCAAGCTGATAGGCACGCGCATCTTGCCAGCCTGCAAGGCCGCATAGTCGAAATAATGCAGATCCGCGAAAGCATCATATAGACGCAACGTGCTGCCTGCGAAATCCGGCGAGAAACGGAAATCAGCCCATTTAAAGAAGGTGCCATCCAGGGTCAGACGGGCGCGGCGGATCAGGAATTGGTCATTGACGGCATGGTTGGCGTCTGTGTTCGCCCCCAAAGTGCCATTGTTCGCGAAGAAACGGGCGTCGGCCTGGCCATAGCCCGAGAGCCTTAGCTTGTAATTTTCATCGGCGGATTTGAAGGTGACGCCGTTGGGGCCGACCTCAAACTTAGGAGCGGTCTTGGCAGCTTCAAGGGTGGCTTTCTTGTCTTGGTCGATTTTCTTTTCCAGGTTTGCGATCTTGTCGTTCAAGACCGCGTTATCTTCCTTGACGCCGACCAAGTTCGCCGCCGGGGCTGCCTTTCCTGTCAACTGCTTCTTAAGCTGGGCGTTTTCTTCCTGGGACTTGTCCAGTTGTTTCTGCATTTGTTTCATCATGCCTTCCATCTGCTCCATACGCTCTTCCATGCTCAATGCGAAGGATTCACCGCCATAAAGTGTTATCTGGACGGCGAGCGCTAACTTGCCAATGGTTCGGGTGTTCATGGGTTCGTTCCTCGTGGGATGACAATAGGTGCGGACAGGTGCCGCATACGTTATGTATATTACGATATAACGAATTCGCCTGTCATCTGCCGATCCCTAGCATGGAATAGGAATAGATAATTTTCCATGCACACCAAAAAGTCCTTTAGTCTTTGTATTTTATGGCAATTTCCCGTTGCTCAGGTCATGGAAATCCAAAGGTTTTTTTTCGGCAAGCTTGACCTGGAAGGCTGTTATGCCCTTTTATATATAGCGAATCCGCTTCCAATCCGCCCATTTCGGAGACATGCCATGACGCAACATCCCTTCAACTTCTTCAAACTGCTTGCCGCTTTCGCTCTGCTGTCGGCCTCCCATCTAGCCTTGGCTGGCGGCGAGGTGACGGTTTACGCCGCCGCCAGCCTGACCAATGCCCTAGGCGAAATTGCCAAGTCCTACGAGGCCAGCCATGGAGTGAAGGTCAAGACCTCGTTCGCCGCCTCGGGTGCCTTGGCCAAGCAGATCGAAGCCGGCGCGCCTGCCGATGTCTTTATCAGTGCCGACAGCAAATGGATGGATTACCTATACAATAAAGGCAAAATCGATCATGGCTCGCAGGTCAACCTGCTGGGCAACACACTGGTATTGATAGCGCCCAAGGGTAAAGGCTTTCCGGTGCGGCTCGAAAAAGGCTTCGATTTCGCCAACTCCTTCGCCGGCAAGCTTTGCACTGGCGAGCCTGAATCGGTACCGGTGGGAATTTACGCTAAGGAGGCGCTGACCAACCTAGGCTGGTGGGACTCCATCCGCTCGCGGATCGTGGGCACCGACGATGTGCGCGCCGCCCTGGGTTTGGTGGCACGTGGAGAATGTGTCGGCATCGTTTACGAGACAGATGCGAAAGTCAGTGACCAGGTGGAAATCCTCGCCACTTTTCCGGCGGGTCTCCATGCCCCCATCGTCTATCCGGCGGCGTTAATAACCCAGTCCAGCAACGCCAAGTCGTTTTTCGAATATTTGAAAAGTTCGGCGGGCGTGTTCGCCCGGTATGGCTTCAGCGTGCCGAAGTAAAAGTTCAGGTCATGGTGGACATGAGACAGAATAAACTGGGCGTATTCGGCGGCGGTGCCGTCATCGGGACGTTGGGCGGTCTGATCGGGCTGGGAGGGGCGGAGTTTCGGCTGCCGCTGTTGATCGGTGCGTTCCGCTTCGCCGCATTGGAAGCGGTCATTCTGAACAAGGCGACGAGTCTAGTCGTCGTGGCGTCCGCCTTGCCTTTCCGCGCGGGCGCCGTGCCTTTCGGCAGCATCGGCCTGCATTGGCCGGTGATCGTGAACCTGTTGGTCGGCAGCCTTGCCGGGGCGTGGCTGGGCGCGGGTTGGGCGACGCAGATCAAATCTGGAACTCTGTACCGGACTATCGCCGTCCTGCTGGTGATAATCGCCTTGGTGCTGCTGTTCGGACATGGCGCGGCGTGGAGCGGCAATCCCTTTTTCAGTGGAACAGCCCAGGCGGTGGCGGCGTCGCCGCCGGGTTCGCCATTGGCGTAGTCGCCTCCTTGCTCGGGGTGGCGGGCGGCGAACTCCTCATCCCCACACTGGTATTGCTGTTTGGCGCGGACATCAAGCTGGCGGGTAGTTTGTCGCTGGCGGTCAGCTTGCCCACCATGCTGACAGGTTTCACTCGCTACAGCCGTGACAAGAGCTTTGCCGTGTTGGGCCAAAATTTCAACTTCTTGCTAGTCATGGCCGTAGGGTCGCTGGTCGGCGCATTCCTGGGCGGGCAGTTGCTAGGCGTCATACCCAGCGGGCTGTTGCTGCCGCTGTTATCCGCAATCCTGGTGGTCTCGGCGGTGAAGGTTTGGCGGCATGGCTGATGGGATTGATCTGAATACAGGCAAACAACAATGACCTTGACCCAAGATGAAGTCTCCGCCGTTTTGCTTTCAGTCAAAGTGGCCGCCTGGGCGACTCTGTTGGTTTGCCCGCTGGCGATAGCAGCGGGCTGGCTGTTGGCGCGGAAGGACTTCACCGGCAAGGCCTTGGTGGATGCCTTGATCCATCTGCCCTTGGTGTTGCCGCCAGTGGTTCCGGGTTATTTGATGTTAGTGCTGTTTGGCAATCAGGGAATCATCGGAAGCTGGTTGAATAGTCACTTGGGGCTGTCCTTTGCCTTCAATTGGAAAGGCGCGGCGCTGGCCTCTGCGGTCATGGCATTTCCATTGATGGTGCGCTCGATGCGCTTGTCCATGCGGCTGATTGATCCTCGGCTGGAAGGGGCGGCATGCACGCTGGGCGCGGGGCCGCTGGCGGTGTTCTTCACCATCACTTTGCCATTGGCCCTACCGGGTGTCTTGGCGGGATTGATACTGGGTTTCAGCCGCAGCCTCGGCGAATTCGGCGCGACCATCACTTTCGTCGGCAACGTCGAAGGGGAAACCCGCACCCTGCCTTTGGCGATTTACACTGCCAGCCATATCCCCGGCGGCGATGCGGAGGCGATGCGCTTGATTGTCCTGTCGATGGCGTTGTCGTTGTCTGCCCTATTGGCCAGCGACCTGCTGACCCGGCGCGTGGAAAACCGCCTAGGCATCAGAGGGCAAAGTGCTTGAAATGGATATCCGCCTGGAACGGGGCGGTTATTCCATGGCGTTCAAGATCGGCTTGGATGAGCTAGTCAGCGGGGTATTCGGCCCCTCCGGCTCGGGCAAGACCACCCTGCTGCACTGCGTCAGCGGCCTGCTCCGTCCCGATTCGGGGCGGATGGTATTGAATGGGGAGGTTCTGTTCGATTCGGCCTCGGGTCAGTTTGTCCCGCCCCACCGCCGCCATATCGGCCTGGTGTTCCAAGATGCCCAGTTGTTCCCGCATTTATCGGTGCGAGGCAACCTGCTTTACGGCTACCGCCGACTGGCCCCCAAACAACGGCGCTTCGATCTGGGGCCGGTGGTGGATTTGTTGGAAATAGGCGAATTGCTGGAACGCCGACCCGGCCAGTTGTCCGGCGGACAAAAGCAGCGCGTCAGTTTAGGCAGAGCCTTGCTCTACAGCCCGCAACTGCTGCTGATGGATGAACCGCTATCGGCTCTGGACGAACGATTGAAACGGCAAATCCTGCCTTTTCTGCGGCGCATCCGCGATGTGTCGCAGATTCCGATGCTATATGTCAGCCATTCCCTGGATGAAATCCTCTATCTCACCCAGACCTTGACCCTAGTTGACCAAGGCCACATCATCGGCCATGGCACCTGCCTGGATGTCCTAAGCCAGGCGGATGCGGCTGAGGTCGCCGATGCCATGGATCTGCGCAATTTCTGGAGCGTGGACATATTGGAAAATCATCATGAGCACGGCTATAGCATCGCCAGGCTGGGGAAAGAACGCTTGATCCTGCCCCCCGCCCCTGCCAACGAAGGGAGAACGGTCACTGTCAGCGTGCGGGCCGCGCAAATCGCCCTGTCCCGGCAGCGCCTCGAAGGCATCACCATCCAAAACCAACTGGCTGGCAAGATCGTCCGCATCATCCCCCGCCGCCATGGCGCGCTGGTGGAAATCGACGCCGGCGTGACCGTGGTGGCGGAGGTCAACGGCAAGACCGTGGAAGATTTGCAATTATCTAAAAATGACCGGGTATATTGTTTGATCAAGGCGCAGTCGGTGGAATATCCCGACTGTTGATGCAAAGAATGCCAATCCTCCCTTGACATTGTTTTTGCTGGGTCACAGAATGGCGGGTGGGTTAAATCCCAAACTGAACACTAAGCAACCTTAAGCAAGCAGGCAGAATCATGTCACTCAAACTCAGCGCGCGTAACATTCTCAAAGGCACAGTGAAGGCAATAACCCACGGCGCGGTCGATTCCGAGGTTGTCATTGAGCTGTCCCCCGGCGTTGAAATCGTTTCCATCATCACCAAGGGTTCCGCCGAGAACCTCGGATTGAAAGTCGGCGGCAGCGCCTATGCGATCATCAAAGCCCCCAACGTCATCGTTGCCGTGGACGACTAGATCAGACTTGATCCCCTTTGGCAAAGCCCCGCCATGGCGTGGCTTTGCCATGGCGCAGGCTTGGCGACACAGACCAAGCCTGCGTTCTTCGATAAGCAGAAAAAGCCTTGCCAGGGCTTCTTCTGGATTTTGGTTCGTTGGTTCCATCGTAATCGATGCCGCTTCAATGCCAAACAAACCCGAACCTACCCGGCAATTCCTGAACAACACGATTTTTCAGGACATCCACCGGCGCATCGACTTCCATGCAGAATTGCTCAGGAAGATCAAGCAAGCAATACCCGGCCCAATGGCCGCCCATTGCCTGGATTGCGTGGCACAGGAAGACGGTGGCTTGGTGTTGTATACCGATTCGCAAGCTTTTGCCTCGCAACTTCGCTTCTTCGCTCCGTCAATCCTGGCGAAACTGAATATCGACGGAGAATTGTCCATCAAGCGGGTTCTGATCCGCAACCTTAGCCTCACGTTGCCGACAGATTTCGAGAAACCGGTGGCGCCGATGAAAAAGCCTTCCTCAGAAACCATCGAAATGGTCAAGGCCAGCAGCCGCTTCGCCGCTGACGACGAACTCAGCGCGGCATTGGCCCGCCTAGGCGCGACCATGGAGCGTTACGCCCAAAAATAAAAACGCCGCTCCGGCCAGAGGCACCTGCGGCGTTTGCACCAAAGGGATGTTGGATTTAACGCACGGCCTGGATGGTGCGCATATAGGAAATCGGCAAACCTTCATCCTCGCTGTAAGTCACGGCTTCCCAGGCATCCTTCTGCTTGATCAATTCCCGCAACAGCAGGTTGTTGAGGCCATGGCCGGATTTGTGGCCGACGAAGGAACCGATCAAACTATGCCCGAGCAAATAAAGGTCGCCGATGGCATCAAGGATCTTGTGCTTGACGAACTCATCCGCGTAGCGCAACCCGTCTTCGTTGAGTATGCGGTAATTATCCACGACGATGGCATTGTCCATGCTGCCGCCTAAGGCCAATTTGCGTTTGCGCAAAGCCTCTATGTCGCGCATGAAGCCGAAGGTGCGGGCACGGCTGACTTCCTTGACGAAAGACGTGGAAGAAAAATCGATGCTGGCGGTTTGATTGTCCTTGTTGAACATGGGATGGTCGAAGTCAATGGTGAAGGTCACCTTGAAACCATCGTAAGGCTCGAACTTCGCCCATTTGTCGCCGTCCTCGACCAACACCTCTTTCTTGATGCGGATAAATTTCTTTGGAGCATCCTGCTCCAGGATGCCCGCCGACTGGATCAAAAACACGAATGGCCCCGCGCTGCCATCCATGATGGGAACCTCGGATGTGCTGACATCGATATAGGCATTGTCTATGCCCAACCCCGCCAGGGCGGACAACAGATGCTCCACAGTGGAGATCTTGACCGAGCCATTGACCAGGGTTGTCGAAAGAGTAGTTTCTCCGACATTCTCGGGCTTGGCGTCTATCACGACCGGGTCGGCCAGATCCACGCGCCGGAATTTGATGCCTGTGTTGATCGCGGCGGGCCGCAAGGTCAAGTAGACCTTCTGTCCCGTGTGCAATCCCACACCTGTTGCTCTTATCACGTTTTTCAGTGTTCTCTGCCTGATCATCAGCTCACCCATAAGATTAGGAATTCATCCGCCCAAGAATAAAAGGCACAATATTTATAGGATAACCGGCTCCACGTGCCATGACAATGTTACAAATTGTCGCAGCCCGTCATAATGCGGCCCGCTTCCGCCTTTCCTTCAATCCGCCTGCCGTCTCAGGAAAGCGGGAATGTCCAGGTATTCCAAATCCATCTCCTTTCTGGGTTCAGAGCCCCTGTTCGTGCTTTGGCTTGTTGCGGATGCTCGTCGGCTTGTCCAGCGCGCCATAGTCGATCTCGCCGTTATGCGTTTTCACCAGGCGGATCGGCGCTTCGCTCAATTGCCGCTGGGTGGCCAGCCCTGTGGCGACGACGGTCACGCGCAATTCATCGCCCAGCTCGGAATCCACGGAAACGCCGGCCACCACGATGGCATCATCAGCGGCGAATTCGTGGACCACGTTGCCGACTTCGTTGAATTCGCTTAAGGTGAGATCCGACCCGCCCGCGATATTGATGAGAATGCCACGCGCACCCTGCAAATTGATATCGTCGAGCAGAGGGCTGGCGATGGCCTTTTCCGCAGCCTCGCGCGCCCGGTTTTCGCCACTGGCGACACCAGTCCCCATCATCGCCATGCCCATCTCGGACATGACCGTGCGCACGTCAGCGAAATCCACATTGATGATGCCAGGATGGGTGATCAGATCGGCGATGCCTTGGACCGCGCCCAGCAGGATGTCATTGGCGGCGGCAAAGGCCTGGATCAGGCTGACATTCTTGCCCAACACCGGCAGCAGCTTTTCATTGGGGATGGTGATCAGGGAATCGACGAACTGGCTCAATTCCTCAATGCCTTTCTCCGCGATGGCGCGGCGCTTCTTACCCTCGAAATGGAACGGCTTGGTCACCACGGCAACGGTCGAGGATACCCGCCTCCTTGGCGATCTCCGCGATGACCGGGGCGGCACCGGTGCCGGTTCCGCCGCCCATGCCGGCAGTGATAAACACCATATCCGCGCCTTCCAGCACTTCCATGATACGCTCGCGGTCATCCTTGGCCGCCTGCTTGCCGATGTCGGGATTGGCACCGGCACCTAGACCCTTGGTCAAGGCGTTGCCGAGTTGGATCACCGAACGGGAGTTGACGCTCTTCAGCGCCTGCGCGTCGGTGTTGGCGCAAATGAAATCCACACCCTCAATATGGCTGTTCACCATGTGATTCACGGCGTTGCCGCCGCCGCCGCCCACCCCGACCACCTTGATGACGGCTTTTTGACTGTAGGAATCCGCTATTTCAAATTTCATAAAATTCACCCTGAGCCTTCCTGAGACTTGACTGCCAAAAAAACTAAAAATTACTCTGAAACCAACTCTTCATTTTGTTCCACATCCCCTTGAATCCTCCGTCACCCGATACGCCCTTTTCGCCATGGGGGCCATGCTGGCGTCCGAACAGCAGCAATCCCACGCCGGTCGCATAAGCGGGATTACGGATCACCTCACCCAATCCCGTGACATATTGCGGCAGCCCCAGACGCACCGGCATATGGAAAATCTCCTCGGCCAGATCCACCAGCCCCTCGACCCTGGCGCTACCGCCGCTGAGGACGATGCCGGCGGCGATCAAATCCTCAAATCCGCTGCGCCGCAACTCCGACTGCACCAGCAGCAGCAATTCCTCATAGCGCGGTTCGACGATCTCCGCCAGATTGAGCCTGGAAATCTGGCGAGACGGGCGCTCGCCAATACTAGGGACGTCGATGTTATCCTCCAGCTTGGCCAATTGCGTCAACGCACAGGCGTATTTGATCTTGATCTCTTCGGCGTACTGGGCGGGTGTGCGCAAGGCCACGGCGATATCGTTGGTGACTTGGTCGCCGGCAATGGGAATCACCGCCGTATGCCGGATGGCACCATCGGTGAACACCGCGATGTCGGTGGTGCCACCACCGATATCGACCAGACAAACGCCCAATTCCTTTTCGTCCTCCGCCAGCACGGCGTAGGCCGAAGCCAGTTGTTCCAGGATGACATCGTCCACTTCCAGGCCGCAACGGCGTGATGCATTTTTCGATGTTCTGCGCCGCGCTCACCGCGCCGGTGACAATATGCACCCTCGCCTCCAGGCGTATGCCCGACATGCCGATGGGTTCCTTGATGCCTTCCTGGCGGTCGATGACAAACTCCTGCGGCAGGATGTGCAGGATTTTCTGGTCTGCGGGGATGGCAACCGCCCGCGCCGAGTCAATCACACGGTCCACATCGCTTTGCGTGACCTCTTTCTCCTTGATGGCGACGATGCCATGGGAGTTCATGCTGCTGATATGGCTGCCCGCGATCCCCGCATAAACGGAGTGGATGCGGCAACCCGCCATTTCCTCGGCTTCTTCAATGGCGCGTTGGATCGACTGCACCGTCGCCTCCAAATTGACCACCACGCCTTTTTTCAGGCCACGGGAAGGATGGGAACCAATGCCGATAACCTCAATCTCCCCATCTTCCCCCATTTCCCCGACGATGGCGGCTACTTTGGATGTGCCGATATCCAAGCCAACAATCAAGTTTCGATCCGATTTTCTTGCCATGCTAGTGTTTCTCTACCGCCATATTGCTGGCCGTGCCATTAAGTGGGAATCCCGTGCCATTTTCGCCTTTGATGTTCGCTCCGCTCTCCGCCTCTGATTTCCATATCACGGCAAAACCATTGGGGTAACGCAGATCCACCCGCTTCAGCCGGGCAAAACTATCCTCGCCTAATTTGGGAACCAGATCCAGAAAGCGTTCCAATAACATGAGCGGTTCATCTTGCCTGCCGAATTGAAGCTCCAATCCATTGTTTAGCTTGACGATCCAAGCCCTGCGCTTGCTCATGTCCAAGGACGCCACACCCACCCCCTTGGACGCCAATTTATCGTTGAGACGCTTAAGCATCTCCAACAAATAGGCTTCCATGCCGGGAGGGCCATAAATCACAGGAAGATAGCCGAAAGCCTCGATGCCGCCCGGCGCGAACCGCATCCCCTTCGGATTCAACAAGGCCCGATCGCCCCAACGCGCCACCGCCTTCTGTTCGGTGATGCCAATTTCCAGTGTGTCGGGCCATACCCTTGTCAACCGGATCCCGGTCAATCCAAGCGAAGGAGCGGACGGCCCCTTCGATTTCCGCCATATCCAGGGAAAAGTAACCATCGTCGATCATCGGCAACAACGCCTCCTGCAATTTCGCCGTATCCAGGTTTTCGATCCCGCCCTCAACCCGGACAAACGCTATGGGGAATAAGGTGCCCGGCTCAAGCGGTGGCAATCGCTCCCAAGCCAACCAGCCCAGCCCCACCAAGACGGACAGCCCGGCCAGCTTCAGCAGCTTTCGCCCGAATCCTGCTCCCCTTCTTCCGCGTCGATTTGGAGAATGAGGATTGCACCGTGCTACTCCGGGGCGAGGCTGGTTTCTAAAATTCGCCATACCAACTCGCCGAATTCGATGCCTGCGGCTTTTGCCGCCATGGGTACCAGACTATGATCGGTCATGCCGGGAACCGTATTGACTTCAATCAACCAAGGCCGGTTTTCAGCATCGACCAGAAGATCGACACGTCCCCATCCCTTTACGCCTATGCACTGGCAGGCCTTGCGCGCCAAGGATTGGATCGCGGCCTCCTTCTGCCCATCCAAACCGGCAGGGCAATGGTAGCGTGTGGTATCGGCGCGATACTTGGCGTCGAAGTCATAAAATGCATGGGGGGTTTCAAGCCGGATCAAGGGCAGAGCCTCATCGTCCAGCACCGCCGCCGTGTATTCCTTGCCTGTCACCCAAACTTCGGCAAAAACCTGGCAATGGTATTGCGCGGCAATCTCATAAGCCTGCTTCAGTTCCTCCAAGTTCTCCGCCCGACTCATGCCGATGCTTGATCCTTCGTTGGCAGGTTTGACGATCAGAGGAAAACCCAAATCCTCCGCACAACGGCCTAGGTCATCAAGGCGATCCAACAGCATCCAGCGAGGAGTTGGCAAGCCGGCCCCAGCCAACAGAGTTTTGTCCGTAGCTTGTCCATCGCCAAGGCAGAGGCCAAGACGCCACTGCCGGTATAAGGGATTCCTAGCGCCTCCAAAGCGCCTTGCAATACGCCATCCTCGCCACCACGCCCATGGATGATGTTGAACACCCGGTCATAGTGTGATTCGAGCAAGGGTTCGATCAGCTTGGATCCCACATCCAGCGCAACCGCGTCCACGCCGCGCCCCAGCAGGGCGGCATGCACAGCCCGCCCGCTCTTCAAAGATACCTCGCGCTCCGCCGCCGCGCCGCCCATCAGGACAGCCACCCGACCGAATACTTCAGCGTTGGTCATTCGAACGCTCACTTCCGCCTCTTAAATGCTTACTGATCCGCCGGTTCGCCCACAATGCGGACCTCTGGCACCAGGCTCACGCCCTGTTGTTTTTGCACTTCGTCGCGCACCCTTTCAATCAAACGTTCGATATCGCGGGCCGTCGCATCGCCTAGGTTGACGATGAAATTGGCATGCTTCTCGGATACGCAGGCACCGCCAATGCGGCAGCCTTTCAAACCACAGGACTCGATCAGCCGGGCGGCATAATCGCCCGGAGGATTGCGGAACACTGATCCGCAACTGGGTTGGTTGACTGGTTGGGTTGTTGCGCGCTTGGCCAACAACGACTTGATCTGTTCCCGGCTCTGTAAGGTATCGCCAGAAACCAGCTTAAGTTCAGCCGCTAAAAACCATTCATCACGAGGGCCATAGCACACTGCGATAACCGACCATATACTCTCCCGCCATCCGCCTATGGACATCGCCCAAACAGTCCACCGTCAATAGCCTGTCCACTAAAGACCAGGTTTCTCCGCCAAACGCGCCAGCATTCATCGCCAAAGCTCCACCTAAAGTGCCGGGGATGCCGGCCAGAAACTCCGCGCCATCCAATCCTTGCTCGGCGCAAAAACGGGCGACCAAGGCGCAAGGCAGCCCGCCTCGGCATAAACCCGTCCCCCTCAATCAGGCCCATCCCCTTTAAGCGGTTTTTGGTGCAAACGACCGTACCTCGGATGCCCCCGTCGCGCACCAGCAGATTGCTGCCCAGACCTAGCCAGAACAGGGGTTCGCTCCGCAGGCAGGGAGCGTAAAAAACACAACAAGTCATCCAGGTCGGCAGGCAAATAGAGCCGTTCAGCAGGCTCCGCCCACCCGCCAGGAGGTGTGGTCGCAAAGCGGCTCATTCTGGCGCAATTCCCCACGCAAGGAAGCATTCCACATCCTAGAGAATGCAATTTGCCAAACTGACCCACTCTTCGCATTTCCCGCTTTTTCCATCTTGACGGCAAGCTTGCCTGGCAATCCGCCGCCATCGCGCCAATATTGCCCGCCCCCAGCGTCAACACCACATCGCCCGCAGCGAGGATCTTCGGCAATATCTCGCCCAATTCCTCAGCCTTCGGCACAAAGATCGGATCGACTAGACCCCGCAGGCGGATGGCCCGCGAAAGCGAACGCCCATCAGCCCCGGCCAAAGGCGCTTCCCCTGCCGCGATAAATATCTAATAGCACCAGCAAGTCGACTTTCGACAACACGCCCACGAAATCCTCGAACAGATCGCGGGTGCGGGTGTAGCGGTGCGGTTGGAACACGACAACCAATCGCCGGCCGGGAACAGCCTGGCTGGCGGAATCCAAAGTCGCCGCGACTTCCCGTGGATGGTGGCCGTAATCATCGACAAATGTGACTAGCCTTCCGCCCAATGGCAGTTCGCCGTTGATCTGGAAACGCCGCCCTATGCCTTTGAAATCCGGCCAAGGCGCGCTGGATGGCCTCGTCGCTAACTCCCAACTCGGTGGCAACACCAATGACTGCCAAAGCGTTGAGGATGTTGTGGCTGCCCGGCAGGTTCAGCGTCACCCCTAGCCGCCTATCGCAACCGGTCCGCAACACCGTGAACCGTGTGCTGAGGCCTTGCCTTTCAATGTCCACCGCACGGATGTCAGCTTCCTCGCCCAAACCATAGGTTTTCACCGGCTTGTTGACGCTAGGCAGAATTTCACGGATGCCCGGATCGTCCAGACACAACACCGCCAGCCCATAAAAGGGCAAATGATGCAGAAATTCAATGAACGTGTCCTTCAGCCGCTGGAAATCACCGCCATAGGTTTCCATGTGGTCTTCGTCAATATTGGTGACGATGGCGATCATCGGTTGTAGATGCAGGAACGAGGCATCGCTTTCGTCCGCCTCGGCGACCAGATAATCACCCTTGCCCAATTGCGCATTGGTGCCTGCGCTATTCAGCCTGCCGCCGATAACGAACGTAGGATCCAGCCCGGCTTCGGCCAGGACGCTGGCAGTCAGGCTGGTGGTGGTGGTTTTGCCATGGGTGCCGGCAACGGCGATGCCATAGCGAAAGCGCATCAACTCGGCCAGCATCTCGGCGCGGGAGACCACCGGAATCTTATGCAGCTTGGCCGCGACCACTTCCGGGTTGGCGCTGCCGACGGCACTGGAAATCACCACGACCTCGGCGTCCCGCACGTTTTTCGCGCATGGCCGAAAAACACTTCAGCCCCCAAATCGGCCAAACGCCGCGCATTGGGGTTCATCTGCAAATCCGAGCCAGAGACCTGATAGCCCAGATTGAGCAGCACCTCCGCAATGCCGCTCATGCCGACGCCACCGATGCCGACGAAATGGATATGGCGAATACGTTTCATGCCGTAATGTCCGGCCACCGGCTGCGGCATATTCATACGACTGGCCTCGCCCAAGCAAATTTCCGCAACCTTTTCGGCGGCGTCGAGCCTGGCCAGGCTGCGGGCTTTACGGGACATCGTGGAAAGGGATTCGGGTACTTGGATTAAGATGTTCAATTGTTCTGCGAGGTGTTGAGGTGTCAATTGAGATTGGGGTATCAACAATGCCGCACCGGCTTCGGTTAAATAACAGGCATTGGCAGTTTGATGATCGTCAATGGCATAAGGAAACGGCACCAGAATGGCAGGCAGGGCCGCAGCCGCCAATTCGCTCACCGTCATCGCCCCTGCGCGGCAAATCGCCAGATCGGCCCACCGGTAGGCTTCGGCCATGTCTTGGATGAAAGCCACTACTTCGGCCGCCACGCCCAGTCGGGCATAGAGGGCTTCGGTTTCGGCCCGCATGGCTACGCCGGTCTGGTGGCGGATCGCAAACTTGCCGCCGGCCAAGGCGACCGCCTCGGGGACGATTTCATTCAATGCCTTCGCCCCCAGGCTGCCACCCACGACCAACAACCTTGGCGCTCCATCCCTAGCCGGTTTTGCCTGAGCCACTGCCTCCAAGATGGCCCGGCGCAACGGGTTACCCACGCAAACGGCATCCACGTTGGACTTGAAACTGCCGGGAAAGGCTTCCAGGACTTTCTTGGCGTATTTTACCAAGAGTCGGTTGGTCGTGCCGGGAATTCGGTTTTGTTCATGGATGACCAACGGGATACCCAACACTCTGGCCATGATTCCGCCCGGCCCCGCCACGAAGCCGCCCATGCCCAACACCACGCCGGGCTTGAAGCGCCGCAATATCTTACCCGCCTGCCAACACGCCAGCAGCAATTTGAAAGGTGCCTGCAATTTAGCACACAAGCCCTTGCCGCGGAAACCGGCAACCGACAGCCAGTCGATGGGAATGCCTCTCTGTGGAACCAAGCGGGCTTCCATGCCTGCCTCGGTTCCCATCCAGCGCAATTCGCAGCCCCGCGCCTGCAACTCATCGGCGACCGCCAAGGCCGGAAAAATATGTCCGCCGGTCCCGCCGGCCAGAATCATGACACGCGTGACCATGCGGATCTCTCCCTGGACATTCCACCGCACGATTCCATGACTTCGCTACGCACACGGAACAGCAAAGCCAACGCGGAACACATCACAATCATGCTGCCACCACCATAACTCATCAACGGCAAGGTCAGCCCTTTGGTGGGCAGCATGCCCATGTTCACTCCCATGTTAATGAACGCCTGTAGGCCGAACCAAATGCCGAGTCCATAGGCGATAAACGCGGCAAAGCGATTCTCCACCCGTTCCGCCAAGCGGCCAATCACGAAGGCCCGCCAGACGATGATCGAAAACAAGACGATGACCACGCAGGCTCCCACCAAGCCCAACTCCTCCCCAATCACCGAGAAGAGGAAATCGGTGTGGGCCTCGGGCAGGAAGAACAGTTTCTGCACACTGGATCCCAAACCCACCCCCATCCACTCACCACGTCCGAAGGCAATCAAAGCCTGGGTCAACTGGAAACCCGTGTTCAATGGATCGGCCCAGGGATCGGCAAAGCTCAACACGCGCTTGAGCCGGTAGGCGGAATTGAACACCAGGAGTCCGGCGCCGACGCCCGCAAATGCAAGCAATATGCCGAACTGAACCAGGCGCGCGCCCGCCAGGAATAGCATCCCCATCGCCACCGCCACAATCACGGCGGCGGAGCCGAAATCCGGCTCCTTCAACAACAACGCGCAAGCCATCCCCAACATCGCCATCGGGCGTACCATGCCAAGCCAGGAAGTCCTCACCAATTGCAAACGATGGGTGATGAACGTCGCCATATAGATCACGGCGATCAGTTTGAACACTTCGGAAACCTGGATGCGCAAGCCTAGGATGCTCAACCAACGGACACTACCGTTCACCGATTTGCCTAGTCCTGGAACCAACACCACCACAAGCAAAAACAATCCCACCAGGAACAGCCCCTTGGCGGACTTCTCCCAGAATACCAAGGGCCGGGACGCGACAAATACCGCCGCAGCCAACCCCATGAAGACATGCACCAGTTGATGCTTGGGGAAATAAAAACTGTCGTTGGCCAGCTTTTCCCCCAAATGCAGTGAAGCCGAGGCGACCATGATGTAGCCCAGCACCAAAATACCCATGGACGCGCTCAACAAGACAGTGTCTAGGTAGAAGCGTTTATGTCCCCATTGCAGCACCAATCCCCGGTTTTTGCCGGCCACTAGCGTTCTCATCACAGCAAACTCCTCACGGCGTCCGCGAACACGCGGCCCCGTTCCCGATAGTCTTTATATTGATCGAGGCTGGCGCAAGCAGGTGCCAGCAACACTATATCGCCTTTTTGCGCCAGCTTGCGCGCGGTGGCCACCGCCTTCTTCATCGTGTCCACACGCACCGTGGCCACCACTGGGCTCAACGCTTGCTCCAACAACGGCGCGTCGCGGCCCATTAAAACGGCGGCACGGACTTTCGCTGCCGCCACTTCGGTCAACACTGAAAAATCCGCACCCTTGCCATCACCGCCAGCGATCAGCACCACCGGATCGTTTAAACCTTCCAATGCCGCGATGCAGGCGCCGACATTGGTGGCCTTGGAATCGTTGATGTAGGAAACCCCGTCAATGTCCGCAACCCATTGCATGCGATGATCCAGCCCCGCAAATTCGCGCAGCGCCTTCGCCATCGCCGTCCTGGACAAACCTACCGCGTCACCCAAGGCCACAGCCGCCAAGGCGTTGGCGATGTTGTGCCGGCCTTTTAGACGTATTTCGCTGACAGGCATCAGCCGTTCGCCGCTGCTCACCAGCCATTCCTGCCCGTCCCCATGGCTTAAGCGATATTCGGCATCCGTCGTTTCTTGCAAGCTAAACCGGACGCAACGCCTACCCTCTTCCGCCATGGCCTCGACCATTGGATCATCGGCATTCAGCACCATCAGTCCTTGGCCATTGAAGATTCGCCGTTTGGCGTCGGCGTAAGCTTGGAGGTCGGGATAGCGGTCCAAATGGTCGGGGCTGATGTTCAACACCGTCGCTGCTTCCGCCTCCAACAATCGAGAGCGCTCCAACTGAAAACTCGACAATTCCAACACATACAATTCGGCTTCTTCGTCCAGCAAATCCAGCATCGGCGTACCTAGGTTGCCGCCAACTTTGACTCTGCGCTGGTCGGCTTCAGCCATCAAGCCCAGCAAGGTGGTGACCGTGCTTTTGCCGTTCGCCCCGGTAATGCCAATGACTGGAACCTGGGCCATACAGGCGAACAGGTCGAGATCGCCGAACACTGGCAGCCCTAAGCGGATCGCCTGCCGGATCGCCGACGTTTCCAATGCCACACCCGGACTGACCACCAGATGCGTGGCCCTGGCGAACGCGGCGGGGTCGAACCCGCCCAAAAACACCGCCACATCCGGCAAACACTCACGCAACTCGGCCAATCCAGGCGGATTGGCTCGCGTGTCGGCCACTGCCAATTGGATTCCCCGATGGGATAAGAAACGCGCCACCGATAAGCCCGTCGCCCCCAGACCCACCACCAGGACACGGGAAGACCGGTCAAGCCCGAGCAAGGACAGCGGCAATGTTTCGGTGCTTGCGTTGTTCATGACCGTCTCTGTCTTTGCAATCAGCGTAGCTTCAAGGTGGCCAGGCCAAACAACACCAAGATGACGGTGATGATCCAGAAGCGGACGATCACCCTAGGCTCAGGCCAGCCTTTCAATTCAAAATGATGGTGGATCGGTGCCATGCGGAAGATGCGCTTGCCGGTCATTTTGAAGGACAAGACCTGCAACATGACCGACAGGGTCTCCATCACAAACACCCCGCCCATGATCACCAGAACGATCTCCTGCCGCACCAACACAGCCAGCACACCCAGGCCGGCCCCCAAAGCCAGGGCACCGACATCCCCCATGAACACTTGGGCAGGATAGGTGTTGAACCACAAGAATCCTAAGCCCGCCCCGACCAAGGCTCCGCAAAACACCACCAATTCGCCGGATCTGGGCAGAAAGGGAATGCCCAAATATTCGGCGAAATGGATATTGCCGGAGGCATAGGCGAAAATGCCCAAGCCCCCCGCCACCATCACGGTAGGCATGATCGCCAAACCGTCCAAGCCATCGGTCAGGTTGACCGCATTGCTCGTGCCGACAATAACGAAGTAAGTCATCACCACGTAAAACCAGCCTAAATTCGGCAGGATGTGCTTGAAGAAAGGCACAATCAGCGTGGTTTCCGCCGGCAGGCTCGCCGTGTGGTAAAGATAGAGGGCGGCGGCGAGGCCGAAGACCGACTGTCCCACATATTTGTGCCGCGCAGCCAAGCCTTTGCTGTTGCGCAAGACCAGCTTCTTATAATCGTCAATGAAGCCAATCCCGCCGAAAGCCAGCGTCACCAGCAAAGTCACCCAGACGTAACGGTTGCCTAGATCCGCCCACAGCAAAGTGCTGATGGCAACGGACACCAAGATCAAAGCGCCGCCCATAGTGGGCGTCCCCGCCTTGGAAAAATGCGATTGCGGCCCATCCTGACGGATGCTTTGGCCAATCTTATAGCGGCTCAGGCGGCGAATCATATAAGGGCCGACGATCAGCGAAATGACCAGCGCGGTCAGCACCCCAAGAATGGCCCGGAAAGTCAGATAATGGAATACACGGAAAACATCGATATAATTTTCCAGCCATTCGGCAAATTTCAACAACATGTTTCCGTCCTGGCGCGTAACGCCTCAATGACGCGCTCCATGCGTTGGCTGCGCGAGCCCTTCACCAGCAGCGCCACATCCTCGCGCAACTCTTCTTGTAATTTTTCGATCAATTCTTCCTGGCGCGAATAAAACTGCGCACCAGGGCCAAAGGCCTCCGCCGCCTTGTCCGCGTCCGGGCCGGTGGCAAACAGTCGGGCCACTCCCGATGATCTGGCCAAGGCACCCAATTCCGCATGGAGGGCGGCACTGGTCTCGCCCAATTCACCGAACGCGCCCAACGCGACCCAATGCTCGCCGGGCACAGCCAACAACACATCGAGCGCCGCCTTGAAGGAGGCTGGATTGGCGTTGTAAGTGTCGTTGATCAGCAAAGCGCCATTGCCCGCCCGCTCAGGCTGAATTCGCCCCGCCACCGGCACCACGCGGGACAATCCCTCCGCAATTTGTCCGAAGCCCACCCCCAAAGCCAGACAGCTTGCCGCCGCCGCCAAGGCATTTGCTACATTGTGCCTGCCCGCTAGATTCAGCATGATTTCATGGCGCTCGCCTAAATATTCGCAGCTAAAGCGCGTTTGGAACCCCCCAGCCCCGCCAACGCTTCGCACCGAATCCGGTAGCCCGCGCACATCGGCGTCGCCGTTAAATCCAAAACCAATCACCTTGCGGGATCCGGCCATTTCCCGCCACAAACCGATGTAGGCATCGTCCGCGTTGAGAATGGCAACGCCCTCGTCCGTCAAGGCGGCAATGATCTCCCCCTTGCCACGCGCCACAGCTTCGCGGCTGCCGAAGCCTTCCAAATGCGCAGCCCCGGCGTTGGTGATCAGCGCGACATCCGGTTTGGCCAGCCCGGCCACATATTCGATTTCACGCAGATGGTTGGCCCCCATTTCAATCACGGCGTAACGGTGTCCGGGCTGGAGTCCCAACAAGGTCAGAGGTACGCCAAAATCGTTGTTGAGATTGCCGCGAGTGCTGAGAACTGAATCGCGGACACCCAAAATGGCTGCGATCATTTCCTTGGCCGTGGTCTTGCCATTGCTGCCAGTCAGGCCCACCACCTTCGCAGAACTCGCCTGTCGCCAAGCCGCGCCTAACTTGCCCAACGCGATGTGGGCATCGGCCACCAATACCTGGGGCAAGGCGACATCCAAGCTGCGCTCCACAATGGCGGCGCAAGCCCCGGCAGCGTTGGCTTGGCCGACAAAATCATGGCCGTCGAAGCGCGGCCCGCCAATGGCAACAAACAAATCGCCGGGTTTCAAGGTTCTCGTATCAATGCTGGCCGTGGCGAATTCCACATCGTTGCCTTGCAGTTCCCCCGAAACGATCCGGCTCAGTTCACTCAAGCGCATATCCCCACCTCTTCCTCCTGCAGGCCTAGCAATTGCTGGACGACAGCCCTGTCGCTGAAAGGCTGTTTCACCCCGGCGATGTCTTGGGTAACCTCATGCCCTTTGCCGGCGACCAGCAGCACATCACCTTCCCGAAGTTGCCGCAATGCCGAAGCGATGGCCAGCCTACGGTCGCGCATAACGGCAGCGTCCTTGCGCCCGCACCCTTCGAGAATGTCCCGGATGATGGCATCGCCATCCTCCGAACGGGGATTGTCATCGGTCAGCACCAGCCGATCCGCCAAGGTTTCGGCGATGGAACCCATCTGCGGGCGCTTGCCCCGATCCCTGTCGCCTCCGCAACCGAACACCACCCACAAGGCACCTCGGCAATGGCACCTTAGGCTGGTCAATGCCTTATGCAAGGCATCGGGCGTGTGGGCATAATCGACCACGACCGCCGATCCGAACGGCCCGGCGAACCGTTCCATGCGCCCAGGGACAGGGCGGACATTGACCAAGCGGAGTGCCGCCTCATGAAGGTCGTAGCCCAATCCTAGCATCACCGCCACCACGCCCAGCAGGTTTTCCACGTTGAAGTCACCATACAGCGGCGCGAAAACATGGGAGTCCTGGCCTGCGAAATGGACATCGAAGGAAACGCCATCCTGGCCGTGGCGGACGCCCGAGGCCCCGACAATCTCCACATCGGAGAAAAGCATGGATTTTCCTGCCGCGTCCAAGCTAAAACCAATTTTTCTCGTGTCCGCAGCCGCTCGTTCGGCAATGGCTGCGGCACTAGCGTCATCCAAATTGAGCACAATGAACTTCAGGCTGGGCCAATCGACCAGACGCAGCTTGGCTTCCAAGTAAGCCTTCATGCTTGGGTGGTAATCCAAGTGGTCGCGGCTCAAATTGGTGAACAATGCGCCCTGGAAGCGAATTCCGTTGAGACGGCCCTGATCCAGCCCATGGGAAGATGCTTCCATGGCCACATGAACCATCCCCTCCGCCAGCAACTTGGCCAGCAAGGCATGGACTTCAATGGCATCAGGCGTCGTGTGTGTCGTAGGTTTCAAAGCCCCGGGAGCACCCCAGCCCAAAGTGCCAACGACGGCGGCGGACGCGCCAGCCCCCAAGGCGTGGGCCAGGAAATGGCTGCACGAAGTCTTGCCGTTGGTGCCGGTCACACCCAGCACTTGCATATGCGATGAAGGCCCACCAAAAAAACGGTCGGCGATGAAGCCCATGGCCTGATCCAGCCTCTCCACCGGGAAACAAGGAATACCGATTTCCACATCCTCGGCCAGTTCCACCCCTCCCCGCGAGGGATCGTAAACAATCGCGCAAGCGCCCGAGGCGGCGGCTTGGGCGGCATGCCTCATCCCGTGAACCCTGCTTCCCGCCAAGGCGAAAAACAAATCGCCATGACGCAGCTTGCGGCTGTCATGGCAAAGACCTCGCACATCCTGCGCAAGCCCAGCAGGAACCTCCACCCATCCGGCCAACAACCGGGCCAGGGAGGAGCCATCTTCCCTGGCAGGACTCATATCGCGCCATCCTTTCCGGCCAGCACAGGCACTGGCACTTCCTGATCCGGCGAGATATTGAGCAAACTCAAGGCGCCTTCCATCACACTTGCGAACACCGGAGCGGCCACCGCGCCACCATAATATTCACCCGCCGAAGGCTCGTCGATCATCACCACCATGACCAGCTTGGGGTCGCTTGCGGGGGCCATGCCCGCGAACAACCCTAAGATATTGGGAATTGGTATAACCGCCGTGCGCACCGACTTTCTTCACCGTGCCTGTTTTGCCGGCGATGCGGAAGCCGGAAACACTCGCCTTCAAAGCCGTACCCTCTCTGCTCACCACATTTTCAAGCATGGAGCGGACGCTGCCTGCGGTCTTCGCCGACATGATTTGATGGGATTCGACTGGCTTGTCGCGCTTAAGCAGGCCGACCATGGGCATCACGCCATCATTGGCGATGGCCAGATAGGCCCGCCCCAACTGCAACAGCGAGGTGGACAAACCGTAGCCAAACGACAGGGTGGCCTGCTGGAAAGGCCGCCACAAATGGTGGTCGGCGGACAGCCGACCACTGGTCTCACCGGGGAAACCGGTTTCTAAGGGCTGGCCAAAACCTAGATTGTTGTAGAACGCCCAAAACTTGGCTGAAGGCAGGTTGAGGGCGATTTTGGAGACGCCCACATTGCTGGACTTCTGCAAGATGCGGGCGACATCCAGCACTCCGTAGTTATGCACATCTTTGACAATGTTCTGTCCGACATGCATTTGCCCTGGGTTGGTGTCAATGATGGTTTCAGGACGCACCTTGCCCAATTCCATGGCACATGCCACGACAAACGGCTTGATAGTCGAGCCTGGCTCGAACACGTCGGTCATGGCGCGGTTGCGCGACACATTGCCGGTGATTTTGGCGCGGCTGTTGGGATTGAAAGAAGGCTGGTTCACCATCGCCAGCACTTCGCCATTCTCGGCGTCCAGCAAAACCAAGGAACCCGATTTGGCCTTCTTTTGGATAACCGCCTTTTTCAATTCCCGGTACGCCAGATATTGCAGTCGCTGGTCGATGCTCAGGGACAGATCCTTGCCCGGCACAGGCAGGCGGACATTTTCCAGATCCTCAATGATGCGGCGCTTGCCGTCACGCATGATGCGTTTGATGCCGGGGACACCCTTCAGCCAGTCGTTATAGGCCAATTCCATGCCCTCCTGGCCTTGGTCGTCAATGCTGTTAAAGCCGATCAGATGGGCGGTGACTTCCCCGGTGGGGTAATAACGGCGGAATTCCCGATCCGCATAAACACCCGGCAGCCCTAAGGCGATGGCCTGATCGGCCAATTCGGGGCTGATCCTTCTCTTCAGATAGACAAAGCCACGGCCAGGGTCATCAACGCGCTCGTGGATTTCCGGCACAGCCACACCCAACAAATCACCCAGGGATTTAATGCCTTTTTCCGTCGCCTCGAATTCCTTGGGGTTGACCCATACCGATTTGACCGGTGTGCTGATCGCCAGCAATTCACCATTGCGATCCAGCAGGCGACCACGATGGGCCGCCACGGAAACCTGGCCGACATGGCGTATATCGCCTTGATGCTTGAGAAACTGCCGATCCAGCACTTGCAAATTCACCGCCCGGCCGACCAAAACCACCATGCCGAGCATCAATGCGCCGAGCAACACACTCCATCGCTTAGAGTAATCCGTTTCTTCGTTTATTCTGGGGCGGACAACACTTATCATCGGGTAACCTGTTTTATGGTTTGATGTAAATGATGGAATCCCGTTGGGGCATTCCCATGCCCAACCTGCCGCGCGCTAATTTTTCGATACGACTATGCTCGGCCCAGGTGTTTTGTTCCAATTGAAGCTGTCCAAGCTCCATATCGTAAGCCTCCAATTCCTGCTCGATACGCGGTTTTCCGTCGATCAACATGCGCGAACGGTATATCGTGTACACCACCCTCAAGGCGGATGCCACCAAAATCACCAGCAACACGACCATACTTCTCATGACGCCATCCGCTCCGCCACCCGCAAAACCGCGCTGCGCGCACGGACATTCGCCCTCGATTCTTCTTCGGCGGGCATTGCCGCCTTGCCGACAGCCCTGAGCATCGGCTTGTGTTCTGTCAACACGGGAAGGCGCGAAGGCGTAGGCTTGCCCCGTTCCTGCTCTGCGGATGAAATGCTTGACGATCCGATCCTCCAAGGAATGGAAGGAGATCACCACCAGCCGACCGCCGGGGGCCAGCACCTCCATCGCCTGCGCCAAGCCTTGTTCCAATTCGTCCAGCTCATGGTTGACGGCGATGCGGATGGCTTGGAAACTGCGGGTCGCGGGATGCTTGTGCTTTTCCTTGACCGGCACGGCCTTCTCGACCAGCGCGGCCAACTGCCGGGTGGTCTCGACGGGCCTTGCCGCCACGATGGCCCGCGCTATGCGCCGGGCGAAACGCTCCTCGCCGTACATTTTCAACACCCTAACCAATTCATCTTCCTCAATTTGCTCCAGCCATTGCGCGGCCGTCGGCCCTTGGCTGGTATCCATGCGCATGTCCAAAGGGCCGTCGCGGAGGAAGCTGAAACCGCGCTCCGCCTCATCCAATTGCGGAGAAGACACCCCCAAATCCATCAACACGCCGCTGACTTTCCCCAGCATCGCCCGGTGTGCGACCTGCCCCGCAAGGCCTGCAAAACTGCCGTGGGCAAGAGTAAAGCGAGGTTCTTTCAGCAGCATTTTGGCCTCCACCGAAACTAAGGCGGCAGGATCTTTGTCCAAAGCCAACAAACGCCCTGAACTCCCCAAGCGCCGCAAGATCGCTCTGCTGTGTCCGCCCCGGCCGAAGGTGCAATCGACATAAAAACCGTCAGGGCGCACAGCCAGCCCTTCCAGTGCTTCGGCCAACATGACTGGAAAGTGAAGGCTATTGCTTATATTCATTAAAATGACAGATTGCCCAATTCCGGAGAAAGATCGGTCAGATCATCCATGTTTTCTTCTGCCAGCCACTCATCACGGCTGCGGTTCCAGACCTCTTCGTTCCATATTTCAAATTTCCGGCCCTGCCCGACCAAAACCACCCGCTTCTCCAGGCTGGCGAACTGGCGCAAAGGCTCGGCGATCAGCACACGGCCCTGACCGTCCATCTCACATTCGGTGGCATGGCCGACCAACAGCCGCTGCAACCGCTTGGCGCGCTTGTCTAGGCTGGAAAGTTTGCTGATTTTGCGCTCGATGTCCTCCCACTCGGGCAAGGGGTACAGCAATAGGCAACGGTCAGGGCTGACCGTCAACACTAACTGCTGCTCGCAGCATTCCTGCAACTCCGCCCGGTAGCGGGTTGGCACGGCCAAACGGCCCTTGTCATCAAGATTGATTGGATTGAAGCCCCGGAACAATTATGCCACCACTTCTTCCCATTTTCCCCCACTCGTCACCCCGGTAGCCAATATAGAAACCATGCCCACCGAAGTCAAGTGGGATTTTTGAGGTTTCGCCGCTTGGCGACACCCTCAATAAAATCTCAATTAAATCAATATGTTTTAATTCGCAAAAATTGACGGACGTACCGCTAATCCGCACATGGCTCCTGAAAGCGCGAACAGACTGGCGCAAGGAAAAGCGGGAATTTATGGACAGCCCCCACCGACGACGGAAAAAGACGACGGGAAGGCCTCTCCCAAGGCAGAAAGCCGCCATGGACAACTTTTCGGCAATAGCCAATAGCATAGGGAGGAAAAGGATTGGAGCCACTGAATCAAAGCCGTCCTTGGCTTGGGGTGGCGGGATGGCTGGCGTCTGCCGCAGGGGATGGCATTGCTTGGAACGCAGCCACCCCGATCAAATCAGAAAACCTACCCCGCCACGTCATCTATATTTGAGCTTAAACCACAAAATCGTCGCGGCCAGGGCGAAGGTGACCGCGTTGGCGGCAATGACGGGAAGGTTGTCGATGGCAATTCCATATGCCAACCACAGAAAAACGCCAGTGGTGAAAATCACATACATCCACAGGGAAATACCGGAGGTATCCTTGCTTTTGATGGTCTTCATTGCCTGCGGCACGAAAGCGGCCGTGGTGCAAAAAGCGGCCATGAAGCCGATGAATTCAATCATTTTGTCTCTACCTCAGATTTTTTGGTTTACCCATGCTGACAGCTTTCCTTGTGGAACGCTACCCGCCCCTTAACTCCTCCATCATCCAGCCCGCAAAGACCGCCTTTTGACACCACTCGACTGATGCCATCCCTGCACCTCCCGCCTTTGGCTTTGCCGATACGGCGGGAGCCGGCGACAATGGGCGATGTTCCGGTGGCAAGCCTTCCTCACCCATCAATCCAGCCCCATGCGACAATCCAACCTAACTTCCCCCCTTTCCGCCATCGCCGCCGTCGCAGCACGGGTGGAACGCCTGCCGGTATCGGGCTTCCACCACCGCTTCATCACACTTATCAGCCTGGGCGGCTGGTTCGATTTCTTCGACATCTTCATGATGGCCTACCTCGGCGCGGCCTTGCAAAAATCCGGCTTCATGAGCCGTGACGAATTCGGCATGACCCTGGCGGCGGGCTTCGTCGGCATGTTTTTCGGCACAGTCCTGTTCGGCATGGGCAGCGACCGCTTCGGACGGCGGCGGGCGTTCATTTTCATGTTGCTGATTTACTCGCTGTTCACCCTGCTCGGCGCGTTCGCGCCCGACGCACAGTGGTTGATGGCGGCGAGGCTGCTGGCCGGGGTCGGCATCGGCGCGGAATTGGTGGTCATCGACACCTATGTCACCGAGATGATGCCTAGCCAGATGCGCGGGCGTTACGTGGCGATCACCCAGGTGGTCGGTTTTTCCGCCATTCCGGCGGTGGCGTTCCTGTCCAAGTGGCTGGTACCCACGCATTGGCATCTGGACGGCTGGCGCTGGGTGATGATCATCGGCGCGGCGGGGGCGGTGTTTGTGTGGCATCTGCGCCGCGTCCTGCCGGAATCGCCGCGCTGGCTGGAAGCCCAAGGCCGCCACGACGAGGCGGAGGCGGTCATGTCTGCCATCGAACGCGAGGTGGGACGGGAAACCGGGCCGTTGCCCAAGCCCGCAGCCTCGCCGCCGCTGGTCGCGGCGAAAGCCCGCATCGCCGAGTTGCTACAGCCTGCGTACCGTAACCGCACACTGCTGATGCTAGGCTTCCACCTGCTGCAAACCATCGGCATCTACGGCTTTGCCAACTGGGCACCGACTTTCCTGATGTCGCAAGGCAAGACGCTAGGGCAGTCGCTGGAATACGGCTTCTGGATCGCCATGGTCAGCCCGGTCGGGCCAGTTCTAGGCTTGTTGACCACCGAACGCTTCCAGCGCCGCACCGCCCTCATCGTGTTGCCGCTGCTGATGGCCGCCACCGGCTTCCTGTTTCCGCTGGCCGAAACCGGCTTGGCCTTGGTCTGCGTAGGCGCTGCGATCACCATTTTCAGTTATTGGTTTTCGGCGGTGCTTCATGCCTACCAGGCAGAATTGTTCCCCACCCGCCTGCGCGCCACCGGCGTGGGTTTCACCTACAGCCTGAGCCGCCTGAGCGCGGCGTTCTCCTCGGTGGTCATCGGGGCGCTGCTGTCCCACGGGGTCATGGCGGTGTTTGTCTTCACTGGCGGGGCGATGATCTTGTGCGCGGTGCTGGTGGCGGCGCTGGGGCCGAAGACCAACGCGGTGGCCCTGGAGGAATTATCCGGCTAAAGGCTGATGCTTAATATGGGTGGAATCTGTGCTTCGAATGTGGATGCTGCCACGCCCTGCACCGAAATCGATGAGAGGCTTCAGCGCCCCTTAGCCTTCTTATAAGCGGCAAGCCATTCGTCCGCCAGCCTTTTGGCCTCGGCAATCTGTTCCTGGGTCATGGCCGGTTCGACCTTCGCCACGCTGGCACTGGCCCCGGCAATGGCAAACCATTTGTGCGCCTCCACGAGGTTCCGCGCCACGCCCTTGCCATCCTGATAGAGCAAGCCCAGATTATGTTGCGCCTCGGCGTTGCCTTGTTCGGCGGCTTTCTGAAACCACTTCGCGGCCTGCTGGAAATCCTGGGCGACGCCTAGGCCATCCAGGTACATGATGGCCAGATTCACCTGCGCCACGATGACGCCTAGCTCCGCATCTTTGCGATACCAAGCCGCAGCCTTTTCATAATTCTCCGCCGAATAGGCTTCATCGCCTTCGCTCAATTCGGGGTGATCCGCCGCCCCGGCGCAAACCTGCCCCCAACCAAAGACGGCCAGCAGGGTCGCCAAAATCATTGTTTTCCGCATTTGCAAATCCCGAACTGAGTGATCCAACCGGTCGCCGTTTTCCAGCAATCCGGCCCTAGAAAATCCGATCCACCGAAGACGCCTCGCCATTCCCATTCACCTTGACGAAAAACATGCCTCCGTCATTGTCCTTGGCGATAAAAAGATGGTTGCCCAAATACAGCACATGCGCGTCAGGCACCACTTGGTAAACCGCCGTATAGTCCTCTGCGGAACCACTGCAACCAGCAAGCAAGCCGAATAGGCCAAAAACGATAGTTTTTTTCATTGTCGTCACCTTCTTGCGCATCCTCTGGGGGAATCAAGCCTTGCCCGGAATCAGCCCGCAAAGACCGGATTCAAAACACCCCGGCGAGACGGCATGATACAAAAAAACCGTCCGGGAAACACAACGGAGATGCGTAGTTCCCGGGGGCTGTGCGGGGCAGGCGAAAATATTCGGCCAGTCCATGGCGGAATAGTTCAACGCTGACGGATTCCCACGGCGTGAAGCGTGCCAAGACCGGTTTGCCCACGCTACCGCTTTACGCCCCAAACCAACAAGGCTGCCATAGCCAATCCGCCGCAGAGGACGAAAAGACCGGCATCCAAGCTGCCGGTGGTTTGGCGTACCCAGCCCAAGATGACCGGACTGAAATAGCCGCCCAGGTTGCCGATGGAATTGATCAAGGCGATACCGCCAGCCGCAGCCCGGCCCGACAAGAAAGCAGTCGGCAAAGTCCAGAATATCGCCAACGCAGCCAAAACCCCTGAGTTGGCAACACTCAAACCAGCCGCCAAACCCGCATCGAAAAAAACGCCTGCCGCAAGGACTCGTATCCCCCGCCGCAGGCCCGGCCGTCCTGGTTCTCCGCCAAGCGGCGCAGCACGATACGCTTTTCCGCCGGGTTCAGCCACGCCGCCTGAGTCGGCCCATTGTCGAGGAAGTGATAAGTGGCAAGGCCCAGCAGCACGGCAGGCACACACTCCAGCAGAAACAACCATTGCCAGCCGCGCAGCCTCAACCAGCCGTCCAAGCCTGCCATGATCCAACCGGATTCCGGGCCACCAACCACACCGGCAATCGCTATCGCCGTCATGAAAGATGCGGTAGTCTTTGCCCTGCACCTGGCCGGGAACCAATAGGCCAAATAGAGGATGATGCAGGGAAAGAATCCCGCCTCGCCGGCCCCCAAGAGAAAGCGCAGGACATAAAACAAGGCCGCCGAATCCACCCAAGCCATCCCCATGGAAATCAGCCCCCACACCAGCAAAATCCGCGGAATCCAGATTTTAGCGCCGACCCGGTGGAGTATGATATTGCTCGGCACCTCGAACAGTAAATAGCCTAGGAAGAAGATTCCCGCCCCCATGCCGTAAACGGTTTCGCCAAACCCCAAATGGAATAGTCTTCCGATTATCGCTCACAAATGGCGAGGAGAACGACATGACCGAAGAACACAAACTTTACGCCCTCGCCGGACGGCTTGGCGCGGTGTTGCGCAAACACCGCCAAACCCTGGCGGCGGCGGAATCCTGCACCGGCGGCTGGGTCAGCCAAGCCGTGACCGACATCGCGGGCAGTTCCGCCTGGTTCGACCGGGGCTTTGTGACCTACACCAACGCAGCCAAGCAGGAATTGCTCGATGTGCCGGAAGCCGTGCTGGCCGGACATGGCGCGGTCAGCGAAGAGACTGTGCGGGCGATGGTGACCGGGGTGTTGCGGCATAGCCCGGCAGATTGCGCCCTGGCGGTCAGTGGCATCGCCGGGCCTAGCGGCGCAACGCCCGGCAAGCCGGTAGGCACGGTGTGGTTCGCCTGGCAACGGCGCGGCGGCGAATGCCTCACCCGCCGCGAGCAATTCGACGGCGACCGCCGCTCGGTGCGCAGCCAAGCGGTGGCGGTCGCCTTGCAAGGGGTTTTGGAACTCTATGGCGAACTTTAAACAACGGCTGTTCTTCGCGCTCTGGCCGGAGGAATCTGTCCGGAAAGCGCTGGTTGCGGCGATGGAACCCATGAAACCCAAGCTGGCCGCGCAGTGGATCAGGCCCGCCAACCTGCACATCACCCTAGCCTTCCTAGGCGATGTCGAGGCGGAGCGGGTGGGCGCGGCGTATGCGGCGGCGGACGCGGTCAGTTCATCGGGTTTCGAGTTGAGCCTGGACACCCTAGCACATTGGCGCAAACCGCAAATCCTCTGCCTGAGCCCTTCCGCGCCCGTGCCCATATTGGAACGGTTCACCGCCGAACTGGCCGGGCAGCTTCAGACGGCGGGATTCACGTTGGACAAACGCCCCTACCGTCCCCATCTGACCCTCGCCCGCAAAGCGGCCAGCCTGCCCGCCGATGCCCATTTGGAACGGCCCATTCCCTGGAAATCCAACGCCTTCGTGCTGGTGGAATCAAGCCAAGACAGCCGTGGATCTTGTTATTCCATCCTGAAGACCTGGCCCTTGTCACGCAGCGGTATTCAAAACCGCCACAAACTGAACATCCATGCTCCCTCTCCCTCTGGGAGAGGGTTGGGGTGAGGGCAGATTTCAAAAAGTTCAGTTTGTGGCAGTCGCAAGTAGAGTAAATAGAGGCCAAGCCTAGCGACGCACAGGCTGCGCCCCATGCCCTGGCAGTTGCGCCTGTGTCCCCAACGGCTGCGCCCGGTGGCACAACGGCTGCGCCATCTTCCTCAAAGGCCGCGCCTGGCGGCGCGACGACGATGCCCATTGCCCCAATGATTGCGCCCTGCCCCGGATGACTGCGCCTAGCGGCACAATGTCTGCGCCCTACGCCCCAATCGCTGAGAACCTATCCCCCAAGCCTACAAACCCTCACATCCAGCCGAAAACCACCTTTTCATTGCGCCATTTATCAGTACGGGACTATACTTATGCCGCCCTGATGGTTGTTGACAATATTAGACTTGTTCCCGATGACTTTTAATATAAATCAAATAGATAGACTCATTCTTTAATACTGGCAAATACTTTTTCCCCAGAATTTTTGCAAAAAATTTATCTATGTTAGTGATTTTAAATGATATAGCATCGGGAACAAGTCTATTGGACTGACTGCAGGTTTTCACCATGGCTAATTCCGCAATTCCCCGCGACGATGTCGGCAGGCTGGGCCTGTTGCGCCATCTCAACGCCACCCTGCCTAGCATGGCCGACTTGCTGGGCGTTCCCGCCGAAACGCTCACCCGCCTTGACAAGGCTACGGTCAGCTTCGGCTTCGCCCTTGATTGGCAAACGGCCCTGAAAAACGCTGCCGAAGGCGCGTTGGCCCTGAAATTAGCCGTGCGTGACGGGCCCCGTCACCG
This sequence comes from uncultured Gammaproteobacteria bacterium, assembly GCA_963753955.1. Lineage (GTDB taxonomy): Bacteria > Pseudomonadota > Gammaproteobacteria > Methylococcales > Methylococcaceae > Methylumidiphilus. The sequence goes on from CAVWEM010000010.1 coordinate 98,474, forward strand.
GTGCGCTGGCCGTCCATCCCGTCACCCTGCCCACCCCGCCCGAAGGCCCGTTGTTCGAGGATATTTACAACTTCCTCGTCGAACTGATTGCCTTCATCAAGGGCCAAGCCCACTATACCGACGCCATCGGCCAGACCCTCAACATCTTGGCCCAAAAAACCTTGGCCGTGGATTTGGACAGCTTGCAGCCGGTGTTGAGCTTCAAGTTCGTCAACGACCAACCCTTTCTCGATCGGGCCAAGGCAGGCATGGAAGCGCTGGAAATCGAAGTAGATCGCGGCAATGGTTTCACCCTGCTCACCATCGACTCCCACCCCGGCCACCTCGACACCGCCCCGCTTCCCGCCCCCGGCACCACCGCGCTATGGCGTTATCGTGGCATTTACCGGCAGAAAGACCAGTGCGTCGGGCAATGGGGTGTGGTGTTGGAAGTGGCGGTGAAGGGCGTTTGAATATAACTTGGGTGGGCAACCGGCCTCATTATTTACCCACGCGGAACCGGCATCATCGGTGGGCGGGCAAAAAGACGCCTGCCCACCCTCGACTGATAGGTGATGAGGACTTCTGCAAACGGAGGTGGGTTTAATTGATTTATTAAGTATGGTAGAGCATAAAATTTTCAAGCTTCTTAGGCAACCATTCCAATGGCGTATCAAATTGTTTTGTGCAAGTATTGCAACAGTTCCGAGGTTGTCCGTTACGGCACCCAAAGCGGTCGTTCCCGGTTTCGCTGCAAGGAGTGCGGGCGAATATTCAAGACCGACTGCGTGTACCGGGCCTACGAGCCTGGCGTCAAAGACCAGATTGTGGACATTGCCATGAACGGCGGCGGCATCCGGGATGCTTCGCGCATTCTGGGTATCGGCAAACACACCGTCATTTCCACGCTAAAAAAAGCTCCGCTGAAGTGGTCGCCGTGAACCCTTACATCGGTACGCGTGAGATCGCCGTCGAAATCAGGCATCCCCTTGATTCTCCAATGGATGTTCAGGCAGACGAGCCATGGAGCTACGTCGGCGACAAAAAGAACCAACGCTGGCTCCGGTATGCCATCGATGCCGTGACAGGCTGTGTCCTGTCGTTCGTTTTCGGGCGGCGCCAAGATGCGGTGTGCGAGCAATTGATCTCAAATTTGAAGGCATTCAATATCCGGACCTATTACACAGACGATTGGGGCAGCTATTCCGCACTCATCCCTAAAGACAAGCACGTCATTGGCAAGCAGCATGCTCAAAAAATAGAAAACAAAAACCTTTTGTTGCGAACCCGGATCAAGCGATTGACGCGCAAAACGATCTGCTTTTCAAAATTGGAAGCACTTCACAACACGGTGATAGGGTTGTTTATAAATAGATACTGCTTTCAATCTCAATAAATCAATTAAACCCACCACCCTGCAAACGTTAAACCGCCATTGGGAGGAATGATGTACACATTTAAACAATACGCTAGACAATCCATGCTACTGGCGGCAAGCCTGTTCGCCGGTATTGTGGCCCCTGTGCAAGCGGTTACCCTGACATTGAAGACTAACCAATAGGACTTACGCACGAGCCTGAAGCTACCGCAGAACCCTGGCGGTTCACGGTTTCAGGTCAGGCGAAGGACATGGGTATTGACGGGTTTTTAAGCCCCTCCCTCATATAATCGGAGAGAAGGTTGTTTTTCAGGGCGTAGATGTTTGTTTTGAGTTTCCTGGCGAGCCTTGTCAGGCAGTGCCAGGCGAGTATCGCGCAGCGATGTGGTTTCTCTGGGCGCGGGCCTTGCGGCATTGGCATTTCTCCAGGCCGAGCATTTGCTTGCCTTCGCGGTGGTATTGCTCGATTTTCCAGCGGACGGCGCACATATCTTTAATGGCGACGGCGGAATCCTGGGAAAGGCCGTTGGTGGCGACGTGTTCCGTGCGGTTTGTCGCCGCAACCCGGAACAGTTTCACCTTGTAATCCATCGGGAATCCATGTATCTTCACAAGCTTGCCGCGCAGCATTTCGTCGCCGAACCATTCCAGGCCGGAAACGGCCTTGCAGGGGGTTTTGCCCCGGCTGTCGTCCGCCTTGCGGTTGGCTTTGAGCGGGCAATAAAACACCTTTCCGGCCCTGTCGATGTGCATCATCAAATCCTTGGTGGCGTACCAGGAATCCATCAGCGCGGCGCGGAACGGCAGGTTCTTGCCTTGGATGGCATCGTCGAACATGTCCCGCACGTGGTCGAGCTTGGTCTTGCCGTCCCCGTCGGGGTCGTATATCCGCCAATCGATGATCCAGTGTTCGCCGGTATCCAGGTTAGCGTACACGCAATTGGCGACGCCGATGCCTTTCACGACGCCATGCCCGTTGCCGCTATACTGGCGGCGCACCCGTTCTATCTTGAAAGAATGGCGCTTGTCCAGTACGCTGTCGTCGAATATCAGGCAGGCGTTCCCGCCACGGCGGACAAGGTGCCCGACGGACTGCCAGGCCGCATTCGGCGAGACGCCGTCCTCCATGAGGCAACGGTTTATGGCATCATGTGAAAACCCAATATGATGGTCGGCCATGTAGGTTTGCGTGTAGTTCATAAGAGCCGCAATAATAAATTGACAATAGTCCTTTCGCGTCGGCTTCAGGCCGGAGTATTTTCTCGTCTTCATAGGCGGCTATTATACTCCGTTAAGGCCAATATTAATATACCCATGTTAATATATTTTGCGTAAGTCCTGACTATGTCGTTGCCTGCCGACCTCATGAACGGGCAATACACCTTCTATCTGGTCGCCGTACGGGCCTGCGCAAACCTCCCCTAGACAGTTCTGCATGGCTGGGCTACACCAGCACCGCTATCACGGTAAATCCGGCGGTGCCCGCGCTGCCAACCGAGGTTGTAGTCCGAGCAGGCGACCGGCGGCTGTTTCTGCGCGAGCGGATGGCTGACGGGACGCTAGACGCCGAGCGGGCCTTCGTCTTTAAAGGCGTGAACTGGTCGCCTAGCAGCAGAGGCACGACTTTGGAAGGTTTGGGGGCTGAATTTGCTTTATGGCAAGCCACGGACATTCCCCTCATGAAGCAGATGGGGGTCAATACAGTGCGGGTTTACCGTGATTTCGGCACCGGTGCGGATGCGTTTTTGATTCTTGACGAATTGTGGCGGCACGGTATCAAAGTCGTCATGGCGGTGGATTCTCCGCCGGGTAAACCTAGCGCCGACATGGACAACGTTACAACAATCGTCAATGCTTACAAAAACCATCCGGCGATTTTGATGTGGGCAGTGGGCAACGAATGGGACATCAACAAATATTATGACAAGCAAAAATTTCCAACCCTCGAAGCGGCGGCTGCGTTTACCGAGCAAGCGGCAAAGCTGATAAAAACCCTGGATGCCAAGCATCCGGTTAGCACGATTATCGCCGATCCGCATATTCCTGGCACCCATCCGTTAAGCAAAGCCGCTTTTCCGTATTTGTCAGGGCCTTATACGCAAGACATCGTAAATAACTTAGTGCCTAGCGTTGATGTGTGGGGCATCAACTTGTATCGCGGCAACAGCTTTGGCGACGCCTTGTTGCAATGGCGCTCCATTTCAACTGAGCCTGCTTTTATCGGCGAATATGGGGCAGATTCTTATGACCATCGCATCTCTTTGGAAAACCAAGCGATGCAGGCGCAAATGGACGCGCAGTTATGGGACGAGGCTTATTTCGACCTTGCCGCAGAACGCACAGCAGGCGTGCTTATCGGCACATTGGCTTTTGAATGGAACGACGAGTGGTGGAAAAACGGCAACCCTTCGGTGCAAGACATTCCGAATGAAATCAATGGTGGTCAGCCCGACAATTACAACGATGAGGAATGGTTTGGCGTAGTTTACATCGACCGCGCACCAAAGCAAGCATATGCCAGCCTGCAAAACCGGTTTCAGCAAGGCCAATATGCTGTCCAACTGGATGCGGCACCCGTTCTGACAGCCTCACCAGGCTATCTTGGGCAATTCAAAATCGGCGAAAAGCTTTTTTTAAACCGCGCGGGGGACAGTATGGTGCCCGAGGTATTAATGTGGCGGTCGTTGACCAAAATACAGGGATTCGGTTCAGCGACATAAAGACCTTTGATACGTGGGCGACGGCTTATGGCACTCGAACGTTCGCCAATACACGCGCTTTCATAGATTATCTCAACGGCCTGCCGATCGGCACAATAATGGCGATAGCGATAGTGGATGAGGGCGGGTTTGTGAATCCTGCAAATACACCATGGGATAATCCAACAGTTGAAGAAGCATATAAGCTGCTTGAATCGTTTGGCAGTACCAAAATACGACAAGCCAAATACAACGGGGCCTGGGCCATGCTGGCAATCAAAGGCCAAAGCGCAGCGCTTGCGGAGAGTGTCGCCGATCCCGGCGCGGTCGCCACGGCACAATCCAAGCTGTCGTTGAAGCCTAAGTACAGGACAAAACCTCCAGAGCCCATAGGAATTCCTGGAATTTCTCGCTGAGGTTCAGCACGATGTTGCGGAGGAAGTCGAGTCCGTGGCGGAACAAGGACTTGAGGGGACGCTGCAGGGTCTTTTAAAAAGGATGGGGTTTTGCCCATGGAGCAACTGGCCGGTGCGGTAAGTCCAGGCGAAGGCCAGAGCGAGCAGGCCCATCAGCTCGGCAAGGCGCTCGGGGCCGGTCAGGTGGGTATCCTCGAAGTTGAAGCCCCGGCTCTTCAGGCAGCCGAACAGGGTCTCGACCTGCCAGCGGTCGGCGTAGGCGCCGATGGCTTCGGCCTGTGGCGCGGAGGATGAGGCGATGAACAGGAAGTCGCCGTCGTCCAGGCGCGGCGCGGTGATATGAACGAAACCGCCCCAGACCGGCCTGCGCCCCGGCAGGTGCCGGCAGTCGCCGGGCTTGAGCGAGCCGAACAACACGTCCAGGCGCATCATCCGGTTCCGGCCATTGGGGGCGAGCGTGTTGCGCTTGAGGCGCTGGTGGAACGGGATGCCTTGGCTTTGCAGCCAGCGGAACCAGTCCTCGCCGACGAACTCGCGGTCGGCCAGCAGCGCCTCAATCGTGGCGACACCAAAGACTTTGAGGAAACGCCCCATCAAGGCGACGCGCTCGGCGGTGTCGGAGTTGCCCGCCTTGTCCAGGACGCTCCAGAACACCGGCAGGGCGATGCCGTGGCAGGCGATGCCGAGTACGAGGAAGTTGATGTCGGCCTTGCCGAACTGCCCGTTCGTGCGGTCCATCGTCAGCCGCCAGGGGCCGTCGCCGACCGGGCCGATGCGCACCAGCAGGCGGGCCAGGTCGTCGTAGCCGATCCCGAACGAGCGGAAAAAGCGTTGCAGGCGCTTGTAGTGCGAGTCCACCTTGGCCTTGCCGCCGAAGCCGGTGGCCAGCTCGGCCAGGCTGACGCTGCGCACCTTGAGCAGCGCCAGCAGGAATTGGGCAAGGAAGCTTATCCTCGCGCCGTGCCAAGGCAGGTGTTCGGCCAGGACGGCCTTGAGTTCGTGGATCGGGTCGTTCGGGGAGGCAGTCATCGGGCCTGGAAAAAGCTATTGGCTTAACCCATGACAATCAATCAGTTAAATTTTTGTCCTGTACTTAGCGTTGAAGCTTAACCCTGATTATGGACGTCGTTAAGCAGCGTAGGTTGGGTTGCCATCTTTTTGGCAACCCCAACATTTCGCCGGAATCCGTTGGGTTGCGATGGAGCCGCAACCCAACCTACGCCGCTATGCAAGAATTACGCAGTTCAATATCCAACCGCATTAGGTGATTTCCGACAAACAGAATCCCTGTTAAAATAGCGTTCCCCATTCATCCGACTGACCGATCACATGATCTTGCCATTTACTGCCGAGCCAACCCCGTTGCCCTTAAGCGCCTCCCAAATCGAAGACTTGAAACTGGCGAGAGCCAAAATGTTGGGGGTCGAGCGCCGTTCGTTTCAGGCGGCGATGGCGCTCAAGTCAAGTATTGCGGGGGCAGCGCCCGCCAGGCGGAGCGGGTCTTCTGCTGGGGGTGCGACACCGTCCAACTGGGGTTGCATGAACTTCGCGCTGGCGTGGTCTGCCTAGGGACGCAAGCCGCCTGCTGCGGCAACATGCTCTGGGAGGAAAGGCATCCAGAGGTGGCGGCAGCTCTGTTTGCGTTGGCAGAATCACACGCCCAGCAAGACCCCGCCTTCCGCACGGCGCTGGCGTACACCCGCCTGACTGCGGCGGAAGCGCACGTAGGGTGCGAGACTGTGAAAGAGTTCAGCCGGATATTCCCAATAACCGCCCCCGTCTTTTTTCTAAAACGCCATTGGCAAGAAATGCCGGGGAATCCTTCAATACAGGCCGCCCCGCGCCTTGTTTTTAGGCATATTGGATCATTTTGGCCCGGTTCCCGCCGCGCCGGGCGCAATACTCCCGCAGCGCCTCAAACCCCAGCAGGTTCAGTACCCGGGTGAAGTTGTAGCACAACACCATCAGGCTGAACTCGCCACGGTATTTCTCCAGGCCGCGCATCAGGAAGTGGTGCATGCCCGCCCGGTGCTTGAGGGTGCCGAAGGGGTGCTCGGCGAGCTGGCTGCGCTTTCTCATGCGCCCGCCCGCTTGGGCCATCCGCTGGCGGTGCCGTTCGACGGCCGCCTCGTGCTGCCAGCGCTCCAGTTTTTTGTAGGCGGCGTTTGCCGTCAGGCATTGCACACGCAACGGGCAGGCGGCGCAGGCGGAGACCTTGGACTTGTGGGCCTGGACAAGCTTGCCGCCGCGCTCTTGGGGCTTGCCGCAGGCTTCCAGCGTTTCGCCGTTGGGGCAGGTGTGGCGGTCTTCGGCTGCGTCGTACCGGAACCGTTCGCGGGTGAAGCGTCCGTCCTTTTCCGCCGCCGTGATGGCCTTGGGCTCGGGCACGTAGACCTCGAAGCCGAGTTCCTCGGCCCGCTGGATCTGCTCGCCGCTGTGGTAGCCGGTGTCGGCCAGCCCGACCAGGCGCTCGGATTGCGGGATTTCCCGGGCCTTTTCCAGCATCGGCACGAGCTGCTGGCGGTCGTTGCCGTCTTGGGTGGCTTCGCTGGCAACGATGAGCTTGTGTTTGCCGTCAACGGCGATCTGCACGTTGTAGCCGGCGGTGGTCTTGCCCTTTTTGCTGAGGAGCCGCGCGTCGGGGTCGACCGTGGAGAGCTGGCTGTCCGCCGACTTTTCAAGCCGCGCGCGCAGGGCGTGCTTTTCCGCCCGCCTCTCCTTGAGCCGGGCGATTTTGTCGGCCAGGCCTTCGTCCTCCACCAGGCTGCCCAGGCCTGCTTGGTCGTCTTGGGCGTCCTGCTCGGCGAGCTGGCGCTGGTAGGCGTCGATCTTTTTCTCCAGGGCCGCCAGCTGGTCGTCGAGCTTTTTGGCGGTGAAAATGCCGTCGCTGCTGGCGTCGGCCTTGAAGAAGCTGCCGTCGACGGCCACCTCGTCGCCGCCGAGCAGCGCCAAGTCCTTGCACAGCAGGATGAAGTCCTTGTTGGCGGCCTTGAGGGCCTGGCCGTTGTCCTTGCGGAAGTTGGCGAGGGTCTTGTAGCCAGGGCGCAGGCCCTGGGCCAGCCAGATGGCCTCGAGGTTGCGCACCGCCTCGCGCTCCAGGCGGCGGCTGGAGTGGATGCGGTTGAGGTAGCCGTACAGGTAGAGCTTGAGCAGCGCCGCCGGGGGGAACGGCGGCTGCCCGGCGCGGGGGCCGGACCGGGTGTTTTGGAAACCGAGCGCGGCAAGGTCCAGGCTTTCGACATAGGCGTCGATGGCCCTGACGGGGTTGCCTTCAGCAACGTAGTCGTCGATGCTGGGGGGCAGCAGCATCCCCTGCCCGCGGTGCTGTCCCGCCTTGTAGGTTCTCGGCATCATTTGCCCTTTTTATTCAATAGGATAATCGCCAATATTATGCCAAAATCTCGAAGAGACAGGGTGGATTCTTTCACAGTCTCGCACCTACGACTTCCCGGCAAATATATCCAATGCTTTATTCTTGACATGTCCCGCTATCGACGCGATTACGCACCCGAAGCGACTTATTTCTTTACCGTGGTCACTTACCGCCGCCGTTCTTTTCTGTGTGATGATGATGTCCGCGAAGCCCTGCGCGATGCCATTCAACTGACCCGTGAAAACCATCCATTTGTGATTGAAGCCTGGGTTTTACTGCCCGATCATTTGCAATGTATCAGGAAACTTACACCCGGCGATGCCGACCATTCCACACGCTGGAAGCCAGCGTAGCCCGGACGAAGCTTGCGGAGTCCGGGTTGATCGGAGCCACGAATCCCCGCATTTCGCTACGCTTCATGCAGGCTACGTTGACTTACGTGGATTTTCAGCACAAAACCAAGCCAATGGCCCATGATGCGAGATATTAAAAAATACAGCTTTATTGACGCGCTTCGGGGATTGGCAATCCTAGGCGTAATTCTTACGCATTCATCAAACTTTGTGGCACCAGACACCACCGCCCTTCAGTCCATAATGTCGCATGGACGGTTCGGTGTCCAACTCTTTTATATAGCCAGCGCGTTGACTCTTTGCCTGTCTTGGGAGGCCAGAAAAAACAATGAGATCTCCCCTCTCCGAAATTTCTTTATAAGAAGATTTTTTCGAATTGCGCCGATGTTCTACTTGGCAATATTTTTTTATGCCTTGCTATATGGGTTTTCCCCAAGATACTGGGCACCCAATGGCATAGAGTGGTGGTTTATTCCGCTGACGATGTTTTTTTCCCACGGATTCCACCCGGAGACCATAAACTCGATTGTTCCCGGCGGATGGTCAATCGCAGTTGAAATGTGCTTTTATGCCACCCTGCCCCTTCTGCTATCATATGTCACATCCATGAGAACCTGCGCCTTTGTTATGGTGTTGAGCATTCTTGGATATGTGGTTAATAGGATTGTGCTTATAAATGTCCTATCAGATTTTTATCCGGCTGACCATCAGTATCTTGTCTATAGCTTTGCGTTTTTGAATTTTTTGGCCAGCTTCCGATCTTCATCATCGGTACGCTTGTCTATTTTCTGTTCAGGAAGAAAGACTCTCAAAAACAATGGGCAGTTCTTGGCGGCTTAGTCTTGCTTGCGTCGCCTTTTCTGCTGGCCATCTTGCCGACCCATGCCGCAGTGAAACTATTTGATAGCCACTTGGCTGCTGGGGTGTTGTTTGCCGCCTTTACGCTTGTCCTAGCGCATGCGCCGACCATCGTTGTGGTCAACCCAATCACCACCATGCTTGGGAAAATAAGTTTCAGCATGTATCTAACCCATTTCGGAATATTAGAACTATTTTCCAGGCTCGGCGTCACTTCGCTTTTCAATACTGGAAATCGCGCAAGTGTGTCCCACTACCTATGTGTCGTGCTTGCAACCGCCATAGTTTCATTTTTCCTATATAAATTCGTTGAATCTCCAGGGGTTTCCCTTGGCAATCGCCTAATCCGCAAGCTCGAAGAAGGCCAGTCGTGAAACCGTTTCACAAGCTGGTCCGGCCCGAATGGTTTGAAATGGGCCAGCGCCTTCCGCATGGCAAACCATGATCCTAAACCGCTTCCATCCCGCCGTCGCCGCTTGGTTCCAGGAGACTTTCCCCGCTCCCACCGAATGCCAATCCCAAGCCTGGGAGGCGATCACGGACGGCAGGCATGCGCTCATCTCCGCGCCGACCGGATCGGGCAAGACCCTCGCCGCTTTCCTCTCCGCCATTGACGATCTGGTGCGCCTAGGCGTGGAGCAGCGTTTACAGGAAGCCACCCAAGTGCTTTACATCTCGCCCTTGAAGGCTCTCAGCAACGACATTGAAAAAAATCTGCGGCAGCCGCTCGAAGGCATAAGCCTCAAATTGTTCGAGGCGGGCCATACCCATGTGGCGATCCGCTGCCTGGTGCGCACCGGCGACACACCCACAGCAATCCGCACCGCGATGCTGAAGCAGCCGCCGCATATCCTGGTGACCACACCAGAGTCGGTGTACATCTTGCTGACTAGCGAAGGAGGCCGCAGGCTGTTGAAGTCGGTGCGCACGGTGATCGTGGACGAAATCCACGCGATCTTAGGGTCAAAGCGCGGCTCGCATCTGGCCTTGTCCCTGGAGCGCCTGGAACGGCTGACCGGCGGCGGGCTTAAGCGCATCGGCCTTTCGGCGACACAGAAGCCTATCGAAGAAGTAGCGAGGTTTTTGGTGGGCTGTAGGGCGGGCCTCAGCCCGCCAGTGCATGCCGACAGCCACCTCGCCGCACCGATAAGCAACGCAGCGCGTTGCGGCATGGGTTCCCAAGCGGCGCGTGGGAACCAGTATCCCGCCGATTGCCACATCATCGACACCGGCCACCTGCGTCGGCTTGATCTTGCCATCGAACTGCCCGACCAGCCCTTGGAGGCGGTGCTGTCCAACGAGGCGGCGAAATCCATCTATGAGCGCATGGCGGCGTTGATCGGGGAACACCGCACCACCCTGGTCTTCGTCAACACCCGCCGCATGGCCGAGCGCTTGGCGCGGGCCTTGAGCGAGCGCGTCGGCGAGGAGAACATCACCTCCCACCACGGCAGCCTGGCCCGCGAACAGCGCTTGTCCGCCGAATGCCGCTTGAAGGAAGGCAAGCTGAAAGCCTTGGTGGCAACGGCCTCTTTGGAATTGGGCATCGACGTGGGTGAAGTGGATTTGGTCTGCCAACTCGGCACCACCGGTTGCATCAGTACGTTTCTGCAACGGGTGGGCCGTTCCGGCCATTTCGCGGGCGGCACGCCGAAAGGCCGGATTTTCCCCACCAGCCGGGACGAACTGGTCGAGTGTCTGGCCTTGTTGGATGCCATCCGCCGCCGGGAGCTGGACGCGCTGCACATCCCGCGCCAGCCCTTGGATGTGCTGGCCCAGCAGATCGTCGCCATGGTTGCCTGCGAGGATAGTGACGAGGACGAGTTGTTCGAGACCGTGCGCCGGGCCTGGCCTTACCGGGAATTGCAACGCCGCGAGTTTGACGAAGTGGTGAAGATGCTAGCGGAGGGTTACCACACCCGGCGCGGCCAACGGGCGGCTTATCTGCACCGCGACGGCATCAACAAAAAGCTGATGGCGCGGAAAGGGGCGCGGCTGACCGCCATCACTTGCGGCGGCGCGATCCCGGACAATGCCGATTACCGGGTGATCCTGGAACCCTCGGGCGAATTCATCGGCACGGTGGACGAGGATTTTGCCATCGAAAGCATGTCCGGTGACATCTTCCAACTCGGCAACACCAGTTGGAAGGTGTTGAAACTGGAAGCCGGGACTCTGCGGGTCGAAGACGCAAGAGGCCAGCCGCCCAGCATTCCATTCTGGTTCGGCGAAGCGCCGGGGCGCAGCCATGAGTTGTCGCTGGCGGTGTCGAGACTGCGGGTGGAGATTGCCGAACACTTGCAATCTAAAGGGATAGCATCGCTCCCAGCGATGTTATCCCTAACAACCGACTGGCTCCAAAACACTTTGGACGTCTCACAAGATGCCGCCGAGCAGGCCGTCAACTACCTCGCCGCCGCCCACGCCGCTTTAGGCGTGATGCCCAGCTTCGACACCGTGGTCTTCGAGCGCTTCTTCGACGAATCCGGCGGGATGCAATTCATCATCCACGCGCCTTTCGGTAGTCGCCTGAACCGCGCCTGGGGTCTGGCCCTGCGCAAGCGCTTTTGCCGGGGCTTCAATTTCGAGTTGCAGGCGGCGGCGACGGAAAATGCAGTGATCCTGTCATTAAGCACTTCGCATAGCTTCTCGCTGGAAGACGTGGCTAGATTTTTGAATTCCAAGACCGTCCGCGACTTGCTAGTCCAAGCCCTACTCGCCGCGCCGATGTTCAATGTGCGCTGGCGTTGGAACGCCGTGTGCGCCTTGGCCTTGCGGCGTTTCCAAGGCGGCAAGAAGACGCCGCCGCATTTGTTGCGGATGCAGGCGGAGGATTTGGTCGCCTGCCTCTTCCCCGACCAGCTCGCCTGTTTGGAGAACATCGTTGGCGACCGGCAGATTCCCGACCATCCTTTGGTTTACCAGACCATCGAAGACTGCCTGACCGAAGCCATGGACATCGACCGGCTCATCGAAACAATCCAGGGCATCGAAACCGGGCGGATCAAAGTCGTCACCCGTGACTTGGTGGAACCCTCGCCGTTGGCGGCGGAGATCGTCAACAGCCGGGTTTACACCTTCCTCGACGGCGCACCCCTGGAAGAACGCCGCACCCGCGCCGTCGCCAGCCGCCGCTTCCTCGATCCCGCGACCGCCTCCGACCTGGGCCGCTTGGACGAGGCCGCCATCGCCCGCGTCCGCGAGGAAGCTTGGCCGGAAGCTTCCGACCGGGAGGAACTGCACGACGCTTTGAATATGACGGGGTATATCCATCATCCCGGCGAAACCCTCCACTCTCCTTTTGGGGAGAGCGAAGCAAGGGGGGCGGAGCCGGCTGGGGGTGAAGGCCAGTCGCTTCCCTCTCCCTGTGGGAGAGGGGTTGTGGGTGAGGGGGATTGGCAAGCCTGGTTCACCCAACTCGCCGCATTAGGCCGCACCGCCGCTTTGCCCCTGCCCACGGGCGAATTGTGGATCGCCGCCGAGCGCTGGCCGCAATTCCGCATCCTCTATCCTGGACTGATTCCACAGCCCGAGTTGAAGCTGCCGCCGGAATTGGACCAACAAACCTGGGAACCCGAAACCGCCTTGGCGGAAATTCTCCGCGCCCGGCTCGGCGCTTTGGGGCCGGTGGAAGCAGGACAGATCGCCGCGCAAATGAACCTGCCCGAGAACCAAATCGAACTGGCCCTGTTGCGGCTGGAAGCCGAAGGCTTGATCCTGCGCGGCCAGTTCACAAACTTCCCTCTCCCCGATCTCGAAAGCCCCTCTCCCTCTGGGAGAGGGTTGGGTGAGGGTCTTGGAGAGTGGCCGGGGAAGAGGGCCGAATGGTGCGAACGCCGCCTGCTCGCCCGCATCCACCATTACACCATCAACCGTCTGCGTCAGGAAATCGAGCCGGTCGCCACCGCCGATTTCCTGCGCTTCCTGTTCCGCTGGCAGCGGGTGCTGCCGGACACTCGCGGCGAAGGCCCGGATGCCTTGGCCGCCGTGCTGGAACAATTGGAAGGCTTTGAAACCGCCGCCGTGGCTTGGGAAAGCGACCTCCTGCCCTCGCGTTTGCACCGCTACGACCCAGCTTGGCTGGATGCCCTATGCCTGTCCGGGAAATATGTCTGGGCCAGACTGACCCCGGCCCAATCCGCCTTGACACCCGTAAAAGCCAGTCCCATCACCCTGCTGCAACGCCGCCGCGCCGCCACCTGGCGAAGCTTGCGCACGGAGGTCAGCGAGGTGGAGATCAGCGGCAGCGCCCGGCGGGTTTACGACGTGTTGCAAGCCCAAGGCGCTTCTTTCTTCGAGGAATTGGCGGAAGGCTCCGGCATGCTCAATACCCAGGTGGAAACCGCCCTGGCCGAGCTGGTCGCCAAGGGCTTGGCAAACTCCGACAGCTTCAAGGGCTTGCGGGCGCTGCTAATGCCCGAAGACAAGAAGCGCCGCTACCGAGGCATCAACCCCTTTGGCATTGAAGACGCCGGAAGATGGTCATTGACAGCCCTCACCCCTAACCCCTCTCCCGAAGGGAGAGGGGTTAGGGGTGAGGGTTCTGCCGTCGAGCACATCGCTGCCATCCTCCTGCGCCGCTATGGCGTCCTCTTCCGCGCCTTGCTGGCGAGGGAAACCGCCGCCCCGCCTTGGCAGGATTTGCTAAAGGTTTATCGGAAACTGGAGGCGCGTGGGGAAATACGCGGCGGGCGCTTCGTTGCCGGCCATTACGGCGAGCAATTCGCCCTGCCGGAAGCGGTGGAGGGTTTGCGGGCCATCCGCAAACGGCCCGACCCGGAAGAAATCTGCGCCGTCAGCGCCGCCGACCCGCTCAACTTGGTGGGCATCATCACCCCTGGCCCCAAACTCCCCGCCGTCCACGGTAACCGGGTTTTATACAAGGCCGGCGTACCGCTGGCTGTTTTGTCGGGCAAGGAAATGCGCTGGTTGGGGGAAGCCACGGAAGAGAACGAATGGGACATCAAAAACCAATTGATCCGCCGCCAGATGCCGCCGCAGTTGAAAGCTTATCTTTAAATAAGGGATAACATCGCTTGAAGCGATGTTATCCCTTATTTGGGAAATACTGGACGCATGTGGCCTCCAACTCCGCCAATTCCTCCGGCGTGTTGACATTGGCAAACAGTTCGGGCCGGTCGCCATAATCGGCCAAGGCCAGACGGCGCGACCTCAACCAGGTTTCCACCTTGCGCTGGCCGCTGGCGAGATAATCCGCCAGATCGTCGGCCAGGCGGCGTTGGGCGAGCAGAAACACCGGATGCATCCTTTCGCCATCATGGGCCGCGCAGATCTCGGCCCCCTCTTCCAGCATCTTGGCGTATAAACGTCCTAACAGCCTGCCGTCGATCAGAGGACAGTCGCAAGGAACCGTCAGCACATAATCCGTGCTTGAAGCCCGCATGGCACTAAGCAAGCCGGCCAGTGGGCCGTCGGAGGTGTCGGTCGGATCGGCGATGACCGAATAGCCGAAGCGGGCATATTCCTGTCCATTGCGGTTGGTGTTGACGAGAATGGTGCCGACGGTTTGTTTCAAGGCGTCCAGGGCATAAGCGACCAAGGGGTGGCCGCGAAATTCCACCAGCCCCTTGTCCACGCCGCCCATGCGCCGCGCCCGGCCTCCGGCCAGCACGACGCCGGTGATCTTGGCTCTATCGTCTATCATCGTCACTCTCTACAATGGCGCTAGGTTCACACAACACTAAAACCCGACCGACAAGTCCATGCCCCGCTTCGTCCGCCTGTTGCCCGTCCTCCTGCTGGTTTTCCTGTCGGCCTGCGCCGGGCGGCAAGCCAAACCACCGGAAGCATGGTATCAGGCGACCACACACAAACCCTACGCCGACGTGCTGGCCGAGTTGGAATTGGCCATCACCGAGAACAATTTTCGCATCACCGGACACAACCACATCGGCAGCGTGATCCGCCAGCGCGACAACATCGTCTTTCCCGACTACGACACTTTCCAGTTCTGCAACCTGACCCTAGCCCGGCAGATGCTGGAAATCTCCCCCGCCGCCGTGGCCTATATGCCCTGCAACATCGCGGTGCGCTCGGAAAACGGCCAGGTAGTCATCACCTCCCATTTGCTGCCCACCGACGGGCCGGACGAAAAACTCAACGCCTTCTTCCGGGGCTTGAACGAGAAGCTGAAAAAGATCGTGGATTTTGCAGCCGAGTAGGCGAGCAAGCCGGGATAAGCCTGCAAGCTGCGTGAAATCGCAAGCATTGCCACACACCTGCACCCTGCCCTATCATCGCCACCACTTCACAACAACAAGAAGCCTCAAAACCATGAAACTAAATCCCATCATATTGTTGCTAGTCCCCACGCTGTTAAGCGGCTGCGCTGGCACCACCGCCAAGCCGCCCGTGGCCGCGCAAGCCACAGCCCCGGCCCCCGCCGCCCCCGCCAACGACTTCCCCACCCTGACCCGCGTCGAATACGTGTTGAACTGCATGCAGGAGAAAGGCGGCAAGAATTACGACAACCTCTACCACTGCGTCTGCGCCGTGGATCATATCGCAGCCCAGATGCCGCACGAAGAGTTCATGCAGGCGCAGACGTTTGAAACCAACAAGAATCTGGCCGGCGAACGTGGCGGCGTGTTCCGCGACCCACCGCAATCCAAGATACTACGCGACAAATTAAAGGCTGTGAGCGATGAAGCCATCGCCGCCTGTTTCCCCAACGGCGGCAAAGTCTCCGCCCCCAAAACAAAGTGAGCGCCATGTGGAATTTTAACTTGTTGGCGGCCACCCGCACCGTCGAAGCGGCCATGCCGTTCATACTCTACCGGCTGGCGGTGTGCCTGGGCATCGCAGTGGCCTCCTTGTTTGCCGCGCTGGCCGGCGCGGGTACTTTCATCGCCTTCACCTCGTTCTCCGCCAAGCCGGGCAGCGTGGCGAGTTTCGGCGCGGCGCTGGGCTTGGCTGCCTTCGGCTATCTGCTCTACCGCTTCCGCGCCGTCCTGTTTTTCAATATCAAGGCCGGCCATCTGGCCCTGCTGGCGAAACTGGCCCAAGGCGAAAAGCTGCCCCAAGGCAAAGCGCAGATCGACTTGCGCCAAACAACAGACCGCGCAGATCTTCCCCAGCGCAAGCGGTTTCCAGGAAATCAACGAGGCGGCCAGCCAGGTGCTGCAAGCGTTGCCCGCCCGGCATTGCCCCTTCCTGGGTAGCCTAGCCAACAAAAGACTTGCTGCCTTCCTAGGCCGTTTGGCCGGCTGGCAGGCGCAAACCGGCGACCAGGCGCTGCTGAGTCTGTGCTTTGCCGACGGACAGGCAAATCCTTGGCGAGCCGTCCGCATCGGCTTGATCGCACATGTCAGCCATTTCGACACCCTGTGGAAAAACCGTTTGCTTTTGTTGGCGTTTGAATATCTGGGGCTGCTGGCCGCTTACGCGGCGATGCTCTATCCGGCAGACAGCGTCGCGGTGATGCTGCCGGTTGACGTAGGCGTGTGGCGCTATGTGTTCGCCTTGATTTTCGCCTGGAGCCTGAAAGCCGCCTTCCTCGAACCCATCGCCACGACAGCGCTGGCCGGTTTATATTTCGATCTGGCCAAGCAGGAAAGCGGCGCGGGCGAGGCGGAAGCGCAAGAACTAGAAGCCTGGTCCGAGGCATTTAGAAAAATCGGAGAAAAGGCGGCTTGAACGTGTTGGAATTCGTTGAATGTCGGCGTTGCGGCCAATTCCGGTCATTGACCCCATGATCTTGAACGGCTCTTCCCTGATCGATAGCAGCCCGTTGTTTAATCGGGAGGTGGGTTTAATTGATTTATTAAGTATGGTAGAGCATAAAATTTTCAAGCTTAGGACTTACGCAGACCCACCATATGTTGTGCATCAAGCACATGAAAAACTCTACAGATTGTGGTTTTAAGCCCGTTTTGCGTAAGTCCTAAAGCTTCTTAGGCAACCATTCCAATGGCGTATCAAATTGTTTTGTGCAAGTATTGCAACAGTTCCGAGGTTGTCCGTTACGGCACCCAAAGCGGTCGTTCCCGGTTTCGCTGCAAGGAGTGCGGGCGAATATTCAAGACCGACTGCGTGTACCGGGCCTACGAGCCTGGCGTCAAAGACCAGATTGTGGACATTGCCATGAACGGCGGCGGCATCCGGGATACTGCGCGCATTCTGGGTATCGGCAAAAACACCGTCATTTCCACGCTAAAAAAAAGCTCCGCTGAAGTGGTCGCCGTGAACCCTTACATCGGTACGCGTGAGATCGCCGTCGAAATCAGGCATCCCCTTGATTCTCCAATGGATGTTCAGGCAGACGAGCAATGGAGCTACGTCGGCGACAAAAAGAACCAACGCTGGCTCCGGTATGCCATCGATGCCGTGACAGGCTGTGTCCTGTCGTTCGTTTTCGGGCGGCGCCAAGATGCGGTGTGCGAGCAATTGATCTCAAATTTGAAGGCATTCAATATCCGGACCTATTACACAGACGATTGGGGCAGCTATTCCGCACTCATCCCTAAAGACAAGCACGTCATTGGCAAGCAGCATGCTCAAAAAATAGAAAACAAAAACCTTTTGTTGCGAACCCGGATCAAGCGATTGACGCGCAAAACGATCTGCTTTTCAAAATTGGAAGCACTTCACGACACGGTGATAGGGTTGTTTATAAATAGATACTGCTTTCAATCTCAATAAATCAATTAAACCCACCACCGTTTAATCGCAAAAACCAAGGTCTATCATTGTTGATGAGCGTCGAATTCTGACCACCCGTTTGCATTGAATTTTGACCGGGGGTGGGAAGCCGGACGGGAGGCATCCGGCTGTGGACAAGCCTACTGGGATTTGGCCTTTCCGGTAGCCGCTTTGGCTTCAAAAGGGTTCTTCGTTTTCCTCCTTCGGTTTCCCTTGTTTGGCATTTTCCCGCTGCTGGATGCGGGCCTTTGCCGTTTCCGGGCTGTGCCCGAAGCGGTAGGATTCGTTGCCGGTCTCGATGATGTGGCAGTGGCGGGTCAGCCGGTCCAGAAGGGCGGTGGCCATCTTGGCATCGCTGGACACGCCGGGCCATCCGGCGAAGGCCAGGTCGGCCGTGACGATCACGCCGGTGTTCTCGTAGGGCTTGGACGGCGGGTGGAACAACAGCGCCCCGCCGGCCTGTGAGAATGGCAGGTAGCCCAGTCCGTCGAGGGATGGCCAGGCCGCGGTGGACGGGGAACCTGGCCGGCCTTGGCTGGTAGCGGATCGAACGGACGCCCCGGTCGGCGTGCTCCGCCTCCAGGAGCGGACGGACCACCCCTTCGCAGATTTGCAGGTTTGCTGTGCCCGCGCCCGCCATCCCGGCCCGGCATTGGGCCCTGCCGCAGAGCTTGGGCTCTTTGAGCTTTTTGACGGTGTCAGCCATGGCAGGCCTCCTTGCCGTGCAGGCGGCCATAGCGGCCGGTGTCGGCCACGGGCCCCTGTGCTGCGGCAGCTCGCGGAACGGCGCGCCGTCGCGCAACGCGCCGGGCTTGTGTTCCAGCGGCATGAGCCGTTCCTGTTCGATGGCCAGCGCCTCGGCAATCGTCAGGGACGGATTGCCGGGATGGGCAAGCGCTTGCCACGGGGCGCGGCAACGTTCTTCAGGCCGGGCGTTGAGCGCGTCCAGGCTGTCGAAGCGGGCCTGGCGGGCGTCCTGCCGAAGCCGCTTGCGGCTGTCCCGGACGTTCTTCCCGCCACGCCCTTCTCCCGGCCCGCCGCCACGTTGCAGAGTTCCGGGCCGAGGAGGTAATGTGCCGTCATGACGCTGAAGCGGGTGTTGACGATCCGCCCCTCGCCTTTGCGGACCTTGTCCGCCGCCGTCTTCATGTTGCCGTAGACACCCCGCCGGGGAACGCCCCCAAACGCCCGGGTGTGGGCGTCGAAGACCGTCTCCTGGCCCTGCGCGGGATAGGCCGCCGGCAAGAATGCGCGGCTGGCGCGCAGCTTGGTGTGGGCGGCCCGCAGGCGGCGTTCGACGCCGCCGACGGGGGACGTCTCGGTGCTCCAGCCGAGCCGGAAGGCCTCGCCCCAGCCGGGCGCCAACGGCACGAAGGCCTTGGACAACGAAGGCCCGGCCTCGAGCCAGCGCCGGGTGGAGCGGTTGGCCGTCGAATAACTGCCGCCAAACCCCGGCTCCCTCAACGAGCCAAACAGCACCGATGCCGTCCGCCGGTCCCGCTTCGGGCGGTGGCTGCCGGCCTCAAGCCACTGCCGAAGCCGGGCCTCGAACGGCGTCAGCTTGGCCGGCACAGGCCCCCGCAGGCACTTCGGCTCCCGCCCGCCGTCGCAGGCCAGCCACTTCTTGATGGCGTTGCGCGAAAGGCCCGTCCGCCGCGCAATCTCGCAAACCGAAAGCTTGTCGCGGAAACACATCCGCCGGATTTTTCCAAACATTGGCATGGCAATCACCTCGCAAAGACCTCTGCCCAAAAAATGAGCAGAAGAGGTTGATTACCCGGGTCAATTTTCGATGCCTTCCAACACGCATCCAGCAGCGGGAAAATGCCAAACAAGGAAAACCGAAGGAGGAAAACGAAGAACCCTTTTGAAGCCAAAGCGGCTACCGGAAAGGCCAAATCCCAGTAGACTTGTCCACAGCCGGCTGCCTCCCGTCCGGCTTCCCACCCCTGGTCAAAATTCAATGCAAACGGGTGGTCAGAATTCGATGCTCATCAACACCGGCAAGCGGGTTTTCAGCGGCAGGTGGGCGCTCTCTGGCACGGTGGTCAGACCCCACTGGAAGAACAGCGAGCCCAGGATGGCGGCGGGGATGCCGACCTTGGCGAGGGTGCGGGTCATTTCATGGCGGAAGCCTTGGTCTTCGATGCGTGAAGCGACCAGTCCGCCGGCCAAAGCCGCCGCCATCAGCATGAAACAGGTGCGGCTGGCGACTTGGGCGAAGGTGTAAGGCCCGTAGAAGCCGGTCAGGCTTCCGTCCTCGGTGAACCAGCTTTCCTGCCCCGGCCACATCATAAAGGACAGGATGCCGACGATCACCAGCACCACACATAGCTATGGATCAGCGCCGACAGCCTGCGTGGACTCGCACCGTGGCCAGCCAGGTTGAGACCAAGGCTGCGCCCACGGAGGTGTGCGAGGCCAGCAGATGGACGACGGAAATGATGCCTGGCACCCAACCGCTGCCAAGCACGGGTTCGTACTAAGTGGGATACAAGCCAAGTATATCCATGCCAGTTTCCTTTAAACAGTGAAAAGCCCAATGTGGGGGATCGCGCCCATCCCATGGGATATCCGGATGGCGTGATAGAGAGTAGAGTTGTTCCCGGTGTTAAGTTAATGATTATAGGCTATTTTTAGGTTCCAAAGACCCGCCGGAACCCAAAAAAGGAAATCAATGAGCCAGTCCAGGTGGTTTCTGATCCGATGGGTCAGGCAATGGAAAGCCTTCATCCCGCCGATGGCGTGTTCCACGGAAACGCGGGTTCCCGCATGCTGCCGGTTATGTTTGACCTGCGCGGCGGTCAGTTTCGGCTTCGGGTTGTTTTTAGATTTCTTCGGCCTTTTGTGTGGAAGGTTTATCTTGGATTTCACGCCATAATCTTTTTGCGCACCTTGGAACCCAAGGTCGAGCCACAGATTCACTCGATGGAACCATTTCAGTTTTGGGTCGAATACCTTTTTCATGAGCTTGTAGTCGTGGACGCTGCCGGCGAAGACGCAGAAGAGGAAAAGGATTTTCCGGTGCAGGGTCGTGAGGACGAGCGCCTGGAGCGTGTGGCGTTTTTTTTTCCGCTGAAGCGGGCCTTCTGGAGTTCCCCGTCCTGCGGCCTGACGCAGGCGCACTCCATCCCGTCGATGATGACGTCGCCATATTTATCGACGAGTCGCAGGAACTCCTCGGGAGTCCCAGGCGACCGCTCAGGGAGCACGCCGAGGTCCGACAGGCTCCGCAGCAAGACGGGCAGGAGTTTCTCCACATGGTTGTGGGCATGCCCCGAACTGAAGCCGAAAAGGAAGCCCAGCACGTCGAAGGTGGGGTATGTCTTGAGGTAATACAAAATGAAGAAAAGCTTCTTCCCGGGCGTGTCGAGATGGCCTTTTGGCCCGCCCGTTGGAACCTGCTTGATTTCGCCCTGCCGACACCTTTCCAGTTGGACGGCATCGTAGGCCGCCGCGAAGGCCGCAAGGAGGATGTTGAATTTTGGCAGGCTCATGCCGATGACGGACTTAATCTTGCGGTCATGCTTCTTGCCATCCAGCTTTTTAAATCTTTCGAAGGCCATGGGTTGTCTATTTTCTGTAGGGTATGGATACCCTATAATAAGGCAGTATTAAAAAAATTAACAGGGTCGGGAACAAGTCTAGTATATATTTGTGATAATACACTGCCGCCGGACGAAAAGCCGCGTGACAATTTGTCGCATTCAGATTGGATTTTTTTG
This sequence comes from uncultured Gammaproteobacteria bacterium, assembly GCA_963753955.1. Taxonomy (GTDB): domain Bacteria; phylum Pseudomonadota; class Gammaproteobacteria; order Methylococcales; family Methylococcaceae; genus Methylumidiphilus. Next base: position 119,916 of record CAVWEM010000010.1, read on the forward strand.
AGGCGTTGGTGCATAAATGCCATGTTCAGCTATCATGGAGTTCAGTAAACCACTGATATACATTGATGTCGAAAGCCACCCCTATCGCAAAAGCGGAACCGGTCAAAAAGGCGCAGTATCGGGTCACGAATTGGCCGGAGCATGACCGTGCGTCGGTGCGGCGGGGCAGCCTGACGGTGTGGTTCGACGACGAGTTCCTGCGCGGACATTGGCGGGCTGCCCACAACGGCAAACGCGGGGCGCCTTTCACTTACTCGGATGCGGCCATTCAGACGCTGCCGACCCTGAAGGCGGTGTTCCACCTGCCCTGCCGGGCGGCGGAAGGGCTGGCCCGCTCGCTGGCCGGGTTGACGGGTCGGGACCCGCCCGTCCCCGACCATGCCCGGATGTCGCGCCGCGCCCGGGGCTTGCGGGCCGAGATCCCGCGCCGTCCACGCACCGGCCCGGTCCATCTGGTGGCCGATTCCACCGGCTTGAAGATTTTCGGCGAGGGCGAGTGGAAAGTGCGCCAGCACGGGGTTGGCAAGCGGCGGACTTGGCGCAAGGTCCATCTGGGCCTTGATGCGGACGTGAAGGACGTGGTCGCCGTGGAGGTCGCCACCGTGGAGCGGACGGATGCCGGGGTCTTCGCGGGTTTGCTCGGACAGGCCGAGGGGGAGATCGGCCAGGTCGACGCCGACGGTGCCTGTGACACCCGCGACGTGTACGACGCGGCGATGGAGCGGGACGCGAAGGCGGCCATCCCGCCGAGAGAAAATGCCGTTCCTTGGGAGGCGGGCCATCCCCGCACCCAGGCCTTGGAGGCCATCGCGGAGAAGGGCTTGGCCGGTTGGAAGCAAGCGGTCAATTATCACCGCCGCAGCATCGCCGAAAATGGCATGTACCGCCTGAAGCAGTTGTTCGGCCCCGGATTGGCCTCCCGCATTTTTGAGGGCCAAGTGACAGAGGTCCATGTGCGCGTCGCCGCGCTCAATGCCATGGCCTACCTCGGCATGCCGGTGTCGGTCCGGGCAGGGCAAGCGTTGTCCTGAGCCTATTGGGCAAGGGATCATGCAAGCTCCAAATTATTTATGCACCAACGCCCCTTTCCTCCCCAAACCGCCCATACCGCCACAAGATCGTAGGCAACAGCAGTAAATTCAGCAGGGTCGAGGAAGCCAGGCCACCGACAATGATCCCCGCCATCGGCCCCATGATCTCGCGGCCCGGATTGTCGCTGTTGAAGGCGATGGGCAACATGGCTAAAGCCGTCACCAGGGCGGTCATCAGGATTGAGGGCAGACGCTCCCTCGCGCCTTGGATCACCGTCGCCAGGTTCCAGTCCTTGCCTTCCACTTCGATCAAATGCCGGTAGTGGGAAATCAACATGATGGCATTGCGCATGGTGATCCCGAACAGCGTGACGAAGCCGACCATGGAGCCGATGGACAAAGCGCCGCCGCCGATGAGCGCGCCGACCAGTCCGCCCACCAATGAAAACGGCAGGTTGACCAGGGTCAGCAAGGTGTTGCGCCAATTGCCGATGGCGATATAGGTCAGCAGCAGGATGGCGACGCCGACCAGCAGCGCGTGGACGATCAATTCCCGCCGCGCCTCGCCTTGCTCGACCGACGCGCCAGTGAATTCCGGGTGCATGTCCGGCGGAAAGTTAATTTCCTTCAAGATCCGTTGCCGCAACTCGGCTAAGAATGAATCGAGGTCGCGGCCCGACACATTGCAAGTCACCGTCTGCACCCGCTGTCCGCCCCGATGCAGGATGTTGTAGCGACCGGTGATCTGCTGGATGTCGGCTACCGATTTTAACGGGATCATCGTCCCTTCCGGCGTGCGCAGCGGCAGATCTTCCACACTATCGATCTGGCGGCGGTGTTCCGGGGCCAGGATCAGGGCGACCTCGAAAAACCGGTTGTTGTCGTAAAACTTGCCGACGATGCGCCCCTCGTAGGCCGTTTGCACGGCGTCCGCCGCCTCGACAGGCCGGATGCCGAAACTCGCCAGCCGTTCCGGCAACAGGCGGATTTGCAGCAGCGGCGCATCCGGCGGCGAGCGCAATTGCACTTCTGCCGCACCGTCCAGGTGGCGCATCAATTCGGCGATTTCCTGGGCCTTGGCGTCGGCCCGGGCCATGTCGCCGCCATAGATGTTTACCACCACCGGCGAGGTGTAGCCTGAGAGGGTCTCGTCTATGCGTTCGGTGAGGAAGGTGTTGGCCTCGAAACCCAGGCCGGGGAATTCCTTCAACTGCCCGCGCAGCCGATCCAGCACGGCCTGCTGCCCCGGCCCGTCCATGGGCTGCAAATGCACTTCGTATTCGCTGTAATGGCTGCCGTAGGTGTCGGCCCCGCGCTCGGCCCGCCCCGCCCATTGCGACACCGACACCACGCCGGGGATTTTCAGGAAGTTCCGCGCCAATTCCCCGCCCATGCGCAGGGATTCGGCCAGCGCAGTGCCGGGGACGGCGCTGGTGTGTATGATGTAATGGCCTTCGCGCAATTGCGGCAGGAAGTCGCCGCCCAGCTTGGGCGCGAACACCAGCCCGGCAACCAGGGCCAGGGCGCTCAAGCCCAAAGTCTTGCCCGGCGCGTTGGCGGCACGTAGCAGCAAAGCCTCATAAAAGGGCTGGATGCGGCGGATCAACGGCGGCGGGTCAGCACTCGTTTCCCGCCTCCCCAGCAGCAGATGGCACAAGGCCGGCGTCACTGTCAGCGCGGTCAGCAAGGACAACAGGATGGCGAGGATGTAGGCTTGTCCCAGCGGCGCGAACAGCCGCCCGGCCACGCCGCCCAGGGTCAGCAGCGGCAGGAAGCCCAATGCGACGATGAAGCTGGCGTACACCACCGATCCGCGCACTTCCATGGACGCCGCGAACACCACGCGGGCAACCGGCCTTGGCTTGGGCTTGAGGCGGTTTTCGCGCAGCCGGCGGAAGATGTTTTCGGTGTCGATGATGGCGTCGTCCACCACCTCGCCCAAGGCAATCGCCAGCCCGCCCAGCACCATGATGTTCAGGTTGAAGCCGAAGGCCAGAAGCGCCACCACCGCCCCGAGCAGGGACAACGGAATCGCCAGCGCGGAAATAAAGGCAGTGCGGGCATCGAACAGGAACAGCCCAAGGACGACAATCACCAACAGGCCGCCAATCAGCAGATGGCCCCCCAGGCTTTGGATCGAACGCTCGATGTAATCGGCGGGGCGGAACAAATGCGGATTCAGGCGGATGTCCTGCTTGCCGAGAATCTGGCGGAATTCGTCCAGCACGGCCTCGGCACGGCGCGAGACGCTGAGGGTGTTGGCCCCGTACTGGCCAATGACCATCATCACAATGGCCGGTTCGCCGGCTATGGCCGCCGAGCCGATGGGCGGGCGCGGCGCGTCGGCGACCGTCGCCACATCGCCTAGGGTCAGGTTCACGCCATCCTTGCGGGCCAGCACCACTTGCCGCAGGCTTGCCGCCGCGTCCGGGAACCCCGCCAATTGCAGGCTGATGCGCTGGTTTTCATTCTCGACAAAGCCGCTGCCGCGCATTCCGGTCGCCCGCTCCGCCGCCGCCAACACCTCGTCCAGGCTGAGGCCGTGGCGGCGCAGGGCATCCGGGTGCAGTTGGATTTGCAATTGCCGGATCTCGCCGCCGAACACATTGACATCAGCCACGCCGGGAACGGCCAACAGTCGCGGCACCAGCGTCCAATCGGCCAAGGTGCGCAATTCCATCAAGCTCCGGCTGGGCGAAGACAAGCCGACCGTCAACACCGTGGCAGACGAAGACGACAGCGGCACCATCAGCGGCGGGCCAGTGCCCGGCGGCAATTGGCCTTGCAGGTTGGCAAGGCGTTCGCCGACCCGCTGCCGGTCTAGGTTGAGGTCGGTGTTTTCCTCGAACACAGGCGTAACCACCGACAAGCCTTGCAAGGATTCCGAGCGGATGGATTGCAGTCCGATCAGGCCCGATAGGCTTTTCTCCACCGGCAGGGTGGCGAGGGCCTCGACCTGCTCAGGGCTGAGGCCGGGGGCCTCGGTCTGCACGATGACCCGCTTGGCGGAGAATTCCGGGAAAATGTCCAGGCTCGCCGTGCCTAGCCGGAAGCCGCCATACAACAGCAGCAACAAGGCCAACGCGACAGCCACGCCAGGGCGTAGCACCGACAGGCGGACGATGGATGCCAGCATCAGTCGTCGTCGCCGTCTTTCGGGGCGTTGCGGCGCTGCTCCTCAGACAGCAGCATTTGCCCGCCGACGATGACGGCCTCCTCGCCGGGCGCGAAACCTTGCGCCACGAACCAGTCCCCGCCTCGTACGCTATGCGCACCGATGGGTCGGCGGACAAATGTGTCATCGCCAGTTTTCACGAACACCCAAGGCTGGCCGTCCCGCCAAACCACGGCGGAAAGGGGAATCAACACGCCTGCGGATGCCTCGCCACTACGCGGAATCCAGGCATCCAACCGCATCCCGGTGCGCAACCCAAGGGATTCGGCGACAAAATACCAAGTTTCGCCCTGGGTGGACTCCTCCGTCCTCGGCGCGGCGGAAACCAACCTAGCCTGCCGGGCCTGATCCCGGTCGCCGCTGGGGGCGATACTGACCGTGCGGGCGGTTTTCGGGAGTGACTGGTTCGTCGGCAAGGCGACCAAGGCCAGCACCAACGCATGTTTCAGCAGCCCCTCGAACAAGCTTGATTCCGCCTCAGCCGCTTGTTTGAACAACTCTTCGCCGAAGCTTTGCAAGGCTTCCTCGCGGACTTCCCGGACATGTCGGGCGGCGGCATCGTGCCGAGCCTGGTCTGCGGCCAATTGGGATTCGGCCTGGATCAATTCACGGGCGGGGATGATGGACTCGCTGTGCAGCTTGGCCAGGCGGTCGTGGCTCTTCCGCGCCACCCGCAGCGCCGCCTCGGCGATGGTCAGATCGGACTGGGCTGAACGGTAACGGGCGCGCAGATCCAGCAAGGGGGAAATGTCCAACACCCGCCCATAGGCCGGGGTTTCTAGCCCTAAGGAAAACGTTGCCAAGGCTTGGGTTTTCAGTCCGCTTTGCTGCTGCCTTTGCGGGCCAAGGCTGAGTGGGAAGCCCGTTGCCGCAGGCCGGGAGGGCTTGCCGCTGGCCGTCGCCGGGGAAGACTGCGCTGTCTCGGTTCTGGAGGACGCTTCATTATCATCGTCAGCGGCAAGACTCTGGCAGGCCGCAAACAAAGCCAATAGCGCCAAGTCCAGCCATTGGAGGGAAAGCAGACGGGCATTGCGCATAGGAGTTTTGATGTTGGTTTCTTTCAAAGTCCGTCCAGCCTTAAAAATTTCCGGCCCTAAGCATGGCCAGATCGTCTCGCCATATGGCATACGGACGCGCATTCGGTTATCCTCATACGCCAGTTAAAGCGCACACGGCGTTAAACCCATGATAGGCATTGTACCAATCATCGGAATTACTTCAGACGAGGCTGCAAATGTATTGTCGTTTTTGCGGGAAGGAAGTGAAAGAGAAGGCGATCGTTTGCACGGGATGCGGGCGTCCCGTCGATGCGCCCGGCAGTGTCACGGAATCGGCGGTGAAGGATTGGAGCTTAGGTCTGCTGCTGACCCTGATGTTCGCCAGCGTGTTTTTCCCCCCCATCGGCCTCTTGGTCGGATTCAAGGGTCTGCTTAGTTCCGCAACCAAGGTCAAGGCTTCGGTGTTGCTGACTGTCGCCGTCTTCATGACCCTGCTCTGGGCCGCATTGATCCTCGGCCTGTGATCGCAACGCGCGGAACCCTGCCAGTCGGCAGGACTGCCGCGTTCAGGGCATCAGGCTCATTTGCCCCTAAGGCAATCAAGCGTTTGCTGGTCGAATTTATTGCCCCTGTTGCTTGCGCAGTCCTTGCTTGTGCGCGTGAACGTCTCCTCCCCCACCGTCCGCAAGCCTCCGTCCGAAATAGGGGACAGCCTGTGCTTCAGCACCAATTTCTTCCCTTTATCCAGTTCAATTTCGACGAGCTTTAGGGCGCTCATGCCCAACAGGATGAAATCCTCCCGCATGGCAGGGTTGATGGCTGCCTCGACGTCGCGCAACTCTATCCGCCCCAAGGTTAGCCTGTCGATGGTCGTTGAATAGTGGGGGACAACGCCTCCCGCAGTCCTGAAGGACATCTCCGTTCCCTTCTTCAAGCCGAGTCGCCGGGCCATTTGTTCGGGAACCACCACAGTGGACGCCCCCGTGTCGGCCAGCAGCACCACGTCTTTCCCATTGACCGAACCCTGGCCGACGAAGCTGCTGGAACCCGGCTTCATTTCCATGACGTAGGTCACGGTCGAATCAGGCTTTTCGGCCTCGACTGGCGGTGGACTGTCCTCGGCCGGCGGGTGCCGGACCGATGTGGGGGGCATTGCCTCCGCCGCAAGCAGAGGCACCGGCAAGGATGCCTCTGCCGACGGGGACACAGGCACCACCATGAGGGTGTCAGGCGACGGCTCCCCCTCCTCTTGGCTAGTGGGCTGGATAGCCTGGGAGACCTGGACTTTGTTCCCGCGTCCCCACAAGCGCTCATGGCCCAACACGACAACGAAGATCAGGACGGACAGCGCGAACACCGCCTTCGCGACCGGCAAGCGTGACGGCTTGGAATCATGCGTAGGTCGAAAACTCGTATGGCGGCCATATTCTTCATTCTGCGGCATGACGACACCTGCTAGAGCCCGATAGGAAACTAGCCGGATTATAAAGCAAGGCATCCCTCTTTTGCGGTTTGTTTCACGGCGGAGGATGGCTTAACATGCGCGCTTCCATCCACCCTCCACAGGAGAAGACGCACCATGTCCGACATCATCTTCAAAACCGGCGAAGCCACCGTGTTCGCGGCGGAAGGCCAAAGCACCGACGCCATGCCGGAAATCCTCATCGGCCGTGTGGACGGCCCGGTGGGCCAAGCCTTCGCCAACATGATGGCGCAGCACGCCGGCCACACCAGCATGTTCGCCATCCGTGCCTGCAACCAACAAGTCCGCCCGGCCACCATGATGGTGCCCAAGGTGACGATCAAGAACAGCGCCACCATCAACCTGCTGGGTGGAGTGGTGCAAGTCGCCACGGCAGACGCCGTGCTGGATTCGGTCATCGAAGGCGTGATCCCCAAAGACCAAGTCAACGACCTGTGCATCATCAGCCTGGTCTGGCTCGACCCTGCGGCCGTCAAAGATCCCAACCTGGACGAAAAAGACCTGTACCGCACCAACTACGAAGCCACCAAGCTCGCCATCAAACGCGCACTCAACGACGAGCCCACCATCGACGAGCTGATCGCCAACCGGCACAGCATCAAGCATGAGATGTACGATCCGGACGCTTGATTAAACGACAATCCAATCCAAGGCTCCCCCATGTCCCAATTCGACCAAGTCAGCGTCATCAAAAAGTCCAATGTCTATTTTGACGGCAAGTGCGTCAGCCACACGGTATTGTTCCCGGACGGAACCCGCAAAACCGTGGGCGTGATTTTCCCGTCCACACTGAGCTTCAACACCGGTGCGCCGGAGATCATGGAAATCGTCGGTGGCGTCTGTAAAATCCGCCTGGACGGTGAAGAGGAATGGAAGACCTACTCGGCGGGCGAGTCGTTAAGCGTTCCCGGCAATAGCCGTTTTGACATTGAGACGGTGGAGCTTTTGGATTACGTCTGCCATTTCGGTTAAAGCCCTCACCCCAACCCCTCTCCCAACGGGAGAGGGGCTTTAGAGCATGATTGAAACCTCCCGGCGGATAGGCGTCATTTCCGAACTTCAACCCCGGCAGTGCCGTGCCTAGGCGGTTTTCCTTGCCGATTTGCCTGGGATTTATCGAAATAACCAAAGACGGGGATTTGGAAGCGGAAATTGTGGATATTGCAGGATGATAGGCCAAGGCACGTCCGTGCCTTGGCCTGGTGTCAAACCTCAATCGCAGAGGGTGGGGCCACCGCATCTGCCCCGCACACTGGCTTTGCACTTTTCGTAAAACGCTTGGCAAGCCGCCGCGCCATCCTTGCTCGCACACAGCTTGTTTTCGCTATCACACAAGCCGGACAATTTCTTTGTGCAAGAGTCACATTTGGCCTCGTCTTTAGCCATCAACACGGGGCTATTTAGTGCCGAGTCCAACGGGGAACCGACTGAAAAGGCGGATGCCGGAATGGCCAGCGCTAGGAATAAACCCAGTGTGAGTGCCGCGTTTCTGATTTTCATTGTGTTGCCCTAAGCGTTTTTATTATGTGTGGACACCGATGGCACGTATGCCGGGGCAGCCCCAGGCATAGCGTCACCGGTCGTCATGTGGGGAACAAACAAGCCTGGTCGGGCTCGAATTTTTCCTTATTGGTTGCGCGAGTTGGAGGCTCGAAAAACGCTTTAGTTCATTTCGCCTTAGGCATTACTGCGGCGGGGTGGAATCCTTTGCCCCACATTGATCCGATGAGTTTTTAAACTTTTCCCCGGTCTGCATGGCCTTCAATGTGCATTGCCATTGCTCCAAAGTCCGTTTGCTTTGGGATATATGGCAGCTTCCGACCAAGCGTTTGCGGTCGCGCTCGTAGACAGTGGCTTGCGTCATGTAAAGCTTCATGACTTCCTGGCAAGCGGCTATGCGTTTCTCGGCTTCGGCGGTTTCCGGCGTTTGAGATTCGCAGCCGTAGAGTGCAAAGAGAAACGTCAAAAGGAAGAGGATTGTTTTCATTGTTATACCCCTGAAGGTTGGTTGAGTTGACTTAAGAATAATTCCTAAAATGCCTGTTCCATATCGACGATCCGTTCCCCCCTTTGCAAAAGGGGGATTTCTTCCCGGCGACTGTGAACCTGATGGAATTCAATCCCCCCCTGCCCCCCCTTTTGCAAAGGGGGGTGAACATTTTCGGAAATCACCTACGTTTTCCCTTTGCTGCGTTGCCTGACCGCCTCAAACAGCAATATTCCCGTCGCCACCGAGACATTCAAGCTTTCCACCTGGCCTAACATCGGTATTTTGACCAGGAAGTCGCAATGCTCGCGGGTCAGCCGCCTCATGCCCTTTTCCTCCGCGCCCATCACGATGGCCAAGGGCAGGTTCAGATCGGTCTGGTAGACAGTTTTCTCCGCCTCGCCTGCCGCGCCGACAATCCAGATGCCGGCTTCCTTGAGCCAGCCCAAGGCGCGGGCGAGGTTGGTGACTTTGTACAAAGGCACGGTCTCCGCCGCGCCGGAGGCCACTTTGGCGACCGTCGGGGTGATGCCGACGGCTTGGTCTTTGGTGGTGATGACGCCTTGCACACCCGCCGCGTCGGCGCTGCGCAGGCAGGCACCGAGATTGTGCGGGTCTTGCACATGGTCCAGCACCAAAAAAAAGGCTTTTCCTTCCAAGGCGTCCAGCGCGTCACGCAAGTCCGACTCGCCCAGCTCCTGGGCCATCTCCAGTTCGATGATGACACCCTGGTGGTTACGGCCTTCGGCGAGACGCTCCAGTTCCTTGCGGTTGGTCAGGCGGACGCTGACCCCGGCGCTTTCCAGCTCCTGCTTGATGCGGGCCAGCTTGGCATCCATGCGTCCGGCGTCCAGCCAGGCGGCGGTCAGTTTCTCGGGCGTGTGCTCCAAGGCTGACGAGGCGGAATGCAGGCCTACGATGCGTCGTTTTCCGCTCATTTCTTCTTGCTTCTCCGCCTACGCTTGCGCGGCTCGCCATCCGGGGCTTTGTCCACGGCTGGCTTTGCCGCATCCGGGGTTTTGGCCGCGCCTTTTTTGGCCGAGTCTTGGGCTTTAGGCGTGGTTTTCTTGACCGGCGCACCCGTTTTCTTCTCCGGGCTGACCAGTTCAAAGTCCATTTTGCGCTCGTCCAGATCGACCCGGGCGATGATCACCCGCACGGTGTCGCCGAGCCGGTAGACCACGCCGCTGCGCTCGCCTTGCAAGCGATGGCCGATAGGGTCGTAGTGGAAATAGTCGCGGTCGAGGTTGGAGATATGCACCAAGCCTTCGACGAAGATGTCTTTCAGTTCCACGAAGAAGCCAAACGAGGTGACGGCGGAAATCACCCCGGTGAATTCCTCGCCCAGCCGCGACTGCATGTACTCGCACTTGAGCCAGGCGACCACGTCGCGGGTGGCTTCGTCGGCGCGGCGCTCGGCGGCGGAGCAATGTTCGCCGAACAACACCATATGGTTTTGCGAATACCCGAAAGCCTCGGGCGGACGGCCTTCCAAGGCGTATTTGATGCCCCGGTGCACTAATAAATCGGGATAGCGGCGGATCGGCGAGGTGAAATGGGTGTAAGACTCCAAGGCCAAGCCAAAATGGCCTTTTTTATCCGGGCTATACACCGCTTGCGACAGCGAACGCAGCAGCACGGTCTGGATCAGATGCTCGTCCGCCCGGCCGTCGATGGCGTCCAGCAACGCGCAGTAGTCTTTCGGGCTGGGCTTGTCGTCACCGCCCAGCCGCAGCCCCACCTCGCCGAGGAAGATACGCAGGTCGGTGAGCTTTTCTAGCGAAGGGCCGTCGTGGATGCGCAGCAGATGCGGGATTTTCGCCTTGGCGAGGAATTTCGCCGAGGCCGTGTTGGCCGCCAACATGCATTCTTCGATCAGTCGGTGGGCGTCGTTGCGGGTCACCGGGACGATGTTTTCGATCTTGCGGTCCGCACCGAAGACGATCTTGGATTCCTGGCTGTCGAAATCCATCGCCCCGCGTTCTTCCCTGGCCTTGTGCAGCAGTTGGTAAACCTTGTACAGATTCTCCAAGGGCTTCAGCAAAGGCTTGCGCTGCTCGCGCAGTTTCTTGTCGCCATCGACCAGGATCTTGGCGACTTCGGTGTAGGTCAGGCGGGCGTGGGAGCGCATCACGGCGGGATAGAACTTGGCGCGGGTCGTCTTGCCTTCGCTGTTCAACAGCATCTCGCAGACCATGCACAGCCGGTCTTCCTCCGGGTTGATGGAACACAGCCCGTTGGAAAGGATTTCCGGCAGCATCGGGATGACCCGCTCGGGGAAATACACCGAAGTGCCGCGCTTCTGCGCCTCGCGGTCCAAGGCGGTGCCGGGGCGGACATAATGCGACACATCGGCGATGGCGACGAACAGCTTCCAGCCCTTGGGCGTGGGCTCGCAATACACGGCGTCGTCGAAGTCGCGGGCATCCTCGCCGTCGATGGTCACCAAGGCCAGCTTGCGGATGTCGATGCGCCCGGCCTTGGCCTCCTCCGGCACTTCCCGGCCCAGCCCGGCGATTTCCCGCTCCACTTCCTCCGGCCACACATTGGGCAGGTCATGGGAGCGGATTGCCACCTCGATCTCCATGCCGGGGGCCAGATGGTCGCCCAGAACCTCGACGATGCGGCCTATCGGCTCGCGGCGGCGGGTGGGGTATTCGATGATCTCCACCACGACGATCTGGCCGTGCTCCGCCCCGTCCAGCCCTTCTTCCGGGATCAGGATGTCGTGGGTGATGTGCTTGCTATCGGGGGTGACGCTGGCGATGCCGCGTTCCCGATACAGCCGCCCGACCAAGTGCGGGGTGTTGCGCTCCAGCACCTCGATGATCGCCGCCTCGCGCCGGCCGCGCCGGTCCACGCCGCGCACGCTGGCGACGGCGCGGTCTTCGTGCATCAGCAGGCGCATTTCGGCTGGGGAAATGAACAAATCATCGCCGCCTTCGTCCGGCCTCAAAAAGCCAAAGCCGTCGGGATGGCCGATGACGCGCCCGGCGACCAAATCCTTTTGATTGATCTGGCAATAACGGTCGCGCCGGTTACGCAGCAATTGGCCGTCGCGCTCCATCGCATTCAGCCGGCGGCGCAAGGATTCGATATCCTCCTCCTCGAACACCCCCAGCAAAGGCGCAATCTCCTCCAGGCGCAGAGGCACGCCTTGCTCTTTCAACACTTGGAGGATGAGTTCCCGGCTGGGAATGGGGCGTTCGTATTTTTCCGCCTCGCGTGCGGCGAAGGGGTCGGTGTACTTGAAGTCTCGGGCCTTCGTTTTAGAAGGTGATGTCATCGATGGGGGATCCTTTGCTGTTGCCACCTTCGGCGGGCGGCGGTTTTACTTTTTAAGAAAATCTGGTAAGGCATTAATGATAATGCAGTTCGGACGGTTTGGCGCGGAAAGACCGGCAGAAAAATGGTAAATTAAAGCCTTAAACGAAAAATCAAACTGCGTCCACTCGATCCAGCCCCTGGTGACTTGAAAATGGCTTCCCCCAGCAACCTAGAATCCCGCATCGCCTTCATCCGCGATCTCGCCCAGCGCGGCGGTATCGGAGCGACCTTGGCGGCGCGGGACGCGGCGCTGATCATCGAACTGGCCCTGCGCGAATTGCTCCGCCGCCATCTGGGCGAGTTGCCGCCGGGCGAACAGCGCGAGGTGGAGCCCGCGTAGGTTGGGGTGAGGAACGAACCCCAACATTCCAGGAAGGCGGCATTGTGTTGGGGTCCCTTGCGTCACCCCAACCTACAATTCAAACGAAGCGGGCCGGGGTATGACAATGTGCGCGACGGGGTTTGCAACCCCGTCGCAACGTTTGCGGTGCGGCGACATGTCGGGCATTATAATGCTTACGCTTTGTGCGTCGGCGCGGACTTCAAACGTTTCGGTCGGGGCTGCAAAAACCGACCGGCATTGCGGCCTTGTCCTGTCCAACATCCAAAATTCTCCACCCAACCGCTAGAAACTCAATGCGGCAAGGTGCGCCAATTCGGCAATGTCATAGAATGCGGTGAGGAACGAACCGCATCAATCGCGTGGC
>CAVWEM010000011.1:0-149997 GCA_963753955.1 uncultured Gammaproteobacteria bacterium
TGGACAGTGTCGTCCTGCAACAAGAACAAGCTCACGTCACGCTCCACGCCCCGCGCCGAACAGCAGGCGTCAAAGCCATTGATTTGGGTGATTTGCATCGGTACGGCTAAACACATGGGAGCATATTCCTGTGAATCGAAAGCCCCTCTCCCTTTGGGGAGAGCGAAGCGAGGGGGGCGAAGCCGGTTAGGAGTAAGGGGCGCTATTATCAAACAGCCAACATCAACAAACCGGCAGCGGCAATCGCCACCCCGCCGACCCGCGACGCAAAGCGGACACGCCCTAAAAACAGGCCTAACAAGACGCCCAGCAGATGGAGGCTGGCTGTGGCGGACAGAAACCCAGTCCGTAACCCGCAGGCGAAGCCGTCTGCGGCATTTCAAGGCCATGGGCAAAGCCATGGAACGACGCGAACAGCGCGACCGCAAGCAGCGCCGATCCACTGGGCAAACGCAGAGCCAAAGCGACCAACACGCCCAGTGCCAACACCGAAGCGCCGATGGCCGTCTCCAGCCAAGCCATGTCCACTGGAGGAATCGCAGATAAAGCCCCGCCCGCCATCGCGGCGAGGAAAGCCCAGGAACACGCCACAGCGCCGCCCGCCCAATTGCGCGGCCCATACGCCCACGGCCAGCATCGCTAGCAGGTGATCCAGACCCAGAGGATGCGCACCAGCCCATCGGCAAAGCCCGCACCCTGCGCACCGAAGGTATGGGCAAAAACGGCGGGCGTGAACAACACAGCCGCAGTGGCAAAGGAAGAAACAGCAAGGAATTTAGACTGATTTTTCATGATGTTTACCTGGTTGAAGTTGCGAACGTTTAGCACAGTTTAACCCATCCTTCGGCCCTTGTTGGCCGAAACCGGGCGGATTGGGTGCTAGGGTTGGAAATTGAGCGTTGACTAGGCACAAACGCCTTGGCAACGCGGTCCTGCGCCGAAATTTTTGTTGAACGCGAAGGGGATGATTATCCAGCCACGATATCCACAGAGTCATAGAAATTGGTTTTTGTGGTTGTTGCATTTTCATGCGAATGTTGCAATGATTCGGTTTTTTGATGCCAAAAGGGTGATTGCGTTTTTTGACTTGCCAGACACGCGAGATGCTTGTCAATGTGAATCTTAATCAATTCTGGCTTCTATATGTTGTGGCCGACACAGAGTTTACGCTGGCCGACACTCGCAGAACTTTTGAATTTCGCCTCGAACATCTCAGCCTCCGGCGTGAGCCATTCGGCACAATTGCCGAACATTGACTCGAAACCCCATGCGCATCTCCCGTTTCTATTTGCCGCAAAGCTTAACCCCCGGCGCGACCGTCCAACTGGACATCGACAGCGCCCATTATATCCGCACCGTGTTGCGGTTGAAAAAGGGCGCGGAGCTGGCCGTATTCAATGGTGAGGGTGGCGTATATCCTGCCTTGCTGGTGGAAGCCCACAAGGAGGCCGTCAGCATCGAATTGGGGGAATTCAATCCGCACGAAGCGGAATCGCCCCTGCATACGCATCTGGGGCTGGGGATTTCACGGGGCGAACGCATGGATCTCGCCATCCAAAAGGCTGTGGAACTGGGTGTTTCCGCCATCACCCCGCTGTTCGCCGAGCGGTGCGTGGTGCAACTGGACGAGACCCGCAAGGGGCAACGCCTGCGCCACTGGCGGCGGGTCGCCCAAAGCGCCTGCGAACGATGCGGACGCAACCGCCTCCCGGGGGTTTCCGAGCCGATGGCGCTGGAAGACTGGGTGCGGAAGCAGTCCGGCTTGCGCTTGTTCCTCGACCCCTGCGGAACACAGAGCCTGCGCAGGCTACCCCCGCCATCAGGGCCGGTTTGCCTGCTGTCCGGCCCGGAAGGCGGTTTTGCCGAACACGAGCGGCAATCGGCGCTGGCGGCAAACTTCATCGCCTTGCGCCTGGGGCCGCGCGTTTTGCGCACCGAAACGGCAGCCTTGGCGGCGCTGGCGGCGATCCAGACGGTTTGGGGCGACTTAGGCGGATTGGATTAAGCCGTGTCCATGCGCATCCAACGCGCCCATGCCTGGAACTTCAGCCCCAAGAAAGCCATCGCCCTTCAGCCCGAACTGCGGGAACATCTGATCACCTTGCAAGGCCGGATTTGAAGCCTATTGGGTGGGAACCAAAGGCACGGGGGCTTTTAGCGGGAGGGTCAGGAATTTGAGTCTGCCACCCTGTTCATAGCAAAGGCGCAGTCCACGTGCGCCATCGGCCTCTCCCCGCCCTGGAAAAAATAAGACGCCGGAGGCCACCTGCTCCGCCGGGATACCGGGATTGCGCAAAGTCCTTCCGGCGAAATTCTGGCTTTCACCTTTTCCAGGACGGGCATAGTCTCCCGCATTGCCCGAGAAAGCAGGGCCGACAACCATGTCCAGGGCAAAGCCGGTCAGCGCATCCAAGGCAACGGGCGCGGGGGCAGGATAAGGGTCATGGGTCGGGGCCGAGTGCGCCAATCTGCTGGACGCCTGATCGGAAGTCAGCAGGGGCCAAGCCTGTCCGTCCAGGTCGATGAGGAAAGTTTGCCGGGGAATGATTTTCACCGTACCGCCGCCATGATTTACACTATGCTGACGCGCAAAGGCAATAGGCCTGCCCCGCGCAGGTCGGAACCAAAAGCCGCGGCCGCCTGTCGGGCATCCTCAAGCGCCATGGCCTGGAAGCGCACACCCTCCGCCTCCACCGGTTCGGCCTGGCTTGCGGCCAAGGGAACCGGTGCGGAACGATCCTGGCGGCTGGTGCAAGCAGCACAGAGACTCGCCAGCGCCAACAGCGCGAATCCGCTATGGAACAGGCGACGGCTAGGCATGATGGCGGTGGGGCGAGTCATGGTTTGCTTTTGATTCAGGGCAATGGTCGGAAATTTTAGGGGAAAGAAGGATACCGCCTCTCATCAGTGCGGGCGACATCCATTATAATGCCTAGGCCAGAAGACAATCCGCATCATCACGGTGCCAAACACCCTCCGCCCATCAATTGCGACGTTAAGATGACAAGCCCGACAATTCCCGCCTTATCCCACGCACAGCAAGCCATGCAAAGCCTGCGCAGCTATGCCTGCAGCCAGGTGATCGGCCAGGAAGTCTTGATCGAACGGATGCTCCTCGCCCTGCTGGCGGACGGGCATATCCTGGTGGAAGGTGCGCCGGGCTTGGCGAAGACCCGCGCCATCAATGTGCTGGGCATGGGGGTGGAGGGGGATTTCCATCGCATCCAGTTTACCCCCGACCTGCTGCCCGCCGATTTGACCGGCACCGAGATCTACCGCCCCCAGGACGGTTCCTTCCATTTTCAGCAGGGGCCATTGTTCCATAACCTAGTGTTGGCGGACGAGATCAACCGTTCGCCGGCAAAGGTGCAATCGGCGCTGCTGGAGGCCATGGGCGAACGGCAAATCACCGTGGGCCGCGAAACCTATCCCCTGCCCGCCTTGTTTATGGTGATGGCGACGCAGAACCCCATTGAGCAGGAGGGTACCTACCCTTTGCCGGAAGCCCAACTCGACCGCTTCCTGCTGTATGTCCGCATCAGCTATCCCGAAGCCCGGCACGAACGCGAGATCCTGCGGCTGGTGCGGCATGAATCGCGTGGAGAGGCGGACGGCGGGGCGGCGGATGTTTCCCCCCCTCCCGCAGCAGGTTTTGTTCGAGGCTCGCCGGGAAGTCCTCGACCTGTACATGGCCGATCCGCTGGAGGAATATCTGCTGCAATTGGTGCTGGCGACACGCAATCCCGCCGCCTATGGAGAAGATTTGGGACGCTGGCTGCAATACGGCGCCAGTCCGCGCGCCACCATCGCCCTGGACCGTTGCGCCCGCGCCAAGGCTTGGCTGGACGGGCGGGATTTCGTCACGCCTGAGGATGTCCAGTCCATCGCCTACGATGTGCTGCGCCATCGCCTGATCCTGTCCTACGAGGCGGAGGCAGAAGGGGTTTCGACCGACCAATTCATCCGTGAATTGATCCGGCGTGTCGCCGTGCCTTAAATCGGGCGACGGCAAGCCGCATTCCCGCCAGCACGTCATCACCCAAAACACCAAGGTATCATCATGCAAGAATTCCAGCGGGAATTTATCGGCTTTGCGATCAACTGTGGGGTTTTACGTTTCGGCGAATTTACCTTGAAATCCGGGCGCAAAAGCCCTTACTTTTTCAATACCGGCTTGTTCGACACCGGTGCGCGGCTGGGCAGGCTGGGTGAGTTTTACGCGCAAGCTTACCTTCATGCTGGACTGGCAGCCGATGTGCTCTATGGCCCCGCCTACAAAGGCATCCCGCTGGTTAGCGCCACCGCCATCGCATTGGCCCGTGCCACCGACCAAGAAGTGCCCTTCGCCTTCAACCGCAAGGAAACCAAGGATCATGGCGAAGGTGGCCTGCTGGTCGGGGCGCCGCTCGCCGGTTCAGTGTTGATTCTCGATGATGTGATCACGGCGGGGACTTCTGTGCGGGAATCGGTGGAGATCATACGCAACGCAGGCGCGAAGCCCTGCGGCGTCCTCATCGGCCTAGACCGGCAGGAAAAGGGCAAAGGCGAGACCACCGCCATAGAGGAAGTCGAAGCGCAGTACGCCATCCCGGTTTTTCCTATCATCACCATGTCCGAGATCATCGAATATCTCGAAGGACAGGAAAAGCCGAAGGAATTGGCAGCGCTAGTGGAATACCGGGAAAACCATGGTATCCGTCGCTGTGGCTCTGTGGTTTAAGGTAATAGGCCCGTGAAATTCCGGGGTTTGGCCGGAAAGCGGGGCGGCCAGGCGGTCGCCCCGCGAATGCGGCGGGACGGGTGGCCTTTCCCGCAATGGGAATCGCGGCGATTTTATCGCTTTTCGCACCCGCCTTGTCGGCGGGAACTTTTCGCTGGGTGGATGAAAATGGCTCCGTGCATTACACCGACCAAGTGCCACCGGAGGATGCCAAGCGGCCCCGCGCAAAACTAAATCCACAGGCCAAAATCCTGGAATTCATCGAAGGGCAGAAAACCCCGGAACAATTAGACCAAGCCAGACGCCTGAAGAAACTGCGCATCGACCAACAACGCATCCTAGCGAAGCAGAGGGACAGCGACATATCCCTGCACCAGACTTACCGTAGCGAGGAAGAAATGCAGGCGGTGCTGCAAGGCAAGCTTGACACCATAGAATCCGCCCAAAAAATCGCCGATGCCAACCGGATGCACCAGGAGGAAATCCTGCGAACCCTGATCAAACATGCTGCGGAGACCGAGAATCCCGGCCAGCCGGTTCCACAAAACTTGCGCGATAGCCTCGAATCCACTCGCAGACAAATCGCCAGTTATCTGGAAAAAAGCCGGGCGCTGGACAGCACCAAAGCGGATATTGTCAATGCCTTTGCCAAGGATCTGGAGCGCTTGAAAAACCTGGAAAACCGACGGCACCTCAATCCAGAGTCCGGCACCCTGGAATGGAAGGCACAACGCCCAGAAGCGGATGTCGCCATTGTCAGCGCGGTCAACTGTACGCCCGACCAATGCGACGCAGCCTGGGCTTTGGCCAAGGAATACCTCACGGCCAATAGCCATCGACCCTTGTTGATCGAAACCCCGACCGTCCTACAAACCGCCAGCCCCCACACGGAACAGGACATGGCCTTGCTCGTCGTGCGCATTGCAGGCAAGACGTGGGACACGGTGTTTCTGGACACCTCCTGCCATTTCTCCAGCATCGGTGACGATCTACTGTGCCGGCAAAGTCGCACGGGGCATCCGCGCCGGCTTCGCACCTTACATTGAAGAAAAACTGAAAGCGGGACATTGAATTGCCTCTGGCGGCTAGCGCCTCAATAGCAGGGTGCCGATACCGCGGTCGGTGAGCAATTCTAGCAACACGGCGTGATCGACGCGCCCGTCGATGATGTGGACGCTGTTCACCCCGCCTTTCAACGCGTCGGTGGCGCAACGGGTCTTCGGGATCATGCCGCCGGAAATGGTGCCGTCCTCGATCAACCCATCCACCTGGCTAAGGGACAGGCCGGTCAGCAGACCGCCCTGTTTGTCGAGGATGCCCGGCGGTGTTGGTCAGCAAGATCAGCTTCTCCGCTTTCAGCACCTCCGCCATCTTGCCCGCCACCAGATCGGCATTGATATTGTAGGAGCGTCCGTCCCGGCCCACGCCGATGGGCGCGATGACGGGGATGAAGTTGCCATGGTGCAGCATGTCCACCACCGAAGGGTCGATGCTCTCGACCACGCCGACATGGCCCAAGTCGATGATCTCCGGTTCGTCGGTCTCCGCCGAACGTTGCGTGACCACGATCTGCCGGGCCCGCACCAAATCGCCGTCCTTGCCGGTCAGCCCCACCGCCGAACCGCCGTTGCGATTGATCAGGGTGACGATTTCCTTGTTCACCAGCCCGCCCAGCACCATCTCCACCACGTCCATGGTCTCGCTGTCGGTGACGCGCATCCCCTGCACAAACTCGCTGGTCTTGCCCAGCCGCTTCAACAAGTCGCCAATCTGCGGTCCGCCGCCGTGGACCACCACAGGATTGATGCCCACCAGCTTGAGCAGCACGATGTCGCGGGCAAAGCTATTTTTCAACTGCTCGTCGATCATGGCGTTGCCGCCGTATTTGACCACTACGGTCTTGCCCTTGAAGCGCTGGATGTAAGGCAGCGCCTCGGTGAGGACATGCGCAATTTGGCTGGCTGAAGAAATATCGAGGGATTCTTGGGTTTTCAAGGGGAACTCCATGAGTGTGGATGGACTAAACGCGTCAGGCCGAAAGGACTTTCTTCGCTCTGTCGTAATATTGAGTCCGATCTTCCGAACCGTTATAGCCGCCGTTGATCCGCTTGGTGATGGTCTTGAAGTCCTGCTGGTCGGCCAGCTCGTTCAAACCATGGGTTTTCCAGAAGGCACCGGCCACGCGGAAAGCCACTTCCGGGATTTCCGCCATTTCCGGCTTATCGACCAAGGGCAACCCCAGCAAATCGCCATATTTCTTGTAGTTGGTCCGGCCAGTGATCTGGATCGGGCCACGGCCCATGAAGCGTTTGCCGTCGCCCGGCTGGGTGTTGCCTAAATCCGCCCGTCCTTCATAGCCATTTTGGGTCGCCGTCGGCCCCCAGATTTCACGCATATAACGAAATTCACCGGATTCATGCGCAATTTGAGCCAGGAAGGCCGCTTCGCGCAACATGTTCACGGTGATGCCGAACTCCTGCATCGCGCTTTTCAAATAAGGGAAATAAGCCTCCGCTTTGTCTTGCTTCAAATTTGGCATGATGGCGCGCAGTTGCGCAACGGTCAAAGCACCGCCAGAGGCAGTCGGTTTTCCCGTGTCGGCAACCGATCCTCCCGCCCCGGCGATTGCGGCAAAGGTCTTGCCGTCTGGATCAATGCGGCCATCTGGGCTGATGCCTAAGGATCGCTGCACAGACTCTATGGCAGCGATAGTATCGGGGCCAATCGAGCCGTCTTCCGCCAAGGGTGGAGTCGGACTAGGCGAATGGCGATTCAACAAAACCTGGACAGTTTTCACATCCTCGGGGTTGTTGTGGCCGCCACGGCCAACGCTTGCGATAAGATCTGTCATGATGCTCTCTTTCATTGGCCAAGGGATTGGTGGATTGTGTGTGTCATATTAGCGGAATGCCACGGACTCGACCCAGCCGGGCGTGGCGTTCCTGGCGAACTGCGTGCGCCCAATCTAACGCGTCTCCCAAACCGTATTCGGCAATTCCCCGAACATCTCCGGCGCATACAAGGCTTCGACTCGGGTCGCAGGGAGTTCAAACCGGCCAGGGTTGTTCAGGCGCACAGTATATTCAAACGACCATTGGCCCTTGGGTACATATTCGTAATAGGCGCGGAAAGCCTCGAAGCGGCGCTCCTCGAAGGCGGGCCAGACCCAGCCCTCGCGCTTTTCGCCAGAAGCGAGCAGTTGCGAATCCCCGCCCAGACCCGAGCCTAGGATCGTCGCGCCAGCAGGCACTGGGTCGTCCACGACCACCCAAGTCATGTCGGCCTGGGCGTCCAGCACCAGCTTGATCCGCGCCACATCGCCCTTGCTCCACACGCCGACCTGCTTTTGCTCGACAGGCTCGACACTGCGCTGGATGCGGTAACCGGTGAACAGCGCTTGCCGCAAGGGCAAGGCGGCACGGCTTTGGATGATCGCCCAAGGCTTGCCCGTGCCCGCATGTTTCAGCGACAGGTTCGCATGATCCTCGCCCCAAGGGAAGTTCAACGCACTTTGCCTGTTGGTTTCCGTCCATTGCATGCCTTTCTTGAACCCGCCCAACTCGGCCTCGGTGTAGCCTGCCACAGGCACGGTCTCGAAGGCTGCGCTGAATTTTTCCATTGCCAAGCGTTCCCCAGGCGTTGGCGGTGGTGGTGTCCCAATGGCCGTGAATTTGCCTGCCCAAGGCACCGGCCACCATCCGCGGAATGTCTTCCCGCCATTGCGGCTGGTCGAGCAGGGAGAGCAGGGCGCGGACGGCGTTTTCGTCGATGGAGACCATCAGCCACCACAGCCGGTCGTTGTCTTCGGTGGAGAAACCCCATGGTGGTGCCTTGCAGGTTCAGGCGCGAGCGGATGATCTGCCCGGCTTGCTCCAAGCGAACGTCCCGCTGCGGGATGGCCGGCACCCGTTTGAGGATGTCGAGCCAGTCCAACACCGCCGAGGTGGGCCAAAGGTTCGGATCTAGGGTGATGGAACCCAGCATCTCCGGCTTGGCCTGACCGTAACGGGACAGCGCCTCAATGGCGGCAAGCTTGCGGATGGCCAGATCGGCGGTGGCAAGGCGAAACTGCGTTTGACTTTTCCTGTGACGAAATCTTTGAGGCCGTCTTGCAGACGTTTCAGCGAGTCTTCCGGAATCGGCCCAACCGGCCTCATGGCCGATGGACAGCACATAAGATGTCAACACATCGCTGCCGTGAGAGCTCTCGGCGGCGAAGTATTTGAGCAGGCCGTCGCGGTCGATGAAGGCGGGCAGGCTTTGCATCGCCGCCTCCCACATCCTCGTGTTGCGCAGCGAAACAGCCTTGGAAACCCGTTGCTCCATGCAGGAATAGGGATAGCGGCCCATGTAGTCGAGCACACCGCTCAAGCCGTCGCCCAGCTTGGCGCGCAGGGAAACGCGCACACCGCCGCGCCCCGGAACCGCATCGGCTGGATGCGCCACCGACATATCCAGAGGGCTTGTCGATTTGCGTCAGTGTGGCTTGGTAGACCCGCACCGGCCAGACCGGAATCACCTCCTGGCTGAGTTTCATCGCATCACGGGCCGAGCCATCGGCGGCTTCGGCAACGACTTCCCAAGACAACTTGGACGCATCAACCGGAACATCCACGTCCCAGGCCAGTTCCTTCGCTTCGCCAGGTTCAAGTTCCGACTTGGATAGGCGGGAGTTCCTTCCAACCGACACTGACCGTCGGTTCGACTGGAATAGTTTTTACGTCAGGAGGATTGGCCGGACTTGCTTGGGGTTTGTTCCGCTTTCAACCGGCACAGGGACGGGTGACTGCGGCTTGGCACCCGTCGTTGGCAAGGCCACTTCCATTTCGCCTTGGTGGTCAAGGCCAATTTGCGGTTGGAGGCGTTGCGGAGCGTGAACACAGCTTTGAAGCTGATCGCTCTCGCGCACCAAGGGCGGAAGCCCTGAATGCAGCATGATGTCTTGGGTGGCGCGGATGGTCGCATCGCCGGTGCCGAAAAAACCCATCCCGGCATTGGCCACGGCGGTCAGGCGGAAGGCGGTCAGCGAATCATTAAGCGGCACTTCGATGTCCGCCTCGCCTTGGGCATTGAGCGGAACCCGACCACGCCACAGCAGCAAGGTGTCGAACAACTCCCGCGCCGTCTGCCGTCCGCCGCCGCCGCCATGGGGGACGGCCTTGCGCCCATAATGGCGCTTGCCGACCACTTGCATCTGCGCCGTGGCGGTGTAAACCTCGATGCCGCGCTTGCCCATCATCTCATCCAGCAGCTTCCAAGAGGTGTTGGGCTTAAGTTCCAACAAGCCCTCGTCCACGGCGGCCAGGGCGATTTCCGCATCTTGCGGCAATGGCCCGCCATCGGCCCGTGCCACTTTCACTTTCACGCATGGAGTTCTCGCGCACTTTGTAAACTTCACGATCCGGTTGCACCTTCACGTCCAAGCGGTTCGGGCGTCCAGCCCACGGCCAGTTGCGCCATGCCTAAGCGGAAGGCGGGTTTGTTCAGATCGACCAAGGCCGTGACGGATTTGTCTTCCAGCTTGAAGCCCAGCTTGCCCGCCAATTCCCGGAACCAGGCGAACTGATCCCGCGCCCTGCCGCGCACGGCCAGCACGGAGACATAGACATTCGGCGCGTAATTGGGTTTGATCGGCAGTTCAACCACAGGTTCTTTGCCGGAAAGCGGCACGACATAAGAGTCCAGCACACCTTCCCGTTCCACCGTGA
Organism: uncultured Gammaproteobacteria bacterium; assembly: GCA_963753955.1. Classification (GTDB taxonomy): domain Bacteria; phylum Pseudomonadota; class Gammaproteobacteria; order Methylococcales; family Methylococcaceae; genus Methylumidiphilus. The sequence goes on from CAVWEM010000011.1 coordinate 10,429, forward strand.
CCAGGGCGGTGGCTTCGCGGAACGGCATTCGCACTTGCAGACGGGCGGTCTGGCCCGACTCCCAGGCTTTCTTTTCCGGCAGCACATCCATACGGTCGCTGGGGCCATTGTCGAACCACCATTGCCCGCCACCCGCCACCCAGACATCCTGTGTGCTGATTGCGGTGTTACCCTCGCCGTCCTTGGCCGTGGCGCGCAGCACCACGCTCCCGGAGACCCCGGGCTTGAGTTCGCAGGCGACGGTGCCTTCTTTGTCCGCGCTGTCCTCGCAGGATTTGTCTAGCTTCTGGTATTCGCTGTTGTCTTCGTAATCATAAAAGCCGCCGATCAGGCGTTTGCGGTAGGAATAGGTGGTTTTTTTGAACAGATCCACCTTCACCTTCTGGCCCCTCACCGGTTGCCCCTTGGGATCCAATGCGACCACCTGAAAGCGAATTTGGTCTTGGCTTCCGGCCCAAGCCTTCCTGCTTGATGCCCAAGACTACTTTGGCGGCAACAAGGGAATGCGGCGCGACACGGAAAGCAACTGGCCGTTGGCATCCTGGTATTCCAATTCGGCCAGCAATTCCTTGGAAGAATCCGCCTTGGGCAGATTGGGGATGTTCGCCCGTGCCGCCCCGGCTTTGTCCAGGGTCAGCGGCAACACTTGCGCCGGAGAGCTTTCCCCGCCTTCCTCTTCGCCTGCTTCCTGCCCGTTGTTTTCGACGATTCCTTCCTTCACATCGCGTCCGCCGAATTGATAATCCCGGTAATCGGGGAAATCCACCTCGCGGGAGCGCACTTGGCTGCGCAGTTTTACCGGCAGGCGGGACGCGCCGCCGCCTGAGAGATAATTCACGAAAAGATCGACGGTCGCCGACTGGGCATTCACCAGATAATCGGCGGCGGGTTGGATCGCGGCTTTCATGGTCGGAATGCGGAACTGCTCCACCTGGAAGGTCCCCGTTGCGGCGATCCATGCCTCGCCCTTGTGCAATGCCACCTGATAAGCACCCAGCTTGGCTTCCTTGGGGATGGCCCAACTCGCCTCGGCAATCCCCTGTCCGTCGAAACCGACCGGCAGGGTGTATTTCTCGCCGCTGCCCATATGTTGGATTTCCACCGTGTCCGGCACCTCCCCGGCATAGGCGGCAAAGCCCTCGCCGGTGCGGGTACGCAGGAAGAACTTCATGGAGGCGGTCTCACCGGCACGGAACAGGCTGCGGTCAAACACCGCATGGGCGAGCTTGGCATCTCCATCGGTAGCCATCTCCAGGTTGAAATTGAAAGGCTGTATGCCCTTGTTCCACCCGGAGACGGCAAAGCTCATATCCTCGCCCGTGCGGGCTGTGATAAACAATGGGTGCGTGGTCGATCCTTCGTAACAATCATCCTCGGCATTCGTCGCGGGCAAACTCCCGGCCCCGACAATCCGCGCCGTGCCGTCCGCCCCGGTGCGGCCATGCCAAAATTCCGATCCGGTGCAAAAATCGCTGATACGCAGCTCAGCGTCGGCTATCGGCTGCGCCTGATCCAGTGACGTGACCCAAACCAAGGAGGATTCCCGTCCCCACAAAAAATGCACGGATAGGTTGGTGACCAAGGCGGTCGTGGCGACATAGCGGGGCCGCTCCTCACCGAGCAAGGCCGCGCCCAGGCGTGGGCTGGCGAGTTCCACCACATAGAACCCCGGCATCTTCAGCGGGATGCCCACCACCTCGAACGCCTTCGCCCCATCTGGCTTGGGCAGGTCGAAGGCTTCCGCCTTCTCCCCCGGCCCAAACACCGACTCGGTGCCGGTGAGATTGCGGAAACGCTGCTCATCGTCTTCGTTTGCCTTGGGAATTTCCTCATAGCGGATCTGACCGGATTTGCCCACTTTGCGCAACCAAGCGGCGATGGCTGGACCATTCTGCTCCAGCCTTTGCAGCTTGCCGGGAATGGCTTCCTGCCCCGGTGTTGCCATCTTCCCCGCCACGGCAGGCTCCAGGTTGCGTAAAGTGACCGGCAACACGCCGCCCTCCTTGGCTTCGAGGATGCCGAACTCGCCATTGAATTTGGCCAGGGGCGGATAGTCGCCTGTTTCCACAGCCAAAGGGAATTGGCCGGCGTTTTCCAGCGGCCTGCCGGCATCGTCCTTAAGCCCCGGCGGCAGGACAATGTTAAACCGGGTGTTTTCGGGGAACGGGCCTTTGAACTTGAGTGCTGACACACTGGGCTGCTTCGCCGGGTCGATTGCCTCCGCCGGATAAGACTTGCCTTGGGCATCGAGCAATTGCACGGCCTTGGCCTGTTCCGCCAACACGGGCGCACTGAAATCCAGGCTCATCGCCAGGAACGGAATGCAATGGGATTTGGCGTTCACCTTCTCGCAGCCAAAACGGGCGGTGAAAGCAGGCCGAATTTTAAATTTGAACACCTGATCCTGCTGGCTAGCCACCCCTGCCGGGGAGGCGATGCCCGCCCCCCAGACCAGCCGCATATCAGCCTCGGGCGGGAAATTGCGGCGGCATTGCAGCACCAGCAGGCGATCTTCGGGCACCTCCTCGAAGAAATATTCATTCTGACGGCGCAACGGCCCCGCCAGCAGCTTGGCCCGCTCCTCGCCTTGCACCGGATTCACCGCGATGCGCTCGCCCAAGCCCTCCACCTCGCAATAGGCATGGGCGGCGGCGGATTCTGCCGTGGCCAAGGCATCCAGCTTGAGGATGAACAGCGGGTTTTCGTCCACCTCGCTGGAACCCTCGTCGGGCAGAGTGCCGATAACCGCAGGCCCGCCGGTGTCAAACCCGAACCTGTCCTGTCCGGCCAAGGCCACCCCCGACAAAGCTTTCAGCCCCGGTTTCAGCGTGAACGCGCAACGCAGCCCGGCCGGCAAGTCGCGCTCGAAATCGAAGACCCAGTTGCGCCCATCCACCCATCGTCCCGAGCCTTTCATCGGACAATCGACGGCAAACGGGGCTTCCAGGCGCGGATCGCCGAAACGCGCCATGGCCTCCGAAAACCGGGCCGTCACTTGGCGGACGGCTTTCACCGTTCCCTGTGGCGAAAAAAACTCCACGCCGGGGCTTGCCATTTCGGCGGCGAAGACATGGGGGCCAAGCAATAGGGGGAAAAAAACCAGGAGCAAGGCAATAGTGCGCATGGGCGTTCCTAGGGTTAAGCGCTCACAAGCCCCTGAGTGTAGTGGTAGGCGCTTCCGTCAACCCCATGCATGTCCAGAAATTTGAAGCCGAAATTGAAAATGCCATCGGCGTCGGTTTCCGTCCACGACACGGCCACCTCACCCTCCAAATTCAACTCCGGCAGGCGCACATAGACCCTATCGCTGGTTTGCAAAGACTTGGCTTCGGGGATGGCCTCGGAGCTATAAGCCTGAAAGCCATTCAAAGAAACATTCTTAGTGAAAAAGGCAAATTCCATATCCCCGCTGACCAAGGTGCCGCCCACCTTCAGGTTTTTGCGGTAAGTAGACCGGCTGTCGCTCATCTTCATTGACCTCTTGATTGATGGGGCATGTTGGCAAAAAGAACCAACGCTTTCCCTTGAAAATCCCAGGTTAAAAGTCCGGCGAATTGTAGCCTGTCCGCCACGCCACACAAAATAATTTGCCGGAGTTTTCCATCCGTTTGACCGCCACAGGGCTGCGCAGCCTAAAATAGCCAACAAGAGGTATCCCACCATGCCAGTTTCCTTCAAAACCGCAAAAGAACCCATCGGGCTGATCGCCGAGGTCCACGGGCCGGTGGCCGTCATCCTGTGCCGACGTCTGCCACCCTTGCGCCAAGCCCTATGCGCCCGACTCGACGGTGAGTTCTGGTTGTTCGAGGTGCATCAACACCTGGATCAGCAACATGTCCGGGCCATCACGCTGCACCGCACGGCGGGCTTGTGGCGGGGCATGCCGGTCTACGACTTGGGTGGCCCCTTGCAAGTGCCGGTCGCGCCCGATTGCCTGGGCCGCTTACTGAACATCTTCGGCAAACCCTTGGACGGCAAGGGGCCGCTGGCCGCCACGGAGTTCCGCAATATCCACGGACATCCCGCCCCGCTGGATCAGGCGTTGGGCATCAGCGGCGTCCTGGAGACGGGCATCAAGGTCATCGACCTGCTCTGCCCGTTCGTCAAAGGTGGCAAAACCGGCCTGTTCGGCGGCGCGGGCGTGGGCAAGACCGTGTTGGTGATGGAATTCATGCATGCCATCGCCGCCATCCACCAAGGTGTCTCCGTGTTCGCCGGGGTCGGCGAACGCATCCGCGAGGCCCACGAGCTTTGGCACGAGATGGAAGACGCGGGCGTCATGCCGCAGACGGTGATGGTGTTCGGCCAGATGGACGAATCGCCGGGGGTGCGCTTCCGCATCGCCTTGTCCGCGCTGACTTACGCCGAATACCTACGCGACAGCCTGCACAAGGAAGTGCTGTTCGTGGTGGACAATGTGTTCCGCTTCGTCCAGGCCGGCAGCGAGATTTCCAGCCTGCTCGGGCGGATGCCCGCCACGGTGGGCTACCAGCCTACCCTCAGCACCGAAGTGGCGGAATTGCAAGACCGCATCACTTCCACCCGCGCCGGCGCGGTCACATCGGTGCAGGCGGTCTATGTGCCGGCCGATGACATGACCGACCCGGCGGTCAGCGCCATCCTAAGCCACCTTGACACCACGGTGATCCTCTCCCGCACCCAAGCCGCCAAAGGCATCTACCCCGCCATCGACCCCTTGCGTTCGGGCAGCAAGCTGATGGATCGCCATTCCCTGGGCGAGCGCCATTACGCCATCGCCGAAGGTGTGCGCGAACACTTGGCCCGCTACCATGAACTGGAAGACATCATCACCATGCTCGGCATGGCGGAGTTGTCGGAGAAAGACCGCCTGATCGTCCAACGCGCCCGCAAACTGCAAAAATACCTCACCCAGCCATTCTGGGTCACGGCGGCGCACACCGGCATCAAAGGGGTCTCCGTGCCTTTGGAGCAAACCCTGGACGATTGCGAAGCCTTCATCGCCGGGCGCTTCGACGATCTGGGCGAAGAGCAATGTTATATGCGTGGGGCAATGGGTGATGGCGCATAACCCGCCCTTTAGCCTCTTTCTCCCTTTGGGGAGAGCGCAGCGAGGGGGGCGTAGCCGGCCGGGGGTGAGGGCTTCTTTAAATCCCTGAGGATAAGCCAGTTTGAACAGCTTTACATTGATACTGCGCGACGCCGCTTCCACGAAACACATCGAAGAAGTGGTTTCTTTCGTCGGCGAAGATGCCTCCGGCAGCTTCGGCATCCTGGCCGGCCATGCCCACTTCATGACCTGCCTAGGCCTAGGCCTAGCCCGTTTCCGTTCTCGTGACGAGGATTGGCAGTATCTGGCCCTACCCGGCGGAGTGCTGGTTTTCCAGGACAATATCCTCAGTGTATGCGCACGGCGTTATTTCCTCGACGCGGATTATGGCCGCATCACCGATGCTTTGACCCGGCAATTGCTGGCCGAAGAGGAATCTTTGCGGGAAGTTAAAAAGAGCTTGGCGCAGTTGGAACAGGAAGTTTTGAAGCGGCTGTGGAAGCTGGACAGATAAGCAGCTTTCCCAGGTGTCCAGCGGTTTCCCGGCTAAAAGTCCTTTGGCCTCGTTCCCACGCTCCAGCGTGGGAATGCAGATGGCGGCGCTCCTGCGCCGCATGTCCGCGAGAGCGGACAAGACGGGTTCCCACGCTGGAGCGTGGGAACAAGGGTAAATTCGAGGGTGCGCTGATCCTCCAGATCCAAAGCCAAGGCCCGCTGCACACCCTGGTCGTCCAAGCCACGCATCGGCGCACCCTGCGCGGACTCGCCCGCTGGCGGCAAGACCCACCGGCCATAGGTTCCAACCTGGCCCAAATCTATGGCGCGGGGCAACTGGTGTTGACCTTGCAAAACGAAGGCACGGAACCCTATCAAGGGATCGTCGGCTTGGAAGGCGCGAATCTGGCCGAAGCCATCCAAACCTATTTCACCCGCTCCGAACAACTGCCCACCCGCCTCTGGCTGGCCGCTGATGGCGAACGCGCCGCAGGCCTGTTCCTCCAGGAACTGCCCGTAGGGACGGGCGGTAAAGAAGACTGGGAGCGTGTGTCGCTGTTGGCCGCGACGGTGACGGAAAGGGAGTTGCTGCATCTGCCCGGAGAGGAGTTGCTCTACCGGCTGTTCAACGAAGAACAGGTGCTGCTGTTTGAACCGGAACCGGTTTCCTTCCGCTGCACCTGTTCCCGCGAACGCATCAAAGATGTGTTGCGCAACTTGGGGCGGGAGGAATTGGACGCGAGCCCGTGGGAGGATGATGCGGTGGAAGTAGGCTGCGAATTCTGCAACCGCCGTTATCGCTTCGACGCGGTGGACGTGCAGAGCTTGTTCAGCCCCGCTGTTCCTTTCCCTATCCCGCGTGGCAAGCATTGATGCTATCTGAAATCACAAAGCATCCGCATCCAATTACGATGCCGGACGGGATATATTATCCCTTTCGTCAAAAAGATAACTCGGAATGGGGCGGATTCAACTGGCAAGTGCAACACGGACAGTTCGGTTAGGGGGGTCAATTGCGGTATGCTTTGGCTCTGTTTAACCGCCAAGTTGAAGAGAGTCGAAATGGCATACGCGCAATTGACCTTGGAAGAACGATACCAGATTTCCGCGCTGAAGAAAGCGGGGCATAGCCAAACGCGGATTGCCGAGGAAATGGGATGCCACAAATCCACGGTGGGCCGGGAGTTGCGGCGCAACGCGGGGGCGCGGGGCGGCTATTTCCCGAAGCAGGCCCAGCAGAAGGCGGAGGCCCGCCAGGCGGCCAAGCCCCGGCGCGTGAAGTTCTGGGGGGAGTACTGGGACGAGATCGACGGGCTGGTCCGGCAGGACTTCAGCCCGGAGCAGATCGCCGGGGTGCTGCGGGCGCATGGCGCGCCCGTGACCATCAGCCACGAGTGGATCTACCGGCACATCGAGCGCGACCGCCAGGCGGGCGGCGACCTGCACCGGCACCTGCGCTGCTGGAGGCCGCGCCGGCGGCGGCACGGCCAAGGCAGCCAGCGGGGCGGGATCAAGGGCCGCGTGCCGATCGGCGAGCGGCCCGCCGTGGTGGGGGAGAAGTCCCGCGTGGGCGACTGGGAGCTGGACACCGTGGTCGGCAAGGGCCACCAGAGCGCCCTGGTGACGGCGGTCGAGCGCAAGTCGCTGTACACGCTGATTGCCAGGGTGGAGGACAAGACGGCGGAGACGGTGGGCGACGCCCTGGTCGCGTCGCTGCTGCCGCACGCCAAGAAGGTCTTCACCCTGACCTCCGACAACGGCACCGAGTTCGCCGGGCACGCCAAGGTGGCGGCGGCGCTCGGGGCGGGCTTCTACTTCGCCGAGCCGTATTCCTCCTGGCAGCGCGGCGCGAACGAGAACACCAATGGGCTGATACGGCAGTATTTCCCGAAGAAGACCGACTTCCGCGAAATCACCGACGCGGAGGTGGAGCGGGCGGCGTACCGCCTCAACCAGAGGCCCAGGAAGACCCTCGGCTTCAAAACGCCACACCAGGTCTTCTTTGAGGAAAAAACCAAGGAATCAACAGGTTAAGTATTGTTGCACTTGAGAGTTGAATCCGTCCCTTGTCATAATACCGCCGGTCGGCGGTGACGTAAACAGCCTCGGGCGTATGCAAAGCTGTGGCGTGGAAGAGCGTATCGAATAGGTGATGGTTCAGGCAGATGGAAAGCTCGGTGGCGGTGGCGTAAATTTCCGAATTTTCCTCCCTGCGCATGTCGGTATTGAGCAAGTCGCAAAGGATGTTTTGCGCTTCATCGGGGCAAATCCTCGCAATGACGCCCATCACTTCGGCCACGAAATGGGGCGGCTGATGAAGGCAGATTTCACCGGCTTCCACTTTTAACAACAGCGCCAGCGCCTGGGACACGCCGGCTTCTTCGGGTTGCTGCGGAATCAGCCATTTGATCGCCACACTTGCATCGACAACCAGCCGTTTCACCATTCCCGCAACTCGTCGCGGGCCGCCCGCACTTCCTCGGCAGTGACGGGTTTAATCCGGATTCGCCGTTCCAAAATACGGGCAATGGCTTCGTGGCTGCGCTGTTGGCGTTGCGCCCGCTCCACCGCCTCGCGCATGAGGTCGGCGACGATGGCGCTTTTGTTCTGATCCTTGAAGGTTTCGTTGAAGGCCTCCTTCACCTCGTCGGGAACGCTGAAATTGACGGTGGCCATGGCTTGTTTCCGTTGTTAAAGTTTTCAACAATCAGCATACACTCCCTGTTGCCGGGGGGCAATGTCTTTTGGCTGGCCTGCCGGAACAAGCCTTGCACTCCATCTCGTTCACATATATGGACTCCTCCGTTTTGCAAGTCTTTTTTCGGTGGTGGTTTCGGCCAAGAAGCAGTTGCACCCATATATCCGGCCTGTACGGGCGGGAAGCCCTGGCCCTGATGGAAATCCGCGTGTCTTCATCACCTCAATCAAGCTCGCGGCCTCGGGGGCCATTGGGAACGCCGGATTTGCGAAGACACTGGTTTGACCGTTCTGCCATCACTCTCGAAAAGACCGCGCAACCGCGGGGCGGGGTACCTCTTGGGACTCGTCTAAAAATTCAATTCGGTGCCGTTGGCATCGCAGGCTCAGGCGGCGGGCCGGTAGTCTTCTTCCCGCGTGGGCAGGGCCCAGGCGATGCGGGCGTTCTTGTTGGCGACCGCGACCGCCGCGACGTTCGGGTTGCGCCGCCGCACCAGGTCGTTGATCCAGCGGCTGCGGGCGTCGTCCTTGTGCGCGGCGGCCCGCACCGCGCTGCGCCCGCCGTGGATCAGCAGCGCCCGCAACTGGGCCTGCCCGCGCTTGCTGATGCCAAGCAGGCGCGGCTTGCCGCCGCTGCTGTCCTGGCGCGGCACCAGCCCCAGCCAGGCGGCGAGCTGGCGGGCGTCCCCGAACATGCGCCCGTCGCCGACGGCGGCGACCAGGGCGGTGGCGATCAGCGGGCCGATGCCGGCGACCTGCGCCAGCCGCCGGCAGGGGGCGCTGGTCTTGGCGGCGAGGCCGGCCTTGCGGTCGCAGCCACCGACCTGGCCGTCGAGGCGGACGATCTCCTCGTGGAGTTCGCGGAACAGCGCCCGCGCGTCGGCGGACAGGCCGTTGCCCGCGTCGTCGAGGATCTCCGGCAGGCGCTGGCGGGCCTGGGCGATGCCCTTGCCGATGACGACGCCGTACTCGCCGAGCAGTCCGCGCGCTTGGTTGACCTTGGCGGTGCGGTCGGCGACGTAGCGTTCGCGCACCCGGTGCAGGGCCTGGAGGTCTTGCTGCTCGGGGGTCTTGACCGCCACGAAGCGCATGCTGGGCCGTCCGGCCGCCTCGCAGATGGCCTCGGCGTCGTTGGCGTCGTTCTTGTTGCCCTTGACGTAGGGCTTGACGAACTGGGGGGCGATCAGCTTGGGCGTGTGGCCGAGCTTCTCCAGCTCCCGCGCCCAATAATGGGCCCCGCCGCAGGCCTCCATGCCGACCAGACACGGCGGCAGGTTGGCGAAGAACGGCAGGACTTGCTGGCGCTTGAGCATCTTGCCCAGGGTTTTCTTGCCCTGCCCGTCCACGCCGTGGACTTGGAAAACATTCTTTGCGAGGTCAAGGCCGATGGTTGTAGTCTTCATGCTGGATTCCTCTTCTTCCCGTTTCAGGTGGATTGGGTTTGACTCCCCCACTTTGGCACATCGCGATGCCGCTAGGGAGGGGGAGGAGTCCATACCATTAAGCATCATCTCCACCCCCACCCGTTCACCAAACGATCCGTTTTTATGAGGGTTAGCCATGCCGAGTCCGATGACGGCGAAGCGCTCGAACAACCCCAGCAGGAAATGAATGGTGTCCGCCTTGCCAATATCCTAGAGCAATGTTGTCCCTAGCCCACCCACCACACTAGGCCCATCTAATGAACGCCACCGAACTGTGCGAACTCATCAAACAGGAGCTTCCCCAACTCGTCCGCTAAGATCCGGAAATCCAGGAGTTGATCCTGCGCCTCTCGCGCCAGGAATTCCGCCCCCAGACAGCAGACCGAAGACCGCTTCGTGATCGGGTCTTTTCGCTTGCCCACCGATCATGCCAATTCCGCGTGAGCAAACGATAAAGCCGTTTGCCCACTACCGGGCCCGTCTCGTCATACATAAGTCCAAATTGGAGAATGCCATCATTCCGCCAGGGATCCTTCGGCGGAATTTATCGGCATGAACAGGGCCAATGCTCCGACACTTGATGACACTATCAGCCAGTAGGCATAGCGCAGATCGGGAGCTGGGCCAATAAACCAATAGGGAATGACATAGATAAGCCCGGACAACGAAACCAGGATCACCGGCATCGAACCCCGCCGCAGGGCGATCACGAAAAGCCCCATGGACAATGACAACCAGAACCACGGCTTCAGGATAAAACTGGACTCGAAACACTGCACATACCAGGCATGGGCCAAGGACAAGGCATTGGGACGGTGGGTGATTCCGAACGGGTTTTGGATTACGGTATTGTACAAATAGAAATAGGCATTAGGCTCCCCAATGCGGAGAAACTTGAAGAAATAGGCCGTCCGGTGTGAAGCATAGGCGCGAGGATGCTCCAGTATTGCAGCCAGCCAAATTTTCGGAAGTGACAATGCTGCCGCCGAATTGTAATGTAACGGTGGTCGAGGGTTGGCAAAGCTGGCAAACAGCGGATCACCCCATGCCGGATCATAGGCGGCACAAATCTGGCCTTCACTGATGCCGCTGTTTCTAAATTCGTCCGGGACCTGGGTTTTGCCCGTCGCGCATCCAATCGCAACTAGATCATACAGGACGAAAACTTGCCAAGCTGAAGCGGACTCGGCCCGCAATATCTTGTAATTGATATGCGTGATCAGAAGCACAGACAGGAATGCGGCAATTAGGGTGGACAGGAAATGCATACGCCGACTCCGATCTGGATAACGGAGCATCAGCCACCAATACAGCAGGGGCAGTGTGCGGCGGCAAACCATTCCAACGTATGCCCATGCCATAGAACAGCAGAACCAGCACGAACCCCCGTGGTTTGCGGATTTCCACATGCGCCCGCAGTAGGTTCGCGGCGACGGCAAGATAGGATACCGCCAGCCCCACATCCTTCCAAATCACACCGACGAAATTGATCATGCAGGGCAGCAACCCAATAACCAACCATAACCACCAGGAATGGCACCCCATGCGCCAAGCACTATCCGCAAGAATGAACAAACTGCCCCAGTAAAGCGCAAGTTGCAGCAATAGCATTCCCAACGATCCGTAAACCACGACATTGACCACTGACCAAACAGCAGCCATCAGAGGCGGATGCCAGCCCGTGAAACGTAAATCCAGAGCCTCGGCGAACTGGTCGATGGAGTCGGGCGACATGAATCCTGGATAAAAGGCCAACACGCACCCCGCGAATAGGAGGATCGCCGGCACCCGCGCGGGGGAAGACAGTTTGTCCGATTGTGATGGGAGTATTCGGTCAAGCATGGACATCGGATCCGTTTGCATGTTTCCGGAAAATTATAGAGGATCCCCGTGGCTACCTTTTTGGGTTGATCAAGGGAAGGGACAAGCGTCTTTTTCTTGTCCCCCGATTATGCCGATGCCACGCGGGAAAACGATGTAGCCGTTTGCCCACGACCACTCGTGGGAGACTGGCCTTACTCAGCTACCCACCAATCCAACCTAACCCCCCCCTGCACTTCCGGCGACAACACACTCCACAGCCATGGCCCCAAGGTTTTCAATTCTTCATCCAACCGCCAGGGCGGATTGATGATGGCCATTCCCGTGCCGTTCAGGCGCAAAGGCAGATCCTCGTCGAAAATCCGCAGTTCTGCCGCCAAGATATTGCGGATGCCGGAGCGGACGAGTTGGCGATGGAACCAGTCCACCGCTTGCCTGTCTTGGATCGGATACCAGATAGCGTAAACCCCGGTGGCAAAACGCTTGTGGGCCTGGATTATGGCTTCCAGCAAACGCGCCCGTTCATCCTTTAATTCGAAAGCCGGGTCGATCAATATCAGTCCGCGCTTTTCCACAGGCGGCAGGAAAGCCCTCAAACCTTGGTAGCCGTCAATATTATGCGTGGCGACCTGGCGGTCGCCATGAAATTCGCTCTGCAAATGCTCCGCTTCCTTGCTGTGCAATTCGCACAGAATCATGCGGTCTTTCGGCCTGAGGAAATGCCGGGTGATGCGCGGCGAACCGGGATAGGAATGCAACTCCGGCGTCGCGTTCACCGCCTGCACGGCTTCCAGGTAAACCCGCACCGCATCAGGAACCTCGGCGAGTTTCCACAGCCTTGCAATGCCGCCCGCAAATTCGCGGTTTTTCTGCGCCATCGCCGAGCCAAGTTCGTAGCATCCGGCCCCGGCGTGGGTATCCAGGTAGAAAAACGGCTTGTCCTTGCGCAACTGCGCCCGCACTAGCAGGCTTAAAATAATGTGCTTAAAGACATCGGCGAAATTGCCGGCGTGGAAGCCGTGACGGTAACTGAGCATGGTGTGGGATCAATCGATAATCAAGAAAACCCCCCTCTCCCCCAACCCCTCTCCCAAAGGGAGAGGGGCTTTGCCCTCTTCTCCCTGCGGGAGGAGGGTTGGGGATGAGGGCGCAGGCCGTCAAAGTTTCAAATCACTGCCCGAAGCAGCCGGCAGGCTGGCAATGACTTCCTGGACTTTATCGGAGCGCACCCGGTCGATGTATGTTTTGGACTTTTCCACTTCCGCAGACAAGGTGTCCACCGTCTGTTTCATGTTTTCCAGGGCTTTCACCTTGAAATTGGCGACGGTGTCCATGGTGTCGTAAATGTTCTGGAAGGCTTTCTTGAGTTTATCCAACTCCACGGTGGAACTGGCGGCTTGCTCGTGGATCTGGGTGGACTGCTGCTTGAGCATGACCGAGGTGCTTTCGATCATATTGCTGGTGGTGGTGTTCAAGGCGGTAATCTGATCCAGCACCAGCTTCTGGTTCGCCAGCGCCTGGGCCACAATCACCGCCGTGCGCAGGGCGGAGACGGTCGTCGTGGTGGCACGATCCACGCCTTTGATAAGCTCCAGATTGTTCTTGCGCACCATGTCCAAGGCCAGATAGCCCTGGATGGTCACCGCCAACTGGGTGAGCAAGTCCTGCACTTTCTGGCGGATGTAAAACAGCATCTCTTCTTTGATGACCCGCGCCTTTTCCGCGTCTTGGGCTTCCAGGGTGGTGATCCGGGCTTCCAGTTCGGCGTCGATCTTCCGGCCCAGATAGGCGTATTGTTCGAGCTTGTTCATCAAGGCCCAGGCGTTGACCTTCTCCTGCTCGATGGCGGCATTGTCCTTGCGCAACTCATCCTGGCCGTTGTACAGAGCCTTGATGATCTCGTTGAGATGGGTCTGTGCAGACTGGTATTGGCGGAAATAATCCTGGATCTTGTTGCCCAGCGGAATGAAGCCCAGCAGCTTGCGTGTCGAAAATAGGTCGCCTTGCTTGCTTGGATCCAGGGCTTCGATGGTTTGCCGCAGATCCAGCAGTGTCTTGGAAACATTGGCATTGGGGCCACCCTGTAGATCGGCGACCGGGCGCTCCAACAGACGGTTGGAGATGTTGGCGGCGGCGCGGATTTCATCGCCGCCTAGCGCGTGGATGCTGTTGACTTTGCTAATGAACTCCGGGCTGTGGGAGTCGAGCCACACCACGGCATCAACGAAGCCATGGACCTTGTCGTCCAGCGTGGCAAGTGTCTGGCCGTCGAGCTTGACCATGGCGGAAGCCTGCGCCGTGGCGACCGGCTTGACCGGCTCCGGCGGCGTCAGGACGAGGGTTTCGGGCGGGTTCAGCACTACTGCGTTCATGGATAGTTCCCCTGGTTGTGTATCGGTGAAACTGGAAAGATGGGTATGGGCTTGAAATTATAGGAAAAATATGCCCAACTTTCGCGGCGATTCACAGTGCGCCGTTGTATGGGGTTTTCCTTAGGCGGCTTCCCCGCAAGATTCCCGCTCGGTCTGTGCCAGCCCAAAACGGTAGTCACAGGCTAGGCAGTGGTCTAACCATTGGGACAGAAAGTAATTCAGCGTCCATTTGTAATCCATCACTTCACGGGCAGGACTCCCGCGCTTGATGGCTTTATGCACCTTGGGCCGGGCGTGGTCGCATAGCACTTCGGCGGCGCGGGCGTCGAGGTAGACGCGGATCCGGATCGCAGGCTCGAACAAGGACTCGAAGCCGAAGCGATGGCTCAGTTCCAGGGTGAGGGTGTAAGGGGAATGCTCCAACAATGCCAGATGCAGGGAGGGCTTGCCATCGGCACTGGCGATGGCGGATCGGGCCATGACAGGCAGGCCGGGGATCAGGCGGAGGAGGCGTTCGTAATTGGCTTCGCAGAGCCGGGCCAGCCAGTAAGACTTTTCCAGTGGTTCGAGAACGCTCATGCGGGGCTACGCGGTCTGGTTTCGATATATGAGGCGCAGGCGCTGGCGGTCTCCCACAGATCCACCGCGCTGACCGGGAAGCCTTTCGACTGGATGAAATCGTGGATGAGTTTGGCCAGATATTCGGAGGTCGGATGTCCAGGCAGGGCCAGGAAACGCTCGCCGGACTGCTCCAACAGCGGCACCAGGGGATCATCGCGGTGCAGCAGAAGTGTGTGGTCGAGTTCCGCCTCGATATATGCGGATGCGGCGGCGGCAATGTCGGCAAAGTCGCAGACCATGCCTTGGTCGTCAAGTGACTCCGCCTCCAAGGTGATGGCGGCTTTGACGCTGTGGCCGTGGAGGTGGCGGCATTTGCCAGGATGGTTCATCAACCTGTGGCCGTAACAAAAATAGACTTCTTTGGTGATGGAATACATGGACTTTAAGAGGACGCAGGTTCGGGGGCTTGGCTTTTGATGCCTTTGATGGCACCGGCGATGCGGTAGCGGCCTTGCCGGGTCTTGGCACAACGGTTGACTTCGACGAGTGCGGTGAGCGGCGGGGTGATGCGGTCGGCGGGAAATGTGCGGATTTCCAGCGCCCTGCCGAGTTCGACCGCCTCGTCCGCCTCGAACAGGATGCCCGAAGCGCTGATGTCCAGGCAGAGGGCGTGAGCCTGGCTGCCGCTGGCGACGCGCTTGAAGCTCATCGCGCAGTTGACCTTCATGTGCGGGAAGCGGCGCTTTTCCTCGTAATCAATCATGGGCGGGGCAAGTCTCTAATCAGCGGGCGGGCGAAGGTGGCGTATTGTAACCCTTGCCCAAACCTTATGCATCCCGCCACTGCCCAGCGCGGCCTTGCATGGCTCATTTCCAACCCAACAACCGGTACTGCACATACCAGACGGCCAAGGTACTGATGAAATTGATCAAAATCGCAGGCAAAAACCGATTGTGCGCCATGAAGGTGTAAGATTTGTCAATGGTCATGGCCAGTATGCCAGGTGCCGAACCTACGGCGGTGAGGCTACCCCCGATAGCGATCAACAACATATTCAACGCCCACTGGTCGATGCCAATATGTGGCTTTGCCTGTAAAACGGCCGCCTCAAGCACGTTGTTATCGACACAGCATGAGACCACGCCGATCAAGATATTCACCCAGGTCGCATCCTGATGCTCAAACAGCCAAGAAAGATAAGTCAGCCAGCCCACATGGCTCAAAGCGGCCACACCCGTGAGGATGCCAATATAATATAACAGCGTGGCAAATTCCACTTTCTGGAGTTGCGTGTACAAATCAATGTTGATTCCGCGATTTCTCAAAATCCATATATAAAAGGAAATCACGGCGAAACCGAAGCCCAGGGCAAACTCCAAATCCAAATGGAAGCTCATATTCACCCACACCGCCCCTACCAGCACCAGCATGCTCAGGATGGCCAGGCTGATTCCCCCCGGCTTGATGCCTTCACGCAGGGCAATGGGGCGTAGCAATTGTCCAGTGTCGAGCCGTCGCAGATAGAACAGATCAAGCGCCAAGGCCGAGGCAAACCAACCCAGCACCGAGGCGGGTATCAGGTAAATGAAATCGCGAAGGGTGATTTGATGCGCCAACAATACCATCAAGGTAGTCGATACGCCCACGAACCAAATGCCCGCATTGGAGGCAATGATGATATTGCATAGCATCGCATGGGAGTAACGGCGATCCTTGGACACACGTTCCACCGATTTGCCGAACACCAGAGCGGTCGTGATGCTGCTAAAAAACGGACTCAGCACGGCGCACAGAAAACCCATGGCCCAGAATAAACCACGCGCCCCCAAGCCTTTGCCCAGCAAAAATTCGTTGAGTGCGCCAAAGACATTGCGTTCGTTCAGTATCTCGACAATCATCCACATGAACATCATAAACACCACTAGGGAGAAAATCCCCCCCTTGGTTTCCGTCACCATACGTTGCAACGGCTCAAAACGTTCTGGCCCATCGCCTGAAAAAAAATAATGCCCGCCAATCAACACCAAGGCACCCAGCATCATCAAGGCCGAATTGTACTTGTCTATGCCAAGTTGGATCTCAAAAACAATCATCACCAAGCCGACTAGAAAAATACCGAGTACGGCGATGCCGACCGGAGATACCGGAAAAATTGGCAATGGGCCACCCCCTTCCGCCAGTGCCAAGGCAGGGAGACAAAACAATGCGCCAACTATTAGCAATTTAGAATAAAGCATTTCAAATCCCTAAACTTAAGCCATTGTGATTGCAGTTTTACGCATTTCTAGGTGGCAATGACCCTGCTGGGAGAACCCCAATGCTGTTGAATTAAGCCGTTCGTGGCGAGCCCTTCGACTACGCTCAGGAGAGCCTTGTCGAACCATGAACGGCTTAATTCTCAACCCGTTGGATTTTCCATTCGCCCCCTTCGGCAAGCTCAGGACAGGCTTCGACTTCGCTCAGGGCGAACGGAAAAATCCTTAATTCAACAGCATTGGGGGGGGACCCACCCTGGTCAAGCCGCCTGCGTCCATCATCATCGCATTGGGCATCCACTGGCGACACCTGGCGGGGAGTTGGAGTCGCTATTTCCTTGCGCAAGGCATAAAATTATTGTCCATGCAAAGCAACCCACACGCAACCTTGAATCATTCTGCTATTTTGCAAGCTTGCATTTCATTTTTCCGGGCAAGCGACCATACCGGACACGAATACGCCACACCTTCATCAGGAACGAAACCCAATGCCAGCCTCCGAGCCTACTGTATTCCAACACAAATCGAGCTTTGCCGCCCTCGCCGTCGGTGCCATCGGCGTGGTCTACGGCGACGTGGGCACTAGCCCATTGTATGCCGTGAAGGAATTGTTCAATCCCGCTTACGGGCTATCACCCAACCAGGCCGATGTTTTCGGCGGCATTTCGCTGATTTTCTGGGTTCTGGTCATGGTGGTATGCCTGAAATATGTGATTTTCGTGATGCGCGCCGACAACCGTGGCGAGGGTGGCATCATCGCTTTGATGGCCTTGGCCCTGCGCCGCCGGAACCGGCCCAACCAGCGCGCCATCATTATCGCCTTGGGGTTGTTTGGCGCATCCCTGTTCTACGGGGATGGGATCATCACCCCGGCAATTTCGGTGTTAAGCGCCGTCGAGGGTATCAAGGTGGCGACGCCAGGCTTGGAACCTTATGTCATCCCCCTGACTATCGGTGTGCTGGTCGGTTTGTTCCTGATCCAGAGCAAGGGCACGGACAAAGTCGGCAAGCTGTTCGGCCCCATCATGGTCGGCTGGTTCGTCGCCCTAGCCCTGCTCGGTTTTCGCAGCATCGCTGCGTTTCCGGACATCGTGCAGGCGCTTAACCCCAAGTTCGGCCTGCATTTTTTCATCGCACACCGGGTGCATGGCTTCATCGCCTTGGGCGCAGTCGTTTTGGTCGTAACCGGAACGGAAGCGCTATACGCCGACATGGGGCATTTTGGCAGAAAACCCATTCAGGCAAGTTGGATCTTCTTCGTCATGCCCGCCTTACTGCTGAACTATTTGGGGCAAGGGGCTTTGATCCTGCGCAACCCACAAGCGATCCAGGATCCCTTTTACCTGTTGGCGCCGGCATGGGCGCTCTATCCATTGATTGCGCTGTCCACCGCCGCGACTGTGATCGCTTCCCAAGCGGTGATCTCGGGCGCGTTTTCCCTCACCCGCCAGGCCGTGCAGTTGGACTATATTCCCCGCCAACGCTTCATCCACACCTCCAATTTGGAGATTGGGCAGATCTACGCCCCCGGGGTCAACCGTTTTCTGCTCATCGCCGTGGTGATGCTGGTGGTGGCCTTCCAGAGTTCCACCAACCTGGCCAACGCCTACGGCTTTGCGGTCACCGGCACGATGACCGTCACCACCTGCCTGGCTTTCATCGTGGCGCTGGATGTCTGGAAATGGCCATGGCAGCTCGCCGCTCTTTTCCTGGCGGTGTTCCTCAGCATTGACCTGGCCTTCTTCTCCGCCACCGCCATGAAAATCGTCGATGGCGGCTGGTTTCCTTTGGCCATAGGCTCCTTACTGTTCCTGCTGATGACCACTTGGAAGAAGGGGCGGCTGGCCCTGATCAAGCATGTGCAAAGCGTGTCCATATCACTGACCGAGTTTCTGCGCCGGATCCAAGAGTCGCCGCCCCTGCGTGTGCCCGGCACGGCGATTTTCTTGTATGGCCGCCATCTCAGCCTGCCCTTCGCGCTGCTGCAACATCTCGAATACAACAAGATCCTGCATGACCGGATCATCCTGCTCACCGTCATCACCGAGGACATCCCCTATGTCCAGGCCAAAGACCGGCTGGAGGTCGAGGATCTCGGGCAAAACTTCTACCGGGTTACCATCCACTTCGGTTTCGCGCAAACGCCGAATGTGCCTTATGCCCTGGAATTGATCCGGGATCTGGGATTCAAGCTCGACCTGCAGGAGGCTCTGTATTATCTCGGGCGGGAGACCTTGGTACCCTCCGAAAAACCGGCTCTGAACGCTTGGCAGGAACGGATGTTCATCTTCATGTTCCGCAACGCCTCCAATCCCATCATCTTCTTCGGCATCCCCACTGGGCAGGCAATGGAAATCGGGACGCTCGTGGAGATCTAAGCCCCGTGCAAATCCAGTTGCTCTGCGTAGGCAATCGGATGCCCTCGTGGGTCACGGAAGGCTACGAGGAATACGCCAAGCGCATGCCACGCGAATGCGAGTTGAGGCTCAAGGAAATCGCGACGGCCAAGCGCGGCAAGAATGCCGACATCGCCCGTGCCATCGCCGACGAAGGCCAGAAAATGCAAGCCGCCATTCCGCCTTCGGACCGTGTGGTCGCCCTGGATCTAAGCGGCAATGAATGGTCGACGCCGCAATTAAGCGAGACTCTGGCGCGTTGGCTGGCGGACGGGCGCAATGTCTCGCTGTTGGTCGGCGGGCCGGATGGCTTGGCGGCAGATTGCCTCAGCCGCGCCGACGAGCGCTGGCGGCTATCCGCCCTCACCTTTCCCCATCCCTTGGTACGCATCATCCTGGCCGAACAGCTTTACCGGGCCTGGAGCATCCTCCACAACCATCCCTACCACCGATGAACCCGCCCCGCATCATCCTCGCCTCCGCCTCGCCCCGCCGCCGTGAACTGTTGACGCAGATTGGGATCGGTTTTGAGGTTCTGGTGGTGGACGCCGACGAGAAACCTCGTCCCGGTGAAACGCCTGAGTTTTACGTGCGAAGGATGGCCGCCGAAAAGTCCGAACTGGCGCGGCAGGCCAGCAGCCTGGATCTGCCGGTGCTAGGCGCGGACACGGAAGTGGTGCTGGACGGGGTGGTCTTCGGCAAGCCCCGCGACTTTGGCCATGCCCAGGACATGCTGCGACGCCTGTCCGGGCGCGAACACGAGGTGTTAAGCGCGGTTTCTCTGCGCCATGGCAGCAGGCACTGGCAGGCGGTAAGCCGCAGCGTGGTCAGGTTCCGCCTGATCGGCCACAGGGAAATACAAACCTACTGGGACACTGGCGAGCCCTTGGGAAAGGCGGGGGCTTATGCCATCCAAGGCTTGGGCGCGGTGTTTGTCGAGACATTGTCCGGCAGCTATTCCGGCGTGATGGGCTTGCCATTGTTCGAGACGGCGGGTTTGTTGCGGGAGGCAGGGGTTGGGGTTTTATAAGCCCGTATGATGCGGTGACGATAGGAACCGCATCGTTCGCGATTGATGCGGTTCGTTCCTCACCACATCCTACGACGGATTAGCGCATCTTACCGCGTTAAGCAACTAATGCCAAAAACAAAGCGTGTTGTGCATC
Organism: uncultured Gammaproteobacteria bacterium; assembly: GCA_963753955.1. Taxonomy (GTDB): domain Bacteria; phylum Pseudomonadota; class Gammaproteobacteria; order Methylococcales; family Methylococcaceae; genus Methylumidiphilus. Next base: position 30,645 of record CAVWEM010000011.1, read on the forward strand.
AGCGTATACGATGCCGTGAACGAAGGACGGCATGGAAGCATCAAGCTAGATTTTTACACACATTGTCCAGTGTTTAGATTATTTTGCTCCGGCCTTAATAAGCAGTTTTTTTACCTCTTTATGGCCATTTTGTGAGGCCACTATCAACGCGGTTGCGCCGTCAGGCCTCTTGGCATTGACCTCGGCCCCCTTGGCCAGCAGGGCTTGCACGACCTCTTGGTGGCCATTCTGGAAGGCCAGAATCAACGCAGTTCCGCCGTCAGTCCTCTTGGCATTGACCTCGGCCCCCTTGTCCAGCAGGGCTTGCACGGCCTCTTTGTGGCCATTCTGGGAGGCCAGAATCAACGCGGTCACGCCGTCAGCCCCTTTGGCATTGACCTCGGCCCCTTTGGCAATCAAGCGTTTAAGGACAGATAGATCGCCTTTCCCTGCTGCGTTAAAGAAATCTTCATTCATTCCGGCAATCGCCGTCGTCGCCCATAAAGCGAGAATGACCATCCATACTGCTAAGGCTTTTGCCGGATAACCGGTTTTTTCTGAAATCATTTTGGTTTTCATTGTTTCACCACTGACTTGGTTCGATACCAGATGTTCTGAGGTTGCCGTTTGGTTGAATTATTAACTCCACTGTATAGCCATTATATTAATGGCCATCAAAACTAAAGGTAAATACCGAATCGGCTTTGTTGTATGAAGTTTTATGGCCAAATAGATAATTTTGGCCGTACCATGTTTTACCCTTTGCATACCGGATTTCATAGTTTCCAAGCGGAACTTTAATGTCCAGTGTCTCACCTGAACTTATAAAATAAGTTCCCAATTCCATATGAGTTGCAATATCAACGATTTTTACAAAAAAAAGTAACTACCAACCCCCGAATGCCAGCCTGAGGGTATCGAAAGGATTAAGTCCGTTCAGTTTGCTAGTTTCCCAGACGGAACGGATGACGCAGAAGGCCTCCTCTCCGCCCATGGCGCGAAAGCCGCCGATCACCTTCAGCTTGACGCAAGACCTAAGCGCACCCTGCGCTCGGCCAGGTTGTTGCCGAACGGGACGCACCAGTCGGTGAGGAACCGCAAAACCTGGCCATTGTAGTCCCGCAGCCGGAGCAGCAGGTTGGTCGCGTCGTGCTGCTTGGCCGGGCCTTTTTTCCCGCCCGGCGCCGGCGGGCGCACCGGCCAGGCGTCCAGGCCGTTCTTGACCTGCTCGTCGTAGCGGGCCTGCAAACCGGCCAATTGCGCAGGCTCCAGGGCGGTCTGCCCGGCGGCCCGGGCGGCGGCCACCGCGTCCTTCGCGTCCAGCAGGACGCGGCGCAGTCCGACCGGCCACCAATGCCCCGTCAACTCCTCGCAATAGTTCAACTCACGCAGGTGGTGGGCGTTGCACAGGGCATGCGAGCAATGCGTGTAAACCCGGTAGGGCTTCCAGTGGTCATGGACGGCGATGCCTTGGAACCCCGGCAGGATGCCTGCGGCGTCCATCGCCTCGCGCCCGCGCTTCGGATGCGCGGTGTAATGCACCGCCGTCCCGGTCGCCGCTGAAAATGGCGGGAACGTCAGCGTGCCGTTGACCCGCATCCCGCTCTCGTCGAAATGGGCCGCCTCCGCAGCGGCGACCGCCTGCCGTCCGGCCTCATACCGGGGGGACAGCAACTGCCCGGCCTTGGCGATCCATTGCTGCGCCGACCAGTCGGAGGGTTGCACGCCAAACGGGTCCGCGACGGTCTCGCAGGCCTTTTCCAACCCCACGAAGTGCCCCTGCGCCAGGCCCACCGCGCAGGCCTTCAGGCGCGGGCCGTAGCTCGCGTTGGGCGTGACCGAAGCCGGGAACACGCCCGCATGGACGCGTCCGCAACCCGGGCAGTCGAGGCGCATCTGCCGGTATTCCGTGACCGGCGCCTTGGGCTCCGGCATCTCGATTTGTTGCCGCCGTTCGCCCGCCACCGCCTCCAACCCTTCCAGGCAGGCGCCGCATTGGCAGAACCCTTGCTGCGGGCACAGTTCTTCGACACGGTCGGGGTGGGCCACCATCTCCAGCGTCGCCCCCTTGTGACCAGGTACGCCGCCCACCGGCCTTTCCCCCTTTCTGCGCGGCTTCGCCGCCTCCTTTTTCAGTCCGTCCGAGGACGGCGGCTTGCTCGAATTCCGGCTGGTCTTCTCGACCTTGCCTTCCAGTTCCTTCAGCCTACGACCGAACTCCTCCAACACGTCAAACAGCGACACGACCAGCGCATCCTTCTCGGCATGGCTCATCCTATCCAACTCAGTTTGGGTGGGGCGCTTCAGTTCAGACATCGCCGCAGCATAGCGGATTTTTGAGGGGGTTGGTAGTTACCTCAAAAATAAAGCATACGGTGAGGAAGTTCAAGCCGCGACTTCCGGATAAGCTTTTCGGAACAATACGGGCCGCAATCAAAACCATTACGCAGGATAATGTTATTAGTTATACAAACCATGCTGAGGAATTTATATAAGTAACAGGTTAGATTTAAAAAAAGCTGTATCTATGTCTTTCTTTGTAGGATTATTTGATTGATTACAGGCATCAAAAACTTGCTCAATCTTGTCAATACCACTCTTGAATTCAAAGGTTCTTACAACATTTCCGTCTTTCTCATAAAGATTCATTGCAACCTGTGTTGATTTGATGGCTAACCTATAAAAATCAGTCGCTTTTTGTGGATAAAAAAGCTATTAGTTTTCCAGCACCTTAAGTTGCCAATCGTTTAACTTACCACCATCATTTACTTTATCGCTTTTGTGTCCAAGACATGCTATTACAATTATTGCAATAACACAATAGCCGACAAACTTTGCAATTTGATCCATCGTCTCTGCCCTTTGTATATATCTGCATCAATGCCCGATAGACGCGGGCTAGTTAAAAGAAAGCCCTGTCCAAGCGGGCGAGTTGCTCGACGGTGATGTCCAGTTGGGCTGGCGATGCCAGGCAGGGCGACGTTGAGGCACCGGAGCAAGGCCAGCTTGCCGATGTCGTCACGGGGAATGAAAGTGGGATTAGCCATGGTGTAACCTCCAATCATTCCATGAACATTGTCATCATCCATCAGGGGGCATTACTGTAATTCCGAACTGATTAAAAACGCAAGAAAAAAATGGTTTGATGCTGCTTTCAATCTCTACGATGTCCATCTCCCCCAACCCCTCTCCCGCCTGCGGGAGAGAGGCTTATGCTCCAATGCCGTTAAGTTAGGCGAATCCAGTCTCCGCGAGGCGCGGCCCCCATGGGTTCAGACCTCCACCCGCTTCACCCTAGGCGTCACATTGCACAGCAACACATAAGGTATCGTGTCGGCCTGTTGGGCGATTTCCTCCACCGGCAAGCCCTCGCCCCATAAGGTCACCGCATCCCCCACCTCCGCCTCGGGGCATCCGGTCAGATCCAGCGTGATCATGTCCATCGACACCCGGCCAATCAGCGGGACGCGCCGACCGCGCACCAGCACCGGCGTACCCGAGCGGGCATGGCGGGGATAGCCGTCGCCGTAGCCAATGGCGGCCACGCCCATGCGGGTGGCATGATGACACACCCAATCCCCGCCGTAGCCGACGGCGTCGCCCGCCTTGAGCGGCTTGATGGCGATCAGACGGCTGCGCAGAGTCATCACCGGCTTGAGCCCCTGTTCCTGCGCCGTGCGGCCGGGGAAAGGCGACACGCCAAAGAGCGCAATGCCGGGGCGCACCCATTCCGCCAAGGCTTGATCCCAAGCCAAAAGGCCCGCCGAATTGGCGATGCTGCATTCGCCGGGCAAATTCGCCACCTGATCGCGGAACAAGTCGAGTTGGCATCCGGTGACGGGATCGGTGAGCGCGTCGGCGTTGGCCAAATGCGTCATCAAAAACGGCGGCTGTAGCACCGAGCGGCAAAGCGCCAAACGGCGGTGGCACCCCGCGAATTCCTCCGCAGCCAAGCCCAGCCGATGCATCCCGCTGTCCAGCTTGAGCCAGACCGTGACTGGCCGCGCCAGCGCTACCGTCTCTAGCAGTCCCACCTGCCTGACGGAATGGATCACCGGCTCCAGGTCGTGGCGGGAATGCAGCTCCAACTCCTCGCCGCAGAGGAAGCCTTGCAGCACGGCGATGCGCTGGCGAATGCCGGCCTCGCGCAGGGCCACGCCCTCGTCCACACGGGCCACGGCGAAGGCGTCGGCCTCGGCTAATGCGCGGGCGACGGGAATCGCGCCATGGCCGTAGGCGTTGGCCTTGATCACCGCCATGATCTTGGAGCGGGGGGCGCGTTCGCGCAGCCGGGCCAAGTTGTGGGCCAGCGCCGCCATGTCTAACACGGCGTGGGCAGCGGGTAGCATCAGCGGCCCATTCCCGGACAGGCCAAGTGACTGCCCTTCCTCTCGCCTGCTGGCGGGGAAATAGTGGCCTTCTGGCTTGCGATGCCGTTCATCTGTTTCTGCGCAGCAGGGAATCGACAGGTTCCGAATTGGGCGGAAGCTGGAATCCTCCCCCTTCTGGCGTGTACTGCACATCAGGCGACAAGACGGGGCCGGATGCGTCGGCATAAGGATTGGAGATGAAATTTTCAAAACGGGTGTACTGGCCAAGGAAAGTCAGCCGCACCATGCCGATGGGGCCGTTGCGCTGCTTGCCGATGATGATCTCCGCCGTGCCCTTGTCGGGACTGTCCGTGTTGTACACCTCGTCGCGGTAAATAAACATGATAATGTCGGCATCCTGTTCAATGGCTCCAGATTCCCGCAAATCCGAAGGCATCGGCCGCTTGTTGGGACGCTGCTCCAGATTGCGGTTGAGTTGGGACAGGGCGATGACCGGCACGTTCATTTCCTTGGCCAGAGCCTTCAGCGAACGGGAGATTTCGGAAATCTCGTTGACCCGGTTTTCGCCGCCGCCAGCCACCTGCATCAACTGGAGATAGTCCAGCACCACCAGACCCAATTGCCCATATTCGCGGGCCAGGCGGCGGCAGCGGGCGCGCACCTCGGTGGGCGTCAACGCGGCGGTGTCATCAATGAAAAGCAGGGTGTCCGCCAGCATGTTGACCGCCGAAGTCATGCGCGGCCACTCGTCGTCCTCCAGCTTGCCGGTGCGCACCCGGTGCTGGTCGATGCGGCCCAGCGAGGACATCATGCGCATCGCCAGTTGCTCGCCCGGCATTTCCATGCTGAACACCGCCACCGGCTGCTTCGACTCCAGGGCGACGTTTTCAGCGATGTTCATCGCAAACGTGGTTTTTCCCATTGACGGCCTGCCCGCCACGACGATCAGATCCGAGCGTTGCAGCCCCGAAGTCATCTCGTCCAGGTCGGCGAAGCCGGTGCTCATGCCGGTAATGTGGCCCTTCAGGTTGAAGAGTTCGTCGATGCGGGTGACGGCGTTGGCCAACAGAGTCCTGATCGGCTTGAAGCCGCTACCGGCGCGCCGCCTTTGGTCGGCAATCTGGAAAATCTTCTGCTCCGCCTCCTCGACCAGGCTGGATAGCTCGCGGCCTTTGGGATGGTAAGCGGCGTCGGCGACTTCCGAGCCGGCATGGATCAACTGGCGCAGCACCGAGCGTTCGCGCACAATGTCGGCATAGGCGACGATATTGGCGGCACTGGGCGTGTCCTTGGCCATCGCGCCCAGGTAAGCCAAGCCGCCCGCGTCGTCCAGCCAGCCGAACTTTTCCAGCACCTCCGCCAAAGTCACCACGTCGAAGGGCGACTGCTTCTCCGCCAACATGCGGATCGAGCGGAAGATCAACTGATGGTCGCGGCGGTAGAAATCGTCCTCGCCGAGCCGGTCGGCCACCTTGTCCCAAGTCTCGTTGTCCAGCATCAAACCGCCCAAGACCGACTGCTCGGCCTGGATCGAATGCGGCGGGATCTTCAAGGACGCGAGTTGGCGGTCCTCAAAATAAGGCTGGTCGTCGCTATAGTCGGGCAGGTAGTCGGGTTCAGCCATTGCGGATGTTTTCGATGATGCCAGTGGTCGAGAAGCCCTCGACGAAGCCCAGCAGCCTGACCTCGCCGCCGTTGGCCAGCACACAGTCATGACCGGCAATGCGGGTGATGTCGGTGTAGTCGCCGCCCTTGACCAGCACATCCGGCAAAATGCGGCAAATCGCCTCACGCGGGGTGTCCTCGTCGAAAGCCACCACCCAGTCCACGCATTCCAAAGCCGCCAACATCGCCATGCGGCTTGCCACCGAGTTGACCGGCCTGCCCGGCCCTTTCAGGCGGCGGACCGACTCGTCGCCATTGACCAGGACGACCAGGCGGTCACCCAGATCCTTGGCCTTTTGCAAGTAGTCCACATGGCCGGGATGGAGGATATCGAAGCAGCCGTTGGTCAGGACAATCTTCTCCCCCGCGCCACGAGTAGACTTCAGCGTCTCCAGCAGTTTGTCCAAGGCGATGACGCCGCGCCGATGGGCCTTCGCCCCGTGCAGGGCGTAGTCCAATTCCTCAGGACTCACACTGGCCGCACCCAGCTTGCCGACCACGATCCCCGCCGCCAGATTGGCCAGTTCAGTGGCCTGCACCAGAGGGTGGCCCGCCGCCAGCGCCGCCGCCAACACGGAAATCACCGTGTCGCCCGCGCCGGTCACATCGAAAACCTCCCGCGCCCTGGCGGGTAGATGCAATGGCGGAACGCCGGGACGCAACAGGCTCATGCCGTGTTCGCCCCGCGTCACCAGCAAAGCGCCCAAGTCCAGCCACGCCAGCAACGCCATGCCTTTTTCCTCCAATTCCGCCTCGTTGCGGCAAGCGCCGGCCACCGCCTCGAACTCGCCTAGGTTGGGTGTGAGCAGGTCGGCGTGACTGTATTTGGCAAAATCGGCACCCTTCGGATCCACCAGCACCGGCTTCCCCGCCGCCCGGCAGAGCCCGATCATCTCCCCAACGGCAGCCAAAGTTCCCTTGCCATAATCGGATATCACCACCACATCCGCGTCCTCTAGCCGCGCTTGGAAAGCCGCCAGCAACGGCCCTGCGTCCGCCTCCCAAAAGGCATCCTCGAAATCCAGCCGGATCAACTGCTGGTGGCGGCTGAGTATCCGGAGCTTGGTGACAGTGGGGAAAGCCCCCAGCCGCTGGATGTCGCAGTGGATGTCGGCCCGCTGCAAAATCCCCAGCAAAGAATCGCCCGCCTCATCTTGTCCGCAATAGCCCATCACCGTCACCCGCCCGCCCAAGGCTGCGATATTCAAGGCGACATTGCCCGCCCCGCCAGGCAGCGCTCCTCGCATTCTTTGACATGGACAATCGGCACTGGGGCTTCCGGGGATATGCGCGTGGAACTACCGTGCCAATAGCGATCAAGCATCAGGTCGCCCACGACCAGGACGGAGGCGGATTGGAAATCGGGAAGAGGCATGGGGATGGCAAACGGAGAAAAATCGAGCGCGTAGGATACCACGATGGGGAGGGATTGCGGTTTGCCCATGAACTTGGATTCGCGGCGCGTTTCCAAAAGCCGTGGAACTCATCATGCACGAATTCCACCGTGCTTATGCTACCATTCCCACTTGAGATCGGCTTGGCGGCAACCCCTGCCCTGATCCTGGCGCATCCCCAGGAAAATACCAGCCGATTGGGGAAACCCACGAAAAATACCTTTAAAAACAAGGGAATATGTCGCAGAGCCCGAGTCCACCGGCGCATCCGGCCTGAAAATTCCCGGCACCACTTGAGAGGAGGAGACACTGATGTACAAATGCACGTTCGACAAAGAAACCTTTATGGCCCACCCGCTGCTGACCAGCCTGTTCGTGATGGACTTCGCCATGCTGCTATTCACCCCGCTCATCCGTTTCCCGGTCATCATCAGCGTGGTCTTGGTATGCGGGCTGGTTTACCTGTCCATGTTCTTCGGCGTGAAGCTCTACGAAGTCCAGCAAGCAAAATAATCCCGTGGGGAAAAGGCCCCGGCCCGGGCGTCGGCCAAACCGCGTTGGCATGACGCTGGCTAACCCCTACCCCTACCCGCCCATCCTTCCGCCCCCTGGATTGCTACGCCGCCTGGGGGCTTTGTTTTACGACAGCGTGTTGCTGCTCGGGATTCTGTTCTTCGCCACCTTGGCTCTGTTGCCGTTTCGCGGCGAGGCTTTCGGGCCGCACAGCCTCGCCTACCAAGCCTATCTGCTAGGGGTGGCGTTTCTATTCTTCGGTGGGTTTTGGACTCATGGGGGGCAGACCCTGGGGATGCGGGCCTGGAAAATCCGGCTCTGCTCGGCAGAGGGCGGTAAGGTGGGTTGGCGGCAGGCCGGCTTGCGCTTTGTGGCCGCCCTATTCTCTTTCGGCCTGTTTGGATTGGGCTTTTTCTCAGCCTTGGCCGACCCGGAAAAGCGTTGCTGGCATGACCGCATCGCCGACACCCGGATAGTCAGGCAGATCTGAAAATCGCGGGTGGGTCGGAGGAATTAAGCTGGAGGCCTTGGAACCCAACCCTCAGCGTTGCGGCTGTGACTGAATTTCCGGCGGTGGCGGTGGCGGAGTTCCCGGCGGCGGCGGCGGGATGCCTGCGGCGGACGGTGCCGACCCGCCTTGACGGTAGCTATTGGCGATTTGGCCTTCGACCGGGACGCGATGCCCTTTGGCATACATGCACTGGACATACGCGATATCATAGCGCTGCTGGGCGGCGTAGCCGGAGACACGGGCCGTGCTGCTTCCTGCCAGACCTCCCGCCAACAAACCAGCCCCCGCACCAATCGCCGCACCTTGCCCGCCGCCCATGGCCGCACCTGCCGCCGCGCCCAATGCCGCGCCGATGGCGGCGCTGCCCACTCCGCTGGCAGCCGCAGCTTGATTGGGCGTCACCCCACCGATTTGCGCGTTGGCATATTGTCGACAGGTGTAGTCGTCATTTTGGAACCGATCAAAACCCATGCCGGTGCCTGGCAATACCAACATGCTAGGGCCGGTGGGCATGCTGACACACCCCGCCAGCAGGGACACCGCCAACAGCGGTGAAAACTTGATTGCGCTGCTTGACATGTCCGTCACTCCTATTGTGGGGCCGGAGGCTGTGGCGCGACCGGTTGCCAGCCAGACGGGCACTGTTTGACGTAAGGATAATAAGCCCTCGAGTCGGGGCAGTAATACCAATAATTCTGGCCTTGCGGGGCCGCCTGCCCGCCGCCTTGTTCGATATAAACCGGCGGCGCGGAGGGTACCGTGACCACTGCGGGCGGGTAACCATAGCCATAGCCACCATAGCCATAGTAAGGCCAGCCATAACCTAGGCCATAGCCCAAGCCTAGGCCGAAAAGCCCCCAGCCCAGTCCGCCATAATAGCCGCCATAGTAGCCACGGCCATAGCCCCAGCCACCATAACCGCCATAGTGCCCGCCGCCATAGCCGCCATAGTGCCCCCCGCCATAGTGACCGCCACCATAGCCGCCGCCAAAGTGTCCACCACCGCCAAATCCACCGCCTCCATGCCCGCCGCCGCCGCCACCTCCGCCCCTCGCCCATGCCGGGCTACCGACCATCGATCCGACCAGGGCGACAACCAGACATACCAGTGTGATCTGTTTCATACAAGCCTCCCTCCCGCACACGCGGGAGTCTTTAAATTCCTATCCGGCGGAATGCCGCCGGACAGGCAGGATGGGCCCGCTCGCGCCGTCATTTCCTCCAGTGCTTGCCAAACCCGCCGCGATGCCCAAAGCTGAAACCTTTATCGAAGGTTTGGCGCTGCTCAGGCGACAGCGTAGCATAAAATGTCTTGGTAGCGGCGAGGCGCTCTTCCTGCTTGGCGATATGCTCCTTGGCAAAAGCCAGCCTCTTTTCCATGCGCTCAGGCGCGGGCAAGTTCGCCCACGACTCGAAATCCTTGCGCTTCTCCTCCCAGCCTTTGCGGTCACCCTTGATCTTGCCTGCCCATTCAGCCCAGGCAGCCTCTTGGCTGGCATTGAGCTTAAGATCGGCTTTGAGGGTTTCCAGTCGCTTTTCCTTGCCTTCCCAGCGATCACACTTTTTCGGCGATTCGCCGACGGTTGCTTGCTTGCCTGGGGCGGCAGTGGCCGTATCCGCCGGTTCCGCCAGCACATTCCCGCCTGCCAAGAGGCCTGAGAGGGCTAGCGTGAGGATGGCAAATTTGCTTATGCGTTTCATAGTTGGCTCCTAAAAATCACGGTGTCCGGCAAAAAAGCCGGGAGGCGGTATTGCCCTTGGAAGCCATTAGACAGCACATGTGTATCGGGGGTATTTCCACACTGTAGTTTTTTGTACTCGAGCGGGGAAGAGAGGCGCTACCAGTTGACGAACAGGGAACCCATGATGAGGTTGTGCATGGTGTTGTTGGTGTGGGTGGTATTATCGATATACTGGTTCATATACCCCAGCTCAGTCCGGAAGTTTTGGCTGAAAGACCAACCTAGCCCTACGAAGGCGCGGTTCTGGTCGAAGCCGGACTGGCCACCCGCCGGCGTCGAATTGAGGCGCACGAACACCTCGTCCCAGACGATCAGGCTCAGGCGCGGCTCGAACTCCAGCGGGTGCAGGAAGCGGATCATCTGGCGCGGCCTGAAGCGGACATCCGCGTTGTTGGCGGGCAGGAAATTGGCCTCGACCATCGTCCTGAGGGTCAGCGTCCCGAAGTCCGTCGGCAACACATAGCGGAAAGCCGGCCACACATCCTGCTGCTGGACAGAACCTTTCCCCAGGTTCTGCGTGGGCAGCCAGGTGTAGCCTGCCCAGACCGTGGCGCGGTCGCTCAGGGAATAGCCCACGGCGGCGCGCACCATGCCTTGGTACCAGTGGTTCCAGTCGTCATCCCAGCGGGATTGGCCCTCCAGCCAGACCCGCACATTGGACAGGCTCGGATCCACCACTTGCAGGTTGCCCTCACCGACGACTTGCAGCCAACTGCCGGCATCCACCACGTCGGTCGATGCCGGGGCGGCGGCTGCGGAGGCATCGGAACACAGGGCTGAGGAACCCAGAAGCGCCGTTGTGAATCCTACCATTGCCAGTTTTTTCTTGATCATGTTTTTAACACTCTAAGGTTTTGATTGTGGAAATAGCGATTGCCCATGGAAAAAAGACAATCCTTGCGATAACTGGTCAACTGGGTTATTTGACCGTCGTCACGGTATAAACAAGTATCAGGCAGATGAACACCATCAGCGTCAACGCCAGCAAAAACAAAACATCAGCCACTTTTTCATGCCGCAAAGCTTGCTTCATATGGTCGATACGCAACGCCCAAAAAGAGAAGAAGGCTGCCAACAGGAAGAGCAAAGCATCTGCGGCCAGAAAGTCGTCGCCTAGTGTGTTGACGGTGCCTAATGCACCGATGATATGAAGCAAACCGATGCCGGCCAGGCAGACACCCACCATAGAGGTGGAACCTGAAAATATGCGCATCAGCAACTCGGTGCGAAGTGAACGCATGGCTAACCCACTAAATCAATTGCCACGAAGCGCTTCTCGTCGTGTCGGCGCACCAGCAGCGCCACATGTTTGTTAGCCTTGGCCACCAGCTCACGCAACTGCTTGACGTTTGTCACCTGATGGCCGTTGACCGCCAGCACGACATCGCCGGGCATGATGCCGACCAGCGCAGAAGGCCCCGTCGATTGCTCCACCACCAGGCCACCCGCGCCATTGGCCTGCCCGCCCTCCGCTGGCAAAGTGCGCAAAGCCAATCCCAGCCGGCTTTCTGAAAGCTCCGCCGACTCGATGGCCTCCCGCTTGCCGTCATTCGCTTCATTGACCAGCATCGTGATGAGCTTGATTTGCGCATTGTGCCAAACGCTTAGCGTGGCTTGGGAACCCGGCTTCAGGTCGGAGACCAGAGGCCCCATCTCTATAGGATCAATGATGTCCACGCCGTTCAGCTTGAGAATGATGTCGCCGGCTTGGATGCCCGCCTTGGCGGCCGAGCCATCGCTGCTCACTGAGATGACCAGCACACCGGAAGGCTTCGCCAATCCGAAGGAATCGGCCAGGTCTTGGTTCAATTCTTGGACGCTCATCCCCAAGCGCCCCCGGCTGACCTTGCCATTACGCAGAAGCTGTTGCTCGACATTTAGGGCAACATCGATGGGGACGGCGAACGAAAGGCCTTGGTAGCCACCGTTCTGGGTGTAGATTTGCGAATTGATGCCGATCACCTCGCCGTTGATATTGAATAGCGGCCCACCCGAATTGCCAGGGTTCACCGCGACATCAGTCTGGATGAACGGCACATAGGCCTCGTCGGGGAGGGAGCGGGATTTCGCCGAGATGATGCCTGCGGAAACGCTGTTCTCGAACCCATACGGCGAGCCAATCGCCAAGACCCAATCGCCCACGGCGGCTTGCGCCGGGTCTCCGAGGCGCACGGTGGGAAGATCTTGGGCATCAATCTTCAAAACCGCCGTATCGGTCGGCCTGTCGATGCCGATGAGCCGGGCCTTGAACTCACGTTTGTCGGTCAGCTTGACCGTCACTTCGGAAGCATCTTCCACGACATGGGCGTTGGTGATGATGACCCCATCCGCGCTAATGATAAAACCCGAACCCATACCGTGGGTCGGCAGGGCATTCTGCGGCATGGTCGGTTGGAAATGATGCGATGAACTGGAGAACGGATCGTTCTGGGGGTCGGCTGAGGCTGAAACCTTGGCGCTGCCGCTGACACTGATATTCACCACGGCTGGACCGTTTTGGGCCACCAGCGCCGAAAAATTGGGCAGGATGACTGGCCCACCAGCGCCGGTCGCGGCCAGGCTTGTCCTTGCAGGGATGGTTTCAGGGCCTGCCTGCTGTGTGGCGACGGGAATGGCTTGAGGTTTCCACAGCAGGTAACTGTCTGTGAGCACACCCAGCACAAGCAAGCCGATAAGGGTTCGAGTAAAAAAATTCGGATTCATGACACCACATCCAGAAGGACAAATACGCTGATGGCTCTTCCAGAAGCAGACATGGCCGACGGGACTGACGGGAATCTGAAGACGGCTGAAAGCCTTGTCCAATTCCTCGCGGGCCTATTGATGCCTTGAAGAGGGAAACTTGATTTTGTTGCTTGCACCTTCAAATCTCTAAATCTGTGTAAACTGCGTTCTCAGAAAGCGTTTTTCATGCCAAAAACATTTTTATTAAAAATCATAGTGTTGCAATTTCATTTGAAAAAAGGGAAAATGCCACATGGTGGAAATCAACCATTTGGCCACAAAATCTCCCGGCCAGCCCTAAAAATCGGCTGATTTGTTTCCCTTTGGACCGGCCATCTCCACTGGAAGGGATAGCGCCCGCTCATAAATGGTTGAAAGACTGAGCAGGTCGCCCGGATGCTGTGTCGTGAGCCAGTCAAGATCGGCAGCCTGCGCCTCCGGATCTTCCGTCTTGAAGTCGCCGACCCTCATCGCCTTGCCTATCAACGAGGCAAGTTGCCGAAGCGATGCAGCAGGACGGTGGTGGCACCATGCCGGACGAGCGCCATATGCAAGTCTCCCTCACAAAATTGCCTTAACACCGCTCCGGTCGGGGACGGAATGAAGATCTCCAAACGCCGGCTGTCCGGCAAGAATGAAAAAGACGAGGCCGCCAACTTGCGCTGGCTTGGCGGATAAAACTTGCCCGCTTGGAACGGGGACTTGGGCAACAGTTGATGTTGTGTCGCTGGAATGTCCATAGATAAAATCCCGTTAAGGGTCAGGCTTGAATTGGCATCATTACAAGCCCGTTTTGTATCCAAGCTGTGTCGGCCGGCCGAAAGTGTGTATCGCTTTATGTCGAGACCCAAAGCGGACACAAAGCGATACAAAGCAGGCCATCCGCCGGATGACAAAAGGCTGGCGGACAGGTACAAAGGCAACCATGGAAACACAAACACACCTACTTGTCGTTGATGACGACCGCGAAATCCGGTCGCTGGTCGGCGAATATCTGAAGAAAAACGGCTACCGCGTCAGCTTGGCCGCCGACGGCAGGCAAATGCGCACCGTGCTGGAAGAAAGCCGCATCGACTTGGTCGTGCTCGACCTCATGCTGCCTGGAGAGGATGGGTTGAGCCTGTGCCGTGAATTGCGCAGCCGCTCAAACATGCCGGTGCTCATGCTCACGGCCAAGGGCGATCCCTTCGACCGGGTGATCGGCCTGGAAATGGGGGCGGACGACTATCTCGCCAAACCTTTCGAGCCTCGGGAATTGCTGGCGCGCATCCGCAGTGTGCTGCGCCGCACCCAGGCATTGCCTGCGAATCTTGAGCCGCAACCGCCCCGTCGTTACCGCTTCGCCGGTTGGTTGCTGGATGCCGGGGCGTACCAGCTCATTTCTCCCCAGGCCGTGGTGGTCACGCTCTTCCGGCGCCGAATTCCGTCTGCTTCAGGTTTTCCTGACCCACCCCAACCGGGTGTTGACCCGGGATCAGCTGATGGATCTGATCCAGGGAAGGGATGCCGATCCTTTCGACCGCTCCATCGACCTGCGGGTGAGCCGCTTGCGCCAGAAACTCGGCGACGACGCCCGCGCGCCGACACTCATCAAAACTTTGCGCAACGAGGGATACATCTTCAGCGCAACCGTCGAGTCGGAGCCTTAAGCGATGCGCTGGTTTCCTGGGTCGCTCTCCGTCCGACTGTTTCTCATCGTGCTGGGCGGTGTCGTATTGGCCATCACCCTGACCAACAACCTACACCATCATGACCGTGCAAGGATGTTCGGGGAATTTCGCGAGCGCATGGCCATTGACCACCTCGCCGATACTGTCCTTCTGCTGACCGCGCTTTCGCCTGCATCCAGGGTTTCTGCCGCCGGCGCATTGCCGCGCAGCGAATGGCTGGTTGAATCCGATACACCCGCCAAGCCAATCCTGGGCGAGGCGGCCTTGGCATTTTCGGGGATACTCAATGAACGTCTAGGCGATGCCGCGCAAGTGGAAGAAGCCTGGCTTTGCTCCGAAGACAGGACTGGCTGCCCCTATTCCGTCTTGGTCCGTATCCGGTTCAAGGAAGGCCAGGCGTTATGGGTGGGTTATCGGTCGCCAGCCCAGGACCGGCCCCCACGTAATAGGGGGATAGGGCTGCAAGCGCGTATTGCCATTTTTATCGGCATCCTGGCGATGGTCGTGTGGGTGGTCGTCCGGCTTGCGCTGCGTCCTTTGCGGCGCCTAGCCCAAGCCGTGGAAGATTTTGGCCATGACATCGCGCATCCCCCTATGGATGATTCCGGCCCCATTGAGGTGCGCCAGGCGGCACAGGCCTTCAATGCCATGCAGCAACAGATTCGCGCTTATATGGCCGAGCGCACACAGATATTGGCGGCGGTAACCCATGACCTGAAAACCCCCATGACAAGGATGCGTTTGCGTCTGGAGAACTGCGCCGACGAGGCGCTCAAGGAGAAGCTGCAAGCCGATCTTGCCACCATGCAATCCCTGGTGGAGGAAGGCCTCGTGCTTGCCAGCAGTTTGAACACCACGGAACCCATGCAAGCGGTCAATCTCGACGCGTTATTGCAAAGCCTATGCGATGACCAGGCCGAATCGGGGCTGAACGTCGCCTATCATCAGGCAAAAGCCGATCAAGGCATCGTGGTCACGGCCCAACCGAATGCCCTGCGCCGGGTATTTGAGAATCTCATCGACAATGCCATCAAATATGGCCGGCAGGCCCGCGTCAGCCTGGAACAACGGGATGCCATGGCCTGTGTCCGGGTGCGCGACTCAGGCCCCGGCATTCCGGATGAGCATTTGGAGCATGTGTTCAGACCCTTTGTCCGTTTGGAGACATCCCGCTCCCGTGACACGGGCGGCACAGGCCTCGGGCTCGCCATTGCCGTCAATCTATTAAAAACCCAACAGGGGCGCGTCTCACTGCGAAACCATCCCCGGGGCGGGCTTGAAGTGAGTGTGCGACTGCCAGTCGCCACAAAGCCAAAATAAGCAAGTCTGCCGACTAACATGACTCACCGATGTCGAAAACGCTGTAGGATGAAACCGAACCCTTTAGCCTTGTTCTGCCTGGCATGTTTGATCTCGCTCGCACCGCCTGCTCCTCCTGGAATCGTCACGGCCCAGTGGATCGGGATCGCGAAATGGAAGAGTTCACCAGCCAAGACGGTTATGCCCGTGGAAACCACACAGTAAGTTCCACGCACGAAACCTGGCCGCACGACGATATCCCCATCGAGGTTTCCATAGCGATCCCCAACGCTCCTGGGAAATTACCTGTCGTCATCTACCTGCCAGGGATAGGCGAAGACACGGAGCATGGCGAATTGTGGAGGCTGCCCTGGGCGCAAGCGGGATATGCCGTCGTGACCGTACAGCCCAAGGAATACGGCGAAGCCTTATGGGCAAACAAAAAAACAAGGCCCAGCGACATCAAATCGGTCGGGCGGACGATGTTTTCCCAGCATGCCCTGGAAAATCGGGTGTCCCAATTGCGCTGGACGTTGGACAAGCTCGCCGCCCGCATCCACAGCGGCAACGAGCGTTACGCAAACCTCGACATGAGCCGCATGGCCTTGGTCGGATACGATTTGGGGGCGCAGACCGCGATGGTGTTGGCGGGGGAAAAAACCGAGCTGGCCTTGCCGAATCCGCCGCCTGTCTTCAAGGGCGCAATCATCATCAGCCCGCATGTCGATCCGGCATGGGAGAAAACGGCCCGGCGCTATGGGGACATTCACATGCCGCTCTTGCTCATCAGCAGCGACCAGGATACTGACCCGGCAAAAATTTCCACGCCGGAATCGAGAAAATCCCTATGGAACGATTTGCCGCCCGGCGAAAAGTACCTGTTGTGGTTTGAGCGGGCGAACCATCGCTTGTTGTCAGGTTCCATGAGCAACAGCCTGTATTGGTCCGAGGTCATTGGGCCTATCGTCCATGAACGGGGGAGAAAGGCATCCGGCGGCGATCCTGGTGACTCTGACGGCACGACCGGGGCGACCTCGCGTTCAGGGAGAGGATGGCTTGACGCGATAAAAACAGAATTCGGCATAGGACAGGCTGCCGACTATGACGCCATGGGCGGCGCGACTTCGCATGGGGGAGGTAGCGGTGGTGGAGGTGGCCGGTCAAAAAATTCGGACACTGGCGGATCGGGTAAAAGCCGACAAAAAAATGGGAACGACGAAAATCTTCAGGAAGAAATCGCGTTGCAAACCGGCGCGGCCCGGCAAATGGCCATCGTCGTGAGCGTGACGACCGCCTTTCTGGACGCGACGCTCAAAGAATCAACAGAAGCGCATGCATGGTTATTGGACAATGCCGCCCCCTGGGTTAAAGAGCAGGCAAAATGGCAGCACAAATAACCCTTGCCTGTTTGAAGGTCATGCCGCTGGCCGCATCGGCTTTTGCGGAATAGGCATCCCATGCGAGATTGGCCTCGTTTCAACGTAAGCGCGCAATGCCAAACACAGCGGCGCCAAATACCAGAAGCGTGGGAAAACTAGCGGCGAAGAGCGGATTCATATGGTAAACCAGGCCGATGTTCCCAAACATGCGGTCAAATAGATAAAACCCTAAGCCGAAAGTCACACCCACCACGATGCGCTGGCCAAGGCTGGTCTCGCGCCGCAAGGTCATCACGAAAGGCACTGCCACCAGCAGCATGACCAAGGCGACGAAGGGGTTGACGATGCGTCCCCAAAACGCCAGATCGACGCTCGGATTCTTCTGTCCGTTGTCCTTGAGATACTCCATGTATTTCCACAATTCATAGGCCGAAAGGTACTCCGGCTTGATCACGAAGATATTGAGCAATTCGGGTGCGAGCACGGACGCCCAATCGACGGCGGGAGTGGTCTCGCCCTGCGCGGAATCGCGGCCCAACCGAGTGATCTTGATATTGTCCAAGCGCCATTTCTTGCCATCGTAAACCGCCTTGTCGGCGTGGGTCTCCAGCTTCAGGCGGCGATCCTCGTCAAACTCAAAAATGCTGATATCGCCCAATTCCTGCTGCTGTTGGATCTGGCGGATATTGATATAAACCCGCCCGTCGCGCAGCCAAAATCCATACTTGGTGCGCGAGGCGACCTGCTTGTGGGCGGCGGCGGATTTGAACGTCAACGCCTCCCGTTCGGAAGGCGGGGCGAGGTATTCGCCGATCAAAGTGCCAAACACCGCCAACATCAACCCGGCCCGCATCACCGCCCAGATGATCCTGAACTTGGACGCCCCGGCCGCCTGCATGGCGACCAGTTCCCGGTTGCCACCCAGACCGCCCAAGGTCACCAGGCTGCCCAGCAACACCGCCGAGGGCAGCAGCTCATAAAAGTCGCGGGGTGAAGTCAAGCTCAGGTAGATAAAAATGTCCTTGATGCCATAGCCACCTTCCGACACGTCACCCAGCTCGTCGGTGAAGGTGAAGAAATTCACCAAAGACAACAAAATAATCGAGGCCACCAAAGCACCTTTGAGAACCTCCATGGCGATATAGCGGTTCAGCACCTTCATCTCGAAGATCTCCCGGTGAGCACCTGCCAGCACCATCTCACCCCCAGGTTCCGCAGCAGGTAAAACGCGATCAACACCGCCAAGCCGACATAAACGCCGGAATAGGCCAGCCATAGCGGGGCTTTTCCCTTGATGAGCAGGCCCTGGGAAACGTTCTGGAGGTTGAAATAGATGATGTAAATCAGGAAAGCGGTCATCACATTGCCATACACCCCGCTGCGCGGGGCGACGCGGGAAATGGGAACGGCCAGGATGCCCAACATCAGCACCCCGAAAGGCACGGCAAGGCGGCGCTGCAACTCCGCCCATTGGAGTGTGCTTGTGGATTTCCACAACTGCAGGCTAGGCAGGGTGGACTCAAGCCTGAATCCATTTTCGTCAGCGACGCTATCTTGGTCGATCTTGACGGCGTATTCCTCGAATTCGCTGATGATATAGTCCGCCTGTCCCGGTGTGCCTTGGTAGCGGACGCCCTTGTCCAGCACCACAAAATGCGAGCCGGTCTCGGTTTCATGCAGATATCCGCTTTCCGAAACGGTCACGCCGTTCTTGTCGCCGCTACGGCTCTGCACGAACACCTTGCCCATCACGCCATCTGCCTCCGATAAGCTTTCGGCATACAACACCACATCGCCCCGGCTGAATTCATTGAAGCGTCCCGGCTTAATGCCGCGCAGATCGGCGGTCTTCTCGTCTTTTTTCATCAAAGACTGCACCTTGTCCTCAGACCACGGGAAAACATCCAGGGCCAGCCAGCCCGAGGCGAGGGCGAGCGGGATCAAAAACCATGCGACGGCCCGGTAAATTCTCGCAAAGCTCACTCCGCCGGAGGCAAGCACGGCCATCTCCTGATCCCGGTACATGCGTCCGAATACCATGAGAATCGCCAGGAACAGGGCGGCAGGCAGCAGCATGATGAAGGCCGAGAGGATTTTCAGCCCCAGCAGCGTCAGCAAGGTATCGCCGGCGATCTCCCCCTCGATGGCCTTGGTGAGGATGCTGAGGAACTTGCGGCTGACGATGATGGTGACCAACACCGTCAGCACGGACAGCAGTGTCTTCACCAATTCCAAGACCAACATGCCGTCCAAAACCGGCAAAAGACGCAGACGCCTGGAAAAAGACGGTTTAAATGCGGTCGGATTCATAATAAGCTTGTAAAAAAACCATTGCCCAATCACTCCAAAAAGCCAGCGGATATTATCATGGACTACTCCACAAAATACGACTCACCGGAAAAGCTCCCCACCGATTGCCTGGTCGCGGGCTTCCATCAAAAGCGCAAGCTCGGCCCCACGGCGACAGCCCTTGACGAAGCCTTGGACGGACTCCTCACCCGCCTGCTCAAGCGCGACGACATTGAGGGCAAGGCCGGCGACACCTTGCTCGTCAACCATCTGTCCCAAGGCAAGGTCGAGCGTGTGCTGTTGGTCGGCTTGGGCAAGAAGGAAGAACTCAACCCGGCCAACTACCGCAAAGCGCTAGTCGCCGCCGCGACCGCCTTGAAAGCCAGCGGAACCAAACAAGCGACCTCCGCCCTGCATGAAGCGGATGTGCCGGACAAAACCCTGGACTGGAAA
This sequence comes from uncultured Gammaproteobacteria bacterium, assembly GCA_963753955.1. Lineage (GTDB taxonomy): Bacteria > Pseudomonadota > Gammaproteobacteria > Methylococcales > Methylococcaceae > Methylumidiphilus. The sequence continues at coordinate 50,594 of CAVWEM010000011.1, forward strand.
ATCCGCCAGACTGTGGAAATCCTGGAAAGCGCCCTGTACCGCTACACGCAGACCAAATCCGAAAAGGAGCAAGGCAAGCCGCCCCGTCTGGCCAAACTGCAATTTCTGCTGGCGGCGGAAACCGACGAGGCACTGGCCGAAACCGGCGTCAGTCAAGGCAAGGCCATCGCCAAGGGCGTGGCCCTAGCCCGCGAACTGGGCAATCTGCCGGGCAATGTCTGCACACCTACCTATCTCGCCGAGCAAGCGGAAAAGCTAGGCAAGGAACACAAAAAGCTCAAGGTGAAAATCCTCGGCGAGGCCGAACTGGAAGACTTGGGCATGGGCGCCTTCCTGTCGGTGTCCAAGGGCAGCCGCGAACCGGCCAAGCTCATCATCATCGAATACCACGGCGCTACAGACAAAAAAGCCAAGCCGCATGTGCTGGTCGGCAAAGGGCTCACCTTCGACGCCGGCGGCATTTCCATCAAGCCTTCGGCAGGCATGGACGAGATGAAATACGATATGTGCGGCGGCGCGGCGGTCATCGCCACCTTAGGGATAGCGGCGGAGTTGGAACTGCCGCTAAATGTGATCGGCTTGGTGCCGACCTCGGAAAACCTGCCCGACGGCGCGGCCAACAAGCCCGGCGACATCGTCACCAGCATGGCCGGCATCACCATCGAGATCCTCAACACCGACGCCGAAGGCCGCTTGATCCTCTGCGACACGCTGACCTACGCCAAACGCTACGACCCTGTCGCCGTCATCGACACCGCCACCCTGACCGGAGCCTGCATCGTCGCCTTAGGCAGGCATCCCAGCGGTCTGATGGGCAACGACGATGCCCTCTGCGACAGCCTGCTCCACGCCGGCGACATTTCCCAAGACCGCGTCTGGCGTTTGCCGCTGTGGGAAGATTATCAGGAGCAGCTTAAATCCAACTTCGCCGATGTCGCCAACATCGGCGGGCCGGATGGCGGCACCATTACCGCCGGCTGCTTCCTCTCCCGCTTCGCCAAAGACTTCAAATGGGCGCATGTGGACATCGCCGGCACGGCCTGGAAGACCGGCGCGGACAAAGGCGCGACCGGCCGCCCGGTGCCGCTGTTGTCGCAATATCTGATCGACCAGGCGCAATGACCCGGATCGACTTTTACATACTGCCGACCGACACCCCGCATGACCGCCGGGTGCTGGCCTGCAAGCTGACCGAAAAAGCCTGGCGGCAAGGCATGAAGATATATATCCACACGGCTTCCGGGGCGGAGGCCGACATCATGGACAGGCTGCTGTGGACTTTCCGGCAAGGCAGTTTCATCCCCCACCAAAAAACCACCGCCTCCGCCGCCGAGCGGGAGGATATCAATGTGTTGATTGGCAACGGTGAGCCACCGGAGGGATTCCGCGATTTGGTGATCAACCTTTCGCTGGAACAGCCGCCGAGGTTTGAGTCATGTCAACGGCTGGCTGAAATAGTGGATGCGGAGGAAACCATGCGGGCCGAGGGGCGCAGGCGGTATGCGGCTTATAAGCAATTAGGGTATGAGTTGGAGACCCACAAGCTATAAATCCCGAGCCAATGCTCCCCGCTCCCACTTGGGAGAGAGGCCGGGGGCTATTGCTCCCCTCTCCCTCTGGGAGAGGGGCCGGGGGAGAGGGATTTTATAGCCGATCCAAAGGACTCACCACGCCTTTCCCGCCCCGGTTCAACACATGCGTGTAAATCATCGTCGTCGCCACGTCCTTGTGGCCCAGCAACTCCTGCACCGTGCGGATGTCGTAGCCGGATTCCAACAGATGGGTGGCGAAGGAATGGCGCAGGGTGTGCGGCGACACCGGCTTGACAATCCCCGCCGCCAGCGCCGCCTTGCGCACCGCCCGCTGCATCGCCTTCTCGTCCACATGATGCCGCCGCCGCGCCCCCGAGCGTGGATCGACGGAAAACGAATTGGCCGGAAACACATACTGCCAGCCCCACGCCTTGGGGGCATTGGGATATTTCACCGCCAAAGCATCGGGTAGCCATGCCTCGCCAAAACCCGAGGCCAAATCCTCCTCATGCAATGCCTTCACCTTCGCCAGATGCGCCCGCAATGGCTCCGCCAAAGCCGCAGGCAGCACCGTCACCCGATCCTTCGCCCCTTTGCCATCGCGCACTGTGATCTGCCGCATGTCGAAATCCATGTCTTTCACCCGCAGGCGCAAGCCCTCCAGCAAGCGCATCCCGGTTCCGTACAACAACCGCGCCACCAGCCCCAAAGTCCCCTCCACCCGGTCCAACAGCGCTCCGGTTTCGCGCACCGTCAGCACCGTCGGTAAATGCTTGGGCCGCTTCGCCCGCACCAGCCCGTCCAGCCAAGGCAATTGCATCCCCAACACTTCCTTATACAAAAACAGCAAAGCCGCCAAGGCTTGGTTTTGCGTCGAAGATGCGACATTTCTCTGCACCGCCAAATCCGTCAAAAATGCCTCCACCTCCGCCATCCCCATCTCTCTGGGATGGCGCTTGCCATGGAACCAGATAAACCGCCTGATCCATCCCAGATAAGCCTCCTCCGTGCGCAGGCTGTAGTGCTTCACGCGCAGCCTCTCTCGCACAGTCTCCAACAAGCCGGGACGGTGCGCCTCGCCTGTCGCGCTAACAGGCTCTGTTGTCGGACTAATCGGCTGGCTAAGCGGCACGGCGGGCATGGCGATCCCCTGAAAATGCTGCCAGCGGGCAAGCGTCAACTGGCATTGAATGACAAATCATTGATTTTCTTATTTTAATATTTTTGGGTTAGAAAAATAAATGTTCATGTTGACACAATGGGCAGAAAATGTATCATAAACGTCGAAGGATTAGACGACAACTGTTTAGTGTGTTATGCGACACGGCCCTTGTCGCCCTAATCGGGCAAAGACGACAAGTGTCGTCTAATTAGGCGTTGAGCGCGAATAGATACCTTTTAATACTGAATGCCGACAGTATAGGGTGGACAAAACGGGAAAAATCTGCTAAAAAGCGAAGCGCCTTATGCGTGTCGCATAACGAGTTGATGCGAACACGCGACAGGCGCTTCGCCTTTAAAGGCGTTTCCCACTTCGCCCCCCTTTTCTGCGGCATTCGTGCTTGCCGGTCTATTCCCGCCCAACCCGTCGCTCCAGCGTACACGTCTACGGGGCTTCGTTCAGGTCTGTGGCAAACGAAAGGGCCATGGCTATTTTCAAGTTCGCCGTGACGTGACGCTGAGCTCAGGCGTTAGGCTGCTCTTAAATTTACTTTTCAGGGGTTATCAAAATGCATCCAATAGTTACCCAACTTCTTACGGGCAAGGACAATAAAACTCACGACATTGCACGTTGGCTTGCTGTTATATCTTTTTTAGTAGGACTGCTACTTCAAATTTATGTTGTCATAATAAAGGGAAATCCTTTTGACTTACAACAATTCGGGATAGGGTTTGGCGCTATGATCACAGGATTTGGAGCCGCGATTAAACTAAAAGAGAACTCCGAGCCAGAACCACCACCACCACCACCTAAATAGAAGGATGCGATGAGGAACGAACCGCATCCATCCGTAAATCCATGCCTAACATTCCGTTCGACCGCACCCGCGCCACAAAGCGGTTTCGTGTTTTCAAGTTTCGTGGGGTGGCGCGGGGCGGTCAACGCGGTCGTTAGGCCGTTAAATTTTAATCGGAAAGGAGTGCGTAAAATGTCTTTAAGATACTCATCGACATACGAAACTGCACGGGGAGTTTCTCAAATAGTATCCCTTATTGGATGGATTCTTGTTGCTATTGGTGTTGGGGGAGTTGTCTTTTTGGTTAAACAAGCAGGAGGATTTGAACAACTCTTATCTGGCATGGGGGCCATTGGAGCTATTCTTTCTCTCTTAGTTTCTGTGGCAGGTCTACTTTTGGTCACGTCAGGACAGGTTGTCCGTGCTACAGTGGATAACGCAGACAATAGTGGGCAAATACTTTACTTGCTCAAAACCATGTCGCACGAAGAAAAATAATCTAACCGGGTAGCTTAGGCAACGGCTCTCGTCGCCCAGCATTTCCACTTAACATACCTTCTAACCCAGCGCACCCGCGCCACGAAGCGCCTTGGTGTTTTCAGGTTTTGTGGTGTGGCGCGGGGCGCTGATCGCAGGCGTTAGGCAGTGCGGCATCACCTTTTTATGCCGCATTTTTTAAAGGAAATCATGTGATGAAAGTAAAAGCGAGTCGTGTTGTGCTGGTGTTTACTTGTTCCATACTTTGCAGTTGCGCCGGCATGGGTCATATTGGTTATAGATGTGAAGGGCAGCCCAAGAGTGCTGTCTTGCAAAAATTTGGCCCGCCGGAAAGAGTCATTAAGAGTATTGAGAACGCCGAGACTTGGGAATATACGATGGGAGGTGGCGTAAAAACCTACACGTTCCTAGGTGATAAATGTGTTAAAGAAAACAGTCGCAGCCAGAATTGAAGGAATTTAGTAAGGTGTATTCGTAGCGGCGTAGATTGGGTTACGGCTCTATCGCAAATCAACAAATATCAAAGCCTAATGGTAGTCAGGCGGCGGTGAAGTTTGTCGAGCAATAACACCAATGAAGTTCATACAGATCAAAGGTAAAGGAGAAAAATAATGAAATCAATTATGCGCTTATTCATTGCGTTCGCGCTAACAATCTTTGCTTTTTCAGTATCGGCAGAAGATTTCCCAAAACCTAACAATACAGAGATCGAAAAATTACTTAAAATCAATCTTCAAGGTGGAAACATACCAACCACTTGGGTAGGGTTTATTGCTGGCAGTACCAGCAATGCAATAATAAACCAAACTGAAGTTATGGAGTGGGGAATATTCAATAATAGAGAACAATATTGGCCAGCAAAAATTAGGGTTGCTGGTAGTGCCGAGTTCCTAGCTGGATTGGGAGGCGGACAAGTCAAGCAATTTAATGTACTTGCTGAGTTTAGATTTTATAAAGATGATTACGGAAAATTAAAAGCTTATACTTTGGACTTCGGTGGCTGGCAAATTATACCAGACAGAAATGTTTCCAATTACACTCCTAAATCTGAGGCTCCTAAATCAAGATCAGAATGCCTCGCTTCTACCGCTGAAGAATGCATGTCTCAGAAAATTGCTGGGGAATGCGCCAAAAGTACTGATAGTACTAGTAACCTTGGGCCTTGCATGAGTCAACATGGGTACAGTTGGAATGGTTTTAAGTGGGTAAAGCAATAATGAAGCAGGGCCGTAGGGCGCAATAGCGAAGCGTATTGCGCCGAATGTTGAGTTATCGCCATGCGGCGCAATTCACTTCGCTATTGCGTCCTACGGGATTGCGTTACCGCGTTAGGTAAGGCTTCTAGGCTGCTTCACTTTGCCGCCTTATGTGAGAATACTTTTTAGGAACAAAAAGATGTCCTTTTCAAAAAAGTTTAAATACAGGTTGCTGAACGTATTTGCTTCGGCATTGATGATTCTTTTTTTCTCATATAATGGATTCGCTGCCAACACGTTACAGGGCAATGATATGTATTGTGAGAAATATTGCGGGATATGGACATACTACGATAAACAACGCGACAGTCAAAGCTATTTCCAGATAACGAGAGATAAGCTTGATAAATTCAAGTTCAGGAATGGGGGCAACGACTATGAACACAGAAACATGGTAAGCAAAAAATATATAGTTTGGTACGGAGACAACGTATTTGTTGAAGACTTAAAAGGAAATCGACTAAAAGGTATTTATCTAAAGCCATCAAATGGAAAACTAAAAGGGATTTTCTTTTCATCTAACTTTTGGGCAACCCATAGCATTATTCAAAGCATTGAAATAACTATAGAGAGTAAGTCTAGGGATAAATTAATCTATTCAGAAAGAGGTGTTATAGGTGAAAAAACAAAGAATTTAGGCGCAGAACCACCAACTGTGTATGAAGCAACCCGGCTTGATGAGTGAAATAACGACTCAATAACAGAGCCGTAGGGTGCAATAGAGAAGCGTATTGCGCCGAATGTTAATCATCGCCTAACACGTCGTATATGGACTCCTCCCTATTCGCAAGTGGGATCTCTTCAATCGGACGCTTTTAAGGTCAGTTGCAGTCGTATATCCGGCCTTGTTGAAGGATATGCCTCCGGGCCTTCATGGAATCCGCGTACTGGGTGCCTATCGTTCCAGCGGCTTTTTGGCCGGGCGAGTTATCGGCTTTTCCCCGTACCGGTCCGACCTGTTGCGCCATGACTGTCGAGTCTCTCGCTCGCAAACCTGGTTGGGAACTCGGTGTTTAATCGTTTACAAATAAGCTCAGGCGGCCATCGTGTTTAAGCAGCCTGCGATGCCGCCGCCTTCGGCAAGTCCGGGACAAAGTCGCCGTCGAACTCGCGCCCCTGCCGGACGACGGCGAACGCGATGCGGGCCAGCTTGTTGGCCAGCGCGGTGGCGGCCTTGTTGTGGCCGACGCGGGCGGCCAGCTCGACCGCCCAGCGTTGCAGCCGGGTCAGCGCCTTGCCGGCGGCGAGCTTCACCATGGCGGCGTTGAGCGCCGACCTCGCGCCATGGACGAGCAGGGTGCGCAGGTACGGGTCGCCGCGCTTGCTGATCCTGCCGAGCTTGCGCTTGAAGCCGCTGCTGGACTCCTTCGGCGTCAGGCCGAGCCAGGCGGCGAGGTGCCGCCCGTCGCGGAACGCCTCCATGCCGCCGACGGCGGCGACCAGGGCGGTGGCGGTCAGCAGCCCGATGCCCGGCACGGCCATCAGCTTTTGCGCGGCGGGCCGCTGCTTCGCCTCCTGCCGCAACTGCTTTTCCAGCTTTTCGACGCGGGCCTCAAGCTCGGCGATCTCCGCCATGACCTCGGACAGGGCCGTGCGCAAGGCGGGCGGGATTTTGCTTTCCTCGTCGGCCAGCCAGCCCGGCACCCGCCCCATCACCGCCGAGGGGCCTTGCGGCAGGTCGAAGCCGAACTCGCGCAGCAGGCCGCGCACCTCGTTGATCCGCGCCGTGCGCGTCGCCATCCAGCCGCTGCGGACGCGGTGCAGCCCCTGCAAGGCCTGCTGGCCTTCGGACTTGACCGGCACCGGCAGGATGTCGCCGCAGCGGTCGGCCTCCAACAGCGCGGAAGCGTCGGCGCGGTCGGTTTTGTTGCGGCGCACATAAGGCCGCACATGCTGTGGCGGCAACAGTTTGACTTCATGGCCCAGCGCCTGGAACGTCCGCGCCCAATAATGCGCCGTGCCGCAGGCCTCCATGACGATCCGGCACGGCGGGCGGTTGACGAAGAAGCGGGAAAAGGCCTCCCGCGACAGGCGCTTGCGCTCGGTGACGCGCCCCTGGCCGTCCGAGACCGCCAGTTCAAAAACTGACTTTGCCAAATCGACCGCAACGGTGGTAGTGTTCATGTTCTGGACTCCTCTGGCTCGTGAATGGGTTTTTCAGACCCTCCATTCTGGCACTTCAGATGCCGATTTAGGGGCGGGAGGAGTCCATCCCATCATTCCAGCGCACCCGCGCCACGAAGCGACTTGGTGTTTTCGGGGTTCGCGGGGTGGCGCGGGGCGCTGAACGCGGGCGTTAGGCCAGAATAGTCACCCTTATCGATTTCGAAAGCCGACAGCGCTAGTTGACAGCAAGGCCGTAGGGCTGGTTCGGTGTGCATGGTAAAGCTCTGATGATAAATTACATTTTCCTGAGCACCGTAACCCGCCTTCTGAGAGAAGGCTAAGGATGACTTTATCAACCCTGACTCCATGGCAGAAGTATACATTCAACCACAATTTCACGAACCTTGGGTAAAAATAAACGAACGGTGAATGAAAACAGCGTGAGAAACTCGAAATGAATATTGTAGGTTTGGTCTTATGTGCTTTGTGTGCCGCGCTGCCCGTAGCGGCCACCTTTGCCGAACAGGACAGCGCAGGCGATCATCCACACACAGCCCCCTCGCCTGCGCTGTTCCTTCCTATGAACGTGGTAGCGCAGAATCAGTCCGCTCAATCGGTGACGCCCGCATTGCCATTAGTCCTTGATGGGAAATTTATCCACCCAAAATCAGATGGCAATGACATCATTGAGTTTATGGGAAGTAACTTCTGTTTTAATGATCTCGGTTGTTCCCCATATAAGAGATATGGAACCATTATCTTGGTTGTATTTCCTGCAATATTCTTCGACTCGCCGCTGGAGCATAAAATTCAGATTGATGGTGACACACTTATGATAAACCACTCCGGTGTTAACGGAACTTATTATAGAGAGGGTTCACCAGAGCTTCAGCAGGCAATCGCTGACAGAGACGAGGATGCGGCTGACAAAGATAAATGTAAAAAGCTTGAGGAAGGGTTTAAGAAAATGCTTCCTAGCCTATATAGAGGCCTTCTGGAAGAGCAGAAGCATCCCTTACTGGATGAAACTTCGAGACATATCGAAATGAGTATCTTGATGGCTAGTAACGAGGGCTGTAATTGCACTATACAACCCCCATACCATGCAAGTTGTGAGACTTACCGTATAAGGTTTCACGACCACCCCCACCTTTACCTTAGGGCGCAATAGCGTAGCGTATTGCGCCGGATGTTAATTATGGCCTAACACTTCGTATATGGACTCCTCCCTATCTGCAAGAGGGACATCTTCAATCGGACGCTTTTAAGGTCAGTTGCAGTCGTATATCCGGCCTTGTTGGGAGATATGCCCCCGGGCCTTCATGGAATCCGCGTACTCGGTGCCTATCGATCCAGCGGCTTTTTGGCCGTCATTGTTATCGGCTTTTCCCAGTACCGGTCCGACCTGTTGCGCCATGACTGTCGAGTGTCTCGCTCGCAAACCTGGTTGGGAACTCGGTGTTTAAACGTTTACAAAGAAGCGCAGGCGTTCATCGGTTTTAAGCCGCCTGCGTTGCCGCCGTCTGCGCCAAGGCCGGCCGGAAGTCGCCGTCGAAGTCGCGGCCCTGCCGGACGACGGCGAACGCGATGCGGGCCAGCTTGTTGGCCAGCGCGGTGGCGGCCTTGTTGTGGCCGGCGCGGCTGGCCAGTTCGACCGCCCAGCGTTGCAGCCGCGTCAAATCCTTGCCCGCGCTGAGCTTCATGATCGCGGCGTTGAGCGCCGACCTCGCGCCGTGGATGGGCAGGGTGCGCAGGTACGGGTCGCCGCGCTTGCTGATCCGGCCCAGTTTTCGCCGGTTGCCGCTGCTGGACTCCTTCGGCGTCAGGCCGAGCCAGGCGGCGAGGTGCCGCCCGTCGCGGAACGCCTCCATGTTGCCGACGGCGGCGATGAGGGCGGTGGCGATGAGCAGGCCGATGCCCGGCACGTCCATCAGCTTTAGCGCGGCGGGGCGCTGCCCGGCCTCCTGCCGCAACTGTTTTTCGACCTCGGCGATGCGGGTTTCGAGGCCGCGGATCTCGTCCATGACCGCCGCCAGCGCCTGGCGCAGGACGGGCGGGATCGCCACCGTTTCGTCCGCCAGCCAGCCCGGCACGCGCTCCATCACCGCCGCCGGGCCTTGCGGGATGTCGAAGCCGAATTCCCGCAGCAGGCCGCGCGCCTCGTTGATACGCGCCGTGCGCGTCGCCATCCAGCCGCTGCGGAGCCGGTGCAGGCCTTGAAGGCCCTGCTGGCCTTCGGTCTTGACCGGCACCGGCAGGATGTCGCCGCAGCGGTCGGCCTCCAGCAAGGCGGAAGCGTCGGCGCGGTCGGTCTTGTTGCGCCGCACGTAGGGCCGCACATGCTGGGGCGGCAGCAGCTTGACCTCGTGGCCCATGGCAAGGAACGTCCGCGCCCAATAGTGCGCCGTCCCGCAGGCCTCCATGACGATGCGGCAGGGCGGGCGGTTCACAAAAAACTTCCGGAACGCCTCACGCGACAGACGCTTGCGTTCAATGACGTGGCCCTGCCCGTCGGAGACGGCCAGCTCGAAAACAGACTTTGCCAAATCGACGGCGACGGTGGTAGTGCTCATGTTCAGGACTCCTCTCGTTTGTGAATGGGGAAGGTGTTTGTTGACACCTCCATTCTGGCACTTCTGATGCCGGTTAAGGGCGGGAGGAGTCCATCCCATCAATCCAGCGCACCCGCGCCACGAAGCGACTTGGTGTTTTCGGGTTTTGCGGGATGGCGCGGGGCGCTGATCGTGGGCGTTAGGCTTTTCTAATACGAAACACAACAAAATAGGAGGGAAGATGCCACGTTATTTTATTTGCAGCATTGGACAGCCGGGAGAAAGATATGATGATGAAAATTTGCGTTGATGTCTTATGGACAAAGCGTATCGCTTACACCATGGATGCACCCAAAGAGGCCCGATTAACGAGATTAAACCCGGTGACTTAATTATATTAAAATATCAAGATGCACTTTTTGCATATGGTAGAGTTACCGGATAATTACAAGAAGAGGAAGGGTCAGATACAAATCAAGGCTGGATTTTCAAGATTCCGGTAGCGTCGTGGATAGTAGGGAATCGTGTCTCTAAGTACGGTATTTCTGAAGCCCACCTTACTGGATCGCCTTATGATGCGGTGAAAGAAATCAGAAGATCGTTCGCTTTAGAAGAAATCGAAGATATTGGATTCCCATTCTAGGGAACCCCGAAGCATAATGGGGTATGCCAGCAAAACGGGCGCGACGGGGCATTCGCCCCATCGCAATGTTTTTAAATAGAGAAAACAAATATTGGAGATTTTCAAAAAGTGCTAAAAGGGGAAATAATATCAAATTCAAATTCTCAATGCAGTTTAATCTCAACCTTGAGGGGACATTCATCTTGGGTTAAATCAGTTGTCTTTACACCAGATGGGAAAAAAGCAATCTCTGCATCATCTGATAAATCTTTGAGACTCTGGGATCTCTCATCTGGTAAAACTATTTTTAGATTCGGGCGGAGATTCTTTTGTGAGAATAATGATCGAATAAACAGCGTAGCCATTTCTCCCGACGGCAAAATGGCTCTATCAGGTGCAGCCAACGGCGTTTTACTTCTCTGGGATACAGAATCAGGCTCATTGATAAAAAGAATTAACAGAGGTTTTTGGAGTCCAGCTCATCTCCAAAGTATTAACTCAGTAGCAATTTCATCAGATGGTCGCACCGCTCTCTCTGGATCGAGTGACACAACAATTGCACATTGGGATATTCAAACAGGAGATCTTATTAACATTCTGGAAGGACATCCAGATAATGTCTATAGCGTGGTCTTCGGGTCTGATGGCAAGACGGCACTTTCAGGCTCAATGGCTATAGCTGGATGTGGATCTCGATCTAGTGCAAGTTATAGAAGTCGTGGGATAACGTGGGAACAGTTTCCAATAATTTTTTGGGATCTTCAAACAGGAAAGCAAAAAAGATCTTTTGAACGGTCTCTTATACCTAGTCGCGATGTTTTTTCTGTAGGATTTTTACCAGATCAAAAAACTATTTTCTCTCAGAATGATAGTGAATTCTCGCTGTGGGATCTAAACACTGGATTCAATATTATAACATCACGTTGGTTCAAATTCTCCCTCCGCTTAAATGTCGCTACGATTTCGCCAGATGGTAAAACTGTACTTTTAGGCGATAACAAAAACAAAATAATATATGCAAGTATTTTTCAAGGTCAACAAAATGGAAGGAAATGGTATGAAGTAGATGGTAAACCCATAGAGATTCTTACAGGACACTTTGGAGAGATTTCTTCCTTGGCGTTTTCTCCAGACAGCAAAACCGCACTTTCAGGATCACATGATGGGACAATAAAATATTGGAAACTTTCGGAACCAGGTAGTCCTGAATAGCGAGTGATCTTATGAGTATTCGTATTTCAGCCTTATAGGGCCATAGGTTGGGGTGAGGAACGAACCCCAACATTTCCAACCAACAAACTGGCCTAACGAATCGTTCCAGCGCACCCGCGCCACGAAGCAACTTGGTGTTTTCGGGTTTCGTGGGGTGGCGCGGGGTGCTGAACGCGGGCGTTAGGCTTATAACCCAAGCCCGCGTAGTCATGTTTCATTCGGCGGAACCTCTCCGCTTTACGTGTTCCGTATTGTTGCCATGAGTATGACTTGTGCCTGTTAATTGAGGACGCACCTGTGCAAAAAGAGACACATACCATTTTTCTGGGGTCATCGAGCGAATCAAAGAGCATCGCAAGAGAAATTGAGCGGTATATGCACAGTTTGGATTACAAGGTTGACGCTTGGTATCACTGCGGAAGCTGGGTGCCAGGAGGTTCAACGCTTGAATCTCTCGAATCTCGTCTTGAACAAAGTAATTTCGCAATACTTGTTCTTTCAGATGATGATTTAGTTCAATCTAGAGGTAGTCAACCTAAGTCAGCGCCTCGTGACAATGTAATCTTTGAGTTAGGATTTTTTATGGGGCGATTAGGAAGAAATCGGGCTTTTTTTCTGCACCCTAAAAGTGGCGACTTTAAAATTCCGTCTGACTTGTTTGGAATTGCGGCTTTTCCTTTTGAAATTGATGGTATAGAAAATCTGGAGAGAATTATTAGCCCAATCTGTACTTCTATAGATCAAGCCATTCGAAAAATTACAAAAAATGATCGACACGAGGAGATGACTCCAAAACGGGATATAAAATATAATATTTCGTTTCCAAAAGATAATGAACGAACCAGCCGAAAAAAGGCGCTTATTTCTTGCTCTGAAATAGTGGTTCTTAAATTTTTTATACGTATTGAAAATGATAATTCAATTACCAATCTGCGTGTGTATTATGATAAGGCAATCAACCTCAAAAAGGCGGTCTGGACACCGGGCGAAGATAACGGCTCAATGTACTATTGGGCAACACCGAATCAAGTTACACTTATGAAAACTGATGGTTGCATGTTGCCGTTTGAGTCAAATCACCCCAAGCAGGGAGAATATACGATCAAGCTGGCTGCTTTTTCTGATACGTCAAGAGAATATGAGTTTACTATTGAAGTGGTCGTCAATTGAACAAAGCCCGTAGGTTGGGGATGAGGAACGAACCCCAAAATTTCTAACCAACCAACTAGCCTAACTAATCGATCCAGCGCACCCGCGCCACGAAGCGACTTGGTGTTTTCGGGTTTCGTGGGGTGGCGCGGGGCGCTGATCGTTGGCGTTAGGCGTATTCGGCAGCGCCTCTTTTCTGCCGCAGACTTACACGATAATCGGGGGATTTATGGAAGAGAAAGTATTTCTTGAAGAAGGCGGAGTAACAGTAACGAATGCGCGTTTTATAGTACCCGCCCAGACGTATGCAATGAGTGGCATTACATCAGTCAAATCTTATGAGAAGAAGCCATCGCGTAGAGGCCCGATCACTCTCATTGTAATTGGTGGAATCGCCGTTCTTTCTGGTAAGGATGCGCTTGCTGGCGGAATCATCTTGCTTGTTTTAGCACTGCTTTGGTGGGTACTCTCGAAAACCGAATTTCAGGTTAGACTTAGCACTGCTTCCGGTGAAGCTACGGCATTAAGAAGCAAGAATTCAAGCTGGATTCGTAGAGTAGTGAATGCGCTAAACGAAGCAATTATTCACCGAGGATAAGCTTGTGAGAAAAGCAAAACATATTCTGTGGGCGTTCATGTCAGATATTAAAGTAAGATGTTCAAAATGTGGTCATGAATTCTGGATGAGTGAATACAAAAATGTATCTTGTCCAAAATGTGGCTCGGTCATAAAAGGGCCAAAAGCTTAAGCCAAATAGCCGCAGCCAAGGTTGGATAGCGGATTTATCGTTATCCGACATTTCTGCTTAATATACTCGCCTAACAATCCGAATCCAGCGCACCCGCGCCACGAAGCGCCTTGGTGTTTTCAGGTTTCGTGGGGTGGCGCGGGGCGCTGATCGTGGGCGTTAGGCAGAGATGGCGTTGTTGAGACACATGGACGCAAGAGAATCAAAAACGAGGAGTAACAAATTTGCAGAACATGGAGAAATATTTCGGCTTCAGAGTTCGTGTTAGCGACTTTTTGGAACCAGAAGACTATAGCGTAATTAGAGATCAGGTTTCTGACTTGCTGGCACGAGGCAAGGAATCAGAAACACAATATCGCGTCTACTTGCATCAACTTGTACTAGACGCACGAGAATCTCAATTTGGAATTGGCGGTGGCCTTGCCGGAAGAATCAATAGCGTACGCCTTTGTTTCTCAATAAATGCAAAGCAACGCAGGACTGGCGATATAAAGTTCATGAACTACCGATTCGAGAAGGAACTTCACGAAGAAGTAGTGCATCAATATTTTTCAAATCAGATTTTATATACACTTACACCAAAATATTTCGAAGATAGAGGATACTTTCAGAACACCCTCATAACTCTCGTCCGAATTGGAATGCGAGACGACCATAAAAAAATAAAGATACGTGTCTCTGTCGAGCCAAGCCCCTTCCTACTGGAGCGACTTGCACGAAAAGAAAAAGCGGATGTAGAAACAAACCTAGATATCGATTTCCGGAAAGCAAGAGAATTCAACCGCCAAACACGCATTTTCCTTACCCCACCGGAGCAATCAATGACCCCTGATAAAAAACCTGACAATCCTTCGCGCATATCAATCGTTGCGCAAAATATTGGTGCAGTAGTAACGGACCCGAACGCTCCAACAAATGTAAATTTCGCAGAAAATCCCATAGTTCGAGATCACTTGTTACATGAGCTTCGACTGACTTCCAAATCTCTTCGCGACGACCCCCCGCCCGGCCTCGTTGCCAAGGACTTAGAAGTCATCGATGCTGTCATAATAGAAGCTCCGACTGACAAGACCGCCTTAGATAAACTAATAAGTGTCGGCAAATGGTTGGGAACTCGTGCTGAGAAACTTGGAATGACTTTGCTTGCCGAGTATCTCAAACAGCAGGCCGGGCTATAATGCAGTGTCGTAGGGTGCGGACGGCTTCATCGTGCGCACCAATTCCAAAGCCTAACAGTCCAGCGCACCCGCGCCACGAAGCGATTAAGTGTTTTCAGGTTTCGCGGGGTGGCGCGGGGCGCTGATCGTGGGCGTTAGGCCATGTAACGCGCCCTCAGTGCGTGGCCTTGTATTTTCGCAGGGCATTGCAAGGAGAGATATATGAAAAAAATTGCTCAAGCAGTTATCGGAATTGCACTTTTTATTAGTATTACTGCATATGGCGCAGAGGGTCCACCTACGTCAGTTGTCGATAATCTTGTCGCAAATCCGATTTCCTTATTAGTCATCGCAATAATCGTCTTTCTGTTATTTCGGGAAGTCATCTGTTGGTACTGGAAAATCAATCGCAACATAGCGCTACTCACAGAGATTCGAGACCTTCTTGCTGGGAAGGAAAATTCGCAAATGGGGGCGGCTGCAGCTAAACAACCGGATCAGCAAGCTGATAAAAAAGCACACGAAGTGTTGCGCCATCACTGGGGCAATGTTGGCGCTGATGAAGACCAAACAAATTGACTAATCGGGTAGCCCGGTAGCCCGGTAGCCCGGCAAAATTATTTACAAAGGTAAATCAACATGCCAAACCGCTTTGAAAAAGTCATCCAACAAGCCTCCACTTTGCCTGTCGAGATTCAGGATGAAATAGTTGAGCAATGGATGGAAGATATTGAAAATGAAATGAACTGGCAGAAAACTTTGCAACAGCCGCAAGAGCGGTTGTCCGATCTAGCGCGGGAAGCTTTACGCCAGTCTGCACAAGGTAAAACACTGGCAAAAGGTTTCGATGAAATCTGAACTAACCCAGGAGTTTTTGGATCGGTTCCGAAATTTGCCGGAGCGAGTCAAGCAAACCGCTAGAAAAAACTACCGTTTATGGAAGCAGAACCCTCGCCATCCCGGCGTAGAATTCAAAAAGCTGAATACTTCCATGCCGGTTTATTCGGTACGGGCTGGTATCGGTTGGCGGGCGGTAGGGGTTATGAAGGATTCCGACACCATCGTGTGGTTCTGGATTGGCCCACACAGCGAATACGATAAGTTACTAAAAAACCTATGAAAGCGGGGTTGGGCAACGGCCCTATCGTTGCCCGATATTTCCATTTAACATCCTGGCCTAACCGTCCGTATATGGACTCCTCCCTATTCGCAAGTGGGATCTCTTCAATCGGACGCTTTTAAGGTCAGTTGCAGTCGTATATCCGGCCTTGTTGAAGGATATGCCTCCGGGCCTTCATGGAATCCGCGTACTGGGTGCCTATCGTTCCAGCGGCTTTTTGGCCGGGCGAGTTATCGGCTTTTCCCCGTACCGGTCCGACCTGTTGCGCCATGACTGTCGAGTCTCTCGCTCGCAAACCTGGTTGGGAACTCGGTGTTTAATCGTTTACAAATAAGCTCAGGCGGCCATCGTGTTTAAGCAGCCTGCGATGCCGCCGCCTTCGGCAAGTCCGGGACAAAGTCGCCGTCGAACTCGCGCCCCTGCCGGACGACGGCGAACGCGATGCGGGCCAGCTTGTTGGCCAGCGCGGTGGCGGCCTTGTTGTGGCCGACGCGGGCGGCCAGCTCGACCGCCCAGCGTTGCAGCCGGGTCAGCGCCTTGCCGGCGGCGAGCTTCACCATGGCGGCGTTGAGCGCCGACCTCGCGCCATGGACGAGCAGGGTGCGCAGGTACGGGTCGCCGCGCTTGCTGATCCTGCCGAGCTTGCGCTTGAAGCCGCTGCTGGACTCCTTCGGCGTCAGGCCGAGCCAGGCGGCGAGGTGCCGCCCGTCGCGGAACGCCTCCATGCCGCCGACGGCGGCGACCAGGGCGGTGGCGGTCAGCAGCCCGATGCCCGGCACGGCCATCAGCTTTTGCGCGGCGGGCCGCTGCTTCGCCTCCTGCCGCAACTGCTTTTCCAGCTTTTCGACGCGGGCCTCAAGCTCGGCGATCTCCGCCATGACCTCGGACAGGGCCGTGCGCAAGGCGGGCGGGATTTTGCTTTCCTCGTCGGCCAGCCAGCCCGGCACCCGCCCCATCACCGCCGAGGGGCCTTGCGGCAGGTCGAAGCCGAACTCGCGCAGCAGGCCGCGCACCTCGTTGATCCGCGCCGTGCGCGTCGCCATCCAGCCGCTGCGGACGCGGTGCAGCCCCTGCAAGGCCTGCTGGCCTTCGGACTTGACCGGCACCGGCAGGATGTCGCCGCAGCGGTCGGCCTCCAACAGCGCGGAAGCGTCGGCGCGGTCGGTTTTGTTGCGGCGCACATAAGGCCGCACATGCTGTGGCGGCAACAGTTTGACTTCATGGCCCAGCGCCTGGAACGTCCGCGCCCAATAATGCGCCGTGCCGCAGGCCTCCATGACGATCCGGCACGGCGGGCGGTTGACGAAGAAGCGGGAAAAGGCCTCCCGCGACAGGCGCTTGCGCTCGGTGACGCGCCCCTGGCCGTCCGAGACCGCCAGTTCAAAAACTGACTTTGCCAAATCGACCGCAACGGTGGTAGTGTTCATGTTCTGGACTCCTCTGGCTCGTGAATGGGTTTTTCAGACCCTCCATTCTGGCACTTCAGATGCCGATTTAGGGGCGGGAGGAGTCCATCCCATCATTCCAGCGCACCCGCGCCACGAAGCGGCTTGGTGTTTTCAGGTTTCGTGGGGTGGCGCGGGGCGCTGAACGCGGGCGTTAGGCAGCATGAACTTCTCCCCGGCTTTTGCTGCCTTCGATTATCGGGGAACGGGAGTAAACCGCTATGACGCAAAGCAAAGAAGAGTATTATCACAATAAAGGCGAGCAAGACAGGTCAGATAAAGCACACGACCACAAAGTCGGGCATTTCCAACCTCCGCACGGCATTATTGACGAATTAACAACCTGGGACAAAGACAAAAGAGAGGAACAAATCAAGGAGAACGAGGCTTATAAAGAAGGCTGGAGAAACACGGACGATCAAATCGAGAAGAACAAATAACCGGGCAGCCGGATAGGTCGGGCAACGGCTCTATCGTTGCCCGACATTTTCACTCAAAGCGACACAAAATTAACGCGCATAGTAAGATATGAGAATTTATGCGGATACATCGGTTTTTGGCGGGGTGTTTGATGAAGAGTTTGCCGAACCGACTAAGAAATTTTTTTCTGAAATAGATGCTGGACGGTTTACGATTGTCACATCTGCTATTGTCGAAGCAGAAATAGAGCCAGCACCTCAGAAGATTCGTGATTTTTTTGCCCATTACGAAGCGGTTGCTGAAATCGCTCAAGTCACTCAAGAAATGCTTTTGCTTCAGCAGCAATATATCAAGTCAGGTGTCGTTACTCCAAAATCTGCCGAAGATGCTTTGCATGTCGCAATTGCCACAGTAACTCAATGCAATCTTATCGTAAGCTGGAATTTTAAGCATATTGTGCATTTCGACAAAATTCCCAAATATAATGCGGTGAATACACTTAACGGCTACGGCCAGATTGGCATTTATTCTCCATTGGAGGTTATTACTTATGACGGCGATGATTCGTGAACCTGAATGCGTCGCGCTAAAACGGCGTGGCGCTGAACATGTTGCAAAGTTAATAGCAGGCATGTCCTTACAAGAGCAATTAGAGTTTTGGCGGAAACGAACTCAAGCCATGTTGGTTCGCCAGCATGAATCGCATCAAAGAAAAGCAGTTGCCTAACAAACCGTATATGGACTCCTCCCTATTCGCAAGTGGGATCTCTTCAATCGGACGCTTTTAAGGTCAGTTGCAGTCGTATATCCGGCCTTGTTGAAGGATATGCCTCCGGGCCTTCATGGAATCCGCGTACTGGGTGCCTATCGTTCCAGCGGCTTTTTGGCCGGGCGAGTTATCGGCTTTTCCCCGTACCGGTCCGACCTGTTGCGCCATGACTGTCGAGTCTCTCGCTCGCAAACCTGGTTGGGAACTCGGTGTTTAATCGTTTACAAATAAGCTCAGGCGGCCATCGTGTTTAAGCAGCCTGCGATGCCGCCGCCTTCGGCAAGTCCGGGACAAAGTCGCCGTCGAACTCGCGCCCCTGCCGGACGACGGCGAACGCGATGCGGGCCAGCTTGTTGGCCAGCGCGGTGGCGGCCTTGTTGTGGCCGACGCGGGCGGCCAGCTCGACCGCCCAGCGTTGCAGCCGGGTCAGCGCCTTGCCGGCGGCGAGCTTCACCATGGCGGCGTTGAGCGCCGACCTCGCGCCATGGACGAGCAGGGTGCGCAGGTACGGGTCGCCGCGCTTGCTGATCCTGCCGAGCTTGCGCTTGAAGCCGCTGCTGGACTCCTTCGGCGTCAGGCCGAGCCAGGCGGCGAGGTGCCGCCCGTCGCGGAACGCCTCCATGCCGCCGACGGCGGCGACCAGGGCGGTGGCGGTCAGCAGCCCGATGCCCGGCACGGCCATCAGCTTTTGCGCGGCGGGCCGCTGCTTCGCCTCCTGCCGCAACTGCTTTTCCAGCTTTTCGACGCGGGCCTCAAGCTCGGCGATCTCCGCCATGACCTCGGACAGGGCCGTGCGCAAGGCGGGCGGGATTTTGCTTTCCTCGTCGGCCAGCCAGCCCGGCACCCGCCCCATCACCGCCGAGGGGCCTTGCGGCAGGTCGAAGCCGAACTCGCGCAGCAGGCCGCGCACCTCGTTGATCCGCGCCGTGCGCGTCGCCATCCAGCCGCTGCGGACGCGGTGCAGCCCCTGCAAGGCCTGCTGGCCTTCGGACTTGACCGGCACCGGCAGGATGTCGCCGCAGCGGTCGGCCTCCAACAGCGCGGAAGCGTCGGCGCGGTCGGTTTTGTTGCGGCGCACATAAGGCCGCACATGCTGTGGCGGCAACAGTTTGACTTCATGGCCCAGCGCCTGGAACGTCCGCGCCCAATAATGCGCCGTGCCGCAGGCCTCCATGACGATCCGGCACGGCGGGCGGTTGACGAAGAAGCGGGAAAAGGCCTCCCGCGACAGGCGCTTGCGCTCGGTGACGCGCCCCTGGCCGTCCGAGACCGCCAGTTCAAAAACTGACTTTGCCAAATCGACCGCAACGGTGGTAGTGTTCATGTTCTGGACTCCTCTGGCTCGTGAATGGGTTTTTCAGACCCTCCATTCTGGCACTTCAGATGCCGATTTAGGGGCGGGAGGAGTCCATCCCATCATTGCAGCGCACCCGTCGCGATGGAGCCGCGGCGGTCGGCTGGATTCTGGCGTTAGGCAAATCAGGAGAAACACAATGGTTAGCAAGAAAAATCGAAACCTTGGAATTTTAGCGATTTTTTTGGGGGGTGTTGGGTTGCTAGGTGCTTTTTTGACAAGCGGCAGGATTACGTTGTCAGATGGCGGCGATTTGTTTTCTTTAATCTTAGTTGCTCTAGGTTTTTATTACTTGCTTTTCAAAAATGAACCCGTGTAACCCAGCTTAAAATCCTTTGCAGTCCGGTAGATACCGTCCGTTCCGACGCATCGGCGCGATGAAGCCGTGTCGATGCGGCAGTCTTCACAAGAAGCTCTTGTTGCGCGTAGCGCAACGCGCTATCATCCTCACATGATCGCATCGTTTCGACACAAGGGCTTGAAGAAATTTTTTGAATCGGGGAGTTTGGCCGGGATTCAACCCGCTCAGGCCAAACGCCTGCGAATGCAGTTGACCGCGTTGGATACGGCACAGACCATTGACGATATGGATATCCCCGGCTTCCGCCTACACCCACTGAAAGGTACCGATAGTGACCGTTGGTCAATATGGGTAAATGGGAATTGGCGCATTACCTTCGCCTTTCAGGATGGGAATGCTCATCTGTTGGATTACGAGGACTATCACTAGTGACCATGTATAACCCCCCGCATCCTGGAGAGTTCATTCAGTCGGTTTACTTGGAACCAAATGAAATCAGTTGCCGAGAACTCGCAACCAAACTCGGAGTTGCCGCCTCAACGCTCAATCGCATTCTGAACGGTTCCAGCCGCGTTAGCCCAGAAATGGCTCTTCGTCTATCAATAGCTTTGGGGCGCTCTCCCGAAAGTTGGCTTACTATGCAGGACAACCATGACCTCTGGCAGGCGAGGCAAATTGTGGATTTACGCAATGTCTCTAAGGTCGAGTTCAGAGCAGCCTAACATTCCGTTGCAGCGCACCCGCGCCACGAAGCGACTGGGTGTTTTCGGGTTTCGTGGGGTGGCGCGGGGCGCTGAACGCGGGCGTTAGGCTTTTCTTTCAGGAGCTTCGGTCATGAAATCGTTGAAATACTATCTGTGCGCGATCCTCATATTTGCAAGTGCTAATTGCACATATGCAGTAGATGCGGACTTTTCTATTTCCGTATTAAATACTGACCCAAATTATCCAAGTTACATTAAACTATCCAATGTAAATGTATCTGGTAATATTTATTCTGGTATTTTTAAGTGGAACACGATTACCAACAGTTTAGATTTTGTAAGTGCCCAAACTAACCCTTGCTTCCAAAAAGTCCCGATTGGTACTCCAGAAAATCCAGAGCAACAAATTATAAATAGTTATGGCAACGCAAAGCTTGTGTCACCACCAGTTGGTTACAAAGGAATAAGTGGATGGATTGCCGCTGTAAATAATGGTAGACAATTTGGACGTGTAAGTGTAAGGAGTTTAAATATTTATGCTATTGACCCTCAGACAAATAATCGAAATGTAGTGGATTCGAGATGGGCTTGTTGGGATGGAAAAAACACAGGTGTTTGTTATAGGGCAATCGGTGGTGCCGGATATATTCTAAATCGCACAGACTGGCAACATCAAGAACGATGGGATTTAAAAGTCCAATATCTTAGTTCATATGGCTATGGATCTACGCAAGGAATGGCTGATCCTATTGATTTTGCCAACTCAAACGATAATGATCCAAGCCATAGAATTGTTTCGATTTTAGACGATGGAACAGTAATTTTTCCTACATCAACATATCCAACAAAGCTTTTTCACGCTTGGAATACACGTTGGCCAACTGTAGAAGCACTCCAAAATATAAAATATCAAATTGAAGCTGAAGTATTAGTTGAAGGCGAGGGAATGATTCAAATTGGATACGATTTTTTGCCAGAGACAAATTCTGGAGGGAATACCCATACACAAGGGGCCATTTCATTTTGGGAATGCTCTTCAACCGCTGGAAACTGGGTAAAAATTAGAGCTGGTCAACCTTCTGTTATTGACTATGCAAACTAATCAGGGCCGTAGTGCGCAATAGCGGATTGCCGCGTATTACGCCGGATGGTAAAAAAGCCAAGAACGAAAAGCAAGTGCAAAAGCCCCTCGTCTCCGTTCTGGTTCGACGCCTAACTGTTCATATATGGACTCCTCCCTATTCGCAAGTGGGATCTCTTCAATCGGACGCTTTTAAGGTCAGTTGCAGTCGTATATCCGGCCTTGTTGAAGGATATGCCTCCGGGCCTTCATGGAATCCGCGTACTGGGTGCCTATCGTTCCAGCGGCTTTTTGGCCGGGCGAGTTATCGGCTTTTCCCCGTACCGGTCCGACCTGTTGCGCCATGACTGTCGAGTCTCTCGCTCGCAAACCTGGTTGGGAACTCGGTGTTTAATCGTTTACAAATAAGCTCAGGCGGCCATCGTGTTTAAGCAGCCTGCGATGCCGCCGCCTTCGGCAAGTCCGGGACAAAGTCGCCGTCGAACTCGCGCCCCTGCCGGACGACGGCGAACGCGATGCGGGCCAGCTTGTTGGCCAGCGCGGTGGCGGCCTTGTTGTGGCCGACGCGGGCGGCCAGCTCGACCGCCCAGCGTTGCAGCCGGGTCAGCGCCTTGCCGGCGGCGAGCTTCACCATGGCGGCGTTGAGCGCCGACCTCGCGCCATGGACGAGCAGGGTGCGCAGGTACGGGTCGCCGCGCTTGCTGATCCTGCCGAGCTTGCGCTTGAAGCCGCTGCTGGACTCCTTCGGCGTCAGGCCGAGCCAGGCGGCGAGGTGCCGCCCGTCGCGGAACGCCTCCATGCCGCCGACGGCGGCGACCAGGGCGGTGGCGGTCAGCAGCCCGATGCCCGGCACGGCCATCAGCTTTTGCGCGGCGGGCCGCTGCTTCGCCTCCTGCCGCAACTGCTTTTCCAGCTTTTCGACGCGGGCCTCAAGCTCGGCGATCTCCGCCATGACCTCGGACAGGGCCGTGCGCAAGGCGGGCGGGATTTTGCTTTCCTCGTCGGCCAGCCAGCCCGGCACCCGCCCCATCACCGCCGAGGGGCCTTGCGGCAGGTCGAAGCCGAACTCGCGCAGCAGGCCGCGCACCTCGTTGATCCGCGCCGTGCGCGTCGCCATCCAGCCGCTGCGGACGCGGTGCAGCCCCTGCAAGGCCTGCTGGCCTTCGGACTTGACCGGCACCGGCAGGATGTCGCCGCAGCGGTCGGCCTCCAACAGCGCGGAAGCGTCGGCGCGGTCGGTTTTGTTGCGGCGCACATAAGGCCGCACATGCTGTGGCGGCAACAGTTTGACTTCATGGCCCAGCGCCTGGAACGTCCGCGCCCAATAATGCGCCGTGCCGCAGGCCTCCATGACGATCCGGCACGGCGGGCGGTTGACGAAGAAGCGGGAAAAGGCCTCCCGCGACAGGCGCTTGCGCTCGGTGACGCGCCCCTGGCCGTCCGAGACCGCCAGTTCAAAAACTGACTTTGCCAAATCGACCGCAACGGTGGTAGTGTTCATGTTCTGGACTCCTCTGGCTCGTGAATGGGTTTTTCAGACCCTCCATTCTGGCACTTCAGATGCCGATTTAGGGGCGGGAGGAGTCCATCCCATCATTCCAGCGCACCCGCGCCACGAAGCGACTTGGTGTTTTCGGGGTTCGCGGGGTGGCGCGGGGCGCTGAACGCGGGCGTTAGGCGCAAAAAAGCAGCAGTAAGCATATAAAAAGAGACTATGAGCTATGCCATACATTTATCAGCAAAAAAGTCAATCCGAAATTGAGGCGGACAGAAGGGCGACGCAAATAAAAGAAGCTGAAATGCTGATTAAATTGGCAAAGGAAGAAGAGATACAAAAAAGAAAGGAGAAAAAGCAAACACAGGAAAACAAAACGGAGGCAGCAAATGCAAACACATTAATCTCTAAAATATTCGGTTTTACTGCAATTGTCTCTATTGTATCGCTTTTGTTTGTCGGCATTGCAATGCCAAGTTTAGGATTTATAACAATAATTATACCATCAATTTCATCTTTACTTGCCGGAGTAACGCTTATGGTAGCGGTAACATCAATTTCGGCGACATACTTAATCCTTATGGTGCTACCTTTAGTCTTTCCATTCTGTTGGAGTAAATATCAATATATTGAATCTAAACGACTATCAATCGGTGTATTCCCTCCCCCTCCGTTGAAATTTTATTACCCTAAAGATTTTAAAATGATTTTTTTTATTTTTATATTTGTGTGTTCAGTTATACTGAGCGCACTCTCATTCAAGAATGAGTTTTATGTTTCATTCGTTGTGTTTTTATTCTTCTCTACTTTATTTATATTTCTGGCATTCAAAGCCCTTAAAACGGTGAATATTGTACTGATTTATGGTGCTGAAGATATAATTGTTTCTAATTCATCCAGCCAATACATTGGTTCAAAAATAAACAAATTATTTTGTGAATTACATAACAAAATAAATGATAGCACCTTTACTAAAAACGGATTTAATGGAATTATGTCTATTTTCGGCGCATGGTGTGTACCCCTTTTTCTTTTTTTGCTATTTGACTTATTTCCCAGTAAAGATGGTTTCTGGGCCATTTTGCAGTTATTTATTATGTTACTAACTTTCGGAAGCATAATTTTCATAATACGAAATACTCTATTGACTAGCGTTCCAGTATTTGAATTTATTTCAGCTTTATTTGGAATAAGGAATTCTAAATTCTATGAGACAGAAGATGCAAGGAAAACTATTTCTATCATTATTAACTTATTCTTCATAATATGTTGGATCGCCTCTTTTGGCGCAATCGTATATGCCTTTATCTTGTTAATTTTAAAAGAAGGTTTCTGGAATGGGCTTATATTCACTATAGTCATTATAGTACTCATTATTCGATATATTATAGAAGAGGGTGAAAAAGAGTTACTTGAAGAACTACGGGAACGTAATAGAAAGAAATACGAATAACAGCGAAAAGAACTGGGCCAGGTCTTGCATTAACGCGAAGCGGGCCGGGGTATGGAGACGGGCGCGACGGGGTTTGAAACCCCGTCGCTTACGTTTTGTGCGTGACTCACCGCCCCGCTTTGGCACAAAACATTGCGGACGGGATTGTGAAAAACCTAAAAAACCATTGCCTAACATGTCGTATATGGACTCCTCCCTATCTGCAAGAGGGACATCTTCAATCGGACGCTTTTAAGGTCAGTTGCAGTCGTATATCCGGCCTTGTTGGGAGATATGCCCCCGGGCCTTCATGGAATCCGCGTACTCGGTGCCTATCGATCCAGCGGCTTTTTGGCCGTCATTGTTATCGGCTTTTCCCAGTACCGGTCCGACCTGTTGCGCCATGACTGTCGAGTGTCTCGCTCGCAAACCTGGTTGGGAACTCGGTGTTTAAACGTTTACAAAGAAGCGCAGGCGTTCATCGGTTTTAAGCCGCCTGCGTTGCCGCCGTCTGCGCCAAGGCCGGCCGGAAGTCGCCGTCGAAGTCGCGGCCCTGCCGGACGACGGCGAACGCGATGCGGGCCAGCTTGTTGGCCAGCGCGGTGGCGGCCTTGTTGTGGCCGGCGCGGCTGGCCAGTTCGACCGCCCAGCGTTGCAGCCGCGTCAAATCCTTGCCCGCGCTGAGCTTCATGATCGCGGCGTTGAGCGCCGACCTCGCGCCGTGGACGAGCAGGGTGCGCAGGTACGGGTCGCCGCGCTTGCTGATGCTGCCCAGCCTGCGCTTGAAGCCGCTGCTGGACTCCTTCGGCGTCAGGCCGAGCCAGGCGGCGAGGTGCCGCCCGTCGCGGAACGCCTCCATGTTGCCGACGGCGGCGATGAGGGCGGTGGCGATGAGCAGGCCGATGCCCGGCACGTCCATCAGCTTTAGCGCGGCGGGGCGCTGCCCGGCCTCCTGCCGCAACTGTTTTTCGACCTCGGCGATGCGGGTTTCGAGGCCGCGGATCTCGTCCATGACCGCCGCCAGCGCCTGGCGCAGGACGGGCGGGATCGCCACCGTTTCGTCCGCCAGCCAGCCCGGCACGCGCTCCATCACCGCCGCCGGGCCTTGCGGGATGTCGAAGCCGAATTCCCGCAGCAGGCCGCGCGCCTCGTTGATACGCGCCGTGCGCGTCGCCATCCAGCCGCTGCGGAGCCGGTGCAGGCCTTGAAGGCCCTGCTGGCCTTCGGTCTTGACCGGCACAGGCAGGATGTCGCCGCAGCGGTCGGCCTCCAGCAAGGCGGAAGCGTCGGCGCGGTCGGTCTTGTTGCGCCGCACGTAGGGCCGCACATGCTGGGGCGGCAGCAGCTTGACCTCGTGGCCCATGGCAAGGAACGTCCGCGCCCAATAGTGCGCCGTCCCGCAGGCCTCCATGACGATGCGGCAGGGCGGGCGGTTCACAAAAAACTTCCGGAACGCCTCACGCGACAGACGCTTGCGTTCAATGACGTGGCCCTGCCCGTCGGAGACGGCCAGCTCGAAAACAGACTTTGCCAAATCGACGGCGACGGTGGTAGTGCTCATGTTCAGGACTCCTCTCGTTTGTGAATGGGGAAGGTGTTTGTTGACACCTCCATTCTGGCACTTCTGATGCCGGTTAAGGGCGGGAGGAGTCCATCCCATCAATCCAGCGCACCCGCGCCACGAAGCGGCTTGGTGTTTTCGGGTTTCGTGGGGTGGCGCGGGGCGCTGATCGTGGGCGTTAGGCCAAATTGCTGGTGTAATCTTGACTGTTGGAGTCGCCAATGCCGCAGGAGGGGTAACTGCACAATCTTTGCTTGACAAGGGATTCAAGATTGTTGCTGTACCAATAAATTCTACTATATATTTACAAAAAGATAATGAAGCATATGTATGCGAGTGGGAAGGAGAATCTGGAAATCGTCGAATGCTCTGTCATCGATTTAATCCTTAGCCGGGTAGAGATTTCCATCCCGAATTATACAAAAACAGTTAGAAATAGCGTACTATCCTAGATGTCACATAAGGAGATTGTAAAACTTATGAATGCCGTAACCTTGGATCAAGCCATCAATACCGCCATGCAACTCCCGCCGGATCAGCAAGAAATGTTGATAGATATTTTAAGCAAGCGTCGAATTGAAATCCGGCGGCAGGAAATTATGACCAACTCTAACAAGTCAATAGCTGCTTTCAGGCAGGGTCAATTCAAGGCTCAATCCGCAGAAGAGGCCATTGCCGAGTTGCATCGCACATTTGAGGATGATGAATGAGACAGTTGGTCATCACGCCAAAATTTCGGTGTGCTTATCGAAAACTTGGAAAACGGACTCCAAAGCTGCGAGATCATATTGATGAAGCACTCCGACAAATGCAGGTGGACGTATTTGCGCCTGCTTTAGGAACACACAAGCTGAGTGGCAATTTGCTGGGATTGTGGGCTTGCTCCTGCGGTTATGATTGTCGCATTGTTTTTTCCCTTGAGATTGATGAGACAACAAGGGGCGGAGTCATCGTTTTGCTTGATATCGGCACCCATGACGAAGTGTATTGACTCGGTTAAATCTAATATCACCGCCTAACGAACCGTATATGGACTCCTCCCTATTTGCAAGTGGGACATCGGCAATCGGACGCTTGAGGATCGGTTGCAGTCGTATATCCGGCCTTGTTGGAGGGTATGCCTCTGGGCCTTCATGGAATCCGCGTACTGGGTGCCTATCGTTCCAGCGGCTTTTTGGCCGGGAGAGTTATCGGCTTTTCCCCGTACCGGTCCGACCTGTTGCGCCATGACTGTCGAGTATCTCGCTCGCAAACCTGGTTGGGAACACGGTAAGGTGCGGTGAGGAACGAACCGCACCGCTCGCTATGTGGCCCGATCCAGACAAGAAAACTGTTTATGGTTCATCAATTGGTGCGGTTCGCAAGCTCACCGCACCCTACGACAACCGAATAATTAATCCTGCATTTCTCGATATACCCAACCGCCATGCCTGAATATCGCCGTATTTACCAACCCAGAGCCACTTGTTTCTTCACGGTGAATCTGGCTGAGGGCCGTAGATACTGTTAGTGATGTCAAACATTATGAAGGGCCGGGTCGAAATTTTTTCCTGATTTGAGGACGCCAAAGGCGACATGCAAAAGCTTGCGCATCATGGCACCAATGATCAGTTTAGCGGGCTTGCCCGTAGCGGCAAGGCGATCCCTGAACTGCTTGCCCCAGCCGGTTTTGTAAAGGGCCACCATGGCCGGCATGTAAAGCGCCTTGCGCAGGAACGCATGGCCGACCTTGGACAGCCTGGGCTTGCCTTTCACGCTGCTGCCCGACTCGTGCCGCCTGGGGTCGGGCCCGGCGAATGCGGCAGCTTGTCGGCTGTTGCCGAAACGGCGCGGATCGCCAAAGAAGGCCAGCAGGATGGCGAGGGTGCGTTCGCCCAAGCCGGGGATGCTGTCGAGCAGTGCCTGTTTGCCCTTCATGCCGGGGTTCGCGTCGATAGGGTCGTTGATGGCCTTGGCCGGGGACTTGATCTGTTGGTCAAGCCAATCGAGATGCTCCCGGATGCCTTGGCGCACCGCGTCACGGGAGACTTCCAGGCGATTGGACTCCTGCGTGCGCATGGCCTGCAAGGCATCCGGCCGCAACGCCATGGCGCGCAAGGCCAGTTCGTCATCGGAAAAAGGCTGCCAGGCCGGGAGGCTGCGTTCGGCGCAGAAATCGGCGATGAGCCTTGCGTCAACGGCGTCGGTTTTGGTGCGGGCCAGGCGGGAAGCCGCGTATGCCTTGATTTGGGCCGGGTTGACCACGCTGATGGCAAACCCATGATTGGACGACAGGAACTGGGCGGCATTTTCCCAATACACGCCGGTGGCCTCCATGCAGAGGTGGACATCAGCCGCCGCGTGGCGGGCAAGCCACGCGACGAGTTCGGCGTGGCCCTGGGCGTTGTTGCCGACGGCTTTGCAACGGAATGTGCCGTCGGGCAGGCGCAAGGCACAGTCCAGCTTGGCTTTGGAAACATCGATGCCGAAATTAAAAAGGGCCATGGCGAACCTCAAATGATCAACCTTGTGAATGCGGGCTGCCGGAAAGTCCGGGCCGAAGATACTGTTCGATCTTGTGTGAGGGCGGGCGACTGCTGCAAAATCTACGGCACGGGCTTGATGTCCAAAGGGCGCAAACGGCATGCAGCCACCCTACTTGGGGTGCCCCCCAAGTGTGCTGTCTTGGGAAAGCATGGTAAACGAAACCAACAACCCCAGGTACACCACGGAATCTATAATACAAGGGCGGGTTAGGCATGGAAGCCGTAAGCCGCCATTCCTCGAATTCGGCGAGTTACAACGTCCCTTTTTAACCCGCCCTAGGCGGGCTATTTGATGACCCACAGCAATCACTGAACTCTACGCTTACTCAAGAAAATGCTGATGGATGGCGCGTCATACAAATTATACCGGATGAATCAAGCAATTTAGTAGCATGGATTATAAGATTATTAGTTCTTCTGGTTACCTTGTTCTTGTACACACCCACGAACGGTTTTTATGTTGTTTTGGAAAAAATTCCGGGAGGTGGGTTTAATTGATTTATTAAGTATGGTAGAGCATAAAATTTTCAAGCCTCTCAGGCAACCATTCCAATGGCGTATCAAATTGTTTTGTGCAAGTATTGCAACAGTTCCGAGGTTGTCCGTTACGGCACCCAAAGCGGTCGTTCCCGGTTTCGCTGCAAGGAGTGCGGGCGAATATTCAAGACCGACTGCGTGTACCGGGCCTACGAGCCTGGCGTCAAAGACCAGATTGTGGACATTGCCATGAACGGCGGCGGCATCCGGGATACTTCGCGCATTCTGGGTATCGGCAAAAACACCGTCATTTCCACGCTAAAAAAAGCTCCGCTGAAGTGGTCGCCGTGAACCCTTACATCGGTACGCGTGAGATCGCCGTCGAAATCAGGCATCCCCTTGATTCTCCAATGGATGTTCAGGCAGACGAGCCATGGAGCTACGTCGGCGACAAAAAGAACCAACGCTGGCTCCGGTATGCCATCGATGCCGTGACAGGCTGTGTCCTGTCGTTCGTTTTCGGGCGGCGCCAAGATGCGGTGTGCGAGCAATTGATCTCAAATTTGAAGGCATTCAATATCCGGACATATTACACAGACGATTGGGGCAGCTATTCCGCACTCATCCCTAAAGACAAGCACGTCATTGGCAAGCGGCATACTCAAAAAATAGAAAACAAAAACCTTTTGTTGCGAACCCGGATCAAGCGATTGACGCGCAAAACGATCTGCTTTTCAAAATTGGAAGCACTTCACGACACGGTGATAGGGTTGTTTATAAATAGATACTGCTTTCAATCTCAATAAATCAATTAAACCCACCACCAAATTCCGAAATCTCACAAATCTCATAATAGGCAGTAAAATCGGGTTTTGGAACTGCTACAAAGTTAGGCTGTTGCGTATATCCAGAACGCATAGCGAGAAGATCTACAAACTAATTCTTCGTAGTAACGTAAACAGGAGTTGCCATGTTTTCTCAAAGCAAGCTTTTTTCATTCGCCACGCTCGTACTCGTCACCTCGTTAGTGGGTTGCGCTGAAAATAAGAGATTCGTCCTTGATGTACCTATGAAAGTAAGCACTACTACGGCAACAGTGAAAGCTCTCAAGTGCGCCGCACAACAAGCGGGTTGGAATATAACATACGCAGACGAAACAAGTGTCTCTGCACAACAGGTAGTCGGTGGCGATAATGTTCCTTTGACATTGAACCTTTCAGTACAATCTGATAATCCATCAAAGGTCATGATGACCACGCACGAACCCCGTGGAATCAAAGGCGCAACGGTCTACCAACAGCCAGTCATTGATGCTCTCAAGAATTGCGGCGCTCCCAATGTACAGTGGGTTCCTGCGCCTGGCACGTGAGGAAAACGAATGCGGTGAAGAACGAACCGCATACTATGCCTAACCGTTCTATATGGACTCCTCCCTATTCGCAAGAGGGACATCGGCAATTTAGACGCTTGAGGATCGGTTGCAGTCGTATATCCGGCCTTGTTGGAGGCCGAGCCTCTGGGCCTTCATGGAATCCGCGCACCGGATGCCTATCGTTCCAGCGGCCTTGAAGGCCGGCACAGTTATCGGCTTTTTCCGGTGCCGGTCCGACCTGTCGCGCCATGACCGACGAGTGTCTCGCTCGCAAACCGGGGGGGAACTCGGTGTTAATCGTTTACAAAATCCGGGCAGGCATCGGTTTTAAGAAGCCTGCGATGCCGCCGCCCGAGGCAAGGCCGGGGCGAAGCCGCCGTCGAAGTCGCGGCCCAGCTTGACCACGGCGAAGGCGATGCAGGCGAGCTTGTTGGCGAGGGCGCAGGCGGCCTTGTTGTGGCCGACGCGGGCGGCGAGGTCGACGGCCCAGCGTTGCAGCCGCGTCAGCGCCTTGCCCGCATTGAGTTTCATGATCGCGGCATTGAGGGCCGAGCGCGCGTATATGGACTCCTCCCTATTCGCAAGCGGGATCTCTTCGAATCGGACGCTTTAAGGTCAGTTGCAGTCGTATATCCAGCCTTGTTGAAGGGATATGCCTCCGGGCCTTCATGGAATCCGCGTACTAGGTGCCTATCGATCCAGCGGCCTCTGAGCCGGGAGAGTTATCGGCTTTTCCCCGTACCGGTCCGACCTGTTGCGCCATGACTGTCGAGTCTCTCGCTCGCAAACCGGGTGTGGAACTCGGTGTTAAACGTTTAAAAAATTCAAGTCTTCATCGGTTTCAAGTAGCCTGCGCCGCCTTGGGCAACACCGGCGTGAAGTCGCCGTCGAAGTCGCGCCCCTGCCGGACGACGGCGAAACTGATGCGGGCCAGCCTGTTGCCCAGCGCGGCGGCGGCCTTGTTGTGGCCGGCGCGCCCGGCGAGTTCGACCGCCCAGCGTTGCAGCCGGGTCAGGCCTTTGCAGGCGGCGAGCCTCACGGCCGCGGCGTTGAGCGCCGACCTCGCGCCGTGGACCAGCAGGGTGCGCAGGTACGGGTCGCCGCGCGTGCTGATCCTGCCAAGCCTGCGCTTGGAGCCGCTGCTCGACTCCTTCGGCGTGAGGCCGAGCCAGGCGGCGAGGTGCCGCCCGCCGCGGAACGCCTCCATGTTGCCGACTGCCGCGATGAGCGCCGTGGCGATGAGCAGGCCGATGCCCGGCACGTCCATCGGCTTCAGCACGGCGGGCCGTTGCTTCGCCTCCTGCCGCAGTTTTTTTTCCAGCGCCTTGATGCGCGTGTCGATCGCGCGGATTTCCGCCATGGCCTCGGACAAGGCTTTGCGCAAGGCGGGCGGGATGTGGCTTTCCTCGTCCGCCAGCCAGCCCGGCACCCTGCCCGCCACCGCCGAGGGGCCTTGCGGGATGTCGAAGCCGAACTCGCGCAGCAGGCCGCGCACCTCGTTGATCCGCGCCGTGCGCGTCGCCATCCAGCCGGAGCGGATCCTGTGCAAACCCTGGAGGCCCTGCTGGCCCTCGGACTTGACCGGCACCGGCAGGATGCCGCCGCAGCGGTCGGCCTCCAGCAGCGCGGAGGCGTCGGCGCGGCCGGTCTTGTTGCGGCGCACGCAGGGGCGGACGTGCTGCGGCGGCGGCAGCCTGGCCTCGTGGCCCAGCGCCTGG
Organism: uncultured Gammaproteobacteria bacterium; assembly: GCA_963753955.1. Lineage (GTDB taxonomy): Bacteria > Pseudomonadota > Gammaproteobacteria > Methylococcales > Methylococcaceae > Methylumidiphilus. The sequence continues at coordinate 83,159 of CAVWEM010000011.1, forward strand.
AACGTCCGCGCCCACTGGAGCGCCGTGCCGCAGGCCTCCATGACGACGCGGCAGGGCTCGCGGTTCGCGAAGAACTTGCCGAACCCTTCCCGCGGCAGGCGCTTGCGCCCGGTGACGCGCCCCTGACCGTCGGAGACGGCCAGCTCGAAAACAGACTTTGCCAGATCGACGGCGACGGTGGTAATGTGCGCAGGCGCGGCGTCCAGGTTCGTGGCGTTGATATTGGCGCTCATGTTTTTGGACTCCTTCGGCTCTGTGAATAGGATTGGGTTTGCCCCTCCATTCTGGCACGTTCGTTCGATGCCGTAGGGGCGGGAGGAGTCCATCCCATCATTCCAGGTCAAAAGGCTGCTTGACGCATCCCATATGAAGAATCCCCCATGCCCAGCCCCTTAAAGTCATTTGAAGAGTTTGATCAGTTGCTCGCCACGGCGCGTGAGGAGCTGGACAGGATGTCCATCGCCGAGCCAGACGATGGCGCTATCGATTCGGTGAAACGGCAGTTGGATGCGCTGCATGGCTGGACGCGAGGCGGGCGGTGTCCTGGCCAAGACGAGAAGGATAAATTGAACTTCGGCCTAATTGCCAGTCGAGCCCTCGATACCTATCCCGTCGCTGACACGCTATACACGCTGGCCAGTTTCGTGATCTATTGGGGTGAGAGCCGCTAGATACTCCGTTCACTCAATCCGTTCATGGCGGGCCTGTCGAAACATGAACAGAATCAACTTGTTCAAAGCTTCCTTAAGAAAATTCCCTCGCCCCATGGGTGAGGGTGAGGGTTCTTAAAATCTAAAGGGGTTTGCATGATTCACAAGCATCTAAGTTCTTACTGGCAACATTTGGGCAACGATGTTCCCGCCGGAATCGTGGTATTCCTGGTCGCCTTGCCCTTGTGCCTGGGGATTGCCCTGGCGTCCGGCGCGCCTTTGGTCGCAGGCTTGGTTTCAGGCATTGTCGGTGGTTTGGCCGTGGCTTGGCTCAGTGGTTCGCAACTGAGCGTCAGCGGCCCGGCGGCCGGCCTGACCGTCATCGTGCTGCATGCCATCGAGAAACTGGGCAGCTTCCAGGGCTTTCTGCTCGCCGTGGTGGTCGCAGGTGGAATCCAATTGTTGTTAGGTTTCCTGCGGGCAGGCATCATCGGCGCTTATTTTCCTTCGGCAGTGATCAAAGGCATGTTGGCAGCCATCGGTTTGATTCTGATTATGAAGCAGATACCCCATGTGGTGGGTTTTGACGCGGATTTCGAGGGCGATGAAGCTTACATGCCTGCCGATGCCGAAACCACAATCGACGAGATCTTCAAGTCCTTCGGCGCTTTTTCACTGGGTCCGATTATCGTCAGCGTGGTTTCCATTGTCATTTTGCTGTGCTGGGAATCCAGCTTCGTCAAGCGCAAGCGGATTCTGGCGGCGGTTCCCGGGCCTTTGCTCGCGGTTTTATGGGGCGTGGGCTTCAATATTTACACGCAGGATTCCACCTGCCTGTCGATCCATCCCGAACATCTGGTCAGCCTGCCGGTCTTGCAGGGCATCGAAGGTTTCTTCCATGTGCTGACTTTCCCCGATTTCTCCCAGTACGCCAACCCCGAGATCTATTCCGTTGCTGTTGCCCTGGCCATCGTCGCTAGCCTGGAAACCCTGTTGAGCTTGGAGGCGACGGACAAGCTGGATCCATTGAAAAGAGTGGCCTCCACCAACCAGGAATTGAAGGCGCAAGGCGTAGGCAATCTCATCAGTGGAATGCTCGGCGGCTTGCCGATGACGGCAGTCATCGTGCGCAGTTCCGCCAATATCAACGCCGGCGGCAGAACCAAATTGGCTAGTTTCATCCATGGTGTCTTGTTGCTGTCAAGCGTGATGTTCCTGTCCCAATACCTTAATTTGATACCCTTGGCCTGCCTGGCTTCTATTCTGTTGTTGACCGGTTACAAGCTGGCCAAACCCAAGCTTTTTCTGGAAATGCACCGCAAAGGCATGAACCAACTCGCGCCCTTCGTGATCACCGTGGCCGCTATTTTGGTGAGCGATTTATTGAAAGGCATGGCCATCGGGATGGTGTGCGGCTTGTTTTTTGTGCTAAAAGCGAATTACCACGCGGCGATTACCTTGACCCAGGACGGCAACCATTATCTGCTCAGGTTGCACAAAGACGTTTCGTTTCTGAACAAGGCGCTGCTGCGGAGTTATCTCGGTCGGGTAGGCACCAATGGCCATTTGCTGATTGATGGCAGCAAGGCGCAGTTCGTCGACCAGGACATTATGGAAACTATCCAGGATTTCCTCAATGCCGCCAAGGACAGCAACATCACAGTGGAGTTGAAAAAAGTCGGCAACTTGAGTCAGTCGAGCGAGTAGGTGCGGTAAGGAACGAACCGCACCCATCGCGGAATGAGAGGTTCGGGTCGCAAGCTCCCCGCACCCTGCGCACTAGGCATCAGTGCCAAAAGGCAGTGCCGGTCTGGTTGGCACCCGACTAGTGGGGATTTCGTTATTGATCTGCTGGGCGGACGGGAAGACATAAATGTCATCGCCCGCGCCCCCGTTGCCGGTGCAGCCCGACGGCAGCGGATTGGTCGTCAAATTCCGGGTGACCTTCAGCGTGGCGGGCGAACCCCGGCCGTCCCCTGGAAGCGTGTGGGCGGCATCCGAGTAGCCGTCATAAAGGAAGGGAATAAGGCTTGCCGACCGGGATGCCGCCGGGGATGTTGGTGCTGGTCGCCAGGCGGGGGTGCCGAAAGGCACGCCGGGGACACCCTTGTTGAATGCCATTGAATTCAGGAAGAAAGACATCGACGCAGCCTTGCCCACTGCCAACAGTGAAATGGCACGGGCCAGCGACAGGATCATCCATGAATATCTGGCCCGTCTCGAATCCGGGGAAATTTCCCACCTGATTCGCAATCGGCTGCTGAATAGCCTGTCTGCCGGCGAAATAGGCGAGGGAGGGTGTCGCCCATTCCCTGCACATGAGCGTAAGGACTTTGCAGAGGAAACTCAAAGAGGAGAGCTTGACTTTCAAGGGGCTGGTTGACGACATGCGCCGCGAACTGGCCATCCAGTACATGCGCGATTCCCGGCTGACCATAGGCGAAATTACCTATTTGCTCGGGTTTTCCGACCCGAGCAATTTTACTCGGGCATTCCGGCGATGGACTGAAATGTCACCGAATTCTTTCTGGGCGCACAAGTAATGGCAAAAATCGACATAATTCGCTTATGCCTTTTTTGGAAATTCGATAATGCTCGGCCAACTTGGCGAACTTCATGAAGGCCGGGGCTTGGCGGCCTCGACCTCGGCGCACCATTGCTCCATCAAGGCCTCGCGGCGGGCTTTACCCACACCCGCGCTGTTCTTCCGCAATTCATCTACCCTGAGGATGTTATCCGAGGCTTGGCGCGGCTAAGGTCGGCCCTATTCGCAGGCCTTGAGGCTGGCGAAATAGGCCGCCAAGTTGTCAATATCCTCGTCTTTCAGGTTGGCCGCCATCGGCGACATCATCGGGTTGACGCGGGTCTTGCCTCGGAAAGCCTTCAGTTGCGCGGACAGATAGTCCGCCTTCTGGCCCGCCAGATTGGGGAACATGCCCGTCGGACTGCTTCTCCTCTGTCGATTGTTTTTTTGATTGCTTTTTTCAAACGACTGTAACCGTTTCTTCTTTAAACGGCAACAAACCCTTCCTAGACTTCAACATCACTCGCCCCCCCTGCGTCCGCTGAGGATACCTCAATGAGGGGGATTCGTTTGGCGCGAAGAAAAATCCTTGAGCGCGCATCCATCCAGTCCACTTTTAAGCCTTAAGGAATGCCTTATGGAGTTTTCCCTCAAGTCCCTACTGACTTTTATCCGTCTGGTGCTACTGTCATTTACGCTAGCGACCTTTTTTTCTACCAGCACACAAGCAGCAGCGAAAAATAACGCCCAAGAATTGGACGGCAAGCACATCGCCTCTCTATTGCAAGCCAAAGGCAAGCTTGCACCGCCGCCCGCCGGGGTGGCCGACCTCAAATTCCGGGAATTCTTCAAAATGCCCATCGGGCCAGGCGGGCTGGAGCCCACGGAAAAGCTGCTGGGTTTGAACGGTACGCGTGTGCGGATCTTTGGCTACATGGTCAACGCCGAGGAACCCTCGCCCGGCCCGTTCATTCTTGCCCCTCTCTCCGTGTCCATGGCGGAAAAAGAGGACGGCCCCGCCGATGACATGCCTGCGACAGTGGTATTCGTCCATATCGAGAACGGTGGCGGGCTAATCGTGCCGCACATTCCGGGCCTGCTCAAACTGACCGGCATTCTCGACTTGGGCAACCGGGAAGAACCCGATGGCCGGGTTTCCTCCGTCAGGCTACAGATCGATCCAGACCTATCGAGAAAGCTCCTAGGCGGCAGCCAAGTCAACCGTGCGGGGAAAACCTCCCATTCATCGCCAAAGAAGGTGGCACACCGGGCGGGCATTTAGGCCACCATCAAACCTATACCTTAACAATCCTGGAGAAACGAAATGTGCAAACCCGAATTTGTTCGCCAATGCCTTGCCGCAGCCGTTGCCGCAACGCTCTGCGCCACCGCCGAGACCAGCTTCGCCTCATCAATCTCACGCCTGACCCCCCCCAGTGATACGAGCCTCGCCCCATCGGTCGTCATTTCGCGCTTCCTGCCCGGTCAGAAGTTTGACCTGCAAGCGACGGTGCAACCGGATGCAGGCCTAACGGTCAGCTCCGTGGTGTTTTCCGTGGATGGCAGCCCCGTCACTGCAGCCCCCAACGCCTCAAGCCTGGTTATCACCGGCTTGGTGAGTGGTTTGTCAAGCGGCAGCGCGGTAGCCTCGGTGCGCGCGTATTCCAATTTCACCACCGGTATCCACTCGCTCAGGGCCACAGCCACTTTAAGCAATGGTTCCACCGTCACGAAAGACGGCAATTTCGAGATCATCGGCACTTCGCTGTCTGGCAATACAGTGAAGAACATCATCATTCTGCTCGGAGATGGCATGGGCGCGGCCCACCGCACGGCGGCGCGCATCGTTTCGCAGGGCTACTCGCAAGGCAAGGCAAAAAGCAGGCTGGCGATGGACACCTTTCCGTTCACCGGGATGGTGATGACCTCGTCGCTGAACTCCATCGTCACTGACTCCGCGCCCGGCATGTCTGGTTATGTCAGCGGCAACAAGAACCAGAACAGCCAGGAAGGCGTGTGGCCGGACGATACCACGGATGCCTTCGACAACCCCCGCATCGAATATCTGTCGGAATATCTGCACCGCCAACAAGGCAAGTCCCTCGGCCTGGTCACCACGGCGGACGTTTTCGACGCCACTCCGGCTGCGAATGCCGTGCATACCTCCAACCGTAATAACGGAACCGGCATCGTCGACCAATATCTCGACGACCGCAACCTCACCGGCCTTTCTGTGCTGATGGGCGGTGGCCGCAAATGGTTCTTGCCAAACTCGACGAACGCGATCCAGCCCGTGTCCGGCACCTACAACATCGTCAACGGTTCGCAACGCACCACTTCCACTGACTATGTGCTACCTTCCGACATCGTTGCCGGGTGGGGGACAGCGCCGGGTGCCCTCGACAATAACCGCGACCTGATCGGCGACTTCAAGGCGGCGGGGTTTTCCTACGCCAGCACCAAGACTGAATTGGATTCCGCCACCACCACCCCTGACAAGCTGCTTGGCCTGTTCGCGTGGTCTAATATGAATGTGGCCTTGGACAAGATCGGCAAACGTCGCGGCAAATCGACCGTGGTTGACGATTACGGTTTGCCAGACCAGCCGATGCTGGATGAGATGGCCAGCGCGGCCCTGAAGGTGCTGGCGAAGAATCCTGGCGGCTTCATCGCGATGATAGAAGGCGCGTCCATCGACAAGCAGGCGCATTTGATGGATACCGACCGCTGGATTCTGGAAACGATTGAATTCGACCATGCCGTGCAAGTCGCCAAGGATTTCGCCGCCGCCAATCCTGGCACATTGGTGATTGTCACCGCCGACCACGAATGCTCGGGTGCCGCCATCATCGGGGCATCGACCGTCAGTGCTGTGACTTTGTCATCCAATGCAACCGCAACACCCAGTGGCGGCACCAAGACCAGCCTGATGCGTGACGGCAGCCCTAGCGCTGCGATTGCCCCAGGTGCCTCGCCGGCCAATCCGGTCGTAGGTACCTACGATGCAGCCAAGTTCCCGGCCTACAGCAATAGCCCGGACGGCTACCCGGCCACCACTGACATCGACTACAAGATGTTGATTGGTTATGGTGCCAACGCCGACCGTTACGAGACTTGGCTGACCAATGCGACGCCTACGCAAGATTCCCAACAGCCCTTTATCAAAGCCGGCACCAACAACCCCTACCCTGCCTTAAGCAGCTACCCGCCCTTCGTCAATAGCCGCAACAGCGGCACTGGCTTCTTTGTGACCGGACAGGTGCCAGGTGACCAAGCTGTGCATACCGCGACCGACATTCCCCTATCTGCCATGGGACTAGGCGCGGAACTCTTCACGGGTGTGATGGACAACACGGAGGTGTTCTTCAAACTGGCACAAGCCACCCTCGCCGGCGTTCCGGCAAGCACTGCCAATCCGGTCAAGCTCAACCCAACCACGCAAGAGCAATGCTTGTTAAACTGGGTTGAAACTTCCCAATATGCCAACTTGGTTTTACCTGCCGGCGCTACGACCCAAATATCCCCACCTTATACCTACCGCTACTACAGCAAAACCAACGCCTACGTAGGTATTTCTTCTGACAACAACCACGTATTTTACCTGGGGCCAAATGGCGTCATGCAAGACGTGGGGGCTCTGGCAACTTGGTTGACTGCGGCCAAGTGCCTGTAAAGCTTGGGCTGGGTTCATTTAAGGCTATAAGTTGGGCGGGGAAACTGCGTCGCAATCGGGCGACGCAGTTCCACTTTCGGCTTAAAGAACGTGGTTTTTGCCATTTTTCTCGCTGTAACAGAACCTTCATGAAGCCATGCTAAATAGAAGCTTCGGCCCGGCGTGTGAAAACCCATTCACACGCAGGTTTCCAACTGGTTCTCTGTCCATCCACCCCATTCGCCAAAGCCATGACTCATCCATTCCCTACCCATAAACTCTCCCGAATCGGGAGATTGTCAATGCTCTCGGTTGTTGCCGGCAGTTTCGCACTGTCTCCGCTGCCCGCCAACGCGACTGTTTCTTTTCTTGGCGTCGCAGCAGGCGATGCCTCCAGCACCAGTGCCATCGTGTGGACGCGCGCCATGGACGACACGGGTCCAGCCAATTTGACTTTGTGGGTTTCCAGCGATCCTGCGCTGGTCAGAAGTCCATTGATTACCACTGGGCTGGCCACGGACGCGGCCAAGGACTACACATTGAAAGTCCCCTTGACTGGATTGCAACCTGGGACGGTGTATTACTACCAATTCGTCGGCCCGTCCAACGAACTAAGCGGGGTCGGCAAGTTCAAGACCGCACCCGACCCGATGGCGAACGCGCCAGTCCACTTTGGCTTTAGCGGCGACATGGACGGACTCATGCGCCCCTATGCGCTGGCGAGCAGCATACCCGCGCAGAATTTCGATTTCTACATGAACCTCGGCGACGTGATCTACGAAAATGCCAGCAATGCCGGTGTGACCAACGGTACGCCCGGACCTAATAACTCTCCTTCGGTGACCCTTTCCGGCACCCTCCCGGCACCCTCCGCGACGGGCGCGACCCAAGCACAGTTGTTCAACGATTACTCGAAAAAGTACCGCGAGCAATTCCTCCCAGTGAACTCAGGCGGCCAGAACAGCCTTCAATCGTTCTATGCCGCCCAAGGCAATTACACACTGTACGACAACCATGAACTCGGCAACCGGCAATACGTCAACGGTGGCGCGCCTGCGGGTGGGCCGGTCGGCGACATGCCGACGGGCGCCGGCGTGGATGCCCGTGCGTCCAGCAACGATGTCAACACTAGCGGCACTTTCATCAACCAAACCCAGGGCTTCCTGACCCTGCAGCAGGTGTTCCTGAACTACCAGCCGATTGCAAACCGCGGCACGGTCAACGCTCCCAGCGACCCGCGCACCCATGGCACCAAGCAACTTTACCTCGCCCAGCAATGGGGCAAGAATGTGCTGTTTATCAACACGGATACCCGCTCCTACCGCGACATCCGCATCAAGACCGCCGCCAACGCCGACGACACCACGGCGCCCCGCGCCAACAACCCAGGCCGCACCATGCTCGGCACCACCCAACTCCAGTTGCTAGAGCAGGTGCTGTTCAACGCGCAAAACGCAGGCGTGACCTGGAAATTCATCACCACCTCCGATCCCATCGACCAGTTGGGGCCGATAGGCGGGGCCTTGTCGCTGTCCAACCTGCCCAGCTTCGGCACAGGCGTGGATGGCAATGGCGCGATCTCCACCTACAGCCCGGTCAGTTCTGATGGCGGCAAGTCGTGGATGGGCGGCTATCGCGCCGAGCGCAACGCCTTGCCGAAATACATCGCCGACAACAAGATCACGAATGTGGTGTTCATCTCCACCGATGACCATCAGAACCGCGTCAACGAACTCACCTACTCGCCCACCGGTGAGACGGAAAAGCAGTCATCCTATGTGAAGGTTCCTTATACCTTCGAGATTGTGGCAGGCCCCTTGGGCGCGACAGGCCCAGACCTGATCACCAATCATACCTTCGCCATGGCCCAGCAACTCGCGGGCAGTATCGCCGCCGCGCAATCGGCGGCCGGCATCGAACCCCTTGGCCTGCAAGGGTATCCGGGGATCAGAAACGTCAGGCGCGAAAAGGATACTAACGCCAGCACTAACCCCACGGCGGTTGATTTCTACAGCCCCGACACGTTCAACTACAACACGCTGGATGTAAGCACCACCGGAACTCTGACCGTGACCAGCTTCGGCATCACCGCCACCGCCCAAAACAGCGCCTCAGAATATAACGCTACAACCAACCCTGTGCGCCCGATATTCAGCTTCCAGGTGGATCCGGTGGCAAGCGCCATCCCGCCTGGCAAGCTGCTTGTTCAACTGGGCGGAAACCGCTTACCCCGGCTTGTTTTCCCCGCCTGGGAGCAGTGCGCAGGTTCTCGCGCCCTATACCTATCGCTACTATGGGAAAACAAACAGCTATCTGGGTGTCTCCTCCGCCAACAACCATGTCTACTACCTGGGACCGGAAGGAGTCATTCAAGATGTTGGAGATTTGTCAGGATGGTTGGTCGCGGCAAAGTGCCAGTGAGTCGAACGTGGTCCGAGGCAGCCCTGTGATTTGATTATGGCGGGATGCCGAATCTTGCAAACCGCATCGCCATCTGACGATGCGGTTTTACTTTTTCCAATCACCCAAGGATTCTGGAACGCCGCATGGAAGTTGCAGAGGAACAGCCCGGCCAGAACGCCGAACACGGAAACTCTCCCAAGGTGAGAGGGGGCTATGGATGCTAGCGCGGCTTTTCGAGGAAAAGGCGGCCCGTAGGCCGCCCGAAAGGTTTACCAGGAGCGAATCTCGCCAGTGTCGAGATGCACAAAGTCGGATGAGGGGTAATAGCCAACCCCGCCCTGCTGCAAGGCGAGGGCCACTTGCTGTATGGCCCGTATGCCGACATCCTCGGTGCGCAGATCGATAGCCTTGCCCTGGATGTGCAGGCTATGCTCCGCAACGCCATGGCTGGCCCTGCGCAGCATCTGGTTGGTCTCGGGAGTCCGATAACCAGAGATGATGTTGTATTCGCCCCGCCCGCCGGTCAGCACGGTGACTGCGTACAGCAGGTCGAGCAAGGCCGGATCCATGATGCGGGCCTCTTCGGTGCGATGGTCGCGGAGAAAGTGGCTAAAATCGGCCAACAAGCCGGTATCATAATTTTGCTGGGGCGAGCAAATGAATCCCCATTCTTCCTTGGTGTTCGTGTTAAACAGAGCGATCTTGCGCTGTTTGCCCAAGGTGCTGGCGAAAGCGTCCGCCGACGGAATCAACAGGGAACCGGCCGCCGCGACTCCCACCCGGGTTAGAAAAGCTCGACGGCTGATGCCGCCTGCGACTTGATGGCCATGCTGGCCTTTGGAACGGTTAAAAATCATGCAATAAATCCTCGCTGGTGGGTGGCTGCCCGAAAAACGCAGCCTGGGGTTCCAGGACACCCCTTTTATGATTGGTTCTAACTTTACCGACTAAACGCCCTCCAAATCAACCCTTAATTTAGGCATATGGATAGGCACTTTACAGGCCACACGGTAGACTCAGACGCCAAAAGCGCATATAGCCTAGGCTCGTGCCACTCTAAAATAAGCCATATTTTCTTATTTGGAAACAGTTTATTTTTTTAAACCCACAGCTTCACCTCATCAAAATCGAACGCATGGGGATGGTTTGGGCTTGCCGGCGCCCCTTCCCGCAACAACTGGCAGGTCTTCAGCCCCGCCTCATGGGCCGCGTCCAGCTCTGCGCCGATGTCGGACAAGAACAAGATTTCACGGGCCGGAAGCTCGATTTGCGCGGCAATCTTGTGGTAGGAATCGGCTGCTTGCTTGGCCCCCACATGGGTGTCGAAGAAGCCGGAGAACAGCGGCGTGAGGTCGCCGTATTCGGTGTGGGCAAACAGCAGCTTTTGCGCATGCACAGAGCCGGAAGAATAGATATGCAAGCCCAAGCCCCGTTCTTTCCACTCATGCAGCTTGCGGGGGACTTCGGGATAGACATGCCCATGGAAGTCGCCGATGCGATAGCCCGACTCCCAAATCAAGCCTTGCAGGGACTTCAGCGGCGTCAGCTTGAGGTCTTCGTCGATCCAGCGGATCAATACCTCGATGGCCTGTCCATCGTCCAAAGAGTGGCCGCACACTACGCCCACATCGTCCAGCAAGCCGCGTACCTCGGCGTCGCCGACGTGGGAACGCACAAAATCGGCCATTTGCTCCCTGGCATAAGGGAACAGCACATCCTTGACGAAAGAAATCGACGAAGTGGTACCCTCGATGTCCATCAGAATCGCCCGGATCATGCGTACTCCTCAACGAACCGTTCGATGCTGGGAAATTTCTCAGCAATGTCACTGCCGGTGAAGTCAGCGACCCAACCATCCGGCGTGGTAAACAGGCGGATGCATTTCAGATCTGGATTCCCGCCCATATCGAACCAATGCCTGACACCGGCCGACACGGAGATCAAATCCCCCTGTTCACACAGCACGGCATAAACGTTTTCGTCAGGATGCAAATAGAAAAGCCCCCTGCCCTCAACAAAAAAGCGCACTTCAAAATCGCCGTGCGTGTGCTCGTTGAGGAACTTGGCACGCAATTGCTCTTTTTGCGGATGCTCCGGGCCTACGCTGATCACGTCCGCCGACTGGAAGCCATACAACTCTTTCAGCCGCGCCACCGGCCCGGCATAAGCCGCCAGCACAGTCTCCTGATCCGCATCGGCGGCAAATTCGCGCTCCGCCGCCCAGCGCTCGAAATTTACTCCCAACCCTCTAAGGCAATCTGCGATGGCGTCGAAGTCGCGGACCGCTTCGGCAGTTTGCGGCCCCTGTTCAGAATGGATAGTCAGTATGCTCACGGGTTCAGTTCCAGGATATGGGATTGTGCGGCCATTGTAAGCCGTCCGGCTTGAAGAAAAATGTCACGCAACGACTGGGTAAAGACTCTTTTCGTTGCGCCCTTGCCCGGCTTGCCGCCTTACCGGCCCTTGACGCCATGCAGGCGCATTTCAATGTCGAACAAATATTCCAAAGCCTCGACATGCCGCAAAGCATCCCTCACCGACGAACCCCAAGTGTAAAATCCATGGCCGGCAATGATATAGCCGTAAATGTCGCCATGCATTTCGATGTATTCGTCCACTTTCAAGGATAAAAGCGGAATATTCTGGTCGTTGGGAAAAATGGGCACGACGATGCGGCTTTCGTGGGTTTCGATCCCTTCCAGCGCTTTCAGCAGCTCGTAATCCTGCAACACCAGCTCGTGGGCGAACAGCCTGGAAACCAGCATGGCATTCGGCGAATGCGGATGCAAAACCGAACCCACCCAGGGATAACGCCGGTAAATGGCGGTGTGCAGCAAGGTCTCGGCGGAAGGCGTCTTGCCATCCAGGGAACGCCCCTCCCCGTCCACGCGCATGATGTCCTCCGGTGTCAATTCGCCCTTGTGCTTGCCGGACACGGTGATGGCGATGCTGCCATCGGACAGCAAGGCGGAGAAATTGCCGCTGGTGGCCGGCACCCAGCCTTGGGCGTGGATGAACCGGCCGGCTTCGATCAACTCGGTGGCGCGGGCTGCGTACTCTTGGGTTATGCTCACGGTGGCACTCCTGGTTGGATGGATAAACAATGCGGGAATTGTAGCCTCGAAATTACCCTCGCATGGGTTTTAAAACGCTTGGATCTGGGCATAAATCCCAAAAGGATCGTCCGGGTTGACGCCCTCCATGAACGGCTTGGCTCGATCCTGGTTGGTGGTTTGATAGACCTTGCCGACCCAGTTGTTGAGTATCGCCTCCGCCGTGTCATGCCAAGTGTTGTCGAGCCGGGGCGCGATCAAACCTTCGGGAAAGCGGGGGATTGGCGCTTGGGTTTCCTTGGCGGCGAGAAGCAAATCCGCGTACTCGTCCAGGATGGCCTGGGCCAGGGGCGAGAAATAATTTTCCGGGAACGGTGGATAATCGTCCCTATCCCCGGTGGCGAAACGCATCACCTCACGCTTGTATTCTTTCAGAAGGCTAATCGTGTCATATTCTGGATGCCCCTGGAAAAACACCAGCCGAAAACCGTCCCGGCTCACCGCCAAATGAACCCCGGCCTCCTCGCTCTCCACCAGCACCCGCAGCCCAGCCGCTTCGAACTGGTCGCGGCCAATTTCGTTGAAGCGCGAATGCGGCACGTCGAAGCGCGTGTTGACCCCGACGACCAGTGGATGATGCCGGTCGGTCAAGCGATGCGCAAACACGCCCCAGCGCTTGGCAGGCTGTAGCCTGCGCTTCTGGCCGAAACGGAATTGCAGCACCGCATGGGTGGTCAGACAGGAAAACAAGGTCGAGGTGACATTTTCGTAAGCCCACTCGACCACCTCGACCAAAGGATTCCAGAACGCCTCCTTGGCGAGATCCGGCTGGGTGACGTTGGCCCCGGTGACGATCAACGCGTCCAGCCCGGCAGCCTGGATCTGCTCGAAAGTCTCGTAATGGGCCTGGACATGGGCCAGCCCCTCCGGGCCGCGTTCGAGTTCCGGCAAGGTGAACAGATGGACATAGAACTGCGCAATCTGGTTGCTGTCGTTGATCAGGCGCAAAAACTGGCGCTCGGTGGCGCTCAAGGCGGCATCCGGCATCAGGTTGAGCAAGCCGATATGCAATTCCCGGATGTCCTGGTGGACGGCCAGATCGGCGGGAATGACGGTCTCGCCTTCCCGTTTCAGATCGTCAAAGGCGGGAAGATTGGAATGGGCGACTAATGGCATGGCTATCTATCTGTCTTGATCCCCCTCTACCTGCGGGAGAGGGGCCGGGGGTGAGGGTGTTGAAGCAATCAAACGGCAAATTGCCCATAAAACCTGCGGGCGATGGCCGACTCCACCAAACGGTTGAAACCCGCCTCGTCCGTGGCCTTGGCCAATTCCTCGGTGGTGATGGTGTAGCCATATTGCCCGGCAATCCGCTCGTAACGGGGAATGCGTGTGTAAAACAATCGGGGAAATATCCAGCGCACGAAATCGTCCGGGTCTATCATCGCTGCATAAGGCAATCCGCGCTCGGCGAGATAAACGGCCAATTGTACGTCAAGGAATTCCTCGCGGTAATACAAAGGCTTCGGGTCGTTTTCCGCCCTGGCGATCAAAGCTTTCTCGTCGTTTTCGGTGGCTCTCACATATAGTATCAGCGTATGCTCTGCCAATAGTTTCAACAACCCTTCATCCTCCAGTTCGCATAGGCTGCCACCCGCGTCGTTGACGAATTTCCCATAACCGTAAATCGCCTTGGCCTTGAAAATGAATTCCGGCACATCGCGCATCGCCGCAAGCTCTGCATCGCGGTGCAACAACTGGCGGCGCTTGAATTCCTTCAGGCTCAAGCCACCCTGCTCGGGGTTTCCCAACTTGCCGAGAAAGGTCGAAACCGTGCTGAGATTGTCCACAGTGATATTGCCATTGATGTGGATCGAGTCGGAGCGCAACAAATCCCGCAATAGGGGAATCCGCATCAATTCCAACTTGAGATTGTCCATGATCGGCTCGCCCAGATAGCGTGTGCCGATACGGTAATCCCCCGAATAATGGAACCAGCCTTCCCGACGCAGGATATTCGACAGCCGGGTCTTGCCTACACCGGACATGCCAAGCAGGGTGATGCTCTTGTTTTGCCAAGCCCGGTATTGTTCGACACTAAGCTTCACCGACCCACCCTTTTAGCTTGGCCAGCGACACATCCGTCGCCTTGATGATAGCCAGCACCTCGGTGCCGACATCCAAGCCCAGATCCCGCACCGAACTGGTGGTGATGACCGAAGTGACGATGCCATTCGGCGTTTGCACTTCCACCTCCGACACCACCGTGCCGAGGGTGATGGCGCTGATTTTTCCCTTGAACTGATTCTTGGCGTTGATGGCGGTGATCGTCATGTCAGGGCTCCTGGCTAAAAGCGGATGAATTTAACAAATCAGCAGGGCATAAGAAACAGCAATAGGGCTTATGCAAAATAAACTTTGAAGCCGGGTTAGCCCGGATGGAGAAGCGGAATCTGGGCTTGTTGCTTGCTCAAACCCCCTCCACCCCCTCCACCCGCTGGAACCCCCTAGGCAAAGGATGGCCGCGTTTGCCCCGGGAGGACACATAAACCGCCAAATCATTCCCCTGCAAAGTCAAAAACCGCTTGCCTGCGGTGATTTTCAAAGCCACGCCGGGCGGCAAGGCGCACTGGGCGACAACACGATCCGCCCCTTCCGCCAATTCGGCGGCTTTGATGTCGATGAGCTTGTTGCCCTTGCCCTTGTTCAACACGGGTATCTCGGCGGCGGGGAACACCAATAAGCGCCCTTGCAGGGTCACCACGACCAAGCAGTCGGTTTCAGGATTGACCAGTTTCAAAGGCAACAGCACCTCCGAATGTTCCGGCACCGTCAGCAAAGCCTTCCCCGCCCGGTTCTTGCTGGCGAACTCTCCCAGCTTGGCGACAAAGCCGTAGCCGGCTGAAGTCGCCAGCAGATACCAGTCCTCACTGGAACCGGCCAGCACAGTTTTGAACGTCGCCAGCGGCGGCGGGTTGAGCCTGCCAGTCAGAGGCTCGCCCTGGCTGCGGGCCGAAGGCAAGTCATGGGCGGAGATGGAGTAGCTCCGCCCGGTGGAATCGATAAAATACGCCGGCTGGCTGCTGCGGCCTTGGGCGGCGGCGAGGAAGGCATCGCCCGTGCGATAGCCTAGGCTGGCGGCGTCGATGTCATGGCCCTTGGCCGAACGCACCCAGCCTTTTTCCGACAGGATGATCGTCAGCGGCTCGTTAGGGATCAGCGAAGTCTCGTCAATGGCCTGGGCCGACTGCCGCACCACAATCGGCGAGCGGCGGGCATCGCCGTGCTTCTCGGCATCCTGGGCCAACTCCTCTTTGATCAGCGCATGCAGCTCTTCCTTGGAGCCTAAGATGGCTTGCAACTTTTCCCGCTCCTTGCCCAGCGCATCCTGCTCACCGCGTATCTTCATTTCCTCCAGCTTGGCCAGATGGCGCAGTTTCAATTCCAAAATGGCTTCGGCCTGGATGTCGGTCAGGCCGAAGCGTTCCATCAACACCGGCTTGGGTTCGTCTTCCGACCGGATGATGCGGATGACCTCGTCGATATTGAGGAAGGCAATCAGCAAGCCGTCAAGGATGTGCAGCCGCGCCTCGACTTTATCCAGCCGGTGCCGCAGGCGGCGGGTGACGGTCTGGGTGCGGTAGTCCAGCCATTCGACGAGAATCTCGCGCAGGTTTTTCACCCTTGGCTTGCCGTCCAGGCCGATCATGTTTAAATTGATGCGGTAGCTGCGTTCCAGGTCAGTCGTGGCGAACAGATGCGACATCAATTGCGCTGCGTCGATGCGCTTAGACTTGGGCATGATGACCAGCCGGGTCGGGCTTTCGTGGTCGGACTCGTCACGCAAATCCTCCACCATCGGCAGCTTCTTCGCCTGCATTTGCGCGGCGATCTGCTCCATGATCTTGTTGCCGGAGACTTGGTAAGGCAGGGCGGTGATGATGATGTTGCCGTCCTCCTGCTCGTAGCGGGTGCGCAGGCGCACCGAGCCGTTGCCGGTCTGGTACATCTTCAGCAGATCCTCGCGCGGGGTTACGATCTCCGCCTCGGTGGGAAAATCCGGCGCCCTGACCTTCTCGCACACCGCCTCCAACGAAGCATCAGGCTCATCCAACAGCAAGACGCAAGCGGCGACGACCTCGCGCAGATTGTGCGGCGGAATGTCGGTCGCCATGCCCACGGCGATGCCGGTCGCGCCATTCAACAGCAGATTGGGCAAGCGGGCAGGCAATAGTGACGGCTCGTCCATCGTGCCGTCAAAATTCGGCACCCAGTCCACCGTGCCTTGCTCCACTTCCGCCAGCAAAGTCTGCGCATAAGGCGTCAGCCGCGCCTCGGTGTAGCGCATGGCGGCGAAGGATTTCGGGTCGTCGGGCGAGCCCCAGTTGCCTTGGCCGTCAATCAACGGGTAACGGTAAGAGAACGGCTGGGCCATCAGCACCATCGCCTCGTAACAGGCGGAATCGCCGTGCGGATGGTATTTGCCCAGCACGTCGCCGACGGTGCGGGCGGATTTCTTGTGCTTGGACTGGGCCGACAAGCCCAGCTCCGACATCGCGTAGACGATGCGCCGTTGCACCGGCTTCAGCCCATCGGCGAGGTTCGGCAAGGCGCGGTCGAGGATGACGTACATGGAATAATCCAAATAAGCCTTCTCGGTGAACTCTTTCAAGGGAATGCGTTCGTGGGCGGTGGAAGTGTTCATGCTAGGTCTGGGAGTGGGATGACGCGGGGATTTTACCGTGGACGGCGGGGGGGGCTGGATTTTCTGTGGATTGCCTGGCTGTCTACCCCTCTCCCTGCGGGAGAGGGGTCGGGGCGAAGGCGTCTCGCCACCAATCCAGTTCCGGGGGTTGAAACCCCCGGCTACCGTCAGTCGCCGCTACGCCGCTTGGCCCAGACGGCAACGGCTCGATCCTATGGATTCTAACGAATTACCGCTTAAATTGGCGCGCATGGGCTTGAAGCCCCGTCCGGTTTTGGCCCGGTGATCCGCCGGGGATTTTGCCTTTTGCGGAGGACAAAAGCCGCCTGGAACGACCGCCGCTCCGGCAATGCCAGGACGAACGGTCAAGCCGAAAAGGAAGATCCGCAACCGCAGGTGGTCGTCGCGTTGGGATTGCGGATGACGAACTGGGCACCCGAGGCATCTTCCCGGTAGTCTATCTCGGCCCCAGCCAGATATTGGATGCTCATGGAGTCGATCAGCACCTTGACCCCGTTCTTTTCGACTTGAGTATCGTCGTCGTTGGCGCTTTCGTCGAAGGTGAAGCCGTATTGGAAGCCCGAACAGCCGCCACCCTGGACATAAACCCGCAGCATCAAATTCTCGTTATCTTCCTCGGCGATCAGCTCACTCACCTTGGCTGCGGCGTTGTCGGTGAAAATAATGGCTTCAGGTGTCGTGTTCATGTCGATATCCGCAAGACTTAAGATGGATTTAAGGCCATTATGGTATATACCCAGTGTTTTAGTCAAGAAATATCCCCGCCCATCTCACTGGAGAAGAACGATGAAACACAGTATCGCCCTAGGATTGTTGTTTAGGTGTCGCCGTAGCGGACCACCTCGATTTCCACCTTCGCCAACCCCGAACCGATGAAGCCCAGCTCACGTGCGGCCCGCTTGGAGACATCCAGCAGACGCCCATTGCGGAAATGGTTGCGGTCGTTGACCCGCAGATGGACGCTACGCTGGTTGCGAAGATTGGTGACCTTGATGATCGTGCCAAAAGGCAGATGGGAATGGACGGCAGTCAGTTCGTTACGGTCATAGCGCTCGCCGTTGGCGGTGCGCCGCCCATGGAATTTGTCGCTGTAGAACGAAGCGAGGCCGACTTGTTTGTCCCCGACGGCGGTAGGAGTCGCCGTGCGGGAATAGGCGTGGCTTGACAGGCTGAAAGACGCCAAATAAAGGGGCAAGAGTGCGCTGAAGAACCATTGATGCATCCGTCACCTCCGTTTTTTGTTGTGGAGTAAAGATAACGGAGGCTGATGATAACCGACGATGGCGATTTTTCAAAATTTTTAGAGTGTTTTCATCTAACAATCGGGCAAGGAGGGACTGCAAGCGCACACCGGCCCGAAGCTTCTGTAAGCCCCAGAACCCGTTTTTGCAGATCTTCCGTCAAGCTGCCCGGCGCAAACCGCCACACCCAGTTGCCTTGGCCTTTGCTAGGTGTGTTCATGCGGGCTTGCGCGCCTAGCCCTAGAATGTCTTGCAACGGGATGATCGCCATTTTGGCCTCCGAGGAGAACGCCAGCCGTATCATGTCCCAATGGATTTCGGCCAGATCATCAGGTTTGACATACTGGACGACAGCCTCGCGCTCCTCTTTGGCCAAGGATAGAAACCAGCCTAAGGTGGTGTCGTTGTCGTGGGTGCCCGTATAGACAACACAATTGGGCTGGTAATTGTGGGGCAAATATGGGTTGTCGTCGTCAGCGCAAAAGGCAAATTGTAGAATTTTCATGCCTGGCAGATTGAAGCCGTCCCTCAGCGCTTCGACCTCGGGCGTGATGACCCCCAAGTCTTCGGCGATGATCGGCAAATCCCCGAAACTTTCATAAAGGCGTTGGAACAGTTCCGCGCCCGGCCCTTTGACCCATCGCCATTGATCGCCGTATCCTCTCCATAGGTCACCCGCCAATAAGCCTCAAAGCCCCTGAAGTGGTCGATCCTCACCACATCCACATAGCCCAGAACGCAACAAAGCGCTGTGACCCACCATTCGAAACCGTCCTGTTTCAAGTCGTCCCAGTCATACATCGGATTGCCCCATAATTGTCCGGTGGCGCTGAAATAATCAGGCGGCACACCGGCAACGGTAAAGGCCAGTCCGGTGTCTTGTTGATGTCGAAATACTCTGGCTGCGCCCAGACTTCCGCACTATCATGCGCGACATAAATGGGCAGATCGCCAATAATGTTAATTTGCTCTGGTTGGCATAGGTTCGAGGTCGCCGATTTGCTGATGGAACTCGAATTGCAAGAACCGATGGAAATCAATCGGCTCGGCATATTTTCCTTTGGCCCTTTTGATGGGCATGCGTTTACGCTTAACAAGTGCAAGGTCCATTTGACCCAGGGGTTCCCTTGATAGTGTTCTTTAGCGCCATAAACAGCGCAAAATCTTCCAGCCAATGGGCGGCTGATTAGAAAATATTCAAGGCGATTTTTTCTCCGCATCCGCACCGCCACGAAAATTCACCAGGCTTTTTTCAGCAATGGAGATTTTTCCGTAATCACCCGCCCATAATCAACCAATTCGGATAAGGGACAATGAATCAAGGTCGCCATCATCCAGAAGCGCCTTGTCTCGCAGTAACTCCAGGCTGACAACAAGGGGTTTCCAGCCATGGCGGAAAAACACATATAAGGGGAATCGCCAAAACCGGTGGGGCCTAGGGGAAGCATTTGCCAAAGCTTTGCCCGGCCCCGTCAAGGAAATCAACGAAAGTCTTGCCTCCAGGCCCTAGATCTCCGATGCCAAAACGGCTGGGAAGCGAGGTGGGATGCAACAAAATTCCGCTGGATCGAGAAAATGGCATAAAGGGTACGTTGGGGGATGAAGGCATGAAACTGGCGCGGACAATAACGCCACAATGTTGCAGGCAGATGTTAGATGGTGGGGCTTTCCTAGCCAACAGCCCCTCCCGATAAGGTGTTGAGCCGCCTATTCGGCACTCCGCAGGCGCGAACATTGTCCGCGCCACGAAACGGGATAGAAAAATGATCTTGGCTGTTTAGCGGACAAAATGCAATGGCTGACCCAGGCATCGGGGGTCACCAGCACCACGCCGCCGGGGCTGACGTAAAAACGCTTGGCGTCTTCTTCCATGTTTTCGCCAATGACAGTGTTCGGCTGGAATTTGGCAGCTTTTGTCGATGATCGCCTTGGTGATCCTGCAATGGCGGCCAATGTTGACATCAGGCAGGATCACCGAATCGGTCACTTTGCAGAACGAGTTCACGCGGACATTGGAGAACAGCAGAGAATGGCGGACTTCCGAGCCCGAGATGATACATCCGCCGGACACCATGGAATCCACCGCGTAGCCACGCCGATCCTCGTCATCGAAGACGAACTTGGCCGGCGGGGTCTGCGCCTGGAAAGTCCAGATCGGCCAGTTCATGGTCGTATAGATTGAGTTCAGGATTGACATTGACGAGTTCCATATTCGCCGACCAATAACTGTCGACCTCGCCCACATCGCGCCAGTAAGATTGGACACCGCTTTGCACGTCGCGGAATGGGTAGGCGTAACACGCGGTAGTTTTCAATCACGCTAGGGATGATGTCCTTGCCAAAATCGCGGCTGGAACCCGGCATGTCGGCATCCTTGATGAGTTGCTCAAACAGGAACTTGGTGTTGAAAATATAAATGCCCATCGACGCCAAGCGCCTTGTCGGGCTGGCCCGGCATGGGCGGCGGATTGGACGGCTTTTCGACAAACTCGCGGATGCGCTTGTCTTCATCGACGCCCATGACGCCAAATGCCTTGGCCTCTTCCAGCGGCACTTCCATGCAGCCTATGGTCAAATCGGCTACCTTTTTCGGCATGTTCGGCCAGCATCAGGCCGTAATCCATCTTGTAGATGTGGTCGCCCGCCAGGATCAGCACATACTCGGAGCCGCGCTGGCGCAAAATGTCCAGGTTTTGGTAGACGGCATCGGCAGTGCCTGCGTACCAGGCGTCCTCCTCAACGCGCTGCTGGGCCGGGATGATATCGACAAACTCGCCCAACTCGGCGCGCAAAAAGCCCCAACCTTGCTGGATATGCCGGATCAGCGAGTCGGCCTTGTATTGCGTCAAGACACCGATCCTGCGGATGCCGGAATTGAGGCAGTTGGACAGGGGGAAGTCGATGATGCGGAATTTGCCGCCGAAAGGCACGGCCGGTTTGGCGCGCCATTCCGTGAGATCATGCAGGCGCGAGCCTCGCCCGCCGGCGAGAATCAGCGCCAAGGTATTCCGGGTCAATACGCTGACGAAACGAGAATGATGGGATTCGGACACGACATGATCTCCTGGGATGGTTTATTTTAAGGCATAAGCAAGCGGGGCGCAAATGTGATAACATGTCCCCGGATTTTACCGGCGATGGCGACTGCCATTCTACTACCAGAGGTCAAACAAAGTGAACTCGAACGAAACACAATTCAGGCAAAAGCAACCCAATCCGAAGCCGACCGGCCTGGATCCGGAACTTCAAAGAATCGTCGAGGCCCGCCACCACGACCCCTTTGCCGTGCTTGGCAGACACCGTGACCGCCGGCAAAAGACATCATCCGAGTTATCCTTCCGTCAGGCGGAGAGCGTCCGCATCGGCGACAACGGCCCCCACATGGAGAGGCTTGACCGGGACCGACCTGTTCCAGTATGCCGTCAAAGCCAGCGATGCGATCGCCGACCACATTAGCACTGGAGTGGGTTGACAAATCTGGCCAGAGCCGCTCCCATGTCGATCCCTACACGTTCCCGCCACAACTGAAGGACTTCGACATCCACTTGTTCTGCGAGGGCAAGCATTGGCACGCCTACCGCTTCCTGGGTGCCCACCCGCACACCGTGGACGGCGTGGATGGCTGTTTGTTTGCCACTTGGGCACCCAATGCCGAGCGAGTGAGCGTGGTGGGCGACTTCAACAGCTGGGACGGCCGCAGCCATCCCATGCGCGTGCGCGGCGGCAGCGGCGTTTGGGAATTGTTCATTCCTGGAATCGCCCCGGGATGATCTACAAATTCGAGATACGCAACCGCCAACACGGCACGATCCACCTGAAGGTCGATCCTTATGGGCAGCGCTTTGAACTGCGCCCCCAGACATGCCTCCATCGCCGTCGCCCAAGGACAATTATCCTTGGAGGGACCAAGAATGGATCGAAGGCCGCAAGAAAAGCGACTGGCTGCATGAGCCGCTATCCATTTACGAGGTGCATCCCGGCTCTTGGCGGCGCAACGGCGAAGGCGAATTCCTCGGTTATCGTGAATTGGCGGAGCAACTGGTCGATTACGTCAAGGAACAGGGCTTCACCCATATCGAACTGATGCCGATCACCGAACATCCCCTGGATGCCTCCTGGGGTTATCAGACCACCGGCTATTTCGCGCCGACCGGCCGCTTCGGCGAACCCGACGATTTCCGCTATTTCGTCGATTATTGCCACCAGCATGGCATCGGCGTCATTCTCGACTGGGTGCCCGCCCACTTCCCCAAAGATGCCCACGGCTTGGCCCGCTTCGACGGCACCGCGCTGTACGAACATGAAGACCCGCGCTTGGGCGAACACCGCGATTGGGGCACCTTGATTTACAACTTCGGCCGCAACGAGGTGAAAAACTTTCTGATTGCCAGCGCCGTGTTCTGGCTGGAAGAATTCCACATCGACGGCCTGCGCGTCGATGCCGTCGCCTCCATGCTCTATCTGGATTATTCGCGCAATCCCGGCGACTGGATACCCAACAAGTATGGCGGCAACGAAAATCTGGAAGCCATCGCCTTTCTGCGCGAACTGAACACGGTCACCCACCAGTTGCATCCCGGCACAATGATCATGGCCGAGGAGTCCACCGCCTGGCCGCAAGTCACCCGCCCCACCTGGACCGGCGGCCTAGGCTTTTCGATGAAATGGAATATGGGTTGGATGCACGACACCTTGCAGTATATGAGCAAGGATCCCATCCACCGCCACTATCACCACGACCAGCTTACTTTTGGCCTGCTGTACGCCTTCACCGAAAATTTCATCCTGCCCTTCTCCCATGACGAAGTGGTGCATGGCAAAGGTTCCATGTTGGCCAAAATGCCCGGCGACGAATGGCGCAAGTTCGCCAACCTTAGCGTCTGCTCTACACTTTGATGTTCACTTATCCCGGCAAGAAATTGCTGTTCATGGGCTGCGAGTTCGGCCAAGGCACGGAGTGGAACCACGAGCAAGGCGCTGGACTGGTACGTATTGGACTACCCGCTCCATCGCGGCGTCAAAAACTGCAGTCCGATCTCAACCACCTTTATCGCGGCACCAAAGCCCTGCACCGGCATGACTTCGATCCCAAGGGCTTTGAATGGATAGACTGCCACGATGCTCCGCAATCGGTGTTGAGCTACATTCGCCGCGCCGGCGACGAATTTGTGGTCGCCGTGTTCAACTTCACACCCGTGCCGCGCCCCAATTACCGCATCGGCGTTCCCGAGGCTGGGGTTTATACAGAAGTCTTCAACTCGGATTCCGAATATTACGGCGGGAGCAACACTGGCAACTGCCCGTTGGAGGCGGCGGAAAAGGAATGGATGGGGCGGCCCTACTCCATCGTCCTGACCCTCCCACCCTTGGGCGGCATTGTCCTGGCTCTCAAGCCTGCGCCCAAACTTGAAGAAGCCATCGCCGACGAAGAAATCGGACAGGAAGCTGAAGAGGGTGGTTCGGAAACGAAGCATGAAAAAAATTCTCTTCGTCACCAGCGAAGCCTATCCACTGATCAAAACCGGCGGGCTGGCCGATGTTTCCGGCAGCCTGCCTCAAGCCCTGGACGCGCTCGGCCACGATGTCCGCATCGTCATGCCGGCCTATGCCGATGTGCTAGCCGGTCTGGGCAAGTTGCCCAGCAAGCGCATCCACCAGATCGGCGGGGCCATCGAAATCTTCGAGACCAAGCTGCCGGGTTCGCAGGTGCCGGTCTGGCTCGTCGCCAACGATGGTGCCTTTGACCGTTCCGGCAATCCCTATCTGGCCGAAAACGGCAAGTCTTGGCCTGACAATGCCGAACGCTTCGCGTTGCTGTGCCGGGTGGCAGTGGAGATAGCCATGAACCGGGTCGGCTTCGCCTGGAAACCGCAAATCATCCACTGCAACGATTGGCAGAGCGGCTTGATTCCCGCCTTGCTGGACGATGAACCGGACCGTCCAGCCACGGTCTTCACTATCCACAATCTGGCCTATCAAGGCGTGTTTCCACCGGAAACCTACCGGCAGCTCGGACTGCCGCAACGCTTCTGGTCTCCGGCCGCCTTGGAATTCTATGGCCAACTCAGCTTCATCAAAGGCGGGCTGGTCTACGCCGACCGTATCAACACCGTCAGCCCCAACTACGCCGTCGAAATCCAAGGCAAAGAATTCGGCTGCGGCTTGGAAGGCTTGTTGAAAGAACGCAATGACCGGCTCAGCGGCATCATCAACGGCATCGACGAAGACGCCTGGAACCCCGCCACCGACCCCCACCTCGCCGCCCATTACGCCAAAGACGACATGGCCGGCAAGGCGGAAAACAAAGCCGCGCTGCAACAGCGCTTCAACCTGGAGCAAGACCCTGAAGTAGCCGTCATCGCCATGGTCGGCAGGACGGTACAGCAAAAAGGGATAGACTTGGTGATCGAGGCACTCCCGGAACTCATGGAATTGCCTCTGCAATTGGTGATCTTGGGCAGCGGCGAGAAAAAATACGAACAAACCCTCAAACACTGGAACAGCCTTTACCCCGACCGCATCGCCTTGAGCCTAGGTTATGACGAAGCCCTGGCCCACCTCATCGAAGCGGGCGCGGATTTATTCCTCATGCCCTCCCGCTTCGAACCTTGCGGACTCAACCAGATGTACAGCCAACGCTACGGCACGGTGCCCATCGTCCGCCGCGTGGGCGGCTTGGCCGACACCGTGGAAGACGCGACCCTGGACAACCTGATTGAAGCACGGGCCAGTGGCGTCATCTTCGACGAAGCCGAAGCCGAGGAGCTGCTGGAAGCAGTCCACCGTGCCTTGAAGCTGTTCGCCAACAAAACCCTATGGGAGCAAATCCGCAAGGTCGGCATGGGGAAGAACTTCTCGTGGCATAGAAGCGCGCTGAAATATATTGAACTCTACGATCTTGTGCTGCAAGACCGGCATGGCCGCAATCGACTATTTCAAGCAACCTCTTGAATATCTGCCTGCTATTCATAAGGAGATCAAAGCGCCATTTTTAGCGCTAACCTTGAAACTCAATTTATTGAAGTTCGCCAATACTTTACCGTGGGGAGAAATAAACAGCATGAGCAATCTTCGACGCAAATTTGATGAACTTAACAAAAAAGCGCGGTTGCGCCTGCTCAAAATGCACTACGAGACCAAGATAGGTCATTTGGGGGGCAATTTATCCGCAATTGACGCTTTGGTCTACCTTCATTCTAGCGTCTTGGAGATGGATGACGTGTTCGTCTTGTCAAAAGGCCACGCTGCGGGCGCTCTCTACATCGCCTTGTGGGCTTGCGGCAAACTCGACGAACCAAGCCTTGCCTTGTTTCATCAAGATGGTGTGAAAATGGCTGGTCATCCTGTTGGCGGTTGGCATGAAGGAATTCCATTTTCCACAGGCAGCCTGGGGCACGGGGTCGGGCTGGCAATAGGCAGGGCATTTGCGAAGCGCCTTCGGGGATTGCCGGGAACTGTTTTCTGCATGACTTCCGACGGGGAATGGGAAGAAGGTTCGAATTGGGAGGCATTGATGTTCATGGCGCATCATAAACTCGCCAACCTGACCCTGCTCGTTGATGCCAATGGACTCCAAGGGTTTGGCGGAACATCAGACATTGCCTCCCTGGAACCACTGGCGAAAAAGTTCGGTGCCTTCAATGTGGACATACGGGAAATTGACGGCCACGACATTTCAGCGCTGGACAGCGCCCTAGCTGCGAAGTCTTGCCTGCCAAAAATCATTATCCTCCGGACGGTAAAAGGCTGCGGGGTCAGTTTCATGGAGAACCGCATGGATTGGCATTATCTGCCCATGAATGAGGAGCAGTACCGACAAGCGGTGTCCGAAGTCGAGCAAAGCCAATGAGAAACATCACCTGCGAAACTCTCGTAACGCTTTACCAAGAATCACCGTTCGTGTTTTTGACCGGAGACTTAGGATTCATGGCCCTGGAACCTTTGCAAAAGGCAATGGGCAATCACTTTGTCAATGCCGGCGTGGCCGAGCAGAACATGATTTCAGTGGCGGCCGGCATTGCCAGCGGCGGACTACAGTGTTGGGCCTATAGCATTGCCCCTTTTTTGTACGCCAGACCGTTCGAACAAATCCGCAACGACGTTTGCCTGCATAATTTCGATGTCAAATTGGTGGGAAACGGCGGTGGCTACGCCTACGGTTCTATGGGTTCAACCCATCATGCCTTGGAAGACTATGGGACACTGCTCACGCTCCAAAATATGCGGGCATTTATCCCAGCGTTCGCCGAAGATGTATCCAATGCCGTCAAAAAAATGGCGGCTCTTCCAGGCCCCGCCTATTTGAGGCTCGGGCGCTGCGAAAAACCGAAGGACTTTAGCTTGCCGGATTACGCCCCTTGGCGCAGACTTCTAGCGGGGGGCGGCGATGTGGTGGTGGCGGTCGGCCCTTTGGCCGGAAACCTAATTGGCACAATTGGCCAAATGAACATCGCAGACAGACCAGAAGTGTGGGTGTTGGCCGAACTGCCTATCCGCCCGGATGAGGTTCCCGCCGAATTCATCCACGCCATCCATGCCAAAAAGCGGGTCTGCGTGGTCGAGGAACACGTTGCCCAAGGCGGGCTTGGGCAGATGCTTGCGCATTTTTTACTTACAGCCAACCTACCGGTATGGCGCTTCTTGCACCTCCATGCCAAGGGCTACCCTTCCGGGCTATACGGTTCCCAAGCATTCCATCGCAGAGAGTGCCGCCTTGATGCGCAAGGTGTGCTGCAAGCACTCCAAGCCAACCATGAATAATTCCGCAAAAAAAATCGTCCAATGAAAGACAAGGTACTCAAACTCCAGGGGCCGATCCTAGTTCTCGGCGCGAGTGGTTTCGTCGGTGCCAATATTTTTCGGATGCTGATCAGGCACCGCAATGACATCTACGGCACAACCACGCATGATAGTCCATGGCGTTTGTCGGGGATGCCTGATCGCAACATCATCGTGACCGATTTGCTCGTCGAACAAAACCTCACAAACCTGCTCGAAAAAACAAGCCCGCGAACAATTTTTAACTGTGTCGCCTATGGGGCATATTCCTTCGAAAAGGATAGTGCCCTGATCTACAAAACCAACGTCAATCTCACCGCCAAGCTGCTTGAGGAATTAAACCATCGGGCCGTGGTTATGTACGTCCATGCAGGAAGCTCTTCGGAATATGGCGATCAAGCCGCAGCACCCGGCGAAGACGCCCAACTGACACCAAACAGTCATTATGCAGTTGCCAAGGCGGCAGCCTCCGGCCTACTTTTTTATTATGGAAAAAAGCTTGCCTTCCCTTGTGCGAATCTCCGCCTGTATTCCGTTTACGGGCCGCTTGAGGATTCCTCTAGGCTCATTCCGGCAATCATCGCTAAGGGTTCCGAGGGTGGCTTTCCTCCGTTTGTCGAACCCAAGGTTTCTCGCGACTTTATCTATGTGGATGATGTCTGCGAGGCGTTTTTGGATTGTGCGCTCAATCTTGACAAGTCGAACTATGGGGAATCGTTCAACATCGGCAGCGGCGTCAAGACAACTATTGCCGACATCGCCGGATTGGCAAAATTGATTTTCGGCATTGAAAGCGACCCCGAATTTACCATGCACAATCGGGAATGGGATACGACAGAGTGGTATGCGAATCCTACGAAGGCCTGCAAACGCCTAGGCTGGAGCGCCAAGACAGCATTGCGTGAAGGTTTGCTGAAAACGGCTGAATGGTACCAATCCTTGGAAGATCGGCAACGGTACCAGCAAGCTTCAAAACGCTTTGGGGTAGACCACGTTTTCAGCGTTTCCGCGATTATTGCTTGTTACAAGGATGGACAAGCCATACCCATCATGTACCAGCGCCTCAAACAAGTGTTTGTGAAACTCAATATCGACCACGAAATCATCTTCGTCAACGATAATAGCCCGGACAACAGCGAAGAGGAAATCCGCAAGCTGAGCGCCTTGGATCGAAAAGTCATGGGCATCTCCCATTCCAGGAATTTCGGCTCACAGGCTGCTTTCCGCAGTGGCATGGAAATAGCCAGCAAAAATGCCTGTGTCCTGCTTGACGGTGACCTGCAAGACCCCCCGGAATTGATCGAGCCGTTTGTCCAAAAATGGCACGAAGGCTTTGATGTAGTCTACGGACGCAGAGTGAAACGCGAGGCGGCGGTATACATGCAAATTGCTTACAAGCTGTTTTATCGGGTTTTTGACCGGTTTTCCTACATCAGCATCCCGCATGACGCAGGCGACTTCTCCTTGATGGACAAGAAAGTCGTTCGTAGCCTACTGCAATTCCCCGAGCGGGATCTCTTCATTCGCGGCATACGCGCCTTCGCCGGTTTCAAGCAAGTGGGTGTCGATTATGTCAGGCCAGAACGCCTATTTGGCGTCTCTACCAACAATCTTCTCAAGAATATCGGCTGGGCCAAGAAAGGCATACTTTCCTTCAGCAACACACCGTTGAACATGCTTTCAGCGTTTGGGGTGCTATTGCTTGTTTTGTCGGCGAGTATTGCCTTGTTTGAAATCGGTGCCAAGCTGCTATTTCCCGATATTGCGCCTAAAGGGGTTACCACCACACTGGTTGCCATCATTTTTTTTGGCGGTATAAACCTATTTTCGATCAGCCTGATTGGGGAGTATATCGCCAAGATATTTGAAGAAGTTAAGGCACGGCCACATTTCATCCGTAGGTCAATCATTCGCGACGGCGAAGTCAGAAACGCCGCTGAAGCAAACCAGTAACAGAGACACCGAAAAGATGGAATTAAAACCCCGCCCATGTCCCATTTGCGGCTCGACCGAAAATGGTCAGTTGTTCTTGGAGTCCAACTATTCGGAGGAAAAGACGGATGGCTTTTCCTATTCCTCGCGCAAAATCCCCGAGGCCATGCATTTGCGAATGCTGCGATGCGCTTCGTGCGATCTGCTATACGCTTCCCCCGCCCCGTCACCGGAAATGCTAGAGACAGCTTATCGGCAAGCTGAATTTGATAGTGGCGAAGAAGCCAGTTTCGCTTCACAGACTTACATCCGCCTGGTCTCCTAAATTTTGCCAAAACTACCCGACATGGACGGCGCGCTGGACATTGGGACGGGGGACGGCGCATTTCTTGAGCGCCTTCTTGAACAGGGTTTTACCAACGTAAAGGGAGTTGAACCCTCCGAGGCTCCAATAAACAGTGCCAAACCCCGCATCAAGCCGCTGATCGTGCCAGGACTGTTTAAACCGGAAAGTTTTGTCGAAGGAAGCTTTAGTTTGGTCACCAGCTTCCAGACCCTTGAACATGTGGAAACCCCTAAGGAAGTCCTAGAAGCGGCTTTGCGCCTGTTGAAGCCAGGCGGCGCGTTTGTGACCGTATCCCATAATTTCCGTTCACTGTCTGCGAGAATGATGGGAAGCAAATCGCCGATTTATGACATCGAACATTTGCAGCTTTTTTCCCTCAAGAGTATGGGGGTTTTGCTTGAGCAATGTGGTTTCTCTGAAGTTGTTGTCCGCTCAACCGCAAATACTTACCCGCTGCATTATTGGTTAAAGATGGTGCCGATCAGCAGACCAGCCAAGAAAGAGCTTATCGGTTTTTTTAAAGCCACTAAAATTGGCTATATTCTTGTCTCCGTACATGCCGGAAATATGCTTGCGATTGGCTTTAAAAGCCACCCAGCTTAATAACCATTTAAGTTAATACGAGGAGTCTTTATAAATGTTAGAACGTAACGTGAAGGCATTTGATGCCGATGTGTCAACAAACCAGGGCTACCTTTACACCAATACAACAAAATTATCAAGTTTTCTTAGCAACCAAAGAATTTCAAAAGAAATCATTCAGGGTTTAGATGTTGCAGATAAGACTATTTTAGATGTGGGATGTGGCGATGGCACATACACATTAGAGTTGCTCGCCAGCAGACCGTGTAAGGTTGTTGGGTTCGATGCCTCCCAATCTGGAATTGAAGTGGCCTTGGTAAACAAAAGCCAATTGGCTTTAGAGTTACAACCAAAGATTGATTTCATACACGCAGACATTTACCAGTTTGTTCCGCAGGAATATTTTGACGTAGTTGTTGTTCGAGGGCTAATCCACCACCTCTATGAGCCAGAACAAGCCATTGCACAAATATCCCGGTGGGGTAAAGAGATAATTGTTGTTGAGCCAAATGGCTACAACCCCGTCCTTAAATTAATTGAAAAACTTTCCTCATACCATCGCCAACATGAAGAAAAATCGTATTGCCCGCATACCCTTAAACGTTGGTTCCAGCAACAAGGCACAGAAATTGTCGAGGAGTCTTACATTGGCTTGGTTCCCTTTTTCTGCCCTGAGGCATTGGCAAAAGTGCTAAAAAAAATGGAGCCGTGGGTCGAAAGCATACCATTGCTCAGAAATTTTGCATGTGGTCAATTTGTTTTTAAAGCAAAAGTGCTAAACACCACGTCTGGCTAATAATGTCTAAAGTAAACTTTGATTCAGTTTCCTTAGCTATCGCCCAACTGGTAATTAGCGAGAAATTCAGATATTTATTGGCTGGTGCCTGGAATACTCTATTTGGTTTTTTGGCTTTTGCCGGACTGTTTTTTTTGCTAACACCATATTCGGTGCATTACCGCGTTATCCTTCTCATAAGCCAAGCGATAGCCATCACCAGCGCATTTCTCGTTTACAAGTTTTTCGTTTTTAACTCCAACTCCAACTCCTACTCCAATCCTGTCCATGAATACATTCGTTTCGTTTTGGTCTATCTTGTCGCTCTAACGCTCAATTTTGCCCTTATGTTCGCATTGGTGGATTTCGCCAAGCTTGATGCAATATTTTCCCAAGGCATTTCGACAGTGCTGACTGTTTTGGTTTCCTATGTTAGCCATAAAAAATTTTCATTCCGCGTTGGTTGATCCCTGTCAATTTACGCTTACTAATCTTAATTGAAATAATTCTGGGGGCTTTATCAAAATGCTGAAAACCACATTATTCCAGTTGGCTTTTCGCATGTGGCCGAGAGACCTTAAATCTGATATCATCAATATACTGGTAATTGTCATTATTTGGATTTTAATGGTCGTCCTTGCGAATCCTCTTGGTGAATTCCCTGTGTTGGTGGACGACTGGGTATATACTCTTGCGGTAAAGTCGGTATTAGAAACGGGTCATTTCCAGCTTCCTTCCCCGGCAAGTGCGAACGTGGGTCCTCAAGTGTATTGGGGTTATTTATTCTGTCTTCCTTTTGGTTTTTCGTTCACAGCATTGAGGGTCTCGACGCTTACTCTTGGGTTGCTTGGTCTCATTACACTATACGCATTGGTCAGAGAACTAGGCGGCGAACGCAAGACTGCTCTGCTCGGCGCACTGGTACTCGCGGTAAACCCCCAATATTTTTGTCTTGCGAACAGCTTTATGACGGATGTTCCGTTCCTTTCGCTTGTAATGATCTCGTTTTACTTCCTCGTACGAGGGTTCCAGCGCCATTCATTGGTCGAACTTGCTTTCGGCCTTTGCTTCTCATTTGCCGCCATACTCGTTCGTCAGTTCGGCTTAGTAGTTCTTTTGGCTTTTTCGTTCGCTTACTTGACCAAGAATGGATTCAGGTTCGGCAATCTAACAAAGGCTATCGCACCATTTGTATTAGGCATAATTCTTCACTTTTCCTATCAATATTGGCTGATTGAAACCGGCCGCACTCCAGCGCTCAGTCCTCATTCATCTATTGAACATTTATTTCCGACCTCGCTTAGTGTCTGGGCATGGGGAGTACGCCAACTGTTGTTTAATACAGTTATGTATATTGGATTTTTTGCAATTCCATTCGTCTGGAGGTTCATTCCGCACAAGCCAAGCGGATGGATGAGCAATTGGTCGAAAGGCATCCGGCTCGTTCTCATCGCCTTTGCCGCATCTTTAATCGGTATAATAGGGTGGGCGGACAAAATAATGCCTTCATCACCAGGCGTGTTGATCAAGTCAGGCGTGGGGGGGTCATCGCTCTATGACTCGTACATGTTGCATATTAATCAACCAGCGATTCCTCTAGCGATTACAGTCTTTTGGGTAGTGGTAACATTGCTCACTGTGGCAGCCGCATGTTCAGTCATTTATTATGTGATTTTGGCAACCCACCTGGCAATTGTTGAATTCTTGGATCCCAAATCCCGTGCGAAAACCTGGTCGTACTCGCTTTTTGCTGTCACAGGTGCGGGCTATTTAGCAATACTTATGGGTCTTGCAGCTCGTTTTCCGGTATATGATCGCTATCTATTACTATTTTATCCTCTTTTCATTCTGCTAGTTTCCTCAGTTAAATACGAATTTCAACCATCATTACACCGAACAAGAGTGGGTTTATCGCTCACTCTGCTTATCTTGTATGCGGGCTATTCGGTTGCGGCTACTCACGATTACTTCTCGTTTAATAGAAATCGTTGGATCGCGTTGCACAGCCTTATTGACGACGGTAAATACGTCCAAACCAAATCGATGGCGGTTACGAATTCAATCATTAGACTTGTTCCCGATGACTTTTAATATAAATCAAATAGATAGACTCATTCTTTAATACTGGCAAATACTTTTTCCCCAGAATTTTTGCAAAAAATTTATCTATGTTAGTGATTTTAAATGATATAGCATCGGGAACAAGTCTATTGGTTTTTGCATAACATTGGATATGTACAAAAGCCAGAAAAAGGATGGTGGTTGGTTGATGATAACGAATACATCATCACGTCTGGGCCGCTATTCGGCTATGCAGAACTGCGGCGATATACCTTTTTTCGATGGCTATTTTTTGACGAATCAAACATTTTTGTTCTTCGCAGGAGAGGCTAAATTATATCAGCGCTCTCACGTCCTTTATATTGTCCAGGATAACAAATATCACCCTAGTAATGCTTTCAGGAAGTAAAGAAGTATTTTTTACATACCCGGACAAGTTACCGCACACAATAAATGTTATATAATACGCATACTGTTAAAACCTTGCATGCATGGTCAATGAAATCAAAAAACGGTGGTGGGTTTAATTGATTTATTGAGATTGAAAGCAGTATCTATTTATAAACAACCCTATCACCGTGTCGTGAAGTGCTTCCAATTTTGAAAAGCAGATCGTTTTGCGCGTCAATCGCTTGATCCGGGTTCGCAACAAAAGGTTTTTGTTTTCTATTTTTTGAGCATGCTGCTTGCCAATGACGTGCTTGTCTTTAGGGATGAGTGCGGAATAGCTGCCCCAATCGTCTGTGTAATAGGTCCGGATATTGAATGCCTTCAAATTTGAGATCAATTGCTCGCACACCGCATCTTGGCGCCGCCCGAAAACGAACGACAGGACACAGCCTGTCACGGCATCGATGGCATACCGGAGCCAGCGTTGGTTCTTTTTGTCGCCGACGTAGCTCCATGGCTCGTCTGCCTGAACATCCATTGGAGAATCAAGGGGATGCCTGATTTCGACGGCGATCTCACGCGTACCGATGTAAGGGTTCACGGCGACCACTTCAGCGGAGCTTTTTTTAGCGTGGAAATGAAGGTGTGTTTGCCGATACCCAGAATGCGCGAAGCATCCCGGATGCCGCCGCCGTTCATGGCAATGTCCACAATCTGGTCTTTGACGCCAGGCTCGTAGGCCCGGTACACGCAGTCGGTCTTGAATATTCGCCCGCACTCCTTGCAGCGAAACCGGGAACGACCGCTTTGGGTGCCGTAACGGACAACCTCGGAACTGTTGCAATACTTGCACAAAACAATTTGATACGCCATTGGAATGGTTGCCTAAGAAGCTTGAAAATTTTATACTCTACCATACTTAATAAATCAATTAAACCCACCTCCAAGCGGATGTCGTCAATGTACTTGCGATCATGGCGGTTTGGTTTGTTATGGCCGTCCTTGCAAATCCGCTTTGTGAATTCCCTTTGAAGGATGACTGGGTCTATGCACTTGCAATCCAATCAGTATTCAAAACAGGCTATTTTTAGTTTCCTTCCCCAAGAAGCGCCAATGTAGGCCCTCAAGTCTATTGGGGTTATTTGTTTTTATTTGAACTAGCGCAGCGTCCGATTCTGCTGTGCATTGTGTCAAGCTAAACAAGAATTCCCAGCTTTAGCTGCTCGGGTTAGCCGCCGACAAGTCAGTTCGCTTGCTGACTTTCGTCTAATGCCCATGGATCCTATAAAACAATCCCTTGCGCATAAACCAGGCAACCCCGCGTAGCGCTGCTTGATTCTTGAGCGCTAATAAGAGAAACTGCAAGACTTAATGCTACTGGCGGTTGCCTGCTGGGCAAGGCCCATTCTTTTCACGGATCCTCCACCCATGACTTTGGGTGGCCGCATTGGAGAGCTTACTAGCCCACCTGTGCCTTTTACTTCAAAACAATAAGATGAGGTTTTAGATATGAGAAAAAAATTCCCCAGGGAAGTGTTGCATTCAAAAGCGGAATGGAAGAAGGTCAACATCAACATGCATGGCGAACTGGAACCTGCCGTCTTGGAACTAAGCTACTTGAAGGGGGCCACCCACAGCGCCAAACCCTTTGGACTGCCGGACAACCTCAAGTCGGTGAATTCCCCGGAGATCAAGGAATTCATCGCAGAGCATAAAATCACCAAGCTCTTCCTTACCGGCCACCTGGAAAATCCGGGCAGCGAGCATCCCCACGGCTACATTGAGTACGAAATCGACGACAACGGCATGGATATCATCCTTTACCGGGTGAACGGCGAGCCGCACACCAAGCATGTCACCATCAAGATCGAGGAAGTCCACCACTTCAACAACCACGACAACAAGTGGGTGTACCATGAATTGGAGGATCTCATTGAGGAGACAGGGCTGATCAAACGTAAAGTGGCCTAAGCCTCAAACAGGAGCCTCCCCATGCTGCAAACCCTGTTGTCCGTCGCCGTGTTGATCCTTGCCGGGTTCAGGATCGCCAACCAGTACGAGCGCGGCGTGGTGTTCCGGCTGGGCCGCTATGTCGGCACACGGGGGCCTGGTCTGTACTGGATCATCCCGCTGGTGGAATGGCAAAAAACCATCGACATCCGCACCAAGACCCAGCCTGTCGAGCGCCAAGAGACGATCACCCAGGATAACGTGCCGATCAAAGTCTTCGCGGTGATCTGGTACCGCGTCGAAAACCCGGAAAAGGCGGTGATGAAAGTGGCCGATGTGGACAACTCGGTGATCCAGGTGTCCCTAACCACCCTGCGCAATGTCATCGGCCAGCACAGCATGGACGATGTGCTGAAGGAACAGGAAAAAATCGCCGCCATCATGCAAAAAAAGATCGACAGCGTGACCGAGCCTTGGGGGGTCAAGGTGGAGCGGGTGGAGATGAAGAACGTCGAAATCCCAGAGACCATGCAACGCGCCATGGCCCAGGAAGCCGAGGCGATCCGCGAGAAACGGGCGCGGATCATCAAGGCGGAGGCGGAGAAGGAAGCGGCCCAGCAGTTGTTCGAGGCCGCCGAACTCATCTGCAAGATACCTGCTGCCCTGGAACTGCGCCGGATGCAGATGATCACCGAAGTCGGCGCGGAGCAGAACACCACCACGGTGATCGTACTGCCCAGCGAATTCGTCAAGATGGCCGAAGGCATCGGCAAACTGGCCACAGACCACGCGCAGGCCAGTTAGCCAAGAATCAAACCAGAATTTCCAATGCCTGGGGATGCCCCAGGAAAGCCGTCGGGCTGGCGGTAAGCCCGTAGGCACCGGATTGCAGCACCACGATCAAATCGCCTTCCTCCGCATGGCCGAGTTCCATCTTGTCCGCCAAAATATCCAGCGGTGTGCATAGCGGCCCGACCACCGAGGCAATCTCCGCCGTTTCAGGGACGACCCGGTTGCCCACCAGCACTGGGTAATTTTTGCGGATCACCTGGCCGAAATTGCCCGAAGCGGACAGGTGGTGGTGCAGCCCGCCGTCGGTGACAAGGAACACCTGCCCCCTGGACAATTTGCGGTCGATGACGCGGGCCACATAGACCCCCGCCTCGCCGATGAAATAGCGCCCCAGTTCGATGACAAACTCGGCTTCGGGAAAATCGGCACGGGCGGCGGGCATCAGGCTGGACAGATGTTCGCCCACACGCGCCAGATCCAAGGGCTGTTCGCCCGGAAAATACGGGATGCCGAATCCGCCGCCCAGATTGAGCAGAAGCACCGGCCCCGGCGCTTCAGCCGCCAGCCTTCGAGCCAGTCCGAAGGTCTTTTCCTGCGCCTCCATTATGGCTTCGGCACTGAGATTCTGCGAGCCGGAGAAAATATGGAAGCCATAAAACTCCAGATCCAAAGCCTTCATCCGCGACAACAGGGCCGGCACCCGTTCGGCGTCAATTCCAAACGGCTTGGGGCCACCGCCCATCTTCATGCCTGAACTCCTCAACTCGAAGTCCGGGTTGACGCGCACCGCCACCTTGGGCCGCAAGCCACTTTCCGTGCCGATCCTTGCCAAGCACTCCATTTCCCGTTCGGATTCCAGGTTGACCACGATCCCTGCCGCCGCCGCCTGCCGCAATTCCTTT
Organism: uncultured Gammaproteobacteria bacterium; assembly: GCA_963753955.1. Classification (GTDB taxonomy): domain Bacteria; phylum Pseudomonadota; class Gammaproteobacteria; order Methylococcales; family Methylococcaceae; genus Methylumidiphilus. The sequence goes on from CAVWEM010000011.1 coordinate 119,916, forward strand.
TCGCTCTTGCCAGGCCCGGCGAAGCTGATCTTGTCAGGCGGTATCGGCGCGTCCAACGCCGTCTTCAATTCGCCGCCGGAGGCAATATCAAACCCATCGACCAGCCCGGCCAGATGCTGCACCACCGCAGGCATCGGATTGGCCTTGATGGCATAATGCAGATGGATGTCCGCAGGCAGAGCCGCCCGCAACTGCGCGACCCGTGCGCCAATCAAAGCCCGGTCATAGGCGTAGAACGGCGTCTGTCCGACGCGCCCGGCCAAGCGGCTGATAGGGATGCCGCCAATCAGCAGGCTGTTATCGACGACCGGAAAAAGCAGGTCAAATGGATGCTGGGCGGTCGCTTTCATGCCCCGGCCTCATCGAATAAGTCGGCCAGCTCCCCCGCCAACCGCTTGCGGTCGATCTTGCCGTTGGGATTGCGCGGCAGCGGCTCGGAGCGGACGATGACCCGCGCAGGGATCATGAAGTTCGGCAGTTGCCTCTTGCACTCGTCCAAAATGCGCTGTTCGGCAGAGGCTTCCCGATGCGCGGCATAGGCCACCACGATGACGGCCTGCCCCAACACGGGATGGGGAACGCCCACGGCGGCCGCTTCGCTGGCCGCTTGCGTCGCATAGACCACCTCTTCGACTTCCGTGGGGCTGACCCGATACCCTGAGGTCTTGATCATCTCATCCCGCCTGCCGACAAAATATAAAAAGCCCTCTTCGTCCATCCGCACCGTGTCGCCCGACCAGACCGCCATTTCCGTGATGGGCAAGCCAAGCAGTTGGCCGGGGGCGGGCTTGTAACGTTCCGCCGTCTTTTCCATGTCGTTCCAATACCCCAAGGCCACATGCGCCCCACGATGCACCAACTCCCCTTCCTCGCCCGGCGCACAGGGCGAGCCATCCGGCCGCACCACCAGGATTTCGGCATTCGGAATGGCTTTGCCGATGGACTCGGGACGCCGATCCACTTCCTCGGGCGGCAGGAAAGTCGAACGGAACGCCTCCGTCAATCCATACATCAAAAACGGCTGGGTTTTCGGCAATTTTGCCCGCAACGCAGCCAGCGTCGCGGTGGGCATGGCCCCGCCGGAATTGGTGATGTAGCGCAAATGCCCGTCCACGCCCTCCGGCCAGTCGAGCTGGGCCAATTGAATCCACAAGGGCGGCACGGCGGCCAGTCCGGTGATTTTCTCCCGCTCCACCGCACGGATCACATCCCGTGGCAGCAGATAATTCATCAACACCGCGCAGCCTCCGGCCAAGAAAGCAGTGGTGAGCTGGGAAAGGCCGTAATCGAAGCTCAAGGGCAACACGGAGAGGATGCGGTCTTGCCCGTGGTTTTCCAAATATTGCGCGACACTGGACGCACCGGCCACGAGGTTGCGGTGGGACAGCACGACCCCTTTGGGCCTTCCCGTGCTTCCCGAGGTGTAAAGGATCGCGGCCATATCGGTATCGATGACCCGGTGCGCCTTGTGTTCCTGTATTTGTCCGCGTTCGGACCAGCGGACAATCTCCAAGCCGACGATGGCACCGGACGGCTTGTCCCCCACCAACACCACCGCCCGCAAATCACGGCAATGGAGCAAAACCGGGCGCAGCAATTCCAAGCGCTCCGGCGAAGTCACCAGGATTCGCACATTGCAGTCGGTAAGGATGTGGCCCACCTGTTCGGGCTTGAGCAGCGGATTGGCCGGAACGAATACCCCGCCGGCTGCCGACGCGCCGAACAAAGCCACCACCGTGTCGATGCGTTTTTCCAGATAGACGGCCACCCGTTCCCAGCGCAGCAACCCAAGAGACAAGAAAAGACCGCTTGCTTGGCTTATTTCCCTGGACAGGGATTGATAATCCACATCTCGGGTGCCCTCTTTGAGGGCGGTTGAATGGGGGTTCGACAACAAGGCCGGCAAAAACAATTCATGTGATAAATTCATCATTCTGGAATTGCCTTCTGGGTCGAGAGGGACAGGCTGTTTCTCAACACTTTGAACAACTTCCATGGGTAGAAATTGATATGGTACATGACCCGGAAATTATCGCTCCACTTGGTGTGCCAATCCATAACCCTGCCATAAAATTCAATCCGCCGGATGGATTTCTCCTCGAATATAGCCTGGAAAACCTCTTGCCGCATCAGCATGGCCGGGGAGGAACCTTCAATCGTTTCGTCATACGTTGTCTTCAATATGACGAGAGTATTGTCGCCGATCACACACAAATCAGTGGCCACCAGCTTGTCGTCATAATAATAGCAATAAACGCGACAATGGCCCGTTGCCGCAAAGGCCGATAATGTATCAACGTAAAACCGGCCTTGCACGTTATCAATGTGGATGGCAGAGTTGCACTTCATCTTCCATCCCGAAGATTCCAACTCCCCATACTGGCGCACCGCCTGGATCATATCGGCGGACCGGGACAACACCTCAAGGCGGATCTGGTTGCCTTCCCGTTCCAACCGATTGCGCTGCCGTTTCAAATTGTGGCGGAGATTCTTGCCACGCGCCGACCAATAATCATCAAAAGACTGATCGACATTGATGTGGGCAGTCTGGATATAATCTATGGTGGAGATATGCCCTTGATCTTGCGGGCGCGGTGATAAATAGGGATCCTGTTGATTGACGCCGAATACGAGAGTCAACGGCGGCAAAGAGGTGGCCAAGGAAACCAGTAAATCTTCGATGGGGCTGCCGGTTTTGGACAACCACAGCCCGATGGGAGCCTGGGCAGGCTGGAAAGTCGACCAAACACCAAATTTGGCCTTGTTGACGATTCCCATGGCAATAGGCTGATTGAGTGGGCCGAAGATTGCCATTTGCTCGTTGCCCGTGCCAAAGTGCTTGATTAGCGGCTCGACGAAGCGGGATTCAAGCAAAGGGGAACGAGGGCCATGCTGGTTTAACCAATCCCAGCCTTCACGATGCAAAGCGAAGTCATTTGTCGAAAAAAACTGCCAATTCATGCACATCTTCCAATAGTAATTAGGCTGGATCAATTGTTTTCTGCCATCCTCAGCTAGCGGTGTTGGATGGATTATTCTCCGAGTCGGCAAGCACAGAAATTATCATCCCTATCATCCAGTCCAGTTCCTTGCCGACAAGCGATTGATGGCAGGGAAACTGGAAAACCCGGCGGGACAGATCCGCCGAAACCGGGCAGACCGAAGCATCCACACCTTTCCATCGAAACTCGCCAAACCGGATAATGGGAACCCCTTTCCGCTTAAGGACAGGAAAAAACCTTTCAGGATCATCCATCAGCATGGGAAACACCTGCGGATAGACATCCTCGGGCAACTGCGCAAACAATGGCCGACCACCGCGAATATCACGGAAAGCATCAAGCATTTTTTTATAATTGCTTCGGCGGAGCGAGCAAGCGCGGGAAAACGATATGGCCCGCATAATGGCAATCGATGGCCACGACATGCTTATTTTTAACTTCGCAGGTTCAAAATCGAACCCCGCACTGTCTTGCGCCTCGCAGGACTGGGCAACGGACTCGCCGCATTCCCTGCGCTTTTTAAATCTCCGCCATAGCCTATTCTTGGATTTCAGCAAACTATTAAGCCAAGGCAATCTCCCATACTCGCAAGCCATTTCAAGGGCATTCAAGCCTGACTGAAGTTGGAAAAACAATCCTCCATGCTGTATTTTTATGTCCGCTAAGGATCGCCTGGAAGACACCAGGCAGCCCCCTTCATAAACAGGAATGAACTTCATGATGCTGGCAATGGCGTAGTCACCTTGGCCTCCCAGAGGTTGCCCATGGCCAATCCCAAAAAACGCATGGGCGCAGTCTTCTATCAAAACCAAGCCATGCGTGTCGCAGAATTTCCGCAACGTACGCATGTCCTGGATAAAGCCAAAGTAATGCACGGCTATCAGCGCACGAGAATCTGGCCTGAGATAACCGGCCAAAACTTCGACATCAACCGTGGTATCTGGCCGAATGGGGTAGAAGATTGGATCAACCCCAAGCCAGGCCAAAGGCGAAACCATGGCGGGACAATGATAGGCTGGCACCAAAACGCTGCTGCCACGCCCAATCTTGGCGTGCAGGAGCGCATGGGCCAAAGCGCTCCTGGCATTCAAAGTCAGTTTCGCTTGCCCAGCGTCCAACACCGTGCCGCAACGCGATGTTTCACGTCCGAACACATCCAAAGACAAAACAGGACGCGCAGGGATATAGGGTTTCACATTCAAGTATTCGGCCATATCTTTGGCACTTCCATCCTGCATATTTTTTATGTTTGACATCGTGGCCTGCGCATCAATTGGACAGGAAATTGCGCCGCCAATCCCCCTAACGTCTGCCTCAACGCACCCGCCAGGCCGACAAGGGTGCGCGGATTATAGGCGACGATTCCCCAGCGTTCCCTTCGATGGCTCATCCAGTCCTTTTTATACGCATCATCTCCGCTCAAATAATCCACCTCATGCACCTTGTCCACATCCAACGCATGTCGCATCATATGCGAAGACAGGATGGAGCCTGCGGAATACGAAGCGAATTTCTCGTCATAGGCAAGTTTGTAAATAGCCGCGCGCCCATGGGCGACAATCCATATCTGCGCAGCCACGGGTTCGTCTTGGAGATAAGCAACCCCCAAGCGTAGCCAATCCCGCTCCGCAGTGAATCTTATCAGCCCAGGGATAAACCCCGGAAACGGCTCCTCCACTTTCCAGCTAGTGGCATAGACTTTTTTATAATCAGCAATGCCTAGTTCAATCCCATCCCCGCCTGTGATAATTTTCAACCGCCCTGTGCCGTTGGCGAAGAATTGCTTGCTTTTGCGTTTTATGGTGTTTTTAAGCCTAGACGGCAAGCCGTGGTGATAGTCTTCGTAAGAACGTCCGCAGACAGGCAAATACCAATTGCCAAAACAGTAATATTTGAAGGGCAACATGCCCACGGCACGTAGCGCTTGGAACAGCGAATCAAACGAGGCATCTTCGATGGAAAGCGGCATGAAATCAATCTCATCCCACCGTGGGTCATCGACCTTGACCAAGGCCAACGCTTGGCTTAACAACTCGGCAGTCACACACGAAGAACTGACCGGCGCATACAAGGAGGTATAAAAATTACCCAATGATCTTAGTTTTCTCGGCCTGATAATACTGTCATCATAATACATTGGGAAAATTGCGAATTGCCCGCCATCGTCCTCGGCGACAATTATCTTTAGCTTATCCCTTGGGCCAAGGGTAGTGGAAGACAAGTTGGCGAACCAAGATAAACTTAAATCATAACTGATATGTTCGGCTTGCTGGAAGGCCTTTTGGTGGGCGGGAGAAAGCGTTTCAAAACTTTCGTGGCTGCACACTTTCACTGACATCATTGACCTTCAAATTAATGGCACTAATACAAAGTCGCCATTCTATAAAAAAGCCAAGCCACAAGCAAGTCCTCTTTGCAAAATGCGAAAATATTTTGCGTTTTGCTAATCGGCATCGCCAAAACCCCTAATGCGCTTATTTCACGCCATGCCTGATGCCGACTTTGCGCCCGCACGGTTTCTCGATATACTTTAGGCCAAATCCAAAAATACTTGGCGTTAACGAGATGGCCAAACTCACACTCACATTCAAAGGCAAGACGCTCCACACCCAGACCCTTGTCGATGGGATTTTCACCATCGGCAGGGATGATACGAATGACTTGCAAATCGATAGCTTGGCGGTCGCACCCCGCCATGCATCAGTGTCCGTCGCCGGTGCCGACAAGCAGGTGAAGCAACTCGATCCGGCTTACCCACTCGTTGTCAACGGCAGCCCCGTCAGCGAACACCCATTGACGCACGGCGACCTCATCGGCATAGGCAAGCATCAAATCCACTTTTCTGACAGCGATAGCGCCGTCACGGCTGGAATGCCGCCAAAACCTGGGGAACAAGCCAGGATGCCCACCCCCACTCCTTTGCAATACGGATTCGGCAGCGGGGTGGCGCAGCCTTCAGGTTTTGAAAGGAAAAAACATCGGGGTGGTGATCCCGTTGCGCAGGTCGATGACCCGGCTGGGTACGGAAAGCTCGGGGTCGGCGGTGATTGCCCACCGCAAAGAGGGCTTCTTTCTGTCCACCTTGGTCGCCGCCACCAATGTCAAGGTCAATGGCGTCGATGTCCAGGAGGAAAGCGTCCCTCTCAACCATGGCGATATTTTGAAGGTGGGCGAGAACACCTTGCAATTTTTCTGCCGAAGCGGGGAAGAAGCCGGCTAAAGCGCGGCCAAGGCATCGCGCAGGGTTTTCACCGGAATGATCTCCAGCCCTTCGACGCCGCTCTTCGGCACATTCTTGCTTGGCACGACGGCATGCTTGAAGCCGTGCTTTGCGGCTTCGCGCAAGCGCTCCTCGCCGTTTTGCACGGGCCTGACTTCGCCGCTCAAGCCCAATTCGCCGAAGGCAATCCAATCCCTAGGGATTGGCCGGTCACGGTAGCTGGAGTCCACCGCCAGCAGCACCGCCAAATCGCCGGCGGTCTCTGTCAGGCGCAAGCCACCCACCAGGTTGACGAACACATCCTGGTTCAGCACCGCCACGCCGCCATGGCGGTGCAGCACGGCCAGCAACATGGCCAGGCGGTTGCCCTCCATGCCCACCGCCACGCGGCGCGGCGCGGCCAGATGCGATTCGTCCACCAAAGCCTGCACCTCCACCAGCAAGGGCCGGCTGCCCTCGCGCATCACCATCACCACCGTGCCCGGCATTTCTTCCTCGTAGCGGGACAGGAAAATCGCCGAGGGGTTCTTCACCTCCTTTAGCCCGGTTTCCGTCATCGCAAACACCCCTAACTCGTTGACCGCGCCAAAGCGGTTCTTAAAGGCGCGGATCACCCGGAAGCGGTTGCCGGGGTCGCCTTCAAAATAAAGCACGGTATCGACCATATGTTCCAACACACGCGGCCCGGCCAACGCCCCTTCCTTGGTGACATGGCCGACCAGGAACACCGTCGTCCCGCTCTGCTTGGCGAAGCGCACCAGTTGTGCCGCGCATTCGCGCACCTGGGCCACGGAGCCGGGCGCGGATTGCAGCAACTCGGTGTAAGCGGTCTGGATCGAATCCACCACCAGCAAGGCAGGGCGCATCTCATGGACTGTGTTCAATATGCGCTCCAACGAAGTCTCCGCCAAAATTTTTACGCCGTCGCAGCGCAGATGCAGGCGCTTGGCCCGCAGGCTCACTTGTTGGATGGACTCCTCGCCGGTGATGTATAAGCTCTTGACCTGCCCGCCCAAGGCCGCCAATGTTTGCAGCAACAGGGTCGATTTGCCGATGCCGGGATCTCCGCCGATCAGTATCGCCGACCCAGGCACCAAGCCGCCACCCAGCACCCGATCCAACTCCTCCAATCCACTGCCGGAACGCTGGATATCCTCCGCATCCACCGAGGACAGATCGACCGGCTTGGCACCCCCCCCGCCACCGGCATAGCCGGAAAAGCGCGAAACCGGAGGGCTGCGCTCCTCCAGGCTTTCCACCAAGGTGTTCCACACGCCACAACCGCCGCACTGGCCCGACCATTTGCTTTGCGCATGGCCACATTCGGTGCAGCGGTAGAGTAGCCTCTTGTCTTTAGACGTATACTGTGACATTTTTACAAACTCGGCTTGCCGACAATGATGAATTACAAAGACGACATAGACGCCATTGCTTTCGATGCTTTCGGCACTTTATGCAGGGTCACGCTGCCCCGCAATCCCTTCGCGAAGCTGTTTGAGCGGCTAGGACTTTCCAGCCGGGAAATGGGTCATGCTGCGATGACCGTCAACCTGGACTTTCAAAGCTTGGCACGCTTGTTCGCCAAGGACAAGGCCAAGAAAATTCCGCTTGATGACTTGCAGAAACTCTTGCGGGAGGAGTTGGATTCCATCCAGCTTTATCCTGAGACGCTTGAAGTGCTGGAAAACTTACGGGCAAAAGGCTATCCGCTGGCAGTGGTCTCCAATCTGGCCCAACCCTACTCGGAACCCATCAAACGCCTGCTGGAGCCCTATATCGACGAATTCGTCTGGTCTTTTGAGGTAACTGTGGCGAAACCCGACCGGGAAATCTTCGCCACGCTGTGCAAGCGCTTGAAGATCCTGCCCATGCGGGTGCTCATGGTCGGCGACACCTGGGAAGCCGATGTGATGGGAGGCTCACACTATGGGATGCCAGCCGTCCTGATCGACCGCCAGAACAAAAGCGACCCGGCTCTGGGCAGCATCCAGAGCTTGTTGGAATTGACCGACATGCCCCCGCGCCGGAACTTCAAGGGTTGAGGGTTTTATTACCCCCCGACCTGTCGGCGATTTTCAATGCCACCCGCAGCCGACGGAACGCATCCGGTGGCAGGCTGTCGCGGCAGACCAACAGCGCAAGCCGCCGGGTTTCCGTACGCAAATGCAGCAAGACAAACCAGGGATTGACCAGCGAGCTTCCCAGCAAGGTCGCCTCCTCCTCGGCATCCCCCTTGTGCACAATCCATGAACCGTCGGGCTTGATCTGTAGCCCGGTGATGCCTGCCCCGACACGGTCGCGCCGCAGCGCCCACCATAGGCTGATCAATACGCAAGCGGAAAACGCCAAACGGAATCCAATCGGCAGGGGGTTGAGACTAGCGGCAAGAATAGACAGGGCATGGACGCCCCACAGAAAAGCCCTCAGCATTCTGGAAGGCTTAGGGGCGAGCCAGGGGCAAAGCGCGGATTTTTCGGGCAAGAGCATCCACATCCGCGTCATCGGCGCAGTCTTGGCCCAGCATCAAGCGGCCTAGCGCATCATCCTGCCAATCCAGTAGTTGCAGGAAAACACCTTGTTCGGCTACATCGGAGCGGTCAAACTCCAAGGCCAGCCAGGTTTGCAACAGCAGATCAAGTTCCTTGGTGCCGCGTCGGCAACGCCACTCCAGGCGGGAACGTTGCGACACGCTTATGCCCTTTCCCTGCGGGAGAGGGCTAGGGTGAGAGCGAAGGCTTTGAGCATCTATTTCTGCCGCTCGACCAGAAGCTTTTTGACTTCGGCAATGGCTTTCGCCGGGTTGAGTCCTTTCGGACAAGTGTCTGTACAATTCATGATGGTGTGGCAACGGTACAGTTTGAAAGGGTCTTCCAACTCGTCCAAGCGCTCGCCGGTCGTCTCGTCGCGGCTGTCGGCGATCCAGCGGTAAGCCTGCAACAAAGTCGCCGGGCCTAGGTAGCGGTCGCCATTCCACCAATAACTCGGGCAAGACGTGGAGCAACAGGCGCACAGGATGCACTCCACCAAGCCATCCAACTTCGCCCGCTCCTCCTTGCTTTGCAGGCGCTCTCCATCAGCCGGCGGCGGCGTCTGGGTGACGATCCACGGCTTCACCGACGCATGTTGGGCATAAAAATGCGTTATGTCCGGCACTAGATCCTTGACCACCGGCAAATGCGGCAGCGGATAGACCTTGATGACCTCGCCGCAATCGTCCATCGCCTTGGTGCAGGCCAACGTGTTATGCCCGTCGATATTCATCGAGCAGGAGCCGCACACGCCTTCGCGGCAAGAACGTCGGAAGGCCAGGGTGCTGTCCACCTCGTTTTTGATCTTCAGCAACGCATCCAACACCATAGGCGCACAGTCGTCCTGGTCGATCTCGAACACGTCCACGCGGGGGTTCTCGCCGCTTTCCGGGTCGTAGCGATAGATTTCTAAGCGCCGAATCTTTTTGGCACCTTCAGGGGCAGTCCAGGTTTTCCCAGACTTGAGGGTGGAATTTTTGGGGAGGGTAAATTGGGCCATGTCGTTTTTCCAGTCGCCCTCAGTAAACCCGGGGCTTGGGGGGGATGGGTTGGACTTCGTCGGTCAAGGTATGCAAATGCACAGGCCGATAGGCCAAGAAGACTTGATGGTTTTCATCCAGCCACAGCAAACTGTGCTTCAGCCAGTTCTCGTCGTCACGCTCCGGGAAATCCTCGCGGGCATGTCCTCCCCGGCTTTCCTCGCGGTTCAACGCGCCCGAGATGGTCACCATGGCCTGCCCTAGCAGGTTTTGCAATTCGATGGTCTCCACCAAATCGGTGTTCCATACCAAAGACCGGTCGGTCAGTTTCACGTCGGCGAAAGAATCCAGCACCCCGCGCAATTGCTCCACGCCTTCCTGCAACACCTCCCCAGTACGGAACACACTGGCATGGTTTTGCATGGTTTTCTGCATATTCAAACGGATGTCGGCGGTTTTCAGCGAACCATTGGCATGGCGCAGCTTGTCGAAACGGGCCAGAGCCTCGTCGCAAGCATTCTCGGCCAACGGTTTGTGCGCATGCCGGGGCTTGATGAGTTCGGCGGCGCGGATGGCGGCGGCACGTCCGAACACCACCAGATCCAGCAAAGAATTCGAGCCTAGCCGGTTTGCCCCATGCACGGACACGCAAGCCGCCTCGCCAATCGCCATCAAGCCGGGAACCACCGTTTCAGGATTGCCGTCTTTCAACGTGACCACTTCGGCGCGGTAATTGGTCGGGATGCCACCCATGTTGTAATGCACCGTCGGCAAGATCGGCAGCGGATCTTTCGTCACATCCACCCCGGCAAAAATCCTGGCCAGCTCGGAGATGCCAGGCAGGCGTTCCTCCACGACCCCCGGGGGCAAATGTTCCATATGCAGGTAAGCCTGGTCCTTGTTTGGCCCCACGCCCCGGCCTGCGCGGATTTCCATGGTGATCGCCCGGCTCACCACATCGCGTGACGCCAAGTCTTTGGCATGGGGGGCGTAACGCTCCATGAAGCGCTCACCCTCGGAATTGGTCAGATAACCACCCTCCCCGCGCACACCCTCGGTGATCAAACAACCCGCGCCGTAAATGCCGGTCGGATGGAATTGCACGAACTCCATATCCTGCAACGGCAAACCGGCCCGCAGCACCATGCCGCCGCCGTCGCCGGTGCAAGTATGCGCCGAGGTGCAGGCAAAATACGCCCGGCCATAGCCGCCGGTCGCCAGCAAAGTCGTATGCGAGCGGAACAGATGCAGTGTGCCGTCTTCCAGTCGCCAAGCCAGGACGCCCTTGCACTCGCCCTCTTCCATAATCAAATCGAGCGCGATGTACTCGATAAAAAATTCGGCGCGGTGCTTCAGCGACTGCTGATACAAAGTATGCAGGATGGCATGGCCGGTCTGGTCTGCCGCCGCGCAAGTTCGCTGGGCCGTGCCCTCGCCGAAGCGGGTTGTCATGCCACCGAACGGACGCTGGTAAATCTTGCCGTCACCCGTCCGCGAAAACGGCACACCGTAATGCTCCAACTCGATGACAGCCGGAATCGCCTCGCGGCACATATATTCGATGGCGTCCTGGTCGCCCAGCCAGTCCGAACCCTTGACGGTGTCGTACATATGCCAGCGCCAATCGTCCTCGCCCATATTGCCCAAGGCCGCGCTGATCCCGCCTTGCGCCGCCACTGTGTGGCTGCGGGTGGGGAAGACCTTGGTGAGGCAGGCGGTTTTCAAACCGCGCTCGGCCAGCCCCAAGGTAGCCCGCAAACCCGCGCCGCCGGCCCCGACAACCAGCGCGTCGTAAGTGTGCTTGATGATTTCGTAAGATTTAGCCATGTGTATGCCCAAGCACAAAGACGATGCGCAAGACCGCAAAAGTGGAAGCCAGCGCCAAAAATGCCAACACCAGCTTGACGCCCAATAGGCCGGCAATCTTCAACCAATCAATGTGGACATAATCCTCAATGACGACCCGCAGGCCGAGCATGGCGTGGTAAAGGGAAAGCAGGGTAAAAGACAGCAAAAAAATGCTGTTCCACGGCTGGGCCATCCACCGCACTACCTCCGCATGGCTCGCCGTCGGCAACATGCTGACGGCAACCGCGAACCACAGCGTCAATGGAAACAACGCCACGGCAGTGACCCGCTGCTGCCACCAATGGTGCGAGCCTTCCCGCGCCGAACCCAGGCCGCGCGCCCGCGCCAGGGGAGTTTGATAATTCATGCCGACCACCTAAATCAACAGCCCTAAAAAAAACACCGACGCCGTCAGCAGCACCGATGCCACAATTTCATAGCGGGCCAGACGATCCAAGCTATCGCGGCCAAAGCCGTGGACGGTGTCCCAGATCAAATGCCGAAGGCCGTGAACCAAATGGAACAACAAGGCATAAATCCAGCCCCACAACAACAACCTGCCCAGCAGCGAACGCAACAAGCCCTGCGCCGTCTCGAAAGCCTCCGGCCCCTGCGCCACTGCCATCAAGAACAACACCATCAAGACCAGGCCGAAGCTCAGAAACACCCCTGTCGCCCGATGGGTGATCGACACCCAGGCAGTCAAAGGCAGTCGGTAGACCTGCAAATGCGGAGAAAGCGGACGCTCGTTCATCGAAAGGCCATGACAGTTAGGTGAAAAATTGCAAAGCTTATACCCCGACAGCTGCCTTCCCCTCAAGCGCTGCATTGCGAAATGACTGTTTCACTCGCCTGGAAGATCTGCTTCAATACGGTGCGCTGGGGGCTTGGCTTGAAAGCCGAGGCGGGACTTTGCTTCGGGCCAACGGTAGCCACCCTGCGCATAGGCAATTCGGCAACCCATGAAGCACGACAATAAGCCAATGCTTCCGGTATCCCATACAAAGTCAAAGTCCGACAACCAGAAGACAGCCATAAAATATGCAACCGTCAAACAAAAGGCAAATAGTGTTTCGAGTGATTGTTCCGATATTCTCTGTCGCTATTCTCCTAAGTGCGCTTGAGCTGTTCACACGGCTTTATCTCGCAGTTTTTCCGCTGCCACAGACAGCTTTCGATTTCAGGAAAGAGCGCCCAGCCCCATATGCGGATGCCACCTACTTCTCCAAGGAGTTCATTTACGAGTCATTTCAACAACCCGGTGGATGGCAGTATCCAAAAGGCACACAACTGATCATTCCAAATGACTATAAAGGTAGCCATTTCAATGTTGCCAATGGTAAAAGGTTCACAGCTTTTCAGCCCGAAAGTCACCAAAACACTGTTTACTTGTTTGGTGGTTCCACAATTTACAATTCAGAGGTGCCCGATCACCTCACCGTTGCCAGCAAATTGCAGTTGTTATTTAACGAGTATTATGGGAGCACGTATGCTATTCAAAACTATGGCACCACTACAGTTACCACTGCCCAGCAATTAGAGCGCCTTAGGACGTGCTTTCTTAAACCCGGCGACATTGTCATATTTTATGACGGAGTTAATGATATATATCAAGGACTATTCTATGCAAATCCTGAAAAAACCATGATCCAAAGAAATAGACAAGCCATTAAGGACATGTCTTTTTTGCAGAAATCCATGTTGGCCCTATCTCGTAAGTCTAAATTTGCTCAATTGTTTCTCGATCCAATAGATCGCTCCATGCCGCATCACCTTTCAGACAAGGTGCGCATGAACCAGATCCTTGGTTCAATGAAAGCCCAATTTATTTCGGCTATAAAAGATGCCAACGACTACTCAAGCAAAAACCAGGCAATATTTTTCCATTTTCTTCAGCCACATCTATTTTCCAATGAAACCCTATCAGAATATGAGAAGCAGCTATCTAAGAACTTCTTTATTATTCCTAGGGGCATAAAAGAAGCATTTTTGATCGGGTATCCAGAACTAAAAACAGCAACCACTGAGCTTTCTGCCTCCATCCCTAGCTATGATCTATCAAACATTCTAAACGAGCACACAAACAGCGAAGAATATTTTCTTGACAATTGCCATGTCACCCATAAGGCGAATGAGATAATAGCAAGAAAAATATTTGACGCATTGCGCACTTACGTGGATTTTCAGCACAAAACCAAGCCAATGACCCATGATGCGAGATATTAATAGGACTTACGCAAGAGCCTGAAGCTCCCGCAGAACCCCGGCGATTCACGATTTCATCTCAGGCGAAAGACATGGGTATTGACGGGTTTTTGAGCTCCTCCTTAACATAATCGGAGAGAAGGTTGTTTTTCAGGGCGTAGATGTTTGTTTTGAGTTTCCTGGCGAGCCTTGCCAGGCAGTGCCAGGCGAGTATCGCGCAGCCGATGTGGTTTCTCTGGGCGCGGGCCTTGCGGCATTGGCATTTCTCCAGGCCGAGCATTTGCTTGCCTTCGCGGTGGTATTGCTCGATTTTCCAGCGGACGGCGCACATATCTTTAATGGCGACGGCGGAATCCTGGGAAAGGCCGTTGGTGGCGACGTGTTCCGTGCGGTTTGTCGCCGCAACCCGGAACAGCTTCACCTTGCAATCCATCGGGAATCCATGTATCTTCACAAGCTTGCCGCGCAGCATTTCGTCGCCGAACCATTCCAGGTCGGAAACGGCCTTGCAGGGGGTTTTGCCCCGGCTGTCGTCCGCCTTGCGGTTGGCTTTGAGCGGGCAATAAAACACCTTTCCGGCCCTGTCGATGTGCATCATCAAATCCTTGGTGGCGTACCAGGAATCCATCAGCACGGCGCGGAACGGCAGGTTTTTGCCGGCGATGGCGTCGTCGAACAGATCCCGCACATGGTCGAGCTTGGTCTTGCCGTCGCCTTCTGGGTCATATACCCGCCAATCGATTATCTAATGCTCGTTAGTATCTAAATTAACATATACGCAATTGACGACGCCGATGCCTTTCACGATGCCATGCCCGTTGCCGCTATACTGGCGGCGCACCATTTCTATCTTGAAAGAATGGCGCTTGTCCAGTACGCTGTCGTCGAATATCAGGCAGGCGTTCCCGCTGCGGCGGACGAGGTGTCCGACGGACTGCCAGGCCGCATTCGGCGAGACGTCGTCCTCCATGAGGCAACGGTTTATGGCATCATGGGAAAACCCAATATGATGGTCGGCCATGTAGGTTTGCGTGTAGTTCATAAGAGCCGCAATAATAAATTGACAATAGTCCTTTCGCGTCGGCTTCAGGCCGGAGTATTTGCTTGTCTTCATAGGCGGCAATTATACTCCGTTAAGGCTGATATTGATATGCCCACTCTAATATATTTTGCGTAAGTCATAATTAGTTAATCGTAAGAACTCCGTTTGAGCTGACGGCTTCGCGCACAGGTATGGGAAATGATGGCCGAACCCAACCGGCGGGCGTCGCGAGCGGGGACGGACGCTGAGAAGAATATCCACACATGCGCCCCTTGGCCTGATCTCGAAACCTCCAGCGCGGCGGGAACCGCCAACTCCTGGCAAGACTGCATGAATGCCTTCGCATCGTCTTGCCAATCCGCCTCGCCGATGACCTTCGGCTTTTCGCAAACGCCCGCCCGCCATTCGTTCCCGCAGGCCGGGACGTAACCCGATTTGCCGGCCTCATCACCTATCAGTTTCTCATAACCACTTGAAAGGTCGGCAAAGGGATGCCGTTTTGCAGGCACCGCTTCAGGCGGCGCAAGCCCCGTGTGAGCCAGGACACCAAACTGCGGTGGAGTTTCCCGAAGCTCCAATGGTTAGGGCCGCTTTGCGCTTGTGTTTTTTTTCGAGTGGGGTCGGGCGGCGCAAAGCATCTTCCCGGCCGACGCGGACACACCAGTGCATCGCCAGCGACATGACGAGGAGCAGCCGCTCCAGGCGGCCGGCATGCTCCAGTTGCGAATCCTCCAGCTCGAAGCCCCGGCCCTTGAAGTCGGAGAACATCGGCTCGATGGCCCAGCGGGCGGTGTGGTCGAGCACCGCGGCCCGCGTCGGGGCGCAGTCCATGGCGATTATCCACGGCTCCGGATGGCCCGCCTCGTGGAGGATGCCGAGGTTGGTCATGACGCCCTGCGCGAACAGCCGCACCCCCGGCAGGTAGCGCTCAACCACGCCCCGAGCCAGCTCGCCGGTGGCGGTCTCGTCGCCAGGGCCCGGATCCGCCCGGCAGGTTGCCTTTCAGCCGCAGGCGGTAGCCCCAGCCGTGGCCACCGGGCCAGGCGAACAGGGGGCGGCCGAGGGGTAGAACCGATCCGCCGACAACAGCGCCTTCGCGCCCTCCGGCAGCCAGGCCAAGGCTTGTTCCAGTAGCTTACGCTGGCCCTCGAAGCCGATGTTGGCCGGACCTTCCTCGGCCAGCCAAGCCAGCGGCAGCGCCCGGTCGCCGACCCCCGGCCCCGCCATCAACACCGCCACGCGGTCGCCCAGCTCGGTCTGGTCCATGCTCAGCAGCACGGTCTGCCCGTTCCGCGCCGCCTTGGACAGCTCTTCCCGTGCAAAAGGCTCCATCACCGCCGTGGCCAGCAGCAACGGGTCCTTCAGCAAGCGCCTTGGCCATTGCTCGCGCATGCCCTGGCGCTCGGTTTCCAGCGGCGGCAGGTTGGCCAGCTCCACCGTGTTCGGCGTCTGGCCCTCGATCATCGCGCCCACGGCCAGCGACAGTTTCCTCGCCACCGTCTTGCGCAACCCCGGAAGCGCGGCGGCAAGCCCGCGTTCCACTTCGTCAGCCAGCTTTTTTACAGTCCCCATCGGCCCCTATTGGCAAGAATCGTCTAAATGCGGAAGCCTATCTGAAACTGATAGGTGATGAGACCCTTAAGCTTCAGTTCTTGTCGTTACACACAAATGCGTCTTCGTTTCTGCCACCCGAAGGGTTGCCAGCCATTAGTCGGGGGTTGAGCGTAAGCGATACCCCGGGTTGCGGTCAGAAAAAAGAAGCCGACCGGTCGTAGCAAACCAGCCTCAAACCCACGTATCCTCAGAAAATGCTGCAAATGTCATGTCGGCTGTCTCATTTGAGCGGATCAATACGGTAAGACGTTTCACCGTTCATCGCCTGTTCCCAATCGGCGAACAGTTCATCCCTCTGCAGGTCTATCCATACCTGCGCCATGCGCAACTACCGGGCCGGAATTTCCCCGGCGAGCAAAGCGCCATCTTCTATCGCAATAGCCGCTTTCATGCCTTGATAACGGACATGGACATGGACATGGACATGCGGCATATGATGTTTGACGTTAATCTCGAAAAACAAGGACGTTCACAGAATCAAAACAAGCCACTAATCTTCCCATGCTCGTCCACGTCAATCCGCTCCGCCGCCGGGGTTTTCGGCAGGCCGGGCATGGTCATGATGCTGCCGCAGATGACGACGACGAACTCCGCGCCGTGGGCGGGGCGGACTTCACGGATCGGGAGGATATGGCCGCTGGGCGCGCCTTTGAGGGTGGGGTCGGCGGAAAACGAGGTCTGGGTCTTGGCGATGCACACCGGGAAGTGGCTGTATTCCTCGCTCAAGCCCGCCAATTGCCTGCGCGCCGCGATGTCGGCGATGATGTCGGCGGCACCGTAGGTCTTGGTGGCGATGGCTTTGATCTTGTCCCACAAGGGCGCGTGTTCGTCGTAGAGGAAACGGAAGTCGCTCTTGCCCTCGTCCAGGATGCGCAGCACTTCGTGACCCAGATCTTCCGCGCCCTTGCCGCCTTCCGCCCAATGGGTGCAGATGATGGCCTTGGAGCCTAGCGCCTCGACCTTCTGCTTGAGCAAGGCGATTTCGGCGGCGGTGTCGGAGGTAAAATGGTTGATGGCGACCACGGTGGGCAGGCCGAACTGCCCTTGCAGGTTGTTCAGATGCCGCTCCAAGTTGACGAAACCGGCTTCCAGCGCTTCCAGGTTTTCAGCGCCTAAATCCTTCACCTCGATGCCGCCGTGGGACTTCAACGCCCGCACAGTCGCCACCAGCACCACCGCGTCGGGCTGGATGCCAGCCTTGCGGCATTTGATGTCGATGAATTTCTCCGCGCCCAAGTCCGCGCCGAAACCCGCCTCGGTGACGACGATGTCGGCCAGCTTCAACGCAGTCTTCGTAGCGATGACCGTGTTGCAGCCGTGGGCGATGTTGGCGAAAGGCCCGCCGTGGATGAACACCGGATTGTTTTCCAGGGTCTGAACCAAGTTCGGCCTGAGCGCATCCTTCAGCAAAGCCGCCATCGCGCCATGGGCCTTGAGGTCGTGGGCGAAGATAGGCTTGTTCTCGCCCAGCGTATAGCCCACCAGGATATTGCCCAGCCGTTCGCGCAATTCCTTGATGGAGTTGGACAGGCACAGGATCGCCATGACCTCAGAGGCGGCGATGATGTCAAAGCCATCCTGGCGCGGGAAGCCGTTAGGCGGGCCACCCAGGGCGACGACGACTTCGCGCAACGCCCGGTCGTTCATGTCGATGACGCGCTTCCAATGGATCTTGCGCTCGTCCAGATTCAAGGCGTTGCCCTGGTGGATGTGGTTGTCGATCATCGCCGCCAGCAGGTTGTGGGCGACGCCGATGGCGTGGAAATCACCGGTGAAGTGCAGGTTGATATCCTCCATCGGCATCACCTGGGCATAGCCGCCGCCCGCCGCCCCGCCTTTGACACCGAAGCATGGCCCTAGCGCCGGTTCGCGCAGGCAGACCATGGTCTTTTTGCCCAGACGGTTGAGGGCGTCGCCCAAGCCGACCGTGGTCGTGGTCTTGCCTTCGCCGGCCGGCGTCGGGCTGATGGCCGTGACCAGCACCAGCTTGCCATTGGGCCGGTCTTTGACGCTTTCGATGTATTCCAGCGACAGCTTGGCCTTGTAATGGCCATAAGGGTCGAGATGTTCCGCGTCTATCCCCAGCCGTTCCTGGGCCAGCCCGATGATCGGCTTCATCGTGGCTTGTTGTGCGATTTCGATGTCGGACATGGATGCTCCTGAAGGATTGAATCTTTTTTTGGATTGCGCGAAAGAAGCCCGGACGGGCGGCGAAGGGGTTGGGCGCGTGGGGAATCGGTTCATTTTACCAGCGGCAGGGATGTCACGACAGCGGCGCTTGCGAGAGGAGTTGTCGGCCCTCGCCCGATGCACTGGTCAATTCATGATAAGATTTCATGCCAAACGGGTCGCCGAGGAACTCGCATCCGCCCGCCGTTGTCACATGGATTCATTCTCACGGATTGCAAAAGCGTTTGCCTACTCATCCCCTGCCAAGCCAACGCCTGGGCCTCGCCCTTGTCATCACTTTGATCCTCGCCTTGAGCTTGGGGGGCTAAGGAACGCGCAAGCCTGGGCCTTTGACTGCGCCGATGTCAGCCATTCGGTTAGCTTGGACGACGAAGCCGACGACGGCGAGTCCTGCATCCTGAATGCGATGCCGTCCGTGGCCGTCTCCACGCCCGCCGTTCCGCCCGGCGAGTCTTGTGTTTATTTCTTCCCTAGTCTGGCAATCCCCCCCGCGAACCCTCCGCCCATACGCGCCTGAGCCTTGCCAATGGCGTCTTGCGGTCCAGCCCGCCGACGTACCCGACAACCGCCCGCCAATCCGGCCAGGGCGGCTATCCCCATAGCCCAGGTTTTCAGATTACTTATGCGACTCACGCGACCCCCGGCGCTTGCCAGATCAGCGCCCCGTTTTTTTATCCGTCCCTGTTGCCTATTCGCCTTGCTCGTGGCCGGGGCGTTTGCGGCCCAGGCCGAACCCCGCCTGACCCTGCCGCAACTGCTCAAACTGTTGGAAGCCCACAACCCCAGCCTGGCGCTGGCGTCGGCCCGGCAGGAATCGGCTCTCGGGGCATTGGACACCGCCACTGCCTACCCCAATCCCGAAATCGAGGTCTTGGGAGGCACCACCAAGGGGAAAGGGACCGGGGCGCTCAATGGCAGCAACCAAGAGGTTTTCCTCTCCCAACCAATCGATCTGCCTTTCGTCCGCGAGGCGCGTCGCAAAGTCGCCGAAGCCGGCATCGAGACCGCCGACGAGGCCAACCGGGCCGTCTGGCTGAACGTGCGTAGCCAGACGCGGCAGGATTTTTACGAAATTCTCAGAAGGCGGGCGGAGTTGGAGATCGCCGAAGACAATGAGCGGCTGCTCCAGCAAATCCGCGACAAGATCGGGCTGAAAGTGGAGGTCGGCGAAGCGCCCCGCTACGAGGAGGTCAAGGCCACCGCCGAATGGCTGAACGCCGTCAAATTGAAGCAAAGCGCGGCGGTGCGGGTGGAAGACGCCAAGTCGGCGTTACATGCTTTGTTTGGCGCGGCCCTGCCTTACCCGTTCTAGGTGTCCGGCGAATTGCCGCCGCCCGCCAAAGATCTGCCGTCCATCGCGGTGCTGCGCGAGGAGGCGCTGGCCAACCAACCCTTGCTGCGGCAAACCCACGCCCAGATCCGGCAGGCGCGGGCCAAGCTAGGCTACGAGCAAGACCTACGCTATCCCCAGCCCACCCTCAAAGTTGGCGGACAACGCGATTACGACGCGGATCAATGGCAGGTGGGCATTTCCATCCCCTTGCCGTTGTGGAACCAGAGCCAAGGGCCGATCCGCGAGGCGACGGCGGAACTGAGCCAGGCCGAGGCGCAGGCCGCGCAACAGGAACTGGCGGTGCTGCGCGAACTGGAGGGTGCCTGGAACCGCTACCGCATCGCCCATGCCCAAGTCGAAACCTTTGAGTCCGGCTTGTTGAAGCAGGCGGAAAGCGCCTTGAGCGTGGCCGAGGCCTGCTAACGGCTGGGCGAGCGCGCCATCCTCAACTTCCTCGACGCCCAACGCACATTCCGTAGCGTCAGATTGGATTATCTGAGTGCCCGCTTCGACCGCCAGGCCGCTTTGATCGACCTGGAACGCCTGCTCGCCACCGAATTGAAGGAAAACCGCCTATGAAGCCGCTTATTCTGCTGCTGTTAATTCTGCTGCCCGCGCCGTCCAACGGGGAGGAACCGCCACGCAGCGTCACCGCCAACTCCGCGCTACTGAAGCAATTGCGCATCATGGCGGTAGGCCAGTCGGAAATGCACGATTCCCTGCGTGTACAGGCCCGCGTCGACCTCGACCAGCAAAGGGTCGCCCGCATCGGCGCGACAGCGACGGGCCGCATCGTGGAAATCAAAGCCATGCTGGGCAACCCCGTGCATAAAGGCGAAACCCTGGCCGTCCCCAATAGCGCCGAACTGGGCATGGCCCAGGCGGCCTATTTAAAAGCCGGCTCGCAAGTCAACCTGCGCCGCCTCGCCGTAAGCCGCGCCGAACGGCTGCTGCAAGCCGACGTGATCGCCGCCGCCGAACTGCAAGAACGCCAAGGCATGTTGCACGAGGCCGAAGTCGATTTACGCGCTGCCACAGACCAGTTGCGGGTCATGGGCATGAATGAAGCGGATCTGGCCCGGCTGGCCAAGGAAAAGGCTATCCATTCGTTCACGCCCATCGTCGCCAGCCTGGACGGCACGGTCATCAAGCGCAATATCACGCTAGGCCAGGTGGTGCAGCCCGCCGACGCGCTGTACACCGTCGCCGACTTGTCGCATGTCTGGCTGGTGGCCGAGGTGCCCGAACAGCAGGCGCGTTGGGCGCGGGAGGGCGACGAGGCCAGCGCCGACATCCCCGCGCTACCCGACCACAAATTTAGCGGCAAGCTGATCTACGTCGCCGATCTGGTCAACCCGGAAACGCGCACCATCACCGTGCGCATGGACATGGCCGAATCCGCACCGCCATCTGAAGCCGCAGATGCTGGCGACGTTGCTGATTCGGAAGCTGGATTCGCAGCAATTGGTGCTGCCGGATTCGGCGGTGATCCGCGATAACAACCTCGACCATGTGTTCGTCGAAACCGTGCCCGCCCATTTTGAATTGCGCCCGGTGCGTCTCGGCGACCGGGAAGGCGATGTCAGGCAGATCCTCGACGGACTTAAGCCCGGCGAAAAAGTCGTCGTGGAAGGCGGTTTCCATCTCAACAACGAACGCCTGCGCAAGGAATTGGAGTAGGCCATGCTGAATTCCTTGATCCGTGGCGGGCTGGGCAACCGCATTGTCATCATCGTGCTGGCCTTGGCGCCGGTCGGCTCTGGCATGCAGGCGCTACAAAAACTGTCCGTCGATGCCTTCCCCGACGTGACCAACGTCCAGGTGCAAGTCGCCACCGAAGCGCAGGGGCGTTCGCCGGAGGAAGTCGAGCGCTTTATCACCGTGCCGATGGAAATCGCCATGACCGGCTTGCCCGGCTTGGTCGAAATGCGCTCGCTGAACAAAAACGCGCTGTCCATCATCACGCTGGTGTTCACCGACCAGACCGAGGTGTATTTCGCGCGGCAATTGGTTATGGAGCGGCTGATGGAAGTCAGCCACAAAATGCTGGAAGGCGTCTCGCCGATTCTGGGGCCGGTCTCGACCGGCTTGGGCGAGGTCTACCAATACACGCTAGACCGCGACGACGACGGCCAGCGCGAACTGAGCCGCGAGGATTTGATGAAGCGGCGTGAAACCCAGGACTGGGTCGTGCGCCCGTTGCTGCGCGGCATCCAAGGCGTTGCCGAGATCAACTCGCAAGGCGGCTATATCAAGCAATACCAAGTGCTGGTCAACCCCGACCGGATGCGCCATTACCGGATTCCCCTGAGCGCAGTGTTCGACGCGCTGGCCCGCAACAACGCCAACAGCGGCGGCGGCGTGCTGCCGCATTACGCCGAGCAATACCTGATTCGAGGGCTAGGACTGGCGCGCAATGTCGAAGACATTGGCAATATCGTGCTGAAAGAAGAAAACAGCGTACCGGTGCATATCCACGACGTGGCCGAGGTCAAGATAGGCCACGAGGTGCGCGTCGGCGCGGTCATCAAAAACGGCTACACCGAATCGGTAGGCGGCATCGTCATGATGCTGCGCGGCGGCAACGCCAAAGAAGTCGTCTGCCGGATCAAGGCCCGCGTGGAAGAAATCAACGACCAGCATATGCTGCCGGACGGCTTGAAGATCGTGCCGTATTACGACCGCAGCGAATTGGTGGATGCCGCCTTGCACACGGTGACGAAAGTCCTGATCGAAGGCATCGTGTTGGTGGTGGTCATTTTATTCTTGTTTCTGGGGGACGTACGCTCCAGCCTGATCGTGGTCGGCACGCTGGTCGTCACGCCGCTGACCACGTTCATCGTGATGAACCGACTGGGCATCTCGGCCAACCTGATGTCCTTGGGCGGGTTGGCGATTGCGATTGGCTTGATCGTCGATGGGTATGTGGTCGTCGTCGAAAACGCCTTCCGCTTGCTGACCTTGGGCAAGCAACAGCGCATACCCCGGCTGCAAGTGGTCATGCAGGCGGCGGAAGAAGTGGCGACGCCGGTGTTGTTCGTGGTCGGCATCATCATCGTCGTGTTCCTGCCCTTGATGACCTTGCAAGGCATGGAAGGCAAGATGTTCGCGCCCTTGGCCTACACCATCGCCATCGCGCTGCTGATTTCCTTAGGGCTGTCGCTGACGCTGACGCCAGTGTTGTGTTCGCAGCTGCTGGTCGGCCAGGATGGCCACGAACACGACACCCGGCTGATCGCCTGGATGAAAAAGCCTTACTTGAAACTGCTGGGATGGTCGTTGGACCATGGCAAGGCGGTCGTGTTGCTGGCCTTGGGCCTGTTCGCCGCCGCCATGGCCTTGATTCCGCTGCTGGGCACCTCGTTCATTCCCGAGATGAAAGAAGGCTCCATCGTCCCCGCCATCAACCGGATGCCCAACATTTCCCTGGAAGAAGGCATCAAGATGGAAATGGAGGCGATGCGGATGGTGATGGACATTCCCGGCGTGCGCATGGTCGTCACCAACATCGGGCGCGGCGAGAGCCCCGCCGACACGCAAGGCCAGAACGAATCCACCCCCATCGCCACGTTGAAGCCCCGTAAAGAATGGCCGAAGGGCTGGACGCAAGACACCATCGCCGACGCGATGCGAGACAAACTGGCGCAGAACCTGCTAGGCGTGCAACTGGTCATGGCGCAGCCGATTTCCGACCGCGTCGATGAATTGCTGACCGGCGTGCGCTCAGATGTCGCGGTTCGGCGACGACCTGGAAGCCTTGAAGAAAACTGCCAATGACATCGCCAAAGTCGCCGGCACGATCAAAAGCGCTCAAGACATTCGCGTCGAGCGCGTGACTGGGCAGCAATACCTGAACATCGGCATCGACCGGGGGGCTTTGTCGCGCTACGGCCTTAACGCCAGTGGCGTGCACGATCTGATCGAAACCGCCATCGGCGGCAAGGTCGCCACGGAAATCTACGAAGGCGAACGCCGCTTCGGCGCGGCGGTGCGCTTGCCGGAAGGCTTCCGCGACAGCATCGAGGACATCGACGGCTTGTTGCTCAGTTCCGTCGATGGCGCGACCGTGCCGCTAGGCGATGTGTCGCATATCGAACTGGCCGACGGCCCGGCACAAATCAGCCGCGAAATGGCCAAGCGCCGCATCGTCGTCGGCGTCAATGTCCGCGACCGGGATTTAGGCGGCTTCGTCGCCGAGTTGCAAAAAGCCGTGGCGAATCAAGTGAAGCTGCCGGAAGCCTATTACTTGGAATGGGGCGGGCAATTCCAGAACATGGAACGCGCCATGGGCCATCTGAAAATCATCGTACCCATCACCATCGGCGCGATTTTTTTCCTGCTGTTCATGCTGTTCAACTCGGTACGCTTTGCCGCCTTGATTATCTTAGTGCTGCCGTTCGCCTCCATCGGCGGCGTGGTCGCGCTGTTTGCCAGCGGCGAATACCTGTCGGTGCCTGCGTCGGTGGGCTTCATCGCTCTGTGGGGCATCGCCGTGTTGAACGGCGTGGTGCTGGTATCCTACATCCGGAGCCTGAGGGATGGCGGCATGGGGCAGGCGGATGCCGTCCGGCTAGGCTGCGAACAGCGCTTCCGCCCGGTGATGATGACCGCCACCGTCGCCCTGCTCGGTCTCGTACCCTTCCTGTTCGCCACCGGGCCGGGTTCCGAAGTTCAACGGCCTCTGGCCATCGTCGTGATCGGCGGGCTTATCACCTCGACTCTGCTGACCTTGGTGATGTTGCCGAGCCTGTACCGTTGGTTTGAAGAAGAGCGCGGCAATTGAATCAATGGTTTAGCCCCGACCTCCGCATTGGCCAACCCACCGTGGAGAAGGCGCAGCGGTTCCGTCCAGCCTGCACGGCTTCATCACAACGCCCGTTCCCGCAGACTGGCTTGAGCGCTGCGGAACATTGGAGATTGCCGGGACGGGGCAGTTTACGGACGAAGGCCGTTCGGGCGAGGTGGTAGGCAGTATCCTCGCCCCAAAAGTTCTGGTTCATTTCCTCCAACTCTTCCAGGCGGTATTGTTGCAGCGGCTTGGTTTTCTCGTCGGCCTCGCGGGCTTGCCTTTTCTGCTCCAGCAGATCGGCAAAATCTTCGCGGCGGGCCAGCTTTTCGGCGATGCGGACAATTTGCTCCTGGAAACCGGTGAAATTGCTCGGGCAGCATCCGTCCTGGATGATGATGTCGTCGATCATGCCGATAGCCTTGGCCTGCTCCACGCTGATCGGCAGGCATTGCTCGGTCAATTGCAGCGCCAACTCCTCGCCCACCCGTTTGGGCAACGAATAAGTCCAATATTCCGAGCCGTACAAGCCGCCCATGCCCTTGTAATGGGGATTGAGCACGATGCCCTCGCGGGCGAACACCCGGTCGGCCGCCAAAGGCAGCATCACGCCGCCTGCTCCCGCGCTGCCGTAAAGCGCGGCGATGGTGTAATGGTCGGTGGCGGTGAGGATGGCGAACACCAGATCATCCATCGCGTTGATGTTGCGCCAGGACTCCTCTGCCGGGTCAGCGGCCGCCTCGATCAGGTTCAAGTGGATGCCATTGGAGAAGAAATCCCGCCCGCCAGACAGCACGATAACCTTGGTGGGGCGGTTTTTGGCATAAGTCACTGCCTCGGCCAGGCGTTGGCAATGCCTTGTACCCATCGCGCCGTTGTAGAAACGGAAATTGACATAGCCGACATCGTTGCGTTCCTCATACCAGATGTCGCGGAAAGTCTGGGTTGGCGTCGAATAATGCAGCGGCACCGGCACTTCCGGCACATCGTGCAGAAAATCCCCCAAGACTTCGGTGGCTGGCAGCTTGATAAAGCCATCGGCCAGCCGACCCTGGGGTCTCAGATGAGAAATCCACACCGCCCCGTCCACCGCCGCACGGCAGATGGCCCCGTGCCGTTTCGCTATGATCTCTCCGGGTATGCCGATCAGAGTCCCTTCTTCATGGGCGCCATGCAGGTACAATGGCTCTCCGCCGATTTCATCCAACAGGCCAGGCTGACCGTCGGCAGATCGGATTTTCTTGATGATGTCTGCCACCCGGTCGTTTTGCCAATCGATTTGTCGCTGGGCGGGTTTCACCGAGGGACGGTAACGTCCACGCACCTCGGGTCGGGAGTAATCCAGCGGCGCGGGTACAAACAAGCCGTTCTCGAAGCGATGCACGGCGACCATCATCGCCTGCATGGCGGCTTGGGCCACTTCGTCCCGGTACAGGCTGCTCTTGCTGCCCTCGCGCATCGGGAATTGATAGCTTGCCCAGATCGGGCCGGAATCCACATGCTCCTCGGCCTGCACGGCGATGACGCCCCATTCCGTTTCCTCGTTCAGGATCGCCCAATCCAAAGAATTCGGGCCACGGTCGCCGGGAATGCCGGGATGGATGATGATGCAGGTAAAGTTCTCCCAGATGTCACGGGGGATGACCTGGGCCAACATGGGGCAAAGGATCAGGTCGGGCTGGAACTGCGTCACCGCATCACGCATCGTTTCCGCCGTGGTCGCCGCCGCCACGACAACTTCATAATGGCTGGCCTTGAGCCAGACATGGGCGAGCTGGGTGAGGCTGTTGTAAGCACTGGAAAGTAGCAGGATTTTCATTGTTATTCTTCTCGTGTGCAGGTTGGATTAGCCACTGTCCTGATTGAACCGGGCATCGCATCGAACCATCCAATCCTTCGCCAATAGCGAATGGGTCAACGCCAGGCCCGTAAATACATCTGCTCAAGTTCCCCCATTAATCATTTCCTAGCACTACAGTCAAGAATTGACCTAGCCGGACAGGGCCTGGCCGAACCAAAAAAGCCGGGTCATACATCTTGATAATGAAAACGTTCGCGGTAGGCTAGCGGGCTGACTTTTAAATGCCGCATGAACGCCAGTCGCATGCGCTCGTCGCTGCCGAAACCGCTCTGCGCGCTGATGATTTTCAAGGGCAGCTTGGTTTGCTCGATTTTGCTACGGGCGACATTGAGGCGGACTTGCTCGACGAAGCTGGCCGGGGTCACGCCAACCTCTTTTAGAAACACCCTGGCAAAATTGCGCGGACTCATGGCAAGCCGCTGCGCCAAGGCTTCCACAGATAGGTCTTCGGCGGGATGGTCGATGATCCAGCCTTGCAGTTCGCGCACATCCATGCGGGTTTTCGCCTCCGCTGGAATAAAGCTGCTGAATTGCGACTGCCCGCCGGGGCGGCGGAAGAAAACCAACAACACGCGGGCGACGCTGTTGGCGATTTCACTGCCCCAATCCTCCTCCACCAAGGCCAAAGCCAGGTCGATGCCAGCGGTGATGCCGCCGGAGGTGTAGATTGCGTTCTCTCGGATAAAAATGCGATCAGGCTCAACCTGCACATGCGGGTATTCCTGCGCCAAGCGGTCGCAAAACAGCCAATGGGTCGTGGCTCGATGACCGTCCAGCATCCCGCATTCCGCTAGCAAAAAGGCCCCGGTGCAAATGGATGCGACCCGTCGCACTTTCATGGATGTCCGGCGTATCCACTCGATCATCTCGCGGTTTTCCCTGGCCGCCATAGCGTTGGCACCACCCGCGACGATCAAAGTGTCAAAATCCTCTCCCGCTTCGGAAAAAACACGGTCGGCCATGATTTTCATGCCCGACATGGTCTTCACCGGCCCCGCCTGTTCTCCCAGTATCTCGAAGGAATACACCGGTTGCGAGGTCTTGCCGAGGTGTTGAAGCATGACATTGGTCCAATGGAAAATGTCCAATGGCCCGCAGACGTCCAAGATCTCGCAATCGGTGAACGCCAACATGCCGATGTGGCGGCAGGTACAATTGTGTTGGAAAAGCGGCTTGCCCATTGCGTGTCCTCGTCGGGTGTCGGCAAAACGCCTTGCGGCGGAAAGGCCAGACCCATCTTCGCGGTGAGGGAAGGGTCGGTGGACTGGAGCTATTGTCACCCTAGCGTGGCCTGTCCGCAATGACAACCGGCCCTCTTTTACGGACAAACGAGGGCGGGAGGTGGGAAAGGGGATTTAATTCGCGCCGCCGGCGATCCCGGACTCCACGGCGGTGCCTCCGTGCCACGCAGGCGTATTCAGCGCGGTGCGGTGGGATTGTTAGCCGAGCCCATCAAAATATCCCCCGCCTTTTTTCTTCGCCACCTTGTCACGCAGATAAACCGGCTGGGCGTTTTCCGCAGCCACGCACCCGCCCCGCCGGAAAATCGTTGCAGCCATCACTCGGCGGTGGTTTGCGGCTTTAACGGGAACAAGCGCGGCGGCTGCAGATAACATCGCTGGGAGCGATGTTGTCCCTTGCCGCCCGCCTTAGCCAGCAATCCCAAACGCCGCCAGTAATTCCCATTTTGGTGTCCTTTGCGGAGGCTGTCTTTTGTCCCGAAGCGCGACGGGGTTTGAAACCCATACGCGCCAACTTAAGCAGTAATTCGTTGAATTCATAGGGTCGAGCCGTTGCCGTCGGGGCCAAGCCGCGTAGCGGCGACTGACGGTAGCCGGGGGGTTCAACCCCCGGAACGCGGCAAGATGCGGATTCCGTCGCGTAGCGACGGTTGAAATGCCCGGCAATGCAATCGGCCGCGGTGTCTTTCAACCTTCGCTCCGCGACGGATCGCCTCCTTCCGCCACATTCCGAGGGTTGAAACCCCCGGCTATTCTCGACGGCCGCTATGCGGCCTAACCGCGCAGATTCAAATAATTCAATGACTTTCCGCTTAAGTCGGCGCATAGGTGGCTGAAACCCCGTCGCAACTTTTGATGTCTGGCAGGCTGTCGAAAATCGGGCCGAGATTCAAACGTTACGGACGGGGCTGTTGGAAGGCATCGAAAATTGACCAGTTTTCAGGGCTGATGTGCATTGAAAATTGACCCGGGTAATCAACCTCTTCTGCTCATTTTTTGGGCAGAGGTCTTTGCGAGGTGATTGCCATGCCAATGCTTGGAAAGATCCGGCGGATGTGTTTCCGCGACAAGCTTAGGACTTACGCACGAGCCTGAAGCTACCGCAGAACCCTGGTGGTTCACGGTTTCAGGTCAGGCGAAGGACATGGGTATTGACGGGTTTTTAAGCCCCTCCTTCATATAATCGGAGAGAAGGTTGTTTTTCAGGGCGTAGATGTTTGTTTTGAGTTTCCTGGCGAGCCTTGTCAGGCAGTGCCAGGCGAGTATCGCGCAGCCGATGTGGTTTCTCTGGGCGCGGGCCTTGCGGCATTGGCATTTCTCCAGGCCGAGCATTTGCTTGCCTTCGCGGTGGTATTGCTCGATTTTCCAGCGGACGGCGCACATATCTTTAATGGCGACGGCGGAATCCTGGGAAAGGCCGTTGGTGGCGACGTGTTCCGTGCGGTTTGTCGCCGCAACCCGGAACAGCTTCACTTTGCAATCCATCGGGAATCCATGTATCTTCACAAGCTTGCCGCGCAGCATTTCGTCGCCGAACCATTCCAGGTCGGAAACGGCCTTGTAGGGGGTTTTGCCCCGGCTGTCGTCCGCCTTGCGGTTGGCTTTGAGCGGGCAATAAAACACCTTTCCGGCCCTGTCGATGTGCATCATCAGATCCTTGGTGGCGTACCAGGAATCCATCAGCACGGCGCGGAACGGCAGGTTTTTGTTTCCGATGGCGTCGTCGAACATGTCCCGCACGTGGTCGAGCTTGGTCTTGCCGTCCCCGTCGGGGTCGTATATCCGCCAATCGATGATCCAGTGTTCGCCGGTATCCAGGTTAGCGTACACGCAATTGGCGACGCCGATGCCTTTCACGACGCCATGCCCGTTGCCGCTATACTGGCGGCGCACCCGTTCTATCTTGAAAGAATGGCGCTTGTCCAGTACGCTGTCGTCGAATATCAGGCAGGCGTTCCCGCCACGGCGGACAAGGTGCCCGACGGACTGCCAGGCCGCATTCGGCGAGACGTCGTCCTCCATGAGGCAACGGTTTATGGCATCATGGGAAAACCCAATATGATGGTCGGCCATGTAGGTTTGCGTGTAGTTCATAAGAGTCGCAATAATAAATTGACAATAGTCCTTTCGCGTCGGCTTCAAGCCGGAGTATTTGCTCGTCTTCATAGGCGGCTATTATACTCCGTTAAGGCTAAGATTAATATACCCATGTTAATATATTTTGCGTAAGTC
>CAVWEM010000012.1:0-296474 GCA_963753955.1 uncultured Gammaproteobacteria bacterium
TTCATCGTACCCGCCGAGGCTTTGCGTGAAGGCGTCCATGATGAGTGGCAACGTGGCAAGCCCTTTCTTTGCGCTCAATGTAGTCCCGCAAGGCTTCATCAAACACGGCCTGGAACTGCCGACTCTCAGACTCGGCAATTTGCCGAATTGTGCGCAAGGACTTTTCCAGCGCGGCTTGGGATGAGAATTTTTCGCGGACAGCGGCGACCATACTTGAAAACCATTGGTGGGCAACACAAAGGCGTTGCCCACCCTACGTCTCGACGTCGCTATGAGGATATACCCCCCATGAAAAGCTACACGGCAATTGTCGAACTTAGTTATAGCACAGGATTTATATGTAGGTTTTGTTCCTGAGTTCCACGCGCACTCGGCCGAGCCGAAACCTTGGATGAGCTAAATCTGAACCTTTGGGAAGTCGTTTCGAAATGCTGCTTGAGATCGGAGACAACGCTGGAATGCGAATTCATCGGCACTCAAAATGTCGTCGTTGGGCAGAATCATGAGACGCTTGCCGATTACCTCTGGCCTGGTGCGAGGTTGTCGCCTTGCTCGAAGCTTTAGGATTTTCCGAAGTTCGGCAACGCGGCTCGCACAAGCAATTCCGTGATCCTGATGGCCGATGCACCACAAGTACACCATTCCACGCAGGACGCGATATGTCGCCTATTTTGCTTCGGCAAATTGCAAAAGATATTCGATTGACGATTGAGGAATTTGTTAATCTCAAACACTAATAAACTAGTTTGCAGCAAGCGTAACCCGGATGGAGCTTCTCCAACGAACTCGCAGGAAAGCCGGTTTGCACACGATGCGCCCGAAGGGTGGCGCGGGGGGATATGCCTCATGTATCCGGGATGATCGGAGCCAAAGAAACCCGCGTTTTACGCTACGCTTCATGCGGTCTACAAATTGCACTTCCCATCATGCGACAGAAATACCTTTATGACCCAGCCAAATGACCTTTTGCCTTCAGATCATTCAAGCATATCCGGGCTTCCGGCCGCCAGCCCTCTCCTTCCAACGGGGGCTTTAGTCTTGTAGGGAAGCGCTGGACGGCCTGCGGGCAATACCCGGTGGAACGTTGGCGCGGCGAAGAATACCGGCAAAGCTTGGACGACCATATTGCGGTGAAAAACTTCCCGGTCGGCTTGTTTTATAATAACCGGCCCCATGTGGTCATGCTGGCGACGCCGCAGGATTTGGACGACTTCGCGCTAGGCTTCAGCCTGACCGAAGGCATTGATCCAAAGCCCGGATGAACTGGTTTTCGTTGAGGAATACCACCGCGAGGAAGGCATCGAACTGTGGTTGCGCATTCCGCCGGAACGTTTCGACACACTCAGCGACAAGGAGCGGAACCCTGACCGGACGCACCGGTTGCAGCCTATGCGGCGCGGGCAGCGTTGAAACAAGCCGTGCGCCACCCTGCTCCGGTGGGCCATGGGCCTATAATATCGGTGGGCTGCCTAAGACAAGCCTTGACCGAACTCGATGATTACCAAACGCTAAATAATCTGACGGGCGCAGTCCATGGCGCGGCGTCAGTAGATGGGACAGCCGGGATTGAGTGGGTGAGGGAAGACGTGGGCAGACATAATGCCCTGGACAAGCTCATCGGCGCGATGGTCAAGGCCGAAACGAATCCGGGCCAAGGCTTCGTGATCGTCACCAGTCGCGCCAGTTTTGAAATGGTGCAAAAATGTGCCACTGTCGGCGTCAGCTTCATGGCCGCGATTTCCGCGCCCACCGGCCTCGCCATCCGGCTGGCCGAAGAGACCGGGGTTTTACCCTGCTGGGTTTTGCCCGAGGAGAGCGTCACACCGTTTATGCGAACCCGCAAAGATTAATCCAGTAGGGTGGCCACCGGCGGCTGGAAGCCCATTGAAAGAGACTTTACGGAACCATGCACAGCGAAGAACTGCGTCAAACTGTGAAAGGCGACGCGGCGGGCTTAACCAGCGATGCAGACCACCACCGCCGCCGTCAAGGGCATCGTCGATCGCCTGACCAAATTTCGCGATCCTGGCGTGCGCCAGACGGATCATCGCCCACTACCGCGCAGGTGGCGAAGGACTAAGCGAGCTATAAAAAACGCCGTCAAGCAATTGGCTGCCTGGAACACTTTAACAGAGAGCGATCTCCTGCCGCCATACCAGTAGCGATAACCTGGTCAAAATGGCCAACGACATCAGCCACTTTTTCCAAAGCGACCCCGACCATGCCAGCGCCGTGGGCGGCATGGTCGATCACCTGCGCAGATTCTGGGATCCGCGCATGCGCAAGGCCATGATTCCTTATTGCCGCGAAGGCGGCGAAGGGCTGACCGATTTGGCGAAAGAAGCCATCAAGAAACTGGCCGCAGACCACGACTCTCTGGCGGGGGTGGGGGACGGCTAGGCGCTTTGCATCGGGAGTCCACCCATGTCTCGATTGACCTTGCTCCACCCCGACGACTGGCACCTGCATCTGCGCGACGCCGCGGCGATGACCAGCGTCGTGGCCCACAGCGCCCGCCAGTTCGCCCGCGCCATCGTGATGCCGAACCTGAAGCCCCCCATCACCACCGTGGACGCTGCCCTCGCCTGCCGCGAGCGCATCCTGCAAGCCTTGCCGGAAGAAGCGGATTTCGAACCGCTGATGACGCTTTACCTGACCGAAGCCACTTCAGTGGCCGAAGTCGAAAAAGCCGCATCCGATCCACATATCCATGCCTTCAAGCTGTATCCCGCCGGGGCGACGACGAAATCCGACGCGGCATGGGCAGTCTGGAGCGGATTTATCCCGTGTTGGAGCGATGGAAAAATCCGACATGCCCCTGCTGGTACATGGCGAAGTGGTGGATCCCGGCATCGACATCTTCGACCGCAAGGAGGTATTCTCGACGGGAATGGTGCCTATCGCCAGTGCTTTGCTGGTTTGCGGGTGGTGCTGGAACATGTGACGACCGCCGACGCGGTGCGATTTATGCGTGAATCCGGGCCAAATGTCGCGGCGACGCTGACCGCCCACCATCTGCTGTATAACCGTAACGCGCTGCTGGTCGGGGGCATCCGCCCGCATTTTTATTGCCTGCCGGTGCTGAAACGGGAAAGCCACCGGCAAGCCTTGGTGGAGGCGGCGACCGGCGGGGAAGCGAAGTTTTTCCTAGGCACCGACAGCGCCCCCCACCCGCAAAACCAGAAAGAATCCGCTTGTGGTTGCGCCGGATGTTACACGGCTTACGCCGCAATCGAGCTTTACGCAAAGCCTTCGAGGCCGTCGACAAGCTGGAGAATTTATCAAGTTCGCCAGCCACAACGGCCCGGATTTCTACCGGCTGCCTCCAGAACAAAGGCGTCGTCACGCTAGAAAAAACCCGATGGGAGAAACCCTCGGTGCTCCCATTTGGCGAGGAACAACTGGTGCCGCTGAGGGCAGGGAAATGATCGGCTGGAAATTGCTGTAAACCGCCGTTTGCCTAGCCTTAAACGCCAAACAAACGGCTGCTTTCCATAAAAAACCAAAGCCCGCCATTGCTTCGGCATTGGATCAGGCCAAGAGGCGGGGTCAGTTAGGCTTGGCCGACTTGCCGTCCAAATGCTCCAATTCGTCCATCTGCTTCTCCAAGGCGTCGTCCTCGGAACTCGGCGGCGGATTGCCGTCATAGATCTTGTAATTGCGATCCTGGAAATAAGCGTTGCGGATGAACTCGTAACGGTCAACCGAAGCCTCATCCACGATCTTGCTGGCACTCAACAAGTCCGCCCGCGTGTCGATGGTTCTCAAGGTTCCAGTGCCGTACGCATCGGCTGCCGGATTGATCCAGTATATGGGATTGGTGGCACCGTCCCCCGCCAAGCCGACGACCCCACGCGGTGTGCTGGGGCCGAGCAGCGGTATCACAACATAAGGCCCGGAAGGGACTCCCCAAGCCCCCAGGGTCTGATCCAGATCCTCGTGGTGCTTCGGCAAGTCAAGTTTGCTCGCCACATCCACGAATCCGCGAGAACCGCGTGGTGATGACAAGGAAGCGTCCAGTGTCCATGCCGGTTTGGGCGAGCTGAACTGGAGCAGATCGTTGATCAGCACGTTGATATCGTCAATATTGCTGAAGAAATTGGTGACACCGCTATCGACGAATTCTGGAGTGACCTTTTTAAAGCCCCTGGCAACGGGCTTCATGACATAATCGTCAAGCTTGTCGTTGAAGCTCTGCACACTTCGGTTCCAACCTTCCCAAGGGTCGCGGGAATCTGCCTTTTGCGAGGTGGCGCACCCGGTGGCACCTAGGGTCAGGCCGACCAGAATGGCCGTTCTAAGCTTGAAAATGTAAGCGTTTTTCTTCATTTTACTGTTCCTGCTTGATTTCCTGGGAATTTCGGTCAGGATTCTTCCGGGGTGGGTGTGCCCACATCCGCCGTCCCCCTTAAACCCTCGTTGCCCAATGCGGTTTTGAACCACTAAATGCCGATAAATATAATTCCCCAAACGACTCTAGTCGAGGAAAAAATCACCCTTTCGCACATGAATTCCGAAAAAACCCTGTTTTCCCAGCGCTTTCGAGGCTACTTGCCGGTGGTGGTCGAATCAAACCTCGGGTTTCGATCCCCTGCGCAACGCTATGCTTGAAATCGCGGCGGTCATTCCTGAAATGGACGGGAGCGGCAGGCTGTCCATCCAAGAGATCCACTCCGCCCACGTGATCCCCTTCCCAGGGGCAAAACTGGACGAATCCGCCTTGGCCTTCAACAAAATCGACCCTTTCCATCCTTTCCGGTTCGCCTTGGATGAAAAGGAAGCGCTGCACAAAATTTTCCATCCGATCCGCGCCGCCGTCAAACGCAATGGCTGCACCCGTGCCATCCTGGTCGGACACAATCCTGCCTTCGATATCAGCTTCCTCAACGCCGCCGTGGCGCGCACGGGGATCAAAAAGAATCCGTTCCACCCGTTCAGCACCTTCGACACCGCCACGTTGAGCGGCCTGGCCTACGGCCAGACCGTGCTAGCCAAAGCCGCCCAGGCGGCAGGCCTTGCCTGGGACAACCAGGAGGCTCATTCGGCAGCCTATGACGCGGAGCAAACCGCGCGCCTATTCTGCGGCATCGTCAACCGCTGGGGCGAGTTGGTGTCGGCCAGCGCGGAGGGAAACACCGATCCGTCGCGCTAAACTTAAGCTTCTTTCGTAGGCTTCAGCAATCCTTGAAGTTCGCCATTTTGGAACAACTCCAACATGATGTCCGACCCGCCCAACAGTTCACCGTTCACGAACAATTGAGGAAACGTCGGCCAATTGGAATACAACTTGAGGTTTTCGCGGATCTCGGGTTCCTCGAACACATTGACATAGGCGAATTCCACGCCACACCGCTCCAGGATCTGCACGGCCCTACCTGAGAAGCCGCATTGCGGAAATTCGGGGGTGCCTTTCATGTACAACAGGACGGGGTTGGACTCAACTTGCTGCTTGATGCGTTCAATGGGTTCCATAAGCTTTTCCTAGATGGTGGATTGAAAAACCCAGTGAATTTATCAGAAATCACGCCACAATTTAAGCGGCCTTGCCGCAAGAAGCACGGGAATCGCCGGAAAACAAACCGGCATCTTGTGCGCCAGGGTTTTTTGCATATAATTTCAGCCCTAATATTTTTCGGGCAGTCTACAAGGACTGCCCTTTGTTTTTTCGGGAGCCTTATGACCAGCCATGTAATGCCGACTTACGCCAGACTGCCCGTCAGCTTCGAGCGGGGCGAGGGTGCCTGGCTTTGGGACACCCATGGCAAACGCCACCTGGATGCCGTTTCCGGAATCAGTGTGTGCAACCTGGGCCACGCTCATCCGGCGGTTACGGCGGCCATTGTCGCGCAAGCCGGAAGATTGCTGCACACCTCCAACCTTTACCGCGTCGAGAACCAGGAAGCACTGGCCGACGCACTGGCCTCCGCAACCGGCATGGACAATGTTTTCTTCTGCAACTCCGGTGCGGAGGCCAACGAGGCGGCCATCAAGCTCGCCCGCAAATACGGCCATGGCTTGAGGGTAGACAAACCCGCCATCGTGGTCATGGAAGGTAGCTTCCACGGCCGCACCCTGGCGACCTTGAGTGCCACCGGCAACCACAAGGTCCAGGAAGGCTTTGAACCTTTGGTCGAGGGCTTCCTGCGCGTACCCTACGATGACGTTGCGGCCATATCCGCCCTTGACGACCCGGATGTGGTCGCCATCCTGGTCGAACCGGTGCAAGGCGAAGGCGGGGTGCGCATCCCTTGCCCCGCCTACCTCAAGCAGTTACGCGAAATCTGCGACCAGCGTGGCTGGCTGTTGATGCTGGACGAGGTGCAGACCGGCATGGGCCGCACTGGCAGCTTGTTCGCATTCCAGCAGGCCGGCATCGTCCCCGATGTGGTGACCGTGGCCAAGGCGCTGGGCAACGGCGTCCCCATCGGTGCCTGCCTGGCGAATGGCTCTGCGGCGGAGGTGCTGACGGCGGGCAAGCACGGTTCCACCTTCGGTGGCAACCCTCTGGCTTGCGCCGCCGCCCTGGCGGTGCTCAAAACCCTGCGCGAGGAAAAGCTTCCCGAACGCGCCCGCCTTTTAGGTTCCGCCATCGCCGGAGATTTGCGCAAAGCTTTCTTAGGCAACCCCCATGTGGTCGAGGTGCGCAACCTGGGGCTGATGATCGGCATCCAACTCGATAAACCCTGTGGCGCTTTAGTTGCCTTGGCGCTGGAACAGGGCCTGTTGATCAATGTCACCGCCGAAACCACCCTCCGCCTATTGCCGCCGCTGATCCTTAGTGATGCCGACGCGCTGTATCTGACTGGGCAATTGGCAGCACTCGTCAACACCTACACCCTCCAAAAATAACTAGAACCAGCGATTATGAATCCGCGTCATTTTGTCACCTTTACCGACTTGAGCGGGGAGGAGATCCGCGCCCTGATCCGTCGCGCCAACGAACTCAAGGGACTCAAGACTGTCTACGAACCGCTGAAGAACAAGGTGTTGGGGATGATTTTTGAAAAATCCTCCACCCGCACAAGGGTTTCCTTCAAGGCCGGCATGATCCAGTTCGGCGGCGGAGCCATTTTTTTATCGCCCCGCGACAGCCAACTCGGCCGCGGCGAACCCGTGGAAGACAGCGCCAAGGTGCTTTCCCGCATGGTCGATTGCATCATGTTGCGCACCCATGCCCACCGAACGGTGGAGATTTTCGCCGAACATTCCAGGGTGCCTGTCATCAACGGCCTCACCGACCGCTTCCACCCCTGCCAAGTGCTGGCCGACATGCAGACTTGGTTCGAGCATCGCGGCGACATCGCGGGCAAAACCGTGGCCTGGATCGGCGACGGCAACAACATGTGCCAGACCTACATCCACGCCGCTCGACAATTGGACTTCCGCCTGAAAATCGCTTGCCCGGAAGGCTACGACCCGGAACCGGAACTGTTGGCACAAGCCGACGGACGTGTCGAACTCACCCGCGACATCTTCGCGGCAGCCCAAGGCGCGGACTTGGTGGTCACAGACGTGTGGGCCAGCATGGGCCAAGAGGAAGAGCAAGCATTGCGCGCTAGAGCCTTCGCCGGCTACCAGGTAGACGCCCGGCTCATGGGCCAGGCCGCCAAAGACGCCTTGTTCATGCATTGTCTGCCCGCCCATCGCGGCGAGGAAGTCTCGGCCGAGGTCATGGACGGCCCGCAAAGCGTGGTCTGGGACGAAGCGGAAAACCGTCTCCATGCGCAAAAAGCCCTGCTTGAATTCCTGTTGGCCGGTGCTTGAACCCCGCCGCAGACGTTGCACCCGCCGATTCGGTCAATCGCGGGCGGCTTTTTGGTAGAATGGCTCCAAGATAAACTGCCCCAGGGAAAACCAAATTGAAAAAAAGCCTTTTGGCCATTCTGCTGCTTTTGCCATGTCTGCTCGCCCATGCGGGAAGCTTGGCGTGGATCACTGACAAACTCGAAGTGCAATTGCGCTCAGGATCGGGCAACCAATACAAGATCATCAAATCACTGCCGTCCGGCACCGAACTCACCGTCGCCGAGGATAGCGAAACCAACGGTTACACTCGCGTGACGCTGGAATCGGGCGAAGAGGGCTGGGTTTCCACCCGCTATTTGAGCCTCTCGCCTATAGCACGTGGAGACATGGAGGAAAACTCGAAAAAGCTGGCCAACTTGCGCGAGGAAAACCAACGCCTCAAGTCCGACTTGGTGGCTTTGAAATCCAGCAAGGAAACTGCCGAAAAATCCAGCCAAGAGTTGAAGGCTGAAACCGCGCGCTTGAACAGCGAGGTCACTGCCATAAGGCAAGCGTCGGCCAATGTGTTGCAGATCCAAAACGAGCGCGACCAACTGACCCAGGAAAAAGTCACCCTGGAAAGCGAACTGGAAACCCTCAAACGTGAAAAACAAGCCATGGACTCCCGCGACAAGCAGGACTGGTTCATGATCGGCGCAGGTGTGCTCTTTGGCGGCATAGTCCTCGGCCTGATCCTACCCCGTTTGAGTTGGCGCAAAAAAAGCAGTTGGGATTCATTCTAAAAATCAGCGCAGCCACAAACTTTAAGCCATCGGCTAGGTGGCGCATCCGCCAGCAAACGCCTTGCAAACAGGACAATCCAACAAGCCCCCAAGCCACCCCGGAGCCTACGCAAATCATGAGCGACAACAAAACCCGCCAATTTTCCTCCCTCGTCGTCGATGGCATGGAACGCGCACCCAGCCGCGCCATGTTGTATCCCGTCGGCTTCACCGACGCCGACTTCAAGAAGCCACAGATCGGCGTGGCCTCGACCTGGAGCATGGTCACCCCTTGCAATATGCACATCAACAAACTTGCGGACGACGCGACCAGAGGCATCGACGACGCCGGCGGCAAAGCAGTCATCTTCAACACCATCACCATCTCCGACGGCATCTCCATGGGCACCGAGGGCATGAAGTATTCGCTGGTGTCGCGTGAGGTCATCGCCGATTCCATCGAGACCGTGGTCGGCTGCCAAGGCTTTGACGGAATCGTCGCCATCGGCGGCTGCGACAAGAACATGCCCGGCTGCCTGATTGGCATCGCCCGCCTCAACCGGCCTGCGGTGTTCGTGTACGGCGGCACGATATTGTCCGGCTGCCATAGCGGCCAGAAACTGGACATCGTCTCCGTGTTCGAGGCCGTCGGGGCCAGGGCCAACGACAAGATCGACGACGCCGAGCTAAAGGCCATCGAGTCCAAAGCCATCCCAGGGCCGGGTTCTTGTGGCGGCATGTACACCGCCAACACCATGGCCTCCGCCATCGAGGCGCTGGGCATGAGCCTTCCGGGCAGTTCCGCCCAGGCTGCCATCTCCAACGACAAGAAGCTCGACTGCGAGCGGGCCGGTGCGCAGGTGCTGAAGCTGTTGAAACTGGACATCAAACCCCGCGACATCATGACTAAGCCGGCCTTCGAGAACGCCATCACCGTAGTGATCGCCTTGGGCGGATCGACCAATGCGGTGCTGCATCTGTTGGCCATGGCCCATGCCGCCGGAGTGGCTCTGGATCTGGATGACTTCACCCGCATCGGCCAAAACGTCCCCATGCTGGCGGATCTCAAGCCCAGCGGCAAATATTCGATGGCGGAATTGGTCGACATCGGCGGCATCCAGCCGCTGATGAAAGAATTATTGAAGGCCGGGCTGCTGCACGGCGATTGCCTGACCGTGACCGGCAAGACCTTGGCGGATAATCTGGCGGAAGCGCCGGACTACCCGGCGGGCCAGCAGATCATCAAGCCCTTGGACAATCCGATCAAGAAAGACAGCCATCTGGTCATCCTGCGCGGCAACCTCGCCCCCGATGGCGCGGTGGCAAAAATCACCGGCAAGGAAGGGCTGACCTTCACCGGCACGGCGCGGGTCTTCGACTGCGAGGAACTGGCCTTGAAGGCCATCCTCGACGGCACGATCATCAAAGGCGACATCATTGTCATTCGCTTTGAAGGGCCGAAGGGAGGCCCTGGCATGAGGGAAATGCTCTCCCCCACCTCCGCAGTGATGGGCAAGGGGCTGGGCAAGGAAGTGGCGCTGATTACCGATGGCCGCTTCTCAGGCGGCACCCACGGCTTCGTGGTCGGCCACATCACGCCGGAAGCTTTCGTCGGTGGCCCGCTGGCCATTGTCAAAAACGGCGATTCCATCACCATCGACGCCGAGACCCGGAAACTCAACCTGCATGTGGCCGAAGAAGAAATTAGCCTGCGGCTGCGGCAATGGGCCAAGCCCGAACGACGCTATGAGAGGGGTGTGCTGGCCAAATACGCCCGGCTGGTCAGTTCGGCTTCCGAGGGCGCTGTCACCGACAAATACCTGGATTGACGTGTCGGCACCGACCGGAAAAGCCAACGCCGTTGGACACCCATTGATTTTGACATGAGCGACCGGTCGACCGAGACTTGGGGCGAGGAAGGCAGTGCCAAGCCTGCCAGCCGATTTTTCAGCCTGCGTTGGAAACTCCTAGGATCGCTTGTCCTGCTTTCGTTCGTCACCTTCGCTCTGCTCTCCCGGTTCTTCCAGCTCTATCTGTTGGAACGCTATGAGGAGGCGCGCCATGCCGCGCTACCCTTGTATTCCCGGCAAATCAACGGGCTGATCCGCCAAGAGCGTCGCCACATGGAACAGGTGGCGATGACCTTGCCCTCCCTCTCCGGCACACGAATCCCCTTGGCAAAAAAAAGCCAACGGGAATTCAAGCGCCGCTTTGACGAATTCTGGGCCACCTTTCAGCTAGACATGGGCCTGGAAGACGCCTATTACTTCGACACCGAAGGCAAGCTATTGGAAGCCTGGGGCAGCAGTGCCATGCCCCCGCAGGCAGCCAACAGCGACACTTGGAAAAAGGCCTCACTGGAGACTTCACGCCTAGAATCACCGAGCAGCTTCGTTTCATGTGTGAAAACCTGCCGTGTCTACGCCCTTGCCCCCGTGCTAGTCAACGGCCGTTTGGCCGGCCAATTCGCCGTCGGCACATCCCTCGCGGAAATGGTTCTGGCTTTCCACAATATCTCCAACGCCGACATCGCGGTCATCAACGCCACCCTGCCCGGCGAAGCCGGGGATGCTTCCGACAGCCTGCAAACCCGCTGGGGGATGCGCATCCAGGCCGCTTCCAACCCTGCCATCACCCTCGAAATCCTCAACTTGGCGAGCACACAGTTCGACCTGCCCGCTTTTCTGGAACACACGAACCTGTTGGAAAGCGCAGGAAAAACTTACGAAGTGGCTGAGATCGTCTTGGCCGAAGACGGCAATGCCCAGGGAATGCGCATCCTGCTGATCAAGGATATCAGCCTCGATCTGGCGCAGGCCAAGGAGACCGCTTTCAGCGCATTGCTGTTGAGCCTGTTGGGAGGGGGTTTGTCGTTGATTCTGCTCTACGTGCTGCTCGGCAAATCCCTGAACCGGCTATTGCGCACGGCCCAAGCCATACCCCTATTGGGTCGCAGCGCTTTCGCCGAATTGCGCCAGGCGGTGAATCCGCGCCAGAAGGCCCATCTGCAAGATGAGATTGACATGCTCGACAGCACGGCAATCATGTTGTCTTGGCGCCTGCAATCCTTGGAGACCGAGGTCGAGGAACGCACCCGCTCGCTGCAAACCGCCCTCGACGAGGTTTACAAAAAAAGCGCCTTCGTCAGCAGCCTGCTCGATCACGCCCAAGTCATCATCGTCACCCATGACGAGGCGGGAAGCATCATTTCCATCAACCGCTATGGACGCGAACTGACCGGCTTCAGCGAAGCGGAATTGCGCGACATCCCGCTGGCAACCTCCCCGCTCCTGCTCAATCCGCTGACCACTCTGAACGACCGCTTGAAAGATCTTGCCGAAGGAAAAATCGAACACCTGCGCCACGAGGCAAGCTTGAGGTGTTACGATGCCAGCCAGCGCGACATATCCTGGGTGCACACCCGGCTGAGTCCGAAGCCTGGCGACCCTATCACCCTCCTTGCCGTAGGCCTGGACATCAGCGAACGCAAGCAGAACGAAGCGCGCCTAGCCTATCTGGCGGATCATGACCCCTTGACCGGATGCTATAACCGCCGCCGCTTCGTGGCCGATATGGAACGCATGCTGATGTCCGCCCGCGACACCGCACGGCGTGGCTGCCTGCTGTTCATCGACCTGGATCGCTTCAAATTCCTCAACGATACCAGCGGCCACCATACCGGCGACAGCTTGTTGCTACTGGTCACCGACGAGTTGCGCAAGCTTATCCGGCCTTACGACATCTTGGGGCGGCTGGGCGGCGACGAATTCGCCATCGGCCTCATGGACAGCGACGAGTCCACGGCCGTCGCCACAGCCGAAAAAATCAACGCCCAGCTTGCCGCCATCTCCCTCCCTGTCCTGGGGATCAAACATCCGATCTCGGCGAGCATCGGCGTGGCCATGTTTCCGGATGGGGGCTTCAGCGTCAAGGATTTGCTGGTCCATGCCGACATCGCCATGTACCAGGCCAAGGACAAAGGACGCAATGGCTGGCACATCTTTTCGCCCGACGAGAAGGCCAGGGAGCGTCTGCACGAATGGCTGGCCTGGGAGGAGCGCATCAAGCGCAGCATGGCGGAAAACCGCTTCGAACTGTATTTCCAGCCCGTCATGCACCTGTCCACACGCAACATCTCACACTTTGAAATCCTACTGCGTCTGCACATGCCCGACGGCACCATCACCACCCCGGTCGAATTATTGGACATTGCCGAGCGTAGCAACCTGATAAGGGATCTGGATCTATGGGTGGTGCGAAGGGCTATCGCTTACGTGGCCGAACTGCCGAGGGAGATGGATGGCACCACCTTCACGATCAACCTGTCAGGTGTCAGCATTGGCGACGAAATTCTGTTGGAAAATCTGAGAAGCTTGTTTGAGACCACCGATATAGACCCGCACAGGATAGTTTTCGAAATCACCGAAACTGCGGCGGTGGCCGACCTCACCCGTGCGCGCGAATTCGTCAACGCCGTCAAGTCCATCGGCTGCTGCTTCGCGTTGGACGATTTCGGCAGTGGATTTTCTTCTTTTTATTATCTTAAACACTTCCCGGTGGATTACATCAAAATCGATGGATCGTTCATTTTCAATCTCGCGGACAGCTTGGACGACCAGATCCTAGTCCGCGCCATGGTCGATATTGCCAAAGCCTACAATAAGAAAAGCGTGGCGGAATTTGTCGAAAATGAGAACACCCTCGAAATCCTGCAAAGCTATGGCGTGGATTACGTCCAGGGTTATTACATCGGCAAGCCTGCCCCTAAGCTATGCACCGTCCCCGACTATTTGAACAAAGACAAGGCTTTTTGCGCGGTCGAGGCAATGCCCCAGGACAGGGGTATCAGTACATAGCTCCAGAAGAGGATCAAGAGCGCCCATTGTTTCGGCCGCAAAGGCGGCTTGACGATGGGCGGGATTTTCTGCTGCGACGCGGCATCCGCCTTTTGCCGGAAGGATGCCTGGTATTTTTGCGGAATCTGGCGTTGCGGCCTGTTGCGTTTGCCCATGGACGCGGCTCCTGTCGGAAAGGTTGGCTGGTTTTGATGGCGTGGGGATTCAGCCTTGCAAAGGGTCGTCAACCTCGTCGTGGCGCATATAATGCCTTTCCCTCACTTCATGCATCAACAGGTTGCAGACGAAGCCCAGGCCCAACAGCCCGGCCATGATGTAAAGGGTGGACGTATAGGCATCCGCCTTGGCCACGCCGTGGCCGATTTGGTATTCGCGGATATAGTTGACCAAGACCGGGCCCAACACCCCGGCGGTGGACCAGGCAGTCAGCAAGCGTCCATGGATGCCGCCGACGTAGCGGGTGCCAAACACATCGGCAAGGTAGGCGGGTATCGCGGCGAAACCGCCGCCGTACATGCTGAGAATCACCGCCGTGGCGGCAATGAACAACACCAAATCCCCCTCGTGGGCCAAGGTCGGCAGCATGGAATACAGGAAGGCACCCAGGGTGAAATAGACGAAATAGGTGTTTTTCCGCCCCAAGTAATCGGAAGCCGTGGACCAGAAAAACCGCCCGCCCATGTTGAATAAGCTGAGCAAGCCGACAAAACCCGCCGCCGCCTCCGGGGTGATGCGGCCCTTGAACATCTCCTGGATCAACACCGAAGCCTGGCCCAGGACGCCGATACCGGCCGTGACATTCAGGCAAAGGATGGCCCACAACCAATAAAATTGCGGTGTCTTCAGAGCTTGGTCGATATGGACATGGCGTTGAGTCACCATCCTGTTCGACTCGACTTTGGGCGTCCAGCCAACCGGCTTCCAGTCCGGCGGCGGAAGCCGGATAGCGAAAGCACCGACCAGCATGGATGCGAAGTAGGCCGAGCCCATCACTAAAAAGCTTTGCGCAACGCCGACCGATGCTCCGCTCTTGAAATAGGCCATCAGCGCCACGCCCAAGGGGGCGCCGATCATCGCCCCGCCGCCAAAGCCCATGATCGCCAGGCCGGTGGCCATGCCCCGGCGATCCGGGAACCATTTCAGCAGCGTCGAAACCGGCGAGACATAGCCCAGACCAAGGCCGCAGCCGCCCAGCACACCGTAGCCGAGATACAGCAACACTATTTGATGCGACCAAACGCCCAAGGACGAAAGGAAAAAGCCGCCACCGAAGCAACAGGCGGCCCAAAACATAGTCCGCCTAGGGCCGACTTTTTCCAGCCAACTCCCGCCGAACGCCGCGGAAAGCCCCAGAAACACGATACCCAGGCTGTAAATCCAACCCACGGAGGAGAGTTTCCAGTCATCGGGCGTGGATGCGGATACGCCGAGCACACGGGTCAAAGGTTCGTTGAATACGCTTAAGGCATAGACTTGGCCGATGCAAAGATGGACGG
This sequence comes from uncultured Gammaproteobacteria bacterium, assembly GCA_963753955.1. Classification (GTDB taxonomy): domain Bacteria; phylum Pseudomonadota; class Gammaproteobacteria; order Methylococcales; family Methylococcaceae; genus Methylumidiphilus. The sequence continues at coordinate 14,860 of CAVWEM010000012.1, forward strand.
AAAGCGCCGCAGGCGGGATCAGCCAACGGTTGTAATCCGGAGGGGCGATGATGCGGTCTTTGTTCAGGAAATCCATAGACTGCGGACTTGAAATCGAGGATGCCGCAGCTTAAAGAAGCGAAGGCGAGGGTGTTGCCATTAATATTATAGAAAAAGCCTTGCCGCAGGAAGCGGAAATGGGCAAATTGTTATTATTTGCTGGCCCACATCCTAAAAAGCTTCCCACAACAAGGCTTTTGACTCTCAACTCCTCCTGGCGGCTTTTATTATTGTTTTTGGCTTTCTCCAAACATTTCAATGCTTGAACATGGCCTAGCCGCCTATGCCGCCTCTCTTACTTCGCTTTGCTGAGCTGCTTTTCCACTTCGGCCTTGAGCTGGGTCTGTGCTTCACCGGCTCCGCTCACTTCCATCTCTCTCGACTTCAACATGAGCACCAGCACGATCGTGACAACGATCAGACCGCCAATGTAGAGCCAAAAATTATCTTTTTCGTTTTCCATCTTAAGTACCTCAAAATAAAATGATTTAAAGACGACGCCACGCGGGCGTCTGCGAAAGGTTGTGGCGGGGTTTTGCCTACCGCCTAGCCTGTCGGAACTACGTGACTGAAGCACATCTCCGTCAGTGGCTGACATTTTAAATTCGTGAACAGTCTAATTCAACAAATTTCATAAATTTTTTTGATGAGGATCAATAAGCCATTTATTATGTCATGGTCCGCCGCCCTGTCCCCCCTCGGGCAAATCGCCCTCATCCATCTGGACGACACTCCGACAGATTTCTTTAATATCTTTTAAATACAAAGACTTGAAATTACTTAGGCAAACATCGGCCAGACGAACTTCACGCCGATGAGCATCAGCACCGAAGCCAGCAGGGGGCGCAGAAAATATTCCGGGATCTTCGCGCTCAGGTGGCTGCCGACCCAAATACCCGGCAACGAGCCGACCAACAGGCTGCCTAGCAGCACGAAATCGACATTGCCCATGTGCAAATGGCCAAGGCCTGCGACCGTGGTCAGCGGAATGGCGTGGGCCAGATCGGTGCCGACGATACGCAACGTGGGCAAGCGCGGATACAGGAAAAACAGCGCAACCGTGCCCAACGCGCCCGCCCCCACGGAAGACAGGGTGACCAGAACCCCAAGAATCAGGCCGGTCAGAATCGTGGCAGGCGCTTGAAAACGATGAAAGCGGCCCGGAGCATGGATATCGGTCTCCAGTCCGGCCCGTTTCAGCCGGTTGCGGAAAAACAAGGCAAAAGCAGTCAAAATCAAGGCCACGCCCAAAGCGTTGCCCATGACACCGGCCAGCGTCTTGCGGGGAATGTCGAAATATTCCAGGACGAAGATCACCGCCGCCGCCGCCGGCAGGCTGCCCGCGCACATCAGCCGGACGATCCGCCACTCCACAGAACCATGGGTGCGGTGATGCACGGCCGCCCCGCCGCTCTTGGTGATCGCCGCGAACAGCAAGTCCGTGCCCACGGCAGTGGTCGGGGCGAAACCGAACAGAAAAACCAACAAGGGCGTCATGAGTGAACCACCGCCCACGCCGGTGAGACCGACCAACAATCCTACCGACAAGCCGGATACAATGTATGCAAAATTCATGAAGCGCCTTGAATTTTTGGTTATTGAAAAATAGCCAGGAATTATAACGGCTGGGCGGATTTGCGATGCAACCATAAAGCTATAAGCTTATGCCATGGCGTGGACTCCCAGCCCTGCGATACGCCCATCCCCACAAGAATAACGAGGAGAGAAGAGATGATGACAGCGGCACTATTGATCCTGGGTACGGTCTTGCTGGTGGCGGGGGCCGAGTTCCTGGTGCGCGGGGCATCCAAGTTGGCTGTCTCGGTCGGCATTTCGCCCCTGGTGGTGGGGCTGACCGTGGTGGCTTTCGGCACCAGCGCGCCGGAATTGGCGGTCAGCACCTACGCGGCATTCACCGGCGAGGCCGAAATCGCCATCGGCAATGTGGTGGGCAGCAATATTTTCAACATCCTATTCATCCTCGGGGTTTCCGCCATGATCACCCCCCTGGTGGTGGCCCAACAGTTGATCCGCCTCGACATCCCCATCATGATCGGCGTCTCCATCCTGCTGCTCATCTTAGGTGTGGATGGCAAGATCGGCCACATTGATGGATTGCTGCTGTTTTCTATGGTCGTCGCCTACACGGTGTTCCTCATCCGGCAAAGCCGCAAGGAAAGCCGGGCGGTGCGGGAAGAATACGAGCGCGAATTCGGGGTGGGCAAGGAGGAAAAAACGCCACACGCCTGGAAAATCGACTTGGCCTACATGGTCGGCGGTGCGCTCATGCTGGTGCTGGGATCGCGCTGGTTGGTGGATGGCGCGGTGCGGGTGGCGGTGGACTTGGGCGTCAGCGAGTTGGTGATCGGCCTCACCATCATAGCCATCGGCACCTCGTTGCCGGAAGTGGCGACCTCGGTGGTGGCCAGCCTGCGCGGCGAGCGCGACATCGCCGTAGGCAACGTGGTCGGCAGCAACATCTTCAACATCCTCGCCGTGGCCTGCTGACCGGCCTGGTCTCGCCCGATGGCGTTCCCGTCTCCCTTGAAGTCCTGCGCTTCGACATCCCGGTCATGATCATGGTGGCCTTAGCCTGCGCGCCGGCGTTCCTGACCGGATTCACCATCCAGCGCTGGGAGGGGTTCCTGTTCCTGGCCTACTACCTCGCCTATCTGGCCCATCTGGTGTTCGCGGCGACGGGCCACCCTGCCCTGCCTAGGCTGGACGGCCTGGTGCTGTCCTTGATGGTTCCACTCACCGCCATGACCGTATTGGTGTTCCACAAACAGAAACCGGACGGCGTGAAATAGCCCGCATTGCCGGGAGGCCAGATGCTCGTTTACCTGCTCAAACTCGCCCTTAGCCTGGCCGTCATCCTGGCCTCGGGGGAGGTCGCCAAACGCTCCGCCACGCTGGGGGCGTTCATCGTCGCCCTGCCCTTGGTCTCCATCCTATCCATGACCTGGCTGTACTGGGACACGATGGATGCGGCCAAGGTCAGCGCCTATGCCCGCGAAATCTTCTTTCTCGTTCCCGTGTCCTTGCTGTTTTTCCTGCCATTCCTGTTCGAGCAGCGCAGCCATTGGCCGTACTGGCTGAATTTCGGCTTAGGGCTGTTGACCATGGCGGCGGCTTTCGCCGCAGTGGGCCTTTGGCGCAGCCATTAGTTTTAGGCTTTGGAGGCTTGGGCCTCCACAGCCTAAAACTACTTCAGATCACCTTGGAATAGCGGATCCTGCCGTCGTCCTGGCTGTTCAAATAATAATCGAAAACCATGCAGATGTTGCGGATCAGCAACCGGCCGGCGGGCAGCACCCGCAGCCCTTCCCGTCCCAAGTCCAGCAGTCCGTCGTGGCTCATGGCCTCCAAAGCCTTCCATTCGCGGGCGAAATAGCCCCAGAAGTCGATGCCGTGGCAAGCTTCAAACTCGGCGACCGTCAACTCGAAATGGCAGATGAGCTGGTTGATGACTGCGCGGCGCAGGCGATCATCCGCCGTCAGGCCGACGCCCCGGAAAACCGCCAGACCCTCGTTTTCGATGCGCTCCTGGTAACGCTCCAAGTCGCGTTCGTTCTGGCTGTAACTGTCGCCGACGCGGCCAATGGCGCTGACCCCCAGCCCCACGATGTCGCACTCGCCATGGGTGGCATAGCCTTGGAAATTGCGCGATAGCTTGCCCTCGCGTTGCGCCACGGCCAACTCGTCGCCGGGCTTGGCGAAATGATCCATGCCAATGTAGACATAACCCGCATGGGTCAGCCGCTTGATGGCATGGCGCAAAATCAGCAGCTTTTCTTCCGGCAAGGGCAAGGCACTTTCGTCGATCTGCTTTTGCACCTTGAAAAGATGCGGCAAGTGGGCGTAATTGAAGACCGAAATCCGATCCGGACTGGTGTCAATAACCCTGGTCAAGGTCAAATCAAAGCTATCCACCGACTGGAACGGCAGGCCGTAGATCAAATCCAAGCTGACCGATTTGAAACCTGTCTTGCGGGCGGCGTCGATGATCCCCAAAGTCTGCTCCTCGGATTGGATGCGGTTGACCGCCTGCTGCACCGTGGGGTCGAAATCCTGCACTCCCAGGCTCAGGCGGTTGAAGCCCAACCCGCGCAGGAATCCAATCCGCTCGGCATCGACGGTGCGCGGGTCGATCTCGATGGAATACTCGCCCTCATCGGCATCCAGCAACTTAAAATGCCGCCGGGTCTCGTCCATCAAGCGCTGCATCTGCGCCTGGTTGAGGAAAGTCGGCGTGCCGCCGCCCCAATGCAACTGCTCCACCCGCCGGCTTTTGTCGAACAAGCAGCCTTGGCTTTCGATTTCCAGGGACAGGCAATCCAAGTATCGGGCGGTGTGCGCCTGGTTCTTGGTCACGATCTTGTTGCAGGCGCAGTAAAAGCACACCGTCGCGCAAAACGGAATATGGAAATACAGCGACAACGGCGCAGGACTCGGCCCCTCGTTAGTGCGACGAGCATGTTCCAGGTATTGCGGAATACCGAAGCTGTCCACGAATTGAACGGCAGTGGGATAAGACGTATAGCGCGGCCCCTGCCGGTCGTAGCGGCGGATCAGTTCGCGGTCGAATACCAGGGTTTGTTCGGTCATTTGCTTACGCTCTGCCCAAAGTTCGTGGAATTGAATAAATTTCAGGATTGTGTTCAGTGGAAAGCTAAGTTAAATCTCCTGAAATAGACCGTTTTAGATTAGTTTTCCACCATGCCATTTTTTCTTTCAATCGCAATTTCACCAAGGCTCTGTCCTTGTCGATCAAGTAATTTCCAAAGGTCAGAATAGAAAAAATAGTCAATGGTCTTAATATGCTGTGAAAGGAATAGGTCTTCAACCATATTGGGGCGAATGTCACAATAATATACACCGTCTAATGGATTTAGCTTAATTGTGTAGGCTTTGAAGTGACTTGACAGAAACGTTGCATTTATCCCATACTGATTTTCTCGCTTCGTTTTCTTCCGTTGCACATCGTTCAGAAAAATAGCGATATGGGGCAAAGCCGTATCGGTAAGCCTGTTATAAAGAAATTTATCCATAAAAACTTTGTCAATGCGGTCTTTACTGGATGTTTTCACAGAACCGATTATTTTCAATTCGTCACATTTGCTTAACAATAGATCGTGCTGATAGTTGGATTTAAACAGTTCTTTTCCATCAGCATCTTTTACTGGAACTTGCATCGTCCCCGACACACAATTCACATCAAGCGCCACAATTAGCAAGCGAATAAGTCGCTCAAATAAATCCCCGTTGATCTTCCGTGCTTGGTTTGATTTTCCAGCAGGCAGTGCATCAAGTGCGGCATCAATGGATTGTTGAAGAGTATAGATAGTGCGAACAATGTTTTCGCGCAATTCATCTGATGGACGATCTCCATCTTTCAATTGCGCAAGTGTCTGCTGAAATTGTTTCGCCTCAAGAAAAAAATCGGCGAAGTTATACATCAAGCGCGAATTCAGCGGTCGGGTAATGTTGAAACCACCTTCTTCCCGATACTGGAAAAACTGATAGTGGCTTTCATTTTGCGACACAATTCTGGCCTGCAATTCAGTTTCAACATACTCCAAGTAACGAACGCAAAAGTCAACGTAATTGTCGATGGTTTTAAATCGTGCTTTGTCGGTGGCGTGGCTTATCAAGCCGGACAAGCTCATCGAATAGACTCCCTTCGTTCCAGCGTTTTTCGATCAAGGGCTATCCATTCCTCTTTGCTCATGCGCCGGATGTTTTCCAATCTTGCAATAGCCCATTGGTTATACTGTGGATCGAGGTCGCAAGCCATCCAGCGGCGTTCAAGCTGTTCGGCTACAACCGCCGTTGTGCCAGATCCGGAAAATGGATCAATCACTAAATCGCCCTCATTGGAGGATGCCAAAACAAATTTGCGTAGCAATTCCTCCGGCTTTTGCGTAGGGTGAGGGGTTTTTTCACCCATCCCGTTGCAGGTGGTTGGAATGTCTATCACATCTTTAGGCTTCGCTCCTTTGGGATGAGGTGTCCAATTGTCACGCAGCTTGTTCACCGCCCCCTTCCCATAGGCGCTGGTCTCTGCCTGTGGGTGCGAAGGATATTTCAGCGTATGCGCTCCATAAGGGGTACGCACGTCGTCAATGTTCAGTTTCGTGGCGTCAGATTTGCGGAAATGAATGATGCTTTCATGTGAACGCCCCCAATCATTAGACTTGTTCCCGATGCTATATCATTTAAAATCACTAACATAGATAAATTTTTTGCAAAAATTCTGGGGAAAAAGTATTTGCCAGTATTAAAGAATGAGTCTATCTATTTGATTTATATTAAAAGTCATCGGGAACAAGTCTATTGCCTAAATTGGCTTTGTTCTTATAGTGCCAAATAAGCCAGCGGCAATGCTTGAAATACTTTGACGCAGGGTGTTTCAGATCGGCGAGAATTTCCGAGAAGCCACAGACATACAACGAACCCGTTGGCTTCAACACCCGCGAGGCTTGCTTTATCCATTGGATAGACCAGCCAATGTATTGCTCTTGGCTTTCAAAGCTATCCCAATCAGCTTTGTTGATATTGTAAGGCGGATCTGCGAAAACAAGATCAACGCTAGCACTGGAAAGAGACGCCAGCCAATCGACTGAATTGCCCTGAAGCAAACGCCCATTCGGGTGTTCGTATTGCAGTTGAAAGCCTTCAGTAACCGGCTCTACGGCAATGCTTCTGCCTTTTGGCTGGCGTTTTAAATCATAGAACTCGGCTAAACTCAGTTGCTCCATATCTTACGCCACCAACATCACCCGGATCGCATCCAGCCGCAGCCGCGCAGCCTGCAAATGCCCATGCAACTCCATGGTATTGGCTTTGACTTGATCCAATTCCTCCTGCCGCACATACGGATTCACCTTCTTCAAGGCAGACAGCCGCTTCAATTCCCCCGTCGCGTAATCCAACATCTGCTGGGTGGCGGTGGCGATAATGTCGGGCAGGCGCTTTTGCGCGGTCTTCTCGGCGGACTTGAGCATCCGTTCGATGATCTTGCGCTGGCCGCGCAACAAAGTGGCGACTTCATCCTTGTCGATGGGCCGGGGAATTTCCACCAAGCTGTCGAAAGGTAGCACGGAGAGATCCTCCAAATCGGCGGCAATCAGGATGCGGATCAAGGTCTGCGGCAGATAACGGCCCGCACTCAGCCGCTTGGGCGCGGCGCATTCCACCATGAAAATGGCTTCCAGCAACAATTGCCCGGCGTCCAGGTCTTCATGGCACACTAGGCCGAAGGCGGCGTTGCCGTGGACGTTGTTGAGGATCAAGTCCATCGCCCCGCGCACCATGGGATGCTCCCAGCTCAGGAACAGCATGTCCTCCCGCGCCAAGCCGATGTCGCGGTTCAAGGTAGCGGTGGCGCCGTCCTCAGGCAGCTCGGGAAAATTGGGTACCCGCATGTGGTCGCCGGGCAGAAGTATGTGGCAATCCTCGGAATGCTCCTCCACATTGACCCCGTAAGCCTCGAACACCTCGTCCAGCCACGGCCAGAGATCGTTTTTCCGCTCCGCCTGCCGGATCAGTTCCGCCAATGCTTCGGCCTCCTGCTTGCGGCAGGAGTTCAATTCCAGCAACCGGTCGCGGCCTTGGTGCAATTCATCCAGAATCTCGCTGTTGAGCTTTTGGGCTTCGGCAACCATAGCCGACCTGCGTCCGGCTTCATCATGCTCCAGCAGGGCCAAAAGTTCCCCGCGCAAACGGGCAAACACGGCTGAAGCCGCAGGACTCGGCTGGTTGAAGGCATCCAGCCCGGAATGATACCAATCGAACAGCACAGCCTGGGCGCTGTTTTCCAGGCTAGGCACATGGATTTGGATGGTTTCCCGCTGGCCGATGCGATCCAAACGGCCAATGCGCTGCTCCAACTGGTCGGGATTCAAAGGCAGGTCGAACAGGATCAAATGATGGGCGAACTGGAAATTGCGGCCTTCGCTGCCGATTTCCGAACAAACCAGCACTTGCGCACCCTCCTCTTCGTCGGCGAACCAAGCCGCCGCCCGGTCGCGGGCGAGGATGCTCAAGCCCTCGTGGAACACCGCCGCGCCGATGCCGCCCAACACGCGCAAGGCTTCCTCCAGATCGACGGCGGTCGCCGCTTTGGCGCAGATCACCAGCGCCTTGGCGGGTTTGAGCCGGTTCAAAGTATCCACCAGCCAGCGCACCCGCGAGTCGAAGCGCCACCACGCCGGGCTTTCCCCCGATTGTCGATAAAGGGTTTCCGGGAACAGCAAGGCGTCCAGATTATCGGCCTGGCCCGCCGCGTATTGCTTAGGCTTGGGCAGGGCATGGGCATGCACCCGGCGTTCGGGAAAGCCCTTGACCGTGGCACGGGTGTTGCGGAACAAGATACGCCCGGTGCCGTGGCGGTCGAGCAGCAACCGCGTCAGAGCTTCCTTTGCCGCTTCCGAAACCGCCGGTTCGTTCAATTGCCGCATCAACTCCTCGGCGCGGTCGTTGGCCAGCAAGACCTTGAGTTGCGCCAGGCTGTCCATGTCCAGCCTGATGTCCCCGGCCAGATGTTCGATCAGCCGGGCCAGCGGCTCGTATTGCCGCTCTTCGGCGAGGAATTCGTCGAAACTGTAGAACCGATCCGGATCCAGCAGGCGCAGGCGGGCGAAATGGCTTTGTTTGCCCAGTTGCTCCGGGGTCGCGGTGAGCAACAGCAAACCGGGGACGGCCTTCCCCAAGGCCTCCACGAATAAATAATCCTCGCTGGGCTGTTCCTCCGACCATTCCAGATGATGCGCCTCGTCCACCACGCACAAATCCCAGCCCGCCGCCAGCGCCTGCTCGCGGCGTTTGGGTTCTTCGCGGAAGAAATCCAGTCCGCACAACACCAGTTGCTCGCCTTGGAACGGATTGCCGGATTCCTGCTGGTAATAGCGTTCGTCATCGAACAGGCTAAAGCGCAGGTTGAAGCGGCGGCGCATTTCCACCAGCCATTGGTGCAACAACGGCTCAGGCACCAGGATCAAGATGCGCTCCGCCCTGCCGGTGAGCAGTTGATGGTGCATGACCAGCCCGGCCTCGATGGTCTTGCCCAAGCCCACCTCGTCGGCCAGCAGCACACGCGGGCCATGGCGGCTAGCCACTTCGTGGGCGATGTAAAGCTGGTGAGGAATCAGGCTGGTGCGCGCCCCGCCCAAGCCGAGCACGGGTGACTGTTCCAATTCGCCCAGCTTCAACTGGGTGCGGTAACGGAGCCTGAATAAGCTTTGTGGGTCGATTTGCCCGGTAAACAGGCGATCCTGCGGCTTGTTGAACTGCATGAAGTGGTTCAATTCCACCTCTTCCAGGCGGGCTGTCCTGCCCTCCTCGTCCTGGCCGATATAAGTGAGCAGCCCGTCCTCTTCCTCCACTTCGCGCACCCGCAAAGACCAGCCGTCCACAGACTCCACCCGGTCGCCCTTGACGAAGAGGACGCGGGTCAGCGGGGCGTTGTCGGCGGCATAGGTGCGCCGCTCGCTGCTGGCGATGAACAACACGGTGACGCGGTTGGGTTCAAAGGCAATGACCGTTCCCAAGCCCAGTTCAGGCTCGGTTTCGCTAATCCAACGCTGTCCAGGAACGAAATTTGGCAAGGGAAAGATCTCCGCTGGTTTTTTGAACGGACTATTTTAACAGACGGGATTATTTTTTCCGCAAATTCGACCACAGGAAATAAACCAAGGCTATGCCGCAAAACGCGGCAAGCCCGATCATTTCATACTTTTTCACGTCGCGCAGCACAATCTCCACAAAGGTTCCGAGATGGTATCCCATACTGCCAAAAGCAATCGCCCAAACCGCCGCACCGAGGAAATTGAGCATAAAGAAACGCAAGGGATGCAGGCCACTGGAACCGATGACAAAAGGCGTGACATTGCGGATGCCATAGAGAAAGCGGAAGCCTAGGATGACGGCCACTTGATGGCGGTTGAGCAGGGCAAAAGCCTTTTCGGTGTTGCGCTGCCAAGCCAGACGCTTGGCCAGGAAACCGACGCCTTTATAGCGTCCTAAGAAAAAGAAAGTCTGGTCACCGGCGAAAGTGCCGAGGAATGCGGAAAGAATAACCAAAGGCAGGTCAAGAAAACCATCTTGCGCCAGATACCCGGCAATGATGAGTATCGTCTCACCCTCTAGAAAGGTGCCGATAAGCAGGGCAATATACCCATATTGGACGATCAGTTCTTCCAGGGACATGTGTTTTGGAACCCGCTGGATCGTTGGTTTGCCGCCGCTTGCCCATAGGGAAAAGCGGCGGTTCTGGCAACGCCCGCCGCAATAGAGCGGTTTAAATGCTCGCCAAACCGACGATATTGTAACCGGCATCCACGTAAGTGATCTCGCCGGTGACACCGGATGCCAGATCGGAACACAAGAAAGCCGCGACATTGCCGACCTCCTCAATGCTGACGTTCTTGCGCAGCGGGGCCGCGTGTTCGGCCTTGCTCAACATATCGCGAAAATTATTGATGCCAGAGGCCGCCAAGGTGCGGATCGGGCCGGCCGAGATGGCGTTGACGCGGGTGCCTTCCGGCCCCAAAGCCACCGCCATGTAGCGCACGTTCGCCTCCAGGCTGGCCTTGGCGACACCCATCACATTGTAATTCGGGATCACCCGCTCAGCGCCCAGGTAAGTCAAGGTCAGCAAAGATCCGTTGCGCCCGGCCATCATCTTCCGCCCTGCCTTGGCCAACGCGGTAAAGCTATAGGAGCTAATGTCATGGGCCACGGCAAAATTCTCCCGCGTCGTCGCCGCGACATAATCCCCGTCCAGCGCATCACGCGGGGCGAACGCCACCGAATGTACGATGGTATCCAGCCCGTCCCAATGCTGGCCCAGCCCCTCGAATACCGCGGCTATTTGCCCGTCGTCGGACACATCCAAAGGTAATGTGATGGAGGAGCCGAACTCGGCGGCAAACTTCTCCACCCGCTCCTGAAGCTTCTCGCCCTGAAAAGTGAATGCCAACTCGGCACCCTGGCGGCGCATCGCAGCCGCTATGCCATAGGCGATGGAGCGGTTGCTCGCCACGCCGACGATGAGGACTTTTTTGCCTCGCAAGAAACCCATGTCTACCTCCTAAAAGGATGTTCTTTATTTTTTTAAGGCCGCAAAGTATCCCTGAGAGTCCTCAAGCTGTCTAGCGGCACGTGAAAACCAGGCCGATCTTCCCCGTCCCCGGCGGTGCGGACGCGGGCGAGCTGCACCGCACCGCCCCAGCTTGGACGTCCAGCAGGGCTCCCACCGCTCTAAGCGATGGGATACCCATGACGAAGCTAAAAACCAAGATCCTCACCGAGCCTTTCCCGCCATATTCACCGGCACCCGCTTCGCCCCCCAATCCCCTGGCTGGGCCTCGAATACCCCCGCGCAAGCCGTCCCACAAGATCGGCACTTTCCTTCCGGCGTCAGATTCCATTCCGACAACACATACCAATCACGGCCAATCAAAAGCTTGCCGCACTGATGGCACCAAGTGCTGTCGCCCTCTTTGTTGTGGACATTGCCGACATAGACATGACGGATGCCGTTTTTCAGGGCGATTTGCCGGGCCTTGACCAAAGTGGCGGGCGGCGTGGGCAAGGTATTCAACATCTTCCAGTCGGGATGGAAGGCGGAGAAATGCAAGGGCACATCCGGCCCCAGATGCTCCACCACCCATTGGGTGAGGTTTTCCAACTCGCCTTCAGAATCGTTTTCGCCGGGTATCAGCAGCGTGGTGATTTCCAGCCAGACGGCGGTTTCCTTTTTAATATATTCCAAGGTTTCCAGCACCGCCTGCAAATGTCCACCGCAGAGCCGATGGTAGAAATCCTCGGTGAACGCCTTCAAGTCGATATTGGCCGCGTCCATGTAAGAATAAAACTCGGCGCGGGGTTCGGCACATTGGTAGCCGGCGGACACCGAAACCGACTTGATGCCCAGTGCGCGGCAAGCCTGCGCCGTGTCGATGGCGTATTCGTGGAAGATGACGGGATCGTTGTAGGTATAGGCCACGCTGCGGCAGCCCGTCTCTTGTGCGGCACGGGCGATGGCTTCGGGGGATGCCTGATCCATCAAACGATCCATTTCCCGTGACTTGCTGATGTCCCAGTTTTGGCAGAATTTGCAGGCCAGATTGCAGCCCGCCGTGCCGAAGGAAAACACCGGCGTCCCGGGGAGGAAATGATTGAGCGGTTTCTTCTCGATGGGGTCGATGCAAAAGCCGCTGGAACGCCCGTAGGACAGCAAAGCCACCGCCCCGCCGACGTTGCCGCGCACAAAGCACAAGCCCCGCTGGTTTTCGTGCAGTTTGCAAACCCTAGGGCAGATTTGGCATTCGACCCGCCCGTCCTCCAGGCTACGCCAGAAACGGGTGGGAAAAGCCTCGGCGGGATTGATGATGGCGTCCATAGATGAATACCTCCTGCGCAAACAGTTGATGGATTTTCCCACAATAGAAGGTCTTTGCCGAAATGGCAAGCCAGGCAAGGCTTTTCAACCTATCCCGGTAGTATCACAAATTTGGAGCAACACTTGGCGAGTTCTTTTTTGCCGTTGTCGGCTTTTTGCGGCGAAGCCAACAACGGCACCGTTCCAGCGCTGATGTTCGAGACGCCGGAAAGATATTCCACCAGCGGAACCGTTTCAATCTTTGAGGCGAAAAAATACGGGGGAGTGACATCCGCAGCCTGAACAACGAAAATAGCCCCCTGCCCATGCCTGCCCCTAACGCGGGTGGCCCACCTGTCCATCACAACCATCAACCATGCTTACCGGCGAAATCCGCAATCAGATCGACCGCATTTGGGACTCTTTTTGGTCTGGCGGCATTTCCAACCCGCTCGAAGTCATCGAGCAAATCACCTACCTCCTGTTCCTGCGCCGTCTGGACGAGTTGCATACCGTCGAGGAGCGCAAGGCCACGACGCTGAAGAAGCCGATGGCACGGCGGATTTTCCCCGAAGGCGAAGACGCGAGAGGCCAAGCTTACGAGAACCTGCGCTGGTCTCGCTTCAAGCACTTCGAGGCCCGCGAGATGTACACCGTGGTCGGCGATCACGTCTTTCCGTTCCTGCGCACCTTGGGCGGCGACGGCTCCACCTATGCCCATCACATGAAGGACGCCCGCTTCACCATCCCGACCCCGGCGCTATTGGCTAAGGTGGTGGACTTGCTCGACCATGTGCCGATGGAAGACCGCGACACCAAGGGCGATTTGTACGAATACATGCTCGGCAAAATCGCCAGCGCCGGGCAGAACGGCCAATTCCGCACCCCGCGCCACATCATCGAATTGATGGTCGAAATGACCGCGCCTAGCCCGAAGGATGTGATTTGCGACCCGGCCTCCGGCACCTGCGGCTTCCTCGTGGCGGCGGGCGAATACCTGCGGCGCACTCACCGCGACCTGTTCCACGACCCCGCGCTGAACCAGCACTTCCACCACGGCCTGTTCCACGGCTACGACTTCGACAACACCATGCTGCGCATTGGCAGCATGAATATGCTGCTGCACGGCGTCGAAAATCCCGACATCCGTTACCGCGACTCCTTGGGCCAAGACCATGCGGGCGAGGAAGAAAAATACACGCTGATCCTCGCCAATCCACCCTTCGCCGGGTCGCTGGACTACGAAAGCTGCGCCAAGGACTTGCAGACGATGGTGAAAACCAAGAAGACCGAACTGCTGTTCCTCGCCCTGTTCCTGCGCCTGCTCAAGCCCGGCGGACGGGCGGCGGTGATCGTGCCGGACGGCGTGTTGTTCGGCTCCAGCAAGGCGCACAAGGCGCTGCGCCAATTCCTGGTGGAAGAACAAAAGCTGGACGGCATCGTGTCCCTGCCCGGCGGCGCGTTCAAACCCTATGCGGGCGTCTCCACCGCCATCTTGCTGTTCACCAAGACCAACTCCGGCGGCACCGACCACGTGTGGTTTTACGATGTCACCGCCGACGGCTGGAGCCTGGACGACAAGCGCCAACCGCTGCTGGCCGAAGACAAGCTCGGCTGTAAACCCTCGCATTTGCTGACCCGCGAAGAAGAGGCCAAGAACAACCTACCCGACGTGCTGGCCCGCTGGAGAGCGTTCGTAGTCCCTTCGTCCGTAGTACCGCCTTTAGGCGGTCTTAATGTTCCGGCTAAAGCCGGTACCACAAACAACGACCGCACCGCGCAAAGCTTCTTCGTGCCGAAAGCCGAAATCGCCGCCAACGGCTACGACCTGAGCCTGAACCGTTACAAGGAAGTGGTGCATGAGGCAGTCGAGCATGTGCCGCCGAAGCAGATACTGGCGGAATTGGCCGAGTTGGAGAGGGAGATTGAGGCGGGGATGAGGGAGTTGGAAGGGATGGTCAGGGAATGAAGCTTGTTAAACTCTCAGATGTTACTGAATTTATACTTGATGGGACACATGGTTCACCAAGGCGAGGGCGAAGTAAATCCTGAGTTTTTAGCTTTTTTCTTGAGCATTGAAAAAGGCGGGCAGTATCAGATTGCGAAAGCTCAATACGGCCAAACTAAGCCGGGGCTTAATTTTGAGCAAATAAGAAAATTTACTCTGCCACTTCCTCCTCTTGAGAGGCAAAGGGAATTCTCCCGCTGCATAGAATCCATCGAACGCCTAAAATCCACCCAACGCGCCTCCGTAGCCAAACTCGACGCCCTATTCGCCTCGCTCCAGCATCGCGCCTTCCGGGGTGAGTTATAATGTTTGTAGTACCGCCTTTAGGCGGGCTTTTATTCCGGCTAAAGCCGGGACTACAAACATGAGTAGTGATTCTTTCAGTGGCTATCGTTGGCGAGGTATCTCTCCTGAAGAGCGCGAGAGGGTTTTGGCTGCGCGTAAACAGGAAGGCAGAGCTTGGCATTCGCCTCCTCATTTTTCAATTGATTATCCTGCGGATTTTCATATTACCGCTGCTTGCTTTGAGCATCAGCCGATAATAGGCCATAGCGAAGAACGCATGGAAGCTTTTTCCAAAGAGCTGCTTAATACCGTAATAGACAGCGGTAATAGTATACAGGCGTGGTGCGTATTACCTAATCATTACCATATTTTAGTAAAAACTAGTGCGCTAAAATCCCTCACACATGCGTTAGGCCAGTTACATGGCCGTAATTCTTTCAAATGGAACGGCGAAGAAGATACCCGAGGCCGTCAAGTTTTCTACCGTGCGAGTGATCGGGCCATGCGCTCGGATGCTCATTATTGGGCGACGGTAAATTATATTCACCACAACCCTGTACATCATGGTTATGTGGATCATTGGACGGATTGGCCTTGGAGTAGTGCGATAGAATACTTGGCGCATACGGGAAGGGATGAGGCGATCCGTGTGTGGCGGGCGTATCCCATTTTGCATTATGGGCAAGGTTGGGATGATGCAGATTTGTAAGCTTGTAGTTCTCGTTTGTAGTCCCGCCTTTAGGCGGTCTTGATGTTCCGGCTAAAGCCGGGACTACGAACATTGGTTTTCTCCCTTAAAGAGTACATAACATGGCCGCATTGACCCTGCGTTTACCCGATGAAAAACACCGCCGCTTGAAAATTCTCGCCGAACAGCGTGGCATCGGCGTGAACCGCTTGATGGAAGAGATGGCGACCTTGATGCCGGCGGAGTTCGACGCGGAAACCCGTTTTGAACTGCGGGCTTCCCGTGGCAAAGGCAAGGAAGCGAGGGGCTTGGAATTGCTAGACAAAGTGGCTGAAAACGCTATCGCCAAAGAAGCCTGAGAAACTGCTTGTTTTTTACGTGGACAATGAAGGTTTTTAATCCTCCTGATTACCAATTTTTCCCTCGTGGATTTTCTGCAAGAATGTTCCACGCTAAGATCGCGCCTTTCCTGGAGAAATCTCTATGCGTCCATCCCTAGCTCTGGAAGCCCACCGCGACGCCATCAGGGAAATCGCCCTGAGCCATCGCGTCAACAATGTGCGCGTGTTCGGCTCGGTGTTGCACGGTGATGATACCGAAGAGAGCGACCTGGATTTACTGGTCGATCCAACGCCGGAAACCACGCTGTTTGATATTGGCGCGATCCGTTATGAATTGAAGGAACTGCTTGGCGTGGCGGTCGATGTGTTGACCCCCAAGGCGCTTCCTGACACCTTTAGAGAGAGCATCCTACAAGAGGCCCAACGGTTGTGAGCAAAGCCGACATCCTGCGTTTGCCGGAGTATCTTGGGCATATTCTTGAAGCCATCGAGCGGATTCATCGTTACGTTGAAGATTTGGATGAGGCCAGTTTTCTACACGATGAAAAGACTCAGGATGCTGTCATCCGCAATTTTGAAATTATCGGTGAAGCTTCCAACAATATTAAACGCCATCACCCTGAGTTCGCCTCGCAACACCCGAAGTTGCCGCTGAATTTTGCTTACGAAATGCGCAACGCGCTGGCGCATGGTTATTTCAAAATTGATCTGGAAGTCGCCTGGACAACGATACACAACGATTTGCCGGGTTTACACGAACAAATTCGACAATTGATCCAACCATAGGCTTGTACCTTGTAGCAGGAGTCTTGCGGCATGACAGAAAGCAACTTCCAGTTCCTGCAAACCGAATGGCTGGAACTCCATGCCGCCGCCAGCAAGGCCGAAACCTTGGCCTTTGCCGATCCCCGCACCGCCTGTTTTTATGCCCGCCGCGCCTTGGAACTGGCGGTGCATTGGCTGTATCGCCACGACGGGGCGCTCAAGCTGCCCTATCAAGACCATCTAAACGCCCTGATCCACGAATCCAGCTTCCGTGAAACCGTCGGGCCGGTGCTGTTTCCCAAAGTACGGCTTATCAAGGAACTGGGCAATCTGGCCGTGCATAGCCATAAACCCATCCGGCAACTCGACGCACTGACCGCCGTGCGGGAGTTGTTCCACGTCTGTTATTGGCTGGGACACACCTATGCCCACACCGTCGCAGGCAGGCCTCCTGCTGGCTTGGCCTTCGAGCACAGCCGTTTGCCGCAGACTTCGCCCGTGCCGGCGCAAACCCTGGCCCAACTGCAAAAGCTGTCCGGGCAACTAGCCGAGAAAGAAGCCAAGCTGGCCGATTTGCTGACCGGCCAACTGGCCTTGGATGAGGAACTGGCGCGGCTTCGGGCGGAAGTCGCCAAAACTAAGCAGCAGAACAGCCAACAAGCCGACACCCACGATTATTCCGAAGCCCAAACTCGCCACTATTTCATCGACCTACTGCTGAAAGAAGTCGGCTGGGCGTTGGATCAAGCACGGGATGTGGAGTTTCCCGTGATGGGGATGCCCAACAATACGGGCGAGGGCTTCTTGGACTATGTGTTGTGGGGCGATGACAGCAAGCCGCTGGCACTGGTGGAAGCCAAACGCACGACCCGCAGTCCGCAAGCGGGGCAGCAACAGGCCAAGCTCTACGCTGATTGTCTGGAACGGGACTATGGACAGAGGCCGGTGATTTTCTACAGCAACGGCTACGAGCATTGGCTATGGGACGATGCGAGTTACCCGCCCCGGCAGGTTCAGGGCTTTCTGAAGAAAGACGAACTGGAACTCGTCATGCAGCGCCGCCGGATCCGAAAAAGCCTGCTGGAACCGCCTGAAGGCGGGACTACCAACGTTAACCCCGCCATCGTCGAGCGTTACTATCAAACCCGCGCCATCCGTCGCATCGCCGAAAGCTTCGAGCGGGATCATCAGCGCAAGGCGCTGGTGGTTATGGCGACCGGCGCGGGCAAGACCCGCACAGTCATCGCCTTGGTGGATCTGCTAATGCGCTGCAACTGGGCCAAGCGGGTGTTGTTCCTGGCCGACCGGGTGGCTTTGGTCAATCAAGCCGTGAATGCGTTCAAACGCCATTTGCCGTCTTCGTCCCCCGTCAACCTCGTCACGGAGAAGAACACCGCCGGAAGGGTATATGCGTCCACTTATCCTACCATGATGAGTTTGATTGATGAGGTGAGTGGCAAGGGAGACGGACAGCGCCGTTTTGGCGTGGGGCATTTCGATCTGGTCATCATCGACGAGGCCCACCGCTCGGTCTATCAAAAGTACGGGGCCATCTTCGATTATTTCGATTCTCTGCTGATGGGCTTGACCGCCACACCAAAGGACGAAGTGGACAGGAATACTTACCGGCTGTTTGAATTGGAAAACGGGGTACCGACGGATTATTACGACCTAGACAATGCGGTGAAGGACGGCTTTCTGGTGCCGATGAAAGCCGTGTCGGTGCCGCTAAAGTTCCAGCGCGAGGGCATCCGCTACGACCAACTCCCCGAGGAAGAGAAAGAGCAATGGGATGCGCTGGAATGGAATGAGGACGGGGAGGTTCCCGACCGGGTGGATGCCGATGCGGTCAATAAATGGCTGTTCAACATCGACACCGTGGACAAGGTGTTGGAACACTTGATGACTCGCGGCCAGAAAGTGGCGGACGGCGACCGCCTGGGCAAGACCATCCTGTTTGCCAAGAACCAAGCCCATGCGGAGTTCATCGCCGAACGCTTCAACGCCAATTACCCGCATTACAAAGGGCACTTCGCCCGCGTCATCACCTTCAAGACCGAATACGCCCAAAGCCTGATTGACGATTTCGCCATTCCAGACAAAGCCCCCCACATCGCCATTTCGGTGGACATGCTGGACACCGGCATCGACGTGCCGGAGGCGGTGAATCTGGTGTTCTTCAAGCTGGTGCGCTCGAAAACCAAGTTCTGGCAGATGATCGGGCGCGGCACACGGCTTTGCCCGGATTTGTTCGGGCCGGGTCGGCACAAGGAGTTTTTCTATGTGTTCGATTATTGCCAGAACCTGGAGTTTTTCAGCCAGAACCCCGAGGCCACGGAGGGTGGCATCGGCGAATCCTTAGGCAAGCGGCTTTTCACCACCCGCTTGGAACTCATTGCCGCATTGGATCAAAAGCTGAAGAATCAAGTGGCGGAAGCCAGCGAATGGAATGAAGCCGGATTGCGCCGCGCCACCGCCGATAGGCTGCATAGCGAGGTGGCGGCGATGAACCTGGACAACTTCATCGTCCGCCCCCGGCGTCGGCTTGTGGAGACCTATGCCGATGCCGAGGTATGGAAGAACCTCAATGCCGAGCAGATCCAGGAAGTGGCCGATGGCTTAGCGGGCTTGCCTTCCGAGTTGGTCGATACCGACCAAGACGCCAAAAAATTCGACATGCTGATGCTGCGCCTGCAGCTGGCGGTCTTACGAGCTGAACCGGCATTCACGTCATTGCGGGATGGCGTCCGGGAAATTGCCGCCGCCTTGGATGAAAAAGCAAGCATCCCGATGGTGGCGGAACAGATGGCCTTGATCTTGGAACTTCAAACCGACGCCTTTTGGGAAAACGTGACCACGCCCATCCTGGAAAACGTCCGCAAGCGTCTGCGGGCTTTGGTGAGGTTCATCGAAAAGGCTCAACGCAAGACGGTCTATTCCGACTTTGAGGATGAATTGGGCGAAGAAACCGCTGTGGAACTGCCGGGCTTCGGCGCGGGTGCCGATTTTGAGCGTTTCCGGGCCAAGGCGAGGCAGTTTCTCAAGGCGCACGAGAACCACCTGACCATCCACAAGCTAAAGCTCAATCAGCCGCTGACCCCGACCGATTTGGATGAGCTGGAAAGGATGCTCATGGAAGAAGGGATAGGCACTCCCGACGATCTTGAACGGGCCAAGCAGGAAGCCGAAGGGCTGGGCTTGTTCGTGCGCTCGCTGGTGGGATTGGATCGAAGCGCCGCCAAGCAGGCATTCGCCGATTTCTTGGCTGACAAAACCCCCACGGCAAACCAAATCGAATTCATCGACCACATCATCGACCATCTGACCCAGCGCGGCTTCATGGACGCGGCTTTGCTGTACGAATCGCCGTTCACGGACTTCAACCCGTTAGGCGTCGAGGGTGTATTCAATGAATCGAAGGTGAACAGACTTGTTTCGATACTGGAAGAAATCCGGCTAATGGCTGTCGCTTAATGATTCGTCCCTTATCAACAAGAACGGCTGAAGAGGCCAAAACCTGCAAACCCTTAGGGGCCGTCTGAAAATAACCTGTACACCACCGAAAAGCGCGACTGGCGCATCTACCAGTACTTCGCGCTCGGCCTGGTCCAGTCCGCCCGCAAGCTCGATGCCCAAGAAGGCTTTGGCGTCGAGTTGGCGAACACCGTCTACGCGCTGGACTCGACGTCGCGGAACTGTATCGTGCGAGATGGAAGGCGGAGCTTTTCTTCAAATGGATCAAGCAACACCTGCGGATCAAAGCGTTCTTCGGCACCTCCGAGAACGCGGCCAAGACCCAAGTCTGGATCGCCATCGCCGTCTATGTCCTCGTCGCCATCGTCAAAAAGTGGCTCGACTCGGAGGCTTCGCTCTACACAATCCTACAAATTCTGAGACTGACGCTTTTCGAGAAAACGCCGCTGAACCAGTTGCTTACAAACGCGAGCGCCGAAACCGGGAAAATCCAAATGCCTAACCAATTGGATTTATTCATAGGACTTACGCAAAATGGGCTTAAAACCACAATCAGTAGAGTTTTTCGTGTGCTTGATGCACAACATATGGTGGGTCTGCGTAAGTCCTAATTCATATAAATGTCCGGACATTATTGAGCCTGGCTAGAATTTTGTCACCATGGCTTGCTGTCCATGTCGGCCTGTATTTGGTGGAGCACTCACGGGCGATGACCCCGAAAGTGTTCGTTTCCGCCGTCTGCGCCGCCTTCATGGCCTTGCGCTGTTCGCAGGGGTCGATGCCTTGGGCCAACAGCTTGCGGGCTTCGTCGCGCTTGTCGCGGGCATCCTTAAGGCCAGTTTCGGGGTAGACGCCAAACAAAAAAGCCCGCAATTAAGCGGGCTTGTGGACTCTGTTGGAGTGCTTTGGACTAGTGTTTGGGGCGGCGTCTACCGAACTATACTACTAAAATATTGAAATTATTGTATTTTAAAAATTACTAATTTTCAGATGCCCCCAAATATGCCACCAACAGAGCGATGCTGCCCCATTTTTAGAACTTTCCGGCTTGATGATCGTAGTTTTACGCTTCAAAAAGTTCTTACAAATTGCCGTCCACAAAAAAGGCGGTCTTGATGGTGTTGCCCGGAACCGTCCAGGGCTTCCGGCTCGATCTTGGGTAAGCTGGCCGCGCCGTGGCAGTCCGGGGGGCTTCGGCAGGCAAGCAAGGTTGTAGGCTTGCCGGGCTTCAGGCTTGGCCTAGCCGTGGTTTCCGTTCAAGCCGGTTCATGCTCTACCAAGAACAGCGTCCTTTGCTCCCGCCCGCTTTGGCTTTCTTCGATTTCCTCAAGGCAGGTGAACAGATACCCGCCCCCAATCCTCAAGCCCTCCAAGCTGGGGCCGTCCGGTTTGATCTTGCCGGAAAACTCCCCTTCCTCGGTGGCAAGCCGCCAGTCGCCTTTGCCTTTGTCGGCCTTTTGCAGCGAACCCAGCAACAGCACCGTTTCCGCGCCGATGTTCGAGACGCCGGAAAGATACTCCACCAAGGGAACCGCCGCCGCTTTCGAGAGAAAATAGCCCTTAGGTCTGGAATCCCCCGGCTCGGCCCAGGCATAGCGAAGCCCGGTCTTGTTCTCCACCAGGAAGCGCAGCAATCGAAGGTAAGCGCCCGCGAAATGGCCGCGATGCGCTTTGACCATTGTCAAGGTTTGCTTAGGGTCGTTCACATGCTCAAAAAAGCCGTCGATGCGCTCCAACGCATCGGCCAGCGGGCTATGTCCGAACATGTCCGGGGCGGAAGCGGCTTCGAGAACCAGCCGGAACGATCCCGCCGCCGCCGGAATCACCACGTTCAACAGGTGCGCGTCGGCACGGTCGGCCCCGCGCCGGGTTCCCGGCCTATCCCGAAGCGCCGCGCCATAGGCGTGTTTGACCAAGGCTTGCAGGTTCGCCAACAAACCGGCCAAGGTTCCCGCATGGATTTGATGCGCCTCGGCGGCTTCGGGCGGTTCCACCGCTATTTCCAGCACCAAATTATTGCGGGAACGTGCCTCGCGTAACGTCTCCGATTCGGCGGGGGAGTCGTGCAGCAAAAAGCCCGCGTCTGGCAAGCCGGGAGAGTCTTGCAGTGGGGAAATTTGTGCCTCCAAATCAAGCGGGGCATCAAAGCCATTCCGTGCCATAGCGATAAACCAAGCTTCCTCGGCCCGCTCCAACAGCAAAGAACGCAAATCCAGTTCGCCTATGCGGAATTGTCGCAAACGCTCAGGCTCCACGCCGACCAACAAGTAACGGTCTTCGCCGTCCACGGGTTCACCCATCACCGCGACATAATGCCCGCCTATCGCGTCGCTAGCCTCGAAAACCTGGATGCCATCGTAGTAAAACAACGTGGCGGAATAACGGATGCTTTTCATGACGCCCCCATGGTGCAATGGGCTAAAATGTCAAAATTCGCCGACACCCCATGATGCATAAAATCAGAGCTTTCTTACCCCAGCAACTCAGAAAATTCTTTCACTACCCTGAATTCAACTCTCTCAAACAGCTTGAAATGCTTCTTGCCGCATTCGATCTTCAACTTTTCCAACGGTCTTAATAAAGCCAAATCCGTATTGCCTTTGGTTTCCGCTACAAAATACAGCGTCTTGTCGTTCTGATACGCCAATGCCCAATCCGGGTTATACTTGCCTACCGGCGTGTCAATGCAAAACCAAGCCGGAAGCTTCAAGTAAAACATCACGTCCTCACTATTCTCACAAGCTTCCATAAATTTCTTTTCCGGCTTTGAATCGGAGTCGATGACGATATGGCTGAACAAGGTTTTATCCTGTTTGGAAACGGCAACGACATTGCCTTTGAAATATTCCTTGGCGCTATCTTCTCTGAACGCACTTTGATAGTATTCCAGGTTCTCGACGCGCTGATATTCCACGCCCTCGACAACAATGTACCGCTTGGCGTTGTTGATTGCTTGGGACACTGTGTCGATGAACACTTGGGGATTTTTCAGCGCATCATTCAGCCGCTCGGACTTCAGCAAGATGCTGGCAATGGTGGATTTTGATAGCGCCGTCCGGGCTTGAATTTGCGCGACAAAATCAGGCAGGCGAAAGTAAGCCTGTTCAACATCCACGGTGCGCCTACCCGTTTCTCTGGTGGCAATCCCATTTTTTGAAATGTCAAACTCGCTGCGTATCACTGCCAACTTGGGGCGGTCAATATCAGGTATTGCTTTGACCTGTTTTGTCGCCGCCTCAATCAGCTTTTCCGTGTCATAACGAACTTGGTAGCGGGTTCTCGCTTTGATGCGCTCCCACAGTTCCAAGAACCATTTCTGTTCTAAATTTTCTTCAATAAGCCGGACAGTGACTTTATCCCGCTCGTTTCTCGCCATCTTGCTAGTGAATTCAAGCCCGGCTTCCTCCATTTCTCGTTGCAGTGAGGAAGCAAATTCCTGATAGCTCTCGTTCGCCACAATGGTTAGGTGGTTGATATGCCGATCGGTAATGCGTTCGCCGCGACGGTTTACCGCCAAGCGCAAGCCGCGCCCGATTTCCTGCCGCTTTTTCATTTCCGAAGCGGTTTCGTTGAGTGTGCAAATTTGGAACACATTGGGATTATCCCAACCTTCGCGCAAGGCGGAATGGCTAAAAATGAAGCGCAACGGCTCTTCCGGGTCAAGCAGGCGCTCCTTTTCCTGCATAATCAGCACATAGGCATCGTTGTCGTCTTGGCTGGCGCGGGTTTCGGATGAATCCTTGAACCGTCCTTTCTTGTCTTGCGAGAAATAGCCGTTATGCGCCGACTCGATGGAAAATCCGTATAACTCGGCATATTCTGGCTTTTTTCTATATTCCTGGAAAGCCTCCTCAAACCACACGGCGAACTTGCCTTTTACCGGCTTGCCTTGCTCATCGTAGTCGCGGTAATTTGCCACTTTGTCGATGAAAAACACCGACAATACCTTGATACCTTGTTTATGATATTTGATTTCCCTTTCAAAATGTCGCCGTACCGTAGCGTCAATTTGCATCTTCAATATTTCATCGGTCAATGCGCCTTGTGGCTTGCCTTGGTAAACTCGCACGTCATTGGCAAACTCGATATAGCCTTCTTCTATGTCTATGCCATTGACGATAAAACCATCCTTGTAAGTATCCCTGCCATTTGACAATTTCGACAAATCATCGCCATTTTTTACCGTCAACGATTTTTTGACGGCACCGCCGCTTTGGTTCATCCATAACTTTATTTTGGCCGACATAGAACGGCTGGACGCTTTGAAGCCCTCCACTTCGATATAAGCCTGATTGGCGGTATTCTGCTCAATCACTGAATGCACACCAATTTGCTTGACCAAGCCCAATTCAAACGCTTTCAGCGGGTCGAGTTTGTACACCAAGTTATAAGCATTCCGGGGGGTGGCGGAATAGCGCAGCGCACATAGAGGGTTTAAGCGGGCGATGGCCTGCTTGCGTATGTCGGTTTCCATGTTTTGCGGTTCATCCACAATCACAATCGGGTTTGTCGTCTGGATGAACTCAATCGGCTTGGTTCCGGTTTCACGGATTTGGTTGATGACGTTGCCCTTGCTTTTTTTATCGGACGACTCGCCGCTGTCCTTGCTAAAGGCCTCGATGTTGATAACCAAGATTTGAATGGCGTTGGACAGGGCAAAGCCGCGCAATTGGTTGACCTTGGCCGAATCGTACACGGTAAAGCCGCAAGGCTCGCGGTGGTAGATCGTCTGGAAATGCTCATGGGTGATTTGCAGATTCTTCAACACGCCTTCACGGATGGCCACGCTAGGCACGACGATGACGAATTTCTTGAACCCATACAGCTTGTTCAACTCGTAGACGGTGCGCAGATACACATAGGTTTTCCCCGTGCCGGTTTCCATTTCCACAGTGAAATTAGGAAACGTAGGCTTTACCATGTTGCCTTCGGTATCGGAGAAAACCAGCCGCTCCAACTTCTCCGAAGGTGCCAGGCCGTTGGTTTCCTGGATACGGCGTAAATTTTTGAGTAAATCCGTCTCGTCCAATAGCAGTTGGTTGGCTAAACCCTGCTCGGACAGAAATAGCCCGGCTTGCGCCTCGCCGGACAGGCTGATTTCACTGTCGCCCAGCTTTAGCGGTTGCCCGTCGAATAGGTCGGTAATCGCCCGGATGGCGTCAAGTTGGTATTCCTGGCTGGCGTCAAACTGAATCTTCACGGCTAGTCCTTAGGTTTAGAGGAACGGCGGGGCTTTTTCTCGGCGACGGTTTTCTCAAGATGTTCCAAAGCGGCCATGTCCTCATCATCGGCGGCAACGCGCTCCACCAAGCGCCGTGCCGCGTCGAATTGCTCATAGCGTTCCAAGGCCAGCTTTTCGGCAAGTTCGGCGCGGATTTTCCCGGCATGGGTCAACACATCCCGTTCGTTGAAGGACAGAAACGCCCCCAACTTGTCTTCCCATTCCCGCATGGTCACAGGCTTACGCCGCTTGGCTTGATCTTCGGCATAATCCAGGTACATGGTCACGATGCGGTTGAGTTCGTCGATTTCGGTTTGATTCAGATAGTTCTTGGCCGTGCCCACGTCTTGCTTGCGAACACGGCTACCGCTCCACGAATTCAGCCCCATGTTCGGCAAAGCAGGGTCGGAACGCTCCGCCACTATTTCCGCCGCCGTGTGTCCGGTTACGGCCCACAGCATCATGTTTTGCACCTTCTTGAAGAACAGTTGGGCTTGTTCGCTGTGCTTGTCGTAATCAACCGCTGTAGCGAAGATGTCACGCACCGAGTGATAAAATCGTTTTTCCGAAGCGCGGATTTCGCGGATGCGCTCCAGCAGTTCGTCGAAGTAGTCCCAGCCGCCCGGCTCCTTCAGCCGCGCATCGTCCATGACGAACCCCTTGACCAAATATTCGCGCAACTGCGTGGTGGCCCAGCGCCGGAACTGTGTGCCGCGCAGCGAGCGCACCCGGTAGCCCACGGCCAGGATCATGTCGAGGTTGTAAAGCTTGGTTCGGTAGCTCTTGCCGTCGGCGGCAGTCGTCAAGTATTCCTTGACGACTGAAGCCGCCGCCAACTCCCCCTCGCTTAACACGTTTTTGATGTGCAAGCTTATGTTTTGCTTGGATGTTTGGAATAGATCGGCCAACTCCAACTGAGTCAGCCAAACCGTGCCGTCCTCGGCCCGAAGCTGAACCGAAACCTTGCCGTCTTCGGTCGTGTAAAGAATGAGTTCGCCCATGCCTGCCGCCCCCGTCAAACGCAGGTGAAGCGGATGCGGGCATCCCGGCATTGCAAATCCAAGTTGGTCTTCAACTCGTCGCTCCCCTCGAACACGCTGTCCAGGCACAGGATTTCCTTAGGCTGGAGCGCCAGCAAGGCTTGGATCATGGCGAACTGGAAGCTTTCCAGCACCATCACCAGCTCGCCGCCATTGACGCGCCAAACCGGCCCGCCCTCAATGTCCAGCCGCTCCAACGGCGCGGTGAGCGGGTGGCCCGCTTTCAGCAGCAACTCATAGAGGATGTCGCCCACGTCCGCGCCGTCCTTCTCCGACTGCACGAACAATTGCAGTTGCTCGGCCAACTGCTCCGCCGTCTCGATGTCGTCGCCGCGCCATTGCTTGAAGTTGGACGGGGCCAACACGAAGGATTTGAAGCCCAGGTTTTCCGGGGCTGGGCTGGCGAGGTCGGCTTCGTCTTGGATTTTGCGGATGACGCGGCGAATGCGTTCGCGGGCGATGTCGGCGATGGTCTGGCAACCCAAGGCCAAGGCATTGCGCGAAGCCTCGTTATCGTCTTCAAGGGGTTCCGGCAGTTGCACACCAATAAACCGGCGCGGCGCGGAATCCCCTGCATTGGCAAGCAAAACCCCGTGCGCGGTGGTCGCCGTGCCAGCAAAAAAGTCCAACACCAAATCGCCGGGGTTCGACAAATATTGGATGATCCGTTCAAGGTCGAAATAGTTTTTCGGGTTGTCAAAAACCTTCTTGCCGTCAAAAATGGCGGCAAAATCTTGCGTGGCTTTTTGCGCATAACTGAAAATCACGCTACGCATCACTTGCTCGGTGTTTTCAAAAAGATTCATCCGCACACCCGGAATGGTGTTTTCGTCTGGCCCAAAGACGATATAGCCCTTGTCGATTTCCTCTTTCATGCGTTCATAACTTGACCAAATCCAGCCCCTGCTGGGTACTTTGCAAGGTTTTTGGGTCACGGGGTGGGGTACATCGAAGCGCGGGCCACCGCCGCCCGGCCAGCTTGGGTTTCCATCCGTCCGATATGGGCCTTTCGCATCAACTTTTTTGAATCGGGTCAGTGGCTGGCGTGGGTCGTCCTCATCAAAACTGGCATAAAACTCCCGCAAACCTTGCTCAACCAAGTCCCATTGCTCGTGGTGCAGCTTGCGCAAACGCTCAAATTCCTCGCGAATTTCGTCTATCCCTTCCTTCGGTGCCCGCAAGCGGACATTCAATTCCGTCAACAGTCCTTTGTTTCGCGCATACACCAACATGTATTCATGGCCGACAGAAAACAGTTTCGCGTCATTTTTCCGATTGCGGTCATACACCAACACGGCGACAAAGTTTTCTTCGCCGAATATCTCGTTGAGCAGTGCCCTGGCGTTGTAAAACTCGTTATCGTCAAGACTGACAACAATAAAACCATCCTCCCGCAACAGATTCCGCGCCAGATACAAGCGCGGCAGCATCATGTTCAGCCAATTGCTATGGTAATGGCCGTTTTCCTTGTTGTTCTTGCGGAAGAAACCTTCCCGCATCAAATGGCCGTCGTGGGTCAATTCGTTGATGCGCTTAAGATAGTCGGCTTTGCTTTCCTGGAAGCGGTCGGGGTAGATGAAGGAATCGGAACCGGTGTTATACGGCGGGTCGATGTATATCAGCTTGACCTTGCCGAAGTAGGCTTTTTGCAGGACTTTCAAGACTTCAAGGTTTTCGCCTTCGATGAAGACATGCTCGGCGTCGTCGAAGTTGACCGACAAATCCGGTTGCGGGCGCAAGGTCGCCGATGTCGGCGCTTGCAGCACCTTGTACGCCGCCGACTTGCCCGGCCAGTCCAAATGATAGCGTTCGCCCTTTTCCAAGGCGTGTTCCTCGCCTAGCGAGCGCTTCAGCGCCTCCACGTCCAGCCGCCCGTCGGCAAAGGCTTCCGGCACAAGGGCTTGCAACTGGCCTAGCAAAAGCTTAGTCGTTTCCGGGGAGTGGCCGTCCATTTGATTCCTGCGTGTCTGTCGAAAAAGCGGCTATTTTACCGGCTTGGCGGCAAAAGGCTTGCATCCTTGTAAGCGCGTAGCCCGGTCGGCGCGTGGGCTGGCAGGGTTTCGGGCTTGGCCGTCGGCGTGGCCGCTGTCCAACACTTCCCGCCCGCCAGTCCACACTTTCTGAATTTCGCGGGTTTTCCGCAAATTCCACCCACGTCCGCCGCATTTCCGCCAGTCGCGGGCAAGCGCCCGGCCTCCCGGCTTTTCGCGGCAATACCCCAACCCGATTTTGATAATTTTCCGGCAAAAAAAAGCCGGAACTTCTCACTTTGTCGCTAATTCCACGTATGTCCGCCGCGCTTCTGCCGACCGTGGACAATCCAACGCCATCGGCGCAGCCTACCCCCTCCCCCCCCCCCCCGAATTTAGCCTTTTTTCGTACATTCCACCCACGTCCTATGCCATCCGCCTTATGGAACTGGCAAACCAAGCCAATGCGAATGTCTACCGGAAAAAAGGGAAACGTCTTGCCAATATTTAAGCAATTGGACAAGTTCCCTAAGTTCCCCGATAATCTCAAAATCAATACTTCGCCATTTTGGGTTTCATGCCCTTGCCACGCATTTTGGAAGCCTGTTGTTTGCGCCGTGCTGGCTGGCTTTGAATATTTGGGAGGGAACCGGGGGAACTCGGGGAACCGCCACGGCTTGCGCGGCTTGCGGCGGTTCCCTCGGGTTTTGGCAAGGGGGAACCCAGGGAACTTTGCGGGCTGGATTATTCCCCGATGTCTCCCGGGGAGAATCCAGTAAAGCGACAGCCGCCGCTTGCCGACGGCGGTTTTCTTGCTGCGCTTGTTGCCTTCGCCCCGGTCGCGGTCGTGAATCCATCCGGCCTTGTCCAGCGCCGCCAGCACACGCGGCAAATCCTGCCCCTTGGTGGCCTCCTTGAGTCCGTCCGATGTGAACAGGTACACCCGGCCTGCGTCTTCCAAATCAGTCCACCAGCCCGCCCGGTTGAGGATGAAGTCCTCGCGTTGCGCCTCGCCGTCGCCAGACTTGCGGGAAAAGCGCCCGTCGCCATTGCGGCTGATAAAGTCCGCCACGGCTTCTAGGATTTGGCGGTCTTCCGTGGAGCCGCCGCCCCGTGCCTCCCGCCACAGCCGGTAACATTCCGCCGCCACCTTGAGGGCTTCGCCTTCGGGCCAGGGCAAAATCCCCCACACAGTAGCCAGTTTACCGGCCAGGGCATACAAGGCGAACCGCGACGCCACCCGCGCCTCTTGGCTGGTGTCCGCTTTGAATTCCGGTAACGCCTCGAATGCCGCCAACATCGCGCCGAAGTCGCCGCCCTCCCGCAACATCGCATCAATGAAAGCCGGGCCAGCATGGCCGTAGTGCCGCCCTGCCGTGGTCTTCAGATGGTCGGCCAGCGCCCGCGCCTCGGCGAACCCGTGCAACTCGTCGAACACGCCAAACGCCCGCGCCGCCGGGATGTTCAGCAGCCGCACCAACTGCCCGGCCTTGGGCTGCTTGCCGCCTTCGGCCATCTGCGCGGACAGGGTGCGCTCGCCCGTTGAAAGCAAGGCCAGCCGCCAGCGAAAGACATGGCGGGCGGAACCAATGCGGTTGGCCCGCGTTTTGCCGGTGCCGTTGCCCAGCGCGTAGATAATGCTGCCAATTTCCTTGGGGTCGGCCTCGTTGATCTCGTCCAGGCACAGGCAGGTGTCGTTCAGCGCCGCCGCCGCGCCCTCCAGGCCGTTGGCGGTCGCCCGCCAGGTGCGCCGGAAGGTTTCCCCGCCCCACGCGGAAGCGCCTAAAATTAGCACCGTGGTCTTGCCGGTGGAACTGTCGTTCACCCAATGAACCCCGCCGGAATCCCGCTGCACTTTGGCAAGCAGCGGCCCGGCCAGGGACACGCAGACGGACAGAACCAAGACCGGGTTGCCCACGCACAGCACCGCGATTTCGGCTTTCCAGATGGCGAAGTCGCCGCCGGTCTCGGCCATGCCGTCTTGGTGCATGGTTTCGGATTGGAAAATCACGTCCTCCGAACCGATAACCTTGTCGGGCAGCACGAAGGCTTTGCCGTCCCGCGTCCAGCCAGTGCGCAGCGCCGCCGTGACCCGCCGCTGTGGCGTTTTCCATTGCAGATAATCCGCCAGCCGCGCCCGCTCCCGGTGGTCGATATGCAAACCCGCAGCCAGCAACTCCCCGCGCAACTCCTCGCAGGAGCCGCGCAGCATCTCCATCGGCATGGCCCAAATTTGCCAATGTCCGAAGGTGTCCCGAAATTCCAGCCAGCGCCCGAAGTTGCGCCCGCCGTCCGTGCAGGTGACAGCCACAACCTTCAACGGAGAACATAGCCACACGTTGACCGGTTCGGGGTCTCTGTCCTTGCCGCCGCTCTTGTGGCCGTGATACCAGACGCCCGGCGGGCCGAACTGGCTCCGATCCTCCCTGACCACATAGGAAGGCCGCGCCGGTTTACCGGCGTCATCCGCCACCGTTTCTCCGGGCTTGGTTCCCCCGGTTCCCTCTGCAGAATCTTCCGGGGAACCGCTGGAAGCCGCGCCAGCCCTGGCAGTTCCCTGGGTTCCCCCGGTTCCCTTGGAATCGGCGGCAGCCCGCCGCGTTTCGCCGGTTGGCTTGGCCGGTTTGTCGCCGGGTTTGCTGGGTTTCTTGGGTTTTCCGGCACTGTCCACAATCCGCTTGATGTCGCCGGGTTCTTCTTGGTTATCCATGGTGGCCCGCCTTCAGCATCGCCGCATAATCGTTGAAATCCGCCCCTTCGACCGGGGCCAGGGCCACAAAGCCGTCTACCAACGCCGCAGCTTCCTCGGCCTTCTGTTGTCCGGCCCGTCGCCCGTTTTTATCCGGCTCGTCGTTGTCGGCGCACACGACAATCCGCGCCGTCGGCATCAGGCCGCGCACGATCTCCGCGACGGCGGGCAAGTTCCCGGCGTCGAAGCACACCACCGCGCGGTAGCCGGTCGCCTCGTGGATGCTCGCGCCGGTCGCGTAGCCTTCGGCCAAGCACACCGTTTCCGTGCGTTGGCCTATCCAGTGGAGCAGTCCCTTCTTGCGCCCGCCGGGCGGGAAATCCTTGTCCCTGCCCAGCGCCGGGCAGGGTTCGGGGAAGATCGCTTGCACGTTCCACAACATCCCGGATTCATCCCGCATCGGCACCAGCAACACGCCTTCAACCCTGACTCTCTCGAAAGCCCCGGCATCGTCATAGACGCGCCGTTCCCATACCGGGAGATAGCGAACACCGTGGACGCCTACGCCCTTGCGGACAAGGTAAGGATGGCCAGGGCTGGCAGGCAAGGAACGCCGCCACAATGCCCGCGCCCGTTCCGCCGCCTGGGTGTGCCGCACCTGGATTTCCGCCTCGCGCTGGACGCGCCGCACCTCGAACTCGCGCCGCCGCTGTTCGCGCTCGGCAGGGGCCAAGGGTTCGCGGCCTTCTGGATACCAAGTCCCTTGGATGCCCCGTTTCAAGTCGGTGAAGAAAACATTCTGAGGGTCATCAAGGTGAACGCAATACCGGAAAGGTTTTGCTCCATGCTTGTCCTCCATGGTCGCCACGCCGTGGAATTCGCCGTCCGCCCTCAACCCGCCCAGCAGATCAAGCCCATAGCTGGCCAGGATGAAGGCGCGGAAGTCTTCCAGGCAGGCTGAAATATCGGCATAATCCAGCCGCTCTGATTTAGCAATTCCAGCCCTAGACGGCCCACTAGCCGCCGGGGGTTTTTTGTTTTTATGGCCTGCCATCGCTGCCCTCTCCTTTAGCTCGTGTTTCGATTTCCTCAAAAAGCCGCCGAATGTCCGCCGCTCGCCATATTGAGTACCGACCACGCAAAACAGGTCTCGGGAACACCCCCTTTGCAATACCCGCATACCAATTTGACTTGGAAATTGGAAAAATCGGAGGGATTGGGTTAGGTTTGGCTTGTGGGTTCCCAAGAATTTGGGAAATGCAAAAATAGCCCTGGTTGGGTAGTTTCTGGGTATTGCTGTCCATTAGGGCGACTCCCCATCGCCATGGATCAGCGCCCGGATGTCTTCAACCCGCCATGCGGTTGTCCGTGGCCCTAGTTTTACAGGTTGGGGATAACGCCCCGCTTTGACGCCATCAAGCCAGCTTGAGCGCCCAACAGGGATGATGGGGGGGATTGGTGGGTTAGCTTTTTTATCGCCCAAGATTTGCTTGAGGCGAAGAAAGCCGGTTTCAGGGAGTGGGTTGTTCATGTAAGGTTGTCCTCGCTTGTTTAAATTCGAGAACAGGCTATATGAACTTTTTAAAGAAAGGCGCTTAACGGCCTTATTGGATGCTAATGGTGCTTAACAGTCAGTTTTTGGAAGCTTAATGGACAGTTTCAGAAGACGGTCAAACCGTTTTTTCAGGTTGCTCTTATCGAGGTTCTCCACCTCTCCCATTTTTACACAAGCATGATGCACTCCACGCTTACCGCTATGGACGGTCACACCAAACTCTTTGGGAGGATTTTCCAACAAGAACCCCCAAAACTGGGGCCACGTTGGATAGGCTTCATACTTTGCTTGATATTCAGCGATGACCGCTAACAGCATTTCGCGCCACTCGTCAGCCCTTTCAATCTCTAAGCTCTTGCCTTCCATGGCCGGGCTGTTTGCGGAAAGCTGTATCGGGTGTCCCAAGGCTGGCTTGACCGCCATAACCGCGCACGAGTTTGCCCCTGTCTCGGTTGCACCTTTCACGCCTCCTGCGCTTTCCTCTGCCCCTGCCTCACTCTTAGCTGTGCTGTGACCTTCGGCATCGACCTTGCCGGATTCCAAACTATTGCGGAACTCTTCCGGCAAACACAGATGCAGCGTTAGGCCATTTTCATGGTCTGCCTGGTCTTTGCACCACTTGTAAAAAGCCATGGGCGAACAAGGAAAAACAATAAAATTATCCGGCTCCCCTTTGGCTTTTATTCTGTTTTCGTCAATCTCGTAAAAATCCTTTAGGCCAAAATCTTCCCCACACAACTCAAGCACATGTCTCAAATATAACTTCGGCTGTCTCGCCAAGCCTATCGCTCTATCAGCTTCATCTTTGCTCACTTCCTCAATATGGCTTCTCTGCTTCTCTGCCTCATTTGCCAGTTTTATCCGTGTCGCATGTTTACTCTCAATGAATGCAATCCAGTCAGAGTGATACATCGCCCTCTTTATTTTATCGTCACTTGTCTCTAGTTTATGTTCCTGTAAGCTACGGGGTGTCGGATCTCTAATGCCATCATCATGGCCATCAAGATAAGGCTTGATGATCGCCTTAAGCATTGCCTCATCCCAGCCATAGGTTTCATTTGCCCATGCTGTCAGCCGGTCATAAGATAGCCAGCGCTTGGGATTGGCTGCATTCAATTCCGGTTCCGAGAAATACAGGGGTATTAGCAGGCTTTCCAAGGTGGGCATGTCTCCGCCTTGCCTGGCGTTGAACTGTTCGGCAAATGCTATTTGATGGCGAAATGGGACATTTACGGCATTGGCAAGGGGAGAACCCTTGGCGGTTAATTCTCCATGCTCAAGCCACAAAGCGATTTCCTGGCGGCTCAAATGGTCGAATCTGCTTTGTAGTAGCCTCTCGGCCTCTGGATAGGAAATAAATTCTGTCTTGCAAAACTGAGTCGCTTGGTCTGGATACAGCAATATCCAATCACCCTCCTTGCTGCGCCAAGGAAGTGATGTGCAACAGAAAATGTTGTTCCGGTGAGTCAAAAACAGCAAGGCTACTTCCTCTAGCCTGACAAACAGCTTTTCCGGCAGGTTTCTTCCTTCTTCCAACGCTGCGGTTTCAATCTTCTTGGCATTCTCCGCGTCAGCCCGCTCAAACAGCTTCAGGTGATACTTGGGGTTTTGCCCCGCTTGCCCCCGCCATTTCTCCGCCTCTTTACGCCAAGGCGTACTAAGGTCGTGGGGTTTTCCTGTCAACATAAAATAAACCGCCTCATGCGCCGGTAAGCGGCGGTATGGGCTACGGCTTGTGGGTTTGTGGAAATGTTCAAGGGCTTGCAAAAACTCGCCTAGGCGAATGGACGGGGCAGGCTTCCCCGGCTTCGGTGTATGTCGCCGGTTGTTCGCCTTTCCGCCAGCACTCCAAAACGAACTCTAAGACTTTCCGTTTCAAATCATTGTTTGCATGGATGGAGTGTCTAATTTCTTCGGCTAGGTGGCTTTCAAAACGGTTAGGAACCTCGGAACTGAGATAATCCAAATTAAGCTCTTCCAAATGGCGGGCCAGCCCTCTTAATAAAATTGATTCATCCGGCCTTGTCTGTTTCTTGCCCGCTTTGCGTCTAAGGTTTTCTGCAAAAAATACAATAGAGTTGTTCCCGGTGTTAAGTTAATGATTATAGGCTATTTTTAGGTTCCAAAGACCCGCCGGAACCCAAAAAAGGAAATCAATGAGCCAGTCCAGGTGGTTTCTGATCCGATGGGTCAGGCAATGGAAAGCCTTCATCCCGCCGATGGCGTGTTCCACGGAAACGCGGGTTCCCGCATGCTGCCGGTTATGTTTGACCTGCGCGGCGGTCAGTTTCGGCTTCGGGTTGTTTTTAGATTTCTTCGGCCTTTTGTGTGGAAGGTTTATCTTGGATTTCACGCCATAATCTTTTTGCGCACCTTGGAACCCAAGGTCGAGCCACAGATTCACTCGATGGAACCATTTCAGTTTTGGGTCGAATACCTTTTTCATGAGCTTGTAGTCGTGGACGCTGCCGGCGAAGACGCAGAAGAGGAAAAGGATTTTCCGGTGCAGGGTCGTGAGGACGAGCGCCTGGAGCGTGTGGCGTTTTTTTTTCCGCTGAAGCGGGCCTTCTGGAGTTCCCCGTCCTGCGGCCTGACGCAGGCGCACTCCATCCCGTCGATGATGACGTCGCCATATTTATCGACGAGTCGCAGGAACTCCTCGGGAGTCCCAGGCGACCGCTCAGGGAGCACGCCGAGGTCCGACAGGCTCCGCAGCAAGACGGGCAGGAGTTTCTCCACATGGTTGTGGGCATGCCCCGAACTGAAGCCGAAAAGGAAGCCCAGCACGTCGAAGGTGGGGTATGTCTTGAGGTAATACAAAATGAAGAAAAGCTTCTTCCCGGGCGTGTCGAGATGGCCTTTTGGCCCGCCCGTTGGAACCTGCTTGATTTCGCCCTGCCGACACCTTTCCAGTTGGACGGCATCGTAGGCCGCCGCGAAGGCCGCAAGGAGGATGTTGAATTTTGGCAGGCTCATGCCGATGACGGACTTAATCTTGCGGTCATGCTTCTTGCCATCCAGCTTTTTAAATCTTTCGAAGGCCATGGGTTGTCTATTTTCTGTAGGGTATGGATACCCTATAATAAGGCAGTATTAAAAAAATTAACAGGGTCGGGAACAAGTCTAATATATTCCTGGGGACAATCGACATTCGATGCGCTCGGAAACAACTCCTCTCGTTGGTGTCCCGCCTTGTCAAGCCGCCGCTGCCTGTCGTTACTCCCCTTTTGCGGCATTTCCAATGCATCATCTATCTTGCTTTTCCACTGCTTTCTAAATTCCTTCCATTCATCCATGATAATCTTAACTATCCTGCACTCCCTTTCTTTGCCTTTCTGCAATTCATATATTGTTGTTTTTCTCTCTAAGTAGCCGGGAAATACCTCAGCTTGAAAAACCCGAGCAAATTCATCCTCATTTTTTAGTGAGGCTAATTTTTTGAGACAAGCTTTCAATTCTATGCGGGCATCTTTCCGCAAATGTCTCTCTTCCTCCCCTGTTTTATCCTCATCGGCTTTCTGTTCAAGGATGTCTATAAATTCCTCAAGCATGTGTTTATAGAGGGGATAGGCGTCAGATATAGACATAAAGCACCTCTCTCGTGCCAGTTCTCAAGATGGGAGCCAAGCCACGCGGCTGAGATGACCGCTATTCCCCCGTCGGGCTAGGCTTGGCAATTCTTCGAGTGTTTTTGTCCGCCCGCATGGGAAGCGGGGCGGCAGGCGGGCTATCCGGCCCGTTTGAGCGGTATCACATCCGCGCCTTTTTTCAGCCCGTCCAAATAATCCGCCCAAGCCTGCATCATCTTACGCCGTTCGGGCAAGTGCGCCGTCCGATTGTAGGCGCGTCCGTTGGGGTCTTTCACGGCATGGGCCAATTGATGCTCGATATAATCCACGCGGAAACCCAAGACTTCATCCAACACCGTCCGCGCCATGGCCCTAAATCCATGCCCGGTCATTTCCTCCTTGGCAATCCCCATGCGCCTTAGAGCCGATAAAATACCGTTGTCGGACATGGGCGCGGCCTTGTGTGCGCGGGCTGGGGAACACATAGCGCCCGTTCCCAGTCAGCGGGTGAAGTTCGCGCAAGATTTCCAAGGTTTGTGTTGCCAGCGGGATTATGTGCGGCTCCTTCATCTTCATGCGTTCCGGCGGGTATGCACCATTCCGCCGCGTTCCAGGTCGATTTCCGCCCATTCCGGCTTTCTCAATTCGCCCAGGCCGCACAAACACCAAGGGCGCAAGCCGCAAGGCGCAGCGGGTGACATGCTGGCCTTGGTAGCCGTCAATGGCGCGCAACAACTCGCCAATGGCTTTGGGGTCGGTGATCGCGGAAAAATGCTTTTGCCTGCACAGGTGGCAATGCGCCTTTCAGGTCGCCGGAAGGGTCGCGCTCGGCCCGACCGGTCGCCACGGCATAGCGGAAAACCTGCCCGCAATTCTGGTGCGCCCGGTGCGCGGTGTCCAAAGCGCCACGGGCTTCAATCCTGCGCAGGCAGTCCAGCAATTCCGGGGCGGTAATGCTGGCAATCGGCCGTTTGCCCAGCCACGGGAAAAGGTCTTTCTCCAACCGGCGCAAGAATTTTGTCGCCGTGGCTTGCCGTCCATGTCGGCCTGAATACTTGGCGAACCATTCGCGCGCCATGACTTCAAAAGTGTCCGCTTCCGCCGACTGCGCCGCCTTCATGGCCTTGCGGTTTTCGCCGGGGTCGATGCCTTGGGCAAGCTGCTTGCGGGCTTCGTCGCGCTTGTCGCGGGCATCCTTAAGGCCGGTTTCCGGGTAGACGCCAAAGGCCAGCAGCTTTTCCTTGCCGCCAAAGCGGTACTTCATGCGGAAATATTTGCAGCCGTTGGGCATGATTTCCAGGTACAGCCCTTTTTCGTCGGACAGCTTGTAAGCCTTCTCGCGGGGCTTGGCGTTCTTGCAAGCGGTATCGGTCAGCATCGGGGTTCCTCCGTCCAGAGTTTGCGCGGGTTTGCGGGCATTGGGGGCATCGACCTTGGGGGCATGACGTGATGCCCCCGGATATGCCCCCACATGCCCCCGGATGTGCTTGGACTTCAGGGGGCATCGTTGGACGTAGTATAAACAAAAAAGCCCGCAATTACGCGGGCTTGTGGACTCTGTTGGAGTGCTTTGGACTAGTGTTTGGTGGAGGCGGCGGGGATTGAACCCGCGTCCGCAAATCCTCCGCCGTCGGCTCTACATGCTTATCCGTCTCTTTGGTTTTAGGCGGCCTCCTCCCGAGCGGCAGGGAGGATGGCCGACGATTCCGGTGTTGTTTAGCGCATCCACCCCGGAAGAGTTTCAGCGCGAGCTTACAAACGGGTTACCCCCGAACAGACAGCCTATAAGCGGGCGGTCTGCCGAAGGCTAGCTGACTTAAGCAGCTAGAGCGTAGTTGTCGTCGTTGGCAACTAATTGTTTGCAGATGGTTTTACGAGGTATCCTGCACCTCGGCATGCACCTTGGGTTTTGTGATCCACGTCGAAGCCATGTCGCCCCCGGTGTCGTGAGGTTGGACAGTATACCCGCGAAAAAGTTTACGGCAAGCGTTGTTTTCGCCGCTTGCTCTTGTCGGAAAGCTTGTTTTGGCACACTAACCCTCTCCCAAAGGCGGGAGGGGACTTGTGGCCAGCTATAGCGTCCTGGCGCGATGGCCCGTCAGTCCCCGCCCTTGTCGTTCCAATATTTGCCGTCGGTTTTCCGGTAAGACTGCGGCGGGAATGCGCCCGGTTCGACGCTGATCGCGCCGGCATGGGCGGAATCGAGAACCTGCGCGCCGGACGCCCGGTAGCGCCGCAGCACATCGGGATGGGGAAAGTTGTAGCGGTTGAGATGGCCCACGGGAACCAACACGTAAACCGGCTTCACCATGGCCAGAAAGGCGGCGCTGGAGGACGTTTTGCTGCCATGGTGGGGGGCGACGAGAATGTCGGTTTTGAGTTCCGCGCCGTAGCGCTCCACCAGTTGCCGCTCGGCGAACCGTTCGATGTCGCCGGTCAGCAAGGCCGAGCCGGAGGAAGAGCTGACGCGCAGCACACAGGAGTTGTCATTCTCATTGCCCAAAGTTCCGAACGGAGACAACATGTCGAAACGCACCCCGTCCCATTCCCAGCTTTGCCCAGCCTGGCAGGGCTGCGTCGCCGCCATGGCGAGTCAGTCCGGCACACTGGTGAGGATTTGCCCCACGGCAAAGTGCTTCAGCAACGAGGCCGCGCCGCCGATGTGGTCGTTGTCGCCGTGGCTGACCACCAGATTGTCGATGACCTCCACGCCTTGCTGGCGCAGGAACGGTTCGACCACCGCCGCGCCGGTGTCGAAGGTTTTGCCGAAGCGCGCCCCGGTATCGAATACTAGGGTGTGGCTTTGGGTTTGCACCGTGGAGGCCAGACCCTGCCCCACATCCAGAAGAGTCAGGCGGAAACGCCCCTCGGCAGGGGCTTGCGGTCGGACGGTGAGGCCGGGGATAAGCAGGATCGCGCCTAGCCAGCGGGCGGGGATTCCTTTGGGGGCCAGGAGCAACACCGCGCCAGCCAAGGCAAACGGCAAAGTCCAAACGGGCGGGGCGGGATGGTTCCATTGCGCCCAAGGCAGGTCGGAGAGCCATTGCAACGCGACCCAAACCCATTGCAGCAAGGTTTCGGCTAGGCGCAACACGAATTCGCCCGTGGGCGGGTGGACGCCGATCAGCAAAGCGCTGAGCAGGCACAGTGGCGTAAGGATCAAGCCGATTGTCGGCACCGCCATGAAGTTAGCCAAAGGCGAGACCAGCGATACCTGCTGGAAAAAGATCAACGACAGCGGCGCCAAACCTAGGAAGATGGCCCAGTTGATCTTACATAATTCGCCCCACCAGCCTACCGGCCGCAGACGCCCGGACAGGGCTAGCAAGATCAAGGCGACGGCACCGTAAGACAGCCAGAACCCGACGGACAGCACCGCCAACGGATCGTACAGGGCCACCGCCAGCAAGGCCAAGGACAGCGTGGGCAAGGGCCGGGCGTTGCGTTGGCTGATGATACCAGCCATGACCACGAAAATCATGATCAACGCCCTTTGTGTAGGGATGACGAAATCCGCCAAGGCCGAGTAGAGCCAAGCCGCGACCAGCGCCATGATGGCCGCCACCGCCTGCGGCGACCGCCGCATGACCCCCAGCCATGCGCAAGCCCGATGCGCAAACCAATAAACCAAGCCTGCGACCAAGCTGATGTGGGAACCGGATATGGCTACCAGATGGGCCGTGCCGGTGCGACGAAACACCTCCCATTGTTCCTGGGAAATGGCGTTTTCCGCGCCCATGGTCAGCGCCACGACGATGCCGGCCATTTCGCGGCCTGCCAAGGTTTTCGTCAAGCGGTCGAAAACGGATTGCCGCCAAGCGGGCGGCGAGAACGGGGAAGCGGCGGCGAGTCGGCGGTTTTCGGCGTCTTCCCGCACATAGCCGACAGCCCTGATGCCCTGCGCGAACAACCACAGCTCGTAATCCATGCCGCCGGGATTAAAAAAGCCATGTGGCCGCTTGAGGCGGACACGCAAGCGCCAACGCTCGCCAGCCTTCACCGGCAGGGCATTCTGGAACCAACTCAGGCGGATGTGGCGGGGCAACCCGGCCCCTGCCGGCGCCAGCACCGCCTCGGGATGGAAACTGAAGCGCAAGCCTTCTTCGAGTCCGTCGGGCACATTCAACACCACGCCCTCGACCAGGATATCCCGCCGCTCCAATTCCGGGGACAAGGCATCGTGCCAGCGAAAAGAGGCCACGCTCAAGGCCCACACCACGCCGAACAGGAAAACGGCGGGGAGCCTAAACCGGGAAAGCCAGAGCACAACGGACGCCGCCGCGCCCAAGGCCATCGCGCCTGGCGACGGGAGGAAGGGAAATTGCTGAGCGGCGATGAACCCCGCGACCAGAGCCAAAACCAGCGGCAAGGAAAAAGGAGAGCCAGCGGCGAAAATTCCGTTCAACTTTTGAATTCCAGGCCGTAGAATGGCTAACGACCCTGACAAGAACAACCCATACGAGAACCAAGGATCAAGCGCCCATGCCCAAGAAACTCTTACTGCGCTTCATGCCCAACCGGGAAAAAATCAAAGCCATCAAAGCGTTGGAATTTCTCGGCGACAAACTGCACAGGCCCAACCTGTGGCATTTGAACCGCCGATCCGTGTCGATGGCCTTTGCCGTCGGACTCTGGGCCATGTATACCCCTCCCCTGCCCTGGCAGATGGCGATTGCCGGGGTATTGGCGATTTATTTCAACGCCAACCTGCCGATTGCGGTGGCCTTGGTGTGGATCACCAACCCGGTGACTTGGCTCCCTATGTATTATGCCGCCTACAAGGTCGGCTCGCTGGCCTTGGGCCAGGGTTCCTTCCAATTCGACCAGTTCTCCCAGCTTTTTTCCATCGAGAAAGTCTTGGAGCTGGGTGCGCCGCTGTTGCTAGGCTGCTTAATCCTGATGAACGTCGGCGCGGCCTTGGGCTATTTCGGCGTCCAATGGCTTTGGCGGCGGTCGTTGCTGCGCCGCCTGACCATCAGGAAATACCGCCACGCCCCGCTGGACACGCCGCTGATGGTGAGGGAAACCCATGCCAGCTTCATGCGTATGTTGAGGCAACGGGGGGAAGACGGCAAGTAGGCCAGGTGGGTGGGCAAGCGATAAAGACGCTTGCCCACCCACCTGATTGCTTCAAGCGTGAAGGCGAATTTAATCGCGGTAGATTCCAGAAAGGTATTCAATTGATGAGCGCCAATATCCACGACTTTTACACTTGGACGCATCAACAGGCCGAACTGCTACGCGCAGGCCGCTTCGGCGAACTGGACTTGAACACCCTCGCCGAGGAGGTGGAAGACATGGGCAACAGGCAATACGACCAGCTTGAAAGCCGGTTTGAATTGTTGTTTTCCCACCTGTTGAAGTGGCTTTACCAGCCGGCTTTTCGTGGGGCAAGCTGGCGGCTGACCATCCAGGAGCAGCGCCGCAAGATACCCAAGCACCTGAAAAAAAACCCTGGCTTGAAAAGCAGCTTGGCGGCAATCATGGCCGATGCCTACGAGGATGCCCGCAAAAGCGCAGCCGATGAAACCGGCCTTACTCTGGACACCTTCCCGGAACAATGCCCTTGGGTTTTCGAGCAGGCGCTGGATTCCGAATTCTGGCCGGAACGGTAACAACGGGCATCTGACTCCTTATATTTACTTTCTGGAACAAGGGCCTACCCTTTTTTAATTTCACGTTGCCGGCGCACAAGTCCTTGTCGATTAGCTCTGCGTTTTTGATGGCCTTATCCGTCAAGGCCTGAGCATTGGCGGCTTGCGCCTGCGATGCCATGAAGAAAACACACGGAACAGTGATGAGCCGAGTTTTTTCATTTTGTTATCCGCTGGAGTGTGGAAAAAAGCTGCGCGGAGCGCAGATTCACATTTTTTAAATTGGGAGGATATTCAAACGTTCCGGTCGGGATTGCAAACCCATACGCGCCAACTTTAAGCAGTAACCCGCCGAATTGTAATGCCATCTGTCCCAAGCCGCATAGCGGCAACTGACGGTAGCCGGGGGTTTCAACCCCCGGAACGCAACGGAGCAAGGATTCCGTCGCGTAGTGACGGTTGAAATGCCCTGCAATGTATCGATCATGGTTTTTTCAACCGTCGCTACGCTACGAATCGCCTCCTTCCACCTCTTTCCGGGGGTTGAAACCCCCGGCTAAGTTCGCTGGCCTCTACGCGGCCCAACCACGCAGATGTGATTTAAATCTGGCAATCCAATGAGTTGCCGCTTAAGTTGGCGCGTATGGGATGCAAATCCCGACCGGATCAGCGGATGCCGACATTTTGCAACCCGAAGGGTTGCCAGCCATTAGCCGGGGGTTGAGCGTAGCGACACCCCCGGTATGGATGCCAAACAGAACAGCGACCCTGGAAGGGTCGCAGCCTTGCTTGCGACTAAGCATATCGCCAACCTAATGCAGGATTCGCACGATTAATTAGAGGAACGGCAAGCTTGATTGGCCGATCTCTGCGACCCTGCGTGATCGAAGGGTTATATTCCCCGCTATCCGGGGGTGTCGCTGCGCTCAATCCCCGGCGAATGGCTTGAACCCCTTCGGGGTGGTTCCAGTGCTTCGCCAACCCATAAAAGCATGTCCCCGATCAACTGGCGAATGGCAAAAGGTGCCGAATACGTGAACGGGAGCCATCAAGGAGCAAGGGATAACTTCGCTGCGGGCGATGTTATCCCTGAGGTTCGGCGTGGGCAAAGAGGGTACCGTTGCCTGCTCCTATCCGGCTGTGGATTTTCAGCGGAAAGGCTGGTTTCTGATCTGGGCTTGGCCTATCGACAACAAGCCTACGGCAGACGCATTCGTCGCGATATTGTCAAACCTAAATGACACCGCTGTGGGCGTGTTAGCCACGAATGGAAAATTTACTAAGGAATTAGAACCAGAGCTGGTTTGGTTTGCTACTTGGACAAAAGAAGGAATATAGGTGTTGCCTTTATCATCAGACAAATTAACGTTGTCTTGAGGAGAAACGCAACAACCATTCCCAATACCCAAACCTCTATCCTGATATTGGCTGGTTATGGTTATATTGCAGGTCAATGAGCTGCCTTGCAAAGCGCAACCATTGTACTGATACAAGAAACCGCTGATATTGATGCCTGGCAACGGATTGGGATCGACAGCCAGCACAGTAAAATTGGCCAAGTGGAGGACGACATTGGTGAAGGTGGTCGTGCCTACGGTCACCGAGGGAATGGTCAGCGTCAAGGATGGCGCGTCAAACGTGTCGTTGGCCGCATAGGCATTGGCGGCGGCAATCAGCAAGAATGCAGGAAGTGCGGAAGTGCGGAAGTGCGGAAGTGCGGAAGTGCGGAATAAAGTCTATCATGGCGATGATCCTTGTGGTCAAAATGATGAGAGTCTGCCTACCTGAGCGGGCATCAAAACCGGATGCAGGCGCTATCATATTACACCTCTATGCGCCGGATGGAAATTGCCCGCGCAGCTTGCCACCTGTCAGCTTGCGAAGCACACTTTTACTGAATGGCAGTGACGCGCCTAAACCGCATTCCCACGCGGCGCGTGGGAAAAAGAGAAGATCCCATCCCACCGGAGGAAGCCATGCAACTCACCCGACCCGCAGCCGTCGCCGGCATGTTCTATCCGGCGGACAAACACAAACTCCAGGCCATGGTGCAAAGCTACCTGGATCACACCACCCCCGCCGGTGGCCTGCCCAAGGCCATCATCGCGCCCCATGCCGGCTACATCTATTCCGGGCCGATCGCCGCCAGCGTCTAC
Source organism: uncultured Gammaproteobacteria bacterium (assembly GCA_963753955.1). Taxonomy (GTDB): domain Bacteria; phylum Pseudomonadota; class Gammaproteobacteria; order Methylococcales; family Methylococcaceae; genus Methylumidiphilus. Next base: position 58,639 of record CAVWEM010000012.1, read on the forward strand.
GCCCGGCTGCGCCAGGGGCGCGGGCGCGTCAGCCGCGTCGTGCTGCTTGGCCCGGCCCACCGCGTCGGCTTCCACGGACTGGCGGTCAGCAGCGCCTTGTGGTTCGCCACCCCTTTGGGCGACATTCCCATTGACCGGCAGGCTTGCGCGGATTTGTCCGCCCTGCCCTTCGTCCATGAATTGGACCAAGCCCATGCCCAGGAGCACAGCCTGGAAGTCCAACTGCCCTTCCTGCAAGAAGTGCTGGGGGCGTTCAACCTGGTGCCGGTGGTGGTGGGCAACGCCAAGCCAGAGGAAGTCGCTGCGGTGCTGGATGCCTTGTGGGGCGGCGACGAGACCCTCATCGTCATCAGTTCCGACCTCAGCCATTACCACGACTACGCCACTGCCCGGCGCATGGATGCCGCCACCTCCAAGGCCATCGAGTCGCTACGTCTGGAAGACATCGACTACGAAGACGCCTGTGGCCGTCTGCCCATCAGCGGCCTGCTGATCGCCGCGAAACGGCATGGACTGTCCGCCGCTACCCTGGATCTGCGCAACTCTGGCGACACCGCCGGCCCGAAAGACCAAGTGGTCGGCTATGGTGCTTATGCCTTCGAGTATCCGCCAAAACCCGGGCGCAAGTCTGCGCTGGACGAAGAGCAGCGGCATTCTCTGCTGCGCTTGGCGCGGGAATCCATCCGCCACGGACTAAAAGGCCCGGCCCTTGCCTGTCGATCTGGCTGGCCTGCCGCAGGCCTTGCGGACAGTCCGCGCCAGCTTCGTCACCTTGCAGCAACAAGGGGCTTTGCGCGGTTGCATCGGCACACTGGAAGCCTTCCGCCCCCTGGCGGAAGACATCGCCCATAACGCCTACGCCGCCGCCTTCCAAGACCCGCGCTTCCCGCCGGTGGACGCATCCGAAGTGGACGGCTTGGACATCCACCTTTCCCTGCTCACCCCCGCCGAACCCATGAGTTTCCAGTCGGAGCAAGACCTGCTCGTCCAATTGCGGCCTGGCGTGGACGGCTTGATTTTGGCGGAAGGCGGCAGGCGCGGGACGTTCCTGCCCTCGGTCTGGGAACAACTGCCCGAACCTGCGCAATTCCTGGAGCATCTGAAACTCAAGGCGGGCTTGCCGAAGACTTATTGGTCCGATTCGATCCGTGTGTTCCGGTATGAGACTGAGGGGGTGGGATAGTGCCTAAGGTCAATGTGAACATCCGGCGGCTGACCATGGTCATCGCCAACGCCGTGGACTTGGTGGGAGTCGACGACACCGCCCATGGCAAGCGGGTGGCCATCATGGCCCGCGAATGTGCCCGAATGCGCGGCTATGACACCGCAAGGCAGGAAGTCCTGTTCGAGGCCGGTCTGCTGCATGATTGCGGCGTGTCCTCGACCTGTGTGCATCAAAAGCTCGTCACCGAGCTGGATTGGAGCGGCTCCAATGCCCATTGCGAACAAGGCTGGCAGATCCTGAAGCAATTCCAGCCCCTAAGCCATCTGGCCCCCATCGTGCGCTACCACCACACCCATTGGAAGGATCTGCCGACCACCGAGGCGTCCCCTGAAACCGCCTTGCATGCCAATCTGATCTATCTCGCCGACCGTGTCGATATGCTCGCCACGCACTATTACCCCGGCTCCCTACCGCTGTTCCATGCGGAGGAGATCCGCCAGCGCATCACCCGCTATTCGGGTGACTTTTTCGCCCCGGAATGGGTGGAGGTGTTCCAGGAAGCCTCCACCCAAGAAGCCTTCTGGGTGCGGCTGGCTCCGGAAAACATCGCCCAACAAATGCTAGAGACACCCGTGGCGGGGGAAGACGTGATGGATTTGCCGCAGTTGCATGCCTTTGCCTTGATAATCGCCCATATCGTCGATGCCAAGTCGCCTTTCACCGCCGAGCATTCCCTGGGCGTAGCCAGGCTGTCGAAATTCCTCGGCGAACTCGCGGGGCTACCCGGCACAAAAACCGAAAGGCTGGAAATCGCCGGCCTGCTGCACGACATCGGCAAATTGCAGATACCCGATGAAATCCTCGAAAAACCGGCCAAGCTGGACAAGGACGAATGGAGCGTGATGAAAAGCCACAGCTTCATGACCTGGCAGATACTCCAGCCCATCCAGGGTATCGAAGAAATTGCCCAATGGGCCGCATTCCACCACGAGTCGATCAACGGCGGCGGCTATCCCTTCCACCTGCATGGCGAGCAGATTTCCATCGAAGCGCGCATCGTCCGCATCGCCGACGTGTATCAAGCCATGGCGCAGCAGCGCCCTTACCGCGACATCGCGCCACCAACGGAGGTACTCGCCCTGTTGCGCAGTATGGTAGCGACGGGAGAAGTGGACGGCTCCCTGGTCGATCTGGTCGAAGCCAACCTCGAACAGTTTCATGCGGTGGCTTTGGGGCTTGCAGATGGGAGACAGAAATAAGCTTGCCTGGGCTAAAGCGTTTCCGGCATTGGCGCTGGGTATTGCCGGAAACGCCCATCTTCAGGTTTATTGGGGGGAATGGATTCTAGGCCATGATATTCACGCCGCCGTCCACATAAAATGTCTCGCCGGTCAGGTGGCGGGCGAAGGGAGACGCGAGGTAGGCGCAGGCGTAGCCCACATCCATGATGTCGACGAGTTCGCCGAGCGGGGCGCGGGCTGCCGCCTCGTCAAGCAACTGGCTGAAGTCCTTCAGCCCCGAGGAGGCGCGTGTCTTCAGCGGCCCCGGCGAGATCGCGTGGACGCGGATCTTTTGCGGCCCGAGTTCGCAGGCCAGATAGCGGCAGGAGGACTCCAGCGCGGCTTTCACCGGCCCCATGACCTCATAGTTGCGCACGACCTTCGAGGCGCCATGAAAAGTCATGGTAAAGAGACTTCCGCCGTCCTGCATCAGCGGACTAGCCAGCCGGGCCATGCGGATGAAAGAGTGGCAAGAGACGTCCATGGCGATGGCAAAGCCTTCGGCGGAACAGTTGAGCAGCCCGCCTTGCAGGTCTTCTTTCGGTGCGAAGGCGATGGCGTGGACCAGAATATCGAGGTGGCCCCACTCCTTTTCGATCCGCGCAAACACCGCTTCCAATTCACCCGGCTTGGCGACGTCCAGCGGCAGGAAAATGGGGGCTTCCAGCGCCTGTGCCAGCGGTTCGACATAGGGTTTGGCTTTGTCGTTGAGATAGGTCAGCGCAAGCTCGGCACCGCATTCCCGGAAGGCTTTCGCGCAGCCATAGGCGATGGATTGATCGTTGGCGATGCCGACCACCAAGGCTTTCTTGCCTTTCAGGATGGAGCCTAGTAATACATTTTCGCTCATGATTGTTTCTCCTGTCCGATCACACGCCGTGTATGGCGGGTAATCATCAATTCTTCGTTGGTCGGAATCATCCAGGCCTGCACGGCTGAACTGGGGGTGCTGATGCGCGGGCCACCTTGCGCATTGGCCTCGCTGTCAAGCTCCACACCCAGCCAGGCCGCATCATGGCAGACGCGCTCGCGGATAGTCGCGGCGTTTTCGCCAATGCCGCCGGTGAACACCAGCGCGTCGATGCCCTTTAATGCCGCTGCGAACGAGCCGAGTTCCCGGCGGATGCGATACACGAAAAGATCAACGGCGAGTTTGGCCCTAGACTCTTCGCTGGCCAGCAACGTACGCATATCGCTAGAGATGCCGGATACGCCGAGCAAACCCGACTGGCTGTAAAGCAGGTTCTCGATGGCGTGTAGATCCATGCCACGGCCATCCATCAGATAGAGCAAAACCCCTGGGTCAAGCGCACCGCAGCGCGTCCCCATCGGCAGACCCTCCAAACTGCTGAAGCCCATAGTAGACGCCACACTCCGGCTGTTTTCCATCGCGCAGAGGCTCGCGCCATTGCCAAGGTGCAAGACCACGGTCTTAGCCCTAGCCGCATTGGCATCGAACTGCGGCAACACCGAGGCAATATATTCGTAGGACAGGCCGTGAAAGCCATAACGGATCACGCCCGCCTCGGCATATTCCGGTGGCAGGGCGAAGATCTGGGCGATTGGTGGGTTGGTGCGGTGGAAGGAGGTGTCGAAACAGGCGACTTGGGGAAGGTCGGGGCGACGCGCCAGCAGCAGGCGGATCGGGGCCAAGTTGTGCGGCTGGTGCAAGGGAACCAACGGGATGAGTTTCTCTAAGGTATCCAGCACGTGCGGATCGAGGCGCACCGGTTGGGTGTAAGTCAGCCCACCATGCACAACCCGATGGCCGACGCCCAGCAGACGATGGCCTGAGAATTCAGCACGGAGGTAAGCCAACAGATACTCAAGCGCCCCCTCATGGCCGAGCTTTGTGTCCTCAGGCCAAGATTTTTCAACCAAGACCGTGCCTTCACTGTCCTTTGCGACAAAGCGTGGGGCGGTGTGGATGCCCTCGACCTGCCCACGGACAAGAAGTTCTTCTTGGTCGTTGGTGATGACAAACAGTGAAAACTTAATGCTGGAGGAGCCTGCGTTGAGGACTGCTATCGCGTCTGACATGGTGGCCACCCTATAGGTTTTGGCCGGGGGCTGCCCGGCGCTTCGCATGGGCCACCAAAGCCATGACCGCAATGGATGTGAGCCGGGTGCGCACACTGTCGGCCCGGCTGGTCAGCACGATAGGAACCCGAGTGCCTAGCACAATGCCGGCCGCATCGGCACCGGCCAAATATTGCAGCTGCTTCGCCAACATATTGCCGGCCTCCAAATCCGGCACGATCAGGATGTCCGCCTTGCCCGCCACCGGGGAGTCGATCTTCTTGGTTTTCGCCGCCTGCTCGCTGACGGCGTTGTCGAAGGCGAGCGGCCCGTCCAGGATGCCGCCGGTGATCTGCTTGCGGTCGGCCATCTTGCATAGGCAGGCGGCTTCGAGGGTGGACGGGATGTCAGGGTTCACCGTTTCGACCGCCGACAGGATCGCGACCTTGGGTTCGTTTATCCCAAGCACCAAGGCGAGGTCGATGGCGTTCTGCACGATGTCCACTTTTTCCTTCAGCCCCGGCGCGATGTTAATGGCCGCGTCGCTGACCAGCAGCACACGCGGATAGCTGGGAACATCCATGACGAAGATATGGCTGATGCGCCGTTTGGTGCGCAGGCCAGTCGCGGATGGCACGACGGCGGCCATCAATTCGTCGGTATGTAAGCTGCCTTTCATCAATGCCTCCACTTCTCCGCCCCGCGCCATCGCGACAGCTTTCTCGGCGGCCGCATGGCTGTGTTCGGTGTCCACAATGCGATAGGGCGAAATATCCGCACCCGCCGCCAAGGCCGCTGCGCGGATCTTGGCCTCCGGGCCGACCAGCAGCGGCGTGATGAGATTGCGCTTGGCGGCTTCCAACGGCCCAAGCAAGGAATCTTGGTCGCAGGGATGCACCACCGCGCAGACCACCGGGGCCATCCTAGCGCAGGTCTTGATGAGGCGGGCGAAGACATCCGTCCGCCGGAAAATAACTTCAGGCGTGGCGAGATCCGCATGGCTAATCTTCTCGGTCGGCGCGGCCACGGTCGCCGTGCCGGAGGCGATCAGCTCGCCCGACGGGTTTACGCAGCGGCAGTCAAACACGACCCGATTGTCCTGCGGTTTTTTCTCCTTGACGGTGATCGTGGCGGTAAGCTCGTCGCCCAGCGCGATGCGCCCTTGGAATGTTAGGTCATGGGCGAGGATTGTCGTGCCAGGGCCGGGCAGTCGGCGGTTGAGCAAATAAGAAAAAAACGCCTCGGCCGCGACCGGTTCGGCGGATGGGATATGATCCGGCCCCGGTGCCTGTTCAGTGGTGATCGCGTCAATATCGCCGGACACAAAGCCCAGCGCCTCAATATCAGTCCGGGAAATCGTCCGAGAAACGGCGAGGGATTGGCCAACCATGATCTCGTCAAAGGTCACATTGGTGTAGGCATTCATGCGGCCACCTTCTGGGCGGATAACAAAGGCATTTCCTCGGGGTTGACCGACAGAACCTCCGCGATGCGCTTGAGCATGGCCCGCTGTTCCGGTGCCGCGCCTTCCAGATGGAGACGTGGGTCGGACAGTACGCGGTCGCATAGGGTCAGCAACCTGGCCCGGTCTGCCGGATCCTGCACAAGCTGTGGCAAGCTGGCGAGCGCCTTTTCCGGCTCGTAGCGGATGATGATGTCCTGTTCGCCCCGGATGCGGCGCATCTGGTCTCGGGGCAGGTCGGGGATCAGTTCCTGATATTCGCCGATCAGTTCCTCTTTAAGTTCGATGCGGGACAGCGGGATGGCTGGTCCATGGCGGGCGAGCAGGCCGGCCACACGGGCTAGCGCCTCGGGATAGCCACCCTCACCGATGGACGCGAGCGCCTCGCGTACGAAGGGCAGTTCCCGTGGTTGAATCTGGGGAAGCTCGCCTTCCCCGGCCTCCGGCTTGTCCTTCTTATGCAGCAGAAACAGGTTGCCATAGGTGTGGAAGAAGAATGCCTCGCTGAGGGCATCACGCATATCCCGGTAAAAATCCAGCGACGCGCTGATGAGGCTGGAAACCATCTGCTCGGTTCGGCGGAATGGCTGGTCCGGGCTGGTCGCTTGACGTTGCCCTCTGACGGCCTCGGCGCTGGGTTTCAGCCACCAAAGCCACGGGTTTTGATCCGACATGATCGAGCGTTGGAAGCGTAAGGGATGAAGGTCGCGGCCTAGCTTGGCGGTCGTCTCGTTGGCTAAAGCCTGCACCAAGGGCTGCGCAAACAACTCGTAGGCGCGTTGGTTAAAGTCGGACAGCTCGGCGACTGCCTCGAAAGGCTTCTCGTCTTGGCGCTTGAGACGGTTGAGCCGGCCCACGATTTCTTCCAGTTGGTGTTCGATGAATTCGACACCGTAAACTGGCTTTCCGTCTTCTCCCTTCGTTTCGAGGATTTTCATGCCGTACAGGCCAGGGGGCAGGGATTCGATGGACTTCATCACCGACACGATTTGGGCATGTTCCTTTTTCGCAACCTTGCCGGACACGAAGATGCCCAGGTGGCCGGTGTCCTGGTGCAGCAGGCCGACGATGGTCTGGCCGCAGGACTTGATCTCGTCGGTCGAGCCATACACATCCGCGACCCAGTTGAAGGCTTGTTGCGGCGGCGTGATATTGTCGCCCATGGACGCGAACAGGATGATCGGGGATTTGATCGTGCGCAGATCGAAGGACTTGCCGGTTTTGCCGCGCACCTCGCCAGTCCACAATTTGTTGCCGACGAAAAGATTTTCGACAATCCACTCGATCTCCTCGCGGTTCATCAAATAGAAGCCGCCCCACCAGCGCTCAAACTCCAGGAAACGTTTAGGCTCCGTGTCGATATTGGCAAACACATGGTAGTACTTGTCCCAGAATGTATTCGCTGGGTTCAAATTCTCCATGTTTTCCACCAAATAAGCACCGTCAAACAGGCCGTTGCCCATATCGGCAGCGAAGGACGCCAGCCAAGTTCCGCCTAGCATTCCGCCAGCATAGCGCATCGGGTTGTCGCCTTCGCCCTCACGGAGAGCGCCGCCCCAGTATGACATCGGTGCGCCGTTTATGACCACCGGGCCGGTTTCGTCAGCGTTTGACGAGGCCAACATCATGGCCGCCCAGCCGCCTTGACAGTTACCCAGGATGGCCGGTTTCGGGCTATCAGGATGCAACTGCCGCACGTAATGCACAAATTGCGATTCGGCCTCGCAAACATCCAGCAAGGTTTGGCCGGGTTCCGGCGTAGGGAAGAAGATCACGAAGTAAACCGGGTGGCCTTCGCGCAACGCGACACCGACCTGTGAATCATCCTTGAAGCCACCGATGCCAGGGCCATGGCCGGCCCGTGGGTCAATGATGACGTAGGGTCTGCGTTTGGGATCAATGACTACGCCTGTCGGCGGGATGATCCGCAGCAGCGCGTAATTGACAGGCCGTTCAAACTTGCGGGCATCCACGATGATTTCGTAGTCGAAATGCAGCACCGGCGGCTTGCCGGCCCCCTCATGTTCGACAAACACATTCCCCCGTTGGCGCAGCGTGTCCCAAAACAGGATAGAGCGCTGCGCGAAGTCGGTGGAATACTGCGCCCAGTCCGTCCAGATGTCCCAAGGTGACAAGGGCTTGCCGACGAGGTCGGCAATCTGTTCTTGGTAGGCCACCTGGACGCTCTTGTTGAACCGATCTTGGGCCAGTTGCACCCGCTTTTGGAAAAGCTTACCCACTTTAGTGGATAAGGCCTGAATTTCGGTGGCTTGTTCGCTGAAATCTTTCATGGTTAAACCTTGAGGTTAGAAAGGATTTGTCTAGCGTTCTTTATAGGCTGCGGAGGCTTGGGCTAGTCGTTCAGCACCACCGGCTGCCAGCCCGGTTCAGGGTTGAACTCCTTCATGGCTTTGGCGATCTCGGCAGTCTTCGGGCCTAGATCCTTCTGGTAAATCCGCCCCTGGTGGTTGACGATGAAGCTCATGACACCGGATGCGCCGTAGCTGGCGGGGAAAGCCACCAAGCCGAAACCGGCGATCATATTGCCATTGATGATGTAGTCGTATTTGCCTCCGGCCGCGGCGGGACCTTGCCGGGTGAGGATGCGGAAGTAATAGCCATGGTAGGGCGTCGGCTGCTGCGGTTTGCCTTGGAAGACATAGCCTTGCGCTTGGGCGTCGGCCATCAGCGGCCCTAGCGGGCTGTCCGCTTCGCCGGGTTGCGGCTCCCAAAACAGGCCGTCTTGCTGGCCGGGGGTGCTGACGAATTTTTGGGCGTATTCGGCTACGCCGTCGCCGTCCCGGTCGCTGCTGGCGTACTCGGCTTGGGCCTCGACATAGCCCCGGATGGCGCTTAAGGTTCGCAGTTCGTTGCGGCCAATACGGCGGTTGATGATTTCTTGCTCCCCTTGCACGGCATCGAATTGCCAGCCGTCGCCTTGTTTGACCAGTGGGATGGGGAAGGGCCAGCCTTGGTTGCCCACCAAGACCGTCGCCTTGTCCTCACCAGCCTTATCGAGGCTAAGTTTTTCCTTGGTCAGGGCGGCGAAGCCTTCGCGGTTGTTCTTGTCCTCCACCGGGTCACCTGAGGACAACAAGCCGTCATGGCCCGTGCCAAACAAACCGGCCAGGGCGGCGGCTTCGCCCGATTGCGCCGCCTTCGCCAGCGCGGCGGCGGCTTCGTCAGGGGTCGAAAAGCGTTGCGGGTCGGCAGCTTCCGCCAAAGCTGATGGCGCGGAGAAGGACAGGCAGCCGAAGAGGGCCAGAGCGGGAAACAGTAGGTTGTGGCTAGTAGGGTTCATGGTTTAAGCCTCGCTATAGGATTGCCGAATCAAAGGGGGTATTGACCGAAAGACGGGCGGACATCAGCGGCGTCCTCGCAGACCGCCGCCTCCACCTCCGCCAAAACCGCCCCCGCCACCCCGCCCGCCAAATCCCCCTCCTCCGCCTTGGAAGCCACCCCCGCCCGGCCGGTTCTGCAAACCACCCCCGCCGCCCTGGAAGCCGCCCCCGCCTACTCGGTTTTGCAAACCGCCGCCGCCTTGAAATCCTCCCCCACCGCCCTGGAAGCCTCCGGCCATGTTTTCACGGCTGGAGGCACCGCGTTGGGCGAATTGTTGGGTACGGCCCGAATCGCGGACACCTTCAAAGGCGTTGGGGCGTTCCGCTTCCATGCGCTTTTGCTGGGAACGTGCCTGGCTGAAATCGCTGGTGCCTTGGGATGGCCGCTGTTCGATGCGCTTTTGCTGTGGCATCTCCCGCTTCGGCTGGAAATTTTGTGCCTGTTGCGGGCGTTCGCGCCCGACCATGCCCTGCCGGTTGCCCGCCTCGCCCGGCTTGTTTTGGAGGTTGCCCCGGCTTTCCGCCCCGCGCCGTTGCTCGGCCTTGGCCCCAGCCCCGGGCTCGCGCAGACCTTCCAAGGCATTGGGGCGCTGGCCTTGTTGCAAACGCTGTTGCGTGTCGGACGTGGCGGGACGGCCTTGGCCTTGGCGATCCGCCTGATTGTTCCCCAGTTTGGAATCCTGCAAGCGGGAACCCTTGGACAGGCTTTCCCGGATCTGGTCTGCCGACGGACGCTGCCCTTGCCCAAGACGCTCACCCACACCGGCGAAGCCCCGCGCATCGGCAGGCAGGGTCTGCGCCGAGCCAAGCCGGTTTCCCGCCAAGCCGGGCCGGTCGATCTGGCCGAGCTTGTCGCGCACGTCGGCCGGATAGGTGGCCCCGCGCCGATGGGTGGGGTCATGATTCCAAGGCTGGCGGTCGCCCTTGATATTGGCAAGCTGGTCTTGGTTGAAGGTCTTGCTGCGGTCGATGTTGATCTCGTTGCCGGAAATATTGGTGTTATGGTTGACTTGGTTCCAGTTGCCGCTGCCGTAAGCCGAACCGCCGTAATAATGGCTGACCGGCGGGTAATACCCGCCCCGGTAGCCATAACCGTAACCGTAGTAATCGTCGTGGTGCGCCCATTCCATGATGCCCCAGGTCAGCAGGCCACCGGCCAAGGCTCCCATGCCGAAGGTCATCAAGTCATTGCTGCTTGAACTGGTGGTCGTGATGGTGGTGGTGGTCGTCGTCGGATAGTAACTGGTTGTCGGCGCGGGTGCGGCGGCATAGCCTGCATTGGCATATTGCGCGTAACTGCTCGGCGGCGGTACCAGCGGTGCTTGGTAAGCCGCCTCCGGCTTGTACTGGGGCACATACAGGGTATCGGGCTTGGCCGGTTCGATGTAGACCACTTCCTTTTTGTAGACCGCAGGCTGTGCCTTGACGCCGGATTCGCCTGGGGTCGCCACCGGGATCTCACGCACTTCCTCGGTTTTGACGCTGACCTTCTGCTCGGGGGTGTCCTTCAGGAACCCAGACTGCTTGGCCCGGCGGCGCAGATCTGGATGGCGTTCATCAACACGTCGGGCTGGGCAAGGAAGGTGTTGCCCAGGCGGGTCGTCCAATCCAGGTGGTCGTTCATTGTCTTCAGCACTTGCGGCACCTCCGCCAAGCGCATGATGCTGGCGTCCCAGCCCTTGTCTTTTAGGGTGTTGAGGTTAGGCTTGGACTCCAGCCAGCGTGCCGCCTGCACCACTTCCAGCGGATAGGTGGAGGCCACCAGCAATTCCGCCAGCAGGGGGTCGGGATAGAGGGCGATGGGGGCCACCAGGGATTCCAGTTCCGACAGCGGCTTGGCTGGAACCGGAGCCTGGGAAGGCTGTGGCGGAGGAGTTGGCACCGGGTTAGCGGCGACTGGCGGCGCGGTCGTCGCCTGGCTAGTCGGCGACGGGCTCTCAGGAGCCTTGCTAACCGCTTTGTCCTCTTTGCCGCAGGCTGTCGTCGTCAAGGCAAGGGCGACCAACACGGCGGAAGTTCTAAGGCGGACTGGATGTTGTCTGTTCATGGCGTACTCGCTTCCCCATTATTGAATGTCGGCGGCACCAGTGATAGCTTGCAAAAGGGTCTCTTGCCCCCCCCCTCCAGCTATGCTGGCTAATCGTGCGATTCACAATACTCTAAGGCAAATGTTGACCGGCTTCCTCTTGTCCATTATCGCTATATACCCAAGCCATAAATAGCTGGTAGCCCAAGGCCAGCATCACCGACCCCAGAAACAAGCCAATAATGCCACCGGTCGCCATGCCGCCCAGCGCACCCAGCAAAATCACCGGCATCGGCGCGTCCACGCCACGGCCCAGCATCAAAGGTTTGAGGACGTTATCAGCCGAACCGGCGACAAAGCTATAGACGGCGAACATCACTGCCACCGTGGTGGAGCCGTTGGTCGAGAACACATAAATGATGGCCGGCAGCGATATCAGCATGGCAGGGATTTGCAATATGCCTAGCAACAAAACCAATAATGCCAAAATACCTGCGGCGGGAATCCCCACCAGAATAAACCCCGCCCCCAATAACAGGGCTTGAATACAGGCAATGCCGATGACCCCTTGCGCCACGGCACGGATGGTTGCCGTCGAAAGCTTGACCAAATCATCCCCTTTGCCGGGCCGGCCATACGCTTGGCAATGGCTTTAGCCGCCGCATGGCCCGGCGAGCCATAGGCCATCCATATCCCCGCCACCACCAAGGAAACCAAAAACTTTAAAATGGCCGTACCCGCACTGGCCGCATAAGCCAGTATCTGTTTGGTGACAACGCCAATCTTAGGTTCGTATTTTGCGACGAAACTGCCAATATCGGTATGCGCCGCCGACCATAAATCATGCAATTTTCCGCCCACCAAGGGCCAGGTGGCGACAGAGTCGGGAGGAGCCGGCACTTGCAGCGTCCCGTTCTGGACTTCTTTCACAAACTCAATGGTTGAATCCGCGAATGAAATCGCCAATAGCGTGGTTGGAACCAACACACCCAACAGTATCAGTAGCACTAAAACCGTCGCGGCACGGCCTTGCTTGCCACCCATCTTCCTGGCAATCAGAGCGTGGAGGGGATATAAAGCCACGGCTAATATAATCGACCACAACATCAAGGCGATAAAAGGTTTGAATATTTCATAGCAATAAACCACAAGAAAACTAATCAATCCGATTCGGATGAATAAATCTATCGGTTTACTGTTGATCATGCCGGGATTCCTGATGTCTCGGGGGGGGCATGGGATAAGCTCCCGATTGCTGCCAATTGAAGAGCATAGCGCCAAGCCTGCCGGCTCCGCTACTGCCCTTTAGGGAAGGTCGGAATGGGAAAAACTTCGCGACGCTTAGGAACCGCCGACTTCCATCCACAACTTCGTCAATTCGGCGACGGAATGGACGCCAAGCTTGGTGGTGATGGCCGTGCGATGGAGTTTGACCGTGCGTTCGTGGATGCCAAGGTCGTCTGCGATTTGCTTGTTTAGCCTTCCCCGCAGGACGTGCTTAAGCACTTCAAGCTCGCGGCCACTCAACAATCCGAACCGCTGACGCAAGCTTGCCAGCCGCTCGCGTCCGGCCCGCTCTTGCGCATCGCGGGCCAGCGCACGATGCACGGCATCAATCAAATCCTCCTTCGGCGCGTCCTTGGTCAGGAAATCCTCCGCGCCGTTGCGGATCGCCCGCACCGAGGTGGGAATGTCACCCTGGCCGGTGAGAAAAATGATCGGCAGAGGATTGTCTGTCTGTCGCAGCGCCGCCTGCAACGCGATGCCGCCCATGCCCGGCATTTGCAGATCCGCCACCACGCAGCCCGCAGCCGCGGATTCCAACCGCGAGAAAAACTCCACGGCCGAGCGGCAATCGACCACCTGAAAACCGGACAGGCGCAAAACCCTTGAAATGGCGCGAAGAAAGGACTCGTCGTCATCCACGACATAGATCTTCGTATCGCTCACGGGTGGACTTCCTCTCTGGCGATGGGCACCGTAAACCGCAACACCGCGCCGCCTTCGGGGTGGTTCTCCGCCCAGATCCTGCCATGGTGGGCGTCAATGATGGTCTTCGACATGGGCAGGCCCATCCCCATCCCGTTGGCCTTGGTGGTGAAGAATGGCTCAAACAAGCGGTTGAAGGATTCCGCCGCGATACCTGGGCCGAAGTCACTCACGCTGACCTCGACGCAACCGGCATCGGCACAGCGGGCATCGATCTTGATACGGTGGTGGTCGGCTGAGGATTCGTTCAGCGCATCCATGGCATTGACAATCAGATTGAGCAATACCTGTTGGAGATGGACACGGTCGCCTTGCACCATCGGCAGGCCGGGAAGGATAGCCACCTCCAATTTCACCGCCCGCGCCGTGGCCTCGTTATGCACCAACGCCACGACATCGGTGATCACGGTTTCCAAATCAATGGGTTGCGGGTCGATGCTGCCCCGCTTGAGCAAGGATCGGAGCCGGCTGATCACGTTCCCTGCCCGCCGGTCATCGTCGCGGATGTCGGTGACAATGGCGCGTAGTTCCTGCAAATCCACATCAGGCTCTTGCAGCATCAGTTCGGCAGCCTCGGCGTTGCGCAGGATCGCACCGAGCGGTTGGTTGAGTTCATGGGCGAGCGCCGAGGCCAGTTGCCCCAGCAGCGAGACGCGACCGGCGTGCGCCAGCTCGCGCCGCAGTTCCTGCGTTTCCAACTCTGCCCGCCTGCGCTCGGTGATGTCCGCAACCAGTCTGTGTTCGCTCTCACGCAGCAGGGATTCGCTGTCCTGCAATTGCCGCGTGAGCTGGATTGAGCGCAGCAGGTTACGGCTCACTTCATAACTCATCACCAAAACAATCGCGAGAAATGGAAAGCTAACGATATAGGGGGCCTGAATGACTTGGTGGTTAATCAGCCCATTTAAGCCGGCGACCACCAACAGGAAGCCTAGGATGCTGCCGCCGACCCGCAACGCGCGACCGCGATTCTCATGTCCGCCAGTCCGCCAAAGCCTGAGGGTGGCATCAGCCACAAAAACCAGCAGAACCAGATTGCTTAACCCCGGCATGAACACCCACGGGCTGGCTACCGCCTCGTCCACCATGGACACAGGCTCGCCGAGCAATTCAATCTGACGCAAGGAGATGATTTCACGGTGGACGGCCGTTGTCCCCGTGGTGAAATGCAGGATCAGAGTCAGCAACCGCAGCCCTACGGCGAGACCGGCGAGCCAGTCCCGCCCCGTGCGAAAATCCGCCTGCACGAACCAGACGATACCCACGATCATCACCGAGACGGGCACATTCGCCCAGCGTAACGCCGCGCCGAACGCCTCCGGTGTGTGCGTCCGCATCAGCAGAAACTCCCCCGCCGCCGTGCCCGTCACTCCCAACGCCACCACCGCAAAGGCGAGGCTGGCCCAAGCCGTGCGGTTCTTGCACCAAACCAGCAAATGCATCCCCGCCAACGTCAGGCAGGCGGATGCGACCATGGACCAGATGATGGTAAGCCAACTCATGCCCATATTTTGTTCATGCCGGAATGCCTTGTCAAAAGTCGAACTCGAAGCGGGTTTCAAAGACATTCAAATCGCCGACGGTTGGGCCACCAATGGCGCTGGCAAACACATAGTTGAAGCGTACTTTGGAGTTGGCGTGGAGATACCAATTCACACCTGCCGTGAGCGAGCGGAGCATACCACCCTTGACCGGGCCGTCGCTGAGATCGACATAGGAAAAGCGCAGCGCCGCTTCCACAGCGCCGATGCCGCTGCCGCTGAAGGAGAAGCCTTGGCGCGGCTTGAGGCGGGTGAAAAAGCCTACCGTCGGGTCATAATGCCGGCTTTCGCCGGTCAAGAAATAACTGCCGTAGGCGTAGAAGCCATAAAAGTTTTGCCGGGTTTCGCCCGTGACGTAGTTGCTGAGATATTCCCCTTGGAAAGACCACGGGCCATCCACCCAGGCGAGTTCGAGGCCATAACTGCCCATGTCTTTGGCATTGATATCGCCGGTGTTGGCGAGCAGCGGTGCCATGCGGCTTTCCGGGCGGGTCTGGTAACGGATCGTGGCGTCCCCGGAGCGCAGAAAGTTGGCGTTCAGGCCAACATGGAGCAGCCGTTGCGATCCCGATGCCGGGTCAGGGGCTTCATAGAATGGCAACCAGGTTGCCCGGCCAATGGCCCGCACGAAATCCTTGGTCGCGTCGCCGACATCCGCGCCGAGGCTCTTGGTGAAAAAACCCAGGCTCCAGGTCGCCCGTTCGCCGAAGACCGGACGGCTGAATTGCGCACCTGCACTGATCCGGGGGCCAAGGGCCTCGACGGCGCTGCTCCATTCCATGAAGGTCGCCTCGCGGCTACTCGCCGAAGTTTCCAGCCCCATCCTCGGGATGAATGCGCCGACCTTGAAGGCGCCAAGGTAGGGGATGCGTTTGAACTCCAGAAAAGTGTCGTCCAACACAAACTGGTTGTTGGCGACAGCGACGACGCTCAATGTGTATAAGAGAACGGAACAACCACAATGGCATCACCGGTGGTGTAGACACGCCAGCGACGGACTTGCAACCGGTCGGCAACCGGGCCGATTCCATCGGCGGGCGCGTAAGCCGCCGCATCCAAGTCCACGCGCGCGCCGAATTTCCCATTGATCGTCAGACGATCCAAAAAAAGCGACGGAAATGAGGGGTCTTGCTCGTCATCAGTCCACTTCCAATCGTAGGGATGCCGCACGGAACCTTTGTATTGCAACCCTTGCCAGCCGCGCCAATCGAGACTCCCGTAAAGATCGGCCTTGGCCGGTGGGCTGGAATCGCCGTCTTCTTGCGAAGCGGCCACCCCGACGACAGCGAGAGCGATAGCCGGGAAAACCAGCGTCCCAACGAGCGCGGCAACCAACAGGTTTTGTAAGTACTTGGTCTTCAATGCTTTTCGGCAGTGGGATTTCATTAGGGACAGTATACCGGCAACGTCATGAAAACGGGAAGACATTGCAGGAATTGGACTGTGTGCCACGGGATAAGGGGGTGCGGCACATGGGAGAACCATTTGCCTTTTACTTCCCTAAAGGGCAGTGGCGGAGCCCACTGGCATGGCGCTATGCTGATTTGATGAAAAACAGCCAGAACATCTGTGTCGCAGTCGTCGATGACGACGAGAGCCTTTGCCGCTCCTTGAGCCGGTTCCTGCGGGCTGCCCGGTTGTTGCCGATCACTTATCCCTCCGCCGAGGCGTTCCTCGCGGACACGGAGCATCCGCAGTTCGATTGCCTGCTCCTTGATGTCCAACTCGACGGGATGTCCGGGCTGGATCTGAGCCGTAGGCTTGCCGCCCTCAAGGATCTCACCCCCATCGTATTCATCACGGCGCTGGACGATCCCAGTGTGCGTGTGCAGGCGGAGGCTTCCGGTTGCGCCGGTTTCTTGCGCAAGACAGACTCGGGCGAAGAAGTCCTTGCTGCAATCTGCCGCGCCATCGGCCTGGAAAACTCCGATGCCGCCGACCCGCATCGAGAAAACCCCCAACCCCCTAATGCCGGCCAGACCAACGGATGAAAAAAACATGCTGCGTTTTCTAAGCTCACTTTTCACAAATCCGCAGGAGCAGCCGGGAGGACTGGATGAAGCCTTGATCGAAAAAGCCATCGACCGGGTGGTGGCTGGCACGGATCGGCGTCTCCATGCGCTTGGCGATTACCGGACACGGCTGCGCCAACCCGTGGAGCAATCGGCAAACCATGTGATTTCCCTGGTCGATGCCCTGCCTCCGCCGATGGCAATAAGCCCACGGGCATTTGGTGAGGATTCTGCCTTGCGCGCATTCTTCGTATCCACCGACCATCTGAGCGAGGTTCTCCGGGGCTTCAACACGGTGCGCGAATACCTGGCGGAACTGGCCGAGCCTCTTCCCGAAGAAATTTTCGGTCTTCTGGCCATGACCCGGGAAGAGCGCGGTGTGTTCGGGATGGAACTCGCTGAAGGCACCCTGCGGCGGGATGTGATGCAAACTGCGGTGAACTTTTCCAACCACCGTTACCTTGGCCCCACGGGCAATGAAGTTGACACCCGCCGGGAACTGAAGAAACGCGCCTTCGATTTCCTGATCGAAAAAGCCCTTTGGCGCCTCACAGGCGAGCGGGGCAAAAGGCGGGAACTGGGTCGCCAACGGCATCTTTTGAAGCAAAAGCTGGATGCGATGCAGGCGGGGCGCTGGGGACTCGGCCCGATGCTGAACGATAGCGAGGGGCAGCGCCCGGATCTTGCCGCGTTGGAAGCGGAGATAGAAAGGATTGAGGCGGAACTGGGACACAGCCATACCGATCACCTGGGCCTAGAGGAAAGCCTTGCCTGTGTCGCCGATACCTTGAGCCGACCCGCCGACTGGTTAGCCTCCCGTGAGGTTTGCCTGCGCCTGGATTATCGGGGAATCAAGGTTCCAGATTCATCGGCAGCGCCCGCAATGGACATTTCGCTGAGCGAGCTTTTTTCCGGCACAGGGGAGCGTAGGACGGTGATGCTTGGGCGTGTCGCACGGGTTGACATACCCGAACCGCCGGATTTCTGGAAAACGGCAAAACGCTACCTGTGACAATCTTTTTGTAAATCCATTATAGGGGATGGGACATGAGTGATGAAACGAAAGACCTTGGGATCGCGATAGTGCTTTTGGATAAATTGACTGAGGAAACGCTCCCAAAAGCCTTTGAAATCAAGGCTAGGCTCGACCAAGGAGGACGCTTGGATCACTGGGATATCGAATTCCTCGAAGAGTTGTTTAAGCGTGCCGAACAAATCAAGCCATTGGTGGATCGGCATCCCGAATATCAAGAAGTTTATGCACGGGCGGTGCATCTCTCCAAGCAGATAACGGATCAAGCACTGCTCAACGAGAAGGGATCGTTTGACAAAAATGCAGGAGGTATCTGATGAAAATCAATCAATGGCGATTGGCGCTCCGCGTTGCGCTGGGCATGGCGATCTTGGCGAGTGTCGCAGGCTGCGCGAAGGATAGGGTGGCGACCCAGCCAACACCCGTGGCCGGTGTACAGGCACCACAGGTGGTAGCCGAACCGCAGGGCGACCCACGGGCGCTGCTCATGCGCATGGCCGATTTCCTGTCGAAAACCCCGCGTTTCAGTGTGGGCATTCGGAATGGCTACGACGTGGTCCAGGAATCCGGCCAGAAGATCGAATTTGGGCGAGGCCCGCAAGCTCACCGTGATCCGACCCGACCGACTGCGCGTTGAGGTGGAACAGAGCGACGGCGACCGCAACATGATTGTGTACGACGGCACGACCCTCACGGCATTCGATGCCACGAAAAACGTTTACGCGCAAGCGGCGCAGTCGGGCGGCATTGATGGCACGATCATGTACTTCCTCAAGGATCTCCACATGCGGCTGCCGCTCGCCATGCTCCTGGTCAGCCGGTTGCCGGACGAACTCGAACGCCGTACCCAGTCAGTCGACTATGTGGAAAAAACCTCCCTTTACGGCAACCCCGCCCATCACTTGGCAGTGCGCAACGAGACGGTGGATTACCAAATATGGATCGCAGAAGGCAACCAGCCGCTACCGCTCCGCGTGGTGTTGACCTACAAGAACGCGGAGGGCCAACCCCAGTTCCGGGCGCAGTTGTCCGACTGGAACCTGGCCCCTGAAGTCACGGAGTCGATGTTCGCATTCACGCCACTCCAAGGGGCACAAAAGATTGCCTTCCCTGCGCAAGTGCCCCAGATCGACCTTCAAGGGAAGCCCACCCAGAAAAAACCGGAGGACAGCCATGAAAACCAGACCGATTAGTTTGATCTTGACAGCCATTGTCGGCACTTTCGTTTTCCTGATGGGTGTTGCGGATGTGGCGAGCGCCCGTGGTTTCGGAGGAGGTGGCGGCGGGGGAGGATTTCCCGTGGTGGGGGCGGTGGCTTTGGCGGCGGCGGAGCCGCTGCAGGTGGCGGTGGATTTTCCCGGAACGGGCCGGCGGCGGGCGGCGGCTTCGCATCCAGCGCAGGCGGGGCTAGAGGCCAAGGTGCCGCAGGCACGGCCTCCCGCCAGGCGGGGGCAACGCAGCGCAGCGAAACCAGGGGCGATACCCGAACCTCGGGACAGCAAGAACGGACCGAGAAGCAGGGCCAGCGCCAAGAAGGCTCGACCGAGCGGACAGACTCCCGCCAGCAGGGTGCCACCCAGAGGAGCAGCGGTCGCCAGCAGACCGCGCAGTCCTATCAGGGAGGCTATCTAAAAGCTGGCTATTATCCGCCACGCCCTGGCTACCCGGCGGCGGCGGCCAACTACTACGATGACAACAACTGGGATGGCGGCGAAGTCGCGGCTGTGGCTATCGGCGCGGCCGTGGTGGGTGCCGTCGTAGGCAACGCGGCCGCCAAGTCGTCAGCCCCGACCACCACAACGGTCACCACGCCGCCTCCGCAATACTACCCGCCTCCGCAATGAGACGGCGAGTGAGGGTCGGCTCCATCCAGGATTCCACCCTTATGGCTCAATCACCAATGACTACCCAGGAGACACACCATGTTTAACCCATTATCCATCCGCTCAGGTTTCGGCCTATTCGTCTTGCTCCTGGCCAGTTCGGTGCTGGCGCAAGGCGAGCCTTCGGTGTCACAAGCCCAGTCCGAATGCAAGAGCATCGCCCAGCAGCAAACCGGCTATAACCCCAATGCCGCACCCGCCCCCACCCAGCCACAAACGGGTGGACGGGCCAAGGGTGCGGCGGCCGGGGCCATGTTGGGCGCGGCGAAAGGCCAGTCCAAGGCGAACCAGTACGAGCATGCGCCCGACAGGGTCACCGAGGAATACACCGAGAACCAGATGAAGGATGCCGCCAAGGCGGGGGCCGTCGTGGGCGCGGCCAAGCAGCGCCAGCAGCGTCAGCAAGCCACAGTGGCCCAGCAACAGGAATCCGCCTCTGCCAATGCCTACAACCAAGCCTATGGCTCCTGCATGGCCGGCAAGGGGTTCCCTGGGCAGTAAAAACGCCCACCTCGGCACGTAGGTTTACATTAACTGGGAGAAAAAAATGAAAAACGCGAGAATTTCAAAATTAGGCAGAGCCGGCTTCGCCGCCAGCCTGTCAGCCGCAGCCCTATTGGCAGGCTGCGCCATGCAACCATCGACCAACTTCTCGTTCACGCCGACCGACATCAATGGCAAGCTCAAAAGCGGCCAGTACAAGCAAAAAGTCGATAGCTTCTTGGTTGTCTTGGATGCCTCGAATACAACCCGCTTCGATTATAAGGGCGGCGGTTTCCCGGAAGCCGACGGGGAAGACAAGTTCATCATCGAAAAGGAATTCCTCAGCCGCATGAACCAAACCATCCCCAACCTTAAACTCGACTATGCCTTTAGGAGCTACGGCATCGGGCCTTGCACAGACTGGAGTTACACCCGACTCGAATACCCCGATGGGCACGGCTTATTCACCCGCCGCGTTCCAGGGTAGCCTCAACAGCCAGGATTGCGCCTGGGGTGGCTCCCCCTTGGCTGAGGCGCTCGATGCGTCAGCGGGCGACCTGCGAGCCGACCAAAGGCAAGGTTGCGATGATCGTGGTCAGCGATGGTTATCCGACCACGGGCAGTGCTTGGGATGCGGTCAATCGGGTGAAAGCGCAGATCGGCGACCGCCTGTGTGTGCATACCGTTTGGGTCGGCAACCCGGATGAAACCGTCGGCGAGGCGTTGATGAAGACTTTGCCGCCGCCGGGCGGCTGCGGGAGTTTTTCGCGGGTCGCCGATGTCGCCTCCCCCGCAGGGGTGGCCGACTTCGTGACCAAGGTATTCCTGGAAGCCGCCAACTGCTCCACCAGAGACGAGGATCATGACGGCGTCAACGACTGCAATGACCAATGCCCCGGCACGCCGAGTGGCGCCAAGGTCGACAGTCTGGGTTGCTGGGTATTGCACAACGTGTTGTTCGATGTCGATAAGAGCACGATCAAGCCGGTCAGCTTCCCCATTCTTGACGAAACGGTGCACGTCTTCAAAAAGAACCCCGGCGTTAGGGTTGAAATCGATGGGCATACCGACAGTGACGGATCGGATGAGCACAACCTGGGACTGTCGCAACGCCGGGCGGAGGCCGTTCGCCAGTATCTGGTCGGCCATGGCGTCGCCGCAGACCGCCTGACTAGCAAGGGCTTCGGGGAATCGAAGCCGGTTGCCAGCAACGAGACGGCCGAAGGGAAAGCCTTGAATCGCCGCGTGGAGTTGAATGTCTTGAAATAAGTTTAGCGCAGTCTTACGCCAGAGATGTTCGAGCGGCCACTAGCCAGTTCGCGCGGGTTTATGCCGACCAGACCGAGCGCGAACATGCGGCCTCTTAGTGGCGGTGATGGAGGAGAGTTTGTGAGTAGAAATTCTCCTCCGCCAATGCCTACAACCAAGCCTATAGCGCCTGCGCGGCTGGCAACGGATTCCCCAGGCAGTAGCACAGAACGCCCGCATCGTTGGGCAGAATACTTCGTTCGCAACTCATTGAGGACACAGCAATGGAAAAAGGTTTAGAGTTTTTTGACGCATGGGCAAAGACCCAGAAAGGTTTCCTTGAAAGCTCCCTCAGGTCACAAGAAATACTGAGGTCGCAGTGGCTTGATTCGATGAAAAAGACCCAAGAGGCTTTTCTCAATTCGGCCAGTTCATTTGACAACCCCCTCGCCAAAGAAACATTGAAACTCTACAATATATGGTTCAATGGCGTGATTGGCTCATCCGAACTGTTTAACGAAGAGTTATTGAGACTGCAAAAGAGCTGGGAAAAGATGCTTGAGAACCAGTTGGAACAAAACCGGCAACTGGCCAAGTCCTTTGAGGATTTTCTGAAAAAAACAGGCTGACAATGACCTTCTGCCTTGGCATAAAATTGGACGCTGGACTACTGGCGATTGCGGATACTCGCATCACCTCAGGGAACGAGTTCATCACCGCCCGCAAGCTCACCATCCATGAGCAAAACCAACATAGTCTTTTTCTTATGACATCGGGTTTGCGTTCGGTCAGGGATAAGGCAATCACCTATTTTGAGGAGGTTCTGGAAGCACAGGCGGGCAAATACGACAAACTGTATAAAGCGGTCAATGCGTTTGCCGGTCAAGTGCGGCGTGTGGCGGCAGAGGACGGGGAGGCGCTGCGGAATGCCAACATCTGGTTTAATCTCTATGCCGTAGTAGGCGGACAATTGGAGAATGACAAGGAACACAAGTTGTACATGATCTATCCAGAAGGCAACTGGATTGAATCCACGCCTTCCTCCCCTTATTACCTAATCGGTGGATCCGGGTACGGAAAACCGATCCTGGATAGGACATTGACCCATACCGATTCCTTGCTTAAAGCGCTCAAGGTGGGTTATCTGGCATTTGATGCCACCCGAACCAGCGCCACCGATGTCGGTTTTCCCCTCGATATTGTCGTGTACCATAAAGATTCCTACCGGATGACGCAATACCAGTTTACAGAAGAGGATTTCAGGGAAATCTCAATTTGGTGGCAGGACTGGATTCGGCGTGGCTTGGTCGAAATTCCAGCAAGCTGGTTCGATAGCCTATTTTCAAAATTGGAGGCGGGTGATCGTGACTGACGGCAGTGTCTAGGCGCTGGTGGCAGAAAATTTATGGGCATGAAAATCGGCATCCTCTGCAAAAATCAAAAACTCTACTCCCACGTCAGGCTGGCCGACGCGGCCCGTCAACGCGGTCATGAGGTCGCGTTCATCAACCCACTGCTATGTTACATGGACATCACCACGCAGCAGCCGGAGGTCTATTACCGGGGCGGCGCCAAGCTGGACAGCTTCGATGCCATCATCCCCCGGATTGGCGCGTCGATGACCTCCTATGGCACCGTGTTGCTACGGCAGTTCGAGATGATGGGGGTTTACACGCTCAATGGGTCTTTGGCCCTGATCCGTTCGCGGGACAAACTCCGGGCAATACAACTGTTCTCGCGAGCCGGCCTGCCCATGCCGGTCACCGCCTTTGCCAAAGCCCCGGACGACACGGCGGCACTGATCAAACTCGTCGGTGGCGCACCCTTGGTCATCAAGTTCGTGGAGGGAACCCATGGGCTGGGGGTTCTGCTTGCGGAGACCGAAGTTTCCGCGGAAAGCACAATCAGCGCGATGCAGGCTTTGGGCGGCAACATCCTGCTGCAGGAGTTTGTCGCGGAGGCCAAAGGTTCGGATATCCGCTGCATCGTGATCGGCAAGCGGGTGGTCGCGACGATGCGAAGGCAGGCGCAGCCCGGTGAATTCCGCGCCAATCTCCATCGCGGCGGAAGCGCCACCCTCATCCGTCCGACAGCAGAGGAACGTTCCCTCGCGGTCAGGGCCGCACGGACACTCGGCCTCAATGTGGCCGGCATCGACATCCTCCGCTCGTCCCGTGGGCCATTGTTGCTCGAAGCCAATTCGTCGCCCGGCTTGCAGGGCATCGAGGCGGCGACCGGCGAGGATATTGCCGGCATGATCATCCGATTCATCGAAACACACGCCAAACGTCACCGAAAAAGCGAGGGTTGAACATGGGCAAAATCAACGAGAAGGAAAAGGAAAGAATCTGCAAAGTGGCCCTCCTGCTCCATGAGGGGACTCGCCAAGTCAGGATTCTTCGTTCCATTGACTGGCCCGCGTCCGTCAAACAAGGCTTTTTTGCCAAAGGCACCAAAGAATTGCCGGCGGTCAGTTATCCCGGCTTCGACGCGAAGCCCACCCTCGACATCATTCGCGAAGTGCGCCGGATGATCATTCCGATTGCTCCCATCGACCAATGGTTGGAACGGCAAGCCAACAGCATCGAAACGGGCGCACGCATGATGGCGGGCGTGGGTACCCCGGTGTTTTTCGAGCATTCGCGGCAGGTCTACGGCGAACCTACCGCCCCGTTGCGCTACTATCCCGCCACCTCGCTGGAACTCGCGCATAGCATCCATGAAGTCATCGACCAACTCGCCCGCATCGACTTAGGGGTGGCACCCTCCGCCCACCTTTCCGCAGAGGATGTCGCGCTTGAGATTGAAGCGGCGGTGGGTCGGCATTTCGGCGCAGACGCGCCCAAGGTGACGCTGGTGGATACCCTGTCCGCCAACGCCCTGGCCACCGCAGACCAGATCCGTATCCGACGCGATGCCTGTTTCACCGATAGGGACGCGGCGCAACTGCTGAACCATGAGGCTTATATCCACGTGGCCACGTCGCTCAATGGCCGCGCCCAAGCCGACCTGCCAATTCTGGGTGCCGGACACCCCGCCACTACCCGCACCCAGGAGGGTCTTGCGGTGTTCGCGGAAATCATCAGCGGCAGCATGGAACTGGACCGCCTGCGCCGACTCGCGGATCGCGTGTTTGCCATCCAAATGGCCATCGACGGCGCGGATTTCCTGCAAGTGTATGCCCACTTTCTCGAACGCACCGACAATCCCGACCAGTCTTTTGAAAATGCCCGGCGCGTGTTCCGGGGCGGAGTGCTCACTGGCGGCGCGCCTTTCACCAAAGATGTCGTTTACCTCTTCGGCCTGTTGCAAGTCAGCAATGCGATCCGTGCGATTTTCTCCGCAGGGCGCTCCGACTGCCTGCGCCTACTCTTTTGCGGCAAGCTGGATTTGCAAGACATTCCCGCGCTGTGCGAGTTGGCCGCGATGGGGCTTTGCCGACCCGCCCGTTACCTGCCGCCTTGGGCGAGCGATCTGCGATCCTTGCTGGCCTTGCTCACTTATTCCACATTCATGAACAAAATCGATCCGGCACCGATCATGGCCGTAGCCCAGAAACTGCTGGAAAACGCCCCCCTTGTCAAGTTTCCAGTCCAATGAAATAACCCAGGAGATTGAACAATGAACAAACAAAAAATTGCCATCGCTTGCCAGGGCGGTGGGAGCCAAACGGCTTTTACGGCGGGCGTGTTGAAAACCCTTTTCGACAACAACATCCACCAGGATAAACAGATCGTCGGTTTGACGGGAACCTCGGGGGGCGCGTTGAATGCCGCCTTGGCTTGGTACGGTCTGCTGAAAACCGCCCAGGGCGATACGATGCCGATTGGCAAACGCATCGCGGATTTTTGGGAAGATTTGATGGCACGGGAACCGCTGGAACTCTTCCTGGATAAAACGGCGACGGACGCCTTGCGAGGAATCAGCGCTGGGGTTTTGCCTAGTTTTGAAATCAGCCCCTCCAATCCCTGGATGCAATGGATGCAATCCACCTTGACCAACTTCCTGCCTCGGGAACGCTTCACCAATTTCAAAGGGCTGCTGGAAGACCACATCCAGTTTGACGAAATCGAAAGTCTGCGGAAACCCGACAGTCCTGCCCTGCTCATTGGCGCGGCCAATGTCAAGCAGGGTAACCTGAAAATCTTCAGCTCCCACAACGGCGAATTCAGCGTGGAGGCCATCCTGGCCTCAGCCTGCATCCCCGCTATTTTTCCCGCCGTGCAGATCGGCGACGATTATTATTGGGACGGTTTGTTTTCGGCCAATCCACCGGTGGACGAACTCGTCCAGCAGAGGTACATGGGCAAGGGTAACATCCCCGAAGAAATCTGGATCATCCTGATCAATCCGATCACATGCAAAAAAGTCCCGACCCAGCCCAGCGAAATCGTGGACCGGCGCAATCAGATGATCGGCAATGTCTCCGTGCTTCAGGATCTGGATACCCTTGCGATATTTGAAAGAATGTTGGAGGCCAAGGGATTTTCGGAAGACGCTTGGAAACAGTACGGTTACGACCTGGATAAATGGGTCAAGATTCGCTTCGTGCATATGTCCAGGGAACTCGCGGACAGCCTGGACTATCCCAGCAAACTGTCCCGCGAACCTAGCCTCATCCATAGACTCATGGCAGACGGAGAAAAACAAGGACAACGGTTATTGGCAAGCCTTTCCGAGCCAGCACATAAGGTAGAGGAGGCATTGCGGGCCTTGAGGATGGAAGGCTGATTTTGCCAGTTGGCAACAGATGAAAGGAAAACTTCTCACATTCATTCTCGCGTGCCTCACTTTGGCCGTGCTCACATTGTCGATGCCCATGGCGTTGCACGATGCGTTTGAACGTGGCGGACTTTACCTGTTCTCCCGCGAGTTCATCGATGACATGCCCAGACGATTCAGCGGCCCTGGTGGATTCCGCTTTATTGTGCAGCCGGTCGTTGCGATCATCCTGGGTATCCGGAATGGCCTGACCGATGCGCGGGCGAGACCTCCACCATATTTGTATGGCATAGTGTTCCATCGTGACTTGAGTCACCCTCTTATCAGGAGCGGTTTTGAGAATCTCGCGAATCTCCTGCTGCTGGGTATCCTGTTGGACTCCATTTTCCAGTGGTTGATCTACGGCATTTCACATCCAGGGGCTGCGCTTGTGGTGGGACCCACGCTGATCATTGCGCCTTATGCGATCGCCCGTGCCCTCACGAATCGCACGGCACGCATGCGAAATTGACAATGATACGAACGGCTAATCGGTGGACACGATAAAGCCGTACCTACCCTTCTACTCGTATCCAAGTGCAGTTTCCGTTTCCCTACTGAATTTTTCAATACAGGACAGAATAGTGGCCCACAAAATCATAGAAATTGACGACGCGGTGGTTAGCGTCCGCATTACGGATCTCTTGCGGATGGCGGATCAGGAGGCGGTGCAAACCCTGGCCACGGAATTGATCGAAAAAGGCAAGAAGGTAAGGCTTTTGGTGGTCATCGACCATTTCCAAGGCTGGGAGCGCAACGCCAAGTGGGACGATGTCGGCTTCCTAGTGGAGCATGGCGATGATATCGAAAAAATAGCGATAGTCGGCGATGAACGCTGGAAGGATCAAGCCTTTCTTTTTGTCGGCAAAGGATTCCGAACCACGGAAATCGAATTCTTTCCGCTGTCTGCATTGCAACAAGCCGGGCACTGGGTGCGGGCTTAACCTGAATCATTGAGGAAAAACCATGAGCTGGACTGACAAAATCTCTGAGTTTGGACAATTAGGTCTGGATGTGCGGCGCTTGCTGATCCGGGGGCGGTGTTGCTTTTCGTCGGAACGTCCCTGGCCTTTGCCTCCATGTTAAACCCCAACGCGACGCTGATGCACGCAACGGAATTTTCCTGGCTGCCTGCCGCCGGTTTGGTGGTATTGGCGGTGGGCATCCTGGAATGCTTCGACGCCGCCATCGCCAAGGATGCACGGGATTTCTTCGCGAATCTGCCCGTTGGCATCTTGGATATCGTCGTCGGCGGACTGACGATCTTCAGCATCAGCGGCCATCCCTCCCTGTTGAGCCTGATGATCGCCGCCTTTCTCATCAGCAAGGGCAGTTTGTGGATAGTCATCGCCTACGGGACGCTGTCAGCGCACAAGGGATCGACGATCATCGGCGCGTGGGTTTCCATCATCCTGGGCATTGCGATCTTCGCCGAATGGCCGTCCTCCGCCGGTTGGTTCTTAGCCTTTTGCCTGAGTGCCGACATCGGGCTTCGAGGTTGGGCGCTGATAAAGCTCGGACTTTGGATAAAGGCGCAGCAGCCCTTGCAAGCTGCGGCTTGATCCCCTGCTTCCACGAAAAACCTAAAGGAAACGCCGAGTCCTTCGACGAGTTCAGGACGAACGATAAATAGATGATTCCGTTCGTGGTGAGCCTGTCGAACCATGAACGGAATCAACTTAATTCAGAACGTCCTCAACGGAGTAAACGAAATGAACACCAACCCATTCCCGCCCGACCCCATTCAGGGCCACTATTCGCTGCTCGGCAAGGTCGAAGGTGCCGAAAAACTGCTCTTGGCCGGACGCCGCGACTGGGCGGCTGATTTGGAAAGCGCCGTCACCTTTTTCTTGGAGTTTCTCAGGGGGTTCGAGAGTTTCGATTTCAACACACCCTGCGTGACAGTGTTCGGCTCGGCGCGCTTCCCAGAAGGCCATCCCTATTACGAACTGGCGCGGGCCACCGGACGCGCCCTCGCCGAGGCCGGCTACGGGGTAATGACCGGCGGCGGCCCTGGCGTCATGGAGGCGGCCAACCGGGGTGCCAAGGAAGCCGGAGGCTTAAGCCTGGGTTGCAACATCAAACTTCCCTTCGAGCAGAAACCCAACCCTTATGTCGATAAGTTCATTGAATTTGAACACTTCTTCATCCGCAAGCTGATGCTGGTCAAGTATTCGACGGCCTTTGTCATCATGCCTGGCGGGTTCGGCACGCTGGACGAGGCGTTCGAAGTCATCACCCTGATCCAGACCGGCAAGCTGGAAACCTTCCCGGTGGTGTTCATGGCGCGGGAATTTTGGCATGGCCTCGGCGACTTCGCCCGCAACACGCTGCTGCGGGAGGGCTGCGTGGATGAGGACGAAACCGACTTCCTCCACGGTGTGGACTCTCCCGAAGAAGCCGTGCGCATCATCCGAGAGTCAGCCATAGGAGAATTGAAATGTTGAAAAGTAAGACAGCCATCGTCACCGGCTCGACCAGCGGAATCGGCCTGGGCATCGCCCGCGCCCTTGCGGGCGCCGGTTCCAACCTCATGCTCAACGGCTTCGGTGATCCCGCGCAGATCGAATTGCTGCGCTCTGACCTAGAGCAGGAGTTCGGCGTCAAGGTTGCCTACAGCGGTGCCGACATGTCCAAGCCGGAGCAGATCCGCGCAATGGTGGAGGCCGCAGTGGAAGAACTGGGCTCGGCGGACATCCTGGTGAACAACGCCGGGATTCAATATACGGCACCGGTGGAAAGCTTCCCGCCCGAGCGCTGGGACGCGGTGCTTGCGATCAACCTGTCCTCGGCATTCCACGCCATCCAGGCGGCACTACCCGGAATGAAGGCGCGTAATTGGGGACGTATCATCAACATCGCCTCGGCGCATGGCCTGGTCGCCTCGGTGGAAAAGTCGGCTTATGTGGCCGCCAAGCACGGTGTGCTGGGACTGACCAAGGTCGTGGCGCTGGAGACCGCGACCACTGGCGTCACCTGCAATGCCATCTGCCCCGGCTGGGTGCTGACCCCGCTGGTGCAGCAACAGATCGAGGCCAGGGCGGAGCGCGCAGGCATTTCGGTAGTCCAGGCGAAATCGGATTTGTTGGCGGAAAAGCAGCCTTCCGGCGAGTTCGCCACGCCGGAGCAGATCGGCGCGTTTTGCGTGTTTCTCTGCTCGGAGTCAGCGGCGCAGATCCGCGGGGCGGCGCTGCCGGTGGACGGCGGCTGGCTGGCCCAGTAACCCAAAAGGAGCCAATATGCGAACCATAATATCCCTCGAAAAAGCGGTCGAACTGATCCCTGACGGTGCCAGCATCATGATCGGTGGCTTCATGGGCGTGGGTACGCCCGGGCGCGTCATTGACGAACTGGTGCGCCAGGGCAAGCGCGATCTCACCGTCATTGCCAACGACACCGCCATGCCGGGCGTGGGCATCGGCAAGCTGGTGGACGCCCGGGCGTTGCGCAAGGCGATTGTCAGCCACATCGGACTGAACCCCGAAACCCAGCGCCAGATGATCGCCGGCGAGATGGAGGTCGAACTGGTGCCGCAAGGCACGCTGATTGAACGCATCCGCGCCAGTGGCTTTGGCCTAGGCGGCATCCTCACGCCCACCGGCGTCGGCACCGTGGTCGCCGAAGGCAAGCGCTTGATCGATGTCGATGGCAAGGACTACTTGCTGGAGACCGCGCTAAAGGCGGACTTCGCGCTGGTGCAGGCGTTCCTCGCCGACGGCATGGGCAACCTCCTCTACGCGCTGACCGCGCGAAACTTCAACCCGGTGATAGCGATGGCCGCCAACACGGTCATCGTCGAGGCCGAGCTCATCGTGCCGACCGGGGTCATACCGCCGGATCACGTGATGACTCCCGCGCCTATAGTCGATTATCTGATTGCCAACGGGTGAATGCCATGAATGCACAGACTCTGATCGCCATGCGCATCGCGCAGGAACTCAAAACCGGCATGTTAGTGAACCTCGGCATCGGCATCCCGACCCTGGTCGCCAATCACCTGCCACCTGATATGGACGTATTCTTCCAGTCGGAAAATGGGCTGATAGGCACCGGGCCGGTGCCGGAGCCGGGCACGGCCCAGCCCCGGCTCACCGACGCCGGCGGCAAGGCCGTGACCGCGCTGCCCGGCGCATGCACCTTCGACAGCGCCATGTCTTTCGGCCTGATACGCGGCGGACATGTGGACATGACCGTGCTAGGCGGTCTACAAGTGGACCAGCAGGGCCTGCTGGCGAACTGGATGATCCCCGGCAAGATGGTGCCTGGAATGGGCGGCGCGATGGACTTGGTCACCGGCGCGAAACGGGTCGTCATCGCGATGCAGCACAGCGCGAAGGGCAAGTCCAAGATCGTGAAGCACTGCACCCTGCCGCTCACGTCGGTGCGCCCGGTCGATCTCGTGGTCACCGAACTGGCGGTGATCGGATTTCCCGGCGGGCGGGCCACGCTGATGGAAACCGCGCCGGGTGTATCGGTGCAGCAGGTCATCGACGCCACCGAGGCGGATACTCGTGGTGCCGCAGCAGGTGCCGCAAATGCCGCTGTAGTCCGCACGGGCCGGGACGGCGATGGAATTCGAACGCAAAAGTTGTAGTCACCGAACGGAAATAAACATGAAACCCCAAGACAAGACAGCAAACATGAAGGTCATCATCGTCGGCGGAGTGGCCGGCGGCGCGTCCTGTGCGGCACGGCTGCGCAGGTTGGATGAACAGGCGGAAATCCTGATGGTGGAACGTGGGCCTTATGTCTCCTATGCGAATTGCGGGCTGCCTTACCATGTCGGCGGGGTGATCGAAAAAGAATCCAGTCTGATGGTGGCGGACGCGGACACCTTCCGCTCACAGTTCGCCGTGGACGTAAGGACAGGTTGCGAGGCCATCAAAATCTCGCCGGAAGAAAAGACCGTCGAACTGCGCGATGTCGAGAGCGGAGCAGTGACGACCGAAGCCTACGACAAGCTCGTGCTGTCGCCCGGGGCACCTCAGTCCGCCCGCCCTTGCCCGGCATCGACCTGCCGGGAATCTTCCAGGGTGCGGACGGTGCCCGATGCGCGGGCGATACGCGAGTGGATCGAACGCGGTTCCTTGTTCCTGTCCGGCATGGACAGGTACTCGGGCTTCCAGACAGTGAAACCTAAGATCCGAGCCGTAGTCATCGGCGGCGGCTTCATCGGCTTGGAAACAGCGGAGAACCTCGTGCATCGCGGCTTCGACGTGACCCTGGTCGAGATGCTCGATCAGGTGTTGGCACCGCTCGATCAGGAAATGGCGCGTATCGTCGAGGGCTATGTGGATCGGCACAGCATTCGGCTGGCGCTCAACGACGGCGTGGCCGGCATTCCAGCAGGCCGCGAACGGCTCGCTTGAGATGCTGACGAAATCGGGCAAGACCCATCCGGCGGACATCGTGATCCTGGCGCTGGGTGTGCGCCCGGATACCGCGCTGGCGAAGACGGCGGGCCTGGAAATCGGCCAGCGCGGTGGGATTCGCGTCGATGGGCAGATGCGCACCAGCAACCCGGACATCTTCGCCGTCGGCGACGCCGTCGAGGTCAAAGATTTCGTGACCGGCGAATGGAGCCTGATTGCGCTGGCCGGGCCGGCCAACCGGCAGGGCCGCATCGCCGCCGATGTGATTGCCGGACGCGAAGCCCGTTACCGTGGCACCCAAGGCACGTCGATCATCGGACTCTTCGATGCCGCCGCCGCCTGGGTCGGTGCCAGCGAAAAGACGCTCAAGCGGATCGGCGACGAGGATTACGAGAAGATCTATCTCTACCCCAATTCCCACGCCGGGTACTACCCAGGGGCCAAGCCGATTGCATTGAAAGTCCTGTTCCGCAAATCCGACGGACGTTTCCTGGGGGCGCAGGCGGTCGGCGAGGACGGCGTGGACAAGCGCATCAGCGCGTTGGCGATGGCCTTGCAGATGAAGGCGACGATTTACGACCTTGAAGAAGCCGAACTCTGCTACGCGCCGCAGTTCGGCAGCGCGAAAGACCCTGTCAACTTCGCCGGCATGGTCGCAGCCGACATCCTGCGCGGCGACCTGCCCCTCTCCCACTGGGATTCCACCGGAGACGCATTCCTGCTCGACGTGCGCCAGCCGCCGGAACTCGCCGTGGAACAGGTGTCCGGCGCGGTCAACATCCCGTTGGCTCAACTCCCGCTCGCGGCTGGACGAGCTACCCCGCGACCGCGAGATCCACGTCATCTGCCGCTCCGGCCAAAGGGCTTATTACGCGACGCGCATCCTGGCTCAAAGCGGTTTCAAGGCCTTTACGCTGGCGGGCGGCATGTTGTCTAGGGCTATGCTCGTGGCGGATTTAGATAAGCCTGGAAATGACTGAGATGGCTATACTTGGCTGAATAGCTCGCGGTTGCTGAGGCGTGATGGGATTTGCTGGAGTGGCGACTGAACCCCAGAGGCCTAGACTAGGCCGCCAGAGATTCTTGCGTCTCTGCGCGATGTCTCGCAGCCATTCCTAGAAATCTTCGATCATTCCTAGACCTCTAGCAACGCCTGCAAGATTTTTCGCCGTCGCGCCAAGACATCTTCCAGCCATGGAAAAATCCCTCGCCGTGGACGAAAGACCCCTCACTGTCCCGGCAAGACCTCCCGCCGCCTGCGCCAGACCTCTGGTTGTGACCGAGAAGATCGAAAAAAAAGCCGCCAAAACGCGGTTCCGGGCTGGCAAAACCTTGATTGTGAACTAAGCTTTCCCTTGACTTATCCCACAAACATATGGAGATTATCCGTCATGGCCAATAGTTACTATCTTCCCACCGACGACAGCGGCAAAGCCGACTTGCTCGACCTACCGGGCTGCCTTGGGTGAAATCATATTGACGGATAACCAGAGATGATCGTTTCCTTCAAAAATCAAGGCACAGAAGATATTAGACTTGTTCCCGACCCTGTTAATTTTTTTAATACTGCCTTATTATAGGGTATCCATACCCTACAGAAAATAGACAACCCATGGCCTTCGAAAGATTTAAAAAGCTGGATGGCAAGAAGCATGACCGCAAGATTAAGTCCGTCATCGGCATGAGCCTGCCAAAATTCAACATCCTCCTTGCGGCCTTCGCGGCGGCCTACGATGCCGTCCAACTGGAAAGGTGTCGGCAGGGCGAAATCAAGCAGGTTCCAACGGGCGGGCCAAAAGGCCATCTCGACACGCCCGGGAAGAAGCTTTTCTTCATTTTGTATTACCTCAAGACATACCCCACCTTCGACGTGCTGGGCTTCCTTTTCGGCTTCAGTTCGGGGCATGCCCACAACCATGTGGAGAAACTCCTGCCCGTCTTGCTGCGGAGCCTGTCGGACCTCGGCGTGCTCCCTGAGCGGTCGCCTGGGACTCCCGAGGAGTTCCTGCGACTCGTCGATAAATATGGCGACGTCATCATCGACGGGATGGAGTGCGCCTGCGTCAGGCCGCAGGACGGGGAACTCCAGAAGGCCCGCTTCAGCGGAAAAAAAAACGCCACACGCTCCAGGCGCTCGTCCTCACGACCCTGCACCGGAAAATCCTTTTCCTCTTCTGCGTCTTCGCCGGCAGCGTCCACGACTACAAGCTCATGAAAAAGGTATTCGACCCAAAACTGAAATGGTTCCATCGAGTGAATCTGTGGCTCGACCTTGGGTTCCAAGGTGCGCAAAAAGATTATGGCGTGAAATCCAAGATAAACCTTCCACACAAAAGGCCGAAGAAATCTAAAAACAACCCGAAGCCGAAACTGACCGCCGCGCAGGTCAAACATAACCGGCAGCATGCGGGAACCCGCGTTTCCGTGGAACACGCCATCGGCGGGATGAAGGCTTTCCATTGCCTGACCCATCGGATCAGAAACCACCTGGACTGGCTCATTGATTTCCTTTTTTGGGTTCCGGCGGGTCTTTGGAACCTAAAAATAGCCTATAATCATTAACTTAACACCGGGAACAACTCTATTTTCAATGGCGTGAAGACAGGGCAGGCCCGCAAAACCTGCCCGGAGACTTTATGGAAAATTGCGGTACGCAAGCTCGATCAACTTGATTCGGTCGTCGCCCTCAACGACTTACGCATCCCACCCGGCAACCATATGGAATCTCTCGCCGGAAACCGCAAAGGACAGCACAGTATTCGCATCAATAACCAATATCGTATCTGTTTCGTTTGGACGGAAGCAGGGCCAGATAAGGTAGAGATAGTCGATTATCACTAACCGGACACATATTATGATTCGTATCCCCACCGACCGCGTTCCAACCCATCCGGGTGAAATGTTGTTACAGGAATTCTTGATTCCGATGTCGATAACCCAACATGAATTATCCGACGCCACCCGCCTGCCATCGGATTTCATTGCTGCTCTTATCAAAGGCGAAACCCCAATCAACGCCAGAGCCAGTTTGCGGCTGGCTAAGTTTTTCGGGGTTTCCGCTGATTTCTGGATGAATCTGCAATTGCGCTGGGATTTATACAAGGCCCAACGCGAAGAAGCGGATGACTTGCAAAGTATTCGTCCACATAAAGCCGCTTAAGCTTAGAATGTCGGGCAGCGGTGCGTTGGATGCGCTGACGAAAGGAAGCGCATTGTTCGCGTTCTCGATTGATACGGTTCGCTATCGCTCACCGCATCTTACGTGCCAGAGATTCTTCCGTCGCTGCGCGACGTCTCGCAGCCATTATTAGATATGTTTTGTCATGCCAAGACCTCTAGCAGCCCTTGCAAGAACGCTCGCCGCCGCAAAAAGATTTCTTGCGGCCACGGGAAAACCTCTGGCGGCGGCTAGAGTTGTTGCCGTCCTGCCAGACCTTGCGCAATCCCGGCTAGATGTCTAGCCAGGGCCGCCAATCGCCAAAAAAAGCAGCCAAAATGCGGCTTCGGGCTGGCAAAACCTTGATTTTGAACTAAGCTTCACCTCGACTTATCCCACAACCATAAGGAAGTTATCCGCCATGGCCAAGAGTTACTATCTTCCCACCGACGACGGCGGCAAGGCCGACTTGCTAGCCCACTTTGCCGCCAAGCTGCCCCAATACGCCGACACACTGGAAATCAGTGCCGCCGATGTCGCCTCCGCGCAGGCCGACGCGGCCAATTTTCGCTACGATTTGCAATGCCAGCAACACAGCCAAGCCTACGCCCAGCAATGGACGAACCACAAAAACATCCTCCGCGACGGCGGGGCCGACCATGCCGACCCGCCCGCCCCGCTGATCCTGCCCGAAGGCCCGCCGCCGGTCGCCCCCGGCGTGATCCCCCGCTTCACCGCCCTGGTGCAACGGATCAAGAACCACAAAAAATACACTCCCGCCATCGGCCAGGATCTCGGCATCGTCGGCTCCGAGCAAGTGATCGACACCAGCACCTGGAAGCCGAGCTTAGGGGTCAAAGTCGAAGCCAAACGCCCCACCGTGACCTGGACGAAAGGCAAGGCTGACGCCTTGGAAATCTGGGTCAATCGCGGCGACGGCTTCGTCTTCCTCGCCATCGACCTCAAACCCGACTACCCCGACACCGCCCCGCTCCCCGCGCCCGGCGGCAGCGCTTTATGGAAATACCGCGCCATCTACATCCTCGACGACCAGCAAGTCGGGCAATGGAGCGATGATATTAGTGTGACGGTGGGGGGATAGGCGGGAATGGTTTGAATGGGTCGGGCAGTGTCTTTAGCGTTGCCTGACCACTCTAACGGTTAGGCGGGCGTGAAAAAAAGCGCCCGTCCTACGAGATTCTACAATAATTTATCCAACATATTTGACAAAAACATATTTGACAAATAAGGGGAAAGGCCATGACTACGCAAACTAACGTTGAGATTTGTTTGTTGGGGGATATTTTTCGGCACGTTATAGTAAAGCCGAATCCAAAATCATCGACCGATACAAAAGAAGAGCCTTATAAGTCATATATTGCCTATTCAGGCGTCCCCCTTTTGCGGCATATGCTTGTCGAAGCAATAAAAGACGTGGAGCTTATTGAAAAAAAAGATATTAAGTCCGACGATAAAATCGGTGACTACTACAATGCTAATGAATATGTGCTTATTGAAAAGATAAGAGAGCTTGAAACGGCGGATTCAACTGGCAAGTGCAACACGGACAGTTCGGTTAGGGGGGGCAATTGCGTTATGCTTTGGCTCTGTTTAACCGCCAAGTTGAAGAGAGTCGAAATGGCATACGCGCAATTGACCTTGGAAGAACGATACCAGATTTCCGCGCTGAAGAAAGCGGGGCATAGCCAAACGCGGATTGCCGAGGAAATGGGATGCCACAAATCCACGGTGGGCCGGGAGTTGCGGCGCAACGCGGGGGCGCGGGGCGGCTATTTCCCGAAGCAACGCGGTAAGGTGCGGTAATTCGGCAATGTTGTAGGGTGCGGTGAGGAACGAACCGCACCGTTCGCGTCCCCCATCCTCGATTGATGCGGTTCGCTGTCGCTCACCGAATTCCGAACTCACACGATAATTGGTGATTACAATGGGTGATTACAAAGAAGTAGTCAGAGGAATTCGCAGATTGGAGACTTTGCTCCCCAGTGGGGGGGCTATTTGGCACAGGAAAAGCTGACTGGAAGACGGTCCGGAGCCAAATCAAGGAAATTGGAGGAAGTTTCAAGGGAACTAGATTTCCAACTAAAGAGGAGCGCCAAGCGGAGTGGGACAGATTCCAGCCGCTGGTCTCACGCGTCAAAAAAATGCAGGAAGACGAACGTAATCAATGGGATCAGAAAAAACGTGAATGGGAACAAACAAAACCAGAGTCTGAGAAAGTAAAAAACTAAATCATCTCCCAAGCATATGCTGCACGACCCCCAAGCGGGTTTGCCGACGTTATTCTCGCCATTGCTACCGGAGGACTTAGCGTTATTCTCAGCGGAATTATGGGGCCGTTCGACGATAGAAAAAGGGAACTGCAAAACGCAAGCGAAGCACTCCAAGAAGGATGGGCAATGCTTCATAGATATAAAGACCATATGAATGGACAGCACAAGCAGGAGGCATTTCAAGCGTTAAATGATGCCAAAGAAAGGTTAGCAGCGTAGGTTGGGTTGCGGCTCTATCGCAACCCAACGAATCCGGGCAATGTTGGGTTGCCAAAAAGACGGCAACCCAACCTACGCTGCTACGCTGCTTGACAACGCGAGAACTTTGGACGACTTGCGCAGCCCGCCGAACAATCGCTTGGAACCCTTGCTTGGGCGTCAGGTCGGCCAGCATAGCATCCGCATCAACGATCAATGGCGGGTGTGCTTTGTCTTGACACGTGGCAAAGCCGAGCGGGTCGAGATTTGCGATTACCACTAGGAGCCGTTTATGAACAAACTACCCAACATCCATCTCGGCGAAGTGCTGCGCGAAGGATTTCTGCTTCCCTTCGGCTTAGGCAAGGAGCGACTCGCCGAAGAGATCGGCGTTCCGGCCTCGCACATCGCGGAAATCTGCAACGGCCAACGGGCGGTTGCCGCCGACATGGCACTGCGGCTCTCCCCATTTTTCGGCACCAAAGCCGCTTTTTGGCTGGGTTTGCAGGCCGATTACGACACTGAAGCAACCGAGCGGGCCTTGCGTGGCGTCCTCAGCCGCATCCGACGCTTTGATCCCGGAGCGACGGAAGACAGCACGTGTTGTGTGTGAATTCAGCCCGCGTAAGGCGGAACCGTCTTTTCAGGTTCCACCGTATCGCCTCACCCCAATCCTCTTACCGGAGGGCGGGGGGTTTTTACAAAGTACGAACCGCAACCAAAACCTCACAGGTGAAAACATGAACATCAAACGACTGATCAGCCTTACGCTAATGGCCCTGCTGACCCTGACCGCCTGCCAGACGACAGGAGGGAAGGTGGATTCCGTGGCCGCATCCCGGATCGACAGCGACGCGGCTGCCGCCCTGCAGAATCTGTATGGCACCACCCCCGCCGCCCGGACTTTGGCGAGACGTGCCAAGGGCATCCTGGTGTTCCCCGGCATCGTCAAGGCCGGATTCATCGGTGGGGCGCAGTATGGCAAGGGTGCTTTGATAAGAAACGGGCGGACGGTGGGGTATTACAATATGGTCGCCGGTTCGTATGGCCTGCAAGCCGGTGTCCAGTCTTTCGACTACGCCATGTTTTTCATGACCGACAGCGCCCTCGACTATCTCAACAGCAGCGCGGGTTTCGAGGTCGGTGTGGGACCTAGCGTGGTCGTCGTGGACGCCGGGATCGCCAAATCGCTCACCACCACCACCGCAAAGGATGATGTCTATGCGTTTATTTTCGGCCAGAAAGGGCTGATGGCAGGCTTGGGCTTGCAGGGTTCGAAGATCACGCGGATCAATCCGTGAACAAATATTTTGTTTGGCTTTGGCCGTGGCGCTGGCCGGCTGCGCCAGTCTTCGTCCTCATAGCGCTGCTTGCCTCGGGATGCTCGACGCCGGTCGGCGTGAAGCACGTGGACATCCAGACCGCCTATCAAATTCAAACCGAGAGCGCGCTCTCGGCGAAGCAGCCGTCGGAGTCCTCGAAGACAGTGCTCAGACGGCTCGGGGTTTTGGATCGGTTCGATCAGGCACCGGAGAAGGTGCTCGCCGAGTTGCATGGCGGGTTGAGCCCGGCGGGCGACGAGGATCGCCTGTTCGCGCTGGCGGAACTGTCCTTTCTCCACGCCGAGCGCACGGGAGACCGCGCACATTTCATGGCATCGGCCGTGTATGCGTGGGCGCTGCTGTTCCCCGGCGACGCGAGCGGCTTGCGGCTAGAGCCCTCGGATCCCCGCCTGCGGTTGGCGTATGATCTCTACAACCAGGCTGTCGCTAAAGGCTTGGCTACCGACGGCAAGGACGCAGACAAGGGCGAGGTGCGGCTGGAGCCGGGCCTGCATAAGCTCCCGTTCGGAACGCTCCATGTCACCTTGGACGAGTCCGGTCTGACGTGGGGCGGCTACCGGCTCGAACATTTGATACCTACGACGACCTTGGAAGTCCGGGGGCTCAGGAACCGCTACCACAGCCCCGGGCTCGGCACACCTTTGGCGGCGAGCCTGGCGGCGGAACCAGCGCCTGGGAACGTCGCAAGCTCGAAACGCATTGGGCCGCGCACAAAGGTTCCGGTCACTGCGCTGCTGCGGCTTGATGAGGCACGGGCGAACCTTGCCAACGGTGAGCTTCGCGGCAGGCTTGAGGTCTACACCACTGACCAAGTCTCGACAGTGACAGTCAACGGGCGGGAGCAGCCCCTTGAATCCGATCCGACGGCGGCGCTTGCCTATCAGCTTAACGATAACCCGCTCTACGACCTGGAAATCACTGGATTTTTAAAAGGGGGAATCATCAGCGGCCTGAAATTGCACGACCGGGCACAGGACGGCCTTTTCATGATGCAACCGTACCGATCCGGGAAGATACCGGTGGTGTTGGTGCATGGGACGGCGTCGAGCCCGGCGCGATGGGCCGAGTTGGTCAACGAGCTTGAGGGCGATCCGCGAATCCGTGAGCGGTTTCAGATATGGCTCTTTACCTACGACTCCGGCAACCCGATTGTCTACTCAGCCGGTCGGCTGAGGGTGGCCCTGGCCAACACGTTGCGGGAGCTTGATCCAGAGGGCAAGGACTCCGCGCTGCGTCGCATAGTGTTGATTCGGCCACAGCCAGGGGGGGCTACTGGCCAAGCTCACCACGATTGATAGCGGCACACGATTCTGGGATCGAGTCAGCAGCAAACCGTTCGACGAGATCAAGGCCAGTCCCGAAGCCCGCGAACTGATTCAACACTCCATGTTCTTCACACCCCTGCCCTTCGTCGAGCGGGTGGTGTTCGTGGCGACGCCGCATCATGGCGCCCTGTTGGCGGCCTGGCAGTGGGTGACAGGACTTGCCTCCAGACTCATTACCCTGCCCACGTCGCTGATCGGCGGGTTGGCGCAGGCCGCCGTGTCGACCGGCGACGACAGGTTGGCCGCACTGCTGCGCAGGCCCCCGACGGCGATAGACAACATGAACCCAAACAGCCCCGGCCTGCAAATTGTGGCATCCATCCCGGTGGCATCCCGGATTACGTCGCACTCGATCATCGCGGTGGAGGGTGACGGCCCAAAGGAGGAAGGCGACGATGGAGTCGTAGCCTACAAGAGCGCCCACATCGACGAGGCGGTCTCCGAGTTGGTGGTCCGATCAGACCACTCGTGCCAGGGGAAGCCCGAGGTCATTGAGGAGATACGCCGGATCCTGCTCGACCATGCGGCCATGCCGGGAAGCAGTCGCCAGTGAGGTGTATATTATGAAGAATCGCGTCGGCGTGGTTATTGTGTGGGTCTTTGCCGGCCTTGCCATAGCCGTCGCCACCGGCTGGGGTGCGCTCGTCCTATTCTATCTTGGGCCGGGATCGGATGGGGTTCGCACGGCGGAGGCAGGGATTTTCGTCGCCATCGGACTCGCGGCGCTGGGGACTCTGGCCGTGCGTCGGGCGCGTCGGACGGCTGCCAGCGTCTTTGCCGCAGCTTTCGCGCTGGTGCTGGTCGTCTGGGGGGATGCCACGCCATCCAACGACCGCGACTGGCAACCGGAGGTAGCCGTGCTTCCCTACGCCACCATTGACGGCGACCGTGTGACCGTCCACAACATCCGGAACTTCGACTACCGCTCGGAGACCGACTTCACGCCCGCCTATTATGACCGCACGTTCGACCTCCAGCGTCTGGATCGGGTTGATCTCGTCGCCGCCTACTGGATGGGGCCCGCCATCGCCCACCTGTTTGTCAGCTTCGGCTTCGGGGACGACCACCTGGCCATCTCCATCGAGGTGCGCAAAGACCGCACGAAATCTTATGGGACGGTTCCCGGCTTCTTCCGGCAGTTCGAGCTGGTGTACATAGTCGGCGACGAGCGTGATGTCATCCGGGTGCGGACAAACTACCGGACTTCGCCGCCGGAGGATGTGTACCTCTTCCGAGTGATGGCGCCGATTGAGAACGGCCGCCGCATCTTCCTCGAATACATGCGCGACATCAACGAACTGAGGGAGCACCCCCGCTTCTACAACACGCTCACGACCAACTGCACCACGATGATCCTTACCCACGCGGCCGTGAACCCCGGCCACATCCCATACTCATGGAAGGTTCTCCTGAGCGGATATGCCCCGGAGTATGCCTACGAGCGGGGGCGTCTCGACCAGAGCCTTCCCTTCGAAGAACTCAAGCGGCGTGCCCGCATCAACGCAGCGGCGCGAGCCGCAGACCAGGCAGAGGACTTCTCCCGTCGGATTAGGATTGGCCTTCCGTGACAATGGAAGGTTTCATCAATCGAACCGTCCGCCAGAAATAATAAGGTATTCCGGCGGCAAGGATCGCCAAGCCAATCAGCGCATGTTTGCGTTCGAGGGGGTCAAGCAACAGGGCAGCGACAAAGCCTATCGAAAACAGGATGAAAAAAACCGGCGTGAACGGATAGCCTCCGCAACGGTAGGGCCGGGCGAGTTCGGGCCGGGTAAAGCGCAAACGATACACTGCCGCGACAGTCAAGGCATAGAACAGGAAACTCTCGAACACGACAAAAGCCGTGATGTCGTGGAATTTTTGCAGGGTCAACACTAGCATCACAGCCCACAAAGCCTGCGTCCAGATGGCGACGGTGGGTGTGCCGTATTTCGGGTGTATCCGGTTCAAGGCTTTAGGCACCAGGCCGTCTTGGCCCATGGCGTAAAACGCACGGGTCGATGACAGCATGTTCGGATTGGCCGCGCCCAGGATGGATACCGCCACCAGCAGGGTCAGGTAATCGGCGATGTGCGGCGAGAAAATCCGCGCCACGGTCAGATAAGGCACCTGCTGGTTTGAGCCGGGCGGCAGTCCGCGCATTTCATGGAAAGGCACCACATGCAGGTAAATGGCGTTGATCGCCAGATAGGCAACCATGAGTATCGGCCATGCCCCCAATCAAACCCAGCGGCAGGTTGCACTCGGGATGCTTGAGTTCGGAGGCGTTGAAAGGCAGTTGGTACCAGCCTTCATAAGCCCAGAAAATGCCGATGAAAGCGGTCAGCACACCGGCGATGGTCAAGTCCGCCGGAGGGTTGGCTGCGAGGGGTGCGGCAGCGGCATCCTCGACGCCGGCCAGCAGCAGCCCGCCTAGGACGATCAGGCCCAGCGAGCCCAGTTTGGCTAGGGTCGACAAGTTTTGCAGCAACGCGCCAAAGGCCACGCCAAAGTGGTTCACAGAGGCGAGCAGGAGGATCATCAAGGCGGCGACGGCGGCGGGCAACTGGGGGTGGGTTTGTCCAGTATCCAAGGGGAAAAGCGGCAGCAGATATTCGGCGAAGGCGGTCG
Organism: uncultured Gammaproteobacteria bacterium; assembly: GCA_963753955.1. Taxonomy (GTDB): domain Bacteria; phylum Pseudomonadota; class Gammaproteobacteria; order Methylococcales; family Methylococcaceae; genus Methylumidiphilus. The sequence goes on from CAVWEM010000012.1 coordinate 101,178, forward strand.
CCAAGGCCGCCATGGTGCCGCTATTGATCGCCCAGAAGAACACCCAGCCATACAGGAAGGCAACCTCCTTGCCCCAGCCTTCCCGCAGAAACACATACTGCCCGCCCGCCTCGGGAAACATGGCACCCAGTTCGGCATAGGCGAACGCCCCGCACAGGCAGACCAAACCCAGGACAATCCAAAGCACAAAAATCCATTCGACCGACGGCAGGTTTTGGGCGATGACCAAGGGTTTCAGGAAAATGCCCGAACCGATGACCGCGCCCACGGTGATGGAGATTGCGCTGGCAAGGCCCAGTCGGCGTTGGAAATGGCCCGTGGATGTCTGCATGGGAGAATGCCGGGTTGGTCTGTAGGCGGATACAAAGACTGCGGTGCTATGGCGGCCTGAAGGCCGCCCTACATGAAGACTCCTTACGCCTTAAGCCATTGCACGATGGCGGTATGTTGAAACTCCAGGCTTTTGAATAGCAGCTTGAGGACGCCTTTGTTCCAGGCGAAAAACGCTTTTTTCCCGGCCCAGCTTGGCAGCAGGCGAAAGGCGTGGAGCGCGACCATAGCGTATTGGGTGGCCAGTGAGAAGATACTGCTGTCCAGCGTGGAAAGTAGTTCCATGGAGTGCCTGCGCCCAGCCGGGCTGTTGCGCCAATAGGAGAAGATGCATTGGTTGAGCAGCATGGCTTCCGGCGTCTGGGCGAGGAAAGCCTCGCGCAGTTCCTCGGCCAGGGTGCGGCGGGTCAGTTGCAGGCGGTCGCCGGTGCGGGCGTAGCGTTTCAAGGCTGCGGCAAAGTTGAATTCGGTGCCGCGCCGGGTCTCGCGCAGGGCATCGCGCAGAATTTGCGCATCCTTGACGGCTGCGGTGATGCCGGAGGCTGTCAGCGGATGGCAGCAGCCACGCGCATCGCCCACCAAAGCGAAGTTACTTTTGACGCTAGTCTCGGGGATGATGCAATAATTCGCAGCCGCCAGCGGTTTGTTGTCGGCCAGATGTTGTTCGACTGCCTCCCGCAAGCGCTCTGGAAAGTAACTCAGATGCGTCTTGATCGATTCTTTGGAATCGGCATCCTTTAGCACTTCAAACATGACGCGCGCCCGACCTTCGCCGATGGCATAGGCATAGGCGACACCGGCCGGATTGAGGAAAATATTCCCATATTCCGCGTGCGGCAAATGGGTGTCATCGACTTCCGCCCCCATCATACCGGAATAGCGTTGTGTGTCGTAGGAGATGCCGACCATCTTGCGCAATTGCGACATCGGCCCGTCGGCTGCGATGATCAGCCGGGCTTCGATCCGGGTTTCGGTTTCGCCCGAGGTGATCACCGCCGTATAGGACCCATCGCCTTCAACGCCTGTGACCCTTGACCCTATACGCGCACTGACGCCGGGCAGCCGCTGCACTTTTTCAAGCATGTGTTCTTTAAGCAGGCTATGCTCAATCGCCAGGCCGGAAAGCTGTTTGCCCCCCGATTCGCCATAGGGCAGGATCATGCAATCGGTTCCGACCTCGGAGTTCGAGGGAAAGATCGCAAAACCTTTGACGGGCGAGCCCAGCGGCACGGCTTCATCCAACAAACCCAGTTGGCAAAGGCCATCAATGCCGGGCGGGTGGATGAGTTCCCCGGCCAGGCGTCGGCCAAAGGAGGGGCCGGGTTCGATAATCAGTATGTCCAGCCCTAATTGTGAAAGGGCAGCCGCTGCGGCGACGCCCGCCACGCCACCACCGGCAATCAGGACATCCACCGTTTCCCGGTCATTCATCGCTTTATCATTCATATATCCTGTCTCTTCTCGCTGTGGGGAAGGTATTGAAAAAAAACATGCCTTTTCGGAAAACACCGCTGCTTTATTCGGGATGGCTTTGCGTCATCCTAGAATAACGCGCCAATGCCCAAGCCGGAAAATAGGTAGGGTAAAGGCGGTAGTCCAACATCGCCGCGCCGAAAAAAACACCGTTTACGGCTTGCCTAGGCCAATCGCCGTTTTCTTGCTGCTGTCCCGTCAGCCAGGCAAAACCACGCTGTATTGCCTTATCTTCGGCGGGCAGAATGTCGAGCAGAGCCAGCAATGCCCAACTGGTCATGACGGCCTGGCTTTGCGGATGCTCAACATAGTGGCCTGTAAGGCAACTGGTGTAATGCTCCCCCCAGCCCCCGTCGGGACGTTGCTTGGCGATCAGCCAAAGCGCCGCGGATTGCAGCAAGGGGTCGGTCGTAGGCACATCGGCCATGCGTAGAGCCTTGACCACATGGAAGATGGCGTAGGTGTAGTTGATGCCCCAGAAGCCCGCATAAGAGCCGTCTTTGAGCTGGCTTTTGCGCAGCAAGGCCAAAGCTTTGGCACTGGCCCGGTCGATCCGCCCATCGGTAAAATCGGGATGATGCTTGCGGTAATGGCATAACGCCGCCAGCGCCGAGGCTGTGCATTCGATGTAGGAGAGCTCGGTCATGCATTGGCCGTACATTTCCGAAGGATTGATCATCTCCAAGAGCCTGCCAGCGCGCCGGCGCTCGTAGGTGCCGAAACCACCGTCGGCATTCTGCCTCGAAAGGATGAATTCCACGGCTTGCCGCAAGCGTCCGTCGCTGAGAGGCTCGGCAATCGCGATCCCGGATTCATAGAGGAATAACAGGGCGCTCAAGGCTTCCGCCGTGCAGTCACTAACCGGCCAGCGGTGCTGGCCGTCGGAAAAGCACCAGCCGCCCACGCCTACGTCGCGCCAAAAGGCACGATAATCGGGCAGTTCCTCGTTCATTTGAGCTTTTTTCAGAAACTCGTTGGCCCGGTTGAAGGCTTCCGTTGAGCCTAGGCCCGGCGATTCTATCAGCGCCTGGACGGCAAAAGCGGTGTCCCAGGTGTTGGAGCGCGCACCCACATAGCGGATGCCCTCGTCCTCGTCCTCCCAGCGCCAAGCCTCGACGGCGGCTAGGCTGGGCGCGAGATCGGGATGCTTTGGATTCTCGGCGAACAAGGCGAGACAGTTGAGCAGCCCGCTGACCGGGGAGATGCCTTGATAATTCGTCGTGCGTTGCTCGTAAACGATACGCTCCAGGCATACGGCCAGCCCTTTTTCGCGCAATTTGGCATTGTGGCGGCGCTCGTAGGCGGACAGCAGGTTGTAAATGCCCCGTAAAACCGGACTGATAGGCACCAAGACGTCACTGGCGGCGATAGTGTGGCGGCAAGCGGCTAAGTCGATGGTTTCGTATGGTTCCGGGTAGAGTTCCCGGCGCAACTCGTCAAGCAAAGCTCCCGGCAAGGACGCGATGAAGCGCTTGCCGTAGAGGAAGGCGATCCCCAGGTAGATCAGGCGGGTATGGCAATAGTAGCGACTCGGGTGGAAAGGCAGCCATTCTGGCAGCAGGAAGAGTTCCGGGGGAATGGAATTGAGGCCCGCATAGTCATAAAGCCCGAGCATGGCCAGCCAAAACTTGCCCCAACTCGGGATGGCTGTGACACCGCCGGGCTGGTCACGCAGCCACTGCCTGGCCTTGGCGGTCATGGGATCGTCCGCAGGCACGCCGAGCAGCCTGATGGCGACGTAAGCCAGGGTGGTGAAGAAGACATAGCCCGGCGATTCCGGGTGCATGCCCCAAGAGCCGTCCCTTAATTGCGTCACGGCAAAGTGCTTGATGATGCCATGCTTGTCCGCCTCACAGCCATAAGGCTGGCCCACCACCGTGCGCACAATCACCGCCTGGGCGAGGATCATGGTACACCAGACCATTTCCCCTTCCCAATCGCCGCCGGGGCGCTGGAGGTCGAGCAGGCGACGCGCAGCATGACGGCAGGAATCCGCCACATTGGCAAAAGCTGCTGTCATCCTCTGTCGTCCAAAGAAAATAGGCTGTTGGTTGGGGTCAAGGATTGTTCTGCTGCGGAAGTTGAATGGATAAGGAGAGGTTTGACCGGAACGTCCCTGTGGGTCAAATAGGGTTTCGGAATTGTGCGGGAAAAACATTCCCGCGTCTACTTCCGATGGCGGCGCGGTCTGTTTCGCGTTTAACGCCCAAACAGGACGATGCGGAGCATCGCCAAGATCCCCTGCAGTTTTTTGGCTATGCCCGGTTCAGCATGGATTGGGTAGACGCCGGGCAGGGCTTGGCCCTTCGCCAGCTTGCTCAAGCGTTGCTTGACGGAAGTTTCCAGTTTGCCGTCGGCGGCCAGTTCCATGAACATGGCCTTCACATTGCCCAAGTCGAAGAAATCACGCTGCCAGCACCATTGCCCCCCGCCGCCATAGCGGAACCACGACCCGCCCAAGCCAGCCACTTCATAATCGCCGCCGCCGTCCCGCTTGACCGGCGCGACCTGCCGCCAAATGCCGATGACCTCACCCTTTTGCTCGTCGATCAGGATGTGGTCGTAAGGGTAGCGCCAGTTCTCGAAGCCCTCCATGTGCGGCGCCTAGCGCCCAGTCTTCGATCTGCTTGCGGCCCTTGGCGATGAATTCCCGGTTCGGCCCCATGTTCCAATTGTATTCGGCATCTTCGGTGTACATCGCGCCTAAGTGTTTGATCCAGTCACCCTCGCGTTCAGATTGGGCATTGGCGTCGATCCAACGTTGAACCATTTCCTCAAGCTCCGCGCGTGGGTATGATGGCATCGCCATGTTCTCCAAATAATAATTAGGATTGATGCTTTTTGCTATTCTATGGCACCATCCTAACAATTTTTGCGCCAGATGACAAATCACCGAAGAAGGGCAGGAAGCCGCTCATGTTCAAAGCCACAATTCCGTCGGGACAAGCGAAGAAAACCGCCCTTGAGGCAGTTCCAGGGGAAATTGTGGACACCGAGTATGAGATAGATAGCCTGTTTGGCTATTGCCTAATAAAGGCTAGAATGCCCCGTCGGCAGGAATCAATTGGAGTCTCGAAATGATGGCGTTTACTTCAAGGACATGGCAAGCGCTGCTTTGGCTGGGTGCGGGCCTGGCTGCGGCGATAGGCATTTATGCGCTGGCGGGTTTTTTCCTCGCGCCCTATCTCGTCCAGGCCAGACTTTTGCCCATATTGTCGGAACAAATGGGCGGGCAGCTCCGGGCTGAAAGGATCGAGTTCAATCCTTTCACCCTGTCGGCCACAGTGGACGGAGTTTCCCTGAAAAGCTCGGAGGGCAAAGAACTGGCTGCAATAGCCGAGGCCAGCCTAAACCTGGACTCGACCGCCTCGCTTAAAGCCCGCGCCTTGGTCTTCAGTGGCAGGATTGTCCAGCCTTCGGTCAATATCCTGTTCGACCCGCAGGGCAAGCCGAATTACGGTTTTCTAATCCCAAAAGAGCAGAAGGAAACGCCCCCAGGCAAGGTTTTCCCTTTCCTGCTGACCGGGCTAGACATCGTCCAAGGACGGCTCGCTTTCGAAGACCAATCCCGTGGCAAAGGCTTCAAAAAAGTTTTATCGCCGCTGGATCTGAGCTTGGGCAACTTCGGGACAGCGGTCGCAGCTCCTGCCCATTACACTATGAAAACACTAGGGGAAAGCCAGGAGGTGCTGGCTGTGGAGGGCGATTTGCAGTGGATGAGGATGGCGCTAGAGGGCGAGCTTAAGCTGCAAGGCTTGAGTCTGGCCCCTTTGGCTGCTTGGCTTGCCGCCGATCTCCCTTACGCGGTGGGTGGTGGCTCACTTTCCCTCGTACTGAAATACCGCTATGCCTCGGATCTGGGTTTCGAGATTCCTACCGCCGAGGCGCAAATCCAGCAACTCAGTCTGACCAAGGACGGAAAGCCTTTCCTCGACATCGGTTCGGTCAATGCCGAGGGTTTAAGCTTCCAGCCGAAGACGAACCAAGTCGAGTTGAAATCCACCAGTGTGGAAAAACTTGCGCTAAAGGGGCCGACGCCGCTGGCGCTCGATTCCATCAAAGCGCAAGGCATCACCTATGAGGCAAAGGCCCGGCGCCTAGCCTTGCAATCCCTGGAAATGGCCAAACTCAAACTGGATCAGGGCGACCAACCCTGGGTGGAGGTCGGTTCCATCGCAGCCATGCGATTCGCTTTTGCGACGGGCGAGGGCTGGCTGGCCTTGGAACGCCTCAGCTTGGCTACCATCGATCTGAAAACCCCCTCGCCAGTGCAGGAAAGCGAGGGCAAGGAACGCCAGTCCAGGCTAGATTCGTTGGATCTGGTCGGTGTGGCGGCAGACACGGTGAAACAGTCTTTGAATGTAGACATGATCCAATCCAAGCATTCCGTGCTGGCGGCTTGGCTGAATAGTGACGGCTCGCCGGGCATTGTCGGATTGCCCAAGCCCCCTGCCACTCCAGCAGACCGCAAGCCCGGTGGCGGCACGAAAACAGCGGACAAACCATGGCAAGTGCGATTGGGGCGTGTCGAGTTGAACGACAACAAAATCGCCCTGAGCGACTTCAGCCAAGATCCTCCGGCGTCAATGCGCCTGGATCCCTTGAATCTGCTGGTGAAGGATTTCGACTCCGCCGCCGCCCGGCCTTTCTGGCTAGGCATGAACACCGGCCTGAGTTCCAACGGACGCATCGCACTGGAAGGCCAGGCCAAGCTCTCGCCGCTGACCGTCAATCTCAAGGTGTATGTCGATGACCTCAGCCTGCCGCCTTTCCAGCCCTATCTGGACAAGGCGGTGCGTATCCGTGTGGTGAAAGGCACCCTGAACACCAACGCCGACATCGACTATGACGAGGGCCAAGACCACAAGCTGCGCATCGGCGGCGACGTGGCCGTGGCGAACTTCGCCTCCGATGACAAAAGCGAGGGCAAGGATTTCGTCAATTGGAAAGATTTGCGCCTCAACGGCCTGATCTTCGAAACCGCCCCCCAACGCTTGAGCATCCGCGACATCGCCCTCAACGGACCCTATATCAGAGCCTTCCTGGACGCGGACAAAAAATTCAACATCGCGGAAAACCTCAGCCCGCCGACGCCAGCCAAAGAGGGGAAGCCGGGGAAGAACGCTGCCGCCAATTCCAAACAGGCCAGCCCGGGGGAACCGCCATTGGCGGTGGTGATCGGTGTGTTCAACATCAACCAAGGCGACATGGATTTCGCCGACATGACGATCAAGCCCATCAATTTCACCGCCGAGATCCACAACCTGAACGGCAGCATCCGCAGCCTCTCCTCCCGCCAAGACATCAAGTCCGACGTGCTGCTCAACGGTAAGCTCAACCAAGGCTCGGCGGTGAAGATCTTCGGCAAGATCAACCCCTTCAGCCCCAAGGCATACACTGACATTGCCATGACTTTCAACGGCGTCAACCTCACCACCCTGACCCCTTATGCCGCCAAGTTCGCCGGCTACCGCATTGAAAAGGGCAAGCTGGACACTGATCTGCGTTACAAGCTGGACAACGGCCAGTTGACGGCGGAGAACAAATTCGTGCTGGATCAGTTGACGCTGGGCGAAAAGGTGGAAAGCCCAGACGCCACCAGCTTGCCGGTGAGCCTGGCGATTTCCCTGCTCAAGGATTCCCAGGGCAAAATAGACATCAGCCTGCCGATCAGCGGCGACCTCAGCAACCCCGACATCAGCATCCGCAGCCTGTTGGTCGGTGCCGCCAGCAGTTTGTTCACCAAACTCGTCACCTCGCCCTTCACATTGCTGGGGAACCTAGCCGGTGGCCACAGCAACGAAGACCTGCAAGCGATCATATTCGCCCCCGGCGCGACCACGCTTTCCGCCCAGGAAAAGGACGAACTAGCCGTCGTCGCCAAAGTGCTGAAGGATCGCCCCGCCCTGAACCTGGAGATCAAAGGGGTTGCCGACATGCGGCTGGACCGCCCGGCCTTGGCCGAACAGGATCTGACCCGCCAGTTGAGGAACGCCAAGCTGATCGAATTGGGCAAGAAGAAAGGCGGAAATGCCGGATCGGAGGAAATAGTACTATCCGAGGAGGATTACAGCCGCCTGCTCACCAACCTCTACCGTTGGAAAAACCCCGACTCCCCGGAACTGCAAGCTTTAAAGCCCGGCGCGCCCTTGGGCGGAAGCCAGTTGGAAAACGCCAAACGCAAGTTATTGGACAAATGGGCAGTGAGCGAGATGGATCTGCGCGGCCTCGCCCAGGCCCGTGGCGAATCCATCCGCAATTATCTGGTGAAAGACATGGGCCTGCCCGACCAGCGCATTTACCTGTTGGATGTGAATCTCGGCGGCCAGGAGGCTAAGGAAATCAAGGCGATGTTGAGTTTGAGCGGGTCTTGAGGGTGCGCTTGCCCTTTGTTTCGGTTCCCATTAATCTCCAGGTTAATGGAAATCGTGTTTGGGAAGCTCAACTTCCCGATGCCAAAACAGGAAGCTGAACGTCCAAGACCGCATTCCCAAGCAAAGCCTGGGAATGCGAAAATGAGAAAGAAGAACGAATAATCACCTGGGGATTCATGCGTGTTTTAATCAGTTTTGGATGATATAAAGGTAATATCTAATGCACACCCGCAAAATGGAAGCCCACAGATTGCCTAGGAGTGTGATCGCTTCGGTTTGGCCGACAATTATTCAGTACGGTTGGCGGAGAGTCCGGCTGCCTGGCTATCGTGTTTTTTACGCTTTGTTCTTTTATAGTATTGTGGCATTTCTATCAGCATGCACGGCTGATAATGATGAAACCCCATCTAATATATTACAGACAAAGCTAATACAGCCTCGAATTTGTGGAAAGAATTTTTCGATTAAAAAATTGTCGTTAACTCATGTAAATGGCTCATCGATTCTGTTTCGGTTCACAGCTAACTCGGTGATAGATCGCCCGCGTACGGGTCAAATGGTGTTTTTCAATAATTATTATGAGATTTACATAAACAATATGATAATGGATCAGCCCTTGGATGGGCCTGTTGCGAGACTGGAGTTAAATGGGCTTAATAAAACGGTTAAATCATTTAATGGCGAAAATTTAAATACTCAAGTCCTTTCAAAAAAAGAAGCTGTGCCTGACTTTTTAGGGTGTTCACTCAATCGAGTGTTAGTTGATGACATAAGAATAAATTTTACATCCGCGAATCGCGTCCCAATTGTTTTGACTGCGGGCCGCGCAAAAATGGGGGTTGATGCGGATTTTATAAAATTTGAGCAAAATATCAACCTTAATGCCACTCAATGCAGACTTTCATCTCAAGCAGCAATCTGGTCGAACAAATACAATGGTATTTTTCTGCCCATGCCTTATACCCTTAATGGAAAGCAACATGGTGCGGGTGGTTTTTTCCAGATCACTCGTGAGGGGCGTTGCGTTAGGTTGCGTCCAGCCCCTGTTATTGCGTATTTAGATATGCTGGATGAAGTAGAAAATGGATTGCTTGAATACTTTCCCTCAATGCCTAATGTGCTTGGCTTTTGAAGTTATACCGATATGATGTCGATAATAGCCTCCGACAAAATTTTTTCTATTGACAAAAAAATTGAGAGTGTACCTTTTACCCGTATTTGGATGTGGAAAAACAAGACGCATCCAGATGCGCGGGATTTCTCAATTACCAAATAACAAGAAGGAAATCAAAATGTTAGCATCATTATGCACGAAGAAGAAAGTTAGGGTGGCTTCCATTGTGGCCGTTGCCCTCCTCGCCACAGGGGTTGATGTGGTAGCTGCGGCGGGTATCGAAGTGGAGCCCCAATGTCCAACGAGCATTAGCCCGGGAGCCCCCTTGAAGCTTGAGCTCCGTCTAACCAACACAACTCAAACGCAGATCTACAATGGGGTAACCTACAGCACTGGAACGACTTACAACATCGCCAAGAGCGGATTGATCATACATTTGGGGAATTTTAATGTTTTGGGTCCATTCGTTATTCCCCTTGTGGATACTCTTAACCCACAGCAGACAGTCACCACAAACGGATACCTGAATGTGGCATTCCCGGCAACCGCTATTCATGGTACTTTCGCACACATTGGAATAAGTGTTCTCGATTCGGCGAATAAAACACTTGGCAGCGGCGCATGTGTCATTGAGGTGAAGTAAAATAAGCTGATGCCTATTATAGAGTGCGTAGGGAACGGATCGCGCCTTACCTCGGGACTCTGAACTGCTCTGCCTAATCCACTAGCCGGACTGAACATGGGAAAATCCAGGCTGCTGCGTAATCTGGAGAATTCCCTACCACTCTCAACGCGCAATCGTTGCCTCCATGAAAAAATCCCAACGCACTTCGCCTCACAAAGTGCGTTATTGCACACTTTGCTGTGGGGGGTGGCTTGTTCCGTTACAGCAGTTTTTAGGATTATTTGGCCGGGAGCAGCTTGATCTCCCGCCAATGCGTGGCGAAATCGTCGATGACTTCCTGATCCGCCCCGAATATGACCGTGTGTTTATAGGTGCCTTCCACGGGAGTATTGCCACGCATCGGCGGGGTGAAGCGCCAATGCTGCACCGCGCCCAGCACTTGATTGTCCAGTTCTTCATAGCCGCTGCTGTGAATGAGGTCGACCCCATCCGTATGGCCATCCGTGGAGATATGGATCAACACCACGACCACCCCTTGCATCCCCTTCTGCATCGCATTCCGCGGGTAATAGATGCGGGGATTGATGTTGAGGATGGCCCCTGGATGCACCCCGGTATCAGGCTTTGCGCGGCTACCAGAGGAAGGTTCAGCCGCCATGTTGGCAGGGGTATCCCGGCTGTAGCTGTTGGAAAGCTGTCCGAAGTCGTCCTTGAATTCCGGCACAGGTTCCTCCTTCGCTGGCCTGGGCCGCCGTTTGGCCGGCTTGGGTTCGGCGATTATTTTTACCGGTGGCCTGGGACGGGGGATGGTCGGCGGTTTGGGCGCAGGCCGGATCTTCGGGACAGGCTTGATAGGTCGGGGGGGCTGCGGAACCGGTGGCGGGATGGATTGCGGTGCCTTCGCCATGGGCTTTGCCGCCGGGCGGGTCTCCAACGTAACCTCTATCCCCTTCCCAAGCTTTTCCGATTCGACCAGCGAGGATTGTTCTTGGTGACGCAGAAAAACCAGGAGCAATAGGATATGCGCCAAAACCGACAGCACGAGGGTCAGCAAAAAGCGCCTATCCATGCTCGGCATCGTTTGCTGCCTGCAATTACTCGGCAGCTTGTTCCTGTACATCGGTCCTGTTTTCTCGGATTGTGGCGGCAAGAAAAAACCCGCAAAGCCTGAAGGCCGTGCGGGTTTTGGATTCTATTAGGCTGCCTGGATTTGGCAATGGCGGAGAGAGAGGGATTCGAACCCTCGATACGCTATTAACGTATACACACTTTCCAGGCGTGCTCCTTAAACCACTCGGACATCTCTCCAAAGACGGCCCATTGTACCGGTTTCGCCGAGGCTTGTCAGCCCCTAATCCAGCGGAAAATAAAATCATGTCTCGCCAAGCTGCTTTTTTCACCCCCGCGACGGCCAAGGCGCAACGGCCCTCGGTCATGTCCCGCTCAGTGCGGCAGCTTGGCCACCTCGCCGGATTTCGGGAAGTCGGCCCCTACGCTGACGATGAAGCTGGTGACTTCCTCGATATTGAGCTCAGATTTGATGACCTTCGACTCATGGACTAGCACCGTGAAACCAGAAGTCGGGTTCGGCGAGGTGGGGACGAACAGGACGTACCAGTCGTCGGACTTGTTGGTCACATAGGCGGGCACCCAGATGCCCTGCTTGGGATATTCGATGTACACCACCTCTTTTTTCCCGCTGGAATCCGAGCCACTGAACATGTTGATGACTTTTTTCGAGACCCGGTAGATGGTGTTCAGGAACGGGATCTTCGCCATCAGCAAATCCACGCCGGAGATGATGATGGAACGGCGGGATTTGACCAGGGTGTAGCCGATGTAGGACAGCGCCAGAACGACCGTGCCAAACACCATGACAGTGAACAGGTAGCTGTCCACATAGCCGTAAACGCTGAAGAAAGCGTCCTCGACCATGCGTTTGATCAGCAAGACCACCTGCACCACGATGACAATCGGGATGATGGCAAGGACGCCGATCAAAAAATACTCGGAAAGTTGTTTGAGATTGTCTTTCATTGCACACCTTAAAATAAAAGTTGGTCGAAATGGCCGGAAACGCATGGCGGCTTAACGCTTGTCGGAAGGCCCCAGGTTGAGGTTGTTCAGTTCATCCTGTGTGCGTTCCCTTTCCGTTTTGGGTTTGGGCTTGACCGTGAACTGCGACCAGCCGGTCATGGCCCCCATGAACAGAATCAGCGCGATGCCGCTGACCAGGATGCGGCTCGGCTCCTTCATCCAGAACAGCACCCACTTCGGCTTGATCAGCCCGATAATCAGGATAAGGATGGAAAGCACCACCAACGCCTTGAGCGCCGCAACAAGAACCGCGATAGCCATGGAAAACCTCTTTATTTTGTGTGGCGGAAAATGGGATTCTTCGACGAATACAATTTTATACGATTTATCGTGCATGGGACTGGCGTTTTGGCTTCAGGTTCATCCTATGGGGCATCCCCGGGGGGGGCAAGGGTCGCTTGGCCCATGCCGCCTAGATGCTACCAGCCGTCATGCCTTCCATGCGCGAACGCCAGCCCATCAGGCAGATTGCGTGGAGGGATCCAAGCAGGCGCGACGATTCCGTTCGACTTTCGATCACTCGGGGATTATCATTCGGTCGATTTCCCCAGTAGACTTGATCGGACATGGAATCATCATTCGGCGAACTCATATTTTCCGGCGTCAAGCTCATGTTCATCGGCATGGGCATCGTCTATCTTTTTTTGGCTCTGTTGGTCTGGGTCATTGGTGCCACGTCAAGGTTGATTCAACGTTTTTCCCCCGAGGTGCCTACGCATCTCCCGCATCCCGCCCCGCGTGGGGACACTGAAGAAAATGACGTAGAACTCGTGGCCGCCATCACCGCAGCGATCCATAGTCACCAGAACAAATCCTAAAATCAAGGAGTCATTCCATGGTTAAACCGCTAGGCATAACCGAGGTCGTGCTGCGCGACGCGCACCAGTCACTGCTGGCAACCCGTTTTCGCATAGAAGACATGCTTCCCATTTGCGGCAAGCTGGATCAAGTCGGCTTTTGGTCAGTGGAAAGCTGGGGTGGAGCGACTTTCGACGCCTGCATCCGCTACCTGGGCGAAGATCCTTGGGAACGCCTCCGCCTGTTGAAGCAGGCCATGCCGAACACGCGCCAGCAAATGCTGCTGCGCGCCCAGAACCTCTTGGGCTACCGCCACTACGCCGACGATCTGGTGGACAAGTTCATCGAACGGGCGGCGGCCAACGGCATGGATGTGTTCCGCATCTTCGACGCCCTTAACGATGTGCGCAATTTCGAACGCGCCATCAAAGCGACGATAGCCTGCGGCAAACACGCCCAGGGCGCGATTTCCTACACCGTCAGCCCGGTCCACACCGTGGACACCTGGGTAGACCTAGGCAAACGCCTGGAAGACCTCGGGGCGCACTCCATCGCCATCAAAGACATGGCGGGCCTGCTGAAACCTTATGTGGCGGAAGAACTGGTCAAACAGCTAAAACAGTCGCTGGCCATTCCCGTCCACCTGCATTGCCATGCCACGACTGGCTTGAGCACGGCCACCCTCATCAAGGCGGTGGAGGCCGGCATCGACAATGTGGACACCGCCATTTCCTCAATGAGCATGACCTATGGCCACAGCCCGACCGAAACCATTGCCGCCACCTACGAAGGCTTGGAACGGGACACTGGGCTGGACATCAAGCTGATGGACGAGATCGCCGAATATTTCCGCGAAGTGCGGAAAAAATACGCCAAGTTTGAAGGCAGCCTCAGGGGCGTGGACAGCCGCATCTTGATCGCCCAGGTGCCCGGCGGTATGTTGACCAATATGGAAAGCCAATTGAAAGAACAAGGCGCGTTGCACCGTTTCGACGAAGTGTTGGCGGAAATCCCAAAGGTGCGGGAGGATCTGGGCTTTTTGCCGTTGGTCACGCCGACTTCCCAGATCGTCGGCAGCCAGGCGGTGATCAATGTCATCGCCGGCGAGCGCTACAAGACCATCACCAAGGAAACCGCCGGTGTGCTAAAAGGTGAATATGGCGCGACGCCCGCCCCAGTCAATGCGGAATTGCGGGAGCGCGTCCTGAAAGGCGACGAACCCATCACCTGCCGACCGGCGGACTTGCTGACGCCGGAGTTGGAGAGGCTGGCCGTGGAATTGCGCAAGATGGCGGCGGAAGCCCAAGTCAAGCTGGCCAAAAACGAAGTCGAGGATGTCCTGACCTACGCCCTGTTCCCGCAAATCGGCTGGAAATTCCTGCAAAACCGTGGCAATCCCGCCGCGTTTGAACCCGCCCCCGGCAAGGAGCCCGCTCCGGCAGCGGTGGTCACTAGCGAAAAGCCCGGCGTCGGCGGAACCACCGCCTACACCGTCACGGTCAACGGGCGCGCCTATGAGGTTGAAGTCGCGCCAGGCGGTGCCATCAGCTCGTTGCAACCCACCTCGGTGGCTGCCGCGCTTGCGCCTAGACCTGCCGCCTGGGGCATTGAGGAAGCAGTGAAAGCCCCCATGGCCGGGCATATCCTGCGCATCAACATCAAGGAAGGCCAACATGTCGAAGCCAACCAAGTGCTGGTGGTCATGGAGGCAATGAAGATGGAGACCGAGATCCGGGTGCGCAACGCGGGCGTGGTGCGCCAAATATCCGTCAAAGTCGGCGACACGGTCAGCGGCAACGATGTCCTGGTTCTGGTGGGATAAGGCAGAACCATGGATCATTTTCTCGAACTCTGGTTAAGCACGGGCCTGTCCAACGTCCAATGGGGGCAATTGGTCATGATGGGCGTGGGTTTCCTGCTCATCTATCTGGCTGTGCGCAAAGGTTTTGAGCCTCTGCTGCTGCTGCCCATCGGCTTCGGTGCCGTGTTAAGCAACATCCCGGTGGCAGGCATCGCCGAAGAAGGCGGCTTGCTGTCTTATCTTTATTACGGCATCAAGTCCGGCATTTTCCCACTGTTGATTTTCATGGGCGTGGGCGCGATGACCGATTTCGGCCCCATGCTGGCCAACCCGAAGACCCTGCTGCTAGGCGCGGCGGCACAGTTTGGCATTTTCGGCTCGCTGTTGGGTGCTTTGGCCCTGAACCTGATCCCCGGCCTGCATTTCACCTTCAAGGACGCCGCCGCCATTGCCATCATTGGCGGCGCGGACGGGCCGACGGCCATCTATGTGGCGTCACGACTGGCCCCCGACCTGCTCGGTGCCATCGCGGTGGCCGCGTATTCGTACATGGCCTTGGTGCCGTTGATCCAGCCCCCCATCATGCGGGCGCTGACTACCCCCGAGGAGCGTCTGATCGAAATGGCGCAGTTGCGCCATGTCGGCAAGCAGGAAAAAATCCTCTTCCCCTTGGTGTTGTTGATGCTCACAGCCGCGCTGCTGCCCTCTGCGGCCCCGCTGATCGGCATGTTCTGCATGGGTAATTTGATGCGCGAATGTGGCGTGGTCGAGCGTTTAAGCAAGACCTCGCAGAACGAGATGATCAACATCGTCACTATTTTCCTGGGGCTTTCGGTCGGCTCCAAGCTCAGCGCCCAAGCGTTCTTGCGGCCTGAGACCCTGGGAATTTTGGCGATAGGCGCGGTCGCCTTCAGTTTCGGCACGGCGGCGGGCGTGATCATGGCGAAGATCATGAACCGCTTCAGCGACAACAAGGTCAACCCGCTCATCGGCGCGGCTGGTGTTTCCGCCGTGCCCATGTCCGCCCGCGTCGCCAACAAAGTCGGCCAGGAGAACAACCCGCACAACTTTCTGCTCATGCATGCCATGGGGCCGAATGTCGCCGGCGTGATCGGCTCCGCTGTCGCGGCGGGTGTATTGCTGGCTTTGGTCAAATAAAAAAACCGGCTCGGTTTTGCAAACCGAGCCGGTTTTTGTGCGTCATTTATGCGGGAAGACTCGCCATATCAATCACAAAACGGAATTTCACATCGCTTTTCAACACCCGCTCATACGCCTCGTTAATCTGCTGGATAGTGATTAGCTCAATATCGGACACAATGTCGTGATCGGCGCAATAATCCAGCATTTCCTGGGTTTGCGCGATGCCACCGATAATCGACCCCGCTAACGAGCGCCGTTTGAATAACAGGCTGCCGGGATGCACGGTCGGCGGCTGCTCCGGAACGCCCAACAACACCATCGTCCCGTCGCGTTTCAATAGATTCAAATACCCATTCAAATCATGCGGCGCGGACACCGTATCCAGGATAAAGTCGAAACTATTGGCATGGGCAACTACCGCATCGGGGTCTTTCGACAAAACCACTTCGTCGGCACCGAGGCGTAGCGCATCGTCCTTCTTATTCACAGAAGTCGTGAATAACACCACATGGGCACCAAACGAATGCGCAAATTTAAGCGCCATATGCCCCAAGCCCCCCAAACCCACGACGCCGACCTTCTGCCCCTTGCCGACCCGCCAATGCCGTAGCGGCGAATAGGTGGTGATACCCGCGCACAGCAAAGGCGCGACCGCCGCCAAATCCAGCTTGGGCGAGATGCTCAAAGCATAGGCTTCATCGACGACGATATTATTCGAATAGCCACCATAAGTCGGCTCGCCGCTTTTATCCCGCCCGTTGTAAGTCACGACGAGATGGTTTTCGCAATACTGCTCCTCACCAGCCTCGCAACTCGGGCAAATGCGGCACGAATCCACCATACAGCCGACCCCGGCCAAATCGCCAACTTTGAATTTGCCCACCTGTCCGCCGACTTGAACCACGCGCCCGACGATCTCATGGCCTGGAACCATCGGAAAAATCGATCCGCCCCACTCGTCGCGGACTTGATGGATATCCGAATGGCAGACCCCGCAAAAGTGAATCTCGATGACGATGTCTTTCGGCCCGGCCTCGCGGCGATGAAACGAAAATGGCGCCAGCCTCGCCTTGGAATAACGGGCGGCGTAACCCCGAGAATTAAGCATGCTCATGATCCTGGTAGAGTGGTTTTATGGAATAGATAGCCAACAAAACGCTAGAGTCAGTCGGATAGTCGATGCTCATTTCATGATGCCACTCCTTTTTTGGGGGCGCTGAAGTTCTGGCCACCGACCACGAGAGCGGCGGCGATATTGCGTTGCCCGGTGCCCAAGGCCAAGACGCGCTTCTTAGCGCCGTCCCGTCCTCCGAGCGTCCAACCCAGGCCAAAGCCAAGCCCAAGGTATTCAAAAATTCCGTCATTGTCTACTTCCTTGGTTCTTTTGGCGTATCACCACAGCCAAATGTGTGCCGAAACGAAGCGAAAGAAGCCCATGTAATTTTGATAAAGCGCATGGAGGGGCCCGCGTGGTGCTGTCGCATGGAGTTCGCAGTGTAGCGGGAGGGTGTGATGTAGGCAACGTATGAAAGATCGGCTGTTTTTGACTCAATCGGGTAAAATGGGCCCCATGACCCACTCCCTACCCTATCCATGGCCTGCGCCCTCCCGCCCTAGGAAGGTGCTTGCCCGGATGGCATGGGCGGTTTTGCTGGCCGCTGTATCCATGGCGCGGGCGGAAGAAGGCTTCGTTGTGCTGTCTTACCATGATGTCAAAGACACCGCTGCGCCAAAGACATTAGCGCTGGGCAGACGGCGGTCAGCACGGACAACCTCGTCAAACAGTTCGACTGGCTGAAAGAACAGGGATACCACGTAGTCGCCATCGACGATCTGTTGGCGGCGCGGGCCGGTAAAAAACACCTACCGGAAAAGCCCGTCTTGCTGAGTTTCGATGATGGCTATGCCAGTTTCCACAGCAAAGTCTTGCCATTGTTAAAACAATACCATTACCCTGCGCTGCTGGCCGTGATAGGCAGTTGGATGGAAGGACACAAAGCCTCGACATACGACGGCGAAGCCCCTCCTAAGGAAAACTTGTTAAGTTGGGAGCAAGTCAAGGAAATGAGCCACTCCGGCTTGGTGGAAATAGCCTCCCATAGCTATGATTTGCACCATGGCATACTCGGCAATCCGCAAGGCAACCCGCAGCCTGCCGGGGTCACCAGGCTTTACGACAAAGCCAATCAAACTTATGAAAGCGACGCAGCCTATGCCAAGCGCATCCGAAAAGAACTAAAAGCCGCATCGGATTCAATTGCCAAGCGGATTGGCAAAAAACCCCGGGTGATGGTGTGGCCCTACGGCGAAGCCAACCAGCCCTTGATCCAGGCTGCGCAAGCGGTCGGCATGTCCATTACTTTTGGCCTGCGCGATGGTCGCAATACCTTGGCCGACTTGCCTTATGGACGCAGGGTTTTAGTCACGGAAAATCCCGACATAGCCGATTTCGCCCGGATGATGACCGGCTTGCGCACGGGCGACAGGCCACTGCATGTCGTCCATGTGGACATGGATTATCTCTACGATCCCGACCCGGAACAAACCGAGCGCAATGTGGGGCTGCTGTTGGACCGCATCCAAGCGATGCGCGTCAACACAGTTTACTTGCAAGCCTTTGCCGACCCGGACGGGGACGGCAATGCCGATGCCCTGTATTTTCCCAACCGGCATTTGCCAATGCGGGCGGATTTGTTCAACCGCGTCGCCTGGCAGTTGCGGACCCGAACAGGGGTGAAGGTGTATGCCTGGATGCCAGTCCTGGCTTTCCAGATAAAAGCCCCGGAGGATTGGTTTGTGCAGGAATGGCACGACGGAAAAGTGCGCAAATCCAGCCACATCTACAAGCGTCTGTCGCCTTTCAACCCCAAGGCCCGGCGCATCGTCGGCGAGATTTACGAAGACCTGGCCAAGCACAGCCATTTCGCCGGGCATCCTGTTCCACGATGACGCCATCCTATCCGATTATGAAGACGTCAGCCCGCAGGCCTTGCAAACCATCGCCCGGCAATGGCGGCTGCCCACCACGGAAAAAGCCTTGCGCGAACCACAGGCAATGCGTATGCGATGGGCAAAGCACAAGACTCAAGCGTTGATCGAATGGACGAAGTATTTGACCGGCAAAGTGCGCTATTACCGTCCTGACATCAAGACTGCCCGCAATTACTATGCACTGCCGGTTTTACAACCTGACAGCGAGGAATGGTATGCCCAATCCCTGCCCAGCGGCTTGGCGTCTTATGATTATGTGGCCATCGAAGCCATGCCCTTCATGGAACAGGCGGAAAACCCCGACGCCTGGCTGGAAGAACTGGTGGGAAAAGTGTCCGCTTACCCCGACGGTCTGAAAAAAACTGTCTTTGAGTTGCAGACCGTGGATTGGCACACCCAGAAGAAAATCCCCATGGAGATTTTTCTAAAACAGTTGCGGCTGGTGCAAAAGCTGGGGGGAATCCATTTGGGGTATTATCCCGACAATGCATTTGAAAACCATCCCCGCCAGGAAGACATGGAAAGCGCGTTCGCCCTGCCGAGGTTTCCGTGATGCTGGAGCTTTTCACCAAAGCTTGGAGAATCTTCCTGCAAGGCTTCAACGAGTTTCCCTGGATCGACCTAGGCAACTACATTTCCGGCTTTATTTTTTATTACCCCTTGGTGATGTCCTATGTCTGGATCATCGGCGCGATCATCTATTATTTCCTATGGGAACGCCGCGACGGCGACACCGAAGCTGACATGCCGCTGTTGCGGGAATATCCACCGGTCTCCATCTTGATTCCTTGTTACAACGAAGGCGGGAATATCCGTGAAACCCTGGAGTTTCTGCTTTTGCAGAAATACCCCCATTACGAAATCGTCGCAATCAACGACGGCAGCCGGGACAACACGCTGGAAATCTTGCGAATCCTGGCTGCGAAACATGACAAAATCCGCATCATCCATCTGGATGCCAACCAAGGCAAGGCCATGGCGTTGCGCCCGGCGCGTTGTTGACGAAAAACGAATTTCTAATCTGCATCGACGGCGATGCCTTGCTCGGCCCGGAGGCGTTGGCCTGGATGATGCGGCATTTCCTGGACAATCCGAAAGTCGGTGCGGTCACCGGAAACCCACGCATCCGCACCCGCTCCACCCTGCTAGGAAAAATTCAGGTCGGCGAGTTTTCCGCCATCGTCGGCATGATTAAGCGGGCGCAACGGGTTTATGGCCGGATCTTCACCATCTCCGGCGTCATCGCGGGTTTCCGCAAGTCCGCCCTGCATAGCGTGGGTTATTGGAGTAACGACATGGTGACCGAGGATATCGACATCAGTTGGAAACTGCAATTGGACGGTTGGAGCATCCGTTTCGAACCCAATGCCCTGTGCTGGGTGCTGATGCCGGAAACCCTCAAAGGCTTGTGGAAGCAGCGCCTGCGCTGGTCGCAAGGTGGGGCGGAAGTGTTGTTACGCTATTCTTCCAAAGTGTTGTGCTGGTCTCCCGGCGGATGTGGCTGATATGGCTGGAATGCCTGGCTGCATTGTCTGGTCATATTTTGTGCTGATCGGCTTGGGCGTTTGGGGAGTCGGCCTGGCTTTCGACCTGCACAGGCATCTGATCACCGGATTGATCCCCAGTTGGACCGGCATGTTATTGAGTGTGACTTGCCTGGCCCAGTTTGCAGTCAGCCTGTGGATAGATTCCCGCTACGAGAAAAAATTGGGCGGCATCGGCCGCTATTATTACTGGATGATTTGGTATCCGCTGGTTTACTGGATTAACAATGTCGTGACCACGGTGTTTGGCTTTCTCCGGGCCTTGGCGCAAGGAGCAAGGCCAGCGGGCGGTATGGGTCACACTCGACCGGGGCGTGTTGAAGCGTGATCGAACTCGTCATTAATGCGCCGCATCTGCAAACTTGGGGGCAGCGCATGGCCGCCGTCGTGCTCAATGTGTCCGGCTGGCTCTTGTGGTGCTATTTCTTTTTTCCTCTGGTGTCACTAGGCTGCTGGTTTCTCGATTACGACCAATGCTCCCAGTGGGTGAATCTGTCAGGCGGTTATCTGCATCTCCAGGAGATGCTGCTGATTTACCTTGAAACCGTGGCCGCCATGGCCTTGGTCTGGATTGCCTGGGTAGGGTATAACTTGGCCAAGCGGCGGCGGCGTCAGCCTGTCCCCCACGCCCGGCCCGTCAGTCGCGGGGATTTATGCCGGACTTTCAATGTCTCCAAGAAAGAGTTGAAGGAATGCCAGGAAAGCCGTTACGCCGTAATCCATTTCGACGAAAACGGGCATATCATAGGGCTTGAAAGAGGCTAGACAATGAAAAACCATTCCCACCCCAACCGCTTGGCCGAAGAAACCAGCCCTTATCTGCTGCAACACGCCCACAATCCCGTCGACTGGCATCCCTGGAACGCGGAGACTCTGGAATTGGCCCGGCGCGAGGACAAGCCCATCCTGCTGTCCATCGGCTATTCCGCCTGCCACTGGTGCCATGTCATGGCCCATGAATCATTCGAGGATGAGTCCACGGCGGAGCGGATGAATGCCTTGTACGTGAATATCAAGGTAGACCGCGAAGAACGCCCCGACTTGGACAAGATTTACCAACTTGCCCACCAACTGCTGTCGCGCCGCTCCGGCGGCTGGCCGCTCACGGTTTTTCTCAACCCGCATGATTTGATCCCGTTTTTCACCGGCACCTACTTTCCCAAGGAACCGCGCTACCAATTGCCAGGGTTTGTGTCACTGCTGGAACAGGTTGGCGCTTGGTACCGCCAAAACAAAGACAAACTGGAACAAGGCCGCGGCTCGTTCGTGGATGCCCTGGATTCCATGGACAGGAGCGAAGGCATGGCAGCAGCCCCCGACGCCGGCCTGCTGGCCAAGGCGCGGCAGGCGATGGCCAAAAGTTTCGACCCCCGTTGGGGCGGCTTCGGCGGTGCGCCAAAATTCCCCCATCCCACGACGCTGGATTTCCTGTTGCGCCGCCACGCGCGCGATGGCGATGCGGAAGCTTTGACGCTAGCGAGTTTCACCTTGCGGAAAATGGCCGAAGGCGGCATTTACGACCAGATCGGCGGCGGCTTCTGCCGTTATTCGGTCGATGCCGAATGGAACATTCCCCACTTCGAGAAGATGCTCTACGACAACGGCCCACTGCTGGGCCTTTATAGCCAGGCTTGGCAAATCACCAGGGAGGGCTTGTTCCACAAGGTCGCCACTGAGACCGCCGAGTGGGCCATGCGCGAGATGCAGTCGCCGGAAGGGGCTTATTATTCCAGCCTGGACGCGGATTCCGAGGGAGAGGAAGGCCGGTTTTATGTGTGGAACCGCGCAGAACCCAAGTCGCTGCTGACTGGCGAGGAATATGCTTTGGCCGCGCTGCATTATGGCTTGGGCGACACACCCAATTTCGAGGGCCATTGGCATTTACATGTCGCCCTGCCCTTGCAGGAAACCGCTGCCCGTTTGGGGATAGATAATGATGCGGCGGAACGCCTGCTAGCCTCGGCCCGTGGCAAATTGTCCGCAGCGCGCGCCCCGCGCATCCGCCCAAGCCGGGACGAAAAAATCCTCACTTCATGGAATGCCTTGATGATAAAAGGCATGGCGGTCGCCGGACGGGTTTTGGGGCGCGAGGATTTCATCGATTCGGCTTGCCGCGCCTTCGATTTTCTGCGGCGGGAACTCTACCGCGATGGCCGTCTGCTGGCAACCTGGAAGGACGGACGGGGCCGCTTTCCGGCTTACCTGGACGATTACGCTTTTCTGCTCGACGCCGCCCTGGAACTGCTGCAAAGCCGCTGGGACAAAGCCAAGCTGGAATGGGCCGTCGCCTTGGCCGAGGATATGCTGGCCCGTTTCGAGGACAAGGCGAGCGGCGGGTTTTTCTTCACCGCCCACGACCATGAAGCCCTGATCCACCGCCCCAAAGCCATGATGGACGAGGCCATGCCGGCCGGCAACGGCGTCGCCGCCTTCGCCCTCAACCGGCTGGGCCACACACTCGGCGACCCGCGTTATGCCCAGGCTGCGGAACGCACGTTGAAAGCCGCCATGCCGACCCTGCCAGACTATCCGCAAGCTTACGGCTCGCTGTTGAATGCCCTGGACGAATGGGCATCACCCGCCCAAACCATCGTGTTGCGCGGGAGCGGTTCCGAGTTGGCGGCTTGGCGGCGCATCGCCTTGGACGGCTATGCGCCGGGCCGCGTGTGCCTGGCAATTCCCGCAGAAGAAACCGGCCTGCCGGGACTGCTGGCGGAACGCAAGCCCACTGCCGGTGCCGTCGCTTATATCTGCGAGGCGACCGCCTGCCTGTCCCCGCTGGATTCGCTGGATGAATTCCGGCGGGCGCTGGCGGGAACCTCTTAAGGCTTATTTCCCCCCGCTAATGTCGAAATATAGATACACCAGCCACAGCAGCCCGTGCAAGCTGACTATCTCCCAAAAGACCCGCTGGTAAACGCCCTTCCGATTCTTGTGGCGGAACGCCTTTTGCGACAGCAAAGCGCCGGGCCAACCGCCCAGCAATTCAAAACAATGCAGGTAGGCTTCGGGTATCCGCCAACTGTGGGTCAAGGCGCGGCGCTTGTCGGCTGCGTAATACAGCGACGACAACGCGCTCATGAAAATATAGGAGACTAAAGGCAGGGGATTGCCGGTGCGCCAGATCAGATAGAAAGACAATAAGATCGGTGTTCCGGCGAGCAATTTCAATCCAAGTATGCTCCACCACGGGCCAGGCTCCGCGTCGAATCCAAACAGGGCGTCATTGAGCCCCAAGACCACCGCCCGCGTGATGCGCCGTTGGCCCTCCGCCTCGGTGGCGGAAAGCGGCTGGTAGTGGACACTATCCCCTACCGTCGGCCGCCGACTCTGGCCTTTCTGGTAGTTTTTTATCGCGCTGATATGAACGAACAAATCCTTCTCCTTGGACTCTGGACGGACGAAACCGAAGCCTTTCTCGTCGTTCCATAATACCAATGTCCCCTTGCACGGCTCTGACACTGACTTCTACCTCATTGCTGCCGGAGGTCAAGCCGGGCCAGATCGACCTTTTTGTGGACGCCGCGGAACCGCAGCCAAGCTTTGTAAGACAAATGCCGGGCCAGCATCAACGGCGGCATCCGCAGCCAATGGGCGCGCAGGTAAAGGAGCTGGCGGGCGATGGTGGCCGACCGGGAAGGATAATCCGGGTGTCCCGGCAGTATCGCCAACGGCACCAAGCCATCCATCAACTTGAGGATAGGCCAAGGTGGGGCCGCATCTTCGATCCCGTCTAGCACCGCCTGGGGAACCGGGGTGGCAAAGAAGCGCCGTGCGAAACGCAGTCCATAGAACAACGGGCGTTCCAAGCCCAGTTGCCAGGCGCGCGGTGCCAACCCCTCCCAGAATCCCGGCGTTTGTCCGAAATGGCGCAGGAGTCCATGGACATCATGCAAATCGCGCAGCCTCAACCCTTCCTGGGGATCGCCTTCCAAAAACAAATGCACCAAGGCATGGAGCACCATGTCGGCGGGCGCGAGGACGTGCAGGCGCGGATTCTGGAGAGCTTGCGCGGCCTCGAACAGCAACGCGGGATCGGATTTGAGCCGGCTGGTCCGGGGCAGAATCCGGTGGTGTATGTCGATTTCAGTCCCGCGTTCGCAGTGGCGCAAAGGCGGGATCTCGTGCATCCACACCCGGTAATAGCGGTCATCATAGGGATCAATCGGAATCTTCAGCCAGCCATGGGAAACGAGCCGCTCCTCAAGCTCCCCGATCCGACCTTCCGGCACGAGCAAATCGACATCCGCGAAGATCCGGCCCGGCGCGGGGGAAGGCCGGCCAACACATAAGCGGCGCCTTTCAGCAAGATCAACGGAATATCGGTTCCTTGCAGCGCCCACAGGATACGGTTGATTTCCCAAGTCACCAAGGTTCGGCGGTGTTCGATCACAGTGCGCGCCGCCCGCAGGTGATCCGCCGCACGGGGCGGGATGTCCCCCAACTGCCCGGCGCGGGACAGATCGACCTCCAAACGCCCGAGCAAACGGACGCGCCGGGCGACGCGCAGCAGCAACTCCCAATCGGCAGGCGGCAACGCGGGCAGTGTTTCGGGCGTGTTGATGGCGTCCAGCAACAGCCGGTTCGCCCGCCGGGTTTGCCGGGCGGTCTCACCCATGGGTGTCACGCGCCAGCGCGTCTAGGGTGGCCATTGCCTCATCAAGATCGGAATACACCAGGGAATAACAATCGCAATGTCTGACCATTTCGGTCACAAGACGAAAGGCAATCTCATCCAGGACTTCATAGTTGAAAGAATTGGTGGCCACCATCAGAAACGCCTGGCTTTTCGGGATAGGCTCCAGAACCAGCGGCGCGTCTGCGACCCAGCGGGGAAAGACCAGCCAGCGTGGCCGGGCCGGGCTCCTGCGCCCGCCGGATGCTGTCTTCCGGCGGCCTGACATGCGCCACCGTGCCTTTGCGGGTGCCGAAGAAAGACGGCCCGAGCACAGCCTCCGGACGAAAGCGCTTGATCACGTCGATGGATTCGTTTTTGAGCGGAATCAGCCGGGGCATCGGCAACAGCATCCCGTCATCCGGGCGCACCAAGCCAAACTCATCGGAGAGCAGACGCCATCCCGAATGGATCAGCGC
This sequence comes from uncultured Gammaproteobacteria bacterium, assembly GCA_963753955.1. GTDB lineage: Bacteria > Pseudomonadota > Gammaproteobacteria > Methylococcales > Methylococcaceae > Methylumidiphilus. Next base: position 126,562 of record CAVWEM010000012.1, read on the forward strand.
GGCGCATAACGTTGACTTGCCATGGCCAGGCCAGGCGGGGAACAGCATCGCCCGGCCCTCGCGTTCGACGACCGCCGAATGCAGCATCAGGAAATGGTGGGCGCGGGTAGCGACACAATAGTTGATGCCCCACTCCAATGCCGGAAAAGCGTGTTCGACAGTATAAGGCGCGAACGGAGAACGCCCGTCCACAGAAAAAAGGGATTGCCTGCGCACCCAGCGCCTCAGCCCTTTCGGCCTGGAAATCCCGATATGAAAGTCGGTGATGGCATCCGTCGCGGCCAAGGGATATGGCTGGTAAAGGCTATGGGCGAGTTCGGCGAATTCGCCAAGATCGGAGCGAATCCTGATGTTGAAAGGCCCGAATTGAAAAACCAAGCCCTCGCTGGCCAGACATTTTTCCAGTTCCCGCAACGGAAAATCGCCGACCCTCATGGGCCGGGAACGGCCCCGTCCGCCCACTCAATGAGACCCAGCGCCTCCAACCGTCCGGTGGCGAAAACCAAATCCTCATAGGTGAGTTCATCCGGCTCGATGCCTAGGGACTGCACAACCCGGCCTGCCAGCCCGTCCATCGTCATCGGCCCGCCCTCCAGACAGCGCAGCACCGTCGCGGTGGTTTCATTGAACACATGGGTTTCAGTGGATGAAGGCTGATAGACGATATAAACATCTTCCCAGTTTTGCCAGTTCAATCCACTAAGCGCGTGGGTTTTCACTATCAAGCGAGGAAATAATAGGAGGGAATCATTCATAAACACATACAAGCCAAACCCATATCCTTTGAACAGTGATTTAGGGATTCAGCCATGAGGTAGCAGATCCTGAACTAAGAACTGCAATACTGGTTTTATTGGCTGCATTTGAACCGTTACAACCAAGCTTATTTGGAGCTGTCCCATTAGAGTTTGCCACAACATTTCCTATATTAGTTCCAGTGGAATGCTTAATGTAATTTGCCGAGCAACCCGAAGAACTAGCACTCGAAATGCACACTTGAGCAGGAGTATTGACTTTTACACTTGAATTAGGAGAAGTTGTAAATCCCTTGTTGGAATTTGTCGCCAAACCAGTTTGTAGGGCGGCTACACAAGAAGACGCGGCCAAAGCACCGCTGCGCAAAGTAAGCACCACCGGCGCGATACCGACAGCCCCCCGTAGCAGCCGACGCCGCCTTAAATCAAGACTTTCGGATTCGCTTGGGGACACAACTTGGCTGTTGCCAGCCGCTGGAAGTTCCTGTGCTTGCGTTTCGCCAGTCGATTGAGGGTCGTTCATTTGTGCCGCTCCCGTTTCAATTCAGTCACAAAATAAGGCTTGCTTGGAAGATTCCAAACAGAACATTGCCGATTCTAATCATGCTAACATTTGTTCCAATCCATTGGCAAGCTCGCAGAAGGCAACAGGCCTGGCTTGATTTGTGGGGCTTATTCTGGCATTTTGGTTGCCCATAAGCCAGCCGATCAGCAATTTCCGTCATACCGGCAGGGAATGCCGGAATTCGGGCCATGGACGGTCACTGGCCGGTGACGCAACTGTTTGATTCCTATCAAGTGACAATCCGCAGACGGCATAGGATTCCCGCCACCGCCCCCATACACCCACCGAAAAATAGGCAATGCAAAGCAAAGAATTAGTCACCCTCGCCTTGGCTGCGTTGGACGACGGCAAGGGCAACGACATCAAGGTCATCGACGTCAGGGACAAGACCAATATCACCGATTACATGGTCATCGCCAGCGGCACCTCGGACCGGCATGTGGTCTCTCTCGCCGACCGCGTGGTCGAGCGCATGAAACAACACCATCTGCCGCCTCTGGGCGTGGAAGGCGAAAACACCGGCGAATGGGTTCTGGTCGATCTCGGCGACGCCATCATCCATGTCATGAAACCCCAAACCCGCGAATTTTATCAACTCGAAAAACTCTGGCAGGGCGACTATGCCTCGCCCGCATCGGCATCCGCAAGCCACTGAAAACCCTTGAATCCGCATCCCATCGGCGCTCTGTTGCAAGAGCGCAAGCTGATCACCTCGCAAGACTTGGACAAGGCCTTGAACTTCCAGCGCCAGTTCGGCGGACGCATCGGATCGGTGCTGGTGCGGATAGGTGCCTTGTCCGAAGATGCCCTGTTGTCCGTCCTCGCCGAACAACTGGGGATCAGCCTGCTGGCCGCCGACGAGCTGCCCACGAAACAAGACATCCTGCAAACCACCCAAGCCGGTGGACTCAGCCCGGAATGGCTGGCGTCCCAGGAAGCCATTGCCTGGGAAGGGTTGGACGGCATCGTCCACTGCGCCGCGCGCAATCCCTTAGGCAGCGACCTTAGGGAAACCTTGGAATTGGGTTTTCCCCATCAAAAAGTGCGGTGGCATTTCATCGCCACCCAGGATCTTGAGCGCATGCTCAAGCTTTTGCAGCAATCGACCGATGACTTCCAGCACGACGAAATCGCCCATCTGCGCGAACTGGCGGAAGAGGCGCCCGTCATTGAGCTGTGCAACAACATCCTGGCGCAGGCGGTGGACGAGCGGGCCTCCGACATCCACATCGAACCCGAAGAGCAGGTCTTCCATGTGCGCTACCGCATCGACGGCGTGTTGCACACGCGCCAGACCTTGCCTAGGGAGCGCTTCGACGCCGTCGCCTCACGGGTGAAGCTGGTGTCTGCCTTGGACATCGCCGAACGGCGGCTGCCCCAAGACGGGCGCATTTCCGTCCGCGCCGGCGGGGCCGAAATGGACATCCGCGTCTCGGTCATGCCCGGTGTGCATGGCGAATCCATCGTCATGCGCCTGCTGCCCAAACAACGCTCCGACCTCAAGTTGGAACGCTTAGGGATGGAGACCGACCATCTGGCCAGCTTCCAGCGCTGGGCCAAGGAAACCCACGGCATCGTGCTGGTGACCGGCCCCACCGGCTCGGGCAAAAGCACCACGCTTTATTCGGCCTTGGAAGTCGCCAACGACCGGCGGCATAAGATCATCACCGTGGAAGACCCGGTGGAATACCGCATGACTGGCGTCACCCAAATCCAGGTGCACAGCGACATCGGCTACACTTTTGCCCGCGCTTTGCGGAGCATTTTGCGCCACGACCCTGACATCATCATGATTGGCGAAATCCGCGATGTGGAAACGGCGGAGATCGCCGTGCAATCCGCATTGACCGGCCATATGGTGTTTTCGACCCTGCACACCAACGATGCCGTCGCCGCCTTCAACCGCCTGCTGGACATGGGGGTGGAGGCGTTCCTGGTCGCCTCCTCGGTGCGGGCGGTGGAGGCGCAACGCTTGGTGAGGAAGCTGTGCCAGCATTGCGCCCGCCCTGCCCCGCCCGCGCCCGCCATTGTGGAACTGGCGGAAGGCTTGCGAGGGCGTTTTCCCGCCCTGTTCGCAGACACTGCGTTGTGGCGCGAAGCCGTCGGCTGCCCGCAATGCAAAGGCACTGGCTACCAAGGCCGGCTAGGGATTTACGAATTTGTCGAAGTGACCCCTGTTCTGCAAACCGCTATCATGCAACGCGCCCCGGCTGCCGAAATGACCGCCCTCGCCCGCCAACAGGGTTTCCGCAACCTGCGCGAAGACGGGCTGGTCAAGGCTTGGCGGGGCTTGACCAGCATTGATGAAATCCTGCGCGTGACCGGACAAGCGGACACGGCAGACTAAGCGATGGAATTCAAATACCAAGCCATCAACGCCCAAGGCCAAAGCGTGGAAGGCCGCCTGGAGGCCCGCGATCAGAACGAAGCCCTGCGCCTGTTGCTGCAACAGGCGGTGACACCGGTCAGCATCCGGCGCGAACATCAAAAGGCAGCGCCGTCGACGCGGAAAAAAGCCGCCAAGCCGGAAGAAAAGGCGCTGGTCGTCCGCGAACTGGCGATTTTATTGAAGTCCGGCGTGCCGCTGGCAGAGGCGGTCGCCTCCATCGGCGACACCCACAACGCAAGCCAAGTGGGCAGCGCGTTCGCCATCGTCCACAACAGCTTGCGGGCCGGCGGCAGCCTTTCGCAAGGTTTGCGCGACTGCCCGCTCAAATTCCCCGATTATGTGCTGCATCTATCCGCCGCCGGCGAGATGACCGGCAAACTGGCCGCCGCCTTGCACAGCGCGGCGGATCAAATGGACTATGAAACGAAAATCCGCCAGGAAATGCGCAACGCCCTGATTTACCCCAGCATCCTGGTCGTTTCGGGCTTGTCGGCGGTGCTGTTGGTGTTTATCGTGGTCGTGCCCAAATTTGCCAACATGCTCAAGTCCAGCAAGGCGGAGATCCCCGCCTTGTCGGTGTGGGTGTTGAAAATCGGCTTGTTTGTCAAAGAAAATCTATTTTGGCTGGGTCTGGGCGCGACAGCCTGCGTTTTCGCCTTCATCGTGGCGATGAGCCAGGAAAAAACGCGGCAGCAGTTCATGGAGCTGTTAGCCCGCCTGCCGGTGTTGGGCGAATGGCTGACCGAAACCGAAACCGGGCGCTGGGCGGCCATGTTCGGCACCTTGCTGGAAAACCGTGTGCCGATAGTCAACGCCATGGAACTGGCCCAGGAAGGTGTGCGCATCCAATCATTGAAACAGCAGTTCCAACACGCCCTGCGGGATCTGCGGGCCGGCAAACGCCTAGGCGACGCCTTGGCGGCGACCCGCGTCATCAGCCTGACCGGCCTCAACCTGATCCGCGTCGGCGAGCGCTCGGGGGAGTTGGCCACCATGCTGCGCACACTGGCCACGCTACACGAGAACGTCGGCCGTGAACGGCTGAAACGCTTTTTGATCCTGCTGGAACCTATGGCGATACTCTTGATTGGCGGCATGATCGGCACCATCATGATCGCCATCATGCTGGCAATCACCAGTATCAGCACCCTATCGCTTTAAAAGTAAGTCCCCCTCTCCCCCTGCCCCTCTCCCGCAGGGAGAGGGGCGTAAATAAACTATTTCTTAACTTAAAGAGAAACCCATGACGCGAAAATCCAAGCAAAAAGGCTTTACCCTGATTGAAATGCTCGTGGTGCTGACCATCGTCGGCCTGCTCGTGGGCCTGGTGGGGCCGCGCATTTTCGGCAAGGCCGACACCGCCAAAGTGCAGGTCGCCACCACCCAGGTGAAAATGCTCAAAGGTGCCTTGGAAACCATGCACCTGGACATTGGCCGTTATCCCAACACCAACGAGGGGCTGGGCCTGCTGTCGATGCCACCCACCGACGAATTCACCAAAAAACGCTGGCGCGGCCCCTACCTGGACGAAGCCCTGCCGCTGGATCCTTGGGGCACGCCTTACCAATACAGCACACCTGGCACCAACAACCAGCCGTTCGCGCTATATGCCTTAGGCGCGGACGGCAAACGAGGAGGCGAAGGTTTCGATGCTGATGTTGGCATGCTGCCACCGCAATAAGCGCCACAAGCAAAGCGGCTTCACCCTGATCGAAATCCTCACCGTCCTGGTGATCGCCGGACTGCTGGCTGGGGCGGTCGGTCCCGCGCTGCAACGGATGACGCGCAGCATGGAGCGGGCTGGCCAACGCGGACTGCTGGCCGGTGAAATCACCGACTTGGCCTACCGCGCCTGGCTCGAAGGCAAGCCTTACACGTTGGGCGGCGACGCCGAAGCGCGGACGGCCTACCGCTTATCCACGCTCGGACAATGGCAGGTGGAAATTCCAAAGCCCATCACGTATGCCTTCAATGGTATTTGCAGCGGTGGGCGGCTGACCCTGCATGGGCCGGACGGCTGGCGCGAGGACTTGCGGCTTGAGGGGCCCCTTTGCGACCGACTCTTGCCAGCCACCGACTAATGCCCGACCAACGTGGCTTTACCCTGCTGGAGGCCATTGTCGCCTTGGTGCTGATCGGCTCGATGGGCATGGCTCTGTTCGGCTGGATCAACAATACCCTGCTGTCACTGCATCGCATCCAAGACGCCAACGCCGTCGCCGAAGCCAAACTCAATGCGCTGGAATTCATGGAAACCGTAAACCCCATGCTCAAGCCCGACGGCCAGGCTTCCTTGGGCAGTTACCAGTTGCGCTGGCAGGCCAAAGCTGTCACGACAATCCAGGACAACACTGGCTATCCGCAAGGAATCGGTTTATATCAGGTAGCCCTCTACGCCACATCGATCACCGTTGAACGCGCCAATGGCAAGCCTTGGTTTGAATTCGCGCTCAAACAAGTGGGATATAAAAAAGTACGGGAATCGAGGTTGCCGTTTTAAGCCATGCGCCCCCCTTCCCCCATTGCCAGGACTTGCCCCGGCCAACACGGCTTCACCTTGGTGGAGATGTTGGTGGTGCTGATTCTGACCGGCTTGATCAGCGGCATTCTGTTTCAGGCGCTCCACCAGGCTTTGCGCCTGCAGAGCCATGTCGGCACAGAAATGGACAATATGCGGCAGAGCGCCATGCTGTCCGACTGGTTCAGGCAAGTGATCGAAGGCACTCAACCCGACTACGCCGACGGCAAGCATAAGTTCAAAGCCACCGCCCGCCGTATCCAAGCATTGACCACCAACCCGCTTACCGCCGACCAGGGTGCTTTGGCTCCGTTCACGCTCGAACTCCAATTCGACAACCGGCGGGGCGAAACCCTGCTGCGCTATGGCGAAGGCGCGGGCGCCCAAGTGCTGCTGTCCTGGCCGGGCGACTACGGCCAATTTGTGTTTCTGGACACAGATAATGCCGAACACGACTCCTGGCCGCCGCCCATGCCGAAAAAACCGGCGCAACTGCCTGCGGCCATCCGGCTCGAAGGCCAGCGCGACAGCCAGCCATGGATCTTGCTGGCGGCACTGGTCGGCCCGGATCAGCCCCGGCTGCGTATCCGCGACATGCTTGGAAACATCCGCTGATGGAAACCCAGCGCGGATTCGTCCTGCCGCTCACCTTGTGGATATTGGCGGCCATCGCCATTGCCGCAGGCGCGTTCGCCGAGCGCATGATGGCGGCACTCGATCTGGCGCGGCTTTCCCAGCAGCGCATCCAGAACCTCGTCGATATGGGCAACACCCGTGCGGAAATCCTGTTTCGTCTGGCATCCACGCGGATGTCTGTTTACGGGCTGGGGCCTACCCAGGGCCAGGCCATCGCGCTCGACGACCGCCCTTATCAAGGCGAAGGCCACGATCTGCTGCGGCTGCAAGACGACCGCGGCCTGATCAACCTCAATTTTGCCACCGAGGGCAGCCTCAGCCGGCTGTTGGGCGTGCTCGGCATTCCCTACGAACAGCGCGGTCGCCTGGTCGATACCTTCAACGACTACATTGATGAAGACGATTTTAAGCGTTTGAACGGCGCGGAAGCACGGGAATATGAGGCGGCAGGCCTACCTCCTCCGCGCAACGAAAAACTGGTCACACCTTACGAACCGCGCAACATCTTAGGCTGGCGCGATTCCCCCCCCTCTGGAAAAATGGCGGGCTGGCCGAACTGGCCGCCACCGGGACGGTGGTAGGCTTGAATCCCAACACCGCGCCTTGGCAGGTGTTGATCACCCTGCAGGGCATGACCGAAGAGACGGCCAAGAAAATAATCACGCTGCGCAGCCAAACGCCTTTTCTATCCGTTGATCCGATTGCCCTAATGACGGGAGTGCCAGGCGTCGACTTGATGATGCAGGTCTTTGCCTTTCCAGGCGACAGCATCCGCGTGACACAGACCGTGCCGGGACAAACCTGGGCTTTGCGGTACAATGTCAGCCTCACGCCCAACGGCGAACACGCTCCCTGGCGTATGGACTACCACTACAAGATCGAATCGCCCTATCCTGATGTCCCTATTGAATCGCTTCCGCGCCTACCTGAAAAATCCACACTACCTGCGAATTCCGGTCCGCCGCTATTGCCATTCTGAGCCAATCGCCGTGCCCCAGGCAGGATGGGGTTCGCTGGAATGGGTATTGGCGCGGCCCTTGTACCGCTTCAAGCGCTTTGACCTCAGGCAGGTTCCCCGCAGCAGCCGCGCCGCCGCGCTAGACTTGCAATTGCGACAATGGACGCCCTTTGCGGATAGCGGCTACCACATCGCCTGGATGGAGGGTATCGCCTTGGCATTTTGCTGGGATGACGAGTTCGTCGGGCAAGTGATTGCCGGGCAAGGGCTAAAACCCAGCCGTGTGCGCATCATCCCAGAAACCGTATTGCGACCTCCGCCTGAAGCCATCGGCGCCAGGCTGCTGGCCAGCCTGCAAGGCTACGAGGGGCAAATCTGGACAGACGGACAATTGACGCATAGCCGCTGTTGGAAAGACATCCCCACGCAGGACGACTGGCTGGCATTCCAGCGCGATGCCGGCTGCTGGCCGGAGTCGCAGCAACAGGAAGCCCCCGTGCCGCAACACCTTCCCTTGGGCGATAAGCCTTGGGTCAGGACGGTTGGCGCATCGGGTTTTATCGTCGAGAATTGGCGCGACGAAAAACTGGCCTACTTTGCGCTGGCGTTGTTGCTGTTGCCGCCCACGGCTTGGCAGGCTGCCCGGCTGCACAATTACCAACTCGCCACCGAGCAACTGCAAGCCGAATATGCGGCGCTGCAACAAACGGCCGCCCCTGTGGCCGAAGCACGTGGCCAAGCGCTACAAGCGCTGGCCCGTGTGCAGCAACTCCAAGCGATCGATCCCTATCCCGGCCAACTCGAACTTTTGGCCTGGGTCGCCGAAAAGCTGATACGCGGCGGCGACCGCCTCACCGAATGGGACTACCAGGATGGCAAGCTGAAATTCACCTTGGAGAGCGCCGCCGACATCCAATCCAGCAGCAATATGGTCAGCACCCTGCAACTCTCCGGCCTATTCGACAATGTGCATACCCAACCTGGCAAAACCCCCAAAAACATCACGCTTGAAATGGATGTCGTGCCGCTGAAATCTGCCACCCTGCCCGGCCATGCTTGAGCAACTCGCCGCCGAGTTTAAAGCATCAGCCCGGCTGCGCATCGGCTTAGGGCTGGCTGTGGCGGTGCTATGGGTCAACGGCCTGCTGTCCTTGCGCGACACTCTGGACGAAGCCATCAAACGCCACGCCCAATTGACGGGGCAAATCAACCGCGCCCGCCAATATGCCGCGCAGACCGACTGGCCCGAGCGGGCCAAGCAGGCGCAAATGGCGCAAGTGCAGATGGAAAGCCGCCTATGGCACAGCGGCACGCCGGGACTTGCCCAGGCCGCGTTCCAGGATTGGCTGGCCCAAAGCCTAAGCAAGTCCGCACCCGGCCGCCAGGAAATCACCTTGATCCAGGACGGCGGCGCAAACCCATCCGCGCCAAGCAACAACTTATGGAAAATCAAAGCCAAGCTGTCGTTCGATTTCACGCCGCAAAGCTTCAATGAATGGATGTCGGCGCTGAGCTCCTCCGAACGGCAGGTGAGCATCGAAAAACTCACTGTCCGCATGGTGCCGACACCGCGCATCGAAGCCATCCTCGCCGCGCCTTTCCAAAAAAACGCGCCGTAAAACCGGTGGTTGCGTAAGTCGGCAAGCCGGAAAACGGAAAGATTCATGTATAATGCCGCCATTGATTTTTAGGCAATGTCTTTACTGGTGAGACTTCCCCCCCGGCAATTGCTTCCCATCGCTTTGATAGTTGCCACCACTGCCGTGGCTTGGTTTTCCGCGCCCGTACCGACCCGGGCAAGGCCCGCCGCGACGGCGCAGGAAGCTTGGGAAATGCCGGCAACGCAAGCCCGCGAACCCGCAAAATGGATCGCCTTGATCAAACGGCACAAGCTTTGGGGGGCCACCGAGGAATCATCCTCCCCCGCCAATGCCGGGGCTTCGGAAAAGCGGAGCTGGAATCTGGTTGGCGTGACGATCCAGGGCGGCTCCACCCTCGCCTTCATCAGCACGGGAGACAATCCCTCCACACCCTACCGGGTCGGAGACCAAACCCCGGACGGGGCGACAATACTCAAGATCGAGGAAGACCGCTTGCATCTTTTAGCCCATGGCAAAGAAAGCATTTTGAAAATTTATCGCCCATGAAACCCGCCGCGCACCCGCCCCGCCTGGCCATGGCCATTGCTTTGCTGCTATCGGCCTGCAACGCCGCCAACCCACCTAGCTTCTGGCCCACGCAAGTAAAGCCCAAAAAAAACCCAACGACCGACGCGATCTCATTGCCGGAGGAAACCACACGCCCCAAGAAAGCGATGACGGTCGAGCAAACGCCCGCCCCGCCGGCCGATGCGTCCATACCCCCTCCACAAGAATGGACTCCGCCCTCCAGCAAAAAAGAAGTGGCCGACATCACACTCAATTTCGACCAGGAGCGGTTGCCGACCCTGATCCAATTGATCTACGGCACCATTTTAAAAAAGAATTACAGCCTGGATCCCGCCGTCGCCAGCCGCACCGACTTGGTAACCCTGCGCACCGGGCCGCAAACACCCAGCCAGATCGAACAGACCGCGCGTTTGCTGCTGAAAAGCTACGGAGTCGCCATTGTCGATCTGGGCAGCGACATGTTCCGCATCGTGCCGGACGCCAATTTGCAAGGCTACTCGCCGGAAATCCGCCGTGGCCGCGCCTTGCCAAAAGTCCCCTTGCCGTTGCGGCCCATCTTCCAGTTGGTCGAACTGCATGTGGTGCGCTCGTCTGACGTGGCCATCTGGCTAAAAACCATGTTTCCTGGGAAGCTGACCGTGCAAGAGGATCCCACCCGAGGCGCGGTCATGTTGAGCGGGCAGGCGGACGACGTGGCGGCAGGCGTCGAGGCGTTGCGTGTGCTCGACCAACCGTCGATGAAAGGACGGCACAGCACCCGCATCAACCCGATGTTCCTGAGCGCGGACGAGATGGCGAAAAGGCTGGGCGAAGTCATGCGAACCGAGGGCTACATGGTGGCCGCGTCCACCCAGGAGAATCTCCCGATCAGCTTCATCCCGATAGCCGGCATCAACGCTGTCATCGCTTTTGCCGCCGACCAATCCATTTTGTCCCACATCATGGATTGGGCCAGGGAATTGGACCAGCCTTCGGAGCACCAAAACGACGCCTTTTTTACTTATCAAGCGCAAAGCACGGACGTACAGAAGCTGGCGGACACCCTGCGGGAAGCCCTGAGCGCCACGGCGGCACCCGTGCAAATGGCATCAGCGACAACCGGCAGCGCCGCCCCGCCCACCCAGCAGTCCGTTGCCAGCGCCAAGAAAATCGTCGTCAATGCGAGCAGCAACACGTTGATTTTCAAAGGCAGCAACGAAGAATACAGCCAGATTTTCGGCTTGTTGGAAAAACTCGACAAACCGGCCAAGGCGGCGATGATCGAAGTCACCGTGGCGGAGGTCGACCTCACCGACGAATTCGATTTGGGTGTGGAACTGAGTTCCCAAATGCTCCAGCAGGGCGCATTCCAATTCTTGACCGGCGGCGCCAGGCATGACGATCAACTATATTAATGGCAACACGACCTTGCAAGCCATCCACGCGCTGGCCTCGCAAAATCGCGGCAAGATCCTGTCCAGCCCGCATCTGATGGCGCGCAATGGCGAGACCGCCACCATCCAAGTCGGCCAGCAGGTGCCGATCCAGACCAGCCAGCTCGGCACGGCGGCATCGAGCGGAACGTCCACCACCCTGTTGTCGTCGATACAATACAAAGATGTGGGCGTCATCCTCAAGGTCAAGCCGGTGATCTATTCAGGCGACCGCATAGAGCTGGAAGTGTCCCAGGAAGTCAGCAGCGCCGTCGAGACCAAGACGGGCGTCACCTCCTCGCCGACCATCAACACCAAAAAAGTGGAAACCCGCCTGGCGCTCAAAGACGGCTCCACCGTCATGCTTGGCGGCTTGATCTCGAATGAGATAGACAACTCCGACACCGGCGTCCCTTGGCTCAAGGAAATCCCCTGGCTGGGCCAGTTATTCCGCGAGAACACCAACAAGACCATACGCACGGAACTCATCATCCTGATCACCCCTTACACCGTCTTGGACGACTTTGACGCCCAGTCGATCACCGATGCCTTCCGCAAGCAACTGGGGCCTTGGGTTGACAAGAACAAGAACGGGACGCAGGACAAGCCCAGGTGACGGCTTGCTTGGGATAATGCCCCGCGTTTCCGTCACGGAATCAATTGCTCCAGAGATTCATTAGACACGCCATGGGGCATCAGGGAATAAGTTAAGCGCATATTCTGCTAAAAATCCCTAGCCGAAAACAATGCGCATGCGCAAGGCAACGGAAAAACACTTTTCACCCCTCCAAGCCTTGCCAGCCCCTACAATGCCACTAAGCTCCACGCTTGTATTGTGGATCGCGGCCTGCCTTGGCCAGCCATAGCTATCCGTATATCTCCCCAACACATTGATTTTACTTACCTCTACCGGCGGTGGGAGCGAAGCGGGGTGACATGGCTTGCCGGGCTGTGGGCTTGGGCAATCCCGACCAGTGGAGACAGTGGCTTTCGATATCGCGCACCGACGCCGAGGATTTGACCAACAGGGTGGTTTTGATATACTAGCCCCGTCTTTCGAAAGACGAACGGTCTTTTTTTACCGTACGACCCGAATGCTAACCCAATGGAGCTCAAGTTTATGAAAAGTTCTAACACCATGCTACGAACGGCAGTCGCCTTGGCTTTGGGGGCTGGCACCCTCACCGCGCAGGCTGGTCAACTGACCACCATCAATACCAACGCGGGTACCTATTTCGCCACCCAGATCTTCGGCAGCACCGTCCCCGTGACGAAAGAAGTCGTGCCAGACCCGGTGACATACACTTTCGTCGCCTCCTATGGCGGCATCTTCATCAGTCCGGGCGGCAAGGTCAATCTTTATTTCCGTCTGGGCAACGGCGCACAATTCACTTCAAAACCCACCATTGCGGACTTTTCCGGCAGCGTGGTCACGCAGCCACCAACGATAGTAGCTAACACGTTCACCCCAGATTCGACGGGGTTGAGCGCTGACAACACGACCGTTGTCCTTGTGTTGAAGAACAACACGGGCAATACCATCACCATTGGATCGGGCGCGACCGTAAAATGGAATCCGGCGACGGGCCGGGCCGTGGATTATGTCAGCACGGTCTTGAATACAGCGGGCAATTCCATCGGCATCATCGCCTCGGTTTCTGACGGCAATATTTACACGCCCAATCCCAATGCGACCCCCCTGCCAAGCGACCTTGACGGCGGTATCGCACCATCGGTGAACATCGCCACCGCGAAGAGCGGCATCACCGCCAAGGTCACCGCTTCCTCGGCATTCACGAATCCCGAGATGGCACAGATCGATATCTCTCCGCCGTCCGCCCAGCCGCAGACGCAGCTCACCCCGACTGTCCTCACCAATGGCTCGAACACCGTGCTGAACCTCGGTTCTGTCACATTCACCGATACCGGTGCCAAGAACGCCGCCAACACAGGGACTTACGGCATAGGAGACATGCCGAGCGACATCCAAGCCAATGGATTCCAGGCGACCGTGACCGGCAACTTCGCCGCCGCCACGACCAATGGTGTGAAGCCGTACACCGATTCCCCCCTTCACAGAGTGCTTGGGAACGGAACTTACACGCTCAACGTGGCCAAGACCGCCGCAACTTTCGCCAATGGCAAGACGCTGGCATCGGGTTTGCCTTACTACATCGGCTATACAGTGAATGGCACCACGGTCATCCCGCCCACCACGCCGTCCATCACCGCCAGCCTGACGCCGGTTGCGCCTACCGATACGACGGTTTCGGTCACCGGAAGCCTGTATGCGCTGACACCAAACGGCAGCACGGTTGATGTCAGAGACTTCACGCCGGTGGCGGGTGCGCCTTGGCAGTCGTACTTGCACATCATCAACAATGGCAACCTTGCCACGCCCATCAGTGTGCAGTTGATTAACCCAGAGACTGGCGCAATCGGGAATGCAGGACAGTTGGATGCCTCACTGCCGGTAGGCGCGGCAAGAACCTACAGCGCGGCCCAGGTTGAGACCGCAGTGAACGGTGGCCCCTTGCCGAATATCCGTCCGCGTATCCGCGTCACCGGGGTTACCTCAGGCGTGGTCGTGCAAAACTTCCTGTACAACCCGGATGGAACCTTCTCCGAAGCCAGCGGTGGCCTCGCCGGCGGCAGCGCCAACAATCAGTCACCGGGCGTGATATCTCGTGATGGTGATGTCATAGTCCCGCCGGTTGGCCCAGTCAACCAGTAATGGCTCTGTGTTGAACGGATAAGCAGCCTCTGGGCGTTGCCCCGCAACGCCCAGATGGCACAGCATAAAAGAGGACAAGCGATTGTCCTCTTTTTTATTGGCTTATAGACAACTGGGTACCTCGAAAAACCTCTTCCGTTCATGCTTCGACAGGCTCAGCACGAACGGAAGAGGTTGATTTTTAGAGATCCGTTCGCACTGAGCTTGTCGAAGTGCGCGGTTTTTCGAGGTACCCAACTGTAGGGTGGCCTTCAGGCCACCAAGCTTAGGCCGAATTCCAAAACAGACGTTTTCATGGGTGGCAACAATGAAGGCATCATGGGTGGCAATGGGGCTGACGACACTGCTCTGCCTCTCGGCAGGCGCGGCCAGTGCGGCCCCGGATTTGTCAGCCGCCGCCGCAGCCCTTGCGGCAGGCAAACATGCCGAAGCGGCGGCGTTGCTCCGGCCGGCAGCGGAACAAGGTGACGCCAGGGCGCAAAGCGACCTGGGCGTCTTGTATTCGCACGGGCTGGGCGTGGAGGAAGACGACGTAAAGGCGGCGGAGTTGTTTCGCAAAGCGGCAAAGCAAGGCAATGCGACCGCGCAATATAACTTGGGCGTCTTCTATTCGCAGGGGCGGGGCGGCCTTCTCCTAGACGACAAACAGGCTACGCGCTTGTTTCTCCAGGCGGCCCGGAAGGGAAACATGGACGCGCAAGCCCATCTCGGATTTAACTACTTGCTCGGGATCGGGATTGCCAAAGACCACAAGCAAGCCCTGCGCTGGTACCGCAAGGCGGCGGAGCAAAACAACACCTCGGCGCAGTTCACGCTTGCCGGGATGTATGAACAAGGCATGGACACGCGGCAGGATCTCGTCGAGGCGAACAAATGGTTCAACATCGTGGCGGCCAAAGGCGAACAAGAAGCCAGCTTGGTGAAAAACCGCAAAAACGCCGTGACAAAAGTCACCAACGAACAACTCGCCGAAGCCAGGAAGAAAAGCACACAATGGCTGGCCGATTTTGAGAAACGCAAGAAGCCACAGAAAAAATAATGCCTCTTGACGCATAGGTCGGGCGCGGAGTGGTCGGGGGTTTGCGCGGCGCTACGTTTTGCTGTAAAATCATGCACTTGATAAAAAATCATAGATGCTTGATCAGACTCATAATCCTGCATGACCACCCTGCGAACCTGTGGGGTTCTGTCGAACCAAAGGTTCAACCATGAATGTTATTTACTTTTCAATCTCGCCGTTGGCGATACCGCGTAGTTTCTGGCGTAACCGCTCGCTCATTTGGCAAATGGTCAAACGTGAGGTCATCGGGCGTTATCGCGGCTCGGTCATGGGCATCCTGTGGTCGTTTCTGAATCCTGTGTTAATGCTCGCCGTTTACACCTTCGTGTTCAGCACCATCTTCAAAGCCCGCTGGGGCGCCACGGGTTCCCCCGATAGCAAAACCGAATTTGCCATCCTGCTATTCACCGGCTTGATTATCCATGGCTTATTCTCCGAATGTGTAAGCCGCGCACCGGGCCTGATCCTCAGCAACGTGAATTACGTTAAGAAAGTCGTCTTCCCGCTGGAAATCCTGCCGTGGGTGGCCATGGGCGCAACCGCCTTCCACTCGGCTGTCAGCCTGTTGGTTTTGCTGCTGTTTTACTTCTTCGTCAATTCGACCCTGCAATGGACGCTGGTTTTCCTCCCGTTATTGCTGGTGCCGCTGATTTTATTGACCATGGGTTTCTCTTGGTTTCTCGCCTCCTTGGGTGTGTATCTGCGCGACGTGGGGCAAATCATCGGCCTCTTCACCACGATATTGCTGTTTCTTTCTCCAGTTTTTTACCCGCTCACCGCATTGCCGGAAGAATACCGCCCCCTTCTATACCTGAATCCCCTCACGTTCATGATCGAGCAGACCAGGGATGTGATGATTTGGGGCAAGATTCCAGATTGGCAGGGTCTGGGCATTTACACCGCATGCAGCCTGGCGGTCGCTTGGACGGGTTTTTTCTGGTTCCAGAAGACGCGCAAGGGGTTCGCTGATGTCCTCTGAGCTAGCCATCCGCGTCAGCGGCCTGGGTAAATGCTACCAAATTTACGAACAGCCGCAACACCGGCTGTGGCAGAGTATTTTTCGCGGGCGGAAGCGGTTTTTCCACGAATTTTGGGCGTTGCGCGATGTGTCTTTCGACGTCAAAAAAGGCGAAACGGTGGGCATTATCGGACGCAACGGTTCGGGCAAATCGACGCTATTGCAGCTGATTTGCAGAACCCTGGCACCCACCACCGGCACTCTCGAATTCGACGGACGGATCGCAGCGCTGCTGGAGTTGGGCGCAGGTTTCAACCCTGAGTTCACCGGCAAAGAAAACGTTTACATGAACGCTTCCCTTCTTGGGTTAAGCCAAGAACAAATAACGGAACGCTACCCGGATATCGTCGCCTTCGCCGACATCGGCGATTTCATCGACCAGCCGGTCAAGACCTATTCCAGCGGGATGTTCGTCCGACTGGCATTCGCGGTGGTGGCCCATGTCGATGCCGACATACTGGTCGTGGACGAAGCGCTCAGCGTAGGCGATATCGCATTCCAGAACAAATGCATGGCCTGCCTGCGCAAGATGACTGAGCGTGGTGCCACCATCCTGTTCGTGTCCCATGACCTCAGCACCACGCAGATGATCTGCGACCGCGTGGTTTGGCTGGATGGCGGGCGAGTGGCGCAGATCGGCGATCCGGTACAGGTTAGCCGCGAGTATTATATCGCCTCGCTGGGAAAACTTGCGGAATCCATCCCGACAAGCGATATTGTCCCACAACAGGAGACCGGGCTTGCCCGATTTGCAGAGCTTAAGGTAGTCAATTGGTTGGTGGCGGAACCCTCCCCCCGTATTCGGGTAGGCGAGCGGGTGACTATCCGTTTTTCCCTGTTGGCTTTGGCCGCGCTAGAAGCATCCGTCTATGGCCTTAGCATCTACCGGGCGGACGGGGATTGGCTGGTCGGGCAAACCAGTTGCGACAACGGGGTCATATCCTGGCCACCCTGCCTGGCAGGGGACACAATCAAAGGCGAGATTGTGCTAGACCCGATAAGCCTTGCGCCAGGCGAATACTTGATTGCCCTTGGCGCATATTCTACGGACTATGCAATCTGCTACGCGTTGTCTGACATGCAGCCAGGATTCACGGTGTACGCCGATTACCCGACATGGGGAAAATTTATCCACCCTATCCAATGGCTTCCGTTATCGACAGTGGAAAAGCCTCAAGACGGAAAATTCGCAGGCACATAGAAGTTCCGATCATTTCCTCAAGCTCCCAAAATTCACAGGCTCCAAAGATGATCCACAATGATCGTGTGCAGATTGCTTGTCCCCTTTGCGGGGCAGTTGTCAATCGACAGCTTTGCGAAAAAGATAATTACCCGATCTGGCGTTGCCCAGCATGCGCCACGGATTTTGTTTCGCCGACGCCGGATCAAGCCACCCTAAAGGCTTACTACGACCGCGCCGCTTGGTTTGAAGAAGGGGAGGATGGTGGGTACGTCGATTATGACAGCCAAACGCGCCCTCTTCTTCCCTTCTTTGCAAAAATCCTTGATGAATTCGGCGCTAGCGGCAGGGGCCGCTCTATGCTCGATATCGGCTGTGGTTATGGCACACATCTTGACCAAGCCTACCGGCGCGGATGGAAATGCTTTGGCGTGGAGGTGTCGGCCCATGCGCGAAAAGTGATCAGCGAACGGCATGGCTACAAATTTTTTATCGCCGACGACGTGGAACAACTTATTCCGCATACATTCGACCTCGTCGTTCTTTTCGATGTCATCGAGCATCTGGCCGATCCTTTCAGCCTCTTCTATACCCTGTTTGCCAAAGGTGCCATCACGCCGGAAACGACCGTTGTCATAACGACACCCAATGCGCGCTCTTTTTCAGCCGTATCCCATCCGGCTGGCTGGGCGTACCGCCACCCACCTTCCCACCTGGTCTATTTTTCGGCGCAATCCCTCAATACCTTGCTGCGGCGGCTTCATTTTCGTTCTATTAAAGTCCAAGGCCAGCATCAAGAGACCGCAAAGGCGGTTGCCCCCTACATGGACGAGAAGTTTGCGATCAATAACCGGCTTGCCAAATTCAGCGGCCTATTCGCCAAGGCATCTGGGAGTGATTTCAGAAGCTTCATGCAGGAACGCTATGTTCCCGGCACGTGGTCCAAACTTGCGGAATACGAACACCTCCCCCGCTATTTGTTCGCCCAAATTTTGGCGGACGGTCGCACAGTCCTGGATTTCGGCTGCGGGACGGGTTACGGTACGGCCATTCTTGCGCGCCAAGCCCAGTCCGTTACCGGGATAGACATCGACACGGTAGCCCTCGAATGGGCACGCTGTCACCATCAGGCGGCCAATCTTTCGTTCGAGCAATGGACAGATCTCGGGGCGTCAAAACCCGCAGCCTCCTTCGGCCTCATCACCTGTTTCGAGATGATTGAACATGTCCCGGAGGCCACCCAGGTCGAAGCAGTCAGGAACTTCGCCCGCTTGCTGGCGGAGGACGGGCTTGCCCTCATCTCCACGCCAAACCCGGAGATCACCAAACTCTACGGCCCAAACCCCTACCACATCAGGGAGATGAACAAGCGCGAGTTTGAAGACTTGTTGCGGGAACATTTTCAATATGTGGAATTATTCGAGCAGTATGTCCAGCCCTCCGTGCTGATAGCGCCGACGCATGCGGATGGACGGGCTAGCAAGATTCGCACACTCAACTGGAGTGCGGATTCCCAGGACGACAGGGAACCTGCCATCTTTATCGCCGCTTGCTCCCAGCGCCCAATCCCATGCCTGGACGAGTATTGCTTCCAGGATTTCCGCGCCCATTATATCGCGGATCAGTTATGCGCCGAAGAAGCCTTAAACAAGGTGCAGTTAAAGCATTTTGCAGCGGCGGAACAAGCGGCGTCCGTGGCAATTTTGCAAGATGAGTTGGCAGGCAAAGTCCAGGCCTTGCAAACACAAACGGCAGAGATCCATAGACTGGAACATGCCATTGAAGAAAAAGAACAGGAACTGACTCAACAAGCCAGGCAAATCCATAGATTGGAAGACTTCCTCGCGGAAAAGGAACGGACGTTCTCGGGACAGGCGGAGGAGATACACCGGCTGGGCGACGCCCTAGCGGACAAGGATCTGGCGCTTGCCGCACAGGCGGAGGAAATCCGTCGTCTGGACGGGGCGCTGGAAGACAAGGGGCTGGCGCTTGCCGGACAGGCCGAGGAAATCCGCCGGCTCGACGGAGCCCTGGAAGACAAGGAGCTGGCGCTTGCCGGACAGGCGGAGGAGATCCACCGGCTGGACGGCGTCGTCGCGGACAAGGACCGGGCGCTTGCCGGACAGGCCGAGGAAATCCGCCGGCTCGACGGAGCCCTGGAAGACAAGGAGCTGGCGCTACTCGAACAGGCGGAGGAAATCCACCGGCTGGACGGCGTCGTCGCGGACAAGGAGCGGGCGCTTGCCGGACAGGCCGAGGAGATCCGCCGGCTCGACGGAGCCCTGGAAGACAAGGAGCTGGCGCTACTCGAACAGGCCGAGGAAATCCGCCGGCTCGACGGAGCCCTGGAAGACAAGGAGCTGGCGCTTGCCGGACAGGCGGAGGAGATCCACCGGCTGGACGGCGTCGTCGCGGACAAGGACCGGGCGCTTGCCGGACAGGCCGAGGAGATCCGCCGGCTCGACGGAGCCCTGGAAGACAAGGAGCTGGCGCTACTCGAACAGGCGGAGGAAATCCACCGGCTGGACGGCGTCGTCGCAGACAAGGAGCGGGCGCTTGCCGGACAGGCCGAGGAAATCCGCCGGCTCGACGGAGCCCTGGAAGACAAGGAGCGGGCGCTTGCCGGACAGGCCGAGGAGATCCGCCTGGCTCGACGGAGCCCTGGAAGACAAGGAGCTGGCGCTACTCGAACAGGCCGAGGAAATCCGCCGGCTCGACGGAGCCCTGGAAGACAAGGAGCTGGCGCTTGCCGGACAGGCGGAGGAGATCCACCGGCTGGACGGCGTCGTCGCGGACAAGGACCGGGCGCTTGCCGGACAGGCCGAGGAGATCCGCCGGCTCGACGGAGCCCTGGAAGACAAGGAGCTGGCGCTACTCGAACAGGCGGAGGAAATCCACCGGCTGGACGGCGTCGTCGCAGACAAGGAGCGGGCGCTTGCCGGACAGGCCGAGGAAATCCGCCGGCTCGACGGAGCCCTGGAAGACAAGGAGCGGGCGCTTGCCGGACAGGCCGAGGAGATCCGCCTGGCTCGACGGAGCCCTGGAAGACAAGGAGCTGGCGCTACTCGAACAGGCGGAGGAAATCCACCGGCTGGACGGCGTCGTCGCAGACAAGGAGCGGGCGCTTGCCGGACAGGCCGAGGAGATCCGCCGGCTCGACGGAGCCCTGGAAGACAAGGAGCGGGCGCTACTCGAACAGGCGGAGGAAATCCACCGGCTGGACGGCGTCGTCGCGGACAAGGAGCGGGCGCTTGCCGGACAGGCCGAGGAAATCCGCCGGCTCGACGGAGCCCTGGAAGACAAGGAGCTGGCGCTTGCCGGACAGGCCGAGGAGATCCGCCTGCTCGACGGAGCCCTGGAAGACAAGGAGCTGGCGCTACTCGAACAGGCGGAGGAAATCCACCGGCTGGACGGCGTCGTCGCGGACAAGGAGCGGGCGCTTGCCGGACAGGCCGAGGAAATCCGCCGGCTCGACGGAGCCCTGGAAGACAAGGAGCTGGCGCTACTCGAACAGGCGGAGGAAATCCACCGGCTGGACGGCGTCGTCGCGGACAAGGAGCGGGCGCTTGCCGGACAGGCCGAGGAGATCCGCCGGCTCGACGGAGCCCTGGAAGACAAGGAGCTGGCGCTACTCGAACAGGCGGAGGAAATCCACCGGCTGGACGGCGTCGTCGCGGACAAGGAGCGGGCGCTTGCCGGACAGGCCGAGGAAATCCGCCTGGCTCGACGGAGCCCTGGAAGACAAGGAGCTGGCGCTACTCGAACAGGCGGAGGAAATCCACCGGCTGGACGGCGTCGTCGCAGACAAGGAGCGGGCGCTTGCCGGACAGGCCGAGGAAATCCGCCGGCTCGACGGAGCCCTGGAAGACAAGGAGCTGGCGCTACTCGAACAGGCGGAGGAGATACACCGGCTGGACGGCGTCGTCGCGGACAAAGACTTGGCGCTCTCCACACAAGCAGCGGAAATACGACGGCTGGACGGAGCCCTGGAAGACAAGGATCTGGCTCTACTCGAACAGGCGGAGGAGATCCACCGACTGGACGGCGTCATAGCGGACAAGGTGCTGGCGCTCTCCACACAAGCTGCGGAAGTACGACGGCTGGATGGCGTCATCGTGGACAAGGACTTGGCTCTCACCACTCAGGCGCAGGAAATACATCTCCTACACGAAACACTGGCGGACAAAGAGCAAGCCATTTCCGAGCTAGAACAAGCATTGCAGCAATCGACCGCTAACGAGGAGAAACAGATGGAGAAACTATCGCTCCTGGAGCAGACACTGACGGAGAAAGAAAGTGAACTCGCTGCATTGATACAAGGCAAGATGGCAAATCGTATAAAATCACTCTTTGACCTGCGGCGGCGCGGTTGAGTCGGTAGCGCGGACATTAGGCTGGCGCTCACGACGCAAGCGGGTAAAATCCACCCCCTGCACGAAAGACTGGCGGGCGAAGAGCAAGCCAATTCCGAACTAGAACATGTATTGCGGCAACTGGCCGCCAACGAGGAGGAACAGATGGGGAAACTACTGCAATTGGGATACGGCCTGACGGGTAAAGCAAGAGAACTCGCTGCATTGATGAGAAGGGGCAAGATGGCAAATCGTTTAAAGTCGCTCTTTTTTTACCCGCTGGTGATGCGTTTAAGGCAGTCACTCGCCCAAATCAGGCTTGCAAAGAAGAAAAAAATCCCTAAAAATCTATCCACAAAACCGCGAGTCTTACACGTCATAGCCAACTTTATGCTAGGCGGCTCATCGCGGCTTGTGGTTGACCTTATCGAAGGCCTGGGAGATGACTATGAACATAAAGTAGTCACTAGCCACCTCCCTTCTCCGCCTGCCTATGCCGGAGTCGATGTCACAGAGTTTCGCTACCCGGTGGCAGAGGAGGCGGTTACGGAATTCCTATGGGACTATGACCCCCTGATCGTTCATGTGCATTACTGGGGAGACTGCGACTGGTGGTGGTACGATATATTCTTTAGAGCCGCCAAAACCCATGGATGCCGCGTCATAGAAAATGTCAACACCCCTGTGGAACCCTATAAAGCCGACTTTATCGACCGCTATGTCCATGTCAGCAAATATGTCGAAAATGAGTTTGGCGATGGTGGCGACCTCAACATGACCATCTACCCGGGAAGCGACTTTGGGCATTTTTCCAGGCAACCCCATGCCCAACTGGCAACGGACTGCATCGGCATGGTGTATCGGCTGGAAGGCGACAAACTTAACGAACAATCCATCGACGTGTTTATCAAAGTCGTGCAGCAAAGACCGCAGACCAAGGTCATCATCGTGGGCGGCGGCACTTATCTGGAACCCTACCGGCAAGCTGTGCAAGCCGCGCAGCTAGAAAGCAATTTTGAGTTTACCGGCTATGTCGATTATTCGATATTGCCCACGATGTACGAACAGATGACCATGTTTGTGGCCCCCGTCTGGAAGGAGAGCTTTGGGCAAGTCAGTCCGTTCGCCATGAATATGGGAATTCCGGTGGTAGGATATAACGTGGGCGGGCTTGGAGAAATAATAGACGACCCCTCGCTGCTGGCGACACCTGGAAACAGTGACGAGTTGGCGACGCTTGTCATCCAATTGCTGGACGACACTGAACGTTGTCAAACAATCAGCGCCCGCAATCACGCACGGGCGCAGGCGACATTCTCGGTGGATGCCATGATCGGCGCTTACCGAAACCTTTACGCCGAAGTCATTGGAACGCCGCGATGAAAATAGTTTTCTTTGTCCATTGCTTCTTTCCCGACCATTACTACGGGACTGAAACCTACACCCTGGAGCTGGCCAAGCATTACCGGGCCATGGGAATGGATGCGCAGGTGGTCACTGCAATTTTTCCGGGCGAGCCTGCGGCTGCGGAATTCGTGACCCACTACGAATTCCAGGGGATTCCCGTCACCTGCATCGACAAAAACCGGTTGCCCAACACACGCATAAAAGACACCTATTACCAACCCGACATGCGCCCGGTCTTGGAAAAAGTATTGCGTGACATCCAGCCGGACGTGGTCCATGTAACCCACTTGATCAACCATACCGCAAGCCTCCTTGAAGTCACCCAGGCTCTGGGGATACCGACCTACGCCACCTTCACGGACTTTTTCGGCTTTTGCTATAACAACAAACTCGAAGCCGCTGACGGTAGCCTATGTTCCGGCCCCGCGCCGAACCGGACTAATTGCATGGCCTGCCATATCAAAGACGCCGCCCAGCATCCCGGTGCCAGCCGCCTGCTGCGGCGCTGTGCATCCCCTCCGCGACGGGCGCTATGGGCTGCGAAGATTGCCAACTTGGTGCGCAGATTTCCACCTTGGCGCGGCGGCCCGGTTGACGGCTTGCTGGAAGACTTGTACCGGCGACCTGAAACCCTCTTGTCGCTGTATTCAACTTATCGTGAGGTAGTGACTCCGACCCGGTTTCTGCGCGGTGCCTATGAAAATAACGGCTTCACCATGCCGATGCGCAACATCGGGTTCGGCGTTGATATCGACCGGCAGGCCAAGCCAGTCCGCCAAGAAGGTCACCGGCCTCTGGTAGGGTTCGTCGGTCAGCTTGCCCCCCACAAGGGTACGGACATACTCATAGAAGCCTTCAAGCGCTTGCCGAAAGGAAAGGCCGAACTGCATATCTTTGGCCCCACGGATCAAGATCCAGCTTACATGAGTCGATTGCATGCTCTGGCGGAAGGCAGCGAAGTCCATTTTCGCGGCACTTTTCCCAAGGAAAAAATGCGCGAAGTCCTGGATGGCATGGATGTGCTGGCGATCCCCTCGCGCTGGTACGAAAATAGCCCACTGGTGCTTCTCAACGCTCTGGCGACCCACACCCCCGTCATCATGTCCGATGTGGCCGGCATGACGGAGTTTCTTGATGAAGGCCGCAATGGCTTCGCCTTCCAACGGGGCAGCGTGGATGACTTGGAGCGTGTATTGAGCCGATTAATGGGACAGCCGGATAAGCTATTTGATTTACCCAATACCACGTATTATGGACGCACGCCTAAGATCATGGCTGAAGAAACGCTTGCGATTTACGAGCAATGAGTCTATAATTTAGTCAGACGAACAAAACGTCTTCTTCCGATTTTTTGTCCGTTTCTTTCGTCATAAGAAACCAAGCTGATGGTTTAAATGACATTCTCAAAAAAATGGCTACCGTAGTATCAGGCATTAATACCTACTATGAGTTAATAGCCGTTGACCATGTATCTGTTGATGGCAGTATTTTGCCCTTGAAAAAATTAACCAGCGAAAATGGACTGCCTAACCTCCAGTTTTTTTGGTTCTTTGTGATCTCGCATGGTAAACGGCTCTCACGAAGCAGCGAGGTACTGTAAAAACAATTAAGATACGGATGACGCTCTGTTGGCCACCATGCGAATTCCCAAAGAGCCGATTTTTTCTATGTCCTAAGAAAGTGGACACCGACATGGTCATGGGGGTTGATTTTGAATATGCGCTTGGGGATTTTGTCGCCACGAGTTGTTGGTTTCCGTTTTTCTGAGATGTGCGACAGGCTATGGGATTGTTTCAATAATTTTGGCTGCGTTATAAATAACGATGGCCACTCACATGTGATCCGCAACGCGGATCTGTTCCAGACCAACCGTATAGACACATTTACCATCAGAGGTGAAGATTATGAAAATTAAGCATTTTGTTGCCGCTTGCCTTGTCGCGATTCCACTAATGTCGCAAGCTGTGGAAATTCCGGCAAAACACACACCAGACGCAGTGCTTGCCAGTGGAGGAGCCGAACTTTTTAACACGACCGACGTAAATTGGGTGAAAGGAATATCGCGGAAATCCGCAGGTTTCTTTGTGGCTAACAACCCTATCAATGAAAAAGAGTTCTTAGTGGGGCGTATTGTGCGCTTGGCCGATGGGCAGGAAAGGGAAATTCTGCGTGTGGACAAAGCCGGAATCTATTTGAATATCACCGTCTCTGGAAATATACTGGATGCGGAAAAAGTAGGATTCCCGAACAAAGTCATCGCACTGAAAAAAACCGTCCAGAAATCCAAGTAGGATTGTAACACAAGGTAGATGCACTAAATGGATATAGCGGTTTTGTCGGGACGACTTTGCTAAAGCAGTGTCGTTCCGATGCACTTTTTCGATTTTCGAACATTTGGTATATCTCAAATCAGGAATTCGTTCTTATGACGTGTATGCGCGCTATGTTCAGGTGTTGTGTTGATGCGATTGTTGATGCCACACGCAGCGCGGGTTCCAGACCTTACAAAGATCGCCGGAAACCCGCACAAACAGGGAGCATCAACATGTAAACCTGAACATAGCCTATATGCGGTACTTCCCCCAGTACTTGAAATCTGAGCAGATCAGTGATGCGGTTGCTGTCGCTCCCTGCAAATATTCCCCTATCCCGAGGCTACCGGTCTGGCTGATATCAGCGTTTGCCCATTTGTTGGGCCGAGGAGGCTTTAAAAACACTGGCTATGTTACATTTCTCCCTAAAAATACGCCACACCAAGCGGTACGTGGGCTTTGGCGGGAACCGGAAGCTACCTGGGGCACCGCAGGGGAATAGGCCCGCATGGATTCCTAATCGTGCCGCGCGAGAAGAACTCGCCCAAGCCGCTGAACGCAGCACCTCTCGCCGCCTTACAGCACCAAATTCAAGATGTTCGATAACGTCTTTGGAAATAGGCTTGGGTACCATTGACAACGATTCGCCTCACAAGGACAAAGCTACCCTTCCTGAATGAAGGGCAATAGCTGATATTTCTCCCAATAAATTAGTGGCGAGCCATCATGCAAAGCAACACGAAAAAATTGGATCAACTAACCTCGTTGAGGTTCTTTGCCGCCATATTGATCGTGATTCATCACTCAGCAGATTTATTCGGCTTTGATAAAATTAAGTTTAATCTTGATCAGGGCGTGTCTTTTTTCTTTGTGTTATCTGGATTTATTCTTAGTTATGTTTATCCAAAGCTGGATACATGGCCCGAAATAAAAAAATTCTGGAGGGCACGCATTGCGCGAGTTTGGCCCGCTCATTTTGTTACTTTCTTGCTTGCTCTTTGGCTGCTTCCAGAAACTCCTTGGATCACCAAAACAGCAATAGCCAATTTGCTTTTGGTGCAAGGATGGATACCCATGTCAGCTTATTATTTTTCCTATAATGGAGTGAGTTGGAGTGTTTCAACGGAATTCTTTTTCTATCTTGCATTTCCATTTATAATATATAAATGGCATATAAGATGGTTCATAAAGCTCATATTTTCTGGTGTAATAGTGATTGCGCTAATGATGGTCTCGAACCTTTTATCGCTTCCAGCCTATGGCAACCCAGGTGACCAGACGGGTTTTCTGGTAACCCGCAATAGCCTCCTTTATATCAACCCACTTACAAGGATATTTGAATTTATTTACGGCATGTGCATGGCGCTTGCGTGGCGAAAAAGACCTGAAATACAATGGACTTTTTTTATGGCCACAAGTTATGAGCTGGGAACAATTATGCTTTGCGCCATATCCATGCGCTATATGACCGACATTGCCTGGAGCATAATGCCAAGTATAGGCATATCTACAATGGAATGGTTAATTCATAGTGGATCGGTCTTTGTGTTTGGTTTGCTAATTTACATTATGGCCCAAGGGCGCGGCATGGTCTCGAGAATACTTATCCACCCAATTCTTATCCTCCTAGGTGAAATCAGCTTTTCTTCATATCTAGTCCATCAAGTTATATTGACCTATTATAGGTTGAATATTTCCGAGTTACCTTTATTATCGAGTCTATCAAAACCACTTCAATTTATTATTTTTTTTAGTATTTTATCGCTTTCCTCCTATCTAATGTGGGTATTTATCGAGATACCAGGAAGACGATTAATTGTGGGGCATAGGATAATTCACGGCACTTCTGTTATGAAGAAGTCATTTCAGCAACATGCTATGTTAGGCAGAAATTCACTGCTTGCCGGACTTGCCTTATTCTGCATATTTGGTTTCATATACGCCACAAAAGGAAAGCTTAATTTAACTTTGATTACCCCTGAAAAATCTGCACACTTGACACCTCCTTCACTTAAGGCTTATGCAGGAACAAGCTTTGGCAACCTATTTACGTTGCGCGATTTGGATATTCAACACGAACCAGACGGCTTGCATATTAAATTAGCCTGGGAAAGTAAAATTACCCAGAAGTTAAATTTTACAAATGGCATTCATTTAGTAGATAATAATGGGGAACTTTTAGGACAGGCTGACTATAAACAACCAGCTCAAGGAAAATATATAAATCGCGGTGACATATGGCTGGACACGCTACTTATACCAGCAGATAAAGTTAATAACAACACAAAAAGCCTAGGGATTACTGTCTATGATAATGCAGGCCACATGCTTCCAATCAATAAGGGTACTCAAGGCGCTCGAGATTGGGAAGAACACATATTGGTTATTTCCCTTGATGCCGAAATTTTTAGATTGATTATTCCGCTTTATGCCGAACTTTTTGATATCACCGACGTAAATTGGGTTAGAGGGATATCGCGTAAATCCGCTGGTTTTTTTGTGGCTACCAATCCTGAAAACGAAAAAGAGTTCCTAGTGGAACGTGTTGTACGCTTGGCCGATGGGCAGGAAAGAGAAATTCTGCGTGTGGACAAAAATGAAAGCTATTTGTATATCACTGTCTCCGGGGACACGCTGGACGCGGAAAAAGTAGGTTTTCCGCATAAAATCGTCGTGCTGGAAAAACCCGCCCACTAATACAAGTCGCGGAATGACACCTGAGATTTCTGATTCATTTTGCAAACTGATCATAGGATAATATCAATAGCATGAATAAAGTTGGGACAAGTCTAATGAGTTGTAAATGGCAGCGTTGGCTACCTGATGTACTGGTAGCGGTATGGTTGTTGTTTTTGGGCATTACCATTTGGCAACATACGTTGCATAGTGCGCAACCGCCACTGTATGACCCATTGGGCTATATGCTGAAAGCCAAGCATTTCTGGGAAGCTGTCGGACAAGGCAAGCCCTTCAATCCGATGAACCTGGATCCGGTCTCCCGGCCACCGGGCACCGTTCTGATGACATACCCTTTTGGGTTCTCTGACAACTTCCTCGGCTTCCACTTCAGGTCGGTCTTTTTGCCTATCTTGTGCGTAGTGATGGCTGTCTATATCGTGGCGGGGGCAACTAAATCCGTGGCTAACGCAGGGTGGGCGGCGGCCATCGCTGTGCTGTTTTCAACTCTCCCCATGTTTTATCATCTCGATTTGATTGATGAAACCGGCGGCCCCGTCAGATGGGGGCTAGTGGACAACTTTCAAGCGGGCGTTGCCGCAATGGCCGCGGCCGCGGCGGTTAGATCCACGATTAAAAAGTCACAGGCATGGCTGTTGTTCGCGATTTCCCTGGCGGCCTTTACGCTCTTAATCAAACCGTCCGGGCTGATGGTCATGGCCTTGCTAGCATTGGCATGGCTGGTGATTGTCGCATTTGAATGGATACGCGCATCAAGACTTCAGAATCCGGATCGGCAGTTGCTGCCTTATGCGCTCAAGGGAACGGCAGTCTTTTTGTTTGTGTATGGCTTTATGATTTACCTTTGCGTCTTCTCGGAATATTTTTCGGAAGAAATGTTCGCATACGCCAAACAGTCGTTGGTGGTCATGGCCGAGATGTTACAGGCTTCTTTCGATGTTTTTCTTATCATATTTCACAAAAGTTCTGGTGAAGCATTGCCCTTATGGGCAATTGGCGTGGCAAGCTTTTTTTCATATAGAATTGTACGGAATAAAAAACCCATTACTCAATTGCAGGCGATAGTGTTAGCTTGCCTGGCAAACAGCCTAATCATTTGGGGCTTGGGTGCATGGTATTGGTTGGTTGTGCAGTCGGGGGGCAACCAGATCCGGTATTTCTATCCCTTTATGCTGATGGGTGGCATTTGCGTTGTCCCTGCCGCCATAGAAATATGGCGACAGACCCATCGCATGGTTCGGTATGTGTTTTTGGCTTTGTGCCTTGTGCCAGCTTTCAATATTGCGGCACTATTGGAAGCGGGGGATAGTCCATCAATCTATTGGCAAAACCAGACAGGGGTAAGCCTTTCTGTCGGAGTCCATAAGGAAATAATTAGCCAAGCCTATGCTTTTCTAGACAACATTCGGAAAACCGGGAAGAATGCGAAAATCTATACTGTTTGCAATGATAGTGTGACCGCTATTTTTGACAACGTGGGTTTGTACGAGAATATGTTCAGACAAGACCTGCCCTCTTTCAAAGTCCAAAACACCACGGATTGGCAAAAGGGCTTTGCCGTTCGGGTGAATGATTTATTGGGCAGCGACTACCTTCTCACTAGGGTCGATGGTACCCAATATCCCCAAGATTTGCTGAAGGCCAAGCAATTTGATTCAATTGAATTGGAAAGAGAGGCGTTCGAGGTTTTTCTATCCACATTGGATGAACGTTCTGGCGTTAAGATTTATTCCGAAGGCCGATCCATACGCTTGTTGCGTATCGTAGATCCATCTGCGCTTAATCATGCCATTGAAGAATTTGTTTCCGCACACGCATGGCGACCTGAGTTCGTCGAGGCTAACAAACCTGTGTGGTGGAATGCCGACGAGGTATCAGCTTATACCAAAAAACTAGCGGAGGACGAAATTGACTTCGGTGGTGTTTACAAATTGCACGCTTTGTTAATTACTTCAGTCCCCAAAGGGATAAAGATTGAAGTATGGTGGGAAGGACTGCAGCAAGAGAAAGCAAATAGCCAACATATGTTATTTCTACATCTTGTGGATTCATCCGGCAATACTATTCTACAGAATAAGCAAATTTTTCTCTACCCTTATGCCCCATTCGCTGCCACGCGAAAGTGGCGGCATGATGAGGTCAATTTCGACCTTCAGCCTTCCGACGAGAGAGTGGCGTCGCTGGCATTTGGGGTATACCAAGTGGACGGCCAGTTTCTGTTGGCTAACAAGGGGCAAACTGACTGGGGCGGCAAACGTGTTTTAATTCCACTAAAGCCATTCCTCCACCCTGAAGTCGCCAAAGCCAGTTCGGTACCGCGCTAATTTAAGCCACAATTAAATATTGCAGATTTCTCATGAACAACGTAGATACTTTCACACAAGAACACAATCGATACACCAGTCTTCGCTCCGAACACTGGGATCAGTTAGCCGACCGTCAAGCGGGAATCCTGACCCGGCATTACCGAAGTCGCTTGACCGAAGTCTATCGGCATGTCGTGGGCGAGTGCGATAGCATCCTTGAGATTGGCTGCGGCAGCGGTGATTTGCTCAATGCACTCAATCCAGCCAGAGGGGTCGGTGTTGACCTTTCCCCGAAAATGATTGCCCAGGCACAACGGCGCTATCCTAATATTGAATTTGTTTGCGCCGATGCCCAGACAATCGACTTGGGCGACGTTACGTTTGATGTGATCATCCTTTCCGATCTGCTCAACGATCTGTGGGATGTCCAGGCTGTGCTAATGAACATCCACCGTTATTGCAACCGGAACACCCGGATTATATTTAACGTTTTTAGCCATGTTTGGGAATCTCCTCGCCATTTGGCTGAAGCGTTCGGGTTGGTCACACCAACCTTGACCCAAAATTGGCTTACGCCCATTGATGTGCATAACCTCACGGATTTGGCTGGGTATGAACAAGTAAGGCGTTGGGAGGAAATCCTTTGCCCCCTGCCTGTCCCATTGATAGAAAATTTTTGCAATCGCATTCTAGTCAAAATGCCGCTTTTTAGGGCCTTCGCTTTGACTAACTTTTATGTGATCCGCCCCCATTCCAAATCTAACAGCAATGATACCCCACCGTCGGTTTCCGTGATTATCGCCGCAAGGAATGAATCCGGACATATTGATGAATTGCTGCAACGCATACCTGACATGGGTTCCCACACCGAGATTATCTTTGTCGAGGGCAACTCCACCGATGACACCTATGAGGTCATCAAGCGGGCCATTGCCAACTCGGAGAGGGACTGCACGTTACTTAAGCAGCCGGGCAAGGGCAAAGGAGATGCGGTGCGCGCAGGCTTTGACATCGCCAAGGGCGATATTCTGATGATTCTGGATGCCGACATCACCGTACCCCCGGAGGATTTGCAACGCTTTTGTGATGTGCTCGCTTCAGGCATCGGGGAGTTCGCCAATGGTGTGCGGCTGGTTTATCCGATGGAAGACGATGCGATGCGTTTTTTGAATCTGCTGGGAAATAAATTTTTCAGTTGGGCCTTCAGCTGGCTCCTAGGGCAACCCATTCGGGATACTTTATGCGGCACGAAAGTTCTCTGGGCGGCAGATTACCGGAAAATTGCCAGCGGAAGGAGCTATTTCGGCGATTTTGATCCTTTCGGAGACTTTGACTTGCTGTTTGGTGCTTCGCGGCAAAACCTGAAGATCGTGGAAGTGCCTATCCGCTACCGTGCCCGCCGCTATGGCGAAACCAATATCCAGCGCTGGCAACATGGCTGGCTGCTGCTCAAAATGGTTGCTTTCGCCGCGCGCCGGATCAAATTTCGATGAAATCTACCATGTCTCTGTCAGATATTTTAGCGCACCCCTTAACCAAAGGAATGTCGCTGGACGACCCCAAAACCACAGAGTTGCGAGCGACAATTATTCGGAGCAAAGGGTTCCTCAGGCAGATTTATGAGTCCTGGTACCGTCTGCTTGCCAGCCAAATTCCTGAAGGAGATGGGGCGGTGTTGGAACTGGGTTCAGGCGGAGGCTTTTTAAAAGAGTTGCACAAAGATGCGCTAGCCTCGGAAGTGTTTTTCACGCCTCACATCGACATCGTCCTAAACGCAATGGCTTTACCGCTCCGCACAGAGGCATTAAAAGCCATACTCATGGTGGATGTATTGCATCACATCCCAGAGCCAGCACTGTTTTTTCATCAAGCTGCAAACTGTGTGCGGACTGGGGGGCGTTGCTTATTGATTGAACCATGGAACACCCCTTGGGGTGCCTGGGTGTTCCAGCATCTTCACCACGAACCGTTCAACACCAGCGGAGATTGGTCTATCCCGCCTGCGGGTCCGTTATCCGGTGCCAACGGAGCCTTGCCGTGGATTCTCTTTGAACGTGACAAAGAGCTATTTTGCGAACGATTCCCAGAATGGAGGATCGCTTGCATAAAGCCCATGATGCCCTTGGCCTATCTCCTGTCCGGCGGCGTTTCCATGCGTTCACTCATGCCGTCTTGGTCTTATCCATGGGTGCGTGGCATAGAGGAACGGATTCCTGGCTTGGATGGAAAATTCGGCATGTTTGCCTTCATCGTGATTGATCGTCTCTGATAAGCTTATACGATGAAACGCTTAAAACATCCTCTCAGCATACTCTTAGGTGTAGGAATAAGCCTTGGCTCTCTCTGGATTGCGGTTCGCAATATAAAATGGGCAGAAACAGTAAGCGCGATTCAAGCCATTGATCTTCTGTTATTGGCCTGTGCCATCGGCTGTCTAATCGCCGGGCTATTTCTAAGGGCGGAACGGTGGCGGGTAATTATTGCCAGATCTGTCAGCAGAAATTCGGTGTACCGATCCACGACTTTAGGTTTTTTCTTTAATTACATCTATCCAGCCAGAGCCGGAGATGTGATTAAAGTTGTTGGATTGCAACGCTCTTCTGGGATCAGCATCGGTTGGCTTGGGGTAAGCGGTGTTGTGGATCGGTTGACTGACATACTGCTTTTGCTCCTTTACGCTGTCTTGCTTATCAAAGCCTTACCCTCGGTGAATCTAGGTGCCAACTATTTCTACGCCGCTTCCACCGGACTCCTCTTGCTGGTTGTGGCAGGCTTCTCACCGCTGGGTGAAAAAACCCTGCGAAGCATTGACCTACGGTTTGTTTCTGGACACAAGGAATCACGCTGGAGAGTTGTGCTCAAAAGGGGTTTGGATGGTTTATTATTTTTTCGCAGGAGCATTGTCAATGGCAGACTCCTTATCGGCTTAGTCGGCACTTCAGCATTGGTCGCGTTGGCTGATTATTTTTCAATCTATTTTTTGTTGCTGGCTTTTGGCTGGCATCTCCCGTACGTCGCTCCCATTGCCATTTGGGTTTTTATTTCGGCGGGTTCGGCCTTGCCTTCGGCTCCGGCAGGAATAGGAATCCACCAGTTGGCATGCGTAATGGCGCTCAAAATTTTCGACATTTCCCCTGGAGACGCTTTTGCCCTGTCGCTTGTCCTTCAGATAGGGAGCTTTGCGGCTATTTTGTTGGCTATGTTGGGCTTAGTTGTATACTCTGCCAGCAATAGAAATATTCAAAAAAATTTATAATGCTAACCACCAAAAAAAAAATGTATCTGGCCAAATTTGCACGAATGCTGATTGTTGGCCTACGTGCTCTGCTGGGCGAAGGATCGAAGACAATTGTGAGCCGGAATGGGCTACGCTGGAATTTGGATTTAAATGAAGGTATAGATTTTTCCATCTACCTACTGGGAGGGTTCGAGCTAGACACTAGAAAGCTCTTTCGGCAAATTGTGCGGCCGGGAATGACGGTTGTGGATATTGGTGCCAATATTGGTGCCCATACCTTGCCTTTGGCGGAAATGGTTGGCAACAGTGGCAGTGTAATTGCGATTGAACCCACTGGTTGGGCATTTCGGAAACTTCAGGGCAATCTTGCCTTGAATCCGCACCTCATCAACCGAGTGACAGCCGTGCAGGCAATGCTAATTGGTTCGGATGGTGACTGTTTGCCTGAATCAATTTACTCAAGTTGGCCGCTAAAAACCGAGATTGAGGATAGTTACCATCCAATCCATCTTGGGCGTCTGATGAGCACACAAGGCACACAGGCTGTCACCCTGGACAGCCTGATGGCGCAACTGGATATTTCTACCATTGATGTGATAAAACTTGACGTGGACGGATTTGAGTTGGGTGTCATCCAAGGCGCTAGAAAGGTGATTTCCGCAAACAAGGACATACGCATTGTCATGGAATTGGCACCCTATCTTCTTGACAAAGAAAAGGATGAAATAGGGCAGCTTTTAGCGATTCTACAAAAGAATGGCCTAATTCTGTCACTACTTAATAGTGGTGACACCTTGCCTATGACAACTCAAGATATGGCGGATCTGTTGCCACACGGCGCTTCAATGAATGTGCTGGCACATAGAAAACCATAGCACAACACAATATGAATGGCGCTTTATTTACAGCAATTAGATTAACATGGCGACCTTGGCATCCACATCTATTAGTCGTGATTTGGTTGCTATATTTGGGTATTGCTATTTGGCTGCATGTCCTTCACAGTGTGCAGCCACCCTTTGGCGACGCGATTAGCTACGCGCAGAAAGCCGCGAATTTCTGGCAAGCCGTCGAGCGTGGCGAGCTTTTCAATCCATTAAACCTGGAGCCGACAGTACGCCCTCCTGGCTCCATATTAGTATCGTATCCGTTCGGCTTCTCAGACAGTTTCCGGGGCTATCATTTTCGGTCTGTTTTTCTCCCTATCCTAAGTATCGTGATAGCCGTATACATCACGGCAGGAGTAACCAGAGAATCCGCTTGGCGGGTAACCGGCATTGCTTTTCTTTTTTCCTCGCTCCCCATGTTCTACTGGTTTGATTGGAATGATGACCGTTGGATTAATAACGGATGGGGAATGGTTGACAACTTTCAGGCAGGAATTGCCGCCATGGCGGTGGCTGCGGTAATACGGAGTCTGGCGACAAAATCACAGCCTTGGTTATGGTTTGGCGCATCGCTTGCTTCCTTGACTTTCATAATCAAGCCATCCGGCTTGATGGTTATGGCGCTAACTTGTTTGCTATGGCTGATGATAGTCACATTTGAACGGCTAGGGACTAGCAAAACCAGCCCATCGACTCGTACGTTACGTGTTTATTTGCTGAAAGGAGTGGCAGCGATATTAGTTGTTTATATTAGTACGCTTGCTCTTTGTGTGTTCTCGGGTTATCTTTCAGAGAGGAACTTTGCCTACGCCCAACGGGCGTTGACGATATTGCGCATGATTTCATCGATTGGCTTTCATGGAACCTTATATTTGTTCCATGAAAGCGCAGGCGAGGCGTCAATATTTTGGACAATTGGAATAGCCGTATTATTCGTCTTCAATCGTCCTGCTGGAATGGTGAGGGAAGATGGTAATGGTTTCCAGACAAAAGAGCTGGGGATGCTGCTGGCAAGCGGCTTGGTCATGTGGATTCTAGGAATGTGCTATTGGCAGGTAGTGCAAGGCGGGGGCAATCAAATACGGTATTTTTACCCCTTCATGCTAATGGGGATGGTATGTATAATCCCTCCTTCGATATTGGCTTGGTCAAAAGCCAATCGGATCATCCATGCGCTTTTGCTGGCTGCCTGTGTCACGCCGGCAGTAAATATGGCAGTTTTGCTGGCAGCCGGAGACTCCCCGCCACTCTACTGGCAAAAAATCACTGGAGTAAGTGTCTCCGTTGGCAAAAATGGTGATGAGCTACGCCAAGCGCACACTCTTTTGGATGAAGCCAGGAAAATGAAAAAAGAAGCAAAAATCTACTTTTTTTTTGACGGCGTTTCTTCCTATATCTTTATATGTGCCGACTTGTATCAAAAAATACTGGCACCTGAACTCCCCAATATCATCCCTTTCCATCCGATGGATTGGTCGCGTGGCTTCGTTGTGCGCACCAATGAACTGCTGGACAGTGAATATATACTTATCAAAAAATCTGGCCCCATCATTTCTTGGTTTCCATCGTTCCTGAACCAAGATATTGATCGTGCGAAAATATTGGAATCTAACGAATTTCCGACCTTTAATGCCGAAAGTACTGCGATTGAGGCTTTTATCTCCACACTGGATGAGAGATCTGGCGTCAAGATCGTCTCCGATGGCCGGGTGTTGCGTTTACTGCGTGTCACTGACAGATCCGCGCTCAGTCAAGCCATTAATGAATTCATTGCCCGAAAATCGTGGCGCCTGGAATTCATTGAGGCTAATCCTGCGGAATGGTGGAGCGCCCAAGAAGTCGCTTCATCTGTTGACACCCTGGCAATGGAAGAAATCGGATTTGATGGCATTTACAAAGTGCACGCACTGTCAATCAAACGCATCGACAAAGACATTAAAATTGAAGTATGGTGGGAAGAACTTAAGCACAATGACAAAAATAATCAGGGCGCATTGTTTCTTCAGCTAGTCGATGTGTCCGGCAACATCTTATATAATTTGCAAATTCCACTTTATCCCTACCAGCCGCCCACCGGGGATCATAGATGGCGCTACGGCATGGAAACATTCATTGCAGTACTTCCTGATTGGAAACTGACATCCTTGGCTTTTGGAATACATTATCCGGCAATCGCTGAATATCTCCTTGCCAATAAAGGACAGACTGACTGGGCCGGAAAGCGAGTATTAATTCCTCTAAAAGAATTTATCAGTCTTTCCAATGATGCACACTCCCCAACGCGGTAAGTTTCCATTCTAAAAGTAAATCTTATTGTCACCCCATCTTTGCAAAACTATTACCTAGACTGGATCACAACCCCTTAAATGGGTTGAACCGCTTGCTGGCAACCATTCATATTCTGCCTTTCGCCAAACTAATTCAATATAGACCCTCGCGGGCTCAACCGCAGTAACGCCACGCACTAGCAGTTCCAGCAAGTTCAACTCCGGCATCGACTGTGATAAGTGCCCGTCATCGGGCAAATTTGGCCTGCAACGGCCAGCCCAACGACATCAGCCCAATGGCCGACTCGTCCAAGCGTCGGCGCATCAAGACGGAGCAAGCAGATTTCATCTATCGCGCGGTGCAAGTCATCCGCAAGGCACGGCACCGGATTTTGTACTCCAGCTCCGTTAATGCCGACCCTCCAGGCCTATGCGCAGACCCTGGTACACCTGGTGAAATCGGGACACTCTGTAATAAACACTTGATTTTCAACCGCCTACATGAATCCAGCCACTGAGGATCGCTTACGGCCTGCGAAAGACTTGTCCCTGCTTCGGCAAACCCACGACCATCCACTAAGAAAACCGGTAACAGGCGTGAGAATGCCGATAAATCAAATCGTATTTGCCTCAATTTAGAGTGAAAGCTCCCAAGTCCGGTATCAGGCTTTATTGCAGGAACGGCCAAACGCTAATGTTCAGCATGGATTCAGGTTGGACATTAGGCGTTTGATTGTGGCAAAATGCGCAAAGGGATCAATTTCGATCCCGGCGCTCAACGGTGTATACGCCAACTGGGCGACATGCCTGTTGTTTTTTCTTATTGCTTGTGTGGCGTTTAATTTTTCATCTGCCCAAAGAAATGGGAACTAAATCTATTGGGGAACAACATGAACTCAAAACCACGTTGCCTAGTTTTAGGAGGCAAAGGCTTCCTCGGCTCCCATTTGGTTGACGCATTGCTTTCCAGAGGTCATTTCGTGCGTTGCTTCGAGCGTCCGCATGTGATTTCCTTGGGTGAGGGTCATGAGTCAGATCAAAATTTCGAGCTGTTTGAAGGCGATTTCGTTAGCGAAGCTGATGTTTTGGCAGCGCTAGAGGGATGCGATGTCTGCTTCCATCTTGTTTCAACGACGCAGCCAAAATCCTCCAACACCGATCCTGTGTTTGACGTGGAGAGCAACCTGCTGGGTACCATTAGGCTGCTGAACCACGCGGTAAAAAGCGGCTTGAAAAAGATAATCTTTACCTCATCTGGCGGCACAGTATATGGTGAACCCTCGCAAAGCCCTATCCCAGAAACACATACGACCAACCCAATTTGTTCTTATGGCATCACCAAACTATCAATTGAAAAGTATTTAGGCTTGTACCGTGAGTTGCACAGCTTGGACTACACTGTGCTGCGCTTGGCAAACCCGTTCGGTGAACGCCAGCGGACACATGCAAGCCAAGGGGCAGTGGCCGTTTTCTTGGGTAAGGCGATCCGTGAGGAAACCATCGAGATATGGGGCGATGGCTCGATCATCCGTGACTATGTGTATGTCCATGATGTCACCTCGGCACTACTTGCCGCGCTCGATTTCCAGGGCGAGGAACATATCTTCAACATTGGCACGGGAAGCGGCCTGAGCTTGAATGATGTGCTCAACACAATTGAGAAAGTCACCAACCACCCTACCAAGCGCCGCTATATAGATTCCAGGAGGTTCGACGTACCCGCTTGTGTGTTAGACATTGGTAAGGCAATTTCTCTATTAGGCTGGTCTCCTCAAACCAGTTTCGAGGATGGAGTTTTGCGTTTTGCCAAGTGGCTGGAGAATCATCCTCATGCAGGATAACCATCAGATCTCCTGTGACTTATTTTATAGATATACAATTGCTGCTTGTCTCCATTTTACATGATCAGCCCTGTGGTTTTGTCAATATTTGGCACCATGATAGTCAAGTAGCGAGAGATTTAGGCACTGAAATACCCACGGAACTAGATCATGAGCAAAGAAACCACATTGATTAGTCAAATCATAACTTTTCACTCGGAGCGTGTGCTTGCGCATTTTAGTTTGTCGGGATTGGTGCGGATGCGCGAGTTTTCGCAAAACAGAAACATTGCCTTGGAGTTCGTATTGGTTTTGGATAAGGCCGACACGTTCACAACCCGCATTGTGAAAAATCATCCACTAATTACTCAATTGGATCAGATAATCGAGGTAAACCATGGAGACGTGGGCCTATCCAGGAACATGGGGATAAACTTAGCCAGAGGTGACTATATTGGGATCATGGATGGGGATGATTTTTATTCGGCAAACTGGCCGGTGGAGGCTCTTGATGTCGTAAGGAATGCCACATCTCAGGTAGTTGTGCATCCGGAACTGTGTATTTCATTTGGGGCAGCTTGTTCTGTGCTACGCCTTCTGGATATGAATAAAGAGCATCTGTCACCAGCAGCATGCCTGACAACCAACCCATGGGTGCCGTGTTCATTTGCGACTAAGGAGATCTACACCAATCATCCATACGCTAGCACATATGTTCATGACACGGGTTATGGGTATGAGGATTGGCACTGGAATGTTTCAACGTTGGCAGAGAATATCAAACACGTCTGCGCTCCCCAGACTGCCTATTTTTATAGGAGAAAGAAGATTGGCTCACTACTGGAAGCCCAATCATCCGCAGGTGCGATTTTTCGCCCTTCCAAATTTTTGGATCAAGTGGAAGGCTGGTGATAGCTGTACTATTGACAGGTATTCTAAAAATGCAATACGCCCTTAAATTAATAGCTAAATGGTCTTATTTTCACTTAATCCGGCCTTTAACCAAAATACTTCCTGAGCGTCAGCAAAAAATATTTATAAAAATTGTGAACCACATCAACCTGATGCGGCTTTGCAAATTTTTTCCAAGTGCGATCCCTCCTTGGGCCGTTGAGGAACTACGTCACCTTTCCAAGATAGACCCTGACTTGTTGCCCACCCCCGCCTATTTAGCGCAATTCCATGAGTACAAATATTCTTTTGATGATCGTGTTGGGAGGGTCTACGCAGTCTGTCGAAAAATTATTGGTGACAGCGACCCCGATATCGTTTTTCTTGCTCCTTGGATAAAACGGGGCGGAGCGGATTTAGGCCTACTGCATCATATTAATGCATGCAAAACACGCGGACTAAGGGCAATTCTGATCACATCCATAGACTCTGATTCTCCATGGCTTGATAGGATCCCAATTGATGTCCCAGTAATTGAACTCGGCTGCCTAGGTCGAAATTTGACCGACGCAGACAGATTGCTTGTCCAGGTGAGGCTGGTGTTGCAAACTAACGCAAAGACCATACACAATATAAATTCTCCCCTTGGGTGGGAAATGATAAAATGCCATGGTAAATCTTTGGC
The DNA here is from genome assembly GCA_963753955.1 of uncultured Gammaproteobacteria bacterium. Classification (GTDB taxonomy): domain Bacteria; phylum Pseudomonadota; class Gammaproteobacteria; order Methylococcales; family Methylococcaceae; genus Methylumidiphilus. The sequence goes on from CAVWEM010000012.1 coordinate 166,817, forward strand.
CGCGTCAGGCATTTCAATTTTTGCAAGCCTCTACTGTGATGATTTCGATGCTCTTGGGGTCAATCAATGCTATGGTCGGCATTTTCTTCCATCAACCTTATCCTATTTAGCCGGAATAATTGCCGATACCAAATATTACCCAAAGGAGTTAATTCTACGCTATGGTTTGGATCCATCTCTAGCATATACGGCATATTTCCCGACCAAACTTGATTTAAATCCCACATATGCATCAGTTGACGATGGTCGTGTTCTTTGGGCAGGAAGGCTAGCTAGGCAAAAAAAACCAGAAATTCTGTTAGCTATTGCCCGCGCAATGCCAGATTTGCAGTTTCATGTGAGAGGATATACTTCGTCTTATAATGAAAGACGAATGATGCGGAAGTTGAGGCAGCTTTCAAATGTTGCGCTTACAGGTGCTTATGAGCATTTGCTTGAAGGGGGGGGGGCTTATAGCGTATTCCTCTACACATCTGGTTGGGATGGGTTGCCGAATGTGTTGTTGGAAGCAACTGCGGCTGGATTGCCCATTGTGGCTTCCAACGCAGGTGGCGTTTCCGAGTTAATTAATTGTGAAACTGGTTATTTAGTTGAAGATTCTGAATCTGTGGATGCCTATGTGTCTTCAATTCGAGATGCGTTGGCTAGACCACATGAACGTCAACGGAAGTGGCGCAATGCTATAAAATTAGTTCAAGAAAGACATTCATCCGATAACTTCAAGCAATCACTAAATGTCATAGATGGGTATTTTCCGCCTCGCAACGGATGAGCTAGAGAGAACATATTGCCCATGATATTACGTTTTTTGTATAAACGTTTTGGAGTACTTCCAATCTTACGCCATATATATCTCCATTACAAACTAATTGCACTGACCAAAATTCAGTACTTGTGGAATTCGGCGGATAACTTAAAAGCCGTGCAAGCACTATCAAATCGCCGATTTCAGAAACAAGCGTTGCTAACCGCCATTGGCTTGACTGATGTTACCGCATGGCCAGAAATAATTATTTCGACCATCTCTTATAATAGCCTTAGTAGGATTAATACTTTTATTGAATCATTACTATCCCAGAGCTACCCATTATCAAAAATCCATCTTCGATTCGTTGACCATGGTTCGACGGATTATAGTGTGCCAAAACTCGAAAAAGTATTGAGTAAAATTGGTTCAAACTTTGCCAGTATCCAAATTATACAGCAAGGAAACTTAGGTTTTGGCTCGGGCCATGATGTTGCAATAAAGGCTGGCACTTCTGATTACTGTCTTGTTACCAATCTGGATATTAAATTTTTGCCAGACTCACTTTGTGAAGTAGTCCGTGTTGCCCTGAGCGATACCCACAAAACAGTGGCAAGCTGGGAATTGAGGCAAACCCCCTATGAACACCCGAAATATTACGACCCCGTCACGCTGGAAACCAATTGGTCTTCACACGCATGTGTCTTGATCAGACGCAGTGCCTATGCGGAGGTGGGGGGGTACGATACCGGTGTTTTTTTATATGCGGAAGACGTGGAATTGTCTTATCGTTTCCGCTCTTATGGCTATACCCTGAAATATGTGCCCAATGCGATTGTGCGTCAATGTGCCCACAAGCATAGCGCAGACGCAAAGCATTCACAATATTTTGGAAGTAAAACAGGTAATATCTATATCCGTTTTCGGTATGGAAACATATTGGACAAGCTTTCGGGGCTTGTGCTTTATGCTGCTTATTCAATCCGCCCATCGGTTTTTTTGGGCACTAAAACTTTGTTGCCAAAAGATGTGCTTAAATTGGCTACCCTGTTGCCAGCAGGCAAAGGATCCATACCCGCATATTTTCCCTTACGAGGGTTCGATTATGAAATGGCTAGGGATTGGGATTGGGAATTTTCTGAAATAAAAGCCCGACCTGTTGTTGCCCCCCCATTGGTCACAATCATAACCCGCACCTACAAAGGGAGGGCTATGTTTTTGGAACAAGCCATGCAAAGCGTATTCAATCAAACCTACCCGACGATTGAGTTACTCGTAGTTGAGGATGGCGGAGACAGCCAACAAGATTTAGTCACATGCTTGTCCGGGAGATCCCCCCCTGGATGTCGCGTCCGATTTCTGGCACATGAAAAACTTGGCCGATCCGCAGCAGGCAACGCAGCACTTGCTGCTGCAAATGGACGTTTTCTAATGTTTCTTGATGACGACGATTTGTTATTTGCGGATCATGTTGAAACCCTGGTTTCGGCCCTCTCCCAAGACTCAGGATTGTCGGCAGCCTATGCGCTTGCGATGGAAGTGCACACACAAATAAGCATGGAAAAATCAACCTATTTGGAAGTATTATTTCATACACCAGGAATCTTCAAGCAGGAATGGAATTATGGAGTTTTGCTGGATCATAACTTCATTTCCATACAAGCAATTTTGTTCAAAAGAGAGTTGTATGAACAAAGGGGCGGCTTCGACACTAGCCTCAATCAGCTGGAAGACTGGAATTTGTGGCTCAGGTACGGCCATGGGAATCGATTCTTGTATGTTCCTAAAACGACATCATTATTCCGATCTCCTGCCGACCTTGAGACGCGATTGTCCCGACATGCGATACTGCATACTGCTTACGATGACGCCAAAAATCGTGCTTTCAAATGCTTTGAGCAAGTCTAGTGCTTTATGGGTGGTCGTTCATGTTTTCCTTGTTTCTGTTTTTTTCCTTAAATATTCGGAGATTCGCGCCCAAGAAGCTATAGCTTGGCCACCCTACACTTAAACCCGAGACGTATGAACAGCGTATCTGTCATTATTGTAAACTACAATTCTGGTGCCTTGCTGGCTGAAGCCGTCGTTCGCGTTCTCAGCTCGACGATCCCTGTGCAGATATTCGTCTCCGACAATGGCTCCTCGGATGATAGCCTGGCTCTGCTCACTCATGCTGTGAATGACGCACCCAACCTGCATATTATCGAAAACAAGGGCAATCTGGGCTTCGCCGGCGGCAACAACGTGGCCTTGCCAGAGGCCGACGGTGAGTATTTGCTGTTTCTGAATCCGGACTGCCTGATCGAACCCGACACCATCGAGCGCATGTTGGCCGCCGTAAAGTCACAGGCCAATGTCGGCTTGGCCAGTTGCCTGATCCGCAACGAAGACGGCAGCGAACAAACCGGCTGCCGCCGCCATATTCCCACGCCTTGGCAGGCATTGATGCAGATGACGAATCTGGCAAGGTTTTTCCCCTCCAACCCGGTGTTCAAGGATTTCAACCTGGCCGGCACTGCCTTGCCGGCGCAAGCCACCGACATCGAGGCGATCTCCGGCGCGTTCATGCTGGTGACACGCGAAGCGCTGGACAAGGTCGGGCCCCTCGACCCCGGGTATTTCCTGCATTGCGAGGACTTGGACTGGTGCCTGCGCTTTACCCAAGCGGGTTACCGCATCCTATTTGTGCCGGATGTGGTCATTACCCATGTCAAAGGAGCTTGCAGCCACAACCGGCCTGTTTTCGTCGAATGGCACAAGCACAAGGGCATGATCCGTTTTTACCGCAAGTTTTTTCGCGACCACTATCCGCCCCCCTTGCTGTGGCTGGTGTGCCTGGTGGTTTGGACGCGGTTTTTCGCCAAGGCGGCGGCCTCGCTTATGCCGCGTCGCCGGCGGTGAACAGATGAACACACATCCCCTTTCAATCATAGTGACGGGCGCAACCAGCCAGATAGGGCGGTTCCTGCTACCCCGCCTGCTCGCCCAAGGCCATACCGTCCACGCCTTGAGCAGGAATCCGCCCCTCTCGGGAGATCTGGGAATAGTTTGGCACCAATCAGACTTAAGGCTGGGCTTGGACACATCCATTGACGCGCAATGCTTGATCCACTTGGCCCATCTGGCGCTGTTGCCACCCTTGCTCTCCAGCCTTGGCACTGCCAGGCCCATACGCCGGATCGTAGCATTTGGCTCCACCAGCCGGTTCAGCAAGGAGTCATCCCCCGACCCACGCGAACGTGCGGTTGCCATCGAATTGGCTCAAGCGGAGCAAGCCATCATCTCAGCGTGTGTGTCTTGGCAAACAGATTGGACGCTGTTCCGTCCAACCTTGATTTATGGCTGCGGCATGGACAAGAACATCACGCTCATCTTAAAGTTCATCCGCCGCTTTGGCTTTTTTCCCTTGGTGGGTGGTGGAAAGGGGCTACGCCAGCCAGTCCACGCAGACGATCTGGCGGAAGCTTGTGTCTTGAGTCTGACCAATCCAGCGACTTTCAACCAGGCCTACAACCTGAGCGGCGGGGAAACATTGAGCTACCGGCAGATGGTGGAACGAATTTTCGACGCACTGGATAAAAAAGCTAGGCTGTTGACCATTCCGCTTCCGGCGCTACAGGCATTGATTCGGATCGCCGCGCTGCTGCCAGGCTACCGTTATCTTTCCCCTGCAATGGCTTTGCGCATGAATCAGGACTTGTGCTTCAACCATTGGCAAGCAAGCCATGACTTCGGTTTTTCTCCTAGGAGGTTCGAGCCGCCTTTAGTCCATTGTGGTAAGCGCGATTAGTGCATGAAATTCCAGCATGAGGCTTAAATGGGCAATTGCCGCCAATTATGTGGGTGCCGGAGCCATCGTTCTCGCACCGCTTCTCGCATTGCCTTGGTACTTGGCCGCTCTAGGCGCCAAACAAATCGGCTTGATAAGCTTTGTCATGACCATGCAGGCATTGCTAGGTTTGCTAGATGCAGGCATGAGCCAGGCATTGATCCGCGAGGTATCGGTGAGGTTCGGCAATGAACAGTGCGGTTCGCACAGCACTGCCTCTCTGCTCTTTGGTTTTGAAAGGATTTATTGGTTTTTTGCCATATTTTCCGGATACGCCTTGCTGCTAGCCGCGCCTATCATAACAACTTATTGGCTTAATTTGGATACTACGGACAAAGACCTAGGGCGGGAGACCGTATATGGGGCAGCGGCTCTGTTTGCGACACAATTCCCTGGCTCCATCTATCGCAGTCTTTTGGTAGGGGCGCAAGCACAAGTCAAGTTGAATGCTGTCATGCTTGCAGGCGCGTTGATTCGTCATCTTGGTGGCGTATTAGTCGTTAACGTGTGGCCTGTGCTGTCAACTTATCTGATCTGGCATGCGGGAATTGCCTGGCTGGAAACGCTTATGCGTGGAAAATTGGCATGGAGCGTATTGGATGTCAAAAGGAGCCAAGTCGGCTGGCAACTGCAAGAATTGCAACCTACATTTGCGATGGTCGCAGGCATGTCCGGTGCCACCTTGCTAGGCGCGCTCACCGCACAAATTGACAAAATCATACTCAGCCGGATGGTGCCTATCGAACAGTTTGGTTATTATGTGGTCGCGGCAACGGCGGCCACCGGCACATTACAGCTCATTTATCCGCTGATTCAAGCTATATTGCCACGGGCAATCCAATTGCGCACAAACCCCACCCTGTTGCGCAACCTCAGCATGAATCTTATGAAAATGATCGGTTTGGTGGTTGGATTGGCCATAGTGTGTTTCATTGCTTTCGGAAGGCTGTTTCTGGACATCTGGCTGAGAAATGAGCAAGCGGCCAAAGCGGTTTATCCGCTATTGGCCGTTTTGCTGGCCGGTACATGCCTCAATGCTTTTTACAATGTCGGTTATATCAACTGGATTATCCATGAAAAAACACGGCGGGTGCTTCAGGTAAATCTGCTGTCACTGGCGCTTTCGGTGGCACTCATCCCAATCTTTGTCGCTTGGCTAGGAGTAATCGGCGCGACTTTTGGCTGGGTAGCCATAAATTTAATAGGATTCTTACTCAGTCTAGAATGGTTAAAGCGGTGCTAGCATGAAGGAAATTTTGAAAAAAACTTATTGGCTGATCAGCGTCCAGTTTGGCATTGATCCTAGGCGCATGCTTCGTTCATTACGTGGGATTCCCCGTTTTATCGTTAGTTGGTATAAATTCCAAAATGAATATAGCGGTCAACTCAACATCCTTCCCTGTTTGCATGATTGGCTTGAGGAAGGCGGTGCCACAAAAGACGAATATTTTTGGCAAGATTTGCATGTTGCGCAACAAATTCGGCTTGATAACCCGAATAGACATGTCGATATTGGCTCCCGTATTGATGGATTTGTCGCACATGTCGCCAGTTTTAGGGAAATCGAAATTTTTGATATCCGACCCATTACCCAAAAAATCCCCAGCGTTATTTTTAGGCAGGCAGACCTGTCCGCGCCGTCCGAATATTTCCTCGAATTCCACGACTACTGCGACTCGTTGTCATGTTTGCATGCCTTGGAGCATTTTGGCCTTGGCCGCTACGGAGATCCGATCTCCCCTCGGGGACATGTGGTAGGAATGCGCAACATGGCTAAAATAATGAAGCCGGGTGGAGTATTGTATCTGTCCGTACCAATAGGTATGGAGCGGGTCGAATTCAACGCCCACCGAATATTCGACCCAATTTTGCTGGTTCAGCTTGCCAAGCAAAATGCCTTGGAGCTTAAGAGTTTTGCATCGATCATTCCAGGTCAGAGTATTAAAGAATCCACCTGTCCAGAGCAAGATATCCCCGCTTTGGGCAAGATGCGCTACGCCTTAGGTATTTTTACATTTATCAAGCAGTAGAATCATGTGTGTGCATATCTCCCATCCATTATTTAATATTAGGTCATTCCATTGATAATTTCGCGCATCATTGGTGGCTTGGGCAACCAAATGTTCCAGTATGCGGCAGGACGTGCCTTGTCCCTTAAACGCAGACAGCCCTTCTTGCTGGATATTTCAGGTTTTTCTGGATACAAGTTGCACCAAGGGTTCGAGCTGCAACGGGTATTTGACTGCCATGCTGGACTTGCCACGGCGACAGATGTCCATCAAATTCTTGGCTGGCAAGGCTTGCCGGGTTTGATGCGGATCTTAGCCCGCCCCAGTCTGGCTGCAATCCACCGAAATAGCTTAATCGTAGAACCGCATTTCCACCACTGGCCGGGGATATCCGATGCGCCGCAAGATTCTTATTTAGTCGGCTATTGGCAGTCTGAAAAATATTTTCTTGAAGTGGACTCAATTATCCGCTCTGATTTTACTTTCAAGGCTCCGTTAGTGGGTCTGAATGTGGAATTTGCGAAAAAAATCAGCCAGCTAAACGCTATTAGCCTGCATCTGCGGCGTGGCGATTATGTAACCGACAAAAAGACCAACCAAATACTTGGAGTGTGTCCCATTGAATACTATCAAGCCGCCACTCAACACATGGCAAAACACGTCGAAAGACCTCACTACTTTATTTTTTCAGATGATGTTCCTTGGGCAAAAAACAACTTGAGATTGGATTTTCCTTGCCACTATATTGAGCATAACATTGGCACAGAGAGTCACAATGACATGCATTTGATGAGCTTGTGCCAACATCATATTATTGCCAACAGCTCTTTTAGCTGGTGGGGTGCCTGGCTAAATCCAAGCCCCACTAAAATTGTGGTTGCGCCTCAGCAATGGTTCACCACCGCGACCAACACGAAGGATTTATTTCCATTGGGATATGTTACTTTATGAGTAACGGACTAAATGCGCCAGTCAAGCACCATGAGTGAAGAACAATCGGAGATGATTCCGAACCATCAAGGCAATGCTGTGCCGGTAGTGACCGTGGCTATGCCTATCTATAATGCAGGAGAACACTTGCGGCTGGCCGTCCTTTCCATTGTCAAGCAAACATTCAAGCAGTGGGAGCTGTTGATTATAGATGACGGTTCGACTGACAATGCCTTGCAGGAGATCACAGACATACCGGATCCGCGAATCCGCATTTATCGCGATGGAGTCAATAGGGGTTTGGCAGCCAGACTGAACGAAGCCATCGACTTGGCTCGCGGACTCTATCTAGCCCGGATGGATCAAGATGATGTTTCGTATCCACAAAGGTTTGACTTTCAAGTGCGGGCACTTAAGAATGACCCTGATTTGGATTTGGTGGCTGTGCGGGCGATCACAATTTCCAATAACAATACTTTTACCGGCTGGTTTCCTATGCCATTTTCCCGCGAAAAAATATGCGCATACCCATGGCGTGGCTTTTATCTGCCACATCCAACATGGATGGGCAAAATCAGTTGGTTCCGCAAACACCGTTACGCTATTCCAGGCCCCTATTGTTGTGAAGACCAAGAACTGCTCTTGCGTAGCTACGACAAAAGTCGATTTGAAATAATCACCAAGCCTTTATTTGCTTATCGACTACGAGATAGCGTGAACTGGAACAAGTTGCTAAAAACTCGATTGACTGTCTTGTGGGTACAGCTGCTGCATTTTATCGAAAAAAGGCAACCATTATACGCCTCCATGGCTTTCTTGACATTTGTCGGACGTATATTGCTGGATGTGTTAAAGCCGTTTTCATGGATTTCCTATCCACTGGCAACAAAAGCTGGCGCGGACACCTGCCAGCAATGGCGTGACATTTTGACATCTATTCAGAATGGTGCCGCTTAAATGAAAAAAATTTGCTATGTGGCAACAATTCCTGACGTGGTTCATGCTTTTTTAAGGGAACATATTCGCTTATCTGCGAAACGATGGTCAGTCAAAATTATTAGCAATCCCCATGGTGCCGAGCTTTTACATGACCTGGACGCACAATTCATCCCGCTTGCCATTGAACGCAAAATATCTCTTTGGCGTGATTTGTGTGCTTTGGTGCGATTGGTGATTATATTTCGCCGTGAACGTTTTGACCTCGTTCATTCCATCATGCCAAAAACGGCTCTACTTAGCATGTTTTCGGCATGGTTAGTAGGCATCCCCAATCGGATGCACACGTTCACTGGACAGGTGTGGGCGAACAAAAGGGGATGGAGACGCAATGCGTTAAAAATGTTCGACAAATTGATTGTTTTATTTTCAACTCAAATTCTGGTTGACAGTCCCTCGCAACGTGATTTTCTCGAATCGGAAGGTATTTTGCCATATGGCAAAGGCACAGTCATAGGACATGGTTCGATTTGTGGCATCGACGCGGCAAGGTTCCGCCCAGACCCACAAACAGGAAGCCTTGTGCGGGAGAAATTAGGCCTAAGCATCGAGCAAACTGTGATCCTTTTTTTGGGAAGATTGAACCGAGACAAAGGTGTTCTGGATCTTGCCGCTGCTTTCGCGGATATTGCTGATCGCAGATCGGATGTTGTCCTGATGCTAGTGGGTGCCGAAGAGAATGTTTCTGTGGAGCAAATCCAAGAAACCTGTGGGGCGCATCGTGACCGAATTCGCAGGGTTGGTTTTGCCCCCTGCCCTCAGCGCTACATGGCTGCTGCGGATATTTTTTGTCTACCCAGTTATCGGGAAGGCTTTGGCCAAGTCATTATCGAGGCGGCAGCTTGCGGTGTACCGACTGTCGCCTCACGTATTTATGGAATCACCGACGCCGTGGAAGACGGCAAGACTGGGTTGCTCTTTCCTGCAGGGGATGTTGCTTTGCTGACCACAACTCTGATGAAATTAATTGAAGATCAAGCGTTGCGCCGTAAAATGGGGATGGCGGCAATCAATCGCGCCTGTGAGTTGTTTGCGAGTGATAAGATAACCAAGGAATTGCTGGGCCTCTATGAAGAGGCAATGGCATGACCATGGACAATATCAGAAATGGCACCGTTATTCCGCCGAATGCCAAGGTACTGATAACCGGAGCAGGCGGCTTTGTGGGAAGGCATTTGTGTGAAAAGATGCTCCACCAAGGCTGGAAGGTCAGAGCTGCGGTGCGCGCTCCCTGCCCTTTGCCCTTGGGAGTTGAAATAGCGGCAGTGGGCACCATAGACGGCGAAACCGATTGGACAGATGTGCTGAGTGGTGTGGATGCGATCATCCACCTCGCTGCGCGGGCGCATGTCATGCGGGAGACAAAAGCCGATTCAATGGCTATTTTCCGTGCCGTCAATGTCACTGCTACCGAGCATTTGGCACATGCGGCAGTTAAAGCGGGGATCCGGCGGTTCGTCTTTATCAGTACCGTCAAGGTAAATGGCGAAACGACGCCAAACTTACCCTTTAGCGAGTCGATGCCCGTTGATCCTCAAGATGCCTACGGTCTTTCCAAATGGGAAGCGGAGCAACATTTGCGTTCCATTTCCGACGGAACGGGGATGGAGCTTGTTATCCTGCGCCCTCCTCTGGTCTATGGCCCAGGTGTCCGGGCAAATTTTTTGCGTTTGTTGTCCATCGCAAACAGTGGACTGCCTTTGCCTTTGGAGTCGGTGAAAAACCGGCGCAGCCTGATTTATGTGGGCAATTTAGTCAGTGCCATCCAAGCTTGCCTGGAACACCCGTCAGCCTCTGGTCAGACTTTCTTGGTGAGCGATGGCGAAGACATGTCAACAGCGGAACTCATCCGTCGCATCGGCAAGGCACTGGGCCGCCCGGTTCGATTATGGCCCATGCCGATAGGCATCCTGCAAACACTGGGGGGGCTTCTCGGCCGTTCTGCAGAAGCTGAACGTTTGTTTGATTCGCTAGTCATCGACAATTCGAAGATTCGCCAACTCCTAGACTGGAATCCACCTTTTACGGTGGACATGGGATTGGCAGATACGGCTGAATGGTTTTTGAAACTATGACCCTCCCCACTAAAACCTAAATGATTGCTCCTGTCGCTTCATATTGCATTTCGCTCTTGCTCGTCGCCATCATGTTACGCTTCAAACGGGTTCTCCCGCAGGATCATCCAAATCATCGTTCCTTGCATGAGACTCCAATTCCCCGGTCTGGCGGGGTCGGCATCCTGTTGGGCGTTGCTTTCGGTTGGGTGATGGATTGGCCTTCCCCATTATTGCCAATGCTAGGTTTGGCGCTAACCCTGGGTGCGTTGTCCTTGCTGGATGATTTTCGCGGATTATCGGTTGCGTTACGCTTCGGCACACAAGTCGCCGTAGCGGCGTTGCTGATCGGATCGTGGCCGGCAATGCCGGGAGACTGGATTGGCTCTGCGCTTGCCGTGCTGACGCTGGTATGGATGAGCAATCTCTACAACTTCATGGATGGATCGGATGGCCTTGCCGGCGGCATGGCCTTGTTCGGTTTCGGTTTTTATGCCCTAGCGGCATGGGAGAGCGGGGCATCGTCGCTAGCCGTGGCAGCCGCCAGCGTGTCTGCCGCATCGGCTGGTTTTCTGATGTTCAATTTCCATCCTGCGCGGATATTCATGGGTGATGCTGGTTCCATTCCCCTTGGCTTCCTCGCTGCCGCCTTAGGGATGATGGGTTGGCAGGATGGCTTGTGGCCCCTCGCCTTTCCATTGCTGGTGTTCTCACCGTTCATCGTCGATGCCAGCGTGACCTTGGCAAAACGCCTGCTGCGCGGGGAAAAATTCTGGCAAGCCCACCGCGGGCATTATTATCAGCGGCTGATCCGCTTGGGGCTGGGCCACCGCAACACCGCCTTGGTGGAATATGCCCTGATGCTGGCCTGCGGCGGCTCTGCCTTATGCCTATTGGGCGCATCCGCAGGCGCGCAAATCACCGTTGTTCTCGCCTGGGCTGTGGTGTATGGCTTCATCCTCTCCTGTGTGGACAAAGCCTGGGCCAGGCAAGCCAGCGAGAACCGCCCATGATCAATTCCCGCTCGTTTCTCGTCCTGCTCCACGACATCGCCGCCGCCGCATTGAGCTGGTATTTGGGTTACCTATTGCGGTTCAATTTCGACATCCCTCCGTTTTACCTGCTAGGGATGTTGGACACACTCTGGCTGATGCTGCCTTTTGAACTCGCCTCTTTCTTGTTTTTCGGCCTTTACCGCAGCATGTGGCGGTTTGCCAGCCTGCCGGACTTGAAGCGCATATTGATGGCGGTGGGCTTGGGCGCCTTGGCGGTGCCTACCGCGTTGTATATGACCCACAGCATGTTCATGGTGCCCAGGGCGGTGTTGCTGCTGTCCCCAATGCTGCTGGTGCTGATGATGGGCGGCAGCCGGTTTCTCTACCGATCCTTTAAAGATGGCCATTTGTTTAATTTCCGATCACCGGAAAGCACCCCGGTCATTGTCATGGGCGCCGGCGCTGCCGCGTCAACCCTGCTGCGTGAATTGGAAGGAAAACCGGGCTGGCGGGTCGTAGGCCTGCTTGACGACAACATCCACAAAAAGAACCGGCAGTTGTCCGGCGTCCCGGTCTTGGGGCCGTTGAGCGAAGTGGGCATGCATGCGCGCAAGCTGGAGGTCAGCCAAGTCATCATAGCCATGCCTTCCGCCTCCGCCGGCGTCCGCCGCCATGCCATGGAATTGGCGGCGGACGCCGACTTGGCCGTGCTGACAGTGCCGGGACTCGACGATTTGTTGTCGGGACAAGTGTCCATTTCCCAGATCCGCAAGGTGGAGCTGGACGATCTGCTCGGCCGCGAACCGGTTAAGCTGGACATTGACGGCCTGCATGGGATGTTGACAGGCAAGGCCATCATGGTCACCGGTGCCGGCGGATCCATCGGCTCCGAGCTGTGCCGGCAAATCGCCGCCTTCAATCCCAGCCAGTTGATTTTGTTCGAGGCCAACGAGTATGCGATATACAAACTGGAGCAGGAATTCCAGCAACGCTTTCCGAATGTCCCGCTGCTGTGCGCCCTAGGCGATGTGAAAAACGCCCACAGGGTGGAACAGATCATGCTGCGACATCCGCCCAGCATGGTGTTCCATGCCGCCGCCTACAAACACGTACCCTTGTTGGAAAAGCTCAACCTTTGGGAAGCCGTGAGGAACAATGTGTTCGGCACCTACATCGTGGCCAAGGCATCCATAGCCCACGGCGTGGCAAAATTCGTCTTGGTCTCCACCGACAAAGCCGTCAATCCGACCAATGTGATGGGTGCCAGCAAGCGCCTCGCCGAGATGGTTTGCCAGGCTTTACAACAAGATGCCGACACCCGCTTTGAGATGGTACGCTTCGGCAATGTGCTGGGCAGCACCGGCAGCGTGATCCCCAAATTCCGCGAGCAAATCGCACGGGGCGGGCCGGTGACCGTCACCCACCCCGAAATTATCCGCTATTTCATGTCCATTCCAGAAGCCGCGCAACTGGTTTTGCAGGCGGGCGCAATGGGGGAAGGTGGCGAGATTTTCGTGCTGGACATGGGCGAACCCATCAAAATCCTGGATCTGGCGCGGGACATGATCCGCCTGTCGGGTTTCCACGAAGACGAGATCAAGATCGAGTTCACCGGCCTGCGCCCCGGGGAGAAGCTGTTCGAGGAATTGCTCGCCGACGACGAGCGAACCCAGCGCACCCCGCACCCGAAACTGCGCATCGCCAAGGCGCGCGGGGCTGATGCAAGCTGGCTGCGCGAACTGCTGGCTTGGCTGGAGCAGCCGTCCATGCCCGATGACGAGGAGGTGCGTGGCGATTTGCAGCGTTGGATTCCCGAATACGACCCTAGCCAACACCATGACAAGCCATGAAATCCCCTGCCGAATGCCTTAGGGAATTGCTGGACGAACCCGGCATCCTGCTGCTGTCCGGCTGCCATGACGCCATTTCCGCGAAGCAGATCGAGTGGGCAGGCTTTCCCGCCGCCTTCATGAGCGGTTTCGCCGTCGCCGCCGCCCGCCTGGGCTTGCCCGACACCGGCCTGATATCCTACGGCGAGTTGGTGGAGCAAGGGCGGGCCATCTGCCAGGCTGTGAAATTCCCCGTGTTCGGGGACGGCGACACCGGTTTTGGCAACGCCATCAACGTCAAGCGCACCGTGCAAGGCTATGCCCAGGCCGGTTTCGCCTGCGTCATGATCGAAGACCAAGTGAGTCCCAAGCGCTGCGGCCACACCCAAGGAAAAGCGGTAGTCGGACGGGATGAAGCCCTAATGCGCATCCAAGCCGCCGTGGATGCCCGCGATGCCGGGGCGGACATCGTGATTCTGGCCCGCACCGATGCCCGCGCCACTGACGGCTTGGAGGAGGCCATCACTCGCTGCCAATTGTTCCGGGAAATCGGCGCGGACATCAGCTTCCTGGAAGCCCCGGAATCGGTGGAGGAAATGCGCCGCTATTGCGCCGAAGTGCAAGGACCCAAGATGGCAAACCTGATCGAACAAGGCAAGACACCCGTGTTGCTGGTTTCCGAGCTGGAAGCCATGGGTTATAAGATCGCCGTCTATCCCCTTACCCTATTAAGCGTCTCCATCCGTGCCATGCGAGAGGCTTTAGCCAGCCTGAAGCGGGGAGATAAGCCAAAGGGGCAATTGGATTTTGAGGAATTGAAGGCGGCGGTGGGGTTTCCTGAATATTATGCCGAAGAAGAGCAATATAAATTTTAAGGGATCCAGTGAATAAGCTGACAATCCCCGAAAGCCGCCAAACATCGCCCGATAGCTCGTCGAATTCCTAGTCTTCTGGCCCCGCACCTGAGCGTGTGAGCCAGAAGACTAAGCCACACTCAACATATTATCCAAACTCAGCCTAGCCAGCCGCGCATCCTCCTCGTTCACCTTGATCTGGTTCACGACATTCCCTGCGGACAGGTTTTCCAATACCCAGGCCAAATGCTGCGGATCGGTGCGAAACATCGTCGAGCACATGCAAATAGTCGGCGACATGAAATGCACATGCTTGCCCTGCCCTTTCACTTCTTCGTGCAGGCGGTTGACCAGGTTCAACTCGGTGGCGACCAGCCAGCGGGTATTCGGCTCGGCCTCGCGGACGATTTTCAAAATACTCTCGGTCGAGCCGATATAGTCGGACTTCTCGCAGACTTCAAACGGCGCTTCCGGGTGGGAGATGGCCAGGGTTTCCGGGTATTGCTCCTTGAAACGGTCGATATGCTCCGGCTTGAACATTTGATGCACTGAACAGAAGCCTTTCCATAATATGATCTTGGCCTTGCGGATTTGCTCCGCCGCCAAGCCGCCCATGGGCTGGTTGAAGTCCCATAGCACCATTTCCTCTAGCGGAATCCCCATGCGGTAGCCGGTGTTGCGGCCTAGGTGCTGGTCGGGGAAGAACAACACTTTCTCCTTGCGGGCGAAGCTCCATTCCAGGATTTTGCGGGCGTTGCTGGAGGTGCAGACGATGCCACCGTGGCGGCCGCAGAAGGATTTCAGGTCGGCGGCGGAGTTGATGTAAGTGACCGGCGTGATGGTTTCTTCCGGGTCTAGCACCTGCGCCAATTCTTTCCAGCAGCGCTCGACATTGGCCAAGTTCGCCATGTCCGCCATCGAGCAGCCGGCGGACAGGTCGGGGAGGATGGAGATTTGCTCGGACCGGGAAAGGATGTCGGCCACTTCAGCCATGAAATGCACACCGCAGAAAACGATGTATTCCGCCTCGGACTGGCTGGCCAGACGGGATAATTTCAAGGAGTCGCCCGTGAAAGTGGCGTGGCGGAAAACTTCGTCACGCTGGTAATGGTGGCCCAGGATCACGCAGCGTCCGCCCAGTTTGTCCTTGGCGGCAAGAATGCGGTCTTCGCATTCGCTATCGTCCAGCAGGGCATATCGCTCGAAAGGGATGGCATTGGCGGTCATGGCAGGCTTCCTGTGATCACTGTTTCAAGGTCGGCATCATAGCATATAGAAAATCAAGTAAATCCCCAGCCCCACCATCACCAAGCCACTCGCCAGTTTCAGCCAGCGGCCTTCCCTCTCCTGCAAGCGGCGCTGGCTTAAGGTGATGACGCCTATCCCTAGCACGATGATGTCGTCGAGCATATAGGCCAAGTTGTACAGCAAGAGATAGGCGTAATAGCCGAAGAAGCCTGGCTCTTTGAGGGTGAGAATGCGGGTGAACAAGGCGGGGAAGCCGGAGGTGCACAGAAACTCGACGATCTGCACCAACACCGCCAACACCACCGCCCCGGCCATCGCCCCGGCGAGGTTCTTGGCTTGCAAGATGGCGCGGATGTGCGCGTAGATGCCGGGCTTGGCGGCGGCGGGAATGGACAGGGTGACGCCCCAGCCCAAGCCCCAAAAATCTTTGAGGTTGATGGCACCCGCCAGGATGGCAATGGCGGCGATGATGAGTTCCGATGCCCGCGACAGGCCGATGAGCAGGAACAGGTTGAGCCAGGCGGCCATGAACACGAAATAGACGATGCCCTCCACGGCGACGAAAGTCCCCGCCACGGCCAGCATCCGGCCCCGGTTGTTCATCGGGGCCAGCAGTGAAATCATCAGGATCAACACCCACATGGAACAGGGGTTGAACCCGTCCAACAGCCCCAAGCCCAAGGTGAACAAGGGCAGGCCGACTTGCTCCAGGGTCAGCGTGTGTCCCAGTCGATGGCAAAGCTTTCCGGTAGCCTAGGCACGGCGGACGGCGGGGAACCCGGCCCGCACGAAAGGCTGGCCTCCGCCTCGCAACTGGCGGCTTCGTCGTTGGCTGCGGGGACGGCGACTTTCCCGGTTTGCGCCAAGGCCTCGCGGATGAGCGGCCCGGAGATTGACTCGTCGGTAAACCCCAAGATCAATTGCCCGCCCACGGCGAAGGCAGGCACCCTTGCCGCTTTGACATTCAATTGCCCGGCAATTTGCTTGAGCCGCTCCAAGGCGGCGGGGTCTTGGCTGACATCATGGATCACCACCCGCAAGGAAGGCTGTTCGCGCCGCAATTTTTCCAGGAATTCCCCGGCCTTGCCGCAATGGGGGCAGCCTTCGCGGACGAAAGCCTCAATGTCGGCCGGCTGCCGCAGGGCTTGGGCGGGAATTGCCTGGGCCGCAGGCTCGGCCTCCGTCGGCGGGGAAAGGCTAAACAAGCCGAAAATGGCAAGCCAAAGGGTGAATGTGAGGATTTTCATGCTGGTTAAACCATATAATTAGACCATATAAAAGCAGAATGCCGCCGACCCTTCCGGGCCGACGGCACCTTGCTTTTCCAGTTGAGACTGGCTCAGCGCTCAATGATGCACAAAGCAAGACTCATACTGCTGGTAGCCAACCAAGGTCACCAAATCGCCTGTGTACGCTCCGGCAGCATCGTGGGAGATGCCCGCGCCGGAATTGTTATAGTAACCCAACGCATTGCTGATCGCCGCACCATAATAACAACCGCTATGGGCCGCATCCGGGTTGGTTCCCGCCGCCGTGTTAAAGCAAATGCTCGTGCTGGACATTGCGTGGCTAGGATCGGTGGTGACATCACCGGAACCGTTGGCAGTATTGCACTTCAACCAAGTGATGGCGTTGTTAATGTCGGTTTGCACCTGGTTGCAGGAATTACCCGCCAAGTCGTTCAACCAAGACGTGATCAATTGTTTCTCAACGGTATAGCGGGCATCCGTAGAATTGCTATTGAGGATTTGCTCCGCCGTCGAGACAGAAAGACAGAGGGTCGATTCGCCGTTATCCGCCTTGCCGTTATGGTTGCAGTCCCCGATTAGCAGGCTTGGGGCCGACTGGCCGCTGACCGAATAGCAGAGGCCGCCGCTATAGCTGCCGTCCCAGGTTGAGGTATTCGACTGCCAATAAGAGGTCGATTGACATCCCGACCCGCTCACCTGAACCACGGCGACATTATTGGTGGTGCATTGGCCCGGATCGACGGTGAGAGTCTGGGTCACTGACGAGGTGGTGATGTCGGAGCACAACGCTTTATCAATGCTCTGTCCACTACCGCAATTCCATGAGCCGCTCGTCCAAGAATTGCTGGAACTGGAACACGCATAAGAACTGGCATGGCTGACCAAGTTGCCGTCGCCCGTACCGCTATAATTCTCATCCGGCGAATGTTGCTGCAACCAAGTGACCGCATTGCTGATATCCGTGTACTGCTGGCTCGTGCAAGATCCCGTTTGCAAGGTGTTCAACCATTCAGAAATGAGATCCTTGGCGACGATATAGCGGGCGTCGCTGCTCTCGGTGGCCGCCGAAGCACTGAGGATAGTCTGCGCCTCCGCGTAGCTATAGTAAATCGTGTTTTCACCCACACCGTTTCCGTTGTGGCTGAAGTCTCCAATCAAGATGCCACCAGGGCTGGTGGTGTGCGAAACCGGGTCGGTGGCGGTATAGCAGATTTGACCGCTGCTCGTGCCATTCCACAAACTGCCGTGATTGAGCCAAAAATCCGATGTACCGTTACCGATATTGTTCTGGTCAAACGCATAACCAGAAGGCAAGTTGCTATAAGTGACTTGGTACTGTCCCGCGCTCAAATTTTCAAAAGAATAGGCACCGTTCGCATCCGTGGTGGTCGTCGCGACTGTGGAATCACAGTTGCCGCTATTGCTCATTGCTTTCAAGGTCACGATGACACCGGCCTCTCCTTTTTCGCCATTATTGAAGACTCCATTCCCATTGGCATCAAGGAACACAGTGCCTTCGACGCATGCCGCTGATGCGGTGGCCGACTGGATGCCCACATTGACCGGTGTGCAGGGTCCTGCCGCCACAGTGACAAGCTGGACATTGCAGTTTTCGGTGTTGTCGGTATGCAAATTATTGGCAAGGGTCTGCCCATCGCAGGAACTTCCAGTGCTTCCGCCGCAACTTCCTGTACCCCAGCCCCAATAACCCCAGCCAGTATTTGTGGTGGTCGTGGAATGCCAGTCGGTGCTGGAATAAGCCACTTTGCAATTGTCCGAATTCAACACCAGGCTTCCATTGCCGTACCAATCGGTGGTTTGATTCGAACTGTGTTGGCACAGCCATTGGACTGCATTGTTGATGTCAGCCTTGGTATTGGCATCGCAGGTTCCCGTTTGGAGGTAATTCAACCAGCCCGTGATCGCTTCCTTGGCGACGGTATAACGCGCATCACTGTTGTCGCTGGAGGCCAGAATGGCTTGGGCTTGGCTCGCGCTGCAATAGATCGTGTGCTCACCCGACGAGGTGCCGTTTTTGTTCCAATCGCCAATGAGCAATCCCGCCCCGCTATTGCTACCCGTGCAAGGGTTGGTGACCTTGTAGCAAATATCGGTCGTTCCGGGGCTGTCGTTAGTGGTATTGCCATCCCAGCAATTTTGATGCTGGTTCCAATAGTTTGCGGTGCCACAGACAGAACCAGGGGTGGTGAAGGATATTCCCGAAGTCGTGGGTACGCAGAACTCAACCGCGTATTTGCCCGGTGCCAGATTATTGAAATCATAGGTTCCGTCCGCGCCCGTCGTGACAGTCTTCAAAACCTTGTCATCCGCTGTGCCAAACTTGCCGTCCGCGCCTAGGCTGATCAAGCTAACCGAGATGCCAGCATGGCCGGTTTCGCCAGTTTGATAGATTCCATCGCCATTGGTATCGTTGAATGCGAGGGCATCAATGCAACCGGTGGTTGGAGCGGCTGGAACGACTTCGCCGAAGTTGTTGTTGACACCGGCCGCGCCCGCGACTTGGTTGACCTGGGTTTGGTCTTGGGTGGCGGCGCTGCCGGTTTCATTCGTGACCGCCCCCGCGCCCACGGTGTAGGTGCCGAGCGTGTCTTTGCCTTCGCCGTAGCCGGCCGGCTGGGTCTCGGTGACGGTGTAGGTGCCCGCCAGCAGGTTGCCGAAGGTGTACTGGCCGCTGCCATTGGTGGTGGTCGTGGCGCTGACGGCGTGGCCGTTGGCGTCGGTGCCGCTCAGGGTCAGGGTGACGCCGGACAGCAGCGCGTCGCCCGCGACGTAGCTGCCGCTGTTGTTGGCGTCCACGTAGACGAGGCCGGACAGGGAGCCCAGGGTCTCGCCGAAGTTGTTGTTGACACCGGCCGCGCCCGCGACTTGGTTGACCTGGGTTTGGTCTTGGGTGGCGGCGCTGCCGGTTTCATTCGTGACCGCCCCCGCGCCCACGGTGTAGGTGCCGAGCGTGTCTTTGCCTTCGCCGTAGCCGGCCGGCTGGGTCTCGGTGACGGTGTAGGTGCCCGCCAGCAGGTTGCCGAAGGTGTACTGGCCGCTGCCATTGGTGGTGGTCGTGGCGCTGACGGCGTGGCCGTTGGCGTCGGTGCCGCTCAGGGTCAGGGTGACGCCGGACAGCAGCGCGTCGCCCGCGACGTAGCTGCCGCTGTTGTTGGCGTCCACGTAGACGAGGCCGGACAGGGAGCCCAGGGTCTCGCCGAAGTTGTTGTTGACACCGGCCGCGCCCGCGACTTGGTTGACCTGGGTTTGGTCTTGGGTGGCGGCGCTGCCGGTTTCATTCGTGACCGCCCCCGCGCCCACGGTGTAGGTGCCGAGCGTGTCTTTGCCTTCGCCGTAGCCGGCCGGCTGGGTCTCGGTGACGGTGTAGGTGCCCGCCAGCAGGTTGCCGAAGGTGTACTGGCCGCTGCCATTGGTGGTGGTCGTGGCGCTGACGGCGTGGCCGTTGGCGTCGGTGCCGCTCAGGGTCAGGGTGACGCCGGACAGCAGCGCGTCGCCCGCGACGTAGCTGCCGCTGTTGTTGGCGTCCACGTAGACGAGGCCGGACAGGGAGCCCAGGGTCTCGCCGAAGTTGTTGTTGACACCGGCCGCGCCCGCGACTTGGTTGACCTGGGTTTGGTCTTGGGTGGCGGCGCTGCCGGTTTCATTCGTGACCGCCCCCGCGCCCACGGTGTAGGTGCCGAGCGTGTCTTTGCCTTCGCCGTAGCCGGCAGGCTGGGTCTCGGTGACGGTGTAGGTGCCCGCCAGCAGGTTGCCGAAGGTGTACTGGCCGCTGCCATTGGTGGTGGTCGTGGCGCTGACGGCGTGGCCGTTGGCGTCGGTGCCGCTCAGGGTCAGGGTGACGCCGGACAGCAGCGCGTCGCCCGCGACGTAGCTGCCGCTGTTGTTGGCGTCCACGTAGACGAGGCCGGACAGGGAGCCCAGGGTCTCGCCGAAGTTGTTGTTGACACCGGCCGCGCCCGCGACTTGGTTGACCTGGGTTTGGTCTTGGGTGGCGGCGCTGCCGGTTTCATTCGTGACCGCCCCCGCGCCCACGGTGTAGGTGCCGAGCGTGTCTTTGCCTTCGCCGTAGCCTGGGCTGGGTCTCGGTGACGGTGTAGGTGCCCGCCAGCAGGTTGCCGAAGGTGTACTGGCCGCTGCCATTGGTGGTGGTCGTGGCGCTGACGGCGTGGCCGTTGGCGTCGGTGCCGCTCAGGGTCAGGGTGACGCCGGACAGCAGCGCGTCGCCCGCGACGTAGCTGCCGCTGTTGTTGGCGTCCACGTAGACGAGGCCGGACAGGGAGCCCAGGGTCTCGCCGAAGTTGTTGTTGACACCGGCCGCGCCCGCGACTTGGTTGACCTGGGTTTGGTCTTGGGTGGCGGCGCTGCCGGTTTCATTCGTGACCGCCCCCGCGCCCACGGTGTAGGTGCCGAGCGTGTCTTTGCCTTCGCCGTAGCCGGCCGGCTGGGTCTCGGTGACGGTGTAGGTGCCCGCCAGCAGGTTGCCGAAGGTGTACTGGCCGCTGCCATTGGTGGTGGTCGTGGCGCTGACGGCGTGGCCGTTGGCGTCGGTGCCGCTCAGGGTCAGGGTGACGCCGGACAGCAGCGCGTCGCCCGCGACGTAGCTGCCGCTGTTGTTGGCGTCCACGTAGACGAGGCCGGACAGGGAGCCCAGGGTCTCGCCGAAGTTGTTGTTGACACCGGCCGCGCCCGCGACTTGGTTGACCTGGGTTTGGTCTTGGGTGGCGGCGCTGCCGGTTTCATTCGTGACCGCCCCCGCGCCCACGGTGTAGGTGCCGAGCGTGTCTTTGCCTTCGCCGTAGCCGGCCTGGGTCTCGGTGACGGTGTAGGTGCCCGCCAGCAGGTTGCCGAAGGTGTACTGGCCGCTGCCATTGGTGGTGGTCGTGGCGCTGACGGCGTGGCCGTTGGCGTCGGTGCCGCTCAGGGTCAGGGTGACGCCGGACAGCAGCGCGTCGCCCGCGACGTAGCTGCCGCTGTTGTTGGCGTCCACGTAGACGAGGCCGGACAGGGAGCCCAGGGTCTCGCCGAAGTTGTTGTTGACACCGGCCGCGCCCGCGACTTGGTTGACCTGGGTTTGGTCTTGGGTGGCGGCGCTGCCGGTTTCATTCGTGACCGCCCCCGCGCCCACGGTGTAGGTGCCGAGCGTGTCTTTGCCTTCGCCGTAGCCGGCCTGGGTCTCGGTGACGGTGTAGGTGCCCGCCAGCAGGTTGCCGAAGGTGTACTGGCCGCTGCCATTGGTGGTGGTCGTGGCGCTGACGGCGTGGCCGTTGGCGTCGGTGCCGCTCAGGGTCAGGGTGACGCCGGACAGCAGCGCGTCGCCCGCGACGTAGCTGCCGCTGTTGTTGGCGTCCACGTAGACGAGGCCGGACAGGGAGCCCAGGGTCTCGCCGAAGTTGTTGTTGACACCGGCCGCGCCCGCGACTTGGTTGACCTGGGTTTGGTCTTGGGTGGCGGCGCTGCCGGTTTCATTCGTGACCGCCCCCGCGCCCACGGTGTAGGTGCCGAGCGTGTCTTTGCCTTCGCCGTAGCCGGCCGGCTGGGTCTCGGTGACGGTGTAGGTGCCCGCCAGCAGGTTGCCGAAGGTGTACTGGCCGCTGCCATTGGTGGTGGTCGTGGCGCTGACGGCGTGGCCGTTGGCGTCGGTGCCGCTCAGGGTCAGGGTGACGCCGGACAGCAGCGCGTCGCCCGCGACGTAGCTGCCGCTGTTGTTGGCGTCCACGTAGACGAGGCCGGACAGGGAGCCCAGGGTCTCGCCGAAGTTGTTGTTGACACCGGCCGCGCCCGCGACTTGGTTGACCTGGGTTTGGTCTTGGGTGGCGGCGCTGCCGGTTTCATTCGTGACCGCCCCCGCGCCCACGGTGTAGGTGCCGAGCGTGTCTTTGCCTTCGCCGTAGCCGGCCGGCTGGGTCTCGGTGACGGTGTAGGTGCCCGCCAGCAGGTTGCCGAAGGTGTACTGGCCGCTGCCATTGGTGGTGGTCGTGGCGCTGACGGCGTGGCCGTTGGCGTCGGTGCCGCTCAGGGTCAGGGTGACGCCGGACAGCAGCGCGTCGCCCGCGACGTAGCTGCCGCTGTTGTTGGCGTCCACGTAGACGAGGCCGGACAGGGAGCCCAGGGTCTCGCCGAAGTTGTTGTTGACACCGGCCGCGCCCGCACCCAGGGCCGCATTGATGACATCGGTGGTACCCAGGTTGCCGCCTTCGCTGCCGACGGTGTCCGTGCCTTCGCCGTAGCCGTTGGGCTGCGTCTCGACGATCTGGTAATTGCCCGCCAGCAGGTTGCCGAAGCTGTAATTGCCGTTGGCGTCCGTGGTCACCGTTGCGACGAGGATACCGTTGGCATCGTGTGCCGGTGTGCCATCAGGATTCAGCAGCGCCAAGGTGACCCCGGGCAGCAGGGTATCGCCAGTGGCGAAGCTTCCGGTACCCTGGTTGTCCACATAGACAGTGCCGCTGAGGGAGGAGACTGCCAAACCCGAACCGCCGCCGCCGGGGCCACCGCCGGGGCCGGTGGGCGACACGAGGCCCGCGTCGATGGTCGCATTATTCTGGCCCGGCTGCAGCACGATGACACCCGACAAGCCCGAAGCGTTCACGTTGGAGTCGGTCGCCACCGCATTGTTGGCATCGGCACCCTGCGCATACTGCGTGGTGAACGTGTCACCGGTCGGTGCCACGACCTGCACCTGGTAATCCAGCCCCGGGGTCAGCCCGTAGAATTCATAATGGCCCGTGGCGTCGGTGGTCGTAGTCTTCAGAATTTCATTGGACTCGACGTTGCCATCGCCATTGGTGTCACGCCACAAATTGACGGTCACGCCCTGGATGCCGGTTTCGCTGGCTCCCTGCACACCATCACCATTACTATCAAGCCATACATAATCGCCCAGCGCCGCCGACTGGACTTGGATGATCATCGGTTGCTGGACCGTATGGCTCGCGTCTGTCGTGGTAATGGCGAGGAGTACGTCAATGTTGGCGTCGGCGGGGTTGCCATCCGTGATGTCGGGGACATAGTTAGGATGCAGATTGGCTTGGCTAACCAAATACGCAACGTTGGCTGAATTCGTCGGGCCGATGTCCCAGCTTGCCACATAACTGCCACTTAACAGCGTCCAAATAGCCGCTTGGACATCGCCAAAGCTGTAGCCCGTGCCGGGTATATTATAATCCTGATTGAGCAGCCAATTCACCTCCCCTAGGTTGCCCTGGTTGATCGTGGGAAATGCCGCGGCCAAGGTGCTGCCCAGCTCATAGGAGGAGTAGGCTGTGGCCTGGAAGGTGCCAGTATAATTCACTCCATTTGGCACCAGCCGAATATCCGCATTCTGATTGGCACACCAAGCATCGTACACCGTACCCATTCCGAAGATGGAATTGTTTTCAAATGTTATGTCCACATAGCTTGGCTCCAGGAGCGAACCAGGATAGGATACTGTGATCGAAAGCAATGGTATGGACATTTCCGTGACTCCTGACAAACTTTAGTTTTGGACAGATTCGGGTATTGTGAAACCGGCTACTTCGGCCACGCGCAAGAACCCGGTAGGCGGGTAGCGCAACATCGCACGGATGCCGCCCCATGACCGGCAAGGCTGGCGCCCACGAGCTTTGGGTTCATTTAGCAAAAATAAGGCCACACACGACAAACCCAATGGACTCTAACAAGTTAATCAATGGGTTGGCAGGATAGCCACCGGGGCTGATGGCAAAAAAAGCGTCTAGGGAAGGACGGTACGCGCACCAGCCGTCGCCATTTGACGACAAAAGGCAATCGCAAAACGCAAATCCATTGGCATTTTGCGTCGCATTTTGCGGGAAGGATAAAAAAATGCCCGCCGAACCCAGTGGAACGGCGGACATTTCCTGCGGGAAAAAAACAGAGGGGTAGCAGGGCATCGCATGGATGCCCCATAGAACTTACTTCTTCTTGCCGCGGTGGGCCAACAGCATCCCCAGCCCGCCAATGGCAAACAAGGAGAGACTTTCCGGTTCAGGTACGCTAATACTGGCAAATGCCGGCGATACAGCAAGAGCAAGAAGCAAGACGGAAACAACTTTACGCATGCGGGATTCCCCAAAATAATGTTGATGAAATACAGCTTTCAGCATGGCGCACTCAACAGCAAAACGGCCATGTCGGCGCATTGTAAGCGAAAGCTTTGCGCTCGATCCAGATCGGCAGAGCTTGCAGCATGCACTCACTGCCTTGCCCGGCAAAGGTTTAGGCATAATTGATGCCACATTCAACAAAAACGAAGGAGCTTTTATACCTTAATCAACGCCTTGGCAGGATAGCCACCGGAATCGACGGAAAAAAGCGTCTTTTTGGGAAGGGGGATACTAGCCCCATCGCCATGACCCGACAAATCGTGTCGCAAAACGAAAACATGATCGCAATTTGCGACGCAGTGTGGCAATTGCGGCCGCATAATGGAAAGCCCTGTCTCTGAGCATCGTCAAAGCCATAGACAGGGGTGGCTTCGTCGAATCGTCAGCTTATTTGCCAGTCTTCGGCCAGCCAGGCATTGGTGTCTTCCAGGCTCTGGCGGGTCAGGCTGCCGGCCCAAAGACGCAGGGCGGCCAAGGAACGGATGTAGTGGTAGCGGGCCTGGGCTTGCTCAAACCGCGCCTTCAGCAGATTTTTCTTCGACTCCAAAACCGCGACGATGGTGGACACGCCCAGATCGTAACTGCGTTCCTGGGCATCACGCGCCTTTTCGCGGGCCTGGACTTCCCGCCCGGTGGATTCGATGCGCGCCCTCCCCGCCAGCGCGTCCAGATAGGCCGTGCGGGTCTCCCGCTCGATCTCGCGGAACTTTTGCGCCTTTTTTTCAATGGCGATCTGGTAACGGGCGATGGCCTCGCGCACCGTGGCCTCCGTCCCGCCACCGGAGTAGATCGGGATGGTCAGTTGCATGCCGACCGTACCCACCGAGTAGCGCGACAGGGAGCGGTTGTCGAATCCGCTGTTGTCGGCGTAAGTTTCCGACAACTGCAAGGAAACCTGCGGCAAATGCTCGGCGCGGGAACCCGCGATGATCTTCCCGTTGGATTCAATCGCATACTGTAGCGCGATCAGCGCGGGATTCTTCAAGGTGGCATCCTGCACCCATTCATCCACTTTCCCCGGCACGGCGGGAAGGTTCTCCTTGACCAGGGGCGCGACGGACGGCACCGGCACACCGGCCAATTCGCGGAGCTTCTCCAAACCCACCAATCGGGCATTCTCAGCCTCGATTTCGCGGGTGAGCAAGGCTTGATAGTAGGCTTCGACCTCGTAAAGATCCGTGACCGGCGCCAGTTGCAGTTCGTTCATCCGGCGGATACGCTTCATGTCCCCTTCGGTCAGCGCCTTTTCGCCTTCAATGGCGCTCATCTGGTCTATCGCTTCCAACACCGTGAAGTAACGCTCGATCAGATCGCCGGCAACCTCCATGTGGGTGGCTTCCAATTGCAGTTCGGCCTGCTGGATCCCCGCCCCCGCCCCTTGCAGGCGAAGATAATCGGGCAAGTCGAACAAAACTTGGCGGGCCTGGAGGACACCGCGTGACCCGGGGTAGTTCGTGGTCGAGTCGTATTGCGGCGTCGTTGCCCCGAAGATACTGGTGGTAGCGGGTATTGTTTGCGTGTACCGGTTCCACGACAGATTGCCCATGGCCGAGATCTGGGGCAGGAGCTTGCTCATGGCTTGGTCTTTTTGCGCCTTGGCCTGGTCGACCGCGTACTCCCCCCCCTTCAAGGTGGGATTGGTGGCCAAAGCCTGGTCATACAATTCGATCAGATCGGCTGCCGACACGTCCAGCGAGCCGACCATGAGCATGGCAGCGAACAGGCTATTCAGGGGGTTGCGCATGGCGACTCAATCTTCGATGAAGGAACGGGCAAAAGTATCCATGAAGGGGCGGGACAGATATTGCAGCAGGGTGCGCGAGCCGGTGTTGATCAACACTTCGGCCGGCATGCCGGGCACCAGTTCCAGATGATGCTTGGCCAGTTCCCGGAAGCCTTCCGGGGTGACTTCCACCCTTGCCAGATAATAGGAAGGCTTATCCTGCTTGGTCTCATCGACCAGCTTGTCGGCGGACAGGCCAATGAGCTTGCCTTCCATTTTCGGGGTCTCCCGCGTTTTGAAGGCGCTGAAACGGACTTCCGCCGTCTGGCCGACCTTGACGCGATCAATATCAATAGGCGAAACCTGCGCCTCGACGATCAATTTTCCATTCTGCGGCACGATGTCGAGGATGCGCCCGCCCGGCTGGATCACCGCGCCGATGGTATGCACCGTCAAACCCAGCACCATCCCGGCGTCCGGCGCCCTGACGACGCAACGGGCGACCGTCGCCTCCAGCGATTGGATCTTTTCGCGGGCCTCGGACAGGTTGGCCTCCGCCTCGCTCATTTCTTTCGCCACCTCGCGTTGAAGCTCCTTTTTCAATTGCAGGATCTTGAGTTCGGTTTCGCTGATTTCCAGCTCCGTCGCCGCGATGGTGGACAGCAGCTCGCCCTGTTGCCCTTCGTTCTGCGCCAAATTGCGCTCCAAATCCCGCACTTTCTGCTTTTCGGTGAATCCTTCCTTGAGCAGGTTTTGGAAATCAGCCAGCTCGCTACGATAGGAAGCCACCAGACGGTCGCGGCTTTCCTTTTGCGCCCGCAAGCCGGATACCTTGGCGCGCAACTGCTCGATCTGCCGCTGATAGACCGAGATCTCCCCTTCCTGCGCCAGCCGGCGCACGGTGAAGGTTTGATCCTGCAAATGGATGGCTTCTTGCACTCGGGGATCGTTTTGCCGCGCAATCAGGTCGGGCGGATACTGGATCTTGTCCAGGCGATCCCGTTGCGCGATCAATCGGGCCTCCCGCGAGGCGGCGATGAAATACTGCCCGCGCACCACTTCAAGCTGGGTGCGCCACTGGGTGTCGTCCAGGGTGACCAACACCTGGTCTTTGGCCACCGTGTCGCCATCGCGGACCTGTAGGGTTTTGATGATCCCGCCTTCCAGATGCTGGACTGTTTTCCGGTAACTTTCCACCATGATGCTGCCAGGAGCCAGCGCCGCGCTCTCCAATGGGGCCAGGGCAGCCCAGCCACCGAAGACGCCGAACACGGCAATGACAAAGGCCAGCCCAAGCCGGCGGATGGGGCGGTCGTCGCCATGGATTTGGGGCGTGGTGAGATGCATCGGTTGTTATCAGCGAAAAGAGCCAGTCAATACTTGAAAGGCCGGGCGACCGCCATGCCGACGGCGGGCGGTGCTTTCGGCGCGGCTTGCGGTGGTGGATTGCCCGCAACCTGTCCTAGCAGGGACAAGCCTTCATCCCTAGGGCCGAAAAACGCCACCTGTCCTTCGACCATCACGAGGATCTTGTCCACCTGGCTGATGATATTGGTCCTATGGGCAACGATGAGGACGCTTGCCCCTTTCCGCCTGAGCGAGGCCAGCGTCGCCATCAAAGCCGCCTCGCCCGCTTGGTCAAGGTTGGAGTTAGGCTCGTCGAGCACGACCACGCGGGGGTTGCCGTACACCGCCCTGGCAATCCCCACGCGCTGCCGTTGGCCGGCAGACAACAGATAGCCACTGCCGACAATACGGGTCTCGTAACCCTCAGGCAAATGCAGGATCATTTCATGGATGCCCGCCATCTGGGCGGCTTCGACGATTTTTTCCGCGTCAATCTCGCCGAAGCGGGCGATATTTTCGCTGATCGTGCCATCCAGCAATTCCACATCCTGGGGCATATAGCCCAGGAAGGCACCTTTTTGCCCACGCTCCCAGTTATGGATGTCCGCGCCATCCATGCGGATGCTGCCTTTTTCAGGCCGGTAAATGCCCAAGATCGTCCGCGCCAGGGTAGACTTGCCGGCCGCGCTGGGGCCGAGGACGGCAACCTGGGTTCCCGGCTCGATGAATAGGTTGATGTCCTTCAGAATCGGATGCTTGGCCCCCAGCGGAGTGATGAAGACATTGTCCAGCCGGATCTCGCCCTTGGGCATCGGCAAAGGCAAGGGCGTTTCACGCGGGGGCAGTTCTGGGAGCAGCGCACTCAGCCGACCGTAGGACTCTCGCGCCCCCAAAAAACCGCGCCAACCGCTGATCATCAAATCCAAGGGGGCCAAGGCCCGGCCCAAAAGAATGGAACCCGAAATCACCAAACCCGGCGTGATCTCCTTGTGGATCGCCAAATACGCGCCAAGGCCCAGGATGAGGGATTGGATCGTCATGCGGAAGGTCTTCGACAAAGCATTGATCAAGCCGCCCTTGGCACTGGCCCGCGCCTGCAAAACCAGCACTTTGTGCTGTTTTTCCTGCCAGCGCTGCCTGATGCGGGGCAACATGCCCATGGCTTCGATGACTTCGGCATTGCGCAGATTGCTCTGCGTGTATTGGTTGGCCACGATAGACTCCTGGCCTGCCTCCTTAAGATCGCCACGGGTGGCCGACCTCGTTCCACACCGCCAGGCCGATCAACACCAAAGCGGAAAGCACCGCCGCCACGCCGAACCAGAAATGAAACAGAAATAGCAACAAAAGGTAGATCGGCAGCCATGGCGCGTCAAAGAAGGCGAACAGCCCGTTGCCGGTGAGAAACTGGCGCAGTTGCAACAAATCGCTCAAAGGCTGGGCCGTGGCAGTCTTGCCGCCCGAAGCCAACGCCATGGAGAAAATGGAATTGAACACGCGGCTTCCCAACATCTGATCCAAACGTGTGCCGGTGGAGATGAGGATTTGTGAGCGAATCCATTCCAGCCCCCCCATGACCAGAAACAGGAAAACCGTGATCAAGGTCAGCATGAACAGGGTTGATTCGCTGCTGCTGGACAACACACGGTCGTAGACCGCCAACATGTAGAAGGAAGGAACCAAGAGCAGCAGATTGACGAAAAGACTGAAGAACCCCGCGAAGAGAAAAGACGACTTGCACGATTTCAAAGCCTTGCCTAACTCGCTCCCCCCGGGAAAGGGAGGGGATTTTGTTTCATTTGCCATCGTGCCTATCTGCTGGTTTTTCGGGTGGGCTAAACATGAATGCGAGGAATTCGGGAATTAGGGCGGGCAGCATCGCAACGCACACTTTTATGGTGAAGGATAACATCTTGACGCCTGACAGCAAAACATGCGCCAAACCATCCTGCAACATTCCGTTTCCCCCCCCTGCCCTGCTATCGTGTAAACTGCGCACGTCCCGGCTCCCACCCTTGACACCCCAAGGCAAAGCAGGGCCTTCCCAGCATCCACCCAGCGGAGAAACGATCCATGGCAGAATTAGCCGAAACTATCGATGGCCTGCCCAATATCTGCGGCCAGGAAGCCGAAATTGAAGCGACGCTGAAACAGCGCCCGGCCACGGTCTACGCCCACGAGACCCACATCCCTTTCGACCGCATCCACAGCGCCTGCGCTATCGCCCTGCACATGCACCAGCCGCTGATCCCTGCAGGCGGCGGCGATCTACATACCGCAGCACTGATTAGCAATCTGCAATACATGTATGAGAACCAAGGGATCGGCGACAACCACAACGCCGGCGGCTTCCATTGGTGTTACAAGCGCATCGGCGAATTCGTCCCGCAATTGATCCACGAAGGCAAGCAGCCCCGCGTGATGCTGGAATACTCCGGCACCCTGTTCCACGGCCTGCGCAAAATGGGCGCGCACGATGTTTTCGACAGCCTGAAAAACATCACCCTCAGCCATCAATACCGCCACGCCGTCGAATGGCTGGGCGCGCCCTGGGGCCACGCCGTCGCCCCGTCCACCCCCTCGCAAGACTTCCGCCTGCATGTCAAAGCCTGGCAGCACCATTTCGCCGCGATTTTCGGCAAAGAAGCCTTAAGCCGGGTGCGTGGCTTCTCGCCCTCGGAAATGGCCCTGCCCAACCATCCCGACGTAGCTTACGAATACGTCAAGACCCTGCGCGATTGCGGCTTCACCTGGGTGTTGATCCAGGAGCACAGCGTCGAATTGCCCGCCAGCGGCCACGGGATTGAGAAAAAGCACCTGCCCCATCGCCTCATCGCCAAGAATTCCAAAGGCGAAAGCATCGACATCATCGCCATCATCAAGACCCAGGGCAGCGACACCAAACTCGTCGCCCAGATGCAGCCCTATTACGAGGCGAAAAGCCTGTCGCGCTGGGAACTGGGCGGCAAGAGTGTGCCGCCCTTGGTGACGCAGATCGCCGACGGCGAGAACGGCGGCGTGATGATGAACGAGTTTCCGGGGAAATTCCTCGACGTGTCCCGTGAATCCACCGGCGGCGACACGCCGATGCTCAACGCCACCGAATACCTGGAATACCTGTTTGGCTTGGGCGTCAAAGAGAGCGACTTCCCGGAAATCCAGCCCATCCACCAGAAAGCCATCTGGGATCGCTTCACCCCCGGCGACGGCCCGGAGAAGCTGTCCAAGACCATCGAGGAACTGCGCAAAGCGGACCACCGCTTCCACATGGAAGGCGGCAGTTGGACCAACGACATTTCCTGGGTGAAAGGCTACGACAATGTGCTGGGGCCGATGGAAGAGGCCAGTTCGGTGTTCAACGAAAAAGTCCTGGGGCCCGGCGTCCCGCCGTCCGACCCGCGCTACCGCAATGCCTTGTTCCACCTGCTGTCCGCGCAGACCAGTTGCTACCGCTACTGGGGCCAAGGCCAGTGGACCGATTATGGCCGGGAAATCTGCCGCCGGGTGGTGGAAATCTGCCGCAATGATTTCTGAGCGGGTTTGGCATCCAGGATATTGACAGCAGCCAGCAGGCTTGGCGATAATGCACAACTCAAAAGCGTGGCAACGTAGCTCAGTTGGTTAGAGCACCGCATTCATAATGCGGGTGTCGCAGGTTCAAGTCCCGCCGTTGCTACCACACCAATTCAAAGCCCTTAAGCGCAAGCCTAAGGGCTTTTTGATGAGCACTATCCCAGCCAGTTTAAAGGGGATTCCCTATGAAACGCATGAGCGCCTTGATTTTATGAAACCAAAAATTTCCGCTTTGTTACCCGTGATTGCGGTAGCGTCCTTTTCCGCTTACGCCGACACCTACAATGCCACCCTAAGTATAGGACAAAAATTTAACTGATTGATTGTCATGGGATAAGCTAATAGCTTTTTCCAGGCCCGATGACTGCCTCCCCGAACGACCCGATCCACGAACTCAAGGCCGTCCTGGCCGAACACCTGCCTTGGCACGGCGCGAGGATAAGCTTCCTTGCCCAATTCCTGCTGGCGCTGCTCAAGGTGCGCAGCGTCAGCCTGGCCGAGCTGGCCACCGGCTTCGGCGGCAAGGCCAAGGTGGACTCGCACTACAAGCGCCTGCAACGCTTTTTCCGCTCGTTCGGGATCGGCTACGACGACCTGGCCCGCCTGCTGGTGCGCATCGGCCCGGTCGGCGACGGCCCCTGGCGGCTGACGATGGACCGCACGAACGGGCAGTTCGGCAAGGCCGACATCAACTTCCTCGTGCTCGGCATCGCCTGCCACGGCATCGCCCTGCCGGTGTTCTGGAGCGTCCTGGACAAGGCGGGCAACTCCGACACCGCCGAGCGCGTCGCCTTGATGGGGCGTTTCCTCAAAGTCTTTGGTGTCGCCACGATTGAGGCGCTGCTGGCCGACCGCGAGTTCGTCGGCGAGGACTGGTTCCGCTGGCTGCAAAGCCAAGGCATCCCGTTCCACCAGCGCCTCAAGCGCAACACGCTCGCCCCCAATGGCCGGAACCGGATGATGCGCCTGGACGTGTTGTTCGGCTCGCTCAAGCCCGGCGACTGCCGGCACCTGCCGGGGCGCAGGCCGGTCTGGGGCGGTTTCGTTCATATCACCGCGCCGCGCCTGGACGACGGCGACTTCCTGTTCATCGCCTCATCCTCCGCGCCACAGGCCGAAGCCATCGGCGCCTACGCCGACCGCTGGCAGGTCGAGACCCTGTTCGGCTGCCTGAAGAGCCGGGGCTTCAACTTCGAGGATACCCACCTGACCGGCCCCGAGCGCCTTGCCGAGCTGATGGGCCTGCTCGCTCTGGCCTTCGCCTGGACTTACCGCACCGGCCAGTTGCTCCATGGGCAAAACCCCATCCTTTTTAAAAGACCCTGCAGCGCCCCCTCAAGTCCTTGTTCCGCCACGGACTCGACTTCCTCCGCAACATCGTGCTGAACCTCAGCGAGAAATTCCAGGAATTCCTATGGGCTTTGGAGGTTTTGTCCTGTACTTAGTAGGTGCATGGGAGAAAAATCCTATGTTTTGACGTAGTAAGCGCCTAGTGCGGGGTGCGGGGTGCGGGGTGCGGGGTGCGGGGTGCGGGGTTATTGTGTATCGGTTCCCCCATATTTTGCAAGAAAAAGCTGTAACCAAAGGACTGGCTTCAGCCCTCCGAAAGCGGCCTGAAGGCCGTCCTAACTTGGCCTCGTAAACCGCGAATGCGGTAAAATCCACCCGCCAGACCCACTCTCCCAAGGTTTTAAGAGGACGGAAGCTTGAAAACACATATAGACCCACCCCCACGAGGGGTCAAAACCCTCCTCGCCGCCTTGTCCTTAGGCTTTCTGGCTTTGGCTTTGGCCTTAGCCTCCTGCGCCGCCAAACCCGCCAAGCGGGCAGCCCCAGCCCGGCCAGAAGCCGCCAGCAGCGCCAGTTGCCTCGGCGAAAACGCCAAACCGGCCATCGAATGCGCCAAAAGCCCCTCCGTGGCCTTCGACGCGAATGGGCGGTTGTGGGCTGTCTGGGATCAGGCCGGGATTCTCTATGTCAACCATTCCAATGACTTGGGGCATACCTTCTCCCAGCCCTTCGCGGTCAATCCCATCGCCGAGCCCGTCGAGGCCGCCAGCGGCGAGGCCCGCCCTAAAATCGCCCTCTCCAAGGCGGGCGCGATCTATGTGGCCTGGACCAAGCGCCTAGCCAAGCCGCACACCGGACACATCCGCTTTAGCCGTTCGCTGGACGGCGGAAAATCCTTCACCACCCCGATCCAGATCAACAGCGACCCCGATGAAATCGGCCACCGCTTCGAATCCTTGGCGGTGAACGACCGTGATTACATCTACCTGGCCTGGATCGACAATCGGGACAAAGTCCTGGCCGAACAAGGCGGAGGCCAATACACCGGCGCGGCGATGTATTACACCTATTCCAGCGACGGCGGGCGCAGCTTCCACCCGGAGAAGAAAATCGCCGACCATGTGTGCGAATGCTGCCGCCTGGCGATGAAAATCGAGGCCAAGAAATTCCCCGTGATCCTATGGCGTCAGGTCTTCGACGGACAGATCCGCGACCACGCCCTGGCCCGCTTCACCGCCAAAGACCAGCCGGGGCCGATCCAGCGGGTCAGCGAAGACCAATGGAAAATCGACGGCTGCCCCCAACACGGCCCTGCCCTTTCCATCACGCCAACCGGCGAATACTATGCCGCCTGGTTCACCAACGGCGATGTGCGCAAGGGGCTTTTTTTCAGTGGCAGCCAAGACCACGGCAAGACGTTCTCCCCGCCCGTGGGCTTCGGCCACACGCCCCACCGGCCATCCCGATCTGCTGGCCGACGGTCAATCCATCCATCTCACCTGGAACGAGTTTGACGGGAAAAAGAATGTGCTGCTTGAGCAACATTCCACCGATGGCGGAATATCCTGGTCGATCCCGAGGAATTTGGCGGAAACCGAAAGCGAAGCCGACCATCCGTTTCTGCTCGCCCACCAAGGCCATCATTATGTGGCTTGGCAAACCCAGGCCGAAGGGTTTCATCTGATCGCCTTGGGCGATTGAAATTGCTTTTGCTCCCCTCTCCCGCAGGGAGAGGGGACTCCCATTACCCTCCACAGGCCATCATGCCCTTCCCAAGCAGAATACTTCGCCGTGACCTGTGGCTCAAAGCCCATGTTTATCTGGCATTGGCCGCAGGCCTCCTATTCGCCTTGCTGGGCCTCACCGGCAGTTTGAGCATAGTCCGCGAAGACCTAGACGAACTGCTGAATCCACACCTAGTCATCAAAGGGACTGTCGACCAACCCCAGTCCCTGGACAAGATCATTGCGG
This sequence comes from uncultured Gammaproteobacteria bacterium, assembly GCA_963753955.1. GTDB lineage: Bacteria > Pseudomonadota > Gammaproteobacteria > Methylococcales > Methylococcaceae > Methylumidiphilus. The sequence goes on from CAVWEM010000012.1 coordinate 201,586, forward strand.
CGGTGCGGGTGGCCCATCCCAGCCGCCACGGCGAATGGGTGCTGGAAATGCCCCACTCGCCCTGCGGCATGATGACCGCCTGGTACGAGAAGCCCCATGAAACCTTCGGCGAGCTTTACGCGCCCTTGATGGTTTCTGTGAACCCCTACACCGCCGAGGTGGTCGCCAGCCGCTTCTGGGGCCACACCTTCGCCACCTGGATAGAAGATCTGCACACCCAATTGCAACTCGGCTTGTCCGGCGCGAGGACGGTGGGCCTGCTCGGCCTGGCGATGGCCGCATCCGTCCTCAGCGGCCTTTATCTCTGGTGGCCGGGGATCCATGCCCTGCGCCGGGGTTTCACCCTCCGCCACCGACTCGGCCTGATGCGCCTGCTGCACGACCTGCATGGCTTCGCCGGCCTGACCTGCGCCCCAATCTTGCTATTGCTGGCCTTGACCGGCTTCCATCTCGCCAATCCAAAAATCCTGGAAACCCTGGCCGGGGCGTCCGGCATGGGACACGGCGAGGACGGCCCGGCGATACGCAGTACGGCGGTGCCCAACAACCGCCCGGTCAGCCTGGACGAAGCGGTGGTGATCGCGCGCGGCCCCTTCCCCCATGCCGAAATCCGCCGCATCACCACGCCGGCGGGGGAAGATGGCACTTACCGCGTCAATCTGCGCCGTCCTGGGGAAGTGAACATCCGCCATCCTGTCACCATGGTCTGGATCGACCGTTGGAGCGGACAGATCCGGGATGTGCGCAATCCCAACCAATTTACCGCCGGACAGGCTTTCGTCAGCCGCCTATGGCCGCTGCATACCGGGGAAGCCTTCGGCGCGGCGGGCCGGCTGCTCTGGTTTATCGTCGGCCTGGTCCCGCTGCTGCTTTACCTCACCGGGCTTGCGCAATGGCTGAACCAGCGCGGCATAGTGAGCGACCGCCCAGTCGATTTTTCCCCGCTACTGCCCTATTGGGCCAGCGCGGTTAAGGAGCCTATGGTTAAAGCCTTCGACAAGCTCAGGACGAGCGTTAGGTTGTTGATTCCGTTCGTGTTGAGCCTGTCGAACCATGAACGGAATCAACTTGTTCGGAGATTCCTTAAGGAATCCCAACGGCTGACATTCACGCTGGCGGCAGGGGCATGGCACGTAGGGAGCCGCTGGCTGGCCGGACTGGCCAGACGGCTCGCCGATTGGATGAACGGATGCGGCCGGAACGGGCAAAAGTAACATTGTCCGGCTCACAGGCGTGGCATATGGCACATAAAAACACGTCATATACCTCAAGTGCGCCGGCCATAGACCATAGAAAATACCCACACCATCCTAGCCGCCTGCCTTTTTCAGCGGAAACGGACAACCCCCTGGCCACCAAATCCTTGCATGACAGGTGTTCCATGGTTTCAGCCAGCACGTCTTGCCGAGCCAAGAGGCAAGGAATCAGACCAGCCTCAGCATTGGATGCAATTGGCTTGAAATTTGCGATTTTTCCCTTTCCGCTATACCAAGCATTCGCCTTGGCGGAAAATGTGGCCCAGGGACGGAAACATTTTCAGAATCGCATCAAACGACAAAGACTGAGGGGACACCGGGATATGGAGATTAGGCGCGGTATCGTCGATAATGTACCGTGGAATCACCGGCCTGGAAGGCCGGAAGGGCCGTCGGTCGATGATTTTGGCACTCACCCGAAGCGACTGACATGAACTCAATCACCTCCTACGGCAAGACCGATCTACAAAGTGGCACTCTGATGAGTTTTTCCCCCGCCACCATCAACGCGGAACGGCAACGCAAGAAACTATGGAAGGCAGAGGGGGTATCTTACATGCTTGCCCTGCTCATCCATCTCTCCGTGTGGCAGCTATACCAGGCGCTGCCCGTCCCGCAGCCGCCGAAGGAACCACCGCTCATCGAGGCGGCGCTAATCATGGCCCCGCGCACGCCGATCGCAGCCGCCCCCACGCCTCTGCCGCAGGTGCAACAACCACCCAAGCCTAAGCCGATACCAAAGCCACTCCCCAAGCCGGAAAAGCCTGTCGTCAAGAAACCGGACCGGCCCAAGCCTATGCCAAAACCCCAGCCGCAGGTGGAAGCCGCACCGGCACCAACGCCCGTCGAGGAAGCCGCTCCCGCCCCGGTAATAGCACCCAAGGGGTCGCCAAAAGCCGAGGTCGAGCCTGGCGAGGACACCCGCTACCACACCGGCGGAATCAGTGGATTTTCCAGAAGGTACAACCGCTTGGCGCAAGAGCGCGGCTGGGAAGGCACGGTGACGCTGAAAGTCCATATCCTCGCCGACGGCGAGATCGGTGAAGTCATTGTCATCAGCAGCAGCGGCCATGATGTGCTGGACGAACAAGCGGTCGAATTGATCAAGGAAGCCCATGCCACGCCGGCGCGCCGAGGCGATAAACCGGTTGACTCATGGGTCGTCGTGCCTTACCAGTTCAAACTGAAAAAAAGCTGATTTTGGCTCAAAACCCCTTCATTCCGGCAAGGATGCCGGAACTTGACAAATAATACCCTCTTTAACCCTCGACAAGGCTTGTTCCATGTTTGCTTATTTCACAATTGAATTGACTTCCACCAACATCGTCAAAATGACCCTGGCGATATTGATCGGCTTTTCCGCGATCACCTGGGGCATCATCTTTTTCAAGAGCTGGGTGTTCTGGAGCATGGGCCGGGCAAACCATGCCTATGGCGGGGCTTTCTGGGCGGCATCGGATTTTAACGAAGCCTCCAAGGTAGACCAGGAAAAAAGCGCCATGGGCCGCATCGCCGGAGCCGGCTTCCACGTCTTGCAAGACGTGCGCAGCAATGCCTCGCGCCCCTTGGAACTGAGCGGGGACATCCAGTCGATTCTCGAACGCTCCCTGCGCCAGCAAATCAGCAAGGAGCGCAAGGTGTTGGAGCAAGGGCTCGCCATGCTCGCCAGCATCGGCAGCACAGCGCCCTTCGTCGGCCTGTTCGGCACCGTCTGGGGCATCATGCATGCCCTGGAAGGCATCAGCAAAGCCAAATCCGCCAGCCTGGACGTGGTGGCCGGCCCCATCGGCGAGGCCCTCGTCGCCACCGCCATCGGCATCGCCGCCGCCATCCCGGCGGTGTTGGCCTATAACTATTTCCTCAGCCGGATGAGGCAGAGCGAAGCGGAACTGGACTACTTCGCCACCGACTTCTTCAACCTGGCGGTCAAATCCAGCCTGAAACAAAACGGAGACCAATAAAATGGCGTTCAAGACCGAATCCTCCAACCGCGAGGCGATGAGCGAAATCAACGTCACGCCCCTGGTGGACGTGATGCTGGTGTTGCTCATCGTATTCATCGTCACCGCCCCGCTGCTGACCCAGGCGGTGAAGGTGGATTTGCCCAAGACTGAAAAAACCGATCCATCCCCAGACGAGCACACCTCCACCATCGCCATCGACGCGCAAGGCAAGATCACCCTCAACGAGCAAGCCCAGCCCCTGGAAACCCTGGAACAGACCTTGCGCGCCAAACTGGAAGCCGACCCGGAGTTGATCGTGCAACTGCAAGGCGACAAAACCGTACCCTACGGCACCGTCGCCGAGACCATGGCCATAGCCCACAAGGCCGGCATCAGAAAACTGGCGTTCATCACACGCGAATAACCATCCCCCGGTTGGGGATATGGATGGCGGCGGAAGTAAAGCGACTTTCGATTGCCCTCACCCCAGCCCTCTCCCAGAGGGAGAGGGGGTTTTGCGTCGCTTTACTTCCGCAGCTGCTAATTGCTGGCCGGAGCGGCGTATACCTCCCGCCCACCCAGCAAAGTCCGGGTCACACGGCCTTTGAACATATCCCCATAAAACGGAGTGTTTACGCCCCGGCTCAACCAATCCGGCGCTAGTGCAGTCCACTCCAAACCAGGATCGAACAGGCAAATATCCGCCCGCGCTCCAACGCCTAGACTTCCCGCCGCCAAGCCCATGATCACGGCAGGCCCATAGCTCAGGCGGGTGATGGCCGTGGACAAATCCAGCAAGCCGGCATCGACCAGGCGCAGGGTCAAGGGCAGCAGGGTTTCCAGTGACGCGATGCCGGCTTCGGTGGAGGGGAAGGCGTCCAGCTTGGCGTTCGGCTCATGCGGCTGGTGGTCGGAGCAGATGGCGGCAAGGGTTCCCGCCGCGGCACCCGCGCACAAGGCGTCGCGGTCAGATTCCGCACGGAACGGCGGATAGACATGGGCGTTGGCGTCGAAGCCTTCTACGGCGCTCTCGGTCAGATGCAGTTGGTGGATGGCGACATCGGCGCTGACTGCCACTCCCCTGCCTTGCGCCTCGGCGACCATCGCCACGGCGCGGGCGCTGCTCAATTGGCCGAAATGCACCCGCGCGCCGGTCTGCTCGGCCAGCACCAGCGTCTGCGCCACGGCGACGGTCTCCGCCGCCGTCGGAATCCCTGGCAATCCGAGGCGGCTACCGACCGCTCCGTCATGGACGCAGCCCCGGTTGCGCAAGCTGGGTTCCTCCGGGCGGACGACGACGAGCAAACCGCAACCCGCCGCATATTCCAATGCCCGCCGCAGAACCAACAAGGTCTCAACGGTCGCATAGGCGTTGCCCACGGCCAGGCAGCCGGCGTTCTTCAGGGCATTCATGGAGCTGAGTTCTTTGCCTTGCAAACCCCGGGTCAACGCGCCGATGGGAATCACCCGCGCCTTGCCGACCGCCTCCGCCCGCTCGCGCACCAGGTTGACCACCGCCGGGGTATCGATGACGCGGCGCGTATCCGGCGGGCAGCACAAGGTGGTCACACCTGCGGCGGCGGCGGCCGCCGTTTCGCTGGCGATGGTGGCTTTGTGTTCCTGGCCCGGCTCGCGCAGACGCACACACAGATCGACGAAGCCAGGGCAGACGACTTGTCCGCTGGCATCGATCTCCTGGTCGGCGGCGAAGCCTTCCGGCACCGAACCGATGGCGACAATCACGCCCTCGGCGATGGCCACAGGCAACACCGCGTCCACGCCATTGGCAGGGTCGATGACCCGCCCGCCATGGATAACCAAACGTTCCCCGCTCATGCCACAGCCCCCCCTTGCGCCTCGTCGTAGCCGCGCATCAGCATGGACATGACCGCCATGCGCACGGCGATGCCATTGCTCACTTGTTGCAAAATCACCGATTGTGGCCCGTCAGCGACCCTGGAATCGATCTCCACGCCCCGGTTGATCGGCCCCGGATGCATGACAATGGCATCCGGCTTGGCCTTGCGCAAACGATCCTCAGTCAAGCCGAAATAAGAAAAATATTCGTGTTCGCTGGGCAAGAACGCGCCGCTCATGCGTTCCTTCTGCAAGCGCAGCATGATGACCACATCAACATCGGCCAAGCCTCGATCCAAGTCGTGGAACACATGGACACCCAAGCTTTCCGCATCGGCCGGCAACAGGGTTTTCGGCGCGACCACGCGCACTTCCGCCACGCCCAGCGTGTTCAAGGCGAGGATTTCCGAACGGGCAACCCTCGAATGCAGGATGTCGCCGACGATGGCGACTTTCAAATCGGAAAAACCGCCCTTGAGCTTGCGGATGGTGAACATGTCCAGCATGGCCTGGGTGGGATGGGAATGGCTGCCGTCGCCGCCGTTGACCACGCTGATATGCGGGGCGACATGCCGGGCGATGAAATGCGCCGCCCCGCTTTCGGCGTGGCGCACCACGAACATATCCACATGCATGGCTTCGATGTTGCGGATGGTGTCCAGCAAGCCCTCGCCCTTGGAAGCCGAAGAAGTGGCGATGTTGACGTTCAACACGTCCGCCGACAAGCGCTTGGCGGCCAGTTCAAAAGTCGTGCGGGTGCGGGTGCTGTTCTCGAAGAACAAGTTGACGACGGTCTTGCCACGCAGCAAGGGGACTTTTTTGACCTGCTGCTCGGTGACGCTGGCGAAAGATTCGGCGATATCCATGATGCGGACCAGCAACGCCCGGTCTAAACCGTCGATGCTCAGAAAATGGCGCAGCCGTCCGGCGGCGTCGAATTGCAGGGCTTTGTTCACGGAGTGCCTACGCGGATGAGGAGGGATAAATGCTCAAAGCCAAAGGCTTCGGGCCGGTCAATTTGATTCTTTCGCCGATTCCCAGCTCCAATCTGCCACCCCGGCAATCGGCCTGCACCGGGATCTGCCTGCCGTCGCGCTCAATCAGCACACCCAACACCACCTGAGCCGGCCGACCATAATCGAATATCTCGTTCAAAGCCGCCCGGATGGTACGGCCCGTATAAAGCACATCATCGATCAAAATAATATTACGGCCATCGACACGAAACGGCAGCTTGCTCGGTTCGACTTGCGGATGCATGCCGATCTGCGAAAAATCGTCGCGGTAAAAGGAAATATTCAACAACCCCAAGGGTTCGCACAAACCCAGCCGGACATGGAGTTGTTCGGCAATCCAACCACCGCCAGTATGGATGCCGATCATCACGGGATCGCGCAAATCCCGGAGGACGATTTCGGCTCGCAATTCGGCCTCCAAGCAATCCAGCAGGGTTTCAACATTTATGGGGAAATCAAGCATTTTGCCTTTCCTGGTGGGCAGTATGTTCTAACCAAGTTTGCAAGATCAACTGGGCGGCGAGGATATCCTTCACCGCGCCGAAGCCGTTCGAGCGCTTGGCGCGGCTTTGGTAATAAAGACTCTTGGATTCGACGGTGGAAAGCGTCTCGTCCATGGTATACACCGGCAACCGATAACGGCCTTCGAGCTGGCGGCAAAACTTAAGAATGTAAGGTGTTATCGGATTTTCACTGCCGTCATCTTGATAAGACAAACCGACTACGAAGCCTTGCGGCTGCCAAGTTTGCGTCAATCGGGTAATGGCATCCCAGACGACTTGCTTGCGCTGTGCGGGGATGGTTTCCAAGCCGGTCGCGGTGCCGGTCAGCCGCTGCCCCACCGCGACGCCGATATGCTTGTCGCCGTAGTCGAAGCCTAGATAGGTGCCGGGTTTTGGGGAGGCGGAGGGTGAAGTGGGCATAGTATTTTTTTATAAATCATTTTCGGCCAAGTTAGCATCTTTGAGTAATTGGCCGAGTGTCCCTTTTTTTAAATCCTGAATGCTTGCCGGAGACGATTTTCACAATTCAATTTCCGCAACTCGCACTTGGTCTTCTGTGGGCAATTGCTCCATGGCAACGGCTAACCAGCCCTCCGCTGCCTCAAGGATGTTCGCCATTGTTTCTTCATAGGTTTCTCCTTCAGAAACACAACCAGACAAAGCCGGTATTTCGGCCCAGTAGCCTCCTTCTTCAGCGGGATGAACCAGAACTCTCAACTTCATGATTTGCACCTAAAGATGATCTTATTGATCGCCTGACTATTATATTGGGCCAGCCGGTAGGATGCGGTGAGCGCAGCGAACCGCATCAATCGGGGACGCGAACGGTGTGGTTCGTTCCTCACCGCACCCGACATTGCCCTGTTACCGCACCTTGCCGCGTTATTTACCACCTGCACAAAGGATATACGAGAATGCGTCGCAAAAATCCGCCCTGCAGACACTCTCGTCGCCGATCACTTTTGTCGGAGCAGACAAGCCCACATGCCGTTTCTCGAACGAGTCTGCATGGTCGAATCCTTTCCATTTGCAGAAGGCGTTTGCCGCAGGCTCCCCACATGGCTTTAGGTAGGTTACGCACCAATCCAGGAGCATCCCGCCGTACATGGGGTTATCGAACCGCATAGTCCGGTTTTCGATGCTGATGCTCCGTAAACTCATCGCAACTTCAGTTGGTGGTCGCCGGTCGCAATTGGCCCCCATCTCATCATCCGGATAAACCGATATATCTTGGCTCGCGCTGCCGAAGCCTGTTCGCTCTGCCTTGATCACATAGTGGATCAGTTTACGGGGATCGATTTCCCCGTTCAAAGAGTCCGCAGCTCCGACATGCACAGATGGAACCCGCATCTCCAGCCAAGGAGATTGCGGAGACATCGGAGTCAAGCCGCCGGTCACCGCCCGGCCATTTTCCAAAACCGTAATCTTGACTCCACCAAGAGACTGATCATTAGATAGCGCTTTCACCCGCAACGTTCCGAACCTCACGCCATTGTTTGGCTTAATCTCGGAACGCGCAGGGATTGGAAACCCTACATACTTACCAGCAAAGAAATAGTCGCCGACAATGACGACCGGACCCGTGAAAATATTGGCATGCACACGTCCCCTTAAGCTATCGCCTACATCAACATCAGTCGTGCTGGCCATGATGATCCCGCCGTGTTTACCCAGCAGGACTTCGCCGAGGTTCATTACGAACTTCTGACCTTCCGTCGTCGCCGCCGCCGAGCAATTGATCAGCAGCACTGTGGTTTTCGGCTCCATGACTTCCGAAACCGATTCCAAGTACTGTATTCGCTTCCTACTTTCCTGCCAGGTATGGCAAGCTTGGTTTCTGTTGGGGGCATTGGGATTCTGGAGGAGATATTGACTATACCAGGCCACATCCTTTCGTAATTTGGGAAGATCCACGTCCTCGGGGCCAATATCCGCTTGGGCTAAGGCGATATGCGGGGCACTCTGGGAACCGTGGCCGCCAATCACCAGAAAATTGACCTTGTTCCCACTTGCTTTCGTCTCGATCAGCCGATTGAACAGGTCTTCGCCATCGGAAATGGGAGCCCAGACTCTGTCGATACCTGTCATTCTGGATACGATCTGATGGATGATGTTCTCCGTCTCGTCACCAGCACCTGCGGTAGTGGGCAGAACGCCAATTCCTAAGGATTTCTGACCATAAGCCGGAAAGCTGGAAACTGCAAGCAATAGCAGGCAGAGAGGTAGGAAGTTAATTTTCATAAAGGGTGACCCCAGTTTTTAAAACTGAATTTAGGCTTATTGAACGGCTTTGTTGCATGAAATGCGGTGAGCGATAGCGAACCGCATCAATGGAGGAACGCGAGCGGTGTCACAAGGGTAGCCCGTAGGATGCGGTGAGCGTAGCAAACCGCATCAATCGAAGAACGCGAACGGTGCGGTTCGTTCCTCACCGCACCCTATAACGGGTTTGCGCATCTTATGGCCTTATCTCGCTTTTAAACCTTTGAATATGGAAATTAGCAGAGCGTAGGTTTTGTCCTCTATTCCTGGGTTCGTCCCTTCACTTGGGCCAGCTACATTTAGACTTTGGATGTCAAGCGATTTAATCCATAACTTTATTTTTTCCACCGCTTCTTGCTCATCTGGATCGCAAATGAGCATGGGCTTTCCATATCGCTCTGCATATATACCAGTCAAATCTGTTCCTATATCTTCCTTTTTACTAAGCGCTGAACGGATTATTAGTGTTGCATCTGAATCTCTGACATTCCATTCCGTCCTCTGAGATCGTGGAACGTCCGGCGCGTTCTCACTTCTCTCTTCCGGCGTTTCTTTTAGAGAAAAATGATGAGGGATTAGACCTGATTCACATTGTCGGCCTGGAGGACACCAGCCATCACATGCAAGATCAATTTTCTGAGCTGCTCTAAGGGCAGCCTGATCTACCCCCGTTTGTCCCCCTGATATAATCGTTACAAGCATGTTTTGATCTGCTCCATAGGATTGAGATTTGCCAGCCTAACGCCTGAGCTCAGCGTCACGTCACGGCGAACTTGAAATAGCCATGGCCCTTTCGTTTGCCACAGACCTGAACGGAGGGCAGATTTTTCCCATTTTGTCCACCCTATACTGTCGGCATTCAGTATTAAAAGGTATCTATTCGCGCTCAACGCCCGCGTTGACCGCCCCGCGCCACACGCGGAGCCAGACGAAGCACCTAGGCCATGAGTTGCGCGGGTGCGGTCGAACGCAGTGTTAGGCTTTTGGTTCATCTGTATAAATATAATCCTTGTGAGCCTTTTCTAAACGTTTGGACTTTTTGAGAAGCTTTATGTATTCCGCTTCGGTTATTTCTTTGTCACTTAATATAGCTTCTGACAATGTGTTCATATGCAAAACAAAAAGCTCTAAGGGAGGAACTTTTACTCCTTTCAAATTCCATATTTGACTATAATTTTCTATGGCTAATTTAACAGCCAATTCCTTACGTTGTTTTCTTTCTTCGGCATCTTTGTTTGTCTTGTTTATTAAGTATGTAACCGTGCCTGTTACAATTCCGCCTAATATGGCACTAAGAAACGGTATCCACAACGCCCATATCGGCACTTGATTTGTCATGATAGAGGTTCCAATGAATGAATATGTTCCTGCATGGTATTTATGGATCAGTCTGTTGCTTACTATAGTCGGATATGCTGCTGGCTTTTTTGGCGCTTTCTGGTGGTTGATGAGAAAGCCTAACGCCCACGTTCAGCGCCCCGCGCCACCCCACGAAACCTGGAAACACCACGTCGCTTCGTGGCGCGGGTGCGCTGGAATGATGGGATGGACTCCTCCCGCCCCTAAATCGGCATCTGAAGTGCCAGAATGGAGGGTCTGAAAAACCCATTCACGAGCCAGAGGAGTCCAGAACATGAACACTACCACCGTTGCGGTCGATTTGGCAAAGTCAGTTTTTGAACTGGCGGTCTCGGACGGCCAGGGGCGCGTCACCGAGCGCAAGCGCCTGTCGCGGGAGGCCTTTTCCCGCTTCTTCGTCAACCGCCCGCCGTGCCGGATCGTCATGGAGGCCTGCGGCACGGCGCATTATTGGGCGCGGACGTTCCAGGCGCTGGGCCATGAAGTCAAACTGTTGCCGCCACAGCATGTGCGGCCTTATGTGCGCCGCAACAAAACCGACCGCGCCGACGCTTCCGCGCTGTTGGAGGCCGACCGCTGCGGCGACATCCTGCCGGTGCCGGTCAAGTCCGAAGGCCAGCAGGCCTTGCAGGGGCTGCACCGCGTCCGCAGCGGCTGGATGGCGACGCGCACGGCGCGGATCAACGAGGTGCGCGGCCTGCTGCGCGAGTTCGGCTTCGACCTGCCGCAAGGCCCCTCGGCGGTGATGGGGCGGGTGCCGGGCTGGCTGGCCGACGAGGAAAGCAAAATCCCGCCCGCCTTGCGCACGGCCCTGTCCGAGGTCATGGCGGAGATCGCCGAGCTTGAGGCCCGCGTCGAAAAGCTGGAAAAGCAGTTGCGGCAGGAGGCGAAGCAGCGGCCCGCCGCGCAAAAGCTGATGGCCGTGCCGGGCATCGGGCTGCTGACCGCCACCGCCCTGGTCGCCGCCGTCGGCGGCATGGAGGCGTTCCGCGACGGGCGGCACCTCGCCGCCTGGCTCGGCCTGACGCCGAAGGAGTCCAGCAGCGGCTTCAAGCGCAAGCTCGGCAGGATCAGCAAGCGCGGCGACCCGTACCTGCGCACCCTGCTCGTCCATGGCGCGAGGTCGGCGCTCAACGCCGCCATGGTGAAGCTCGCCGCCGGCAAGGCGCTGACCCGGCTGCAACGCTGGGCGGTCGAGCTGGCCGCCCGCGTCGGCCACAACAAGGCCGCCACCGCGCTGGCCAACAAGCTGGCCCGCATCGCGTTCGCCGTCGTCCGGCAGGGGCGCGAGTTCGACGGCGACTTTGTCCCGGACTTGCCGAAGGCGGCGGCATCGCAGGCTGCTTAAACACGATGGCCGCCTGAGCTTATTTGTAAACGATTAAACACCGAGTTCCCAACCAGGTTTGCGAGCGAGAGACTCGACAGTCATGGCGCAACAGGTCGGACCGGTACGGGGAAAAGCCGATAACTCGCCCGGCCAAAAAGCCGCTGGAACGATAGGCACCCAGTACGCGGATTCCATGAAGGCCCGGAGGCATATCCTTCAACAAGGCCGGATATACGACTGCAACTGACCTTAAAAGCGTCCGATTGAAGAGATCCCACTTGCGAATAGGGAGGAGTCCATATAGGCGTGTTAGGCCGTGATTAACATCCGGCGCAATACGCTTCGCTATTGCGCCCTACGGCCCTGGATCGCCCTACGGCCCTACGGCCCTGGATTGATGGGATGGACTCCTCCCGCCCTTAACCGGCATCAGAAGTGCCAGAATGGAGGTGTCAACAAACACCTTCCCCATTCACAAACGAGAGGAGTCCTGAACATGAGCACTACCACCGTCGCCGTCGATTTGGCAAAGTCTGTTTTCGAGCTGGCCGTCTCCGACGGGCAGGGCCACGTCATTGAACGCAAGCGTCTGTCGCGTGAGGCGTTCCGGAAGTTTTTTGTGAACCGCCCGCCCTGCCGCATCGTCATGGAGGCCTGCGGGACGGCGCACTATTGGGCGCGGACGTTCCTTGCCATGGGCCACGAGGTCAAGCTGCTGCCGCCCCAGCATGTGCGGCCCTACGTGCGGCGCAACAAGACCGACCGCGCCGACGCTTCCGCCTTGCTGGAGGCCGACCGCTGCGGCGACATCCTGCCGGTGCCGGTCAAGACCGAAGGCCAGCAGGGCCTTCAAGGCCTGCACCGGCTCCGCAGCGGCTGGATGGCGACGCGCACGGCGCGTATCAACGAGGCGCGCGGCCTGCTGCGGGAATTCGGCTTCGACATCCCGCAAGGCCCGGCGGCGGTGATGGAGCGCGTGCCGGGCTGGCTGGCGGACGAAACGGTGGCGATCCCGCCCGTCCTGCGCCAGGCGCTGGCGGCGGTCATGGACGAGATCCGCGGCCTCGAAACCCGCATCGCCGAGGTCGAAAAACAGTTGCGGCAGGAGGCCGGGCAGCGCCCCGCCGCGCTAAAGCTGATGGACGTGCCGGGCATCGGCCTGCTCATCGCCACCGCCCTCATCGCCGCCGTCGGCAACATGGAGGCGTTCCGCGACGGGCGGCACCTCGCCGCCTGGCTCGGCCTGACGCCGAAGGAGTCCAGCAGCGGCAACCGGCGAAAACTGGGCCGGATCAGCAAGCGCGGCGACCCGTACCTGCGCACCCTGCCCATCCACGGCGCGAGGTCGGCGCTCAACGCCGCGATCATGAAGCTCAGCGCGGGCAAGGATTTGACGCGGCTGCAACGCTGGGCGGTCGAACTGGCCAGCCGCGCCGGCCACAACAAGGCCGCCACCGCGCTGGCCAACAAGCTGGCCCGCATCGCGTTCGCCGTCGTCCGGCAGGGCCGCGACTTCGACGGCGACTTCCGGCCGGCCTTGGCGCAGACGGCGGCAACGCAGGCGGCTTAAAACCGATGAACGCCTGCGCTTCTTTGTAAACGTTTAAACACCGAGTTCCCAACCAGGTTTGCGAGCGAGACACTCGACAGTCATGGCGCAACAGGTCGGACCGGTACTGGGAAAAGCCGATAACAATGACGGCCAAAAAGCCGCTGGATCGATAGGCACCGAGTACGCGGATTCCATGAAGGCCCGGGGGCATATCTCCCAACAAGGCCGGATATACGACTGCAACTGACCTTAAAAGCGTCCGATTGAAGATGTCCCTCTTGCAGATAGGGAGGAGTCCATATACGAGTAGTTAGGCATATTGGAAGAATCCGCGTGGGCAAACGATAGAACCGTTTGCCCACCCCACCGGGCTTATTCTCCACTCGGAATGAGTTGAAGTTCTTGCCCAACAGCCATAGCCAAAAGCACGATGTCCGCCCATGGTGCCTCGCCTGACCACTGTCCCAAGAGGCGATTTTTCCTTTCCATGAACACGGGCAGAGCCTTTATCACTTCATTTGGTGTTGAAGTAATAACTGCATCCGGCCGAGTTGCAAGCCACGACATAACCGCAGGAATTGCGGATTCTGGGGTTAGATCATATTGCTTTGGATCATAACCTGCCATATCAGATACATACCGAACATACTCGCTACCCCTTGGAACCAATAATAACCAGTCATGGCAATCGCTCCCATTCATGCCAAATTTGTAGGCCATGCACACCCCTAACTCAAGTGGCATATTAAAACGCGCAATATTCTTATCCCCTTCGCCTCTACAACGCGATAAATCATGAATGGAGTATTTAGAATCATTTATTGCCTGCGTAATTCTATCCATCCTAGGGACAGAGGTAGAGCCGCTCTCGATAGCACTGCGCGGCAAAAAACCACAGCATGCGGAAGCAAAAACAATGGAGTCAAAAATTGGTAGATATTCGGCATCGTATGGACAGTTAATGAAAACACTACTATTTCTATTTGCCTCCAGCTCGCCCTTGCCGAAATGTATGCGACGCTCAAGTTTGGTCATCCTGATGGCCTCCCTGCTCATCACCTTCCGTATCAGTTAGCGTCGATTTTATGGATTTGATTCGATCTTTTAGACGCTTTAATTCCTCTCCCATATCCTCGTTTATAATCACCTTGTGAGTATCGCCGTACGTATCTTTTAGAAACCGAAGGATGCTTTCTTCTATTAGTTTGTAATCGCCTTTGTTCTTCTTGATGTGGAGATCTTTGTATTCACATAAAAACGGAGGAGACTTGACATCCTCCCATTTTATGGGAAGTATCTTAATGTCCGGCCGGCTCCATTTTTCTTCACACAACACATCCCACTCTCGACTCATCCATTTCGACTTTAGAGCTTCTTTGCTGATGAGAACAATTACGAATTGGCTTTCTTCGATAGCGCCTGCGATTTTTTCACGCCAACTTTCGCCAATTTTTATTTCTTCTTCATCAACCCACGTAGAGAGACCAATATCTTTACACCAGCGAGCAATGTTTTTCGCTTCTGGAAGGTCTTCGGACGAATGGGAGATGAAGACCTTATAGTTACTATCCTTGGTATCTTCTTTGCTCATAATTTTGTATTGACTCTATTTAATCTGATCTGCCTCGTGTTGGGGGCTAACGAAAACGATCAGCGCCCCGCGCCACCCCACGGAACCTGAAAACACCAAGCCGCTTCGTGGCGCGGGTGCGCTGGATCGGACGGTTAGGCATAGATTTACGCGATTGATGCGGTTCGTTCCTCACCGCATTTACGCCCTTATCGGCAACCAGACTTGCAGTGATTGTGATCGGATAAGCACTCATTGTTACAACGAGATCGATCTTCACTGACACCAAAACCGCATGCCCGTTGGCAATTAACCCAGCTACGACTGCAATCTGAATTGCAGTTTACCTCAGCAGCATGTGCTTGTGATCGTTGAAATGTCGGCGCTGGTTGGCTGTAGTTTTGATTGGTACGATTTTGCTGACTGCCAATATCAAGCTGTTGGGCGTGGCAAGCGTGAAGATCAACAGCGGAAGTGAGGTAGCGGCGGCAAGGGTCTCTAGGATCTACATGAGCATATACACAGGCATTATCATTGCCGCTTGCACATGCAGCATAGGCATTCATCATCTGATCAACAGGAGCTGTCATTTTATCGATTCGCTGCATAAAATCACCTAGACTCTCCTCAGCAAACAAGGTATTCGTTGCAAGGCACAACGTCAAAACCATTCCCACAAAAAAACCTTTATTTATTAAAAAAAATGCCTGTTTCATATAATGTTCCTATGGATCATTTGGGTTGTAGAACCTAACGTTAGTACTGAGGATCGGCGGGTTTTCGAGCCGTATCCTCAGGCATTTTGTTCGGCAGTTTTCAGCCGAGACATTTCTGGAGTTTCTTGACGTACATTCCAGGGCCAACAATCGTCGCCTTGTTTCCTTGAATAGCCACCGAAAAGTTTCCCGATAGCAAACCGGCCTGAAAGGAAGGTTTGAACGTCAAGAAGTTGCCGGAGGCAGTTGCTGGGTTGAAGCCAATCTGTGACATGGCCACGTTGATTTGGGAAACGAACTCATCTTTGTCACGCACGTTCACTGTGATTGTCACGCCCTTCAGAAAAGCCGCCATGGTGAGACCGAAGAGGAGTCCGAACATCAGACCTCCTGGGATTGTGAAGACGAGCACCGCTCCGAAAGGGGTTCCAGTCCCTGATGACATGAGCCATCCTGCCAGGAGAGCGAATGGCAACGCTGTGACCCCAAAGATCATGGACGCAGTGCCTAAGTAACTGCGAGGTTGAAGTCCGGTGTTGAGAGGCGACGCATGAGACACCGGCTGCGGAGGAACCAGTGGAGGTGTGGCCCGCTGAACTCTGATTGGCTGGTCCTTCGGTATGGGAACTCGCACTTCCTTGGAGCAAGTCGGACATGCCTCGGACGTCCCGGCCATGTCGGAATCTGCCTCAAGACTTTGCCCGCAGTGGTTGCACTCGAATTTCATCAGTATCTCCTTTTGGCCTAACGCCCGCGATCAGCGCCCCGCGCCACCCCACAAAACCTGAAAACACCAAGGCGCTTCGTGGCGCGGGTGCGCTGGATCGGATCGTTAGGCATAGATTTGTGGAAGATTCCTCGTGGGTAAACGATAAAGCCGTTTGCCCGCCCTCGCGGACTTCGACATTGCCGAGTTACCGCACCTTACCGCGTTGATGGTCATGAAAATACTCAAAAACTAGCCTAGACCAAACATCATAGCATTCTCTTCTTTGGCGGTTAAATCCACCAAAATACCGAGGATGATAAGTATGAATCCAAAAAACCTTCCGACCGTTTATCATTGCGACAGCATACCCACAGTGTTTTTGGTCGCCTTCAACGGTGAATTGAAATGAGGCTTCAATTGCCTCTTTAGCTAAATCTCCTTGAGTCACGATAATGTCTGGTTTTAAGCAGGATAATTCTCCGGCTATATACTCTCGGCAGTTTTTAAACATTTGGAAGTCAGCCATTTGCCGACCTTCTTTATTCATACAGCATTTCGCGCTGTTTGTATGAGCAAAATAAGAATGAACTTTTGCTAATTCCACGCTCGGGTCAAATTGTTTTATCAAAACATAGGCAAATTCATGAGTTCGATACCAATGTAGATTTTTTGGCAATTCATTGATATTACATGAGGTTTCCTCCCGTTTTCGATAGGCTTCCATAGTTCTAGCTTCTGGCTCTAAGTAGCCATCACCAGAATCAAGCGAAACAAATAATAGTCGAGGAACTTTGCCTTCTTCGTATTTTGTACCGACATATGCTTCACGAGCTTCCGTAAACGTTGTGCAATCACGTTTGCAATCTACAAAGTGCTTGCATCGAAAATCGGTGGAAGAGATTCCAGCTTGCTGATAGTACAGCTTTAAGCTCTGAAAGATGGTCATATCTAATCATCCAGCGATTTAAATGCCTAACGAGAAAGTTAAGCCTCACGCTGTTGCCACGAATATCCAACTTTGATGCCGGACTATCCGCACCTACCGGACTTGTGAGGCTTCAACGAGCGTTAGACCACAATAGCCCTCCGAGCACGACGACGCCGCGCCGGAGGGCGGGCGCGGAACTCCTTGATGCGAAGCGCCCCCCGCGTGAGCGCATAACAAGTTATGCGTCATCGCGGGGGGCGCTTCGCTTTTACAGCGATTTTCCACGCCTGTCAACCGTGCGCGGTCGGCGTCGCCCCCGGAGAACGAGACTATTGGGGTTTAACGAGAAAGTTAAGCCTCACGCTGTTGCCACGAATATCCAACTTTGATGCCGGACTATCCGCACCTACCGGACTTGTGAGGCTTCAACGAGCGTTAGACCACAATAGCCCTCCGAGCACGACGACGCCGCGCCGGAGGGCGGGCGCGGAACTCCTTGATGCGAAGCGCCCCCCGCGTGAGCGCATAACAAGTTATGCGTCATCGCGGGGGGCGCTTCGCTTTTACAGCGATTTTCCACGCCTGTCAACCGTGCGCGGTCGGCGTCGCCCCCGGAGAACGAGACTATTGGGGTTTAACGAGGTGTCGGCCTCAGAAATGAAACCGAACCTGAAAATGTAATAGATCGGACGTATCGCATTGCGTCAGCTTTGAAATCTAACTCCTGACTTTGTATTCCATACATTTCACCCATGCCCCGCCTGCGTGGTCAACAAAGAAATATTAATCCCCATCAGCTCCGCCGCCGCCTTCCAGCGCTGGGCGGAGGGGTAGTCGAAGAGGATGGAATTGGCGGCGGGGGCGGACAGCCAGGCGTTATCCACCATTTCGCGTTCCAACTGGCCCTTGCCCCAGCCGGCGTAGCCCAAGGCCACCAGGGCTTTGCGCGGCCCCTTGCCGACGCTTATGGCCTCCAGGATGTCGCGGGAGGTGGTCAGGGAAATGCCGGGGGCGACTTGCAGCGTGGAATCCCAATGCCCTAGAGGCTCATGCAGGACGAAGCCGCGCTCAGGCTGCACCGGCCCGCCGAAGAAAATGGGCATCTTGCCCACCTCGTCCTCGCCCAGCTCGATGTCCATCTGCCGCATGATGTCGCCCAAGGTCAACTCGGAGGGCCGGTTGATGATGATGCCCAAGGCACCTTCAGCCGTGTGTTGGCACAGATGGGTCACCGTCTTGGCGAAAAACGGGTCAGCCATGCCGGGCATGGCGATCAGGAAATGGTTGGTGAAGTTATCAGTTTGTTCGATCATGGGGGTAGTATCGGCCCAGTGGCAAAAGCCTGCAAGTCGGAAACGCTTAAGGAATCTTTGACAGATTGATTCCGTTCATGGTTCGACAGGCTCACCACGAACGGAATCAATAATTTAACGTTCGTCCTGAGCCTGTCGAAGGACTCAATTCAGGGTTTCCTTAACGGCCCGTTTCCACACGATTGTCGATGGAAAAACGCCAAGTGCGGGTGATGACCAAGACATCGGCCTGTTGCCTTAGTTCGTCGGGGAAAGGCGCGAACGGCGCGGCCAGCCGCACAATCCGTTGCGCCGCCTCGTCCAACACCGCCTCGCCGGAGGAATGGCGCACTTTGATGCTGTAAACGCTGCCGTCCGGCTTGATGCCCACGGCCAGCGTCAGGCTACCGGAAAGGTTCTTCCGCCGCGCCTCGTCCGGGTAATTGAGGTTGCCGATGCGTTCCACCTTTTGCTGCCAGGCGGCCTCATAAGCCGCCGCTTTGTAGCGATAGGCGTTAACCGAGTTGATGTAGGCTATTTTCGGCTGGCTGGCCTGGATCTCCTGCGACTTGTTGATTTCCGTGCTGATCTCGGCGATTTGCTGGCTCAATGATTCCGCCATCAAGCGCGGCTGCTCGGCTTCGACGCGGTCTTCCTCGCCGACATCGGCCGGCACCTTCTTTTCCGAGAGTTTCTGCACCAACTTCGGCTTGGGGCCGATCTTGGCGGCAGGCGCGGGCTTGCTCTCCAAAGAAGGTCGCAGCGGTTCCTCACCGACGCCCTGCTGGGGCGCGGGGGGTGCCGTCTTGGGCACGGCTTTTTGCTTGGCCGTGCCCCCGCCGAGTTGGTGTTCCGGGGCCAGGTAATCGGCTTTTTCCGGCGGCTTGGCGGAGGGGCTTTGGATCAAGACGATGTCCAGCGACTTTTGGCTGGGCTTCGGCTTAGGGAAATCGAAGCTGACCCCCAAAATCAGCAGGGCATGAAGCACACCGGCAACAAACAGGGCGACCAGGAGGCGATCATGGTTGTGGAAATCAACGCGCATGGCCCTACCGGCCAGCCCTTACCATGGCTTCCACCTGCTCCAACAACAAGCCACTGATGTTCAAACCGAACTGCTTGTCCAACTCCTGCACACAGGTCGGGCTAGTGACATTGATTTCGGTCAGATAATCGCCGATCACGTCCAGGCCAACGAAGACCAGCCCCTTTTCACGCAAGGTCGGCCCAACTTGGTCTACGATCCAGCGGTCGCGGGAGGTCAACTCGCGCCCCTCAGCCCGCCCGCCTGCCGCCAAATTGCCCCGGCTTTCACCTGCCTGCGGGATGCGGGCCAGGCAATACGGCACGGCCTCGCCATTGACCACCAGGATACGCTTGTCGCCGTCCACAATCTCCGGCAAATACCGCTGGGCCATCACGAAGCGGCTGTTATGCTGGGTCATGGTTTCCAAGATGACGCTGAGGTTGGGGTCGTTTTGGGCGACGCGGAAAATCGACGCCCCGCCCATGCCGTCCAAAGGCTTCAGCACGATCTCCCCTTGTTCACGCAGAAATGCCCGGAACCGGTCGGCTTCGCGGGCCACCAGGGTCGGCGCGCAACAATGGGAAAACCAGGAGGTGAACAGCTTCTCGTTGGCGTCGCGCAGCGAACGCGGCTTGTTGATGACCGTCAAGCCACGGCTTTCGGCGCATTCCAACAGGTAGGTGGCGTAAATGTATTCTTGGTCGAAGGGCGGATCTTTGCGCATCAGCACCACGTCCAACCCGTCCAGCAGCGCTTCACGCTCATCCTGGAAGGCGAACCACTGGGATGCGTCGCGGGCGACTTCCAGCTTTCTCATGCGGGCATGGGTGGCACCGTCGCGCAAGTACAGGTCGCCCAACTCCATGTACCAAAGCGCGTAGCCACGCGCCTGCGCCTCCAACAGCATGGCAAAGCTGGTGTCTTTCTTGATGTTGATGGCGTTTATGGGATCCATCACAACGCCAAGTTTGAGACTCATGGTGCGGTTTTCCTTGAAGTGAGGTTGACACAGGCCCGGCACTGCTTGACATGAAAACGGGGGATGCTTTATAAAGCACGGTTTGACGACACCCCGCTGGGCGGCACTAAACCTGAGGTTAACCATGTCCAAAGAATGCCAGGTAACAGGCAAGCGACGTATTGTAGGCAATAACGTATCGCACGCTAACAACAAAACCAAGAGAATCTTCAACCCGAACCTGCACGACCGCCGTTTCTGGGTCGAGAGCGAGAACCGCTGGGTCAACCTGCGCATCTCCTGCCACGGCCTCAGGATCATCGACAAGAAGGGCATCGATGCCGTGCTGGCCGACATCCGCAAACGCGGCGCAGCCATCTAACTTGAAGGAGACCGAACAATGCGCGACAAGATCAAGCTGAATTCCAGCGCCGGCACCGGCCATTTCTACACCACCACCAAAAACAAGCGCACCACGCCAGAAAAGTTGGAGATGAAGAAATACGACCCCGTCGTCCGCAAGCATGTGATGTACAAGGAAGGCAAGATCAAGTAACAAGTAAGCCCTTGGCCATGGCTCCACCGGAAATCCCCCGCCCGCTGGAGCCTTCCTGGAATTTAGCCCCCCTCGCCGACCTTCGGTGCATGGATCAATCCTGCTTTGCTCCGCTGCAAAAACCCTGCTCCGCCCGAACTCCCACCGGCAGCCCCCTTTTATTTGCCCCCCCTAGCCCCTATGCTTTAGGCTACCGTCCAGTCCGAAAGTCGGCGGACATCCCCTTGAAGAAAAATCCATCATCGAGGCACCCTATGTTTAGCCCCAAGCGTTTTCTGTTCGCGTTTTTGGTCTGCGCCTTGGCTGCCGCGCAACCCGCCCAGGCCATCTGGCCATTGAGCGTCGATGGGCAGGCCCTGCCTTCGCTGGCCCCCATGCTGAAAAAAGCAACGCCGGCGGTGGTCAATATTTCGACGAAGACCAAAATCGAGATCGCCGATAATCCGCTGATGCGCGACCCTATCTTCCGGCAGTTCTTTGGAATCCCCAAGCGGGAAACCTCCAGCCTGGGGTCAGGGGTCATTGTCGACGCCAGAAACGGCTACATCGTCACCAACAACCATGTCATCGACAAGGCCGATGAAATCACCGTGACCTTGAGCGACGCCCGGCAACTGTCCGCCAAGCTCATTGGCACGGATCCCGAATCGGATATTGCGGTGATCAAGGTGGAACCCAAAAACCTGACCGAACTCCCTGTGGCCGACTCCGCGCAGTTGCAAGTGGGGGATTTCGTCGTCGCCATCGGCAACCCCTTCGGCCTCGGGCAGACCGTGACCTCCGGCATCGTCAGCGCCTTGGGCCGATCCGGCTTGGGTATCGAAGGCTACGAAGATTTCATCCAGACTGACGCCTCGATCAACCCCGGCAATTCCGGCGGCGCGCTGGTCAACCTGCGCGGCGAACTGATCGGCATCAACACCGCCATCCTGGCACCCAACGGCGGCAATGTCGGCATCGGCTTCGCCATCCCCTCCAACATGGCGGCGCAAATCAAGAACACCCTGGTGGAGCACGGCGCGGTCAAGCGCGGGCAACTCGGCGTCAACATCCAGGACTTGACCCCGGAACTGGCGCAGGCTTTCGGGCTGAAGCAGGCCCAAGGCGCGGTGATCACCGCCGTGCAGGCAAAATCCCCCGCCGCCAAGGCGGGACTCGAACCCGGCGACATCGTCCTTGCCATCAACGACAAGCCCATCAAAAGCGGCCAGGAAATCCGCAACATCATCGGCTTGCTGCCCGTAGGCGAAGAAGTCAAGCTCGAAATCCTGCGCGGGAGCGAGACACAGACCGTCAAGGCCGAAATCGCCGCGCCGAAGATCGTCCAGGAGGAAGGCCAAAAGATCCACCCCAAGCTGGCGGGTATGCTGCTGCGCAACACTAACCCCAACGACCCGGCGGAAGGCGTCTTAATCGAGAAAATCCACACGGGCACCTATGCCTTCCAAGCGGCCTGCGGCCCGGCGACACCATCGTCGCGGCGAACCGGCAGCCTGTCGCTTCGCTGGATGACCTGAAGCGCGCGGCGGGCGGCAGCCGTGATCTGCTGCTGAACATCCAGCGCGGCGAAGCGGCCTTCATGCTCATGTTGCGTTGACAAAACCGCTTAAGCCATGTCCACCTCCGAAACGCACGCCGCCGCCAACCGCTTCCGGTTTCTCGCCGAAGCCGTCGCTTGGCGCTACCGTGCGCAGGGATTTGCGGTTCGCCGGGCCGTGCATCAGCAGCTTTTGCGTGATCCCGTCTATCGGGAGTTGTTCGCCGCCAACCGCCTGCCCATGGAAGGGCTGGTGCTGGACTTGGGCTGCGGACGGGGTGTTTTCCTAGCGCTGGCAGCCTGCGCACAGAACTTGGGCATGGGCGACGGAAAACGGGGGGCGAAACCCAGCTTGATGGGCGTGGAACCGCGTCCAGACCTGGCCGAATCCGCCCGTCTGGCTTTGTCCGGACAGGCGGAAATCATCACCGGCGACCTGCGCCACGCAGCCTTGCCCCCCTGCCGCATGGCGGTTTTGCTGGATGTGTTGCTTTGGATGGAACTCGAAGAGCAGGACAAGCTCCTGGAACGCCTCGCGGCGACTCTGGAGAACGGCGGCCGGCTCATCCTACGCGAACCGGACGCCGGGGCTTTCGGACACCTGCTGGCCCTGCGTCTTTGGGCAAGCTTTTCAGGCCTGCTGGGTCGAGGGCCAAGCTATCGCCTCCACACGAGGAGCGGCGAGGAATGGAAAAGGCGGCTGGAATCCTTAGGCTTGCAGGTTGAACGCCTCCCAACGGAAAGCAGGGCGGGATTCTCCAAGGTATTGTTGCTGGCCCGGAAAGCCGGATAAGGCGACATGCAAAGAGACGCGACAAAGCCATCGCCTTTCCTGGCCTGGACTATCGGCCTTCTCCTGTTCTTGGCGCTGGGCGCGGGCGTGGAATGGCTGCGCTTTGAATACCGGCATGGACAGGCCATGGGACTGTCCTGGAACTGGCCCGCCATAGTCCGCAGCCTAGGCTGGCTGTTTTCTGGATTGTTCGCCGCGCAGTCGGTCGCCTTGTTGAAACTCAAACGCCAGCTTTCCGATCTCGCCCTTTATGACCGGCTGACCGGACTGCCCAACCGCCCCCTGTTCCTTGACCGGCTGAAACAGATGATCCGGCGCACCAAACGCAATAAGGGCAACTTCAGCGTTTTGTTCGTGAGCCTGGACGAATTCAAAGCCATCAACGACTCCCAAGGCGAAAAAGTCGGGGACATGATGTTGGCGGGCATAGGCAAGCGCCTGATCGGCGCCATCCGCCACTGCGACACGGTCACGCGCTGGGGAGGCGACGAATTCCTCATCCTGCTTGATGCCTGCCCGCTGGATCAGGCCACGCTGATTGCCACAAACTTGCGCCACAAGATCGAATTGCCGGTTCCCTACGGCAAGGCCGAATTAAGGGTCTCCGCCTCCATCGGCCTTGCCACCTATCCCGGAGACGGCCACAGCCTTGGCACCCTGCTGAAGGTTGCCGCCGCACGGATGCTCAAGGACAAGGGCAGAGGCAAAACCTGTTGAAATTGTTTCGTTAATTCACTATAAGTTGCGCTCCAACCCGAACGGCGACAAAACGCCTGGTTCTGGCCCACATCCAACAAGAGGAGCACGCAATGTACAAAATTGGTTCACTGATCGCCGTTCTCGCCCTGGCGGGTGCCTCCGGCATCGCCGCAGCCGACTGGCAAGCCCTGCCGAGCACTGCCCCAGCCCCCGCTGACAACCCCACGACCCCTGAAAAAGTCGAACTGGGCAAAATCCTTTACCACGACCCGCGCCTGTCCTCCAGCGGGACGGTCGCCTGCGCATCCTGCCACAATGTCATGGCCGGCGGCGAAGACAACCGTGGCGGCTCAGTCGGCGTCGGTGCCCAAGTCGGCGGACGCAGCGCGCCGACGGTCTGGAACTCGGCCTTCAACGGCACCCAGTTCTGGGATGGCCGCGCACCCAGCCTGGAAGCCCAGGCCAAAGGCCCGGTCACCAACCCCATTGAAATGGGCATGAAGAACTGGGATGAGGTGGTCGCCCGCCTGAAGGCCATCCCCGGCTACGCGCCCCTGTTTGCCAAGGCCTTCAGTGGTGCCGAAGTCGTCACCGCCGACAACGCCGCCAAGGCCATAGCCGCTTACGAACGCACCTTGATCACCCCGAACAGCGCCTATGACAAGTTCGCAGCTGGCGACAAGAGCGCACTGACCGAACAGCAGCAGCGCGGCGCGGAAACCTTCGCCTCCGTCGGCTGCGGTGCCTGCCATTCCGGCCCAGCCTTCAACGGCCAAACCGGCCAAGGCGCTGGCGTCTACTTCAAGTTCCCATCCACCGACAATCCTGCTTTGGAAGAGCAATACGGTTTCTCCAAAGACATGGGCCGTTTCGAGGTGACCAAGAACGACGCCGACAAGCACTTCTTCAAGATACCGACCCTGCGCAACATCACCCTGACCGCCCCGTATTTCCACAATGGCAAGGTCAAGACATTGGAAGAGGCGGTGAAGATCATGGCCAAGCTGCAACTTGACAAGGAACTGACGACACAGCAAGTGGAAGACATCACCGCCTTCCTCAACGCCCTGACCGGCGAATTCCCCAAGCAGGAATTCCCGCGCCTGCCCGGCTATCCCGGCAAGACCTTCGACTTCAACTAACAGGCAGAAAAGCCCCTCTCCCGGCGGGAGAGGGGCTTCAACCGCTGAATCAAGCCAAAATGGAATGCAAAGGGGGCTTGCCTTGCCCCTCCCGCAAACCTGCGCGAAGCAAGCCTTCGAGCGGCCCGACGCGCCACGCAGCTACATCGAAGTGCAATTTCGGAATGAGCGCCGGGATTTAAGAGGAAACTATGCCCGAGCCTACCATCACTTGCCCCACTTGCAAGACTGAAATCCGTCTTACCGAATCTCTCGCCGCACCGCTGATAGCCGCCACCCGGCGGCAATTTGAACAGCAACTATCAATCAAGGATGAAGAAATAACGAAGCGCGAAGAAGACATCCGTGAGAAGGAAAAACAAATCGCCGAAGCCAAGCGCTCGATTGACAGCGAAATAGCCGAGCAGCTTGCGGCACGGATAAAAACCGAGCGCATCCGCCTCATCGAAGAAGAATCCAAAAAAGCCAAACTCGCTGCCGCAGCGGAATTGGAAGAAAAGGCCCGCGAATTGGCAGGACTTCAGGAAATCCTCAAATCCCGCGACGAAAAACTCGCCGAAGCCCAAAAAGCCCAAGCCGAACTGCTCAAGAAACAACGCGAACTCGACGACGCCAAGCGCGAGCTAGAACTCACCGTCGAAAAGCGCGTACAAGAATCCCTAAGCGACGTGCGCAGCAGCGCCCGCAAAGAAGCCGAGGAAGGACTCAAGCTCAAAGTCATGGAAAAGGATCAAACCATCGCCTCCATGCAGCAGAAGATCGAAGAATTCAAACAAAAGGCCGAGCAAGGCTCCCAGCAACTACAAGGCGAAGTGCAAGAACTCGAACTGGAAAACCTGCTCCGCGCCAAATTCCCCTTCGACACCATCGAACCCGTTCCCAAAGGCGAATTCGGCGGCGACGCGCTGCAACGGGTCTTCAGCCCCAGCGGCCAGCCTAGCGGCACCATCCTCTGGGAAACGAAGCGCACCAAGAACTGGAGTGACGGCTGGCTGACCAAGCTGCGCGAAGACCAACGTGCCGCCAAAGCCGAATTCGCCGTCCTCATCAGCCACGCCCTGCCGAAGCACGTCGAAACCTTCGACGTGATCGACGGCATCTGGGTCGCCAGCCCCAAAGCCGCCCTCCCCGTCGCCACCGTCCTGCGCCACACCCTGCTGCAAGTCCACATCGCCCGCCAATCCGCCGAAGGCCAACACACCAAGACTGAACTGGTTTACCAATACCTCACCGGCCCCCGCTTCCGCCAGCGAATAGAAGCCATCGTCGAAGCCTTCACCACGATGCAAGAAGATCTCGACAAAGAACGCAAAGCCATCATGAAGCAATGGGCCAAACGCGAAGCCCAAATCGAACGAGTCATGGGCGCGACAGTGGGAATGTATGGGGATTTGCAGGGGATAGCGGGGAAGAGTTTGTTGGAGATTGAGGGGTTGGAGATTCGAGCATTAGAATTTGATGCTGATTAACGAGAATAGCGCAGGTCGGGTGCAACCGGATACCTCATTTAGCGCGGGATGCGGCGCAGACATGGCCCGTTCTTGCGGTAAACCATAGACGGCAAGCCCATATTGTAAAAACCTTGATACATTTACGGACTTATGTAGCATGACTGCCTGGCAACAATCCAATCAGGAGAGGCTACCATGTCCGAGAACCGCATTGAAGCTTGATGGTTGAATGGCTCAAGAAAATAGCCGCTGCCGCACGGGACGAAGACGCCTTTCATTGGGGTAAGGCATAAACCCAGTTACTGGGCATGCCCTTGCCATCAATATCAACGATAAGCCCGATAGCTGGCTTACCACATTTACCCAAGAGTACAGACGATATGTGTGACAATAACATAAGAACAACCTTGAAAAGCTATGTTCAGAAAAATAACACATGGTTTTTTTGGTATCATAATATTTACCGTTTGGAAGGTATCAAGGAGTTTGAAAATAAAGATAAAAATAAATTAGAACTAGCTTTAGGGGTTGCTGATGAGAACAAAATCAAAGAAGATGATTCATTTTTAAAAAAATATAAAAAAGATAATGGTAATCCAATATCCGATGTCTTGTTTGGGTTTCTTGATTCCACCCTTGACGAAGCAAGGCTTAAGAAAGCCAACGACTTCGCTGAATATGCGTTATACATATCAGATAAGCGAAGCTTTACCTATTTTAGACGCGCCGAGTCAAAGAAGGAGATGAGCGGTGAAATTGATTACGATAAGCACCGCGATCATGCGGTTCATACGCTTTACAACTATTTGCTTGGATGGTATATATTTGATAATCTGGAAAATTTTAGGACTGCATTTGGAGACATCTTCTTCACCAAACTTCAGATTAAGCCTAAAAATAGCGATCATGAGGAGGATTTTTATGGCGCAAATAAGGCCTATCTCCCAAAGGATAAGGATGTTAGTCAGCTTGCTTTGGTCAATCACTTCGGAGACGTATGGCCTGTGGCAAGCTTGCTGCACGATGTTGGTTATATCTTGGAAGGCTCTCTTTCCTCGGCCAGCCCCAAAGTAGAACATGAACATGTGACCAATGGTGCCAAAGTACTGCATGATTATTTTAATCATTGGGCATGGCGGGGTCTGCCGGTTGATTTTAGAGCAGCGACAGCCATTGCGAAGAGCATAAAGTGCGTAGTACCCGATTTCAAGGGGTCAAGATCCCTGCCCTCCCTTTCGGATCGCCTTTGTGACATTGGACATCTTGATCACATACGAGAAAAATGTAACAAAGACGGAAGCGAGCCACTGGATGCAAAGGATAAGAGTGAGTATGCCTTAAATCGCGAGGCATTTACTCTTTGGGAGTTATTTTATAAAAAATATCTTAATAGCAGTGCTGACAAGACTGACATGGCTAAAATTTTAAACGAGGTAAAAGAAAAGTATAGGGATGACGTCTGGAAAGGCGGTGACACCGCAAAAATAAGCCTCAATCATGGTGTTTGTGGCGGGCTGATGTTATTGCAAGCAGCAACATTTTGGTACGAGCTAATCTGGGGTTTAAAACCTAAAGAACGTTTATCACCATGGCAGCGCATTAGTGATGCGGAAAAAGCCAAAAATAAAGAAGATTTTCCTGTTTCTGAGAAAATATTTAACGAAATAAGACACTCCCTCACCTACACCGATGAACATAAGAGCCGGATACCTGCTCATATTTGGCTGAGAGGATGGTTTAGCTATACAGACTGGATCAAGGACTTGTGGGCAACAGCTTCGGTTGCGATTCATGATTATGTTTCCATGGAAACATGGAATCCTGACGGGAAAGATGATCTCAAAATTGACCTAAAAACTGACCCTTTGGCTTATTTGCAAATTTTAGTTGATAATTTGCAAGAGTGGGACAGATATACGGTCTTGGGCGAGTCCGCTTTCTCAGGAAAAGAACCCCTGCAAAGCTATGAAACCAAGTTAGTGGTTATTAAAAACAAAAAACCCAAACTTTGGCTCGCCTACCCTAAACGAAACGAATATGAAGACAAATAAAGAAGACCCTTGATAGAATTCTAAAAGACTGGAAGAATTATATAGAAATTAAAAGGAAGATGTTTATTGTGCGCTTTGTAATGGATACTAAAAGCTTTGTCGATTTGACGCTATGGCCTATGCCTACTGACCCGGAAATTTCAAACACTATCGAATACGAATATCGGCTGGCGTACGTGATTGAAGGAAATTGTGTTCTGCTTTACGAAGGGAAAAATGACAAGGATGGCTGGAAGTATTTAGATGGGCGGCAAGAATCTTATTGCTTCATGTCGCCGGATCGCTTGCTGGACACTTTCTGGGATGAGGGGAAAAACCAAGAAAGACAAGCTAGTGGCGGGCCGAATAAGCCGGAACCCTGGTTATTCCGAGATTCCGAAGAGTTAATGGAAAAAGATGTAACTATTGAAGTGGTCGGCAGGGATGATATTACCAAACGAATTGTCAAGTTTTTAAAAACCGACGAGTTGAAAGGCAACTACATATTTTTCGAACATGATGTGCTGAAAAAAGGAACGCTTAACGAGCCGAAATACAATAAAATTCTTAATGAGTTGATCGGCGCAGGGCCTGTGAACATCGAAAAAACGGCGAAGAGTTATATTAAGAGTGATATGATAGCCTTGTGGCATGCCGATATTCTGGAAAAAAAAGATGAAGATACCTATTTTTTTCCCTATGATACTGTCAAGCCTCCGGGCATTTTGTTATTGCCAGTATCATAGGTTGGGGCGAGAAACGAACCCCAACATTCTCGAACGGCAGGCATTAGGCTGGGGTTCCTTGCGTCACCCCAATCTACAACTGGAATATATGGCATTCCATCGTTCACACGCTCCGCGTGGGAATGACGCACTGGATGCTCTGCGTCCCGATTATCGATGCAGATAACCCAATGAATTCTCATAAGTCGCGACGCGTAGCCTATCTGCATACATTCCCACGCAGAGCATCAAAGCCATTAACTTAAGGATTTCGCACCACGAAACACAGTTCGTAGTCCTGGCTTCAGCCGGTTCTTTCAGATCAGTTTTCCGCCTAAAGGTGAGACTACGAGCGCTTAAGTTAATGGCTTTGACGCGGAGCTTGGGAACGATGAAAGCTGCTTTTCTCGGCTACTTTTTCAAAAATCGATTAATGAGGTATTACCATGAATACTCAACTGAATAGGATTACTTTTGATCCCGCTGTCATGGGTGGCAAGCCTTGCATTCGGGGCTTGCGTGTGACCGTCGGCACCTTAGTGGGATTAGTTGCCAGCGGCCATTCCACTGAGCGGATTTTGGCGCTTTATCCTTATCTGGAAGCGGCAGATGTTACTCAGGCACTACGTTTTGCGGCGTGGCGGGCTGAAGAAATGGATTTGCCTTTCCATTATTCCCATGCAGAGCGTCAAAGCCATTAACTTAAGGATGGAGCCAAGGAAAAGCTAAAACGTAGCCCGGACGAAGCTTGCGTAGTCCGGGATGATCGGGGCTACGCACTCCCGCATTCCGCAAGCTCCATGCGGGCTACGTTTATTAAGTTAATGGCTTTGACGCAGAGTGTGAGAACGGTCAGAAATGAAAAAGAAGTTTATGTACGGAGATTCTTATGAAACGCATCCAAGCTATCAAAGTATTAACGGACTGCAAACCTAATTTGGTTAACCGCTTTGGCGTGACCCAACTGGCCTTGTTTGGCTCTACCGTCCGAGATACTGCCGAAGAAGGCAGTGATATTGACATCTTGGTATCTTTTGATGGCCCGGCCACGTCGGAGCGCTATTTCGGCGTTCAGTTTTATCTGGAGGATTTGCTTGGCTGCCCCGTTGATCTGGTGACTGACAAAGCGTTGCGTCCTGAACTGCGGCCTTTTATCGAAAAGGAAGCGGTTTATGTCTGAGATTTTACAACGTGAATGGCGGTTTTATCTGGATGATATTATTAGGTTCGCCGAGAATGTTATCGCTTATACCGATGGATTTAACCAAGCTAGGTTTGTCGAAAGCAGGTTGAATTATGATGCCACCGTGCGTAACCTAGAGTTGATTGGGGAAGCAGCCACCCATATTCCAGACATAATCCGCGAAAACAATCCGCAAGTTCCTTGGCGGCAAATCATTGCCACACGAAATCGCTTAATACATGGCTATCTGGGCATTGATAACGCCACTCTCAACAATAGAGACAGGGCCGAAGGATCTAGTGAGGAACAAACCGTATCATTTGCTTTATTAACCAATACCATTCCCAAGTTCCGCGTCATAGCCATTAACTTAAGCCGTCATACCGGCATGGATTGCCGGTATCCAGGCTGCATGGATGCTTCTAGTCCACGCCGTCCCTGGAACTTGGGTTCCGGCATTCCCTGCCGGAACGACGGTTTTTTCCTAAGTTAATGGCTTTGATGTAGAGCGTGGGAACAATTAAACCCCAACTATTCCCCAAACCCCACTTTAACCTTAAAATCCCCTCCGGCCCTCAGCCGAGGGCCACTTATCCTACATAAAACAGGAGAATCCATGAAAATCGAAACCTTGGCAGTTCATGCCGGTTATTCGCCCGATCCCACGACTAAGGCCGTGGCGGTGCCGATTTACCAAACGGTGGCTTATGCCTTTGATAATGCCCAGCACGGGGCTGATTTATTTGATTTGAAAGTTCAGGGCAATATTTATACGCGGATTATGAACCCGACCCAGGATGTGTTGGAACAGCGGGTGGCGGCATTGGAAGGGGGCATTGGGGCTTTGGCCTTGGCTTCCGGTCAGGCGGCGACGACGTATGCGATCCAGACCATCGCCGAGGCGGGGGACAATATCGTGTCTTCTTCGACGCTTTATGGCGGTACTTACAATTTGTTCGCCCACACGTTTCCGCAGTTTGGCATCGAGGTTCGCTTTGCCGACCCGCGCCAGGCGGACAGCTTCGCGCCGTTGATTGATGGCCGCACCAAGGCGATTTTCTGCGAATCCATTGGCAATCCATTGGGCAATGTCACGGATTTTGCGAAGCTGGCGGAAATCGCCCATGCCCATGGTATCCCGTTGATCGTGGACAACACCGTGCCGTCGCCCTATCTGTGCCGCCCCATCGAGCATGGCGCGGACATCGTGGTGCATTCGCTGACCAAGTACATGGGCGGACATGGTAATTCCGTGGGCGGGGTGATTGTGGATTCAGGCCGCTTCCCGTGGGCAGAACATAAGGCGCGGTTCAAGCGCTTGAACGAGCCGGATGTGAGTTACCACGGCGTGGTGTATACGGAAGCTTTGGACGAGGCGGCTTATATTGGCCGCGCCCGCGTCGTGCCGTTGCGCAATATGGGCGCGGCCATCAGCCCGTTCAATGCGTTTTTGATCCTGCAAGGCATTGAAACCCTGCCCCTGCGCATGGATCGCATCTGCGAGAACGCCTTGGCACTGGCACAGCGGCTGAGCGAGCATCCGAAAGTAGCTTGGGTCAAGTATGCCGGCCTGCCGGATCATCCCGACCATGGCTTGGTGCAGCAGTACATGGGCGGCAAGGCGTCGGGCATCCTGAGCTTTGGCTTGAAAGAAGGCGGGCGCGAGGCCGGGGCGCGGGTGTTGGATGCGTTCCAGTTGTTCACGCGTTTGGTGAACATCGGCGACGCCAAGTCCCTGGCGACCCATCCGGCCTCCACGACCCACCGCCAGCTTAACCCGGAAGAATTAGCCAAGGCGGGTGTCAGCGAGGACATGCTGCGGCTGTCCGTGGGCATCGAGCATATTGATGATTTGCTGGCGGATTTGGAGCAGGCTTTGGCGGCTTGAGGCTTTGGTTTTTTTTTGCGAAGCGGGCTGGGGTTTGCAACCCCAGCCCTAGCCTTTTCCCATGACAACCCCATCGCCCAAGCAAAACGTTCCGGGCGAGGTGAATACCCGGTGCCGATCACTCATTCCTCGGCTTCCCGTCACGCGGACTGTATAGCCTGAATAAGCATAAAACCGAACACGCCAACTCACTGATACAGCCTGCAAGCCGCGATCCGCTCCTCGATCTGTGTTTTCAAAGCCTGGAACTGCGGGCTGTTGATGTCGCCAAATTGCCGGGCGAACTCCTCGGCCCCCAGGTTTTCCGGCAAATCGCGGGTGACCGGCATGAACGCCGACTCCTCCGCCGTTTGGCTTAGAATCTCCTGGGCTCTGCGGGCTGATTCCTCCGAGCCGACCGCCATCTTGCCGAACAAGGCACCGCCCCGATCCGCCGCCAAATCGATGAAACTGAAACCGCTGCCGCCATGGGTGTCGTTGAATTCCTTGGCCAGGCCGACCATGTCCGCGAACGCCCGGTGTCCGGAAATCGCCAGCACCGCCGAGGCGGTGAAATGCTGCGCCGCGTCGACACGCCGGTTCAACAAGACTTCACGCCGCGGCAGATTAGGTGCCGCCTCACCGAGGAAAATCGCCGACGCCAGGCTTTTGCCGTTCGCAAAAGCCGCCAGCACCAGGATGACCGCCCGATTCTCCTCCCGCGCATCCCCGCCCTCGGCACCTGAACGTTCCTTGGCCAACGCGAAAAGAGGCTGGACCAATGCCCCCAGGCCGATGAAGCGCCGCGATTGCGAACGCCCGACCACTTCCGCCAACTTGACGTGGTACACACGCAAACGCTCCTTGTCGGCCAAGTCGGCGACCAAATCCTGCGCCTGCCCCATGATGTCCGGATCCCAATCCAGGGTGATCCGCAAGCGCCCGTCGCCAATATGCACGGACTGCACCAGCGGCGCGGTCAGATGGACATAACGCCCAAGATGCGTGGTATGCGCCAGCCACCACCCCAGTACGCGCACCAACGGCTTGGGCAAGGCAATGTAGCCCGCCTTCACCTGCTTGACGAATGCCTGCGGCTCGGCGTCGTCGGCGATAAGTTTCAGGTTCAGGTAGTAATCGGCGAAACGGAACGGCAGCTTGACGGTCACCAGAATCTCCAAGCGCTGGCCCGCAATCTTGGCCTGCGCGAAACCTTCCAGCGCTTTACGCGTCAGCGCGAAATTCGCCACCGCCGTCAAATCCTCCTCGCTGAGCGCGATGCTGCGCGATTTTGTCTGCTCAGGGCTTTTCGCTGTATTGCGCAGGATGTTCCGCGTGGCCGTGAAATAGTGCTGGGGGCTGGCCTCCCGCCCCCACACCGCAGGCTGGCCGTCGATGAGCAACACGGCCAGGATCTCCAGCGTCAGAACCAGCACCGCCGCCATGAAAAGCAGGCGACGCAACAGTTTGGGCAGGGCCTTGCGCAAGGCGGATAGACAAGCGGGAAGATTCATCGGCCTAAGTTTGCCAGAAAAACGGGGTTGTATCGGGTTGACAGTTCATTTCCAGGCTTGCCTGCCCGGCATAAGACATCCACAATAATACTTGACTGTTTTGCTGGGTCATAGGTATAGTGCCTCAGACACCACCAGCAACACCTAAACGGGGAGATTACCGTGCGATTAACGACAAAAGGCCGTTATGCAGTCACTGCCATGCTCGACCTCGCCTATCATGGCGAGAAAAAGACGGTTACCCTGACCGACATCGCCAAGCGCCAAAACATTTCGCTGTCTTATCTGGAACAACTATTCTCCCGCCTGCGCCGGGCCGGCATGGTGGAGGGTGTGCGCGGCCCCGGCGGGGGCTACCAGTTGAGCCGGGACACCACGCAGATCAACATCGCGGACATCATCACCGCCGTCGATGAAACCATCGACTCCACCCGTTGCGGCGGCAAGGGCAATTGCCAGAACTCGCAGCCTTGCCTCACGCACGAACTATGGATGGGCTTGAGCGAGCAAATCCGCCTGTACCTGTCGACCATCAGCCTGCACGACTTGCTGAAACGCAAAACCGTCCGCCAAGTGGCCGAGCGGCAAGAGAAGTCCCCCACGCCTCCGGGCCTGGACGTGCTCATCCGGGAAGAAGCCAGGCTTTAAACGACTACCCTCTCCCGGCAGGAGAGAGGGCAGGGTGTGAGGAGTTTGAGTGATCTACCTCGACCATAACGCCTCCACCCCGCCGGACGAACGTGTGCTGGAGGCGATGAGGCCATACTTAAGCACATTTTACGGCAACCCCTCAAGCTTGCACCGCCTAGGCAGGATCAGCCGCAGCGCCATAGACATGGCGCGCTGCCAAATCGCAGCCTTGGTCGGCGCGGAACCCTCGGAAGTCATCTTCACCTCCGGCGGCACCGAAGCCAACAACCTAGCAATCAAGGGGCTGGCTGGCCGATTCCCGCAAGGCACCATCGCAACCGGCGCGACCGAACATCCCTCCGTCTCCGCCCCCATGGAAAGCCTGCGCCTGCTGGGCTTCGACATGCGAATCCTCGCCGTCGATGCCCAAGGCCGGTTGACAGGCGAAAGCCTGGCCGATCTGCCTAAAACCAACCTGCGCTTCGCCTCCGTGATGCTCGCCAACAACGAGACCGGGGTGGCCCAGGATATCTCGGCCTTGGCCGGGCTGGTGCGGGAACATGGCGCTTACCTGCACTGCGACGCCGTGCAGGCCACCGGGAAGATGCCGCTGGATTTCAGAGATCTGTGGAGCGCATTTGCTGACGCTTTCCTCGCACAAAATCTATGGCCCGAAAGGCGCGGGCGCTTTGGTCGCCGACAAATCCATCACCCTTGCCCCCCTGCTGGAAGGTGGCGGCCAGGAACACGATCTGCGCAGCGGCACGGAAAACGTCGCCGCAATCGTCGGCTTCGGCAAGGCGGCGGAACTGGCCTTGGCAGAATTGGAATACCGCCGCGCCCATCTTCTCAATCTACGGCAGCAATTGGAAACCGGGTTCGCCAGCCCTGCCCGGCATCAGCATATTTGCCAAAAACGCCCCAAGATTGCCCAATACGGTCCAGTTCGGCTTAAGCGGCATAGACGGAGAAGCCCTGCTGATGGCACTGGATCGCAAAGGCTTTGCCGTGTCCAGTGGCTCAGCCTGCGCCAGCGGGGCGGGCGAACCCAGCCCCGTACTGCTGGCCATGGGCGTGGAAGCCGACATCGCCAAAAGCGCGATCCGGGCCAGTTTGGGCAAGGACAACAGCGCTGCCGATATCGACGCCTTTCTTGCCGCGCTGAAAGCCATCTCTCGGTAAGCGGACTCCTGTGTTTTCGCTATGCTACCCGCCTCGCAGCAAAAATCCCAGATCGAACCATGAGCCCGGCCCCGCGCATCCGCCGAATCCACACCCAAC
This sequence comes from uncultured Gammaproteobacteria bacterium, assembly GCA_963753955.1. GTDB lineage: Bacteria > Pseudomonadota > Gammaproteobacteria > Methylococcales > Methylococcaceae > Methylumidiphilus. The sequence goes on from CAVWEM010000012.1 coordinate 237,272, forward strand.
CTTACCCGCACATTTGAAGAGAACACGCCCATGTCCATCACCCTCACCGAAAAAGCGGCGAAGCAAATCGCCAAACAACTCACCAAGCGCGGCCGCGGCCTGGGGCTGCGGCTTGGGGTCAAACAAGCCGGCTGCTCGGGCTTTGCCTATGTGGTCGATTACGCCGACGAACTGGCCGAAACCGACCAGGTATTCGAGGAACACGGCATCAAAGTCATCGTCAAGCCCGACGACTTGGCGCTGCTGGACGGCGTGGAAGTCGATTACGCCCGCGAAGGCATCAACGAAGCATTCCGCTTCAACAACCCAAAAGCTAAAGGAACCTGCGGCTGTGGGGAAAGTTTCACGGTTTGAACAACGTCCTCCATCGGAGAAATACGCATGATGCGACATGATATTCCGTTTCTTCGCCATGAGCCGACCCAACAGGCTTTTGCCGCCGGTCAGGTGCAGTGCTTTCTAGGCGGAAGTGCCGAAAATTCAAGGCTGCACTAGCCATGGCCCCACGATAACGGCAAGCAAGACTAAGGCTGGAGTTGAGTGCGCCAATGGTTTATCATATGACGATTGTTTATCGGAGAGGTGGCCGAGCGGTTTAAGGCGGCGGTCTTGAAAACCGTTGAAGGTTGATCCCTTCCGTGGGTTCGAATCCCACCCTCTCCGCCAAATTCAGATGTTGCCGAGTCACCCAATCATGGTCAATGTTCTGTTGGTCGATGATCACAAACTCGTTCGAACAGGCATAGAACGTCTATTGGCAGAAAACAAATCAATAAATGTCGTCGGGGTCGCCTCTTCCGGGGAAGAAGCCATCAAAGTCGCCTCTTCCGGGGAAGAAGCCATCAAAGTCGCCTCTTCCGGGGAAGAAGCCATCAAAATGGTTGACGCGCTGCAACCCGATGTCGTCTTGATGGATATCCACATGCCGGGTATCGGTGGAATAGAAGCCAGCAGGAAAATCAACAAGAGACATCCCAAGGTAAAGATCATCGCCCTGAGCGCTTTGTCAGACGGCCCCATCCCCCAACAATTATTGAATGCGGGCGTCCAAGGGTATGTTTCAAAGAGTTGCTCCGTCACCGAGTTGATCAACGCGGTCATGGCGGTGCAGGCAGGGAAAAGGTATTTAAGCTTCGACGTGGCGAACCAACTGGCCTTGTCACATGTGACAGGAACCCAGACAGGCTCGCCGTTTGAACAGCTATCTCAGCGCGAGCTGCAAATCGTAATGCTGACCCTGCAGGGTCAAGATGTGGCCGAAATCGCAGATCTGCTCACAATTAGCCCGAAAACCGTCAGCACCTATCGCTACCGACTCTATGGCAAGCTAGGCGTGAAAAAAACGACGTGGAGTTGATGCGCCTGTCGATGAAACACAAGCTGCTCACAGAACCAGCCTGACCCATCCCGCCAATTAATCGGCAACCCCCATTGGCAGTAGGCAAGCACATCCATCTTGATTCGCCACATACAAACACAATAAACCAAGCCTCGGTGGTGGAATTGGTAGACACAAGGGACTTAAAATCCCTCGCCTTCACCGGTGTGCCGGTTCGACTCCGGCCCGAGGCACCAATTAAAACAAGCACTTCAACCAACGCAAGGGATTCAATCGGGACAAATCCCGTGCTGTTTGTCCCATTCCTGCCCCACCGGTGAAACATGGCGCGGTTTCGGAAGCGTGGCGACGCATGGACGGTTGAAGGTCAGGCGGAAGGGATACCAGCCCATCGCCCGCACATTCGACCGCAAAGCGGATGCCGAGAAATGGGCGGCTGAGGTCGAGGCCAAGATGCTGGCGGGCCGCTATGTCGATACCCGTGAGGCCGCCGAGTCAACTCCCCTTGCCGAGATGCCTTGGACCGCTACGCCCGCGAAGTCACCCCGGCGAAGAAGGGGGCGAAGCGCGAGGCGGTCAGGATTGCGCGGTGGCGTCTCGATCCGCTGGCCGCCAAGCCGCTGGCCGCTATCCGTGGATCCGACCTGGCCGCGCGTGGCGCGACGCGAAGCTCAAGGCCGGTGCGAAGCCCAACACGGTGCGCCTTGATCTGGCGGTCATCTCCCATCTGTTCACCATCGCCGCCAAGGAATGGGGCCTTCCTGTCGATAATCCGTGTGCCAGGATCAGGATGCCTTCCGCCGGCCAGGGGCGCGAAGTCCGCATGTCGCCAGCACAGGAAGCCGCCATCATCCAGGAGGCTGCGAAGATCAACCCCGAGCTTCCGGATTGGATCGTCCTTGCCGTCGAAACGGGTATGCGGCGTGGCGAGATTGCGGGCCTGCGGCGTGAGTGGATCACTGGGCGGGTTGCCCGGTTGCCTGACACGAAGAACGGGACGGCGCGTAGCGTTCCACTTTCCAGCCAGGCGGTCGCCGCTGTTGAATCCTTGCCGGCCAACCCTGCCGCGCCGATCCTCACCATAGAAATGGGGTTGGCTGACTTCCGCCCACGGAAAGTGCTGCGCTTTGAAACCCCCGCAGAGGTATTTCAACGTGAAATCCTCAACTTAACCAACCGTGTTGCACTTTAAACTTGAAACCGCCCTGTTTCGAGCCAATCTATGGCGCTTCCATCCTATTGTCCAGACAAAAACAGGGCACCGAAGCGCCCCGCTCTTATCGTACAGTTCTAAACACGCCATCAACCCGGCCATCTCCCAAGCGGAGAGGGAAAGTGACTAACCGCCGAAATCATCCAGCATGATATTTTCGCGCTCGACACCAGATCCAGCAGCATCTTGATGACCGCGGAGTTCATCATCGGCGGGCCGCACAGGTAATATTCGCAATCTTCCGGGGCCGGATGGTTCTTCAGGTAATTGTCGAACAACACGTTGTGGATGAAGCCGACATAACCCGTCCAATTGTCTTCCGGCTTCGGCTCGGACAAACCGATATGCCAAGTGAAGTTCTCGTTTTCGGCTTGCAGCATATCGAAATCTTCCACATAGAACATTTCGCGCTAGGAACGCGCGCCGTACCAGAAGGTCATTTTGCGTTTGGTTTTCATCCGGCGCAACTGGTCGAAGATATGCGAACGCATCGGGGCCATGCCCGCACCGCCGCCGACGAAGACCATTTCATTCTGGGTTTCGCTGGCGAAGAATTCGCCGAAGGGCCCTGAAATCGATGACCTTGATCGCCCGGCTTCAGGTTGAAGATGTACGAGGACATGATGCCCGGCGGCGCGTCGGCGATGCGCGGCGGCGGCGTCGCGATACGCACGTTCAAGCATGAGATGTCGTTTTCTTCCGGATAGTTCGCCATGGAATAAGCACGGATGGCCGGTTCCTTCACGACGGACTCGATTGCCCACAGATTGTACTTGTCCCACTCGTCGCGGAAACGTTCTTCGATGTCAAACTCGGAGAACTGGTTGCTGTAAGCCGGACATTCGATTTGGATGTAACCGCCGGCGCGGAAGTCGATGGTCTCGCCTGCCGGCAATTCCAGCACCAGTTCCTTGATGAAGGTGGCGACGTTGTGGTTTGAACGAACCGTCGCTTGCCATTTCTTCACGCCGAACACTTCGTCATGCGACATGGATTTTCATGTCCTGCTTGACGGTGACCTGGCAGGCCAGACGGTCGCCATGCGCTTCGCCTCACGCTTGCTGATATGCGAAAGCTCGGTCGGCAAAATATCGCCGCCGCCCTCCATACACCTTCACCTTGCACTGGCCGCAAGTGCCGCCGCCGCCGCATGCGGAGGAGACGAACAGGTTGTTGTCCGCCAACGCCGTCAGCAACTTGGAACCGATGGGAACATGGATTTTCTTCTCGTGGTTGATCTCGATCTCGACATTGCCTTCCGCGACCAGCTTGGACTTCGCGCCGAGGATCACAAACACCAGGGCGATCACGATAACCGTGAAAAAAGTGACTCCCAGATATAATTTCCAGCATCGTGTTTTACCCTTAGAGTTGAATTCCAGAGAAAGCCATGAAACCCAGAGACATCAAGCCGGCGGTAATAAAAGTGATGCCCAAGCCGTGCAGAGCCCGGGGGCATGTCGCTGTATTTCAGTTTCTCGCGCACACCGGCCATGGCGGTAATCGCCAGCGCCCAGCCGAAACCGGAAGCCACGCCATAGACCACCGACTTTCGGTGAAGTTGTAGTCACGTTCGATCATGAACAAGGAACCGGCCAAGAATGGCGCAGTTCACCGTGATGAGGGGCAGGAAGATGCCCAAAGCGTTGATACAAGACCGGGAAGAAACGATCCAGGGTCATTTCCAGAATCTGCACCAAGGCCGCAATCATGCCGATGCAGCTCATCAGGCCTAAGAAGCTCAGGTCGGTGCCGTTAAGCCCCGCCCAAGACAAAGCATCTTCTTTCAATAAGGTTGGTGTAGATCAGATTGTTGGCCGGCACGGTGAGGGTCTGCACGATCATGACGGCGATGCCTAAACCCACCGCCGTGGAGATCTTCTTGGAAACGGCGATGAATGTGCACATCCCCAGAAAGAACGACAACGCCAAGTTTTCGATGAAGATCGACTTGACGGCAAGAGAGATTAAACCTTCCATTAGTGTGCCCTCCCCGTGTGCGGCGTGGCTGATGGCAAAGTCGGCTTTTTCAACCTGGACCGGCTTCCAAGTACGCACGGCCCAGATCATCAGGCCGATCAAGAAAAACGCGCTAGGCGGCAGCAGCAACAGGCCGTTCGGCGTATACCAGCCGCCATCCTTCACCAAAGGTAGGATTTCGATGCCCAGCAATTTGCCGGAACCGAACAGTTCGCGGAAGATAGCCAGCATAATCAGCACCAAGCTATAGCCCAAGCCATTGCCGACGCCGTCCCAAAAGCTTTCCAGCGGCGGGTTCTTCATTGCGTAAGCTTCGGCGCGGCCCATGACGATGCAGTTGGTGATGATTAAGCCGACGAACACCGACAGCTTTTTGCTGATTTCGTAAGCGAAGGCTTTGAGGATCTGATCGACCACGATCACCAAGCGACGCGATGATGACCATCTGCACGATAATGCGGATGCTGCTCGGCATATGCTGGCGGATAAAGGCGATGCCCGCGCTGGAGCATGCGGTCACGGCGGTCAAGGCCAAGCTCATGATCAGCGAGGTCGACATCTGTGAAGTCACCGCCAAGGCCGAGCAAATGCCCAGCACCTGCAAGGTGATCGGGTTATTGTCGACCAAGGGGTCGAGCAGGACTTTTTTGGTTTCTGCTTCCATCGTCATTAACCTCTCTGTGCTCTGAGTTTCGCCAAATAGGGCGCGAAGCCTTCGCTGCCCAACCAGTACTTCACCAGGTTGTTCACGCCGTTGCTGGTCAGGGTCGCGCCGGCCAGACCATCAACCTGATGCTGCGCACCGGGCTTGGACGGATCGACAGTACCCTTCACCAAGTTCAGCACCGGCTCGCCGACTTCCGCATGGCGCTTGGTTTGGAAATCCCCCTCACCGGTTTCCTTATAAACCTTCTTGCCCTTCCACAGTGCTTTCCATTTGGGGTTGACCACTTCGCCGCCCAGACCCGGGGTTTCCGCTTGGTCGAACAGGTTCAAGCCAATCACCGTCTGGCCGTCGGCTTGCAGGGCCAAGTAGCCGTGCATGGTAGACCACAGGCCGTAGCCGCTGACCGGCAGGATCACCGCCTTGACCTTGCCGTCTTCCTTCACCAAATACACCTTGGCGATTTTGGATTTACGGCCAATCTTGGCGATGTCCTTTTCGGAGGGGATTTCCACCGTCAAAGCAGGATCCTTGCTGGCTTTGCGCTGGTCGAAGCCTTCCGCAGGATACGCGTCGGTGTAGTTGCCCGTCTCCAGTTCAACCAGCTTAGGCTCGAATTTCTTGAACGCTTCTTCGACGTTGGTCTTTTCTTCCAACATGCCCGCCACTTCAAGTATGTTGACCTTCTCGTCCGCAGCCTTGTTGCTGACCTGCAAAGGTTTCAGCACCACGGCAGAGCCGGAAACCAACACCGCACCGACCAAGCACAAGGCAAATGCCACCGCGATGGTCTTTTCAAAGCTGTCGTTGGGCAAGGATAGGATATGCTGGGCGTAAATCTTCGACTTCTCCACCAGCCCGGCAAACTTGTCGGAGAATTGCTGTGCAGTCTGATTGGTATTAGCCATTGCGCTTCACCCTTCTGTTGATGTTCGCCTGGACGACAAAATAGTCGATCAACGGCGCGAAGATGTTGGAGAACAGGATCGCCAACATGATGCCCTCGGGGAACGCGGGGTTGACCACACGGATCAGCACGGTCATCAAGCCGATCAGGAAACCAAAAATCCAGCGGCCTGTTTGCGTTTGCGCCGCGCTGACCGGATCGGTGGCCATGTAGGTCATGCCAAAAGCGAAGCCACCCAAGGTCAGATGCCACCAGAAGGGCATGGCGAACATCGGGTTGCTGGAACTGCCGAGGATGTTGAACAGGGTCGAAGTCACCACCATCCCCAAGAACACGCCGGCGATGATGCGCCAAGAGGCGATGCGGGTGTAAATCAGGAAGGCCGCGCCCAACAGACAAGCCACCACCGAGGTTTCGCCCATGGAACCTTGTTCGATGCCGAAGAAGGTTCCCCACCAGGAGATGCCCGCCGCTTGGATGGCATCGACGCCGCCCAAAGCCGCCAGCCCCAAAGAAGTCGCGCCACTGAATCCGTCCACCGCCGTCCAAATCGAATCGCCAGACATGGAAGCTGGATAAGCGAAGTAGAGGAAGGCACGCCCCGTCAACGCAGGGTTCATGAAGTTCTTGCCGGTGCCGCCGAAAACTTCCTTGCCAATCACGACGCCGAAGGAAATCCCCAGCGCGACCTGCCACAACGGAATGTTCGGCGGCAAGGTCAGGGCGAACAGGATGGATGAGACGAAGAAGCCTTCGTTGACTTCATGTTTGCGCACGGTGGCGAAGAGGACTTCCCAGACGCCGCCCACCGCCAAGGTGACGATGTAGACCGGGAAGAAATACAAAGCCCCATGGACTAGATCGGAAATGGGATTGTTCGGGTTGAAGCCGAAAATGCCTGCGATGGCACCGCGCCAGCCGGGGACTTCCGTCAGACCCATCGCCGTGATGGCGTGGTTGGCCTGATAGCCCGTGTTGAACAAAGCCATCAACATGCAAGGCAGCGCTGCGATCCAGACATAGGTCATGACCCGCTTGAGGTCTACCGCATCGCGCACATGGATATTGCCAGCGGTGACGTCCGCCGGGGCAAAAATAAACGTATCCACCATCTCGAAGACTGGATACAAAACCTCATAACGGCCACCCTTCGCAAAATGCGGGTGCAGCTTATCTAAAAACGCTCTGGTGCTTTTGATTGACATTAGCCTTCCTTCTCGATTTGAGTAAGATTCAGCCGAAGCGCGATGCCGAAATCGTGCTTGCCCGGATCGACAAAGCTGGACAGCGCCAAGTCTTCCTCATCCAGTTCCAAGACACCCAGCAACTGGGCCTGATCGGAATCGCCGATCACCAATGCCTTCAACAACTGGGTGGGCAGGATGTCCAGCGGCACCACGTCCTCATAAACACCCACCGGCACGATGGCGCGGGGGCTGCCGAATTTGCTGGTATGCAGGGGGAACTTGCGGCCACGCTCTTTGGGCAGGCTCGACAGCAACACGTTCAAGAAGGAGAACTTCTCCCGGCTCGGGACGATCCAGCCGAAAAAATCGCGGTGGCGGCCTTCTTCCAGGACGGAGATTTGATTGTGGTAAGCGCCGAGATAGGCGCCCCAACCCTCTGCCTTCCGTCCATTCAGAATGGAACCGGAGATAACGCGGGCTTCCTTGGAACCGTCGATCTGGCCCTCGACGACATCGCATAGGTTCGCGCCGACGCGGGTACGGATCAAACGCGGCTTGGCGACCAACGGCCCGGCCAACGCAACGACGCGCGAGATGTCCAACTGCCCGGTGGTGAACAGCCTGCCGATGGCGATGACGGCTTGGTAATCCAAATGCCAAACCGTCTTGGTCGGGCCGACCGGATCGAGGAAATGGATATGGGTGCCGACCAAACCCGCCGGGTGGGGGCCGTCGAACTCAGCGACTTCGACCTTCGGAACACTGGAAGTAATCGCGCTGGATGGTTTTTTGGTCAGGAAGACCTTGCCCTCGGTCAGCTTGGCGATTAGGCCTAAACCGTTCTGGAAGTCCTGCGGGCGCTCATTAATGACAACCGCAGGATTCGCCGCCAGCGGATTGGTGTCTATCGCGGTGACGAAAATGGAATGGGGGGAAGTCTCGGGATTGGGCACCTTGCTATAGGGGCGGGTGCGGAACGAAGTCCAAAGCCCTGAAGCCAGAAGGTTTTCCTTCACCTGTTCGACGCTCAGATTGGGCAGTTCGGATTCAGCGTAAGACGCGAACCTGACTTCCTCGTCACCGTTCAGTTCGATGACGACGGATTGCAAGACGCGCTTAGGGCCACGGTTGATCGCCTTGACCACACCAGTGCCAGGAGAAGTAAAGACCACGCTGGGGTGTTGCTTGTCCGCAAACAACACATCGCCCAATTTGACCTGGTCACCCTCCGCAACCTTGAGGGCGGGCTTCAAACCCACGTAATCCGGGCCAATCAGGGCGACAGTCCTAGCCACCCCCCCGTCACTATGCACCACTTGCTCGGGTTCACCCGTGATTGGGAAATCCAAGCCTTTATTCGTTTTTATAAGCATAATCCAGCCTGTTTATCAGACAAATTAACGGCCAAACCACCCCCCTCGCAATCTTGCACATTGTGTCAAACACCGAAGGGGGAGATTTAAGAAGTTGCTTGATTGAAAGCGCCCCGAGACCCCGAGCCAAGGCCAAACCAACAGGCCGACACCCGCAGCAGACTCTCGCAAGCCCCACAATCAATGAAAAACCGATGTGTCATTAGACCATAAAAGCGCTGGGTGGACAACGCGGAAACAGTCTATGTTCGGGAGGCAGGGCGGTAGAAGCCGCGACTTCACCTCGACTATTCCGTCACCGGGTAAACCCGGTTTTTCCACCGGCTGCGTTCGCCGCGCCAGTAACGCAGGGCGGAAGTCCACGCCATGGCGAGGTAGAAGGCCGCGATGGCCGGCAGCAATGGTGCCCACGCAGCCGTCCTGCCGTAATAACGCAACGTCGGCCAGTAACTGCCGAACATGCAAACCAGAGCCGCAAGGGCAAAGGCCCGTGTATCGCCATCGCCCCAAAGCATCCCCGCGAACGGCCCCAGGAACAATAAGGACATCAGCAGTGTACACAGCGCCAGCAAGCTGCCGGAATAACGCAACTGGGTGAAGGCGGAACGGGCCACCATTTCCCAGATGGGAGCCAAGCGCTCGTAACGGCGTGTGCTGACCACGGAATGCGATTGGCCGATCCATATGCTATGGCCCGCCTGCTTGATCCGTTTGGCCAGTGTGCAGTCGTCGATGATCGCGTCCTTGATGGATGCGAAACCGCCGATTTGGCCGATCAAGCGCGTTTCCAGCAAAATGCACCCTCCCGCCGCCGCCGCGATGTGTGGGTTGTCAGAATTAGCCAACCGGAATGGGTAGAGTAGCTTGAAAAAGTACACGAAGGCCGGCATGAGCAGTTTTTCCCAGCGGGATTCCATGCGCAGGCAAGCCATGACGGAAACGAATGGCCGGTTGTCGCGCTTGGCCTTGGCTAACAGGGCCAAGGCCATGCCGGGCTTGAGTTGGATGTCGGCATCCAGAAGTAAAGTCCAGGCCGTGCTGATTTCATGCGAGCCCTGTTCCAGCGCCCAGAGCTTGCCGCTCCAACCGGGCGGCAGTTCCTGGCCCCCCACGACTTTGAGAGCCACCCCTTCCACCTGCCGGGCGACATCCGCCGTGCCATCGGCGGAGCCATCGTCCACCAACACAACTTTAAGCCCGCCGCCCTGCCCTGCCAGTCCGCCCAAGGTATACGCGATCACCTCCGCCTCGTCGCGGGCCGGAATAAGGACTGTCAAGTCGCTCAAGTCACAATCGCCGCCGACCGTTTCGGGTTCCAGGGTTTCGCCGTGCAGCCAAGGACGCCATGGCAAGGCCAGCACAACGAACCAGATCAGCGAGGCCAGGACGGACAAGGCGAGCAGGAAGTTTTGCACTACAGATTTTTCCAAGTTAAACGAAAACGCCCACTTCCGTGAAAACGGCAGCGGGCGTCGGGGAGAGGCAGCGGATTATTCCACGGCTTCTATGCGGATGGCTGGACGGACTTTGACAGCCCCGCTATCCGTCGGCTGGTTAACCCACTCAGGCGTGGGCTCCGGTGCCATATCGCCATGGGTGCGCGGCCCCATGATGCCTTTCCACAAGGCTTTCAGCGGGTTGGTGATGGAATCATCGGCGGCGGTGGCCTCAAAGCCACAGTGGGCCATGCAATTGGCGCACTTGGGATTCTTCGAGTTGCCGTATTTGTGCCAAGGGGTCTCCTCCATCAAGGATTTGAAGTCCGGCGCGTAACCTTCGTCCACCAGCAGATAGCAAGGCTTCTGCCAGCCAAATACATTGCGGGTCGGGTTGCCCCAAGGTGTGCAATTGTAGCTCTGGTTGCCGGCCAGGAAATCCAGATAGAGCGGAGAGTGGTTCAATGGCCAGCTTACGGCCCTTGCCGATCTTAAACACTTTGCGGAACAGCTCCTTGCTCTCACGCATCTTGATGAAAATATTTTGCAAAGGCGCGTGTTCGTAGCTGAAGCCCGGTGCGATGGTGACGCCCTCCACACCCAGCGACTTGACGTAATCCAGGAACCCGGCGATCTCTTCCGCCGACTCGCCCTGAAACAATGTGCAGTTGACGGTGACGCGGAAGCCTCTCTTGATGGCCAATTCAATCACTTCCACCGCACGGTCGAACACGCCCGCCTGGCACACGGAAGCATCGTGGCGATCACGGTTGCCATCCAGATGGATGGACAGGGTCAGATAGGGGGAAGGCGTGTAATCGTCCATGCGCTTTTTCAGCAGCAGGGCGTTGGTGCAAAGGTAGACATATTTCTTGCGGGCGATGATGCCGTCCACCACCTGGGGCAGCTCCTTATGCAACAGGGGCTCGCCGCCGGCGATGGATACGATGGGCGCACCGCACTCGTCAACAGCCGCCAGACAATCTTCCACACTCAACCGGCGATTGAGAATTTCGTCAGGGTAATCAATTTTGCCGCAACCCGCGCAGGCCAAGTTACAACGGAACAGGGGCTCCAGCATCAGCACCAGGGGATAACGCTTAATGCCCTTGAGCTTTTGCTTTAGCAGGTAGCCCGCCACGGTGATCTGTTGACGCAAAGGAACGCTCATTTTTCTTAACTCCTGCTTGAATCTGTTAGCAATTTAGCCATAAAGCCCCCGGCTGCCCAAGGGGCAGCCCGCCACCGACCGGGCGCTATGGTTGGTTGGCGCATATGATAAATCAAAAAATTCCCAATGCGTTGTTTTTTTCTCAAAATTTTTCGCTAAAATACAACACAACTTGACGCTAATGCAAAAAACGATAGAATTTTCTGACTTTTACGCAACTTAAGGCCAACATGAGCGGAAGCCGTTCAGAGATCACCCCCCCGGAACTCGACGCATTGGCGGATGACGCCCTCCAGGCCTGCCTGTTGGAAGGCGTCTCCCGGACTTTCGCCCTGACTATCCCGCAATTGCCGGAGGTCTTGGCGAAGCCCGTTTCCAACGCCTATCTGCTGTGCCGCATCGTCGATACCATCGAAGACGAGGTATCGCTGAATTCGGCGCAAAAACGCCAGTTCTGCCGACGGTTTATCCGCGTCGTCGCAGCCGAGGAGGCTCCGGAGCCACTCGCCAAGGATCTGGCCCCCCTGCTTTCCACGCAAACCATTCCGGCGGAACACGAATTAATCCGACTGATTCCTAGGGTCATCCATATTACCCACGGACTCGACGCGGAGCAAAGAGAAGCCCTATCCCTCTGTGTAGCCATCATGGGCCAGGGCATGGCCGAATTCCAAGACCACGACCTGAGCCATGGCTTGGATGACATAGCCGGAATGGACAGCTATTGCTACTACGTCGCGGGGGTCGTCGGGGAAATGCTGACCCGTTTGTTTTGCCATTACTCCCCGGAAATCGCCGCGCAGCGCGACTTGATGATGCGACTGGCCGTGTCCTTCGGCCAAGGTTTGCAGATGACCAACATTTTAAAAGATCTTTGGGACGACCATGGGCGAGGCGTGTGCTGGCTGCCTCGCAGCGTTTTTGCGGCGCAAGGCTTCGATCTAGCCGATCTTAAACCCGGACACAACGATCCGAAATTCGCCCAAGGCTTCCAGCAACTGATCGGCATCGCCCATGCCCATCTGCGCAATGCCTTGGAATATACCTTGCGCATCCCTCCCGGTGAAACCGGGATGAGGGAGTTTTGTTTGTGGGCCTTGGGCATGGCTATGCTGACCTTGCGGAAAATCAACGCCAACCTTTATTTCAGCGACTCGGCCCAAGTCAAGATCAGCCGTCGCAGCGTCAAGGCGGTGATTGCCACTAGCCGCCTATGCCGGCGCAGCAATATCTTGCTAAAAACCGCATTTTATCTGGCAGGCCGGGGGCTTCCAGCACCCGACCCCGACGTTTTGGCCTTCGCTAACGCCGTGCGCCCTAAGCAACCCAATGCCCAATAAGCCTTAAAGTAGAGGAAACAGACCTATGTTTATCGACGAAACATCCGTATTTTCAGGCCTCGATGCAGCTTTTCTGGGCAGCTTGCAATCGCCTTTGGACAGCGCCATAGGCCGCGCCAAGGCCCATCTGTTGCGTTTGCAAAACCAGGAAGGCTATTGGGTTTTTGAATTGGAAGCGGACTGCACCATTCCTTCCGAATACATCCTGATGATGCACTTCATGGACGAAATCGATGCGGATCTACAAGCGAAGATTGCCAATTTCCTCCGCGCCCACCAAACCCAAGACGGCAGTTATCCGCTGTTTCGTGGCGGCGCGGGCGACATTTCCTGCACCGTCAAAGCCTATTACGCCTTGAAGCTGGCCGGCGACGACACCGACGCCCCGCACATGATAAAGGCGCGGGAATGGATACTCACCCAAGGCGGAGCGGCGAAGGCCAATGTGTTCACCCGCATCACGCTGGCCATGTTCGGGCAGATCCCCTGGCGCGGGGTGCCATTCATCCCGGTGGAAATCATGCTGCTGCCCAAATGGTTTCCGTTCCATCTGGACAAGGTGTCTTACTGGTCACGCACGGTCATGGTTCCTCTGGCAATCCTCTGCGCCCACAAAGTCCAGGCGCGCAACCCCAACAAAGTCAACGTGCGCGAGTTGTTCACCGTCGCGCCGGAGTTGGAAAAGCACTATTTCGACCACGTCAAGACACCCATCGGCAAGGTCGTCTTGCGGCTGGAGCGTTTTGGCCGTTTGCTGGAACCGCTGATTCCAGCGTCCGTGCGCAAAAAGGCCACAGATAAAGCCCGCGACTGGTTCCTGGAACGGCTCAATGGCTATGACGGCTTGGGCGCGATTTTCCCGGCCATGGTCAATGCCTACGAGGCGATGGATTTCTTAGGCTTCCCGAAGACCGACGAGCGCCGCCAAATTGCGCTGGAAGCCATCCAGCGCCTGTTGGTGTTCCAGGGCGACCAAGCCTATTGCCAGCCCTGCGTCTCACCCATCTGGGACACAGGTCTCGCCTCATTGGCCTTGCAGGAAGTGGACAAATACGAACAAAGCCCGCAAACCCGCGCCCATCTGAAAAATGCCTTGCGCTGGTTGGCGGGCAAGCAATTGACCGACGAGCCAGGCGACTGGCAGATCAAGCGCCCCAACCTGCCCGGCGGCGGCTGGGCCTTCCAATATGGCAACTCTTGGTACCCGGATGTGGACGACTCGGCGGTCGTCGCCCATGCCTTCGCACAGGCGGAAGACGGCGAATTTGCCGAAAACATCGAACGCGCCAAAGTGTGGATCGCCGGCATGCAGTCTTCCAACGGCGGCTGGGGCGCGTTTGACGTGGACAACGACCACTATTACCTGAACCACATCCCGTTCGCCGACCACGGCGCGCTGCTCGACCCGCCGACCGCCGACGTGTCCGGCCGCTGCCTAATGTTCCTCGCCAAGCTGGTGAAAGACCAGCCGGAATACCGGCCGGTGCTGGAGCGATCCATCGCCTATCTGAAAAAAGAACAAGAAGCCGATGGTTCCTGGTTTGGCCGCTGGGGCACCAACTACATCTACGGCACTTGGTCGGTGCTGCTGGGCTTCGAGGCGGCCGGACTGCCGAAGGATGACCCCAGCATCGCCCGCGCCGTGGCCTGGCCGAAATCCAAACAACGCGAAGATGGCGGCTGGGGCGAGGACAATCACACCTACCACGATGCCAGCGAGCCGCTGCGCGGTGGGTTCCACACTAGCATGGCCTTCCACACCGGTCTGGCGTTGACCGCGCTGATGACGGCCGGCGAGGCGGAATGCCCCGAAGTCCAGCGCGGCGTCGATTATCTGCTGCGCACCCAGCAGGCCGACGGCTTCTGGAAAGACACCGCGTTCAACGCGCCGGGCTTTCCGAAAGTGTTCTATCTGAAATACCACGGCTACGATAAATTCTTCCCGCTGTGGGCCTTGGCGCGGTTCCGCAACGAGCGGTTCGCAATCGCGTAATGGCCCCCTCTCCCCCTGGGAGAGGGCTGGGGTGAGGGGTATCCAAGTATGGCGACGCAAAAACTAGGCATTCTGGTGGCGATGCCGCAAGAATGCCGCAGCCTCACTCCAAAGCGCATCCCGGAAAGCGGTTTTCTGGCTTTGGAAGAGGCCTGCCTGGTCGGCTTGTCCGGGGCTGGCCCGGAGGCGGCGGTACGTTGCGCCGCTTTGCTGGCCGGACAAGGGGCCACGGCTTTGCTGAGTTGGGGTTGCGCGGCGGCTTTGGACCCTACCTTGAAACCCGGCGATTTGGTCTTACCCGAGCGGATCATAGGCGCGGACGGCCAAACGCTGGCAACCGACCTGGCTCTGGCGCCTGCGCCTGGCCACACTGCTGGAACCGCACCTGCCGGTTTGCCAAGGCAGTCTGGTTGAAAGCCGATACATCGTCAGTTCGGCGCAAGAAAAGCGGGCGATCTTCGCCGCGACCAGTGCCGTAGCCCTAGACATGGAAAGCGCCGCCGCCGCCCGCGCCGCCTCGGCTTTCAAGCTTCCCTTCCTGGCCGTCCGCAGCATCGTCGATCCTGCCGACATCGACATCCCGCCGTCCATCGCGGCGGCGTTTGACGACAACGGAGTTTTGCATGTGTCTAAAATGCTAGGAAGGGCTTTGTTTAGGCCGGGGGATTTTTTGGGGATTATTCGGTTGGGGAGGGATTTTTCGGCTGCGATGGAATCCTTGAAAGCTGTTTCAGAGTTAATGATTTCAGGACTTTTTAGGCTTCAATCTTGAAACCATATGTTAGTTAACCTTTATGTCCGATCACGACTTCAGAATGTTGCGCTACGCGACGAAGATCGTTAGTGCCGAGACGTTGTTTTTCGAACAGGTTTCAGAGTGGGACTCCAAGAGGCAGAACCTTCTGGCTCAGCTCGCCGATATACCGACATTGCTGGCTGCACATCATGCTAGAAATAAGGATCCGCACCCAGACAACACGCTAATTACTTTAGTGGATATGGCACCCACCATTCGGCTCGCCAATGCCTTTGAAGCTACGGCCAACGGTCTACACGCTACAGCGGAGGTGGCGGCGAATTTCGGCAACAAGGCAAGCAAACGGATTCTGCCGTCGTCATTCAACGCACTCAGAAAGCGGTGTGAGGATGAACCAAACGCAGAGCTCGCAATATCACTCGGGGATCTTCAGTGGTACCGAAAGATAAGGGAGATCAGAACAGAATGGGCGCATTATTCATCTACCTTCATTGCAGAGAATAAACAAGGGGAGAGGATTGCTTGTGTCAAAGCCTTCCGCCGCCCGTCTGACGAAATCGAGTTTCCCCAAACAGATTTGCACTTTACGTCTGAGGAATTTACTAGCTGGACAAGGAGTGCGTTGAATACTCTGGACTCCTTCGCGGGCTACTTGCTACGAGCATTTGTGCTGAGGTTGTTTGACTTGAATCAGACTTTCGTGAGTGCGGTTCTGGATAGAAATGGATTCCCTATCGTTAGGGAAAATTTTCGTTTTGAGGTCGAGAGCATAACTGTACGAGAGTATCTACGGCGTGGGGGAATTGAATGTGAGGGATAACAAATCGTTCTGGAGCTATAGCAAGCATACCCAAGTTGCCCCGGTTCCCAAGCTGGAGCTTCAACGCCATTAACTTAAGGATTGCGCACCGGGAAACACTGTTCGTAGTCCCGGCTTCAGCCGGTTCTTTCCAGCCGTTTTCCGCCTAAAGGCGGGACTACGAACGCTTAAGTTAATGGCTTTGAAGCTCCAGCTTGGGAACCCGATTCGCCGAAGCTCTGCTTCCCGATACTTGCGTCGTTATTAGCCTTCGGGAAGCAGAGCTTCCAAGACCGCATTCCCAAGCTGAGATTGGGAACGAGCCACAAGGAATCCCATGAAAAAAATAGCATGGCCGGAATGGTGGGACTGGGAAATCGAGTTTACCCCTCATTTGTTGAAACGCATGGAAGATCGCGGCTTCAATGAAAGCGATTTAAGGAAAATGCTAGGGCGCTCAACAAATTATAGGGCAGACATTGTCGAAGAAAGATGGATTATTGAAACCCAACACAAGCGCCATCGCTGGGAAGTCATCGTTGAACCGGATGCGCCTGAAAAGCTCTTGGTGATAATCACTGCGTATCCCATGTGGAGCGAATAATAATGAAAGCCCCTACCTTGAAGTCACCTATCGACATGGATGCCCAATAGCGGCCTACTTTTATCTGCCATGCACGGTGAAAGGCAGAAGCACCCGGACTTCAAGGGCGGAGCCAGGGATGATAATTGATTACGGGGAAGACGGAAAAGCTATCGGCATAGAGATTACAGCCCCTACAAAAGTGACGGTCAATGATCTGAACCGTGTGCTTGCCAGCTTAGGGGCAACGGCGCTTACTGCGGATGATGTCGCGCCATTGAAAGCAGCGTAAGACGGTTTGCCGCCGTAATGACAGACACCTTTGACAGTTACCCAACGCATCCTGCCTAGACCCCTCCGACAAACCCGACAATGACCAAAACGACCGACAGCCTAGCCGTCAAAACCATACACTGGTGGGAAGCCAACGTCCTCAACCGGCCTTGGTCGCTGCTGGTATTGTTCGTGATCGCCACCGGCTTCGTCGGCAAATACACGATGGACAACCTGACCGTGAACACCAACACGGCGGACATGATTTCCATCAAACTGCCGTTCCAGCAAAACCGGCTTAAGCTGGAAGAAACCTTCCCCCAGGATGTCAATACCGTGCTGTTGCTAGTGGAGGGAGAATCCCCAGAGCAGACTGCCGAAGTGGTCAAGCGCGTCAGCGTGGGACTGCGGGAAAGGAAGGACTTCATCAAATCGGTTTACGTCCCGGACGAGGGCGATTTCTTTGAGCGCAACGGACTGCTGTATCTCGACAAAAAAGAATTGGAGGCCATCTCCACCCAACTCGCCAATGCACAACCGTTCATCGGCAAACTCTCCCAAGACAATAGCCTGCGCGGACTCTTTGGGATTCTCGGACAAGCCGTCAAAGCGTCGGCTGACGATGACATCGAGATGGATCTTACCCATGTGTTCAGAAAAATCAGCGAGAGCCTACGCGCAGTGATGCAGGGGCGACCCTACCAAATGTCCTGGCAACAATTGATGATGGACAAACAAACGGGCTTAGGGATCACCGAGCGCTTTGTCATCGTGAAGCCTCTGTTGAATTTCCAGGAATTGCTGCCGGCGGATAAGTGCATCGCCGCCATTAGGAGCGTGATCGCCGAAGCGACGGCGGACGGGCTTGCCAACGTCAAAGTCCGCATGACCGGCGAAGTGGTGCTGGAACACGAGGAAATGGAAACCCTCTCGAACAGCATGCAAATCGCCGGCTATGCCTCCATGTTCCTGGTCTGCGCCACCTTGTGGATCGCCTACCGCTCGTTCAAGCTGATGTTCGCCACCTTTTTCTCCCTGACCCTGGGGCTGGTGCTGTCATTGGGTTTCGCCACCGTCAGCATCGGCCACCTCAACCTGATTTCGATTGCCTTCGCGGTCTTGTTCATCGGCATGGGCGACGCTTATTCCTCGCATTTCTGCCTGCGCTACCGGGAACTCATCCTACGCGGGGAATCCCAACGCGACGCCTTGCTCGACACGCTGACCTCCACCGGCACCTCGCTGATCGTCTGCACATTCACCGCCGCCATCGGCCTGTACGCCTTCATCCCCACCAACTATGTCGGCGTGTCGGAGCTAGGTGTGATCGCAGGCACCAGCATGTTCATCGCCTTGCTGACCACGTTCACAGTGCTTCCGGCTTTGATGAAGATCATGCCGCTGCGGATCGCCCGGAACCAAAAACCCAGCACTGGCAAATCCTCGATCATCATCTCCAACTGGCCCTTGCGCTATGCCCGCCGCATCCGCTGGATCACCGTGCTGCTGGGCTTCGCCTCGCTGGCCCTGCTCACCCAGGTGTCGGTGGATTTCAACCCCATCAACCTGCGTGACCAAAACACCGAATCGGTGCAAACCTTCAAGTACCTGCTCCAGCACAAGGACACCTCGCCGATGACGCTGTCCTCCCTGGCCGCTAGCGAAGCAGAGGCGCTGGAGAAAAAAAGCCGCTTTGAAAGGCTGCCGTCCGTGGACAAAGTGACAACCCTGCTGGACTTCGTCCCCAAAGACCAGGAGTCCAAACTCGCCATCCTCGAAGATCTGGCCCTAGTGTTGGGCAACCGGCTCGACAGCTTTCCGGCCCCTGCCCAAGGCGGAGCGCAAATCGAAGCCCTGGAAGAATTGCAGGCCAGACTCCAAGAACAACTCGCCAAGGGCGAGGGAGGCAACGCCGACATGCTCGAATTGAGCGAAACCCTGGATTTGTTCATGGAACAAGTGGACGCCCAACCCGAGGAAGCCCGCCAAGCCAGCTTGGACACGTTGCAAACCGCCCTGCTGGGTGCCTTGCCTACCACCCTGGAAAAGCTCAAACACAGTCTGGAAGCCGAACCCGTCACCTTGGAGTCCCTACCGGCCTCCATCAAAGACCGCTGGCTAGGCAAAAATGGCCTGTACCGTGTGCAGGTTTCCCCCAAAAAGGATTTGAATGACCTGGAGGATCTGCGCGAATTCATCCAAGATGCGCAGAAAGTCGATCCCGACGTGACCGACCTTCCGGTCACCTACTTGGAATCCATGAACGAAGTCGTCCGCGCCTTCCAACAGGCGTTCGGCATCGCCCTGATCGCCATCACCTTGCTGTTGCTGGTTATCCAGCGTAATGTGAAAGACACTTTGCTGGTGCTGCTGCCGCTGCTGCTGGCCTCTTTGTTCACGGCGGCGGCGACGGTGGTGTTCAATGTGCCGTTCAACTTCGCCAACATCATCGCCCTGCCCTTGCTGTTCGGCTTGGGCGTGGACAGCGGCATCCACATGGCGCACCGCCTGCACTACCTGGATCCAAACGAAGAAAACCTGCTCGGCGGCAGCGAGGCGCAAGGCGTATTCTATGGCGCATTGACGACGATTTTCAGCTTCAGCAGCTTGGCGTTCACCGCCCACCGGGGCACTGCATCGATGGGCATCCTGCTCTCCGTAGGCCTGTTGATGACTTTGATTTGCGCCTTGGTCGTGCTGCCGGCCTTCAGCGCCCTGCGCTTTAGGCACCGCCATCACCACTAATCATCCAGCCCTACCATTGACCGAGACCACCATGTCCAAAACCATCGCCGAGTTGCTCACCGAACACGCCGGAGAAAACTTCGACCTGCACGACAAGCACCTGAACACCCAGATGGTGCGGGTGTTGAAAACCATCGGCTATGACCGCGTCTACACCAAGGCGCGCGGGCCTTATCTGTATGACGACAAGGGCGTGGAATATCTGGATCTGCTGTCCGGCTTCGGCGTCTTCGCGCTAGGCCGCAACCACCCGGCCATCGTGCAGGCCTTGAAAGATGTGATGGACGCAGAACTGCCGGATCTGGTGCAAATGGACGTGTCCCTGCTGTCGGGCCTGCTGGCCAAGAAGATCATAGCCACCTGCCCGGACAAGCTGACCAAGATGTTCTTCTGCAACTCCGGCGCGGAGGCGGTCGAGGCGGCGATCAAATTCGCCCGCTACACCACCAAGCGTGAGAAGATCGTCTATTGCGAACACGCCTTCCATGGCCTGACCACTGGCGCTTTATCGCTGAACGGCGAAAACCTATTCCGTGAAGGTTTCGGACCCTTGCTGCCCGGCTGCGTCGCCGTGCCGTTCGACGACCTGCCCGCCTTGGAACGCGCCTTAAGCAACAAAGACGTGGCCGCGTTCATCGTCGAACCGATCCAAGGCAAAGGCGTCAACCTGCCCTCGCCCGGTTATCTGCAAGATGTCCAGCGCCTGTGCAAGCAATATGGCACCTTGTTCGTTGCCGATGAAATCCAATGCGGCATCGGACGCACCGGCAAATTCTGGGCGATTGAACACTACGGCGCGGTGCCGGATATGTTGCTGATGGCAAAAGCCCTGTCCGGCGGCTTCATACCCGTCGGCGCGGTGGCGATGACCACGCAAATCATGGATGCCGTGTTCAACCGCATGGACCGCGCCGTCGTCCACGGCTCGACCTTCTCCAAAAATAATATGGCGATGGGAGCCGGCATCGCCTCGTTGCAAGTCATCGAAGACGAAAAGCTGGTCGAGAACGCCGCGAAAATCGGCGGCGAAATCATCTCAGGCTTGCAAGCGATGGTGTCCAAATACGACTTTTTGAAGCAAGTGCGCGGCAAAGGCTTGATGATCGCCGTCGAATTCGGCTCACCCGATGGCCTGTTGCGTAAAGCCGCGTTCGCTGGTTTGGAAGCCGCCAACAAAGGCTTGTTCAGCCAGACGATCACGATTCCGTTATTCAAAAACCATCGCATACTCAGCCAAGTCGCCGGCCACGGCATGAACGTCGTCAAATTCCTGCCGCCGTTGGTCGTCAACGAAAAAGACCGGGATTGGATACTGACGGCGATGGAACTAGTGATTGCCGACACCCAGGAAGTCGGCGGAGCGATCAAGGATTTGGGCAAGAATCTGATTAGCCATGCTTTGAAGCAGAAGGCCGGTTAATTTTCGCCCCCACGAAAAGCGCGTGGGGGCGAAAATTAAAATTGAATCCCATTGCTGGGTGCAGGTGAGGCAGAAAGGTAGTCACAGACAGTTTCACCATCCCAGCCAACCCGGAACCGTCACTGTGGCAGGCAAGCCTAGCGTGGATGTTCCACCCGACACGCTGAATAGCGTTCTCAAACAAGCTGGTTTGAAAAAGTAAAAAGGTGCGTCATGCAGTATTTAGTGGTTGTCGAAGAAGGGCCAAGCAGTTTTGGTGCTTATGTCCCGGATCTTCCTGGGTGTGTCGCTGTCGGCGAAAGCCGCGAAGAGGTATTGCAGCTTATTCATGAAGCAATAGAATTTCACATTGAAGGGATAAAAGAAGATGGCTTAATATTGCCTATGCCGCATTCTTCAAGTGTGCTTGTGGATTTTCGCGCATGAATTAGTTAAGGTGTGCGATGCGCACCTTACAAGGCTGTTCAAAAACCATCGGATTAGGACTTACGCAGAAAGCGTTTAAATCCACTACTGGCAGTGCCTTGCCAGCATGTGACACGCTACCCATAGGGTGTCTGCGTAAGTCCTACGGATATTAAGCCAAGTCGTCGGCAACAGTATGAACATCGTCAAATTCCTGCCGCCTTTGGTCGTCAATGAAAAACACCGCGATTGGATACTGTCGGCGATGGAACAAGTAATCGCCGACACCTAGGAAGTCGGCGGGGCGACTAAGGATCTGGGCAAGAATTTGATTAGCCATGCTTTGAAGCAGAAGGCGGGGGGATGATAACCTATGAAAGAGATATTCATTGGAAGCAGTACAGAAGCACTCGAACAAGCCAAACAGATTGCTTTATCTCTTTCAGAAGATGGCTTCAGACCTGTGCTGTGGACTGAATATTTTAAACCAGGAGATATTACATTCCTCGGAATTGAAAGAATTGCTGAACGTGTCGTAGGTGCGATATTTCTGGCATCACCTGATGATGATTCTGTTATACGCGAGAAAAAGGTAAAAACTTCAAGAGCCAATGTGTTGTTTGAATATGGGTATCTTACCGCCATGCTTACTCGGAGTCGAGTGGCTCTTTGTGTCTATGACAATGTTTCATTACCATCGGATTTTTCTGGTCTTACACATGTGCCAATGGGGTCTTTTGATAAAGCTGGAAAAGTTGATGATAATACAAAAGGTCTCATAAAGAAGTGGGCGCAAGCATTGTCATCCATCCAAATTCGCTTCCCATGTACACGTCAATTGCATGGCTATTCCGGTCTCTGGCAAATTGAACTAGATTGGCAGAAATGGCGAAAAATTCCCTTAATAGAACCGAACTATTCATCTGCTAGGGGCAATATGGTTCTTCTTATCCCGACAGATGGTATAGGCGGTTCAGGCTATATCCATGGGAAGCATCAGATACAAACCGATACATGCTATGCTGAGTTTTTGGTTACTGATTTTATTACCTATGTTGAAGTTCTTCCCAATGGGAATATCCATATTCGTAGTACCACGCAGAGCAGACAACGCATTAAACTGGAAGGTCAACCTCCACAGAGAGATGGGTTTGAGCCAGATTTACGATAGGCAAGAGACTTTGAGTACATCCTCCATTGCCCGCCAATTGAACCAGGTATTCTTCGGGGAGATTACACCACTAAAATTGGCGAAAGAATTTACTCAAAAGCGACCGTAAAAATTTATTGGTGAGCCAACGTAGAGCAAACCAACTTTGATCGTTCCCGCGCTCCGCGATCATTTTTATATACAAGTCATTGCGGCAGCAGAGAAACCCCGAAGGGGTTCAAGCCATTAGCCGGAGGTTGAGCGCAGCGACACCCTCGGATGGATGTAAAAAAGAATATCGACCCTGGAAGGGTAGCAGGCTTACTTAAGACTAAGAATATCGCCAGCCAAATGCAGCACGATTTTAGATTTTAGCTATCCTGTGCTCAACCCCCGGCTAATAGCTGGCAACCCTCCGGGTTGCAAAAGCTACCGCGCATTCGTGTATAAAGGCAAGCGCAAAACGGAGAAACGGTGGCCAAGCCTAAGATTTCCGAACCAATGGATTACATACTAACCGAACACGCCTGCGAAAGCATTAGCGAACGGCTTATCCGCTTGGAATGGGTGGATTTGGCATTTTCTCAACCGCAGCGGATAGAAGCTGATCGGGTGGATTCCGATCTGGAGCATTGCTTGGTGCGGATCGACGTATATGGCGGCAGAGTTTTGCGGGGAATCGTGAATACGGCACGGACACCTCTCCGTATTGTCACAGTGTTGTTCGACAGAGGCATGAGGAACCGGTTATGAAACTACACATTGACGAAGAAGCTGATGCGCTGCATTTGCAATTGGTGGAGTCGTATATGGTGGAATTGGAAGAAATCGCACCAGGTATCATTGTGGATTATGGCGCAGAACATCAAGTTATCAGCATTGAGGTGCTATATCTTTCGAAGCGTCCTCAGCCTATAGACATTAAGGATTTCAGCTTCCACACGACCGCCAAGAAAACCAACGCAGCGGCTTAACTTACCTCGCTCCCATGCTCCCACGCTCCAGCGTAGAGAACTATAACCCAAAGGCCAAATACTGCCCAACCTAATTTGCCAGCCATCGACATCAAACAATCGCAGGAGAAAGCCATGATTCCTGACACTTCCATCCAATATGTTTCGGACGCCAACGGCACTCCAATAAGCGTCATTATACCCATCGAATTATGGAGGGAAATTGAAGCGGAACAGGAAACCGCCTATTTGCTAAAAAGTGTCACGATGAAAAACAGATTACTCGAAGCGAGGAATCGTAACGAAGGCATCTCTGTGGATGACGCCCGTGCGCAGCTTGGAATTTGATCCAGCCGCTTTCGAGGATTTGGCTTGGTGGGTTCAGCAGGATCGTAAGAAAGCCTTACGAATATTCAAGCTTATCCAACAACTCCAGACGGAACCGTTCACCGGGATAGGAAAACCTGAGCCACTAAAACATGACTTGGCTGGATGTTGGTCGCGTCGCATTGATGAAGAACATAGGCTCGTCTACGAAGTAAGCGAAGTGAAAATTAGGATACTAGCCTGCCGGTATCATTATTGATCTTACATAACCAATCTAAAGCTACAGGAAAATTTTCATGAGACACCCCCTAGCCTTGCCACTTGCCGCTATTCTAAGCTTCGTAGTTAGCCAACAAGCCGCCGCCCACGCAGTAGTCACCGAATCTTCATTAAAAACCCACCCAATAGAAATCAACCACCCCACCGAAGTGGCGTTGCATTTCAACTCCGGTGTGGAACTAGCCCTTTCCCGAGTATTTCTGGTCAGCAAAGGCGATGTTTACCATCCGCTTGAAATCGCCAAGGGTAAGAAACCCGGCCAGATGTTGATTAAAGTGCCAGCTTTGGAGGAAGGGGATTATGCGATTAAATATAAGGTATTTGCCGCCGACGGCCATCTGACCGAAGACGTGATCCGTTTCAAAGTTTCAGCGAGTAAGTAAGGCACCACTATGTACATGCAAGGCTTGGCCAATTTCATCGACGACTTCTTGGGCGGTTTGATGCTCATCAGCTACGCGCTGGTGGTCGGCTCCGTGCTGTGGAGCTTCGTCATTCTTCGCGTCTATGCCGAAGGCCGTGCCAGCGACGGCACCATCCTCGCCAGCGTAAAAGTGCTGCATTTGGGCGCGGTTGCGCTCGCCGCCTCGGTAGGCACCAAGCTGGTCATCAAAGGCATGGTGCTGGCTTCCACCTTGGGCGAATTGCCGATGGAGGCGTATGCCGGAACGGTACAGTTCCAGGCCGGGGCATTGCGCTTCCTGCTGGCCTTGGGATTCGTCGTCTTCGCCCGCAAGCTTTTGAAGGAACCCACAGCGAAATCTTCTTGGCAAACGGTCGGCGCATTGACTGTGCCCTTGGTCATCAGCGGGGCGTGGCTGGTCCATGCGGTGGGGCGCTTCGAGGACCGGGGCATTTTGATGTTCACCACGGTGATCCACCAACTTGCCGCCGCCGTGTGGTTTGGCTGCGTGGCACAGTTGATGATGTTGTGGAAGGCCAGCAAAAAGGACGAGGGCGCAAAGGCATTGTGGCCTGTGGCGATCACCCGCTTTGCCTGGCTGGGCGTGACGTCGGTGGTGTTGCTGATTTGCACCGGGACATTCTTGGCCTGGAATTACATCGGCACGTGGGACGGTTTGTTCGGCACCGGTTACGGCAGCCTGGTCATCACGAAAAATTGGCTGTTCCTGGTCGCCTTAGGCTTCGCCTGGCTGAACAACCGGGCAGGCAAGCAGTGGCGCGAAAACGGCGGGCTGTCCAATCTGACCAATAAAGTGCCGTATTACATCGAGGCGGAGACGTTCATCCTGATCGGCATCTTGTTCATCGCCGCGACCCTGTCCTCGCAGCCGCCGTCGGTGGACATCCAGGATCGCACCGCAAAGGTGTCGGAAGTCGTCGAGATGTTCATGCCCCATGTGCCTAGGGTCACGTCTCCCAGCCATCAAGAACTGCTGGCCGGCGAAGCGGGCCGCGTGGCGGTGGTAAATAAGATTCCATCGGTGGCGGCGCAAGAATGGTCGGACTACAACCACAATATTTCAGGCCTATTCCTGACCATCATGGGTTTGTTGGCGATTGCCAGTTACGTCAAAAACCGGCATTTGGCCTGGACGAAATACTGGCCCATTGGCTTCATGGGGCTGAGTATTTTCCTGTTCTTCCGCTCGGACGCGGAGACTTGGCCGCTCGGGCCGATTGGCTTTTGGGAAAGTACCTTCAAAAATGGCGAGGTATTCCAACATCGCATCGCGACGACGGTGGCGATGGTGATCGGCTATATGGAATTGCAAGCCCGCCTGCACCCCGAACGGCGCAAAATCCAGTTCATCCTACCGATACTGAGCGCCTTCGGCGGCATTTTGCTGCTGACCCACGCCCACGCGGAATTCGAGTTAAAGAGCGAGTTCCTGATCCAAGCCACGCACACCACGATGGGCCTGTTGGCGATGATAATGGCCAGCGGACGCTGGCTGGAACTGCGGATGGTGACGCCCGACGGCTATCAGGAAGGACGCATCGCCGGCGTGATTAGCATGGTGGCGATGCTGCTCATCGGCGTGTTGATGGTTTTCTATCGTGAGCCGTTGATATAACCCTCTCCCCCCGCCCCCTCTCCCACAGGGAGAGGGGGGCCTTGATTTTAAAGCACCTGCAAAGCCTCGATAATCTCCGGCAACCCTGGCACAATCCACGTCGGCCCGTAGCTTTCCTGCTCCACTTCTTCCCTTGTCGAAATGCCGGTCAGTACCATGACGCTGCGGATATCGGCTTTTATCGCGCCAAGTATGTCCGTCTCCAACCGGTCGCCGATGGCGATGGTGTGGGCCGGATCGACCTGCAAACGCGCCATCGCCTGCTGGTACATGATAGGCTCAGGCTTCCCGATAGTGGTCGGGGCCACACCGGAGCCGGTTTGGATAGCGGCTAGGATCGCGCCGTTGCCGTGGGTGATGCCACGCTCGGTGGGCAACGACGTGTCGCCATTGGTGCCAATGAAAATAGCCCCGTTGCGGATATTGAGGGTGGCGGTCGCCAGCTTGTCCCAGGAAATGCCCTTGTCCATGCCGCACACCACATAATGCGCGTCGATCTCGTACAGGCCGCGCAAGATGAAGCCTTGCTCCGCCAATGCCTGTTGGACGCCATCCTCGCCGATGGCAAACACTCGCGTCTCGCCCGGCACGGTGCGTTCGGCCAGATACGAAGCTGTCGCCAGCGAGGAGGTCAGCACCTCCTCCCGCGTCACTGCCACGCCCATCCGCGCCAGCTTGGCGACATATTGATCCGGCGTGCTGGCGGCGTTGTTGGTGGCCAGGACGAATTTGAGCCGCCGATCGCGCAAGACGGCAAAAAACTCCAACAATCCAGGCAAAGGCTTTTCGCCGTGCCAAAGCACCCCGTCCATGTCAATGATGAAGGCGCGGACATCGTTTAAATCAAGCATGAAAATTCTCGCGGTGGAAAGATGAGGGGTTAAAAATGCGAAATTATATCTGGATCGGCCCTAATCTTCGCGGACACAAGCCAAGCGTCCAACGCCCGCCGGTCTGCGTCCGCCCAATCGCCTGAGTGTTTCCGGAATACCCATTCGCCGGCTTGTTCTTCCAGCGTACCACCGGGCTGTTGTCGTTGCGTCACCGGAAAGGATTCCCAATTGCCTGAAACTCCGTTCAGGCTTGCCCCGTCGACTGAACGGCGAATGCTTTGCGCGACCGCTTGGCGCGCCGCTTCTTCAGCCACAGGTACACGCCGGTCACCGAGAGCATCGCGACCACCAGGCCCATGCAGCAGACGCAGATCCGGTACGGCAGGCCCCAGACGTGGGCCATATGCAGGCTGACCAGCCAATCAGCCGCTGGCCGGTGGCATGGGCCTAATGCCAACCGAGCGAGGGATCGGGGCGCGGCTCCGGCAACGGCGGACGGGGAAAAGTCTCGAAATCCGGCATGGCGAACAGGAAATGCATCACCGGCTGGTAGACCTCTCGGCCTAGGTTGAAATTGACCGACGACCACGCGAACACGAACAGCATCGACCAAGTCCACAGGCCACCGGCGCGGTGCAGATCGAAGTTAATGCGGTAGGCCGAGCCGCGCCATTTGATTTTCCACGCCACCGCCCACCTCGACCAGAATCCGCGTGGCTTGATCACCTCTCCCTCCCGGCAAAGACAATGCAAGTCCCTCTCCCTGAGGGAGAGGGATTTAGGGAGAGGGCTTCTTCGCCTGACCGGCAAGGTCAGATAAAACCCGATGAAACAATCCACCGTCCAGACCAGCGCCGCGACGCCGAACAGCCACGTCCCGACCTCGCCCAAGGCCAGCGAGTAATGCAAGGCATAGATGAAGCCGAGTATGTTCTTGCGGGTCAGCGGCCAGTAGCCTTCGTCCTTGCCGAACCCGATCAATTCCCCGCTGTAGGGATTCAGACGGATCGTGTTGTATTCCAGCGCATAAGGCTTGCCGGTGGAGGGATCCGTGCGGGGTTCTAACATGGCCGAATAGACCTCGCCCGGCTCGTGTCGATAGCTCAGGAAATTGATCCGGGTTCGGGGGGCCAGGGTCAGCGCCCGTTCGCGTAACTCGAAAGGATCGAGCATGGCTTGGGGCTGCGCCGGAACCCAGTACTGCCCGGGATTCAGCCAGTGGTCGATTTCATGGTAGAACGTCAGCACACTGCCAGTCAGCCCGGCCACAACCAAGAAGAAGGCCATGTAGAGTCCGGCGTAGCGGTGAACCAGCACACAGAAGTACCGGGGCATGGCGTTAAAACTCAATCCGGATCGACCCCATGAAAGAACGCGGCATGCCAAAGTTCACATAGCCGCTGTCATAACCGCCTGCGGTCTGTGTCACATTGCCAGCATACGAATAATAATTCTTGTCCAATAGATTATTGACGTTCAACTGCGCAGTGAACTTTTGGCCACCTATTTTTAGGCTATACGCGGCCATCAAGTCCACGGTGGCATAACCGGGCAATGAAACCTGGTATAGGTAGGGTTGGGCCATCATGGCGAGCTGGGAGCTGCGCAGGGTGACCCCACTGCCGACCTTCAAACCCTTCAAGTCAGCTTGTTGAAAATCGTAGGTATTCCACAGGCTGGCTGTATTCCTGGGCACACCATAAAAGCGGCTGCCTGCGGCAGGATAGTTACCAGCACCTGCCTGGGTGACGATGATATCCGTATACGCATAAGTGGCAATCGCGTTCCAGCCTGGCAGGATTTCGCCCTGGCTATCCACTTCCGGCCCCCGGCTGCGGACTTCTCCGGTTGTGGTGACGAAACCTGAATGGGCGGGGTTGGGATCGGGTGTCGCGACGTTTTGCTTGGTCAACTCGTAAAACGCCAGGGTGGTGCGCAGGCGTCCGCCGAAAAACTCGCTCTTGGTGCCGACTTCCCATTGTTGGGCGCTAGTTGGGGCGGCCGCTTTGTTAGGCCATACCAGCCCTTGGTTGGGGCCAAAATTTTCCGCGTAGTTGCTGTACAGACTCAGCCAGCTTTGCGGTTGCCATAGCAAACCGACCCGGGGTGTCACCGCATCGGCTGTCAAAGTGGGTATTGGGGTAGGCACGCAGCCCATTTGATAGTCTCCATTCTGACGGATGTATTGGTATCTGAATCGGTCAACCCTATCAAACGTGGGAGAGTATTGCGGAGTGGCGGCTGCCACTGAAACAGTGTTCGTTGACATTTGATTGACTGCGAACTGATGCTTTAAACTCCAGTCGTCGTTGAATTGATGCGACCAGTTGAAGCCACCAAAATAAGTGTCTCTCGTGCCGTGGCTGGATTCTCCATAATTGACGTTAGAGGGTATTCCGAGAAACTGCCCCGTTATAATTGGGCAGGAATTGTGAGTCCATCGGAAGATTGTTGTGGTTGTATTCGAATTCGAAGGTCAACTGGGTCCTAGGACTGATATTCCAGCGCACCACCGGTGCCACAAACACACTATCGCTCTTCACAAGATCGCGGAACGAGCTGGCGTTCTGGTAGGACAGGTTCAACCGGTACAGCAAGGTATCATCAGTGGTGATCGGGCCGGTGGCATCGAAGGTGCTGCGATACGTGCTATAGGGGCCGGACTGTTGTTGCGCCGTATAATAAGGTGTCGCCAGCGGTTGCTTGGTGGTCACGTTCACCATGCCGCCTGGCTCGACGAGCCCATACAGGACTGCCGCAGGCCCTTTCAGCACCTCGACACTTTCCACGTTGGCCATCTGGCGCGTGGCGGCCCCTTCCTGAAGGCGGAAGCCGTTACGGAAAAAGACTTCAGAAGCGAAACCGCGCATGGTGATGGATTGGCTATTGCCTCCCCAGATTGGGGCTTCCTCCTTGAGTTCCATCGCCAGCGGAGGTGACGGTCACGCCACTGACATTCTTCAAGGCTTGATCGAGCCGGATCACCTGCTGATCTTTCAGCACCTGCTTGGAAACCACCTGCACGTTCAGCGGCGTCTCCATGATCGGCGTGTCGGTCTTGGTGCCGACGGTGGCGTCGGGGATGACGTAATCTTCGTTGTAGGGGTCTTTATGTTCGGGTTTGCCGATGACGGTGACGGTCGGCAAGACCGTCGCGTCAGAGCGATCAGGCTTCTGCGCAGGAGCAGACGTGGGCTTCCCAGGTGGCTGCGTGGCTTTGACCAGCGTGACTGTCCCTGGCGCGGTGTAGCGGTAATCCAGCCCGCTGCCTTCCAACAGCTTGCGCAAAGCGGCGTCGCGGCCCAGGCTGCCGTTGACGCCCTGGGTGCGCAAGCCGTGCGCCAGGTTTGAATCGTACATCAGCTTGAAGTTGTGGCGGTCGGCAAAGCCGGTCAGCGCCTTGCCCAAGGCTTGCGGGGCAATGTGGTAAGTTTGCGCCTCGTCGGCGTGTAGGGAAGTCGCGGCCAGTGCCAAGGCGATGGCGAGGGTGCTGCTAAAGTGTTTGGGTTTCATGTCATGCCTCATTCTTTAGTGGTTGCAATGAGTGTTGACGTATCAGCGGCGAAAGTTTGCAGTCTAACGACGCAAAACCACCTAAGGGCCAAGATGGGATTCGCGCAGCTTCAAGGTGGATAGGATGGCGGGCAGGACACCGTCGGCATCGTCCAACGGAAACACCCCGGTCACTTTTAGCTGCCGCAGGCCGGCATCAGGCAAAAAGATTTTGCCGACGCGGTAGCGGTTCAACTCCTGGACGACCTGGGCCAAGGGTTGCCCGTCGAAGATCAGCTTGCGCCGTTGCCAGGCCTGCAGTTCCTGGAGGTTGGCCGGTTCGGCACGGGCCTCGCCGTATTCCAGCTTTTCCCCTGCCTTGAAGCGAATCTCGCCGACGAACGCCCCGTCTTCCGAACACACGGCGACGGCATGTTCCTGCACCACTGTTCCCATCCAGCCACAACTGAGTCAAACCAAACGTTCCGATGTCATAATCAGAAAAACCAACGGGCCGACGTGGCTGACAGTCAGAGGCAGGGGGTCTTTGAGCGCATCGAGCCAAGCATTTATGTGGTCGATCAATGGCGACGTTGATTTCACGATCCGTCCGGGAACAGGCCTAGCGAGACCGCCAACAACAGCGAGGCGGCGGCCAAACCCAGCGTCCGACATCGCATCCGCGCGAATCGGGAAGAATTGTTTGCGGCCAGCCGCCGCTTGCGGTCTGCCGCCAGAGGTCCATCAAGCATTCCCCAAAGGCTCTCGATCTTGCGGTAAGCCCGGACATGGGTTGGGTTCAAGCCCCAGCATAGGGCTTGAACCCCCGCTAGACAATTCTGGTAGAATGAAATCCACTCAAACTAGGCATTCCAGCCCACCCTTCATGTCCAAAAAGCTATACATCGAAACCTTCGGCTGCCAGATGAACGAATACGATTCCGCCAAGATGCGGGATGTATTGCAAGCCTCTGACGGCTATGAACTCACGACCGATCCCGCGCTAGCCGACGTGCTGCTGCTCAACACCTGCTCCATCCGCGAGAAGGCCCAGGAAAAAGTCTTTTCCGCGTTGGGCCGCTGGCGTCCATTAAAAGAGAAGCGCCCAGAGGTGATGATAGGCGTAGGCGGCTGCGTGGCCAGCCAGGAAGGCGAGGCTTTGCAGAAACGCGCCCCCTTCGTGGACATCGTGTTCGGCCCGCAAACCTTGCACCGCCTGCCCGCTTTGCTGGACAGTGTCCGCACCAACCAGCGCCAAGTGATGGACATTTCCTTTCCCGAGGTCGAAAAATTCGACGCCCTGCCCGAACCCCGCGCCGAGGGCGTGAAAGCTTTTGTGTCGGTGATGGAAGGTTGCAGCAAATATTGCAGCTTCTGCGTGGTGCCTTACACCCGAGGCGAGGAAGTCAGCCGCCCCTTGGATGACGTGGTGGCGGAGATCACCGCGTTGGCCCAACAGGGCGTGCGTGAGGTAAACCTTTTAGGCCAGAATGTCAACGCCTACCAGGGCGAGACGAGTGACGGCGACATCGCCGACTTCGCGTTGCTGCTGTATTACGTCGCCGCCATCGACGGCATCGACCGCATCCGCTACACCACGTCGCATCCGGTGGAGTTCTCCGACAGCTTGATCGAAGCCTACGCCGAAATCCCCAAGCTGGTGGATCATCTGCATCTGCCGGTGCAAAGCGGCAGCGACCGCATCCTGTCCTTGATGAAGCGCGGCCACAACCGCGAGGATTACATAGACAAAATCCGCCGCCTGCGCGAAGTGCGCCCGAATATCAGCCTGTCGTCGGATTTCATCATCGGCTTCCCCGGCGAGACTGACGAGGATTTCGCGCAGACCATGGATTTGATCGAGACCTTGGGCTTCGACCATTCGTTCAGCTTCATCTACAGCGCCCGTCCCGGCACCCCGGCGGCGGAGATGGAAGACGGCGTCAGCATCGATGTCAAACGCGCCCGCCTTGCCCGACTTCAAGCCCGCATCACCACGATGGCTGCGACGATTTCGCGAAATATGGTCGGCACCACCCAGCGGGTGCTGGTCGAAGGCGTGTCGAAAAAGGACTATGCCCAGATGAGCGGGCGCACCGAAAACAACCGGGTGGTCAATTTCTCAGGGCACCCAAAACTGGTCGGCCAGTTTGTCGATGTGCTGATCACCGAGGCCATGCCCAATTCCCTGCGGGGGCGGTTGGTGGACGAGTCCTTCGGCGCTTTGCTTGACGCCCATCTACCCCAAGCCGTGTCCGCTTAAGCCTCAACACCGAAAAGCCTGATTCAGGAAGGCGGGATTTTACCCGTTTGGCGAAAGGGGAACTGCTGTTCGGGATCTACCTCTCTCTCCACTCGACCATGCTATCGTGGGAGCGCTTTCCAAGCGCGACATGCGGCAGCGGCTTTTCTTTATGCGACCCGTTCTCGCTCCCACAGCCAAAGGTCTAGCCAAGACGGGCAGGGATTTTTCAGCCGTTGTGTGATGTCTCGCAGCCATTTCTAGCAATCTTCCGTCATTCCGAGCCCTTTAGCAGCCCTTGCGAGACCTCTCGCCGTCGCGCCAAGACCTTTTCCAGCCATGGAAAAATCCCTCGAGGTAGCAGAAAGACCTCCCGCCATCTCGCCTGGTCCTCGCGCAGCCTCGGCCAGACATCTGGCTAAGGCTATCAACCTCAAAAAAAAACGGTAAAAACACGGTTCCGGGCTGGCAAAACCTTGATTTTGGCCTAAGCTTTCCGTTGCGTTATCCCAAGCAGCAAAGGAGAACTTCAGCCATGGCCAAGAATTACTATCTTCCCACCGACGACAGCGGCAAGGCCGACTTGCTCGACCACTTTGCCGCCAAACTACTCCAATACGCCGACACGCTGGAAATCAGCGCCGCCGATGTCGCCTCCGCGCAGGCCGACGCGGCCAATTGGCGCTATGACCTGCAAGCCCAGCAACGCAGCCAAGCCTACGCCCAGCAATGGACGAACCACAAAAATAGCCTGCGTGACGGTGGGGCCGAACATGCCGACCCGCCCGCCCCGCTGATCCTGCCGCCCGCCCCCGCGCCAGTCGCCCCCCGGCGTGATCTCCCGCTTCACCGCCATCGTCCAGAGGATCAAGAACCACAAAAAATACACCCCCGCCATTGGGCAGGATCTCGGCATCGTCGGCTCCGAGCAAGTGATCGACACCAGCACTTGGAAGCCCATCTTAGGCATCAAAGTCGAAGCCAAGCGCCCCACCGTAACCTGGACGAAAGGCAAGGCCGACGCCTTGGAAATCTGGGTGAATCGCGGCGACGGCTTCGTCTTCCTCGCCATCGACCTTAAACCTGACTACCCCGACACCGCCCCGCTCCCCGTACCCGGCAGCAGCGCGGTGTGGATATACCGCGCCATCTACATCCTCGACGACCAACAAGTCGGCCAATGGAGCGATGATATTAGTGTGACGGTGGGGGGATAGCCCGCCCCTACTGCCGGGCAGGGCCAGCGCCCCGCCCGCAAGACTGACCGGCTACTATGCCCTGCCGATAATTGCAGAATGCGTTTGGGAAGGACGCCCCGTCCCGCCCATTAACACAGGTCTTATCGTGCAGGGCTTGCCCTATCGCAAGCCCCATTCCTATTCAACCGAATCGACGAATAACGGTGGAAGCCATGACAGACAAACAAACCAGCGCTATGATCCCTGAAACTCAAGTGTCCAGCGAGGGGAATAAAAATATGACAGCGAATGGCAAAGCTAAGATTATCGTATTAGGCGATATTTATCGCCACATCATAGTCAAGCCTAACCCAGAACTGGACAAAGAAGATAATCAGGGTAAAACACATGAACCTTTCAAAGCCTATATGGCCTATGCAGGCGCTCCAATTTTGAGACAAATGATTGTGGAGGCTATTACAGGCATAGGAAAAGCAGAATTCACAGAAGATGAACAGAGTCGAATTCAAAACGTAACTATAAAAGAATTATCGGAATTCAGTAAGCTACCAGAAAACACAGATGAGGAACGGCGAGCAAAAAAGACAATAGAAAGTGCAATAGAAGAAATAAAGAAAGCTAAAACCCCTTTGGATTTATATCATAAAATTTCGGCGGAGGTTAGCCCTAAGCTTGCCAGGCAACTCAGGGCTGCATTTTTTATCTATGACGAAAAACTTGCCCCGGCCTATGATGAAAGCAAATTCAACAAATCAGCCAAACGCCTAGTGAATGTCTTGGACTATTTCCCCAAATCTCCAGATGCGAAAACGGATGAAGAGGTCTTGCGAGCCAAGGAAGATGAAAAATATCTAACTACTGCCGAAGCTTGGCCAAATGACAACATCGACCAAAAAGGCGACGAATGGAACATCCAAAACCAGTTTGTAGAGATAGTTAAGATAGGTGAAATAACTCCAAGAATTTTGGTTATTTATGATCGGGATTTGAATTTCCGTGACTATATCATCAATCACTCCGAAAACAAGCTTAAAGACTATATAAATAAAGTAAGCCTAGGCATAGTGATTGCGATAGAAGAAGACCTTGGCAAAAAACCTAGGGACTCTGGCACTATATGGCTGGAAAGACTTAGCACTATTGTCCCGAAGGAAGCCAGAGAAAAATGTGTTGTGATAATTACAGCCGATGCATTGAGGGAATCCGGACTCAACATCACCGTGACCGGTTCGCTTGAGCAGGCTGTCCATGATGTCGTGGACAATTTGCATAAACCGCCACTGGCCTCAATTATCGGCACTGGCGGCACAACATTTTGTGAACATCTGGTTGTGCTTTTTCGTGAAAACATGGTGGTGTATATCAACTTGGTAAAAAAAATAAGCTGGATTCATATCTGTCCAGAGTTTAAGCGGACGGCGCAAGCCGAACCGGCCAATTACGGGACGACAACACCCGTGAGATTTTCTATCATGACAACTGCGATCATCAAGAGCCTATATCGTGATAGTGCTCTTCCTATTTTCATTGAGGCTATCCAACAAGGCATCCGGCTGGGCATCGCCTCATGCAATTATCTTTTTGACCAAGGCTTTTGCAATTCTGAATCCATTCCTACTAAAAAAAGAGAAGATATGTCTCCCTTCGACGCATTTGAGGATGCGCTTTGCTACGAGCGGCGGGAGGAACTTTGGAAACTGACATCCAGCCAAGCTAAAAAAAAGCATTTTCAGCTTTCATCTTTGCCTTTTAATATCCTGAAAGATTCAAAATATGAGGCTTATAATTCTCGCAGAAAGCCCTGGAATCGATTGAATGTATTGAGAGAGAATGAACGAAAAATACTGGATAACATCGTCATAAGAGGACTGACGGAAGCCATGCAGAAGGATTTGTATTCTCAGGAATCAGAATCTGAGTTCAATAACGAAAGTTTCCCGGTGCAAACCATTTTGTGTCCCTTTGCAGAATTTGGCAAAATCAGGACATTCGACCCACAAGAGGCCCAAGATTATTATGGCTTGGAAAATCTGCTGCGCAAATATGTCGAGACGCCGACATGGATACAACCCTTATCCATCGCTGTGTTTGGCTATCCAGGCTCGGGCAAGAATTACACAGTCAAGCAACTGATAAAGAATGTGACCGGGGAAAAGACCTTGACGGAAAAGACCTTCAATCTGTCTCAATTTGGCAAATATGAAGAACTTGCCATGGCTTTCCAGCAAATCCAAGACATGGTCGTCCATGAGGAGTTGCCCTTGGTGGTGTTTGACGAGTTTGACTGCAATTTCGAGGGAGGCCCGCTGGGTTGGCTAAAATATTTCCTCGCCCCTATGCAGGACGGCCAGTTCCTTGATAAAGGCCATGTGCATGGACTCAACCGGGCTATTTTCTTGTTCACGGGCGGAGTGTATTCCACATTCAAGGAATTTAACGAAGCATTAGAAAATGATAATGAAAAAAGAAAAAGCGCCAAGCTTGAAGACTTTATCAGCCGCCTAAAGGGCCATTTGGACATTCAAAGCATCAATGACGAGAACAAAACGAAGAAGACAGAAGAAAAGGATTTCCGCCGTAAATTGCGACGGGCCATACTATTTGCGTTCGCATCTGGAAAAACATGCTTCGCCCATCCTCCGCGAAACCAAGAAACAACAAGGTTCGGGAACTTGGAAAAAAGCCTTAATCAAAGAGGAAGTCATCAAGGCTTTTCTTGAGGCAGGGCGATATCACCATGGGGTACGCTCCATGGAGACGATCATCCAGATGTGCCGTTGGATCAATGGCGAATTTGTACCCGCTTCCCTGCCTCCCGAAGAACTGCTAAAAAGCCATGTTGATACAACATCATTCAAGGACATACTGCCGCCTTTCAGGGCCAAATAAAGAGGGCCATAGATGCGCTGAGGGACGAAGCGCATCTTTCACGCAATTCAATGTCATATGATTGTGCAAGCACATAGCCAATGCAGGGCCATAGGATGTGCTGTGGAACGAAGCGCATCATTCGCGTGACTCGATATGATGCGCCTCCTTACGTCGGCACATTCTATTCACTGATGTCTTGGTATTTACGAGGTCAACATGAATTACAAAAACATCATCACTATCGAGCCGGATAAACGTGGTGGCAAGCCTTGTATACGGGGTTTGCGCATCACCGTTTAAGATGTGCTGGACTATCTCGCTTCCGGCATGTTTCCACAAGAAATATTGGACGAATTCGATTATCTGACCCTGGAAGATATTCAAGCTTGCCTCAGCTATGCGGCAGATCGTGAGCGGCACCAGTTGATTATCAGCGCATGAAACTGCATTTTGTGCCGAAATGGCACAGCCGAAACGTGCAGGCCCCGGCCAGTGAAGCAGGTGGCGACTGCCCGGCTTGCGGCAGACCTAGCCAGCCGGTTCGACAAGCCGCTTGAACCCACGCGGGACAATTCTGGTAGAATGACATTCACTCACAACCAGGGTCTACCGCCCAATCTTCCATGCCCAAGCAGCGCGACATCGTCATTTTTGCCCGCCAGAACAACGCACATGATTCCGCCAACATGCCGGGCGCGCTGCCCGCGCCAGGCTGCCGTGGACGGGTGATGGTCGCTGCCGACAGGCCGACACCCGGCGCAGATGCCGTTCGCATATGGCGAAAGGTCTGCTCCCATTTTTCCCCAGCAACATCCGCTTAAACCTTGTCCAACCATCCCAACAATCTGCAATTCACCCTGGAGCCGGACGACAACGAGAGGCTCGCCAGCCTTTGCGGGCAGTTTGACGAAAACCTGCGCCACATCGAACGCCGGCTCGGCGTGGAAATCGCCAATCGGGGCAATCATTTCCAGGTCATCGGCTCGGCAAGGCCCGCCCAAGCCGCCAGCAAGATCATCCATAGCCTGTTCGACGCGGCGGTGGATGAGATCATCAGCCCGGAGCGGGTGCATTTGCTGCTGCAAGAGTCCAATGTGGACGCGCTGCTGGAACCTGCCAACGTAGCCGAGGAAGAAACCACGTTGATCCGCACCAAGCGTGGCATCATCAAGGCGCGTGGGGCCAACCAGCAGAAATACCTGAAAAGCATCCAGCACAACGACATCAATTTTGGCGTCGGCCCGGCAGGCACGGGCAAGACCTATCTCGCCGTCGCCTGCGCCGTCGCGGCTTTGGAACGCGACGAGGTGCGGCGGCTGATCTTGGCGCGTCCGGCAGTTGAGGCGGGCGAGAAGCTGGGGTTTTTGCCCGGTGATATGGCGCAGAAGGTCGATCCTTATTTACGGCCCTTGTACGATGCGCTTTATGAAATGCTGGGCTTCGAGCGGGTCGCCAAGTTGATGGAGCGCAATATCATCGAGGTCGCGCCTCTGGCTTTCATGCGTGGAAGGACGTTGAATGATTCTTTCATCATCCTCGACGAAGCCCAGAACACCACCATCGAACAAATCAAGATGTTCCTGACCCGCATGGGTTTCGGCTCCAAGGCCGTGGTCACCGGCGACATCACCCAAGTCGATCTGCCGCGCAACAAGGAATCCGGCCTGCGCCAAGCGATTGATGTGCTGCGCGAGGTGGACGGCATTAGTTTCACTTTCTTCACCGCCCAGGATGTGGTTCGCCATCCCTTGGTGCAACGCATCGTCTCCGCTTATGAGGCTTATGATCGGACCCATGATTCACGTTGAGTTGCAAAATGCTAGTGTTTCGCCGTTGGTGCCTAGTGAAGAAGATTTGTTCCGTTGGGCGCAGGCCGCGACACAAAGGGATGATGCCGAGATTGTCATTCGCGTGGCGGACGAGGAGGAAAGCGCCGAGTTGAACGGGCAATACCGGGGCATCCCCAAGCCTACCAATGTGTTGAGCTTCCCGTTTGAAGCCCCGCCCGGCATGGCGACGGAGATCTTGGGCGATTTGCTCATTTGCTCCCCGGTTGTGGCTTGGGAGGCGCAGGAGCAGGGCAAGAGTTTACGAGCCCATTGGGCGCACATGGTGGTGCATGGCGTCCTGCATTTGCAAGGCTACGATCACATCGAAGACAATGAGGCCGCCATCATGGAGTCGGAGGAAATCGCCATCCTGGATCGCCTGGGCTTTCCCAACCCCTACGAAGAGCGGGAGCCATGAGCGACGAGCAACCGGCAGAGCATCGCAGTTGGCTGGAACGCCTGGGGCTGTTCCTGACCGGCGAGCCGGAAGACCGCGAGGATTTGCTGGTCTTCCTGCGCGACGCGCAGAAGCGCCATGTCATCGACCCCGAGGCGCTGTCCATGATCGAAGGCGTTATGCAATTCTCGGAATTGCGGGTGCGCGACATCATGGTTCCCCGTGTGCAGATGGTGGTAGTCCCCCAGGATGCGGATTTGGAGACCGTCTTCCCCTTGGTCGTGGACTCCGCCCATTCCCGCTATCCGGTCATCGGCGAAGACCGGACGGAGGTCGTCGGCATCCTGCTGGCAAAAGATCTGCTCGGCCATAGCATCAAAAACCGGGCTTTGCTGGTCAAGGATGTCATGCGCCCCGCCGGCTTCGTGCCCGAAAGCAAACGCCTGAATGTGCTGCTGCGCGAATTCCGCGCCACCCGCAACCACATGGCCATCGTCGTTGACGAATATGGCGCGGCGGCGGGCTTGGTGACCATTGAGGATGTGTTGGAGCAAATCGTCGGTGACATCGAGGACGAACACGATTTCGGCGAGGAAGAGTATATCTTCCGCAAAAATGCCCATGAATTCACCCTCAAGGCATTGACGCCCATCGACGAATTCAACGAATATTTCAACGCTCACCTCAGCGAAGACGAGTTCGACACCGTGGGCGGTTTGATCGTCCACAAACTCGGCCATCTGCCCTGCCGGGGTGAAAAGGTTGATTTTGGCCGCTACCGTTTCGTGGTGATCCACGCCGACAACCGGCGCGTACACCTGCTCAAGCTGGTGATCCTGCCCGAACACCCCGGCGGCGAAGACGATGCGGGCGATTGATTTTTCTGCGTTTTCTCTCCCCTCGTCCTGCGGGAAAGGTGCGGGAGGTAAGGGACTGCGCGATCATCCAGCAGAAAATTCGCATTGAAACGAAATGCTTGCAGCCCTCGCCCCAACCCTCCCCCGCAGGGCGAGGGATCTTGTGTGCATAGGTTAGGGAATCTGATGCGCCTGATTCCTACCCTACTGGCCATTCTGGGCGGCGTGTTGCTTCCCCTGGCTTTCTCCCCCTTCGACTGGCCTTGGCTGGCCCCCGTCTGCCTTGCCTTGCTCTTCGGCTCTTGGCTCAACGCCACGCCGCTCCAGGCTTTCGTGCGCGGCTACCTGTTCGGTTTGGGCCAGTTCGGCTTCGGCGTGTCCTGGCTGTATATCAGCATGAACCGTTACGGCGGCGCGAGCCCCATGGAAGCAGGGAGCCTGCTCGCCTTGTTCGTGTCCATCCTGGCCTTGTATCCCGCCATGGCCGGCTGGCTGGGAATGCGATGGTTTGGTGGCGCAGGCAAGCGCCGCAAGCTGCTGCTGGTGTTTCCCGCCTTGTGGGTGTTGCAGGAATGGTTGCGTGACTGGTGTCCCACCGGCTTTCCCTGGCTGGAAGCCGGTTCCAGCCAAGTGTCCACCCCGCTGGGCCAGGGCTTGGCACCGTTGCTGGGAACCCACTGCGTCAGCCTGTCCGTGGCAGTGCTGGCCGGGCTGGCCCTGTGCGTGTTTGATCGCAACGATTGGCACCGGCGCGCCGCGATGATGGGAATCGGCCTGTTGATCGTCGGATGCGCTTGGCTGGGCCGCATCCAATGGACGCAAGCCGCCGGCGAACCTTTCAAAGCCGCCTTATTGCAAGGCAATGTGCCGCAAAACCAGAAATGGCAACCGGGATTCCAACGCGCCACCTTGGAACTTTATATTGGCATGACCCGGCAGCACTGGGACGCCCAACTCATCGTTTGGCCGGAAACCGCCATCCCGGCGTTTTACCATCAAGTCAAAGACACTTGGCTGGACAATCTCAGGGCGGAGGCCGCGCCGCATAAAACCGACCTCATCATCGGCATACCTTGGGCCGATCCTTCCACTCAGCGTAATTACAACGCCATCGTCAGCGTGGCCGAAAAACCAGGCAAATATTTGAAACGCCATTTGGTGCCTTTCGGCGAATATGTGCCGCTACGGCCTGCCTTCGGCTGGGTGATGGAGATACTGCAAATGCCCATGGCTGATTTCGCCGACGGCAAGGACGGCCAGGAACTGATGCATGCGGCAGGCTATCCCTTGGCGGCATCCATCTGTTATGAGGATGTGTTCGGCCACGAATCCCGCGACGGCCTCCCGCAAGCCGCCTATCTGGTCAACGTCACCAACGACGCTTGGTTTGGCGATTCCATGGCACCGCACCAGCATGTGCAAATGGCCCGCATGAGGGCACTGGAATCTGGCCGCTGGCTGTTGCGCGCCACCAATACCGGTGTCACCGCTGCCATATCTCCATCAGGCCGGATCGTCAGCCAAGCCCCGCTGTTTCAGCAAGCCGCCATCACTGCGGAAATAACGCCCATGTCCGGGGCCACGCCTTATGTCCGCTTTGGAGATTGGCCGGTGATCGGGTTTTTGCTGGGCTTGGTGGGTTTTCTCAGGTTTCAGGTGTCTCAAGATTCCAATCAACAAACAAAATTTTTAAACTAGAGATTCTTCATGCCTAAACCCATTCCACTCGCCACCTTGGAACTCGCGGCCCCGCCGGGAAATGTTGGCAAAACCGTCATCGCCACGCTGAAATCCAATGGCCGCATTGTGGCCCAAGGGGAGTCCCAGGTTTCGCAGCATGATGAGGCCAGGATCATGCTGCATGTCACGCAGGCCACGGCGCAACGCGGCTGTGAGGATTACGAACTTTGGGTGACAATAAAAACCGAGGGCAGGAAATCCTGGCATCCCGGGTTTGGTGATATTTATATCCAGGATGTTTGGCATTTCCAGCAGGGTCCCTGGAAACGTATCACCGAGCTATCCAATTGGAAAGAAAAGCAGTTATCAAGCCCGGCAAACCTGCTACGTGTCCATTATCACCGATTCGGCGGTTATGCTGAAGACATCGGCCTGTGGACATGGAATGACAATTCGAGTGTGTCCCCTGTCGAGATTTTTGAGACCAGTCAGGATGAATTCGGGCTGGTGTTCGAGTTGGACAAGGCCGATTATGGCGAGGTTGACGATACGCTACGTTTAGGCCTGCTGCCAAGAATAGCGGGCGATTGGAGCCTCAAGGAAGACGCAAACAAATTCTGGGATGCCAGCCTTGGCGACGAAGTGTATTTGATTGGCACCATCAACCATATTTGGAAGGAAAAGCCGGACACCCACCAACAGCTTCTGGCGGCGTCCATCGACACGCCTTTTTGCGTGGCAGTCGAGTTGTCCAGGCCGGTCGATCCGGGGGAAATCAGCGCCGCCGCCGTCCATATCCACGATGATATGCGGCGGCAGATAAAAATCAGCCATATCGTCCATGGCGACGCGCCCACTAACACCATCAAAGTGAAAACAGCCGATGCGCTGGATGCGGGGCGACGCTCATACTCGGTGGAACTGGACAATTTCAATGGCTCGGTGTCGGCTGTGCTACGCGATATTCTCGATGACCCGGATTCGTTTTATGCCGGATCGGCGGTGCTGGGTGCCAGCCATTCGCCCGCCGAAACGGTTTTCCGCATTTTCGCGCCTACGGCCACCGCCGTTTATGTCGTGCTGTATGATCTGCCTCTGGAAACAAAACGGCTGGGCTTGGAAATCGCTTTAAGCAAGCGGGAAAAAGGACTGTTCGAGGGCGCGGCTAAGGGGAATTTGCAGGGCAAGTTTTATCGTTATCGGTTAGAAGGGCCAGTATTCTCCCAGGCTCCTGAGGTATTAGACCCGTATTGTGTCAATGCGGTCGCAGGTGGCAAGTATGCGCGTATCACCGACCTGGCCGCGACGAACCCACCCGATTGGGAGAAATATCGTGTCGGCCCTGCGGTGGATTCTCCGCTCGACATGGTCATTTATGAGCTGCATGTGCGGGATTTCAGCATCGCCGGCAATTCCGGCGTGGCGCATAAGGGCAAATATTTGGGATTTGCCGAGACCGGCACCTATCTGCCCGGCGATCCTGGCATCAAAACCGGTTTGGATCATTTGCAGGAACTGGGCATCACCCATGTGCAGTTGTTGCCGGTGCAAAGCTTCAACAAGGCGGCAGGCGATGAGGTTTACAATTGGGGCTATATGACAGTCGCGTTCAATTCCCCGGAAGCCTGGTATGCTTCGCAGGCGGACGACGACAGCAAGATCCTGGAATTCAAACAACTGGTCAGAGCCCTCCACGCCCGGAATATCGGGGTCATCATGGACGTGGTCTACAACCATACCGACCATTCGGCCCCTTTCAGCCTGATCAACGCCAAGTATTATTTTCGTTTTTTCCCCAACGGTACCTATGCTAACGGTTCGGGCGTCGGCAACGATTTCCGCAGCGAAGGCCCGATGGTCCGCAAATATATCATCGACTCGCTTAAATACTGGGTCAGCGAGTATGGCATAGACGGCTTCCGCTTTGATTTGATGGCTTTGCTCGACAGCGAAACCATGCGCGAAATTGAGGGCGAGTTGCGCAAACTCAAGCCGGACATCGTGCTTTACGGCGAGCCGTGGTCTTGCGGTTTCTCGCCGATGCAAGGCCAGCCCACCGACAAACAAGCCATACGCGGCACGGGAATTGGAGCATTCAACGATCATTTCCGCAATGCGCTAGGCGGCAGTCCCAATGGCGCGGAATGGGGATACCTGCAAAACGGCTCCCGCCGCGACCAGCTTATGTTGGGCTTGGAGGGCAGTTGCCTGGATTGGGCCGCGTCTCCCGCCCAGGCTATCAACTATATGACCTGCCACGATAACCTAGTCTTGTACGACAAGCTCCGGTGGTTCAATCCCGCCGCCTCGGAGCAGGATATCAAGGAGGGGATGAAGCTCGGCTACCTGCTGTTGTTCACGGCTCAGGGCGTGCCTTTCCTGCATGGCGGCGAGGAGTTTGCCCGGACAAAATATGGCCATGGCAATAGTTATAACGCCGGCGATGAAATCAACCGGCTTGATTGGTCGCTGAAAGCAGAGAATCATGCCTTGTTCGTGTATACCCGAGACTTGATAAGCCTGCGGAAAGCCCATCCCTTGTTCCGTCTGCGCACGGCGGAGGAAATCCGCGAACGGCTGAAGTTTCTTCCAGCGCCTAACGAGAAAGCCTTGGTTTATTGGATTGATGGCGCGGGGCTGGAAGGAGAGGACTGGCAAGAAGCCCTTGTGCTGGCCAATGGGGAAGACTCTGTGGATCTTGAGTTTCCTTTGCCTCATGGGCATTGGCGGGTCGCCCTCGATCCTGATGGCTTGGCGGACGGATCGATCGCGGTCGAGCATCGCCTGCTTGTCCGCCGCAAGTCGGGTTTGATTCTATGCAAAATCCAGGAAATTGCCGATAGCGCCGAG
Source organism: uncultured Gammaproteobacteria bacterium (assembly GCA_963753955.1). GTDB lineage: Bacteria > Pseudomonadota > Gammaproteobacteria > Methylococcales > Methylococcaceae > Methylumidiphilus. The sequence goes on from CAVWEM010000012.1 coordinate 281,855, forward strand.
GAGGTTCCGGGGCTAGTGGACGAACCAAAGCCATTGACTTAAGGATTTTTCCGTTGCTTGAGTGCTGGTCGAAGGACTTAATGAGATCTTCCTCAAGGCGGCGGGGGATCGACAAATTGGTAAATCGAATTGATCGGGCTGCCAGGCGGCAGGGTGATGAGTTGCTTGATCACCCCGTCGTCGAGTCCATAAACCCAGCCGTGCAGCACCGGCCTTTGTTCGCGCTTCCAACTATGCTGGACAATCGCCGTGTGCGACAGGCGGTGGACTTGCTCGATGATATTGAGTTCGACCAGACGGTTGACCCTTTTTTCCTGCGTGTCCAGCGCTTCGATTTCAGTTTGGTGTAAGCGGTAGACATCCTTGATGTGGATCAGCCATTTGTTGACCAGGAGCAGGTCGGAGCGCTGCCGGGACAGGGCGGCCTTGATGCCGCCGCAGTTGTAATGGCCGCAGACGATCACATGCCTGACCTTGAGCACATCGACGGCATATTGCAACACGCTCTGGCTATTGAAATCGGTGGCAATCATCTGGTTAGCGATGTTGCGGTGGACGAAAATTTCGCCGGGCTGGGCGTTGACGATGATCTCCGCCGGCACACGACTGTCCGAGCAGCCGATCCACAGGAATTCCGGGGTCTGATCCTTGGACAATTCCTGGAAGTATTCCGGCTCGTGCAGGGTCTTCTCTGCGGCCCAGGCTTTATTTTCGATTAGCAATTTTTCAAAGGGTTTCATGTCGTCATGCTCAGGGTCGTAGGCGCAATAGCGCTTGAATGAAGAGATGTTATCCCTGTCCGGCCCGGCCCACCCTGACCGCCTGGACTGCCGCCGCGCTACCGCTTGCGGCTGTCCCGGCTGTCCGGTCGGGCCTCACCTTACTGGCCGGAACCGGTTTGACCTAGGGCAAGCCGGAAGCCAGCGTTCTGGTCGCGGTTGTCAGGCCCGTTCCTGCTCCGGAAGGCGGAACGCACGAACCTGGCGTTGTTGAACCAAGAACCGCCACGCACCACCCGGTAGGCACCGCTATCATCGCATCGGCTTTCAGCGCCGTCATAAGGATTTGCATAACGGCTGCAAGTCCATTCCCAGACATTGCCCAACATATCATGCACACCGAAGGTGTTAGGTTTGAACTGGCCTATCGGCGCGGTATAGACATAGCCATCCTCGCAGTCATGCGCCTCCCAAGGATACTTTAAAGCGGCCTTGCCGGTGCGGTCATACACATTGGCGTAAGCGCAAGCATCATTCGCATTATTCCCCCAATAACGCGAAGTCCCCGTGCCTGCCCGCGCGGCGTATTCCCATTCCGCTTCGGTGGGCAAACGATAGGGCTTGCCGGTCTTTTGGGCCAGCCAAGCCGCGTAAGCCTGGGCGTCCTTGAAGCTCACATTGACCACCGGATGCCTGTCGTCTTGGTCAAATCCAGGCTTGCGCCATTCGTCCGAACCCGCATAACTGCTCTCCGCCACGAACGCGGCATATTCCCCGCGAGTGACTTCGTATTTGCCGATGCTGAACGGTTTTACCGTGACTTTGGGCGGGGTTTCTCGTCATCATAGGCCTCCGGGTCGTTCTTCTCCGAGCCCATCCAGAATTCCCCGCCGGGCAGGGAAACCATTTCCGGATCTGCCATTGTCGAGGGTGGCAGGGATTTTGCCGGGGCGATTGGCGGATTGCTTGCGGGTGGTGAACTGGGTTGCGCTATTGCTGCGATGGGTGGCGTGGCAGGTTGTGGCTTAATAAAATCGGATAATTTTTGCTTTATGTCGACTAATAGGATTAAGCCTGCGACTGCCACAGCCATGACCATTCCCCCCAGTTTCGGAAACATGGGCTTGAATTTTTTGATGGAATCCCATTTGCCTTCGCTTTCCTTGGCTGCTTCCGGCCTAGTGGATGGCGACGAGACACTGGAAGTGGCGTCAGTCTTGTTTGGCGGGACGACTGGAGGCGGCGGAGGAGAGACGAAACTAGGCTTGTCGCCCGTGATACCCCAGACCAAGCGCCGGAAGCCTTCCTCCTCTTGGCCGTCGCGCAGATCGACCCAGGTGAACTGTTTCAGAAAAAAGGGAAGCTTGGGCACCGTCGGACAGCCCGGCAGCAAGACGGGAATGACCGGCAGGTCGTGTTCCACGAATTCACTCAAGCACCCGCGCATCTCCCGATCCTGCCAAGGCCCCAGCCCGTCCGTACCCACCAGCACCGCCGCTGCGCGGGTGGTTTCGATGATCCTCTCCAACGCCTCCTGCCAAGGGTGGCCGGGCCGCAGCTCCCACACATCCAGCCATACCTTGAGACCGTATGCCTTTAGCCTTTCTGCCAAGGCGATGACGGCGGCTTGATCCTTGCGGTTGTAGGAGAGAAACACGTCGAACTTGGGTTCGGCGGGATGGTTTGCCATTGCGGGTCGGCTCCTGGGTCAAAGGGTATTCATGCATGCTACGGGAACCAAGCAGGCTAAGGCCCGCCGCCAAGCCCATGCACCCCGCCGGCCAGCCGCGCCAAGATCACAATCAAGCCTATCGCCCCGATCATCTTCCAGGTTTGCGAGTTGATGGCCTGATACAGCTTGCGAAACTCCTCCTGGTTTTGTTCGAAGCGTTTGCCGTTGTCCTTGCTCATTTCGTCAAGCCGCTTGTCCACTTGCTCGAAGCGCTTGTCCACTTGCTCGAAGTGCTTGTCCACTTGCTCGAAGCGGCCTTCCACCTGCCCGAAGCGCCGATCCATCTCCTTACCCATTTCCGCAAAACGACCAACCATCTGCTGGAACCGTTGATCCATGTCTTCGCGCAATGTCTTGATTTCCCCACGCAGGTCAATGTCCAGGTGATGGAAATGGTTCACCTGGCCTTTGAGGATCAGCAAAACCTTGTCGTCGGCGTCCAGCACCTGCCCGGCCTTGATTTTGCCTTGCACACGGCGGATTTCCTCGTTCAGCCATTCATCAAAAAAATCGTCGTCAAACATAAAGCCTACCCCCCACATCACAACATCAGGCACTATAACGAATCAAGATTTCAATCCAGTCCCCCGCCGCAACAACCACAACGCCCACAGCAGCAGCACTAGGATGAAATCGACAATGATCAACAAAGAACGCTCGACCATGACATCGGATACCCCTAAGAAACCATAGCGGAAGGCGCTAATCATATACAGGATGGGATTGCCTAATGAAATAATCCGCCAGGGGTCGGGCAACAGGTCTATGGAATAAAACACGCCACCCAAATATACCAAGGGTGTCAGCACAAAATTGGGGATGATGGAAATGTCGTCGAAGCTGTTGGCGAACAGGGCGTTCAGGAAACCGGCCAGGGAGAACAGTATTGCGGTGAGCAGGAACACCAATATAACCACGCCCGGATGGACGATTTTGAGATGGGTGAACAACGCCGAAATACCCATCACCACGCCGCCTACCGCCAAACCCCGCGCCACGCCGCCGCCGATATAAGCTGCCAGCATCAGCCAGCCCGGCACCGGGGCGATGAGCAATTCCTCGATATTGCGCTGGAATTTGCTGGAGTAAAACGAGGCCACCACATTGCCATAGGAATTGGTGATGACCGACATCAGGATGACACCGGGGACAATATAGTCCATATAGGCGATGCCATGCATTTCGCCGATGCGCCCGCCGATCAGCTTACCGAAAATCAGGAAATACAGGGACGTGGTCACCGTCGCAGGCAACAGGGTTTGCGGCCAGATGCGGACAAAGCGGTGGATTTCCTTGTAGAAAATGGTTTGGAAGGCGATGAGTCGTTGCATGGGAATATTGAGTAGTGTCTTTACGCTGGCGGAGATTCAGCGCGGCCAGTTTCGACCAGATTCAAGAAAAACTGTTCCAAGCGGTTGGCGGCGTTGCGCAGCCCGACAACCTCCATGCCTTGCTGGGCCAGCATGTCGAACAAGCCGTGGATGCCCAACTCGGTCGGCACGTCCGCCGACACGCTGCGCTCGTCAATGCGCGTCAGCCGGTAGCCGGTGAGTTTGGGTAACCGCTCGAACGGATTCCTGAATTCCAGGATGAAACACTGCATATCCAGCTTGCCCAGCAACTGGGCCATGGCACTGTGTTCGACAATTTCGCCATGGTCGATGATAGCAATGTTCCGGCACAGGCTCTCCGCCTCTTCCAGGTAATGGGTGGTGAGGATGATCGTCGTGCCATCCTGGTTAAGCTTTTTCAGATATTCCCACATGGAGCGGCGGATCTCGATGTCCACCCCGGCAGTTGGCTCGTCGAGGATCAACAGGCGCGGGGCATGGGCCAGGGCGCGGGCGATCATCAGCCGCCGCTTCATGCCACCGGACAACTGGCGGGCAGGCTGGTCGCGCTTGTCACTCAAGCCCAATGCCTCCAGGCATTCATCGGCACGTTTATAGGCCAGTTTGCGCGACAGGCCGTAGTAGCCTGCCTGGTTGGCGACGATGTCATGGGCTTTCTCGAATTGGTTGAAATTGACTTCCTGCGGCACCAATCCAATGGAACGCTTGACCGCGTCGGGCTCGTTATCCAGGTCGTGGCCAAACACGGACACTGTGCCGGAAGTCTTGTTCACCAGGGAGGAGATGATACCGATGGTGGTGGACTTGCCCGCGCCATTGGGTCCAAGCAAGGCGAAAAAATCCCCTTCCTCCACATCCATGTCTATGCCCTTCAAGGCTTCCACCCCATTCTTGTAGACTTTTCGCAGCTTGCTCAGGGAAAGGGCTTTCATCGCTAGGTTTATATGGGCGGGTGTCGGTAAAATAGGCGGGCCGTCAGCTTGGGGCTATGCGATTTTAGCAGAAATCCCAGGCAGGCATTTTTCCCCATCCAGCAGGAACCGCCCGTGCCGAACGCCTCCTCGCCCGAACTCGTCGCCGCCATCGACCTTGGCTCCAACAGCTTCCACATGATCGTCGCCAGCCTGCGCCAAGGTGAATGGGTGGTCGTCGACCGCCTGCGGGAAATGGTGCGCCTGGCCGCCGGGCTCACCCCGGCCAAGTACCTGACCGAAGAGGCCCAGCGCAAGGCGCTGGACTGCCTGCAACGCTTCGGCCAGCGGCTGAGGGACATGCCGCCCGGGAGCGTCCGCGCCGTCGGCACCAACACCTTGCGCGTCGCCCGCAACGCCGAGGAATTCCTGGCCAAAGCCGAACTGGCGCTAGGCCATCCTATCGACATCATCGCCGGCATCGAGGAAGCGCGGCTGATCTACCAGGGCGTGGCCAATACCCTGCCCAGCGACGGGAAGCGAAGGCTGGTGATGGACATTGGCGGCGGCAGCACTGAGTACATTATTGGCGTGGACAAGACGCCTTTGCAAAAGGAAAGCCTGCGCATGGGCTGTGTGTCGATGAGCCTCGCCCATTTCCATGACGGCAAGATCACACCCAAACGTTTCAAACGCGCCGTCATCGCCGCGCAAAGGGAATTGGAGCCATTCGAGAAGACTTTCCGCGCCGGTGCTTGGGAGCAGGCGGTGGGTGCGTCCGGGACCATGCGCACGGTGGAGAAACTGCTGGTCGGCAACGGCTGGAGCAAGGAAGGCATCACGCCGGAAGGCTTGAACCATCTGGTGGAATCATTTTTAGCCGCAGGCCATTGCGACAAGTTGCAACTCCCCGATCTGGCCGCAGAACGCAAACCAATCCTGCCGGGCGGCGTCGCCATCATCTGCGCCAGCTTCCGTAGCCTGCAAATCCAACGCATGAAAGTGGCAGACGGTGCCTTGCGCGAAGGGCTGTTGCAAGACTTGCTGGGCCGCATCAACCATGAGGACATCCGCGACCGCAGTGTCGCCGCCCTGGCCACCCGCTTCCATGTTGATGTGGAACACGCGCTGCGCGTCCGCAAGACGCTGGCGGATTTGGCCCCTCAGATCTTGCCCTTGGGCGGAGTGGAGCGGGAAACCGCCGGGCAATGGCTGGATTGGGCCGCGGCCCTGCACGAGATTGGCCTCGACATCGCCCACAGCGATTACCACAAGCACGGGGCTTACGTCATCGAAAACGGCGACCTCCCCGGCTTTTCCCGCCAAGACCAAAAATTGCTGGCGACCCTGGTGCGCTTCCACCGCCGCAAGTTGTCGATTAAGAACTTCAAGGAATTGGTCAAACCGTGGGACATGGCCGCTTTTCCGCTGGCCCTGTTGCTGCGCCTGGGGGTGCTGCTCCACCGCAGCCGCCAACCCAACGGCATCCCCTCCATCGCCTTGGCATTGGCCGACACGCGGGTGATCCTGCGCTTTCCCAAAGACTGGCTCAACGAGCATCCCCTCACCGCCGCAGACTTGGAACAGGAAGCCGAATATCTGTTGGCGGTGGGGATGGTGTTGGATTATGCGTGATGGTGAAGAACCATGAATAATCCCGATATGAAAAAACTTCGCTTTGCGTTGCCGCTGGCACTATTGGCCCTAGCCGCCTGCACCCCCGCGCCACCCCGCCAGCCGGAAATCGCTGTCGCGCCGACGGTCAAACAGACACCCCCGATAAAAGACCACCAAGACGCCTCGCCCGCAGTGCCTCCCGCCGCCGAAAACACCGGACGGGCGTCCAGGCGAGTAACCCCGCCCTCCCCTGCCCCATCCCCCGCCGTGTTGGCCTTGCTGCAAGAAGCCGAGGCCGACTCCGCCAACGGCAGCTTGGACAACGCCGCCGCCGCCTTGGAGCGGGCCATCCGCATCCAACCGCGCAACGCCCAGCTTTGGCAGAAATTGGCCGAAGTACGCCTGAAGCAACATCAGCCGGGATTGGCGGAAGATTTGGCGAAGAAATCCAACGTCCTAGCCAAAAACAATAAAGCCATGATCAGCAAAAACTGGGGCCTCATTGCCGAGGCCCGCCGCAAAAAGGGCGACATGGAAGGCGCGGCGGAAGCGGATGCCAAGGCCGGGCGCTGATGTACAACCTGGAAAACGTTTTCGGCGCAGGAGGCTTGCTGGAGAAATGCCTGCCGGGATTCCGGCCCCGACCCGCGCAACTGGAAATGGCCCGTGCGGTGCAAAAAGCCATCGCCAACAAATCCAGCCTGATCGCCGAGGCCGGCACCGGCACCGGCAAGACGTTCGCCTACCTGGTCCCCGCCATCGTTTCGGGGAAACGGGTGATCATTTCCACCGGCACCAAGAACCTGCAAGACCAACTCTTCAATAAAGATTTGCCGGTAGTGCGCGATGCGCTGGCCGTGCCTTTCCAAGCCGCCCTGCTCAAAGGCCGGGCCAACTACCTCTGCCTGTACCGGCTGCAAAACACCTTGGTCGTCCGCGCCGGCCATGGCAAGCAAGACATCACATCCATCGAAAGCATCAAGCGTTGGGCCAAGCACACCGGCGTCGGCGACATCGCCGAGGTGGCGGACGTGTCCGAATCTTCGCCGATCTGGCCGCAAGTCACTTCCACCGTGGACAACTGCCTGGGCCAAGAATGCCCGAATTACAACGAATGTTTCCTGGTCAAGGCCCGGCGTGAGGCGCAAGAGGCCGAGGTGCTGGTCATCAACCACCATCTGCTGTGGGCGGACTGGGCCTTGAAAGCCGACGGCTTCGGCGAACTGCTGCCCGCTGCCGATGCCATCGTCGTGGACGAAGCCCACCAGTTCGCCGAAACCGCCGCGCAATTTTTGGGGCTGTCCATCGGTGCCAGACAACTGAACGAACTGGCCAACGATATCGTCGTCGAGCAATTGAAAGACGCCCGCGACCAGCCCGATCTGGCGACCGAAGCGGAACGGCTGGAAAACGCCGTGGCCGACTTGCGGCTGGCGCTGGGCCTGGGTGAGCGCCGCGAAGCCTGGAGCGCGGTGGAGAACAACGAGGAAGTCATCACGGAAATAGACCGGATGCGCGGCCAGTTGACTATATTGGCTGACTTGCTAAAACCGGCCAGTGTGCGCGGCAAAGGCTTGGAATCTTGCTGGAAGCGCTCGCTGGAATTGTCCCAGCAGTTGGATGATTTTCTCGGCACCGCGCAAAGCGACTCGGTTCGCTGGTTCGAGACTTACAAACGCAGTTTCACCTTAAGCCGCACCCCGCTGGAAATCGCCGGCGAGTTCGCCAAATTCCACCAAGGCAGCGGCGCAGCCTGGATCTTCACCTCCGCCACCCTCAGCGTCGCCCATGGCTTCGAGCATTTCTCCGCCTCGCTGGGTCTGGGCGGCGCGACGGCCCACTCCTGGGAAAGCCCTTTCGACTACCGCAACCAAAGCCTGTTGTATGTGCCGCAGGATCTGCCCGAACCCTCCGACCGGGGCTACACCGAGGCGGTGGTCAAAGCCGCCGTGCCAGTGCTGCAAGCCAGCCGAGGGCGGACGTTCATGCTGTTCACCAGCCATCAAGCCCTGCAAACCGCCGCCACGCTCCTGCCAAACCACATCGATTTCCCGCTGTTCATCCAAGGCAGCCAGCCGAAAGCCGCCTTGCTGGAAGCCTTCGTGCAAGCCGGAAACGGCGTGTTGCTAGGCACCGCCAGCTTCTGGGAAGGCGTGGACGTGCGCGGCGAAGCGCTGTCCTGCGTCATCATCGACAAACTCCCCTTCGCCTCGCCCGGCGACCCGGTGTTGAGCGCCCGCATGGAAGCGTTGAAACGCCAAGGTAAAAGTCCCTTTGGCGCTTACCAACTCCCTGCCGCCGTGATTGCCCTGCGCCAAGGCTCAGGCCGATTGATCCGCTCCCATGATGACCGGGGTGTGTTAATGCTCTGCGACCCGCGTTTATTGAGCAAACCATATGGCAAAGCGTTTTTGAACAGTTTGCCGCCGATGAAGCGGACTAGGCTTTTGCATCGGGTGGAGGAGTTTTTTCAAGCGGAATCACAAGAGGGATATACTCTTAATGATTAAATTCATAAACTATTGCCTACCTATTCTAATAAACTGGCTAGGGAGCAACACAAGTGCTTTCCACTGAAGAAGTTTTAGCTTTGCTTGACGACTTGGAATCGGATCGCATCGAAAGAACGATTTCAACCAACAAAACGGACAAGTTTGGCGAAGCAGTGTGCGCTTTCGCCAACGATTTGCCAAACCATCGCGAACCAGGCTATCTGATATTGGGTGCAAAGAACAATGGTAGCCGCAACAGACTCCAGGTATCCGACCAGCTGCTGCTAAATTTGGGAGCACTGAGATCGGATGGCAACATTCAGCCTTTACCTTCAATCACTGTATCGAAACATACCCTTTCCGATGGTGAAGTCGCCGTAGTGCAGGTGATGCCTTCGAATCTGCCACCGGTAAGGTATAAAGGCCAAGTATGGATTCGTGTCGGCCCACGCAAGGCTATCGCTAATGAGCAGGAAGAACGAATTCTATTTGAGAGACGCACCGTCCATGCGCGGAGTTTTGATGCACGACCTTGCCAGGAAAGCGTACTTTCGGATCTTGCCCTTGGGCAATTTGAGGCTTATCGGCGGGAAGCGTTAGCCCCGGAAATCATTGAAGCAAATCATCGCAATATCGAACAGCAATTGGCTTCGTTGAGGTTTTTCGATTCGTCAAAAGTTTGTCCAAGCTTCGCCGGGCTTCTGCTATTTGGAAAAAATCCTCGATTTTTCCTCCCTGGTGCTTATGTTCAATATCTAAAACTGCCCGGCAATCAATTAACCGATATTCCTGAAGATCAAGCAGAAATATCAGGTGATCTTCTGTCCGTGTTGCGTGAATTAGACACTAGGCTAAAATCGAATATCCGCACAAGCTTGCATCAAATATCAGCATTGCGGGAAAAGATGTTGCCTGACTACCCAGAACAAGCAGTCAGGGAATTGCTGATGAACGCGCTCATGCATCGAAATTACGATTCCAATTCGCCTGTTCGCTTTTACTGGTTTGCCGATCACATAGAAATCCAAAGTCCGGGTGGACTTTACGGTGAAGCTACGCCGGAAAACTTTCCGAACCATAACAGTTATCGTAATCCGGTGATTGCCGAAGCGATGAAAACTCTTGGGTATGTAAATCGTTACGGTTACGGAGTACAGCGCGCTCAATCTCTGCTGGCGCAAAACGGCAACCTCCCTGCCCGCTTCGAATTTGACCCGCATAGCGTATTGGTGATTATTCCTAGGAGAATCGATTGAAAACCATCGCATTTTTCAACAATAAAGGAGGGGTCGGTAAAACTTCGTTGGTTTACCATCTCGCTTGGATGTATTCTGATTTAGGTTTCCCTGTCGTGGCAATCGATTTGGATCCCCAGGCAAATCTGACATCCATGTTCCTAGATGAAGAGCGCTTAGAGGAACTTTGGCCTGATGGCAAACATCCTTTCACACTCTATGGTTCAATTGAGCCGATCCTCAGAGGAGTTGGCGACATAAACATCCCCCACGTCGAAAAAATAAGCAACAACCTTGGTCTTGTCGTGGGTGATTTAGGACTTTCGCGATTTGAGGATAAACTCTCCGATGCTTGGCCGCGCTGCCATAACCGAGATGAGTCTGCTTTCAGAGTAATGACAGCTTTTCACCGGCTTATTGAGAAAGCAGCTGAATTACAAAATGCAGAATTGGCACTAATTGACGTAGGTCCTAACTTAGGCGCTATTAACCGTGCGGCCATTATCGCTTCCGAGCATATTATCTTGCCGCTTGCACCTGATCTTTTTTCCCTCCAAGGACTAAAAAATCTTGGGCCAACCTTGCGCGAATGGAGGGAATCATGGACGGAATTACTTGGCAAAGCACCCAAACATGTCGAACTATCCTTACCGAAAGGGAAAATGACACCTTCAGGCTATGTCATTATGCAGCACAGTATGCGCGATAGCCGTCCAGTTAAAGCCTATCAACGATGGATGGATCGAATTCCATCGGTTTACCGAGAAGCCGTACTGGATGAGAAAACTTCAATATTACCCAAAGCAGCAGCTGACCCCTGCTGCCTATCAACCCTGAAACACTATCGAAGCCTCATGCCAATGGCTATGGAAGCAAGAAAACCCATGTTTTCACTTAAACCTTCAGAAGGTGCGATAGGTGCCCATGTTGAGGCTGTGAAAAGCTGCTATAAAGATTTTGCATCCCTCGCTCATAAGATAGCCGAGGAATGTGGAATATGGTCGTTTTGAACTTCTTCAGGCGCTGAATGAAATATCAATCAGGTTTATTTTTGTTGATACTCTAATGTTCAAACAATGAAAGTCCTAGCCCTAGAAACCTCCACCGAAGCCTGTTCCGCCGCGCTCTATCTCGACGGCGAAACGACAGAGCGTTATCAACTCGCTCCGCAGCAGCACAACAAGCTGATCCTGCCGATGATCGAATCCCTGCTGGCCGAGGCCGGTTTGAGCCTCAGGCAGATGGATGTCCTGGCCTTCGGGCGCGGCCCCGGCTCGTTCACCGGGGTGCGCATCGCCGCCGGGGTCGTGCAGGGTCTGGCCTTCGGGGCGGATTTGGCCGTAGCGCCGGTCCCCACCCTGGCGGCGATGGCGCAGGAGTCCTTCGCCGAGACGCCGGACGGCTTCGCCTTTCCTTGCATCGACGCCCGCATGGGCGAGGTGTATTGGGGCGTTTACCGGCGCGGGGCGGAAGGCCTTGCCGAACCCATCGGCGAGGAAGCCGTGGCCGAAGCGGGGACGGTGGTTTTTCCCGAATTGGCTGCCGGCCATGGCATAGGCAGCGGATGGGCGACTTATGAAGGCGTGTTGCGCGGGCGGCTAGGCGTTCGGGTGACAGGAATTTTGCCGGGCAGGTTCCCCCGTGCCGCTTTCATCGCCCAATTAAGCGCGGAGATTTTCCGGCGTGGCGGTTGCGTGGCTGCAGAAAATGCCCAGCCGGTTTATCTGCGCGACAAGGTGGCGAAAAAGAAAGGTGGGGGATATTAGGCGCTTGCCTTGCACAAAGCCGGACGGGGCTTGTAGCCCCGTCCGTAACGTTTGAATCTCGGCCCGATTTTCGACAGCCTGCCAGACATCAAAAGTTGCGACAGGGTTTCAGCCACCTATGCGCCAACTTAAGTGGGAAGTCATTAGACATTATCAAAAACCTGTATAATACCAATATCTTAAAACAACTGTCGGGTAAAAGTCATTGCCACACGCTGAAGAACAATCTAGTTGCCGGACTGGATGACCGTCAAATCCAAGGGTTAAGCGACACTTATGAAGGCAAGAAGCACGGTAAGAAAATCTGCGACGAGGAAGGCACCCGCTTGCCGGAAGGAAGCGATCTTTACCGAGATACGGGATTTCATGGCCATGAAACCGTGGGTGTGAACATTCACCAACCGAAGAAGAAACCGCGTGGCGGAGAACTCAGCGCAGAGGAAAAAGAGGAGAATAAGTTGATCTCCAGGGTTCGCGTCATTGTGGAGCATGTAATTGCGGGCATCAAGCGTTGCCGAATCGTGAAGGACGTGTTTCGCAATACCAAGGCCGACTACGACGACGAGGTCATAGAGCTGGCCTGTGCCCTGCATAACTTCAGGAGCTATCACCGACGAACCGCCTATTGACAAGCGGATATGTAAAACCATATACCGCGCACATGGTGCGAGTTTTAATGACTGGCTAATAAATAACCGATCTACCCTCTACCTGAGTATAAGCGATAGATCGGCGCATAACGATATAAACCGGTTTTACCAATGGCGTGGCAGCGCAATATTGATACGCATACATAAAGTGGTATAAATTGGTTTTTGATAATGTCTATTGAATTATTTGAATCTGCGCGGTTAGGCCGCATAGCGGCCGTCGAGAATAGCCGGGGGTTTCAACCCTTCTGAATGTGGCGGAAGGAGGCGATCCGTCGCGGAGCGAAGGAGCGAAGGTTGAAAGACACCGCGGCCGATTGCATTGCCGGGCATTTCAACCGTCGCTACGCGACGGAATCCGCATCTTGCCGCGTTCCGGGGGTTGAAACCCCCGGCTACCGTCAGTCGCCGCTACGCGGCTTGGCCCCGACGGCAACGGCTCGACCCTATGAATTCAACGAATTACTGCTTAAGTTGGCGCGTACGGGTTTCAAACCCCGTCGCGCTTCCGGATAAAAGACAGCCTCCGCAAAGGACACCAAAATCCGCAAAGGACACCAAAATAGGAATTACTGGCGGCGTTTGGGATTGCTGGCTAAGGCGGGCGGCAAGGGACAACATCGCTCCCAGCGATGTTATCTGCAGCCGCCGCGCTTGTTCCCGTGTAACTACCAACCCCCAAATGCCAGCCTGAGGGTATCGAAAGGATTAAGTCCGTTCAGTTTGCTAGTTTCCCAAACGGAACGGATGACGCAGAATGCCTCCGCACCGCCCATGGCGCGAAAGCCGCCGATCACTTTCAGCTTGACGCAAGACCTGAGCGCACCATGCGTTCGGCCAGGTTGTTGTCAAACGGGACGCACCAGTCGGTGAGGAACCGCAAAACCTGGTCCATTGTAGTCCCGCAGCCGGAGCAGCAGGTTGGTCGCGTCGTGCTGCTTGGCCGGGCCTTTTTTCCCGCCCGGCCCGGCGGGCGCACCGGCCAGGCGTCCAGGCCGATCTTGACCTGCTCGTCGTAGCGGGTCTGCAAACCGGCCAATTGCGCAGGCTCCAGGGCGGTCTTCCCGGCGGCCTTGGCGGCGGCCACCGCGTCCTTCGCGTCCAGCAGGACGCGGCGCAGTCCGACCGGCCACCAATGCCCCGTCAACTCCTCGCAATAGTTCAACTCACGCAGGTGGTGGGCGTTGCACAGGGCATGCGAGCAATGCGTGTAAACCCGGTAGGGCTTCCAGTGGTCATGCACGGCGATGCCTTGGAACCCCGGCAGGATGCCTGCGGCGTCCATCGCCTCGCGCCCGCGCTTCGGATGCGCGGTGTAATGCACCGCCGTCCCGGTCGCCGCTGAAATGGCGGCAAGTTCAGCGTGCCGTTGATCCGCATCCCGCTCTCGTCGAAATGGGCCGCCTCCGCAGCGGCGACCGCCTGCCGTCCGGCCTCATACCGGGGGGACAGCAACTGCCCGGCCTTGGCGATCCATTGCTGCGCCGACCAGTCGGAGGGTTGCATGCCAAACGGGTCCCCGACGGTCTCGCAGGCCTTTTCCAACCCCACGAAGTGCCCCTGCGCCAAGCCTACCGCATAGGCCTTCAGGCGCGGGCCGTAGCTCGCGTTGGGCGTGACCGAAGCCGGGAACACGCCCGAGTGGACGTGTCCGCAACCCGGGCAGTCGAGGTGCATCTGCCGGTATTCCGTGACCGTCGCCTTGGGCTTCGGGCATCTCGATTTGTTGCCGCCGTTCGCCCGCCCCCGCCTCCAGCCCTTCCAGGCAGGCGCCGCATTGCGCAGAACCCTTGCTGCGGGCGCAGTTCTTCGACACGGTCGGGGTTGTCCACCATCTCCGCGTCGACCCCTTGTGCCCAGGTACGCCGCCCACCGGCCTTTCCCCCTTTTGCGCGGCTTCGCCGCCTCCTTTTTCAGCCCGTCCGAGGACGGCGGCTTGCTCGAATTCCTGCTGGTCTTCTCGACCTTGCCTTCCAGCTCCTTCAGCCTACGACCGAACTCCTCCAACACGGTCAAACAGCGACACAATCAGCGCATCCTTCTCGGCATGGCTCATTCGGTCAAGGTCAGTTTGTGTCGGGCGCTTCAGTTCGGTCATGGGTGAAGCATAGCGGATTTTTGAGGGGGTTGGTAATTACCCTTAAGC
>CAVWEM010000013.1:0-231366 GCA_963753955.1 uncultured Gammaproteobacteria bacterium
CTTTTGAAATCAGCCAGAGTGAAGCCAACCTCCTGGTCCACCAACTCAGTCTTGTGCTCGGGATGACACTAAGGAAAGATGCTAAGTACAGGACAAAAATTTAACTGATTGATTGTCATGGGTTAAGCCAATAGCTTTTTCCAGGCCCGATGACTGCCTCCCCGAACGACCCGATCCACGAACTCAAGGCCGTCCTGGCCGAACACCTGCCTTGGCACGGCGCGAGGATAAGCTTCCTTGCCCAATTCCTGCTGGCGCTGCTCAAGGTGCGCAGCGTCAGCCTGGCCGAGCTGGCCACCGGCTTCGGCGGCAAGGCCAAGGTGGACTCGCACTACAAGCGCCTGCAACGCTTTTTCCGCTCGTTCGGGATCGGCTACGACGACCTGGCCCGCCTGCTGGTGCGCATCGGCCCGGTCGGCGACGGCCCCTGGCGGCTGACGATGGACCGCACGAACGGGCAGTTCGGCAAGGCCGACATCAACTTCCTCGTACTCGGCATCGCCTGCCACGGCATCGCCCTGCCGGTGTTCTGGAGCGTCCTGGACAAGGCGGGCAACTCCGACACCGCCGAGCGCGTCGCCTTGATGGGGCGTTTCCTCAAAGTCTTTGGTGTCGCCACGATTGAGGCGCTGCTGGCCGACCGCGAGTTCGTCGGCGAGGACTGGTTCCGCTGGCTGCAAAGCCAAGGCATCCCGTTCCACCAGCGCCTCAAGCGCAACACGCTCGCCCCCAATGGCCGGAACCGGATGATGCGCCTGGACGTGTTGTTCGGCTCGCTCAAGCCCGGCGACTGCCGGCACCTGCCGGCACCTGCCGGGGCGCAGGCCGGTCTGGGGCGGTTTCGTTCATATCACCGCGCCGCGCCTGGACGACGGCGACTTCCTGTTCATCGCCTCATCCTCCGCGCCACAGGCCGAAGCCATCGGCGCCTACGCCGACCGCTGGCAGGTCGAGACCCTGTTCGGCTGCCTGAAGAGCCGGGGCTTCAACTTCGAGGATACCCACCTGACCGGCCCCGAGCGCCTTGCCGAGCTGATGGGCCTGCTCGCTCTGGCCTTCGCCTGGACTTACCGCACCGGCCAGTTGCTCCATGAGCAAAACCCCATCCTTTTTAAAAGACCCTACAGCGTCCCCTCAAGTCCTTGTTCCGCCACGGACTCGACTTCCTCCGCAACATCGTGCTGAACCTCAGCGAGAAATTCCAGGAATTCCTATGGGCTTTGGAGGTTTTGTCCTGTACTTAGGCGCCGCACATAAGGCCGCACGTGCTGAGGCGGCAGCAGCTTGACCTCGTGGCTCATGGCCTGGAAAGTCCGCGCCCAGTGGTGCGCCGTCCCGCACGCCTCCATCACGATCCGGCAGGGCGGGCGTTTGATGAAAAAGCGGGAAAAAGCCTCCCGCGACAGGCGCTTGCGCTCGGTGACGCGCCCCTGCCCGTCGCCGATGGCCAGCTCGAAGACAGACTTTGCCAGATCGACGGCGACGGTGGTAATGTGCGCAGGCGCGGCGTTCAGGTTCGTGGCGTTGGCGTTGGCGTTCATGTTTTTGGACTCCTTCGGCTCTGCGAATGGGATTAGGTTCGCCCCTCCATTCTGGCACGATCATTCGATGCCGTGGGGCGGGAGGAGTCCATCCCATCAATCCAGCGCACCCGCGCCACGAAGCGACTTGGTGTTTCCAAGTTTCGCGGGGGGCGCGGGGCGCTGATCGTGGGCGTTAGGCGTATTCGGCAGCGCCTCTTTTCTGCCGCAGACTTACACGATAATCGGGGGATTTATGGAAGAGAAAGTATTTCTTGAAGAAGGCGGAGTAACAGTAACGAATGCGCGTTTTATAGTACCTGCCCAGACGTATGCAATAGACATTATCAAAAACCAATTTATACCACTTTATGTATGCGTATCAATATTGCGCTGCCACGCCATTAGTAAAACCGGTTTATATCGTTATGCGCCGATCTATCGCTTATACTCAGGTAGAGGGTAGATCGGTTATTTATTAGCCAGTCATTAACGCTCGCACCATGTGCGCGGTATATGGTTTTACATATCCGCTTGTCAATAGGCGGTTCGTCGGTGATAGCTCCTGAAGTTATGCAGGGCACAGGCCAACTCTATGACCTCGTCGTCGTAGTCGGCCTTGGTATTGCGAAACACGTCCTTCACGATTCGGCAACGCTTGATGCCCGCAATTACATGCTCCACAATGACGCGAACCCTGGAGATCAACTTATTCTCCTCTTTTTCCTCTGCGCTGAGTTCTCCGCCACGCGGTTTCTTCTTCGGTTGGTGAATGTTCACACCCACGATTTCATGGCCATGAAATCCCGTATCTCGGTAAAGATCGCTTCCTTCCGGCAAGCGGGTGCCTTCCTCGTCGCAGATTTTCTTACCGTGCTTCTTGCCTTCATTAAGGTAAGCAGTCAGCCGCCCCATCTGTGAATCGGTTTCCCAAACCGCCATTGTCTGCATTTTTGCGGAGGGTAAGCGATGGCATCGCGGATCAACTGGAACCATCACATCGAGGCCTGGCAGGCCAGCGGACTTTCGCAGGCGGCTTACTGCCGTCCGCATGGCCTGGGCATATCCAGCTTTTCGGCCCGGCTGCCGGAGCATCGGTCCTCTACGCCACCCCCGCCGGCGCCACCCGCTTTGGTGCCGGTGAAGATCGTGCCCGCCGGGCCACCCGCCGCCGAGTCCTTGGTGTTGCGGACGGCCTCGGGGCACCGGCTGGGACTGCCCGCCTCGGCGGAGCCGCGTTGGGTGGCGGAGCTGCTGCGGTGCCTGGGTTGGTCCCGCCGGGCCGGATCCTGGCGGCGGCGCCGGTGGACATGCGGCTGGGCGCGGACGGGCTGTCCTTGAAGCTCCAGGCCTTGGGCGCGGACCCTTTCGACGGCAGCGCCTATTTGTTCACGAGCAAACGCGGCAACCGCCTGAAAGCCCTGGCTTGGGACGGCAACGGGGTGTGGCTGTGCCAGCGGCGGCTGCACAGGGGGCATTTCACTTGGCCCGGGCCTGGCGACGCGTTCTTCAACCTGGCCCCGGCGCAGTGGGAGTGGCTGGTTTCGGGGGGTGACTGGCAGCGCCTGGAGGCAGCCTTGCCGACTGGCGCGAGGCTTTGAAAGCCGCGCCAAAAACCCTCCAAACCCTTGCAAGGCAAGGCTTCCGGCTGGTTTCAACGGTATAATGCCGCCATGGATTCCAAGGCCGGACCGATCCTTCCTTACGCCATTCCAGCCACTTCGGGCGCGGCGTCCCTGTCCCCGGAAGACATCGAAAAACTCGTCGGCGAACTGGCCGCCGCGCGCCAGACCATCGCCCACAAAGACGCGGTGCTGAACGCGGCGAACCTCAAAATCCAAGCCCTGACCCCCGAACTCGCCCGCCACAAGCGCATGCGCTTCGGCCAGAGGAGCGAGGCGCTGGCCGCCGCCGGGCAGCGCGAACTGTTCGGGGAGACGGTGGCGGCAGACCTGTCCGCCATCGAGGCGGAGCTGGAGGAGGCCGGACGCGCGCTCAAGCCGCCGCCCCCCGCAAGCCCCGCGCCCGCGCCGGGAGGCAGCCGTTGCCCGCCCACCTGCCGCGCGTCGAACACCGCCACGAACCCGAGTCCTGCACCTGCGGCCAGTGCGGCGGCGAGCCGGTCAAAATCGGCGAGGATGTCAGCGAGCAGATCGACGTCGAGCCCGCCAAGTTCACCGTGCACCGCCACATCCGCCCCCGATACGCCTGCAAACACTGCGAAACGGTGACCGCCGCGCCGGTGCCGCCCGCCGTCATCGACGGCGGCATGGCCGCGGCCGGCCTGTTGGTCTGGGTCATTATTTCCAAATTCGCCGACCACTTGCCGTTGTACCGGCTGGCGCAGATCGCCGCCCGGCAGGGCGTCACGCTGGCACTGCCGACGCTGGCCGACTGGGTCGGGCGGATCGGCGTGGCCTTGCAGCCCCTCGCCGGCCGGCTGGCCTGGCGCCTTTTGCAGGAAAGCGTGCCGCATGCCGACGAGACCCCCGTGCAGCAGCTCGACCCCGGCAGCGGCAAGACCAAGAAGGCGCATCTCTGGGCCTGCCGCAGCAACGGCCTCGGCCAGGGTCCGCCCATCGTCGTCTTCGACTACCAGGCCAGCCGCGCAGGCAAGCACGCCGCCTCGTTCCTCGAAGGCTGGCACGGCCATCTCATGGTCGACGGCTAATGCAATGGACTCCACCCACCCATTGAACGGCGTCACAATGTGCGCCAAGCCTGGCGGGCGGTCCGGCAGGCAAACCACTGAGCGGGGGAGTCCGAGATGAATACTACAGCAAGCGTGATCGGTCTGGACATTGCCAAGAATGTGTTTGTCGCCATGGGCCGTGACGAGCGCGGCAAGCCGGTATGGAAGAAAACCTTGGCGCGTGACGAGGTGCTGGCGTTCTTCGCCAACCTGCCGCCGACGCCGGTGGGCATCGAAGCCTGCTCGGGGTCGCATTACTGGGCGCGGCAGATGCTGGGCATGGGGCATGACGTGAAGTTGATTGCCGCCCAGCACACCCGGGCCTATGTGACCGGCAACAAGAACGACGCCAACGATGCCGCCGCCATCGCCGAGGCCCGCTCGCGCGCAGCCACGAAGTACGTCGCCGTCAACACGGAAGCCCAGCAGGACTTGCAGATGTTGCACCGGGCCCGGCAGGCCTTGGTGGAGGAGAAAACGGCCATGGTCTGCCGGATCCGCGCGTTCGCCCACGAGTACGGCGAGGTCTTCCCCTTGGGCGTGGCCAAGTTCCGGTCAGGCCTGGCGCTGTGGCTGGCCGACTGTGACAACGGCCTTTCAGCGATGGCCTTGGAAACCTTCCGTGACCTGGTCGCGCAACTGGACGACAAAGAGACCCGGCTGCAAGCCTATGAGCGCCGCCTGGCCGGGGCCGCCCGGGCCAACGAGGCGTCGAAACGGCTCCTGGCGGTGCCGGGGATCGGGATCATCACCGCGACGGCGATCCTGGCGACGGTGGCAGACCCCAAAGACTTCAAGCAAGGCCGAGACTTATCGGCCAATCTCGGTCTGGTGCCACGCGAACACAGCAGCGGCGGCAAACAGCGGTTGCTTGGCATCACCAAGCGCGGCGACCGCTACCTGCGGACCTTGTTGATCCACGGCGCGCGCAGCGCCCTGCGCTGCGCCGACGGCAAGGAGGATCGGATCCTGCGTTGGGCGCTCGGGCTCGCGGAACGGCGGGGCTTCAACGTCGCCGCCACGGCCTTGGCCAACAAACTGGCACGGATCGCCTGGGCGATGCTGGCACACGGACGGGACTACCAGCCAAGCCACGGGGCCGCCTGAAAACGGCAGCGGGCGTCGATTATCGGGATTCTCGGAAAACACAACGAACACACGAAGGTTGCGAAGGTTAAGAAAGAACGATGCCCCACAGGTCGGACCGGCGCCGGGTGAATCCGTCCCGCGTAGTGGCCATTCAAGGCCGGGCGGCTATTAGGATTCCGGCGCGCGCATTGCATCCGGGCCAGAGCGATCCACCGCTCAACCAAAAGGCCGAATAGATACGCGCAATCTACCCCAAGGGCAAAAATTCAATCTTTTCCTTGCAAACCGGGTGGAGTCCATAGATACGCAGGGGCATGGAAAACATCCCGCCATCGCCAGTAGGCTCGGCTTTGTTTTCCAGCCCCGTCCGGATCGGGAACGCCTTCCTGTTTAAGCGGCAAGGGGCGGAAACGGCTGGGCGGATTCAGGGCTGTCACCTGAGCGCAGACATCAAGGATGGTCGAGAGCTTGCAGCCCACGACGGCTGGCAAGCCCCTCAAGCCCAACCATTGCCGCGCCAAGTGGCTGATGGCTTGGATACGCCCGTCGCCGTCCACCATGACGAGTCCGTCGGGGACTTCCCCATTGCCCTCCTCCGCTTCGCCGCAACGCAGCCTGACCTCGATGCCTTGGGAGAAAGTGTGCCTGAGCAGATCCTCCTCGACCCGGTTTCCTGCCATGCAAAACAGGGTTTTGAGCAAACCTGGAAAGTGGGTTTAATTGATTTATTAAGTATGGTAGAGCATAAAATTTTCAAGCTTCTTAGGCAACCATTCCAATGGCGTATCAAATTGTTTTGTGCAAGTATTGCAACAGTTCCGAGGTTGTCCGTTACGGCACCCAAAGCGGTCGTTCCCGGTTTCGCTGCAAGGAGTGCGGGCGAATATTCAAGACCGACTGCGTGTACCGGGCCTACGAGCCTGGCGTCAAAGACCAGATTGTGGACATTGCCATGAACGGCGGCGGCATCCGGGATACTTCGCGCATTCTGGGTATCGGCAAACACACCTTCATTTCCACGCTAAAAAAAGCTCCGCTGAAGTGGTCGCCGTGAACCCTTACATCGGTACGCGTGAGATCGCCGTCGAAATCAGGCATCCCCTTGATTCTCCAATGGATGTTCAGGCAGACGAGCCATGGAGCTACGTCGGCGACAAAAAGAACCAACGCTGGCTCCGGTATGCCATCGATGCCGTGACAGGCTGTGTCCTGTCGTTCGTTTTCGGGCGGCGCCAAGATGCGGTGTGCGAGCAATTGATCTCAAATTTGAAGGCATTCAATATCCGGACCTATTACACAGACGATTGGGGCAGCTATTCCGCACTCATCCCTAAAGACAAGCACGTCATTGGCAAGCAGCATGCTCAAAAAATAGAAAACAAAAACCTTTTGTTGCGAACCCGGATCAAGCGATTGACGCGCAAAACGATCTGCTTTTCAAAATTGGAAGCACTTCACGACACGGTGATAGGGTTGTTTATAAATAGATACTGCTTTCAATCTCAATAAATCGATTAAACCCACCACCAGATTTTGAACCCAAAGCGAATCCGCGCATTGGGGAAGCGGGCGTTCAAGCTCCGCCATTATCGGGGATGCTCTTGGATTAAGGAAGCGGGTGGGGCAATTGGCCTTGCGATTTGCTTAGGGCGGGGCTCGCCGTCCTCGCCATGAGTGGAACGCTTTCATACGAACATATTTGGGTACCTCGAAAAACCTCGCACTTCGACAAGCTCAATGCAAACGAATCTTATAAAATCAATCACTTCCGTTCGTGTTGAGCCTGTCGAAGCATGAACAGAAGCGGTTTTTCGAGGTGCCCCATTTGTCCAGTCAAGACGCCCTGTTTCGTGGGCGGCTTTGGCTATGATGGTGTGTTGAATGATCGGGCTGGCGACCTGGGGTGACAGCTCCCCCAGGTTGGCCATAACGCAACGCCGCTTGCTCGGAAAAGGCTGCAACCATCGCTTTCGCCATGCTTTTGCCCAAGCCGCCGAACGTCAAGCCCAGCAGGGGGTTGGAGAACTCAAAATCCAACTCAAAGGAAATGTCCGACCCGCCCTGGCGGGCGGGGGCAAAAAGCCAAGTGCCGCGCAGATGTTTGAAAGGGCCGTCCACCAAGGCTATGTCGATGCGCTTGCCGTCCTCCATGACAGTGGCAATCGTGAAGTCGAACTTGATCTTGCCCTTGGCCAGGGTGATCGTCGCCGTCTGCCGGTCCGCAGACTTGGCGTGGACCTGCACCCGGCCGCACAAGGGCAAGTAGCGCGGATACGTGGCTGCGTCGTTGACCAGGTCATACATCTGTTTGGGCGTATAGGCCACATGGGAACGGGTGGTGATTCGAGTCATGCGTCGGGTTCCTGTCTGACGGTTCGGGAGCGAGTAAGGCGTTTGGCCGCTTGGAAACCCATCGCCGCGCCATCGTCCGGCATTGGGGCGGACAAGCCGGGCATGTGCCTTGTGCCGGGGCTAGCGCCCGATCTTGCTTTCCTCGCCGCGCAGGATGCGTTGGATGTTGTCCTTGTGCCGCCAAAACAGCAGGATGCCCATCAAGAAGGCTGCGAGGGTCAGCTCGGGCGACCCCAACAGGAACCAGATATAGACCGGGGCCAAGGCGGAGGCCACCAAGGCAGACAAGGAGGAGATCCGGGTGACGAAGGCGACGGCTACCCAGGTCAGCATCACGAGCAGCCCTACGAGCCAGGAATAGCCATAAAAGACGCCCCCGGCCGTCGCCGCGCCCTTGCCGCCCTTGAAGCCGAAAAACACCGGAAAGAGATGCCCGATAAAGGCCGCCAGGCCGACCGCCGCCAGCACTTCGGGCGCGGCCCCCAGCGCCTTGGCCATTAGCAAGGGAAGCAAGCCTTTCAGCATGTCGCCTAGCAGGGTGATGATGGCAGCCTTCTTCCCGCCCAGGCGCAACACGTTGGTCGCGCCGGGGTTTTTCGAGCCTTCCTCGCGTGGGTCAGGCAGACCCATGAGCCGGCTGGTGATCACCGCGCTGGAAAGCGAGCCAAAAAAATAGGCGGTAGGGGCCAACAGCCATTGCCACATGAAGGTGTTCCTGTAAGTTAAAGTTGTGTGGGCCGCTGTTTTTGTGATAACACGTCGGTCTTCACAAATCCAAACCGGACTGACCATGGACATTATATTTCTGCGCGGCCTGCATATCGAGACTATCGTCGGCATTTTCGACTGGGAGCGGGTCAACCGCCGCATCGTCGTGATCGACCTTGAGATGGCCACCGACAACCGCAAGGCCGCAGCCTCCGACGCCATCGCGGATGCCCTAGACTACAGCGCGGTATCCCGGCGTGTCATCACCTTTGTCGAACAAAGCAGCTTTTTCCTGGTGGAAACCCTGGCGGAAAGGATCTGCGAAATCATCCGTGATGAATTCAACGTGCCGTGGGTGAGGCTGACCCTCAATAAAAAAGGCGCTATCGAAGGCGCGACGGATGTCGGCGTCATCATCGAACGCGGCGCGAGGCAGGGCGGCCATGGCTGAGGTGTTTCTGAGCCTGGGTAGCAACGTGGACAGGGAAACGCATGTCCCCAAAGCCTTGGCGGAACTGTCCGGCCTGTTCGGCCCCTTGACGGTGTCCAGCGTTTACGAGAGCGAGGCGGTGGGTTTCGACGGCGCTCCATTCTATAACCTGGCGGTGAAATTCGACTCGGAGTTGCCGGTGGAGGAAATCGCACGGATCCTTAGGGATGTCGAAACGGCACATGGGCGCACCGGGGAGAGCCGGAAATTCGAGTCACGGAGGCTAGATATTGATCTGCTTCTTTATGGGGACAAAGTGATGGAGGAGGGCCGGTTGCGGCTTCCACGCGACGAGATCACCCGGTTCGCCTTCATGCTGGAACCCTTGGCGGAAATCGCCCCGAATTTCAAACATCCTACCTTGGGTGTGGACTTTGCCCACCTATGGGAGGGTTTTGACAAAAATCTTACGCGGCAGAGCCGGTTAGAGCTTCAATTTTGAGCGGGGAGGGAAGACTGTGATTGCCTCCCAGGAACCAAGCATTTGCTGGGGCTTGGCAAGATTTAGATGGGCTGTGGCAAGCATGGGATTGCCGAAAGAGCGGCACCCTATCCCATGCTTGTCACATCGCGGATCTTAATCTTTTTTTTCTTGGTCGTCTGCGAAGACCCAACGGACGAATAGAACACCCACAACAATGATCACGATTGCGACCACAATCCCTGTTGGGGTTTTCAGTTTTTCAGTTAAATCGAGTATGGCTCCCATTTTCTTGACCTACCTTAAGCGTAATTTAGATTTAAAAGGCGTTTGAATAGAGACGCGGAATGAATCCGTCTTCTATCGCGCTGTCTATTTTTACCGCGTGAGCGGCTTCTGTCAAGCAAACAGTTGATCACTCCACTGGTGCCTGAAGAAAAAGCCCTGTGCGGGTGTGGGCGCAAACTACGCGCCTGGCTGCGGAAGAAGTCTTTCTTCCCAAAAAAATGCCCAGACCACGAGAGCCTGGGCGGCGAAAAAGGCTATCCCTAGGCGCCTGCCTTGTATTTATACCGCCAAACCGGTGGGTTCGACGGTCTGCAGGGTTGCGGCGGCTAGGGGCAAATCGAACTTACAGGGACGGAGCAGTCGGAGCTTCAAGCTTCTGCCTGTCGCCGTCCGGGGAATTGCCGCAGCCAACCATGCCGATGGACAGCAGAGCGACGCTGAGAACGCAAAGTACGAGCTTTTTCATAAAAATCCTCCTCAATTCTTGAACATTGGAAACATGCTTCTTTTCTAGGTAGTGCGTTAGCACAGGTGTTTTTATAAAGAAGATTTTTGGAAAATGCAAGGGTTCCTGTTCATAACGTCTCCCAAGCATTGGCGAGACGACTGACAAGCAATTGATAATAAAAGAAAAGACTCCGATGCCAGACAAGCAGGCAGGGGATGCGATGATCCTCTGGCTGGCGTTCGCGGTGGGCTAAAAATCGCCCGATTTACGGATTTTTTGCCAGAAAAATTGCCCGCCGAGGCGATGGCAACCCTTCGACCGTCAAGGATGGGTCGTCCGGATCCAAGCAATCCGCCAATGATTGGAAGCCCATCCAAGCGGTGCTGCGTTGCTCTTGCGGGGTGGTTGGCGTGACATCGACCAGCCGGATATCAAGGTAGCCGCACCGCCTCAGCCAGCCTCCCAGCGACGCGCAACTGGGGATGAACCACACATTCCGCATCCTGGCGTACCTGTCTTCGGGTACCAGCACGCTCCCCTCCCCGCCCTCGACCACCAAGGTTTCCAGCACCAATTGTCCGCCGATGCGCAAGAGGCCGCGCAATTCGAGCAAATGGTCGAGGGGAGAGCGGCGGTGGTACAGCACACCCATGGAAAAAACCGTGTCAAACGCGGCCATCTTCCTGGGCATGTCTTCTATGCCTAGGGGCAAGACATGGACAGGCCAATCGCCCGCTAAATGTTTGATGGCCTGGAATTGAATGACGCTGAGCAAGGTGGGATCGATCCCGAACACCCATTTCGCGCCCGCGCCGACCATGCGCCAACAGTGGTAGCCGTTGCCGCAACCGACATCCAGCACCGTCCTCCCACGCAAAGGCTCGATATGCCCAGCGAGACGCCGCCATTTCAGGTCGGAGCGCCATTCACTATCGATGTGGACACCATGGACGAGATAAGGCCCCTTGCGCCAAGGATGTAGCTTCCGCAACAGATCTTCGATGCTGTCACGGGTGGCCGCCAGGCAATCGCCGAGGCCACCAATGACCGGCGTGTCGGCATCCAACTCGATACGGGAAGGTGCCACGACGGGAAGCTCGGCCAGCACGGCTTCCCAGCGGCCCAGATCGCCATGGGTGGACGGTTCGAAGGCGCGCGCCCACTGATCCGGCAGAGCCTCCAGGAGAGGGCGCAAGGCGGTTAGGGCATGGGTATCAGGCAGGCGGGGGCAGGCAGGCATGGCGGCATTATAGCTTTATGCGGACACTCTAATAAATGAAACGATGAAATTACCATTCTTTCCGGGGAAATGAATCCCATCGGGATTTGCGCGGATTAACTCTGCAATACCGCAAAGGCCACGAATCTGCCGATGGCTTCTGGGAATGTCACCTGGAAGGCAGGTCGAAGCCCACAGGCGTCATACGAAAACCAATGTTGTCTTGGTTGGCTTGCATGCGATAATGCGTCACTCTTTCACATCTAAACAAAAACAAGGAAAACAACGGCATGGCGCGTGGAAGTTCAGCTAAGAGTCAACGGCAAGCCCAATCCTCAAAAAACGGCAACGGCGCGAACATCGGCTTTGAAGCGCAACTCTTCCTGGCGGCGGACAAGCTGCGCGGCAACCTGGAGCCTTCCGACTACAAGCACGTCGCCTTGGGCCTGATCTTCCTCAAATACATCTCCGACGCCTTCGAGGCCAAACACGCCGCTTTGCTGGCGGAAGACCCGCAAGCCGCCGAAGACGCCGACGAATACCTCGCCGAGAATGTCTTCTGGGTGCCGAAAGAAGCCCGCTGGAAACGCCTGCAGGCCAATGCCAAACAGGCCGTCATCGGCAAGCTGATTGACGACGCGATGATTGCCATCGAGGCCAACAACGCCAGCCTCAAAGGCGTCCTGCCGAAGGAATACAACCGTCCCGCCCTGAACAAAGTCATGCTCGGCGAGTTGATCGACCTTGTCAGCGGCATCGCCATGCACGAGGAAGGCGCGAAAGCCAAAGACCTCCTCGGGCGCGTCTATGAATATTTCCTCGGCAGTTTCGCCGGTTCCGAAGGCAAGCGCGGCGGAGAGTTCTACACCCCTCGCTCGGTCGTGCGCATCCTCGTCGAAATGTTGGAGCCATACAAAGGCCGGGTCTACGACCCCTGCTGCGGTTCCGGCGGCATGTTTGTGCAATCTGAGAAATTCGTCCTCGAACATGGCGGACGCATCGGCGACATCGCCATTTACGGGCAGGAGAGCAACTACACGACTTGGCGGCTCGCCAAGATGAACCTCGCGGTGCGCGGCATCGACGCCGACATCCGCTGGAACAACGAAGGCAGCTTCCACAAGGACGAGCTGAAAGACTTCCGTTTCGACTACATCCTCGCCAATCCGCCGTTCAATATCTCCGACTGGGGCGGCGACCGCCTGCGACTAGACGCCCGCTGGCAATACGGCGTCCCGCCGGTCGGCAACGCCAACTATGCCTGGCTGCAACACATCCTCTGGCATTTGTCCCCGACCGGCACGGCGGGCGTCGTGTTGGCGAACGGCTCCATGTCCTCGATGCAAAGCGGCGAAGGCGACATCCGCCGCTCCTTGGTCGATGGCGATGTGGTGGACTGCATGATCGCCCTGCCGGGGCAGTTGTTCTATTCCACGCAGATTCCCGCTTGCCTGTGGTTTCTGGCGCGGAACAAATCTTCACACCCCTCTCCCTCTGGGAGAGGGGCAGGGGGTGAGGGTCTTCGTGACCGGCGCGGTGAAGTCCTGTTCATCGACGCCCGTAAGCTTGGATACATGGTGGACCGGATCCGCCGCGAGTTGTCGGACGAGGATACAGCCAAGATTGCCGCTACTTACCATGCCTGGCGAGGCGAAATACTCCCCTCTCCCGCCGGGAGAGGGGCTGGGGGTGAGGGCCAATACCAAGACATTCCAGGCTTCTGCAAATCCGCGAAGCTCGACGAAATCAAAGGGCATAACTATGTGCTGACGCCGGGGCGGTATGTCGGTGCGGCGGATATTGAGGAAGACGACGTGCCGTTTACCGAACGCTTTGCCGAACTGAACGCCCGGTTGGAAACCCAGTTTGCCGAAAGCGCGAAGTTGGCAGAAATCATCAGGAAAAAGCTGGAAGGTGTGACATTATGAGTTGCGAAGAACAAGCCGTGATTGTCGATGCTGTTTTCGACACCGACGAAGTCGAATCCCCATTCGGCAAGCGATATGGGGGTGAAACGCTAAGGCTTACCTCTGAACAATTGCAAGCTCTGCGACAGGGCAAGGTATTGGCAGTGGATGTGATGGGTGAGTATGTTTTGTTTGTGCAATTGGCCGAAACACCGGCCCATGATTGAAAGAGGCTTGATATGCTACAAACCATCGAAGTAGAAATTGACGCCGACGAACATATCCACCCGTTGGAACCATTGCCTAAACTACCAGCGGGACGAGCCTTGCTAACCCTGCTGGACAAACCAATTCCACCGGCTTCCCCTGCCAATTCCCAGAAACCGGATTTTCGAGGACTTTTTGGTTTGCTCAAAGCGGAGCGCGGCGTGAGCCTGGAGGAAATGGACGCTACCATCAAGCAACACGCCAAGACAAAATTCCATGATTGCGATTGACACCAATGTTCTGGTGCGGGTGCTGATTGACGATCCAAACGCGACAGAACGTACATTTTATCTCGTTCCCACGCTTCGCGTCAAAGCCATTAACTTAAGGACTTCTCAGCGGGAAACACTGTTCGTAGTCCCGGCTTCAGCCGGTTCTTTCTGGTCAGTTTTCCGCCTAAAGGCGGGACTACGAACGCTTAAGTTAATGGCTTTGACGCAG
Source organism: uncultured Gammaproteobacteria bacterium (assembly GCA_963753955.1). GTDB lineage: Bacteria > Pseudomonadota > Gammaproteobacteria > Methylococcales > Methylococcaceae > Methylumidiphilus. The sequence goes on from CAVWEM010000013.1 coordinate 13,843, forward strand.
AGCATGGGAACGATAGCGAATATGTTTATTCAATTGGATGAGATAAATGGCTGACTTAAAACTAACCGCGTTGGAGATGGCAGTGGCCGCCTTGGAGGAGGGTTTTCAAGAATATCAGCAATACCCGCATCTGCTCACCGTTCGAGACGGCATCATCCAGAGATTTGAGATTGCGATGGATTTGTCCAGGCAAATTATGGTGCGAGTGCTCAAGGAGATGTTTAATTACGAAGAAGCCCTGGCGAAAAAAGAAACCTTTAGGGAAGCCGCCAAATTGGCCTTGATTACGGATGTCGAGGCTTGGCTTGCCCATCTCGCCGCCCGCAACCGCACCGCCCATACGGATGATTCTGCCATTGCCGCGCAGGTGTTCGAGCCTATTCCTAGCTTATTGCCCGCCGCCCATGATCTGCTGAGAAGGCTAAACGCTTATGCTGCTTGATATCCGCCCCGACCATTTGGAGATAGTCTGCGGCATTCTACAAAAACATGTGCCAGAGCATGATGTTTGGGCGTTTGGATCCCGTGCCAAATGGACAGCCAAGGATTATTCGGATTTAGACTTATGTATCGTCACGGATAAGCCGCTGAGTTTCAAATTGTTAGGCGCATTGGCCGAAGATTTTGCCGAATCGGATTTGCCGTGGACAGTGGACGTGGTGGATTGGGCGACGACCAGCGCATCCTTTCGGGAAATTATTGAGCGGGACAAAGTAGTGGTGCAAAAAAAAGCTTTATCTCGTTCCCACGCTCCGCGTGGGAACGCATCCCCCGACGCTCCGCGTCGCGTCGCAGGCCACAACGGGCCGCAGAGCGGCCAAAGCGGCATTCCCACGCAGAGCGTGGGAACGATAGCGAAAAGGATATTTTAATGAATAACTGGAAAATAAAGACTCTCGGTGAAGTAGCGAGTTTTCAAAGAGGACATGACCTTCCAGATAGCTCTCGCGCTCTTGGATCTGTACCGGTAATGGGGTCTTTTGGAGTTACAGGTTGGCATAATCAATCCCGCGCCAAAGGGCCTGGGGTCACAGTCGGCAGAAGTGGTGCGTCTGTCGGAGTAGTTTCTTACATAGACTGCGATTACTGGCCGCTTAACACCTGCCTTTTTGTTACCGATTTCCATGAAAACAACCAAAAATTTGTTTACTATTTTCTCAAAACGATGGATCTTTCTGCGCACAATTCTGGGAGCGCACAACCTTCTTTAAATAGAAACTTTATTCATCCATTGCCAGTAACGATTCCAACTCGTCGAGAGCAAGATAGCATTGCCTTTTTGCTTGGCGCACTGGATGAGAAAATCGAGCTAAACCGCCAGATGAACGAGACGCTGGAAGCCACGGCGCGGTTGTTCTTCAAGGATTGGTTTGTGGATTTCGGACCCACCCGCGCCAAAGCCGAAGGCCGCCCGCCTTACCTAGCGCCGGAACTCTGGTCACTTTTTCCTGATGCGCTGGATGATGGAGATAAGCCGATGGGATGGGGGAAAAGACGCATTGATGAGGTTATGGAATTGGTTTATGGAAAGGCGCTTAGAGCAACGGAGCGAGTTACAGGAACGATCCCTGTTTATGGCTCAGGAGGAATAACAGGGTATCACAACGAACACCTAGTTGAAGGGCCATCAGTGATTATCGGGCGTAAAGGAACGGTTGGAAGCTTGTACTGGGAGGATTGTCCTTTCTTCCCTATAGATACCGTTTTCTATATTCAATCAAAGGCACCACTCACGTTCTGTTATTACCTGTTGCAGACACTAGGGTTGGAGGGGATGAATACCGATGCGGCGGTTCCTGGACTCAATCGTAATAACGTTTACCGATTGCTTGTCACATGGTCGGGCGAGGAATTGCGCGAAGCCTTCGACGCAATCGTTAATCCGTTTCGTAGGCAAATATTTTCTAATGCCGAAGAATCCCGTACCCTCGCCCAAACCCGCGACCTCCTCCTCCCCAAACTGATGTCCGGCGAAATCAGCCTCCGCGAGGCCGAGAAATTAGTGGAGCAAGCGTTATGAAACCCAAGGTGTATTTGGAAACCTCGGTCATCAGCTATTTAGCGGCTCGCTTAAGCCGTGATTTGATTGTTGCCGGGCATCAGCAAATCACCCAGGAATGGTGGGATTCACGCCAAGAGTGGGATTTGTCAATTTCTGCCTTGGTCGTTTCCGAAGCAGGCACCGGCGATAGCGATGCCGCCGCACGACGTTTGGCGCTCGTGGAGGGCTTACCATTATTGAGTCTGAGTGAAACCGCCATTACCTTGGCCGAGCGATTGCTTGCCGAGGCTGCGCTTCCCTCAAAGGCACGGGAAGATGCCTTGCATATCGCAATGGCTGCCGTGCATGGCATTGATTACCTGCTAACCTGGAACTGTAAGCACATTGCCAATGCGGTCAAACGCCCCTTGATTGAGGCGATTTGCGAGACATCCGGCTACCGCCCGCCTATCATCTGTACACCCGAAGAACTGACAGGAGATCGCCGTTATGTGGACTGACCCCATAGTCGAAGAACTGCACCGCATTCGCGAAGCCCATGCCGCCCGCTTCAACGACGATCTTTGGAAGATTGCCGAAGACCTCAAGCAGATAGAAAAGGACTGGCCTGCGCCCAAAATCAACCCGCCGCCTAAACCTCCCGCCACCGAAATTTCCCGCGTTTGATGGAAGCGGATGCGGAGTTCGCTTTAGCCGTCGTAGGGATGTTGCTACGAGAATTCGAGTGGGTATTGTAAAAATCTCTAGCCGCACAATTGAGAACGGTCTACGCATTATCCACCGCCACCTAAAACCGAAATCGAGGATTAACCATGCTGCACGCCTTTGAAGTCATTGTGGAGCCTGATGGAGCGATTCACGCGCTGGAGGATCTGCACGTTAAGGTACCCACGCGGGCGATTCTGATGCTGTTGGAAGCTCCCCCACCCGCAGAAACAAAACCGGAGAGAGGCAGTGGTGCAGCCTTGTTGCAGTTCCTCCAGGCAAACCGTTTACCCGCAGAAGACCGCCGCTCGGCGGAGGAGATCGACGCCCAAACCAGGGAAGAACGCGAAGCATGGGACTAAATCGCAGACTCATCTATCTGGATGCTTGTATCGTCATCTACTTCATTGAAGAACAGAAGAACACCCGTTGTTCGGTGATGTTGTTCGGCAAGCCATCGCTAACGTGGCGGATCAGCAGTTTTACGTTTCGCCGTTGGTTGAATTGGAGTGCCTAGTCGTGCCGTTGCGCACAGGCAATCAGCGCTTGGTTGCCCTTTATGAAAAATTCTTCAATAACCAAGTGATACTGACGATGGAAGCCCATGTGTATCGTTTGGCGGCGGAATTGCGCGCCCAACATCGCTTGAAAACCCCTGACGCTCTGCATCTTGCCACCGCGCAATCCCATGGTTGCACAGAAATCTGGACGAATGACAACCGTCTTAACGGCGCTGCCGGTAGCATGGCCATCAATCTATTTGCCAACCTTTAACAAGGCCCCCACATGAACGGAATCGCAGAAAGCCACGTCGAACAAGCCGCTCTCGCCTGGCTGGCGGAACTGGGTTACACGGTAGCCAGCGGTCTCAGCAACGGCCCCGATGGCAGCCAGCCGGAACGGGCGAACTATGGTGAGGTCATCCTGACGGCTCGGTTGAAAGCGGCTATTGCCAAACTCAATCCGCATCTAAACGAAGACACGCGGGAAGACGTGTTCCGCAAGCTGACGCTATCGGAAACCCCATCCCTGGCCGAAGAAAACCGCCGCCTGCATCGCTTCCTGGTTGAAGGCGTCCCGGTCGAAATGACCCGTGCCGATGGCAGCATCGGCGGCGACACAGCGCGGCTGATCGACTTTGACGACTTGGCCGCGAACGACTGGCTGGCCGTCAATCAATTCACCGTCATCGAGAACAAGGCCCAGCGTCGGCCCGATGTCGTCCTCTTCATTAATGGTTTGCCCTTAGGCGTCATCGAACTGAAGAACCCCGGCGACGAGAACGCCACGCTGGACGGCGCGTTCAACCAACTCCAGACTTACAAGGCGCAAATCCCCTCCCTGTTCCGCAGCAATGCGGCCTTGGTCATCTCGGACGGGCTGGCGGCGCGGATCGGTTCGCTGACCGCCGACCGTGAACGCTTCATGCCCTGGCGCACCGTCACCGGCAAGGAGATTGCCCCGAAGGGAACGCCCGAACTGGAAACCTTGCTCAAGGGCGTGTTCGAGCGGCGGACTTTTTTGGACTTGCTGAAGGATTTCATCGTGTTTGGCAACACCGGCGGCGGGCTGGTCAAGATTCTCGCGGGCTACCACCAATTCCATGCCGTGCGCCGGGCCGCCGTGTCCACGTTGCGGGCGGCGACTACGGCCAAGAATCTTCAGGAAGACCCGGAGGATTACAACCTGCCCAGCGTCAAGTCGCAGGCACGGGGGCGACAAGCGGGCAGGCGTCATCTGGCACACGCAAGGCTCGGGCAAGAGCCTGTTGATGGCGTTTTATGCCGGGCAAATCGTCAAGCATCCGGCGATGGAGAACCCGACGCTGCTCATCATCACCGACCGCAACGACCTGGACGACCAACTTTTCGGCACCTTCTTGATGTGCAAGGATCTGCTGCGCCAGACGCCGCAGCAGGCCGACAGCCGGGACGAGTTGCGCCGCTTGCTGGATCGCCCTTCCGGCGGCGTCATCTTCACGACGATCCAGAAATTCGCGCCGGTTGCTGTCTCTCCCGACCCCTTTCCCGCAGGGCGAGGGGCGGCACTCACCGAGCGCCGCAATGTCATCGTGATGGCCGACGAGGCGCACCGCAGCCAATACGGCTTCCGGGCCAAGCTGGAGCGCAAGACCGGTGAAATCGCCTACGGTTTCGCCAAATACCTCCGCGACGCCTTGCCGAATGCGTCTTTCATCGGCTTCACCGGAACGCCTATCGAAAAAGCGGACGTGAACACGCCCGCCGTGTTCGGCGAGTACATCGACATCTACGACATCAGCCGGGCCGTCGAGGATGGCGCGACGGTGCCGATTTACTACGAGAGCCGGCTGGCCCGCATCGAACTGGACGAGGACGAGAAGCCGAAGATCGACGCCGAGATTGCCGCGCTGACCGAGGACGAGGCCGAAACCGAACAAGAGCGGCTAAAGCGGCGTTGGTCTGGGGTGGAGGCTTTGGTGGGTTCTGACAAGCGGATTGCGTTGGTGGCGGAAGACTTGGTTCGCCACTACGAGGCCCGCCATTCCGGCTTGGACGGCAAGGCCATGGTCGTCTGCATGAGCCGCCGCATTTGCGTGGCGCTCTATGACGCCATCGTCAAGCTTCGCCCCGAGTGGCATAGCGACGATGACGAAAACGGCGCAATTAAAGTGGTGATGACGGGAGCGGCTTCCGACCCTGTCGGCTGGCAGGCCCATATCGGCAAGCGCGCCAAGGCGCGGCGGGAACTGCTCGCCAAACGCGCCAAAGATCCGCACGACCCGCTGAAAATCGTCATCGTCCGCGACATGTGGCTGACGGGCTTTGACGCACCGTGTATGCACACGATGTACGTGGACAAACCGATGCAAGGCCACGGGTTGATGCAGGCCATTGCCCGCATCAACCGCGTCTTCCGCGACAAGCCCGCCGGGCTGGTGGTGGATTACATCGGCATTGCCCAGAACCTCAAGACCGCGCTCGGCCAGTATTCCCGGCACGACCAGGAACAAGTCGGCATCGCCGAAGAAGAAGCCGTCGCGGTGCTGATCGAGAAATACGAGATCGTCCGTGACATTTTCCACGGGTTTGATTACCGCCCCGCCGTTGCGGCCAACGCCAAGCCGCAGCAGCGGCTCGCCGTCATGGCGCAGGCGATTGATTGGGTGCTGACCTTGCAACAGCAAGAAGCCGCCCAGGAGCAAACCGAGGAAGGCCAGAAGCGGGCGCATCGCCGTTTCAGCGACGCAGTGCTGACCTTGTCCAAGGCTTACGCCTTGGCTGCCGCCAGCGACGCCGCACGCGAAATCCGCGAGGAAGTGGGGTTCTTCCAAGCCATCCGCGCCGCGCTGGTCAAGACCACCGAGAGCGGGGGAAAAAGTCCCGCCGAACGCGAACTGGCGATCCAGCAAATCGTCAGCCGCGCCGTGGTTTCGACCGAGATCGTGGACATCATGCTGGCGGCGGGCATCCAAAGCCCCGATATTTCCGTCCTCTCCGATGAGTTCCTGGCCGAAGTGCGGGGCATGGAGCGGAAAAACCTCGCCCTGGAAGCCCTCCGCAAACTCTTGAACGGGGAAATCCGCTCGCAAGGCCAGCGCAATGTCACGCAGTCCAGGCTGTTTTCAGAGCGCCTGGAAAACGCCATTGCCCGTTACCACGCGAACGCGATAACGACCGTCCAGGTTCTAGAAGAACTGATCCAGATTGCCAAGGACATCCGTGCCGCACGGGCGAGGGGAGAAGAGACCGGGCTTTCCGACGAAGAAATCGCTTTTTATGACGCCCTGGCCGAAAACCAAAGCGCCCGCGACATCATGGGCGAACCGGCTCTGCGCCTGATCGCCCATGAGTTGATGATGAGCATCAAGGACAGTGTCTCGGTGGATTGGATGCACCGCGAAGCCGCACGCGCCCGGATTCGCGTATTGGTGAAAAAGATTCTGAGGAAATACGGCTATCCGCCGGATCTTCAGGATTCCGCCGTGCAGACTGTCCTACAGCAGGCGGAAGCTTTGTCGGCGGAGTGGAGCAAAGCCGCATGATGGAATAGGCACCCCTGAAATCCCCCTAGCCCCTTTCCAAAGGGGGTAGCAAATACGCTTATGCTAGAATTTCTGCCTGCCGTTTACTGACGAGGAAGCAGAATGATGAGCGCACCCGATTTAGAACAAGTGAAGCACTATCTGATGGAGCTTCAGGACAGGATTTGTGCCGCGCTGGAAGGCGAGGAACCGCAAGCGAGGTTTGTCGAGGATGCCTGGCGTTATGACAGTGGCGTGGGAGGGGGGCGGACGCGGGTGCTGGCCGGCGGGGAGGTAATCGAGCAGGGGGGGGTGAATTTCTCCCATGTCATCGGTAACAATATGCCACCCTCGGCGACCGCCCACCGCCCGGAGTTGGCCGGGAGAAGTTTCCAGGCGGTCGGCGTTTCCCTGGTGATCCATCCCCGCAATCCCCATGTGCCGACTTCCCACGCCAACGTGCGTTTCTTCATGGCCGAAAAAGAAAACGCGGCACCCGTGTGGTGGTTTGGCGGCGGGATGGATCTGACCCCCTACTACCCCTACGAGGAAGATGTGGTCGCCTGGCATGAAGCCTCCAGCGCCGCTTGCGCCCCCTTTGGCGCGGAGGTCTATCCGCGCTATAAGCGGTGGTGCGACGAATATTTCTTCCTCAAGCATCGCAACGAAACCCGCGGCGTGGGTGGCTTGTTCTTCGACGACCTGAACGAATGGGGATTCGAGCGCTGCTTCGCGTTCCTGCGCAACGTGGGAGACCATTACCTCCAAGCCTACCTGCCTATCGTCAGGCGGCGCAAAGGCATGGCTTATGGCGAACGGGAGGTGGAATTCCAACGCTACCGCCGTGGGCGCTACGTGGAGTTCAATCTGGTGTATGACCGCGGCACACTGTTCGGCTTGCAGTCGGGCGGCAGGACAGAGTCGATTTTGATGTCGCTGCCTCCCGTGGCCCATTGGCGATACAACTGGAAGCCGGAGGAAGGCAGCGCCGAAGATGATCTTTACAAAAACTTTCTCAAGCCTAGGGAATGGCTGGAGCCTTAACCCTTGGAGCCATTGCCCACAGGCTCTTTGAGGGCCGAGTTGTTGCGCTGGGCAAGTTCCGTGATCAATTGTTCCAGGGAACCGGTCCGGGACACTTCGTTGGTGAAGCTGGTGCGGTAATTCTGCACGAGGCTGATGCCTTGGATCAGCACATCATAGACTTTCCAGTCGTTCTGCAGATTGACCATACGGTAGTTAACCGCCACTGGCTGTGTGCCTGACTGCAAGATTTCGGTGCGCACGACCGCTTTGTTGTCGCCCTCTTCCAATTTCAGCGGGAGGTAGCGGATGTTCCAGTTGGCGTACTCAGTGAACGCCGTGGTGTAGGTGCGCACCAGCAAGGAGCGGAACTCTTTTTTGAAGCGTGCCTGCTGTTCCGGTGTCGCGGTTTTCCAGAACTTGCCGAGGATGAGTATGGCGACGCGGTCAAAATCCACATGGGTTTCGAGGATCTGATCCACCAAGCGTGTCGCCTTGGCAAAATCTTTCTTGTACTCAGGCTTTTGCAAGGATCGCTGCAATTCCTCCGAGGTGTGTTGGATGACCTGTTGCGGTGCCGTCAAGGGTTCTTGGCCTTCGGCGCGGACCTGCATAGCCGCCAAGCCTAGGGCCAAGGCCAGAAGACTGGCCAAGCTCGCCAGCCCCAAGGATTTTTTGGTGGGTATCATCTGTTTGCTCCTGACATTTGAGGCTTAAATAAGCTTATCATAACCCGGCGTTTGCGAATAAACTACCGGCTTAATGACTTCCTCGAACATTTCCCACCGCGAGAATGCCATGCACACACATGGGGAACAACACAGATCCCTCCTCACTATCCGCATCCGCCCGCGCCGCATGCGCGCCGATGAATTCAGCCGCAGGCTAATGCGCGAACATGCGTTGTCCGCCGCCGACCTGATATACCCTGTGTTCGTGCTGGAGGGTGAAAATCGACGCGAGCCCGTGGCGTCCATGCCTGGGGTGGAAAGGATGAGCATCGACATGCTGTTGGAGGAGGCCAAGGAGGCGTCGCGTCTTCAAATTCCTGCCATCGCCCTGTTCCCGGTCACGCCTGCGGACCAAAAAAGCGACGACGCCCGCGAGGCTTGCAATCCCGACGGGCTAGCCCAACGCGCCGTGCGGGCCTTGAAACAGACATTCCCGCATCTGGGCGTCATTACCGACGTGGCATTGGATCCGTTCACCTCGCACGGCCAAGATGGCCTGGTCGATGCGGGCGGCTATGTGGTCAACGATGAAACCGTGGCGGTGCTGGTCAAGCAGGCGCTGTCCCATGCGCGGGCGGGTGCCGACGTGGTCGCGCCTTCGGACATGATGGACGGACGTATCGGTGCCATCCGCCGGGCGCTGGAGGCGGAAGGATTCGTCAACACCCGCATTCTGGCCTACTCGGCCAAATACGCCTCCAGCTTTTACGGGCCTTTCCGCGACGCCGTGGGCTCCTCGGCGAATCTCGGCGGCGGCGACAAATTCAGCTACCAGATGGATCCGGCCAATTCCGATGAGGCCTTGCGCGAGGTGGAACTCGATCTGGCCGAAGGGGCAGACATGGTCATGGTGAAGCCGGGCATGCCTTACCTGGACATCGTTCGCCGGGTGAAAGACCGTTTCGGCACCCCCACCTTCGCCTATCAAGTCAGCGGCGAGTATGCGATGCTCAAAGCTGCAGCACAAAATGGCTGGCTGGACGAGAAAAAAGCCGTGATGGAATCCTTGCTGGCTTTCAAGCGCGCCGGTGCGGACGGGATTTTGACCTATTACGCCCTGCACGCGGCCCGCTGGCTTGAGGAACTGCGTTGAAACGCAGACCGTTAAAGATTGGGATTGACGCGAGGATGACACGAGGGTTTAATCGGAAAAACCCCTGAACTTACCTGACTTAAGCAAATCAGCACTATGGCAAAATCCGCAACCAAACGCTCCGCTGCGCCCGTCGAGGAAGTCATCCTCATCATCATGGTGATTTTCTGCCTGTTGGGAATCGCCATCACGGATTTTTCGCCCCAAGACGCCTTCATGTATTGGATGGCTATGATCTTTGTGTTTGGCTTCGCCGCCATGATCGCCGGTTGGCACAATGCCAAGCGGCATTACGACCCTGACGGAGAAGGCAATGAGGTGAAGGATCTGTTCAAGACGCAATCCCTGCACTGGTTGGGATCGCTGGTCACCGTGGTCTGCCTGTTCAGTTTCGTCGAGGCCGGCCACATGAGCCAGGAAGCCACCGGGCTGATGGTGTTGTTGATCCTCGGCCTGACCACCTATCTCGATGGCATCCGCATCGGCTGGCGCTTTTGCCTCACCGGCATGTATCTGGCGACGGCGGCGGTGGCGACCAATTTCCTGGAAACCTCCATGCCTTGGCTGTTCGCCCTGGCCATCCTCATCATCGGCTTCACCATCTGGCGTGAAAAGCTCAAATCGATTGACGCCGAGTGAGACTATCCATGTCTGAAGACATGCGCCCTCCCGACCGGTATGCCGTGTTCGGCCATCCCATAGGCCACAGCAAATCCCCCCGTATCCATGCGTTGTTTGCCGGACAAACCGGGCAGTCCATCCACTACACGGCGGAAGACGTGCCTGCCGAGAATTTTCAGAAAGCCCTGGAGTGTTTCATCAAGGCAGGTGGCAAGGGTTTGAACTGTACCGTGCCCTTGAAGGAGCTGGCTTGGCGCGTCGCCGACAAGACCAGCGAACGGGCTGGACGGGCGAAGGCGGTGAACACCTTGAGCGTCGGCGAAAACGGCCTGCTGCTAGGCGACAACACCGACGGGCTGGGGCTGCTGCGGGATCTGACGGCCAATCTGCGGATTCCACTCGCCGACCGCAAGTATTTTGCTGCTGGGCGCGGGCGGCGCCAGCCGGGGCATCCTCCAGCCCTTGCTGGCCGAAAAACCGCGGCGGCTGGTGATCGCCAACCGCACGGTCGGCAAGGCTGAAGCCTTGGCCGGGGAATTCGCCGATTTGGGCGTGATTGAGGCACGGGGGTTCGATAGCCTGGCAGGGGATGTTTTCGACCTGATCCTCAATGCCACCGCCGCCAGCCTGAGCGGTGCCGTGCCGCCACTGCCGCGAGGCATTCTAAGGGCGGGCGGTGCATGCTATGACTTGGCCTACGGTAGCCGCCCGACGGCCTTTGTGCTGTGGGGGGAAAACGCGGGTGCCGCCATCAGTGTGGATGGCTTAGGCATGTTGGTCGAACAGGCGGCGGAGGCTTTTTACCTCTGGCGTGGCCTGCGACCGCAAACCCAGCCAGTCGTCGAACTGCTCAATGCCGAACGGAGCCTAAGGCGATAAGCCCAAAGTTTGACGCGATGGCATGGATGAAATGATATGCTGGAAACTCAGCACAACCCGTAGGAGATTGCCATGACGTTCATAGCACTTGTGATCAGCCTTTTTATCGCAGCCGTAGGGGCGCTGGGCATTGCCTTTCCGCTAAAAATGCTCGCCTTTGCCCGTCTGTTCGATAGCCGGACAGGGCTCTGGGCTGCCGGCGTGCTGCGTGTCGTCTTCGGCTTCGCGCTCTACCAGTCCGCATCCACCTCACATGCCCCCCAAATCCTGGGCCTCCTGGGCATCTTTATCTTCATCGCGGGCCTGCTCACGCCCTTGTTCGGTGTTGAGCGCACACATCGGTTGTTCAACTGGTGCGAAACGCTTGGGTTGGTGTTCGTGCGGATCTGGGCAGGCTTCGCCCTTGCCCTTGGGTTGTTATTGGTTTCGGCGATAGTGACTTGAAGCAGCGGACAGGCACAGGCACAGGTGAAGTGGAAAACTTTGGAAATAGTGCTTGGATTGCGTATCCGGCCATGGCAGGGCATCCTCCCCGCATGACCGGAGCCTCTTAAGATTAGGCCAGGTTCTGCGCCGCGACCATTGCGTTTGGCGCAAAAAACTAATCCCCGTCCAACTCCCGTTGCACCAGCCAGTCCGCCCAGTTCAGCACGGATCTCAAGCGCGGCGGCAAGATGCCCTGCGCCTCCTGGTAAGTGACCCAGCGCAGTTCCTCGTGCTCAGGTTTGCCCAACAGGGGATTGTCCGGTAAGTAAGGCTCTCCCTCGCGGGATTCGGCGAGGTAGTAGCGGGCGATTTTGCCCATGCCATAGGGAGCGGTTTCCTGGTAGCCCTTGCCCCAGCGGAAATCCTCCAAGGCCAGGGTCAACCCGGCCTCCTCCAAAACTTCACGCATCGCCGCATGCAAAGGCTCCTCCTCCGGCTCCACCACGCCCTTGGGGAAATCCCAGTAGTTGAAGGCGCGCAACATCAGGTAGCGGGGCTGGTCGGGGAAAAGGCGCACGATCACGACGCCGGCCGATAAAGTATAATTTTTCAAAGGTGTCCCATGCGTTTTCATGGCAGGCATGATACAACGAAATGCCGGGGCGGGCAGTCGCAGAATCCATCCCATGTTAGTATTTGACCCTCCCACCCAGAAAAGCCAACAGAACGGAGAGCTCCATGAATATCAAAACCGTCCCCATCGGCCGGGGCTTAGACTGGATCACGGAGGGTTTTGGCTTGTTTCGCCTGAATCCTTTGATCTGGATCGTCAACTTGATTCTTTTTCTCGCCATCCTCATGCTGCTCTCGCTGCTTCCCCTAGCCGGGTCTGTCGCCGCCCTGCTGCTGCAGCCCGTGTTGGTTGGCGGAATGCTAATGGGCTGCCGGGCGCTGGAGCAAGGCCAGGAATTGCGCATCGAACACCTGTTTGACGGCTTCCGCCAAAACACCCAGCCGCTGGCCATGGTGGGACTGTTTTCCGCCATCGCTTATTTCATCGTGGGCGCGGTCGTCTTCCTGGTGGCGGGGGGCGCGTTGGGCTTGAGCGTCTTGGGCGGACTGGCGGACCAGTCGGCTCTCGCCATGGGCGGTGCCATGCTAGGCTTCGTCTTGTCCGGGCTGATCGGCTTGGCCCTGACCGTGCCCATCGCCATGGCAACTTGGTTCGCTCCGGCCTTGGTCTTGTTCGACAACCAGCCTGCGCTGGAGGCCATGAAAGCGAGCTTCTCAGCCTGCCTGCGCAATATGTTGCCGTTTCTGCTCTACGGCATCGTCGCGCTGGCTTTGGCGCTGGTGGCGGCAATCCCCTTTGGGCTAGGCATGCTGGTGCTGGGGCCGACGCTCGTCGCGTCGATTTACACCGGTTATCGGGATATTTTTGAAGCTTGAGACAAGGGAAGCCCCCGCTGAGGCGCGAAAACGGGGCTAGAGGGTTTTCCTAGCCCCCACTAAAACGCCCCGCCAGCGGCAAGGCAGGCGGGGCGTTTTTCCATGACGGCCTAATCAGGCCAACTTCTTCACAATGGCATCGGCCAGATGATCCGTACCAAAGGTCGAGCCTTTTTTCAGGTCGGGCGTCAGGTCAACCCCTTCGCGGATCACCTCGCGCACTGCCTGCTCGATGCGACGGGCTGCCGCACTTTCGCCTAGATGTTCCAGCATCATAGCCCCCGCCAGGATTGTGGCGATGGGGTTGGCTACCCCTAGGTGGGCGATGTCCGGTGCGCTGCCATGCACCGCCTCGAAAATCGCCGCGTCGCTGCCTATGTTGGCTCCGACGGTCAAGCCCAATCCGCCAACCAAGCCAGAAGCAAGGTCGGAGAGGATGTCGCCAAACAAATTGGTGGTGACGATGACATCGAAGATTTCTGGCTTCATCACCAATTGCATGCAACAGGCATCGACAATGCGGTCGTCGAACTCGATGTCCGGGTAGCGCGGGGCGATGTCACGGCCAATCTCCAGGAACATCCCCGAAGTGCATTTGAGGATGTTGGCCTTGTGCACCAGGGTGACTTTTTTGCGCCCGGTCTTGCGGGCATATTCAAAGGCATATTCGATGATCCGCTCGGAACCTTTGCGGGTGATCACCGCCGTGCTTTCGGCGGCGATTTTCTCATCGTCCACCTTGATGAAATGTTCGATGCCGGCGTATAGCCCCTCGGTGTTTTCGCGGATGGTCACCAAATTGACGTTCTTGAACACCGTGTCCGTGCCTTCGAAGGAAACCGCCGGACGCACATTGGCATACAGGTTGAACGCCTGCCGCAGGGTGACGTTGACGCTGCGGTAGCCGCCGCCCACAGGCGTGGTCAGCGGCCCCTTGAGGGCGATGCGGTTTTGGCGGATGGATTCGATAGTGGCATCCGGCAGGGGATTGGCGTGTTTCTCCACCGCCGCCATGCCAGCGAGTTGGCGGTCCCATTCGACCTTGACGCCGGTCGCTTCGATGACGCGCACGGTCGCGGCGACAATGGCGGGGCCGATGCCGTCGCCGGGGATGAGGGTGATTTTATGCATGCGTGGATTCCTAAAGTTCTTCGTCTTAAGTGCGGCTCATTTTGCGGATCGTTTGCCCAAACATGGGAACCGCGCCCCATGACGGATCACGCATTCTCCAACAAAGCCTTCTTCAACTTTTTCATCGCGCTGTTTTCCAACTGGCGGATGCGCTCGGCGGAGACATTGTAGCGGGCAGCCAGATCGTGCAAAGTGAGCTTTTCCTCGTTCAGCCAGCGGCAGGCCAAAATATCGCGGCTGCGTTCGTCCAGTTCCGCAATCGCCAAAGCCAAAAGAGTCTGGCGACGCTCGCCCCATTGGTTTTCGGCCAGCAGTTCGGCAGGATCGGCATCTATTTGCTGCAGATAATGTGCCGGAGCGGAGATGTCGCGCTCTTCGCCGTCATCTTCTGGATGGACATCGAACGCCATGTCCTGGCTGCTGAGGCGGCTTTCCATCTCGTACACGCTGTCCACGCCCACACCCAGTTCCTCGGCCACGGTCTTGGCCTCGTCTTGGCTGAACCAACCCAGAGCGCGTCTTGAACTTGCGCAGGTTGAAAAACAGCTTGCGCTGTGCCTTGGTGGTGGCAATCTTGACGATGCGCCAGTTCTGGATGATGAACTCGTGGATCTCGGCACGTATCCAATGCACGGCGAACGACACGAGCCTGACCCCCACCTCCGGGTCATAGCGTTTCACCGCCTTCATCAGGCCAATGTTGCCTTCCTGGATCAGGTCGGGGAGCGGCAGGCCATAGCCCATATAGCCACGGGCGATGTGAACCACGAAGCGCAGGTTGCCAAGCACCAGTTGGCGGGCAGCATCCAAATCGCCGTCATCGCGGAGCCGACGCGCCAAGCTGCGCTCCTCTTCGGCATCGAAGCGTGGCATCAAATTGACCGCACCGAAGTAATCCTCGATGGAGCCTAAGGACAAGTTTACGGGCAAGGACAAAGCTTGGGACATGGGTTTAACCGGATAAAGTGTTGAGGTGAAATAATCTTAGCACTCTGAAGCGGAGAGTGCTAGCTGATGGCGGCGCATCCGCAGCCCTACCGTCGGCCTGGCTCCACATCCTCCACCCGCATGACGAACTGGCCGCTTTCCCGATCAGCGAAGAAATACCGCAACGAACGGCGCACGGTCTCGAAGGCGAGTTCGTCCCACGGGATTTCCTCCTCGCGGAACAGCCGGGTTTCCAAGCTTTCATAGCCTGGGAAGAAGCGCTCTTCGACCATCCGGGCGCGGAAGAACACATAAACCTGAGAAATGTGCGGCAGGCTGAACAGGTTGTACAGCGCTTCGATCTCCACATCCACATTGGCTTCTTCCTTGGCCTCCCGTGCCGCCGCCGTGGACAGGTTTTCGCCCAGCTCCATGAAGCCCGCCGGCAACGTCCACAGCCCCAGCCTCGGTTCTATGGCGCGTTTGCACAGCAACACCCGCTCGCCCCAGACGGGAATGCAGCCGGCGATGACTTTGGGGTTGTGGTAATGGATCACACCGCAGGCGTCGCAGATATGGCGAAGACGGTCATCATGCTCGGGAACCCCAATCCGAATCTGTGAGCCGCATTGGCTGCAATATTTCATCTGACCCTTGCCTCAGGCCGTCATGCCTGCGATGAGCCGGTCTTCCAATTCGACCCGCAGGGCCAGCCCATCGCCCAGCACCGCCAATTCCCGGCGCAGGGCTTCCGCCGACAAAGCTTCACACTTGTCATTAAAATCCAAGGCGGCACCCGTGGTTTCGGCCATGCGGGAGTAGATCTCCCTGGCCAGTTCGGCCATCTTGCTGTCCTGCCCGTTGCCGCTTAGGATGTGGTGGAATATGCCGAAATGTTCTAAGGAGATGTAGTCGATCAATTCCTGGCAAAACCGCCGGATCAAAGGCTCCAGTTCTTGGTCCGGGCGGTAGGGCTGAAGCTTGACAAGTTGTTCACGGAGAGTCCACAGTTGCGCCCGCTTTTCGAGCAGTTCCTGGGCCAGCTTGTGCGTCTGCAGCCTGTGTTCGCTAATGCTTTGAGAGTTCATGGAGTTTGCCGTTTTTCTTATCAGTCGCTTTTCGGCATACTTTAGGGCATACGGCGCGGCGGAACAACGCCTAGCCAGGGGGCCAGCCTCCCTTCCCACTTCAAATTACCCAACCCTACAAAGGTTTTTTACTGGATGAATGTACTCATCGTCGGCGGCGGTGGCCGCGAACATGCCCTGGCCTGGAAAGTGGCGCAATCCTCCTCGGTCCACAAAGTTTTCGTCGCGCCCGGCAACGCCGGCACCGCCTGGGAGTTCGGCGTGGAAAATGTACCCATCGAAGCCGACGACGTGGTCGCGCTGCGCTACTTCGCCCAGGAGCATGGCGTGGGGCTGACCATCGTTGGCCCCGAGGTGCCGTTGGTGGCGGGCATCGTCGATGAATTCAACTCTGCAGGGCTGAAATGCTTCGGCCCCACGCAAGCCGCCGCCCAGTTGGAAGGCTCCAAGTCCTTCTGCAAGGATTTCCTCGCCCGCCATGACATCCCCACCGCCGCCTACGCGACATTCTCCCATGTCATCCCGGCGGTGGAATATATTCGCCTGATGGGCGCGCCCATCGTGGTCAAGGCCGATGGGCTGGCGGCCGGCAAGGGCGTGGTAGTCGCCCGCACCGAGGACGAGGCCATCGCCGCCGTGGAGGACATGCTTTCCGGAAACGCCTTCGGCGAGGCGGGGAGCCGGGTGGTGGTCGAGGAGTTCCTGGAGGGCGAGGAGGCCAGCTTCATCGTCATGGCCGACGGCGTCCACGCCCTGCCCATGGCCACATCGCAAGACCACAAGGCCCGCGACGACGGCGACACCGGCCCCAACACGGGCGGCATGGGTGCGTACTCCCCCGCGCCAGTGGTGACGGCAGACATCCACGCCAAAGTGATGCGCGAGGTCATCGCGCCGACCCTGGTCGGCATGGCGCAGGATGGCATTCCCTATACCGGCTTTTTATACGCCGGATTGATGATAAGCCCCGACGGGACTGTGAAAGTGCTGGAATTCAACTGCCGCTTCGGCGACCCGGAGACCCAGCCAATCATGATGCGGCTGGAAAGCGATTTGGCGTGGCTCTGCCTAGCCGCCCTGGACGGCACCCTGGATCATGTCGAGGCAAAATGGGATCCGCGTCCGGCTTTGGGCGTCGTGCTGGCGGCGGGCGGCTATCCTGGCGAATACCGCAAGGGCGATATCATCTCCGGGCTGCCTGACAGCGGGGAAGCCGATGCCAAGGTCTTCGTGGCCCGTGCCCGCCAGCAGGGCGGACAGGCTGTCACCAGCGGTGGCCGGGTGCTGTGCGCCTGCGCATTGGGGGAAAACATAGCCCAGGCCCAGCGCAAGGCTTACGGACTCGCCGGGAAAATCCACTGGGATGGGATGTATTACCGCAAGGACATCGGCCATAAAGCCGTGGAAAGAGGCTAGGCCATGTTGGAGCGACTCTTGGCGGAAATGGGTTTGACAAAAATAGCCGCCCTGCCTGACAAAGGCCACGCCTTGCCTGGACGCGCCGAAAAGATGCCAGTCCCGGAAAGGCATTATGTGAACGGCCATCCCATGCTGCCGCCCCACCCTGAAGGCTTGGAAACCGCCTTTTTCGCCATGGGCTGCTTCTGGGGCGCGGAGCGGCGCTTCTGGCAGCAGGCGGGCGTTTATTTGACCGCCGTAGGCTATGTGGGCGGCATGACCCCCAATCCGACTTATGAAGAGGTCTGCACCGGGCTGACCGGCCACACCGAAGCGGTACGGGTGGTTTTCGACCCGCGCATCATCAGTTACGGTGAATTGCTGCGGCTATTTTGGGAATCCCACGACCCCAGCCAGGGTATGCGCCAAGGCAATGACCGGGGCACCCAATACCGTTCGGCGATTGGGATTTGTTCGGACGGCCAGGAACTCCAGGCACGGGTTTCCTTGCGGTCGACCAGCAGCGCCTGGCGCAGTCGGGTTTTGGCCCCATCACCACGGAGATCATCGGCCAGCCTTTCGAGTTTTATTTTGCGGAAGGCTATCACCAGCAATATCTGGCAAAAAACCCAGACGGCTATTGCGGCTTGCGAGGAACGGGCGTAAGTTGTTGAAGCTTTGAAAAAAAAGAGAATGCAGGGCAAACTGGCACCCTGCATAAAAAAGGAGGATTTGAAGCATTTCAGGCCGCAGATTTAGAATTTTCTAAATCAGCATGGAGCAATCATATCCTCTTAGCGCGTTTTATGAAATGTGGCAAATTGTCGCGCACCGGACGACAATTTGCCGGAAAAATGTGGCTTGTGCCGCAGGCTTTTAAACCGGCCCGGGTGGTAGAATCACGGCATGAATGACGAAACCTTAATCAGTATTCCCGAACCGGTCACCTCCGACAATTCCGCTTGGATGAACCTCAAGTGGATGTTTGTCATGCGCAACCTGATCATCTGCGTGGAGGCGTTGAGCGTGTTCATCAGCGTCTACGGGCTGGACATCCCCCTGCACCAGGCGGCGCTGACCGGCATCATCACCTTGCAGTCGGGGCTTAACTGGTACACCTGGCTGCGCTTGGGCAACGAACGCCAAGTCACGGAAGGCGAGTTGGTGGTGCAATTGTGCTGCGACATCCTCGCCATCACCGGCATCCTCTACTTCACCGGCGGGGCGACCAACCCGCTCACCTGGTTTTACCTTCTACCTTTGATCATCGCCGCCACCGTGCTGCCGCAGACCTTCACTTGGTATCTGGTGATCTTCGCGTCCTCCGCCTACACGGTGCTGATGCGCTATTACGAGCCCTTGCCTAGGATTGTGCCGATGACGCTGAGCGACATCGAAAACATCCCAGTGGATCACCAGGAACATCTGTTGATGAGTCAGCAGCAACATCTGATGATGGACCACCACGACATCCAGTTGCACGTGTTTGGCATGTGGTTCGGTTTTGTGTTCAGCGCGGTGATGGTGGCCTATTTTGTGGTCGGCATCGCCGATTCCCTGCGCAAGCTCGACCGCAAACTGGCGACGGCACGCGAGCAGACGTTGCGCAACGAGCGCGTCGTCGCCCTCGGCACCTTGGCCGCCGGGGCGGCACATGAGATGGGGACGCCTTTGGGTACCATGGCCATTCTCGTCCATGACTTGGAAAAAGAATACAAGCAACACTCCCATTCCCAGGATTTGTGCCTGAAGATGAAAATCCTGCGCGAACAGGTAGACCGCTGCAAGGCCGCCCTCTCGGTGATGTCGGCCTCTGCCGGGGCAGTCCGCGCCGAATCGGGCCGGATCATGACGATATCACGCTATCTCGACGAGGTTGTCGCCAACTGGCGCGAACAGGATTTGCCCACCCCGCTGAACTATCTGAAAACCGGTTACGAACCTTCACCCAATTTTTTGGCCGAGCGCACACTCACCCACGCCCTGGTAAACATACTCAACAATGGCGCCGACGTTTCCCCGCATCGTATCGACTTGCGGGCGCGCTGGACTCCCGAGAATGCGGTGCTGGATATTCTCGACGAAGGGCCGGGCATATCGCCTGCGGTCTTCGCCCGCCTAGGCAAAGATCCGGTGTCTAGCAAGAAGGAGCATGGCCTGGGCGTGGGCTTGTTCCTGGCTTTCTCCGCCATCGAGCGCCTCGGCGGAAAGATCGACATGCAACCGCGCCCGGATCACCGCCGCGGCACCTTGACGCGCATCATCCTTCCCGTCTCTGATCGCCTAGGAGAGCAATGAACATGCAAACCGTCTTGCCAGAAATTTCCGAACAACCCCGGGTTTTGCTGGTGGACGACGATGCCACCTTTTGCCTAGTTCTGAAAATGGCCATGGAAAAACGCGGCTTCGAAGTGTTCGTCGCCCACGACCTGGAAAGCGGCATCGAGCAGGCAGAGCAAGCCGAACCCGAATACGCCGTCATCGACCTGCGCATTGGCTACGAATCCGGCCTGTCCCTGGTCAAGCGCTTGGTCGAGCTGGATGACAACACCCGCATCGTGATGCTGACCGGCTTCGCCAGCATCGCCACGGCGGTGGAGGCGATCAAACTCGGCGCGACCCACTACCTAACCAAGCCCGCCGACGCCGACGAAATTGTCGCCGCCCTGCACAAGGACGAAGGCGACGACAGCGTCGAAATCAAAGACAAGCCGCTATCGGTCAAGCGTCTGGAATGGGAGCATTTGCAAAAGGTGCTGGTCGAGCACGAAGGCAACATCTCCGCCGCCGCCCGCGCCCTAGGGATGCACCGTCGCACCTTGCAGCGCAAGCTGGAGAAGAGGCCGGTGAAAGACTGAGCGCCGGTTCGGAGGGCATATCGCCCAAGCCCCGCTCAGGCTGGCTAACCCGGCCTGTCGCGCTGCAAGAAAACCACCAGCACTAAAGCCGCGCCATACAACATCTGCCGGACATTGGCGGCGATGCCGGAAGGCAGGCCGACGAAGCGCAGGGCTTCCGGCACCAGTATCATGAACGCCGCAGCGGCAAGGCTGCCCCACAGATTGCCCATGCCGCCGACGATGATGATCGACAGGATGAAAATAGATTCGTGGATCGTGAAACTGCTGGGGTCGATGAACGAGACATAATGGGCATACAGTGCGCCGGGGATTGCCGCCAGCATCGCGCCGAGGATGAATGATTGGAGTTTGGCGAGGCTTACATTCTTGCCTAGGCTTTGGCAGAAGATTTCATCCTCGCTGATGGCGACGAGTATCCGGCCCAAGGCGGAGGCTTTGAGATTCCGCGCCAGCCAAAACACCGCCGCGTAGAACGCGCCCGCCAGCAATACCCATTGCCATTTTTCCGTCAGCGGATAATCGAACACCGAAACCGGCGGAATTCCCGGAATGCCCAACGGCCCGCGAGTCAAATCCATCCAGTTGTTCATCACCGAAAACAAGATGACGCCCATGCCCATCGTGCAGATGATGAAATAATCTTCCACCGTCCGCAACGCGACCAAAGCCACCGGCAGAGCCACCATGCCTGCCGCCGCCATGCCTAAGGGTAAATTGATCCACAACGGCCAATCGTAGCGCGTGGCAAGTATCGCAGTAGTATAAGCACCAACGCCAAAGAAACCGGCTTGGGCTAGGGAAATCAATTGTGTAAATCCCGAGGCGACATTCAGGCTCAATGCCACCATGCCATAGATGAAGACGAAGACGAAGAGATGGAGCAGATAGTCCAATCTTAGACCTCGATTTTCTTGAGACGGCGACCTCTGAAGCCTAGGGGTTTCCAGATTAGGAAGGCGATGAGGATGGTAAAGGATATGGCATCCATCCACTTTGCATCAAGGAAAAAAGCAGCCAAATGTTGTGTGATAGCCAGAATCAGGGATGCGCCAACAAAGCTCAGAAAAGTTTCGCTACCGCTGATAATCATCACGATGACTCCATTTAACAACAAGCGGAAACCCATCATCGGTGTCATTTCCGAATCGAAAGCCAAAAGGATTCCGCCTGCTGCGCCCACAGCAGAACCGATAGCGATAGACCACCAAGTAATTAGATTTATATCCATACCAAGTAATAGGCATAAATCTGGATTACTCGCCACACCACGAATTGCTCGTCCTAACTTCGTTATCCATAGCAACATCATTGTACTCACGAACAGAGCACCGCCTATGACGATTATCATCTCCTGCGTACCGGTTATATATGCGTCGCCGTAGCGATAGCCTAAGGCAATTGGGTGCTGACTCAAAAGTAAAGTTTCCTCCCCAAAAACCAGTGCAATACAATTTTGTAAAACGACATATAAGCCTATAGATGCCACCAATCCGACCCAGCCTTTGGTTCCATTTCGTAGCTTGCGAAACAACATTTTTTCCATGGTAAAGAAACCAGCCGCAACGGTGGCAGTTGCTATGCACGAAGCGTAAAGCAGCGGTATACCAGCTTGATAGTTGAGCCAATAGCAAGCGTAGGCACCGAAGGTAATTGCCGCGGCATGGGAAATATAAAAGGTTTTCGTAGGGGCGTAGACCAGCCAGAAAGAAATGGCAATAAGACAGTAAAGACAAGCCGCCGACAGAGCGTTGACCAGAAGCCTGGGCCACGTCTATTTCGCCAGCCACACGAAATGACCATCCTTTACCGTCTTGAATACAACTTTGCGGATGACATCGCCGTTCTCATCGAAGCGAATATCACCAGTCACGCCGTGATAACTTCCTACATGATCGAGATAATCCCTTATTTTCTCCCCAGTCACCTTTCCTGCGCGCTTAGCCGAGTTAACGCCATGACAGACCAGCATAAACGCATCGTAGGCGTGGGACTCCATCCAGCCTGGCTCATAGCTAAATCGTTTTTGAAACGCATCAACGAATGCCTTGGTAGTTTTATCCGCCGACGCGGCATCGAAGCTTGTTGCCAGTGGGTACACGATGCCTTCCGCCGCAGCACCGGCAAGCTTAATCAGATTTTCGTCCTCAATAGCGGTAGCTCCGATAAATTGGGCTTTTATTCCGAACTCGCTCGCTGTGCGCAAAATAGCGGCAGTATCTTTGTAATAACCCGCAATGTAGATCACATCCGCACCTGCTGCAATCAAGGGTGTCACAATGGTACGCCAATCAGTGGTTGTATCTTGGTAAGCGGTTCTCAGCACAACTTTACGGTCATCTCCTGTAAAATATTGGGTGAATATGTCGGCTATACCATTTCCGTAATCGTTGTTAAGTAGAAGCAATGCGGCTCTCTTGAATCGTTTGGAAACAGCGAACTCGGCTGCCGCCTTGCCTTCCGTGAGGTCGCTTGGCCAGATGCGGTAGATAAATTTTCCGGCATTAGTAATGGCTGGTGCGGAGGAACAGGGGGACAGCAATACCACTTGATTTGCTTCCGCAATTGATGCCACTGGCAGAGTCACCGCGCTGACAGCATCACCAACCACGGCTGGAACCTTATCCACTGAAATTAACTTCTGTGCCGCCGAAATTCCATCTTTGGCGTTCGCTTTGGAATCTTCGAAGATAGCAGAAACCTTTCGATTAGCCTCTGGCAGGGTATTGCAGTCGTCAACGGCTATCTCGATAGCTCGGCGTCCTTTTTGACCATAGGACGAAGCATCGCCGGTCATAGGAAACAGCACCCCAATTTTTTGGACATTGTCGCTGTCAGCTTGTCGTTTTGCTATGCTAGGAAACGGCATCAAGCATATAGCAATGATAACGATATTAGCGACCCTCAATTGATACTGCTTTAAACTCATATGGAAATTCTCAAAAAAAGCCTAAAAATATTAATGTATTAACTATTGGGAACTACGTGGTTAGTATAGTTTTTCAATATTATATTTATCAACAAAAAACCTCTCCTTTGGCGATCCCTCTAACAGCTCCTCGACAATAGCGTTTAGTGCTTGAAAATGCTCGAAAAACGGTTTGTATGGATGACTATTGATTTCAGATTTACATGCATCATTAAGTGAAGGATTAAAAAAGGTGACATGACCCCATGCAGAATTCATTTTTTTATTAGGCCTACTGTTGCGCTTAGCCCATTCGGAATTAAAACTAGAGTCCATTATCATTTTCATGGGGTGAGGCGCTAGAGATTCGGTATAAGCAAATTCTAAATAACTATTATATGTAAGATCCGGCCAGCCCCTTGAGTTCATTATAATATTTAACTTTTCTAGCGATGTGAAATACAAGCACCCCCCTTTTAAGGCGGCCTTCTCGAAGCTGTTACGACGTTGACTTAAGATTCTTTTTTTAATCGGCGCAGACGTAAGCCCTGCCAACCTAGTGGAATGATAAGCAAAATCAAGCTCTTTATAAGCTTTAGCATCAATAGCACTTTCAAAGATAACGAGGCGCATCTTGGTTGTGGGATCAAAATTTGAAAATTCGGAGTCATACTCCATAAGATAATTAGGTTTTATATATGCTTCGGCAACAAGGAGAGGAGATTTAAATAATGTCCAAAGCAGTTTATTATTTGCTTTTTTTGCCATGTTAACAGAAATCTGTTCATATTCAGCCCTCGGCACCATGCAGATCCAAGGGCCATTTTCTGTCAATGCATTATAATGGTAATTTATAGCCAGATCTGTTAACTCGCCTTTAGCGGTCGTATGCCTTGTTTTCGTCAGGTGGTTGAATTTGTCAATATATTTTTGAAAGGCGTCAGGATCACTCTCAAATGGATTGATAGATAACATTTTTTCTTTCGTTATCCGAATAGCATAATTTAAAATATCATTTCTTGACCAAGCATCAATCAGCACGGGCTTCTGCAAAAACGGCGTTTCCTTCCACTTGTCACAATCTTTTGTTAGCCGTAATGGTATTATATTTATTGGTGATTTTTTGGATCTATGTTGTTTGTCATAAAAAACCGCGAGTTCAGAAATGCACCATATACTACTAAAATAGTTATTAGAAATACAGGCTATGAATATCTCGGTGGTGTATATATCTTTTTGCAGTGTCTCCCAGATGTTTTCGCCTGCCTTAAGTCGTTGTTCAATCTGATCAGCAGCAGCCGAAGTATATCTTATATCGTAGTCCGTTGTATTCAAGCAGGCCGTTGGAAATACGGCATCAAGAAAAGCCGACACCAAATCTTTGTCTAGCGAAGAATGACTCACAAAAATTGTTTTTTTTGTCATGCCAATTACCAACTATTAGATATTATTGCCTACAATTAAGCAGCCAGATGAAACAAGTTGATATTGGATCTATCGTTTCTGAGTTTTCCGTCAAAACTCACTGTACACATCCCAGAAAGCGTTTGTTTTTGCTGCATCTCCTGGCCATCGACCACATACTGAAATCGATCCTCGGCAAGTCGCACATCTTGCTGGTTTTGCAATGCTTCGACGCAAACCTCCAATTCCTGGGTGAATGTTTCTGGCTGGATATGAGTGCTTGCTCTACCTGAGGGGAGAAGCGGTCGTATTATTAGTGCGGCATCGATATTGCGACAGAAATCGGCCACTGCCTTAATATCCACAAGATTACCTTGAGAAACCACACAGCTCACCTCTAGCGGCACGGAGAGATTACGCAGGGCTGCAATTGCTTTTATAGCATCCTGCCACGCTTTAGTATACCCGCGACGGGCATTATGGGTTTGTTCATCCATTGAATCTAAGCTAATTTGTGCGACAGAAAGGCGGCTAAAAACCTGCGGAAACTGTTTCGCCAATCCTTCAACTCGAAAGCCATTTGAAAGAATGCTGGTTGACAGATTTATTGCTTGTGCCCCCGCTAAAAGCTCCGTGGCGTATTTATAGGTGAAAGGCTCACCACCGGTCAGGTGGATGCTTTCAAGTCCTTTACGCTGGAGAGATTCAAGAACCTCTAACCATTGTGCTGGTGTATATTCGTTTGCCAACGATCCTTTACCCGAATCGTTGAAACAATAAAAACAGCGCTGATTGCAGCGTTTGGTGACTTCGATATTTAAATGTCTGATATTCATAGTTAAATCTCCTGTTCAATTGCCGAAACGACTTGTGAAGCTCCATGCCTTACCGAATCGCCTTCAAGTTTGCCCAGCCTCATCTGGTATAACCGACCCCCCAAGGCGGAGCATTCGTGGCGACGGTGTTCGACTACGATCAGTGTTAATCCTTGTGTGATATGCGCTCGGTGAAGAATGCCCAACATAACTTCAGAATTTTGAGCATCTAGGCCTGCCGTTGGTTCGTCTAATATCAACAATCTAGGTTCGTGCAATAGCGCCATCCCCAAAGCCAATATCTGCCGCTCTCCTCCGCTCATCTTCTCCGGCTTGCGATTCCACAATGGTGTAAGGGCCGGAAGCGATGCCAGCACTTCATCCCGCCGAATCGCAAACTCCTTGCGGTCTCGCAGAATGTGGCCTGCCAAGCGGAGATTATCTTCCACTGTCAGGTCGTCAAAAACTGCATTTTTTCTGCGGAACATAAGCCAGCCCCTTCCACAGGTTGTCGCTAGGCGGAATGGTGCTTAACGCAGCGCCTTTAGGATCAGGCCGGAAGATGATTTCCGCATCGTCGTTCCAAGGAGGAAGAAGTCCGTAAATGGCCTTAAGCAGCGTGGATTTGCCGGAACCGTTGCCGCCAGTCACCAGGACGATCTCCCCCGGCATGATGTCCAAGTCCACATCAAACAGCACTTGTTTCTTGCCGTAGCCAGTGGAGAGCTTGCGTACGGAAAGGATCGGCTTCATGGCGAACCTGCCTCCTGAACTTCGATTCGTTCCCGCAACGATGTTTCCTTCATGCTTGATTGACGATCTTTAGCGCCTCGGTGGCGGTGACAATGGGAATGCCTTGGTATTCGTGCAGGTCGAGCAGGTCGTCATCGCCAGAGACGATCAAATCGACTTGCGCGGCAACCGCTAGGGCCAGCACCGCATCGTCGTCGGGGTCGCGGCTCACTGGCGCGGGCAAGGGGTTGGGGATGACAATCTCAGCAAGCTGAAGCAGTTCGGCTAGCAGCGTCTCAGGCGACAACCTTAAGCGGGTGAGAATACCGGCAAATTTGGGGCGGATCAAAACCTCCTCTAGCTCTTCAAGCAACGCAGGGCTTTCGACCAAGCTTGCTTGCCCGTCGCGTATTTGCCGCAACAATCCATGAGGCGATCCCTGCCAGAGCAAGCCCGATAGTATCACGTTGGTGTCAACAACCAGCCGCACGTTGCCGCCGTTCCGCTCGCGCCGCCTTGACTTCGGCGCTGATTTCTTCCATCGACATCGGCTCGATTCCTGCCGCGCTTGTCTGGTCGGCTATCGCCAATAAGCGTTCCGCCGCCTGTCGCCGTCGCAGGGCTTCAGTAAAGATGCGCTCCAATGCCCGAGGAGCCAATAGCCCGGCCTCATGCGCCTGCTGGGCGGTGGCGTCGGGCAATTCGATCTGGATGGTTGTCATAGGATGCTCGCACTTTGGGGCTGAACAGAATAGGTGTTCAAAGGAATTTGATAACAATATTACCGTTCTTGAACTGTGCCGTAGCCGGTGGAGAGCCTGCGCACGGAAAGAATCGGGTTCATGGCGATTCAGTCGCCAAGCCGTAGTGAAACAGTCATTCTGGCTTACCGTGGCGCAAGGCTTCGATTTCGGCGATGGGCAGATCCGTCACCGAGGCAATCCAGGCGCTGTCCATGCCTTTTTCGAGCAGCTTCTTTGCAATG
This sequence comes from uncultured Gammaproteobacteria bacterium, assembly GCA_963753955.1. Lineage (GTDB taxonomy): Bacteria > Pseudomonadota > Gammaproteobacteria > Methylococcales > Methylococcaceae > Methylumidiphilus. Next base: position 41,021 of record CAVWEM010000013.1, read on the forward strand.
GCAATGGCTTGGGCATGGGGGCCTGTCTGTATGCCTTTCTTTATGCCTTTGTCCATTCCCATTTGGAAGTTCGCCAGTTTTTCGACGTCGATGGTGAGCATGTCCAGTTCCTCGCGGATGTTCAGGTTTAAATCCCGGTTGCCGGCCAAAATATCCAGCATTTCCACATATTCCCGCAGGCGTGGCGGCGAGTGGCGCAGGCGTTCCAGCAGCCGGGGCAGAATGCTGTGGATTATCTCGCGTGGCGCATGTCCTTGGAAGTCGCACAATACCGCCAGCACCCAGGCATCGGAGGTATCTTGGTATGCAGCAGGAAAGGCGGCTCCCCAGGGCAATGCTGTTGAATTAAGCGTTCGTAGTACCGCCTTCAGGCGGTTAGATGCCTCAAAAGAACCGGCTAAAGCCGGGACTACGAACCGTTTCGCCAGCCCTCCTTGTGCCTAATTCAACAGCATTGGCTCCCCAGGGAGTGCGACTTTGGCTATCAAATCGGCCTGGCGGTCTTCTATGCGTTGGTTGGCGGTCTCCAGCAATTCCACTTCGGTGACCAGCAGGCCGAACAAGTAGGTGGCGAAATCCCGCACCAAGGTTTTCAAAATGTTTTTGGAGATGATGTCCTTGGCACCCATGGCGTCACTCGGTAGCGGGAACCCTAGTTTATTCTCCAATCAACGCCAAAGCCCGGTCATAGGAAATTCAGCGGCGAACTGTTGACGATGGCCGGTTCAGGCACGCTCCAGTTCCCGCCGTAAACTGTCAAGGTCAAGCTCGAAGACATCGACCCGCTCGGCTGCCAGCGCGGCGAGGAAGTCAGCGCGGTCTAGCCCTGCGATCAAGGCCGCTTTCTCCTGGGAGATGTCTCCGCGAGCGTACCAATGGATGGCCGCCGCCAAGCGCATTTGCAGAACAAACTCCGACGGCGACCGGCGTAGCGTTGAGAATGCCTCTTCGGGGAGGTCGATGCTGAGTGTCGTCATGTCTTCGTCCCGGTGAACAAGTGGCCTGCTCGGGATTATAAGTCAAACCAGGGTGTCGCGGGCAATAGGCGCGGCGCTGAGTTCGGCCAGCGAGGCGAAGGGCTGGATCTGGCCCCTGTCCAGGAACAGGAAGGCATCGCCTGTTTTTTCCAGGAAATCGGGCTGGTGTTCTATCAGCAGGATGGTCTTGCCCGCCGCCTTGAACGCGGCGAGGCGTCCGGCCAGCAGCTCGCGGTATTCGGGGCTGATGCCGGCGACCGGTTCGTCGAGCAGCAGTAGGCCCGCGTCCATCGCCGCGCAGCAGGCGAGGGTGAGCAGCTTTTGCTGGCCGTAGGAGATTTCCGAGGCGGGTTGGCGGGCGACGGCTTCGAGGAAGAATTCGGCTAGCAGGGATTCGGCCTTGTCGCGGTGGGCGGCGTCGCGTTGGCGGTGGAAGCCCGGCGGCAACAATGCCCGGGCCAGATGTTCGCCGGGATGGCTTGGCAAAGCGAGGAGGATGTTTTCGTAGACGCTGAGTTTGCCGATGAGCCGCAAATCTTGGAAGGTGCGGGCGACGCCGGCGCGGGCAATGCGGTAGGCGGGGCGTCCATTGAGTTCGGCGGGGCCAAGGCTTATGGAGCCTGCGGCGGGCTTGAGGAAGCCGGTGATGAGATTGAACAGGGTGGTCTTGCCCGCGCCGTTGCCGCCCATCAGGCAGGTGATGGTGCCTGGGCGCAAGCGAAAACTGACCCGATCCAGGATCGTCCTGCCGGGAAAGCCGAAGTTTAGTCCTTCGACTGCCAATGGGGCCGGATTCTCAAGAATGGCTTGCCTCATGCCAGTCACAGTCCTAGCGGCAAGATTCTATCGCCGCCTGATCGAATTCCAAGCTTTGCCAAGCGCACATCAACTGCGTTTACCCTCGTTTCAGACTTTACGCCAGCTCTTCAAGACGAGCAAATATCCGGCTTGGCGCGGAATAGCCGGAAAAACGCCGCGATGCGGAGGGAAGAGCTGGATGGTGAGGGAAAGATGCCGCTACGAGAAGGAAGCCAGCACAGGGGGCTGTTAGGGCAACCCACAGCTTGGAGGCTTCAGCTTCTAGGGATTCGCGAAGTTGAAGCTTCCAAGCAGACTACGTTCCCAAGCGAGGCATCAGAATCAGGCGGCAGTCTTCAATTGCAGCGCCTTGACGCGGGCGCTCAGGCGGCTCTTGCTGCGGGCGGCTTTGTTGCGGTGGATCAAGCCTTTGTTGACCGAGGAGTCGATCACTGGCTGGGCTTCGCGGAACGCGGCCCGGGCTTTTTCGAGATCGCCGCTGGCGACTGCGATGAGGACTTTCTTGATGTAAGTGCGCAGGCGGCTGCGGGCGGCTGCGTTCTGGGCGCGGCTCTTTTCCGAGTTACGGGCGCGTTTTTTCGCGGAAGCAATATTGGCCAAAGTGGAACCCCTGACGGTTGGCGGAATTAAAAGTGAGGCATTTTCCTTCAGGCGGCGCGGCAATGTCAACAGCCATGTGAGGAAAACCGCTTTGCGCGGTCTTGGCGAATCCTTATACTACGCGCTTTTTCACCATGGCTTAGGAGATGCGAGGCTGAGCGGACAGTTGATGAAATCGACCGCCACGGTGGGCGGGATGGCTCTGGTGTCGCGGATTCTGGGGTTTATACGCGATATGGTGATCGCCCGCCATTTTGGCGCGGACGCGGCCACCGATGCTTTTTTTGTCGCGTTTAGGATTCCCAATTTCTTGCGTCGCTTGTTCGCCGAGGGTTCTTTCGCCCAGGCTTTCGTGCCGATGCTGTCAGATTACCGGGAAAACAGCGACCGCGCCGGTTTGCGGCAGTTTCTGGATCGGGCTTCCGGCTCGCTGGCACTCATCGTGTTGCTGGCCTCCGTGCTGGGAAGCCTGGCCGCGCCCGTGTTGATCCTGCTGTTCGCGCCGGGTTTTCTTGGCCAGGATGCGCAATTCGATCTGAGCAGCGCGATGTTGCGCATCACCTTCCCTTATCTGTTTTTCGTCACCCTGACCGCCTTTGCCGGTGCCATCCTCAACGCCCATGGCCGTTTCGCCATTCCTGCCTTCACCCCAGCCTTGTTGAATGGGGTCATGATCGCGGCGGCGCTCTGGCTGGCGCCACATCTGCCGGAGCCGATCATGGCCTTGGCTTGGGGCGTGTTGCTGGCGGGTATGGCGCAATTGGCTTTGCAGATTCCGGCGCTGCTGGCGGCGGGACTGCTACCCAGGCCGCGCATCGCCCTCGCCGACCCGCAGGTGCGGCACTTGCTCAAGCGCATGGCGCCGGCGATTTTCGGCGTTTCCGTGACGCCGGTGAACCTGTTGGTGGACACGCTGATCGCTTCGTTTCTGGCCTCCGGCAGCGTTTCCTGGCTTTATTATTCGGATCGGCTGGTGGAGTTCCCTTTGGGGGTGTTCGGCGTCGCCATGGGGACGGCGATTTTGCCCCATCTGGCGAAAAGCCATGCGCGGCAGGACGCGGCAGGGTTTTCCCATGCCTTGGATTGGGGGCTGCGCTGGGTGCTGCTGATTGGTCTGCCCGCCACCGTGGGCCTGGCCGTGCTGGCGGAGCCTTTGATGTCCACCTTGTTCCAGTATGACGAATTCGGCAGCCGTGACGTGGAGATGGCGGGACGCAGCCTGATGACCTATTCCACCGGGCTGGTCGGCTTCATCGCGGTCAAAATCCTGGCCTCGGGCTTCAGCGCCCGCCACGATTTGCAAACACCCGTGCGCCACGGAATCCATGCGATGGTCGCCAATCTGGCGCTGGGTTTGGTCTTGGTTATGCCTTTGGCTCAATTGGGTTGGGGCCACGCCGCCCTGGCCTTGGCCACGGCCTTGGCGGCATTGCTCAATGCCGGCTTGTTGCTGCGCGGCTTGCTGCTGGACGGCGTGTTTATGCCTAGGCGCGGCTGGTGGGCATATTTAACGAGGCTAGTGGCCGGCAATCTCGTTATGGGCTGGTTGCTGGCGCATTTCGCCGTCGGCTTGCCTTGGGAGACATGGACTTCCCATCAGCGGATCGCCCAACTCATCGTGTGGATCGCCGCCGGTGGGACGGGTTACTTCGCCAGCCTGTGGCTTTGTGGCTTGCGCCCAGCTCATCTTGCCTTACGGGAGGCGTAGCTTATGTGGCTGGCAAGAGGATTGGGGCGGCTGGCCTTGCCCGAAGAAGGCTGCGTAGCCACCATCGGCAATTTCGACGGGGTTCACCTGGGTCATCGGGCGGTGATCGAGAACTTGGCCGAGCAAGGCCGTCGCTTTGGGCTGCCGGTGGTGGTCATCTTGTTTGAACCCCAGCCGCGTGAATATTTCTGCCCGGAGCGCAGCCCTCCACGTCTGACGCGCTGCCGCGAAAAGCTGGCCCATCTGGCCCGCCTACCGGTGGACGGGGTTTTGCTGCTGCATTTCGACCATCGCCTGTCCCAATCGATGCCGGAGGACTTTATCCGCACAGTGCTGGTGGACACACTGCGGGTGAAATATCTGGTGGTGGGCGACGATTTCCGTTTCGGCAAGGATCGGCGTGGGTCTTTTGCCATGCTCAGGGAGACCGGCGCGGCCTATGGTTTCCAGGTGGCGGATACCCGTTCCGTGCAAGTGGACGGTAAGCGGGTCAGCAGCACATTGATACGCGATGCGTTGACAGCCGGAGGCATGGCGGAAGCTGCCGCGTTGCTAGGGCGTCCTTATTCCGTCATCGGGCGTGTTTGCCAAGGTGCGCGGCTGGGCCGTCAGCTCGGTTTTCCGACCGCCAACGTCGCGCTGCTGCGCAAAAAGACTCCTTTGCAGGGGGTGTTTGCCGTTACAATGACCGGTATTTATGACCGCCCGCTGCCTGGCGTGGCGAATGTCGGCGTCCGTCCCACCGTGGAGGGTCGCCCCGCCGTGCAATTGGAAACCCACCTATTCGATTTTACTGGCGATATTTACGGACGCTTGGTCGAAGTCCATTTCCATCATAAGTTGCGCGACGAGCGGCGTTTTGCTGATGTGCAGGCGTTGCGCGGGCAAATTGAAAAAGATGCTGGGCAGGTGCGGGAGTTTTTTGGGCGGTTTGGTTTTTAGGCTTTTTTAGAGGAAAACCATAAGTTACTTCGTACAAAAAAAGGTATGCCGACAGTCCTGAAAATTGGAAGATTTCGCTTTCATTTTTACTCGAATGAAGCAAGCGAACCTCCTCACATTCATGTGCGCTGCTCTGGGGTTGAATGTAAGTTCTGGCTTTCGCCTATAGCGCTAGCCAGTAATCATGGCGTATCGGCGCATGACTTAAGGGAAATTGAAAGGCTTGTGTTTGAAAACCGGAAATCCTTGCTGGATAAATACCATGAATACCATAATCGGTGACATTGAGCCTGTGGCTATGAGAGCATGGGCTGAAAGAAGGACGATTTATATTGAATTAACCGATGGACGGATATTGGGTTTCCCTGCCGACCGCTTACAAATTCTTAGCCAGGCTTCGGAAGCTCAACTTAAAGAGGTTCAGGTGGAGGTGGGAGGATGCGCACTGAGGTGGGAAGAACTTGACGAAGACTTAACCGTGGCCGGAGTGGTTGCTGGAAGATTTCAACTTCCACTACCTAGGCAAGCAGCCTGACTTGCCTGGGATTCAGGGCCTACAAACCAAACTTAATTTTTTCCCTTTTCGATTGTTAAGCAGTAGCAGACTCATGGATTACAAAGCCACCCTCAATCTTCCCTCCACCGATTTTCCGATGAAGGGCAATCTGTCCCAGCGCGAGCCGGAGCAGTTGCAAGCTTGGCAACAGAAAACGCTTTACCGGAAGATTAGGGAGGCATTCCAAGGCCGCCCCACGTTTATCCTGCACGACGGCCCGCCCTACGCCAACGGTGAAATCCATATCGGCCACGCCGTCAACAAAGTGCTGAAAGACATCATCGTCAAGAGTAAAGGGCTGTCGGGTTTTGATGCGCCTTATCTCCCAGGCTGGGATTGCCATGGCCTGCCGATTGAATTGATGGTGGAGAAGAAAATCGGCAAGGCCGGGACGCAGGTCGATCCGTCCGATTTCCGCCGCGCCTGCCGCGCCTATGCAGCCGAACAGGTCAAGGTGCAGCGTGACGAGTTCATCCGCCTGGGTGTGTTTGGCGATTGGGAGAACCCTTACCTGACCATGGATTTCAAGTTCGAGGCGGACATCATCCGTGCCTTGGGCAAGATCCATGCGAACGGCCATTTGACCAAGGGCGCGAAGCCGGTGCATTGGTGTACCGATTGCGGTTCGGCCTTGGCGGAGGCCGAGGTGGAGTACGAGAACAAGCGTTCCTTGAGCATTGATGTGCGCTTCCGGGTGGTGGACGAGGATTTGGCCTTGTCCCGCTGCCACGCGGTCGAAGGCCACACGGGCCATGGCCCTTTGTCGGTGGTGATCTGGACTACCACGCCGTGGACGCTGCCCGCCAACCAAGCGGTGGCGTTGAACCCTGAATTGGACTATGCCGTGGTGCAATTGGAAGAGACGGGGGAGCGGTTGATTCTCGCCGAGGCGCTGATCAAGGATGCCTTGCTTCGCTACGGCGTGGAAAATTACCGAGTCGTCGCTTATGCCAAGGGCGAGGCGCTTGAAGGCCTGCTATTGCGGCATCCGTTTCTGGATCGCCAAGTGCCGGTGATCCTCGGCGACCACGTCACGCTGGAGGCGGGCACCGGCGCGGTGCATACCGCGCCCGGCCATGGCCAGGAAGACTACGTGGTGGGCTTGAAGTACGGACTGAAGGTAGACAACCCGGTCGGCGACGAGGGCAAATTCCTGCCCGGCACCGAGTTTTTCGCCGGCCAGCATGTGATGACCGCCAACCCCCAGGTGGTGGATCTGCTCAAAGACCGTGGCGCGTTGCTGCATGTCAACAGCCTCGAACACAGCTATCCCCATTGTTGGCGGCACAAGACCCCGGTGATTTTCCGCGCCACGCCGCAATGGTTCATCAGCATGGATGAGCAAGGGCTGCGTGCGAAAGCCTTGGAAGAAATCCAACAGGTGCAGTGGATACCCGATTGGGGCCAGGCGCGCATTGAGGGCATGGTGGGCAACCGGCCCGATTGGTGCGTATCCCGCCAACGCAACTGGGGTGTGCCTATCGCGTTGTTCGTCCACAAGCTGACCGGTGAAATCCATCCCGACGCGCTGGAACTGATCGAACAGGTCGCCCTGCGGGTCGAGCAGCGCGGCATCGACGCTTGGTTCGATCTCGATCCGAAAGAACTGCTGGGCGATGACGCCGAGCATTACCGCAAGATGGCCGACACGCTGGACGTGTGGTTCGATTCCGGCGTCACCCATGCGGCGGTGTTGGCGCGGCGGGAAGATTTAAGCTTCCCCGCCGATCTGTATTTGGAAGGCTCGGATCAGCATCGCGGTTGGTTCCAATCTTCGCTGCTGGCCTCGGTGGCGATGAACGGCGTCGCGCCCTACCGCGCCGTGTTGACCCACGGCTTCACCGTGGACGCGCAAGGCAAGAAGATGTCCAAGTCGGCCGGCAATGTGGTCGCGCCGCAAAAAGTGGTGAAAAACCTGGGCGCGGACGTGCTACGGCTATGGGTGGCGGCGACGGATTACCGCGCCGAGATGAATGTCTCCGACGAAATCCTCAAGCGCACCTCCGACGTATACCGCCGCCTGCGCAACACCGCCCGTTACCTGTTGGCCAATCTCAACGGCTTCGACCCGGCGCGGGGCGCGGTCGCGGCGACCGATATGTTGCCTTTGGATCGCTGGGCGGTGGATCGGGCTTGGCAGTTGCAGCGGGACGTGGTCAATGCCTACGAAACCTACCAATTCCATTTGGTCTATCAGAAAGTCCACCACTTCTGCTCGGTTGACCTAGGCAGTTTTTACTTGGATGTGACCAAAGATCGCCAATACACCTGCAAGGCCGACAGCTTGGCGCGGCGTTCGGCGCAAACCGCGATGTGGCACATCGCTGAGGCGCTATCGCGCTGGCTGGCCCCCATCCTCAGCTTCACCTCTGAGGAAATCTGGCGCTTCCTGCCCGGCGAGCGGTCGGAGTCGGTGTTCCTGTCCACTTGGTACGAAGGACTGTTCCCGCTGGATGAAGGCGCTGCGATGAACCGTGAATTCTGGGATTTCGCCTTGCAAGTCCGCGAGGCGGTCGGCAAGGAATTGGAAGTGCTGCGCATCCGCAACGAGATCGGCTCATCCTTGGATGCCGAAGTCGAGCTTTATGGCTCGCCGGAGATATTCAGCCGCTTGGCTCTGCTGGAAGATGAATTGCGTTTCGTGCTGATTACTTCTTACGCGATGGCGTTGCCGGAAAGCCCAGAACCTGCCGACAAGCTGCCGACCGAAATCGCCGGGCTGGAGTTGCGGGTCCGCGCCAGCGACAAAACCAAATGTGTGCGCTGCTGGCATCACCGCCACGATGTGGGCTTGCATGCCGGGCATCCCGAACTCTGCGGGCGCTGCGTCGAGAACGTCGAAGGCGCGGGCGAAACCCGCCGCCACGCCTGAGGCTGCCATGCTGAAATGGCTTTGGCTGTCGGCCTTGGTGATCGTGTTGGATCAGGCCAGCAAACTGCTGGTGGACGCCTCCATGCAGTTGTACGAAACCATCGAACTGTTGCCGCTGTTCCAACTGACTTATGTGCGCAACACGGGCGCTTCCTTCAGCTTCCTGGCCGGGGCAGGCGGCTGGCAGCGCTGGCTGTTCGTAGGCATTGCCTCGACTGCCAGCATCGCCATGGTGTTTTGGCTCAAGCATCTGCCGAAAGGGAGGCATTGGGAAGCCGCCGCTTGGGCTCTGGTGCTGGGCGGTGCCTTGGGCAATCTGATTGACCGCATCGCCTATGGCTATGTGATCGACTTCCTGGATGCGTTCTATAAGCACTGGCACTTCCCTGCTTTCAACGTGGCTGACTCCGCCATCACCGTAGGCGTGGCCATCTTGCTAATTGATGCCTTGATCGCGGCCCGCCAGGCCGAATAAGGCTCGCGGGACGGCGACAGCCCGGACACTCCAACTCACTCCTTGTAAGCATCCTCCCACTTGGCGATGACCACCGTGGCCACGGCGTTGCCGATGAGGTTGGTGACGGCGCGGGCCTCGGACATGAAGCGATCCACGCCCAGCAATAGGGCCAGCCCCGCCACGGGTAGCACGTCCATGGAAGACAGCGTCGCAGCCAAGGTGATAAAGCCACCCCCTGTCACCGCCGCCGCGCCTTTGGAAGTCAGCAGCAAAACCATTAGCAGGGTAAGCTGTTGGTCTAGGCTGAGGTCGATGTTGAGCGCTTGGGCGACGAACACCGCCGCCATGGTCAGGTAGATCGATGTGCCGTCCAGGTTGAAGGAATAGCCGGTCGGCACCACCAGGCCCACCACTGGCCTGGCGCAGCCGAAGGCTTCCAGCTTCGCCAACAGGCCGGGCAAAGCCGCCTCCGAGGACGAGGTGGAGAGCACCACCCACAATTCTTCCTTGATGTGCTTGACCAGCCGCCATAAGCTGAAGCCGTTAAACCAACAAATCGTACCCAGCACGACCACGATGAACAAACCGCAGGTAAGGTAAACCCCAGCCATCAGCTTGCCTAAGGAAACCAGCGTTCCCGCGCCATATTTGCCTATAGTGAAGCCCATCGCCCCGAAAGCACCCAATGGCGCCAGACGCATGATCATGTCGACCATTTTAAACAAGGTGGCAGACAGCCGTTCCAGCAATTCATTCACCGGCCTGCCGCGTTCGCCCTGCAAGCCTAGCGCCCAGCCGAACAGGACTGAAAACAGCAGAACTTGCAGTATCTCGCCCTTGGCGAAGGCATCCACCGCGCTGGAGGGGATGATGTTCAGCAGAAAATCCACGGTATTCATCGCCTTCGCCCCGGCGGTGTAGCTGGAGACGGCTCCGGCGTCCAGGGTCTTCGGGTCGATGTCCATGCCTGCCCCCGGTTTCCATAGGTTGACGACGATAAGGCCGATTAGCAAGGCCAGCGAGGAAACCGCCTCGAAGTACAACAACGCCTTCATCCCGACCCGACCCACCTTGCCCATGTCTCCGGTGTGGGCGATCCCCAAGGAAACGGTGAGGAATATGATCGGGGCGATGAGCATCTTGACCAACTTGATGAAGCCATCGCCCAAAGGTTTCAGTTTCGCGCCGAATTCAGGCCACAGCAGGCCAACGGTCACGCCTAGCGCCACACCGACGATGACCTGGAAGTACAGGGATTGGAGCAAGGAAGGATTCTTTTTCCCGGGAGGGGGTGTCATGGCTGTCGCCCTTGGGTGAGAGTGGTTCCAACGCTCAACGGATGGCCAAGGCACCCGGCGGCGGCTTGCTGACGGAGATTGCTGCTAGGTCTGCGGTCGCCAGTGGATTGTCGGCGTTGGTCTGTGCAGTTTTGCTGTAAAACCGGCTGGGGCCGTCCTCGGGGAATTCTTGCGACAACGCTCCAAAGGCAGCGGCGGCGGCTTGCCATTGAGCGGACTGGAACATGGTCAGGGCCTCGGCGAAGCGGTCGATCATGTCCGCCAGTCCAGGGGTAGGGTCTTTGTCCGGGGCAAGAAGCTCATGCACGGCGACCGGGCGGGTTTTGCCCGCCAACAGGAATTGGCCCATGGGCCGTGTAAGGAATCCCGCAAGCCCCTCAATCAATGCAGCCGAAACCAGGATGCGGGTTCCCAGCAGTTTGTTGAGCCCTTCCAGCCGGGCGGAGGTGTTGACGGTATCCCCGACGGCCCGGTAAGCGCCATGTTCCCGTCCGCCGACGAAACCGACGCGCATTTCGCCGCAGTGCAGCCCCATGCGGACGGGCAGCCTGACTTGGTTTTTGGTTTCAAAGGCATCGACAGCGCGGAGGATCTCAAGGGCAGAGCGCAACGCGTCGGCGCGGATGTCGGTTTGCTGGGTAGGGACCGTCCAGAGGGCCATCATGGCGTCACCGGTTACATCCGACACCCAGCCGCCGTTGCGCCGGACGACGGGAAATAGGCTGGCGTAATAGTCGTTCATCAATTCGCCCAGTTCCATAGGCTTCATTTTTTCCGCCAAGGCAGTGTATTGTCCGGCGTCGGTGGCCAAGCATACGCCAAAGGATAGCTTGCTTTCCCATTGTGCGCCGTTTTCGGGGTTCTGGCTCGGGCTGGTGGCTTGCTCGGGAATAAAACGGCTGATGACGGAATGGATCTTCCGATTTTCCCTCGACCGCGTCAGATAATTGTTCAGCAGACAGCCGACCATCCCCAAGGGGGCCAGCCAAAGCAGCGGCAGGAATACCGGTAGCCACAGCGATTGCGCGCTGAACAGCCACCCGGCGGCAGCGAGGTAGCCAAAGGAAAGCAGCGCGATGCCCGTCACTCCGACGCCCAGACGCTTCGAGGACAGTATCCCGAGCAAATTCCCCCAGAACAACAGCCAGGCAAATTGGCCCCAACGGCTAAAAAGCGGCTGGATGTCGTCATGGTTCAGCAGATTGGCGACGGCGGTCGCGGCGAGTTCCAAAGAGCTGACTGCGGAAAAGGGCGAAAAAAAGAGGTTTTCAGATTTGTCGGCTTGGAAGTCCTCATCAAAGCCGACCAGCACGATTTTGCCATGCAGATCGGGCATGGCCCCGTCAGCAGATGACGCGAACAGACTGTGGTAGGGGATGCGTGAAATGGTGCCGGCCGCTCCATAATGATTGAAGTAGCGGGTGGTTTCGCCATCCAGGGTTTCGACCAAAGAACGCAGGGCCGCCCGCTGGCCGGGGGCCAAAGCCAGTTTCCGCAGATGCCGAAGGAGCCGATCCCGGATTTCGGGCTGCTGCGCAAGGCGGCTTTCCAGCCCATTGAAGAACACGCCGACATCGGACAAGAGGGGCGATTTTTCCAGTGGCACGGGGTCACCCTGCTGAAGCAGGCTATCCAGCTCGGCCCCTAGCGTTTTGACGACGAAAAGACGGAGCAGGGCCAAAGGAAACGTCGGGTGGTCGCCGCTTTCACCGTAACGGATCAGAAAGCGCTCGGTTTCTTCGCCTTGCGCCAGCAAAAATGGAACGGTCGCCAGTGCTGACTGGGTGAGTGCGTCCGGCGGCTCTTCCAGGGATTCGACATAGGCATCCCCCTGGAGGTGCTTCAACCGCAGATAATTCGCCAGCACCACTGAACCCGTTTCCCGCATCGCGGCGACCATTTCGACGTCATCCAGGGGCTGGGGACTGCTGAAAAAGATATTGAAGCCAATCAGTTCCGCGCCCACCTGGTGCAGACGCCGGATCGCATCGGCATGTAGCCTGTGTGGCCATTGTTCAGGATTGCCCGTGGCGGACAGCAGGCCCGCCGATTCCCGATCAATATCGACGATGACCACCTCGGCGGGTGCCGGTTGCCCGCCGCGCAGGGCAAAGAGCAGGCCGAGGCCGAATTTTTCCTCCAGCAGCGAAACATTAGGTGTCAAGCTCAACATGGCCGTACCCAGGCCAAGGATGATGCCTAACATGCCTAGCGTTGATCGCCCGGCGCTTTTGAACCCTCTCATAAGTCGTGTTGCATTTGCTGTCTGCGTGTCGTGGCCGGTCAAAGATGGATTGGTCAATGATAAGCTTGATTCCGGTCGCCATGAAGACAAAGCCGGTAAATTCCCTATGCGATATGGTGAATAATTCACAGAAATTTTGCTTCCCTGCTGCTACCGTAGCCACCATGACAGCCTTAAAATCCGGCTGTTTCCTGCGTCATCGCCATAGTGGCCCAACCGGGGGAAACATGAACACATCCTTGTCAAGAAATAGCGATTACAAGCTGATCGACTTCCATCCCACCTATGAAAACGTCCACGCCTTGCTGGCCGAAATCCATCTCTACGTTTTCGGCCGGAATGGGGTTCTTATTGAAAACCAGGCCATCCGCCGGGACAAAGTGGTGGTCGCCATGACCGATGAAGAGTTGCGCAACGCAAAGATCATCCTCGCCCCATCGCTTGAGGAAACGGCCGATGGCCCGATCAACTTAAGCAGGGCCAGGGGCCATCGCATCTACGAAGCCGAACTGCGGTTGGAAAGTGGACAATCAAGCTATGTGCTGCCTCCCGTGCCGGAAGCCATTTGGCGTTGGTGGTTGGTGCATAGCCTGTGGAAAAACGTCCGCCCAATTTCCGGTAAAAACACGGGTTGATGCGTGGGCAGTCTTGTCGCCTGCCTGGGCTGTGCCTTTTTCTTGCAAATCCGGCAACGATGCTTTAGTTTAACCCCCATCCAAAAAGGCTGGGGGTGCTCGGGCGTCTGTCCGGGCTGAGAGACACCCTTCGAACCTGATCCGGTCAATGCCGGCGTAGGAAAGCCATCGAATCCTTAAGCGAGTCCGAATTAAGCGAATCGAAGGCTCGTAGAAGCACCGTCTCCTGAAAGCGCCCCCTTTATCCCAACATCAAAGCAGGAGAAAGCGATGAGCGCTGTCCCAAAAAATATCCTCCATGAGGCGGTCACCGCCAAAGAAGCTTCCATCAAACCCTTCGCCGCTTCGGAGAAGGTTTACGTCGAAGGCTCCAGCCCGGACATCCGCGTTCCGTTGCGCAAGGTTTCCCAGTCGGACACGCCCGCCAGCTTCGGCGCGGAGAAGAACCCGCCGATCTACGTCTACGACACCTCCGGCCCTTACACCGACCCTTCGGTCTCCATTGACCTAAGACAAGGACTGCCCGCGCTGCGCGAAGCCTGGATCGAAGCACGCGGCGACACCGAACGCCTGTCCGGCCCCAGTTCCAGCTACGGCCACGAACGCCAGCACGACCCCAAGCTGGAGGAACTGCGCTTCGAGCATATCCGCAGTCCCCGCCGGGCCAAGGCCGGTGCCAACGTCAGCCAGATGCATTATGCCCGCAAAGGCATCATCACCCCGGAGATGGAATACATCGCCCTCCGCGAGAACCAGAAGCTCGACGAAATCAGCGAAACGTATCGGTTCCAGCATCACGGCGAATCCTTCGGCGCGTCTATCCCCAAGATCATCACGCCCGAATTTGTCCGCGACGAAGTGGCGCGGGGCCGGGCGATCATACCCAATAACATCAACCACCCCGAATCCGAACCGATGATTATTGGCCGGAATTTCCTGGTCAAGATCAACTGCAACCTCGGCAACTCGGCGGTCACGTCGTCCATTGAGGAAGAAGTCGAGAAAATGCTGTGGTCGATCCGCTGGGGCGGCGACACCGTGATGGATCTGTCCACCGGCAAGAACATCCACGAGACCCGCGAATGGATCATCCGCAACTCGCCGGTTCCAATTGGCACCGTGCCGATTTACCAAGCCTTGGAAAAGGTCAACGGCAAGGCCGAAGACCTGACCTGGGAAATCTTCCGCGACACGCTGATCGAACAGGCCGAGCAAGGCGTGGACTATTTCACGATCCATGCTGGCGTCCGCCTCGCCCACATACCATTGTCCGCCAAGCGCGTCACCGGTATCGTCTCACGCGGCGGCTCCATCATGGCGAAATGGTGTTTGGCGCATCATAAGGAAAGCTTCCTTTACACCCATTTTGAGGACATCTGCGAAATCATGAAAGCTTACGATGTCGCCTTCTCCTTGGGCGATGGCCTGCGCCCCGGCTCCATTGCCGACGCCAACGACGAAGCCCAATTCGCCGAATTGCGCACCTTGGGCGAATTGACCAAGATCGCTTGGAAGCATGATGTGCAAACCATGATCGAAGGTCCCGGCCATGTGCCCATGCACATGATCAAGGCCAACATGGACGAGCAGTTGAAGCATTGCGACGAAGCGCCGTTCTACACCTTGGGACCGCTGACCACCGACATCGCCCCCGGCTACGACCACATCACGTCCGCCATCGGCGCGGCGATGATCGGCTGGTACGGCACGGCGATGCTGTGCTACGTGACGCCCAAAGAGCATTTAGGGCTGCCCAACAAGCAAGACGTGCGCGACGGCATCATTGCCTACAAAATCGCCGCCCATGCCGCCGACCTCGCCAAAGGCCATCCCGGTGCGCAAGCTCGCGACAATGCCCTGTCCAAAGCCCGCTTCGAGTTCCGCTGGCAGGATCAGTTCAACCTGTCGCTGGACCCGGAAAAGGCGGTGGAATTCCACGACGAAACCCTGCCCCAAGAAGGCGCGAAGCAAGCGCATTTCTGTTCCATGTGTGGCCCGCATTTCTGCTCAATGCGCATCACCCAAGACGTGCGCGACTACGCCAAATCTCATTACCTGAGCGAAGAAGAAGCGTTGGAAAAGGGTATGGAAGAAATGTCCGAGGAGTTTTTGAAGGCGGGGGCGGAGGTTTATCAGAAGGTTTAAGCTATTAAGGTTCTGGTTCCCACGCTCCGGCGTGGGAACTCCCATCACTCCTTAGCCCTCTTGCCTCTTAGCTGCCATTGGCAAGTTTTATTCACTAAGAACACATGAAAAAATCAACTGAATAGGACTTACGCACGAGCCTGAAGCTACCGCAGAACCCTGGCGGTTCACGGTTTCAGGTCAGGCGAAGGACATGGGTATTGACGGGTTTTTAAGCCCCTCCTTCATATAATCGGAGAGAAGGCTGTTTTTCAGGGCGTAGATGTTTGTTTTGAGTTTCCTGGCGAGCCTTGTCAGGCAGTGCCAGGCGAGTATCGCGCAGCCGATGTGGTTTCTCTGGGCGCGGGCCTTGCGGCATTGGCATTTCTCCAGGCCGAGCATTTGCTTGCCTTCGCGGTGGTATTGCTCGATTTTCCAGCGGACGGCGCACATATCTTTAATGGCGACGGCGGAATCCTGGGAAAGGCCGTTGGTGGCGACGTGTTCCGTGCGGTTTGTCGCCGCAACCCGGAACAGTTTCACCTTGTAATCCATCGGGAATCCATGTATCTTCACAAGCTTGCCGCGCAGCATTTCGTCGCCGAACCATTCCAGGCCGGAAACGGCCTTGCAGGGGGTTTTGCCCCGGCTGTCGTCCGCCTTGCGGTTGGCTTTGAGCGGGCAATAAAACACCTTTCCGGCCCTGTCGATGTGCATCATCAGATCCTTGGTGGCGTACCAGGAATCCATCAGCACGGCGCGGAACGGCAGGTTTTTGTTTCCGATGGCGTCGTCGAACATGTCCCGCACGTGGTCGAGTTTGTTCTTGCCGTCCCCGTCGGGGTCGTATATCCGCCAATCGATGATCCACTGTTCGCCAGTATCCAGGTTAGCGTACACGCAATTGGCGACGCCGATGCCTTTCACGACGCCATGCCCGTTGCCGCTATACTGGCGGCGCACCCGTTCTATCTTGAAAGAATGGCGCTTGTCCAGTACGCTGTCGTCGAATATCAGGCAGGCGTTCCCGCTGCGGCGGACAAGGTGCCCGACGGACTGCCAGGCCGCATTCGGCGAGACGTCGTCCTCCATGAGGCAACGGTTTATGGCATCATGGGAAAACCCAATATGATGGTCGGCCATGTAGGTTTGCGTGTAGTTCATAAGAGCCGCAATAATAAATTGACAATAGTCCTTTCGCGTCGGCTTCAGGCCGGAGTATTTGCTCGTCTTCATAGGCGGCTATTATACTCCGTTAAGGCCAATATTCATATACCCATGTTAATATATTTTGCGTAAGTCCTGTTCTTTTAGGATTTGGCGTTGGTGCATAAATGCCATGTTCAGCTATCATGGAGTTCAGTAAACCACTGATATACATTGATGTCGAAAGCCACCCCTATCGCAAAAGCGGAACCGGTCAAAAAGGCGCAGTATCGGGTCACGAATTGGCCGGAGTATGACCGTGCGTCGGTGCGGCGGGGCAGCCTGACGGTGTGGTTCGACGACGAGTTCCTGCGCGGACATTGGCGGGCTGCCCACAACGGCAAACGCGGGGCGCCTTTCACTTACTCGGATGCGGCCATGCAGACGCTGCCGACCCTGAAGGCGGTGTTCCACCTGCCCTACCGGGCGGCGGAAGGGCTGGCCCGCTCGCTGGCCGGGTTGACGGGTCGGGACCCGCCCGTCCCCGACCATGCCCAGATGTCGCGCCGCGCCCGGGGCTTGCGGGCCGAGATCCCGCGCCGTCCACGCACCGGCCCGGTCCATCTGGTGGCCGATTCCACCGGCTTGAAGATTTTCGGCGAGGGCGAGTGGAAAGTGCGCCAGCACGGGGTTGGCAAGCGGCGGACTTGGCGCAAGGTCCATCTGGGCCTTGATGCGGACGTGAAGGACGTGGTCGCCGTGGAGGTCGCCACCGTGGAGCGGACGGATGCCGGGGTCTTCGCGGGTTTGCTCGGACAGGCCGAGGGGGAGATCGGCCAGGTCGACGCCGACGGTGCCTGTGACACCCGCGACGTGTACGACGCGGCGATGGAGCGGGACGCGAAGGCGGCCATCCCGCCGAGAGAAAATGCCGTTCCTTGGGAGGCGGGCCATCCCCGCACCCAGGCCTTGGAGGCCATCGCGGAGAAGGGCTTGGCCGGTTGGAAGCAAGCGGTCAATTATCACCGCCGCAGCATCGCCGAAAATGGCATGTACCGCCTGAAGCAGTTGTTCGGCCCCGGATTGGCCTCCCGCATTTTTGAGGGCCAAGTGACAGAGGTCCATGTGCGCGTCGCCGCGCTCAATGCCATGACCTACCTCGGCATGCCGGTGTCGGTCCGGGCAGGGCAAGCTTTGTCCTGAGCCTATTGGGTAAGGGATCATGCAAGCTCCAAATTATTTATGCACCAACGCCTTTGAGCGGATACAATAAGTGGCGGTCAGTGGTAGATTGCTCATTGTTAGGTGTGCCTCAAACCAGAAGGCGACTTGTTGTTCTGGCATCAAGACTGGGAGATAATGGGCTTGCCATTATGCAATAAGAAGGGAGGACTGCTACTGTGCGACAAACCATAGCCAATATTCCGCCGATTGTTGCAGGTCAACGCCATTCTGAGGATTCTTTGCATGCGGCTCCCGCGTTGAGCAAACTCAACATGCAGCGTATTAAAGCATCGAACCTAGGAGGTACATGGCGCGATTGGCCTGAATCGTTAAAGGCATCTTGCCATAAGAAACCGACTGGGGTGACTTATCCTAGTGTTTATGGGCGAATGGAATGGGATAAAGTGGCCCCAACTATTACGACTCAGTGTTTCGGTTACGGCAATGGAAGATTTGGACACCCCGAGCAAGATCGGGCTATCTCCCTGCGAGAGGCAGCGATGCCACAAACATTTCCCGTTGACTATGCTTTTGTATCAGAAAAGGATGAGGTCAAATTTAACAAAATGGGAAAGCTGATTGGCAATGCTGTTCCTGTGCGCTTGGGCGAAGTAATAGCAAACACCCTTTTAACGCATGTTCAAGCTTGTGGCAGCTACTGCTCTAGGTTGAGGTGAGGACAGTTCCCCAACCTTCTTCGGCTGAAGATAAAGGCTACGGCAAGAATCCACCCGTTATGATAATTTAAAATCAAACACTGAAGTAATTCAATCCAAGCAATGAAATATCGACGAGAGATAGACGGACTGCGGGCAGTGGCGCTAATGCCGGTAATGCTTTTCCATGCCGGATTCCAATCTTTTAGCGGTGGTTTTGTTGGCGTCGATGTGTTTTTTGTGATCAGCGGATATCTAATTACTTCAATCATACTTGCGGAAAAACAAGCTGGCACATTCACTCTCATAAATTTTTCCGGGCGCAGGGCAAGACGCATACTGCCAGCATTGTTTGTGGTGATGTTCGCTTGTTTGCCGTTTGCTTGGTTATGGTTGTTGCCAGCGGATATGATAGACTTTTCCCAAAGTCTTATAGCTGTCGCCGTTTTCGTGTCCAATATTTTATTTTGGACAGAGAGTGGGTATTTTGAGACTGCAGGCGAATTAAAGCCACTGTTACACACTTGGAGCTTGGCAGTTGAAGAACAATACTATATCTTGTTTCCGATATTTATACTGTTGGCTTGGAAATTGGGCAAACGATGGGTTTTGGCGATGCTTGCTGTTCTCGCAGCATTCAGCCTGGCTTTGGCGCAATGGACTGCGACCACACATCGGTCATTCGCATTCTATTTATTGCCAACACGCGGCTGGGAAATATTGACAGGAGTATTTATAGCATTCTACTTATCCCCAAAGGAAAGCCGGTGGGAGAAAGCACAACCAAGCAATCAGGCATTAGGCATCATAGGCTTGTCTTTAATCTTAGCCTCGGTATTTATTTTTGACAAAGAAACTCCATTTCCGAGTCTTTACGCGCTGATGCCAACCATTGGCGCGGCACTTGTCATTGTTTTTGCCTCGGATCGGACTATTGTTGGAAGGCTGCTTGGCAGCAAGGCATTTGTTGGTATTGGCCTCATCAGCTACAGTGCTTACTTGTGGCATCAGCCGATGTTTGCCTTTGCCAGGCATAGAAGCATCAATGAGCCGGACAAGATAACACTTATGGTTTTGGCAATCCTTGCCTTGGTGTTCGCTTACCTGACCTGGAAGTTTGTGGAGGCTCCGTTCAGAAACAGGCGGTTATTCAACCGTAGTCAAATATTCCTGTATGGCATCTTGGCTAGTGTTGCTTTTATTGCAATTGGCCTTGCTGGAATACTCAATAAAGGATATTTGATGCGCTGGTCGTATTTTCCTCAAATATCAACCATACAAACCGTGATGAGTTCACGCTGCCATACCTATTTGCGTAAAACGGCAGAGCAGATCGCCAAGGGAGATATCTGTGTCTTAGGCAAAGCTAGCGTTGCGTCATTCGCCGTCATCGGGGATTCACACGCTGGAGCTTTGTTTGAAGCAATCGAGGCTTATGAGTCAAGCAATCCATTCGCCTTTTATGCTTTTTCTGGGGAATATTGCGCCCCCTTGTTGGGCGGGTTTCGCTTGAATGCCTATCAATCTGATGATTGCTTGCAAACCACCAGTGAAGCGTATAAAAAAATATTCGAATCCAAAAGCATAAAAGATGTGGTCTTAGTGGCTGAATGGGCCAATTACACAGAAGGGTATAGGGATGGAAAAAAGCCAGCATTAGCTTCTGATGATTACGGATCGGCTGCTGTGCCTGCGGAGAACAAAGTGATTTTTTCGCGGACACTTGCCTATACGGTGGATGCTATTAAAAGTGCTGGAAAAAATGTCATAATAATAAAGCCCACGCCAGAGTTTAAGGCTGATGTGACGAGAACCGCCACAAAACAAATGATCAACGATATCATTCATAGCTCACCAACCGTTACCTTTGAAGAGTACTTGACAAGAAATAAAAATGTTTTTCAAAGCTTTGAATCCCTCCGCGACGTTACTTTTGTGGATAGCGCAAGTGTTTTTTGCTCTGCAGATTTATGTCGTTCCGTGGGCAATGATGGCAAGATATTGTTTAGTGACACAAACCACGTCACAGGATATGGTGCCCGGTTTGTTGTCGATCAACTAATGAATAAACTGCATTGGAAACTAGCGGATTGAGGATGTTTCTTGCCAATGTATCTGCCGCTCAACCCATGACGGAAGGACGGCAACGCCTCGCTTCCATTGAAGGGATACGTGCCGATACGCAAACCACAGGCTGCCAACCCATTGTGATTTTGCTATCCCGTCCGCGATGATTTTATGGGATGATGGATGCCATCCCTCCAGACCGGAAAACCCAGAACCCTAAGCGGCACACATCTGGCCGCGCTTCGCATCAACTCCTGACTCTGTCGATACCATGTCCCTAGAACAATTCTTCTCCATGGGCGGATACGCCTTTTACGTCTGGACTTCCTACGGCATCGCCTTGGTGGTCTTGGGTTTAAACCTGATCCTGCCCCTGCGCCGCAAGGCCGAGGTGCGCAAGGACATCGCCCGCGCCCTCAAACTGGAGGCCGCAAGGCAAGAGAGGGTGCGCCCATGACCCCGCGCCAACGCCGTATGATCCTGGTCGGCTTGATCCTGGCCGGGGTGGCCGGGGCGTCTTTCCTGGCCCTCACCGCCTTCCAGAAAAACCTGCTGTATTTCTACACACCCAGCCAAGTGGCCTCGGGCGAGGCTCCCAAGGGTTACACCTTCCGCGTCGGCGGCCTGGTCGTGCAGGGCAGCGTCAAGCGCTCCGAAGGTGTCACTGTCCATTTTGATGTCACCGACGGCAGCGCCACCGTGCCGGTGGTTTACACCGGCATCCTGCCCGACCTGTTCCGCGAGGGCCAGGGCATCATCTCCATCGGCAAAATGAACGGGTCGGGCGTGTTCGAGGCCAGCGAAGTCCTCGCCAAGCATGATGAAAACTACATGCCGTCGGAAGTGGGCGAAGCCCTCAAGAAAAGCGGCAAGATGCCCGCCACCTCTTACAAGGATTACCAAAAATGATCGCCGAACTTGGACATTTCGCTTTAGTGATGGCGTTGATGATGGCCTTGGTGCAGGCCTTCTTCCCCTTGTGGGGTGCGCATCGGGGATTGGATTTGTGGATGGCGGCGGCGAAACCGGCTGCGCGTTCGCATTTCATGTTCCTTCTGACCGCCTTCGCCTGCCTGACCGCCTCCTTCGTCAACAACGATTTTTCCGTGATGTATGTGGCGCAGCATTCCAATAGCTCGCTGCCGCTGTATTACCGCATCTCGGCGGTGTGGGGGGCGCATGAGGGTTCGATGCTGCTGTGGGCTTTTATTTTGGGGCTGTGGACGTTTGCGGTGTCGCTGTTCAGCCGTAGCCTGGACGAGGAAATGTTGGCCTGCGTACTCGGCATCATGGCCTTGGTCAGTATCGGCATTGAGCTGTTCATCCTGTTCACCTCCAACCCCTTCGACCGCATCGTGCCGGCCCCGCTGGACGGCAACGACATGAACCCGCTGCTGCAAGACTTCGGCATGACCATCCACCCGCCCATGCTGTACATGGGTTATGTCGGCCTGAGCGTGGCGTTCAGCTTCGCCATCGCGGCGCTGCTGGGCGGTTCGCTAGATTCGGCTTGGGCGCGGTGGTCGCGGCCTTGGACCTTGGTCGCCTGGATCTTCCTCACTTTCGGCATCACCCTAGGCTCGTGGTGGGCGTATTACGAACTGGGCTGGGGTGGCTGGTGGTTTTGGGATCCGGTGGAAAACGCCTCCTTCATGCCTTGGCTGGTGGCGACCGCGCTCTTGCATTCCTTGGCGGTGACGGAGAAACGCGGCGCGTTCAAAGCCTGGACGGTGCTGTTGGCCCTGTTCGCCTTCTCCCTGAGCCTGCTCGGAACCTTCCTGGTGCGCTCCGGCGTCCTGACCTCCGTCCACGCCTTCGCCTCCGACCCCACCCGCGGCCTGTTCATCCTGGTTTTCTTAGGGATAGTGGTCGGCGGTTCGCTGTTGCTTTATGCGATACGTGCGCCGATGGTGAAAGATAATGCCCGCTATGACTTCGTCTCCAAGGAAAACCTGCTGCTGCTCAACAACATCCTGCTGCTGAGCGCCGCCTCCAGCATTTTGCTGGGCACTCTTTATCCCTTGGTTTTGGATGCGTTGGGCTTGGGCAAGATTTCAGTGGGTTCGCCGTATTTCACCAGCGTGTTCGCGCCGGTGATGGCGCCAATGTTCCTGCTGGCCGGCATCGCGCCGATGTTCGCCTGGCGGCAGGCCGACGCCCCGCATATTTTCAAGCGGATGTGGCCCATTTTCTTGGGTTCTTGGGTGCTGGGCGTGGGCTGCGTGGCCGTGTTCTGGAAAGCGGACGACATCAAATCCATGGCCGGGCTGTCCATGGCCTTCTGGCTGGCGGCCGCGGCGTTGCTGTCGCTCTACTCCCGCGTCAGTCTGCGGGCTAATCTGCTCGACGGCCTGCGCAGCCAGTCACCCAGCATTTACGGCATGACCCTGGCCCACATGGGCGCGGCGGTGTTCCTGGTCGGCGCGGTGCTGTCCAACCAGTACAGCGTGGAAAAAATCGTCCGCCTCGCACCGGGTGAAGCGGTGGAAGTCAGCGGCTACTTGTTCAAGTTTGAAGGCGTCTCCGAAGTCCCCGGCCCCAATTATCGCGCCAAAGAAGGCAGTTTCACCGTGTTCAAGAGCGGCAAACAAGTGGCCGAATTGAAGCCGCAAAAGCGCGTTTACAAAGTCCAGCGCAACACCATGACCGAGGCGGCGATAGATCCGGGACTATTGCGCGATTTGTACGTGGCCTTGGGCGAACCGATGGAGCAAGGCGCGTGGAGCGTGCGCGTCTATGTCAAACCCTTCATCCGCTGGATTTGGCTGGGGGGGTTGTTCATGATGGCCGGTGGATTCTGCTCCGTCGCCGACCGGCGGTATCGGCTGGCCAGTGCCGCGGACAAGGAACCGGCGGGAGCGGCGGCGAAGGCGGCTTAGAACCTTGACAAGCCCATGGATCACGATCAAGCCTGTATTTACGTAGGAAATTAGGCTCACCTGGCAGCAATTCTTGGATTATTTGGTTAGCGGCGCGAAGGGCCTCTCTTGCCTGATCTGGAATGGGCTTTTGCCGCATGGCGGGGAGATGCGGCGGTGTGCCGCGTTAGATGGACGCCGTGGTGTGAGGAATGTGCGGAATAATGCCGCGACCTGCCGCCACTGTGGGAAGGATGGTATCCATGCCGATAGGAATGGCCGTGGTAACGGGCATGTTTGTTCCCATGCCTGTGCCAAGACGAATGCCTGCGGCCACTTGTCACATAATCGGCGCGGGGCGCGTCGCGCAGCCTTACCCGGACATCGCCGTCCAAGCGGCGATAGCCATTTTCGTCGTAGCTATTGCTCTGAAAATACTGGGGATAAGGCTTGGACAACGCGGGGGCTTCGGCGGGGGCCACATCTAGCCCCGGCGCTCCCCCTTTGCGTTCGGTTTCGCGGCGGTTCATCCATTGTTGGATTTCACGCACACGGTCACGGTAATCGACCGCCTCCTCTTCCTCGTCGTCTTCCTCGTCCTCGTTGTCCAAAGGTGCCGCCGCTAGGTAAGCCGCGCCCGATGCCTGGATGCCCTCGGCGTTTCTGGCATCGGCGAAACCGCTTACTGCCAGGCACAGCAATCCCACGGCAAAACCTAAAGTGATGAGTTGGCCGGGTTTCACTTCAATAATGCAATAACGAATGGATAGGGTATTGCGCGAGTTTGTCACGCCCGTTGAGGAAGTCCAACTCGACCACGAAGGCGCAGGCGGCGATTTCCGCGGCCAGGCTTTCGACGAGTTCGCAACTGGCTTTGGCGGTGCCGCCGGTGGCGAGCAGGTCGTCGATGAGCAACACGCGGTCGCCTTCGCCCAGCGCGTCGGTGTGTACTTCCAGGCTTGCGGTGCCGTATTCCAGGTCGTATGCCACGGATTGCACATCATGGGGGAGCTTGCCCGGCTTGCGCAGGGGTACGAAGCCTAGGCCTAGTTCCCAAGCCACCAGCGAGCCGAAGATGAATCCACGCGCTTCCATGCCGGCCACGGCGGTGATGGGCTGACCTAGGAAGGGATGCAGCAGTTGATGCACCGCGAGGCGCAGGGATGCCGGGTCGCGCACCAGTGGCGTGATGTCCTTGAACACAATGCCCGGTTTGGGGAAATCCGGGATGTCGCGAATCTTGGATCGCAGCCGCTCCATGTCAGTGCTTGCCTCCGGCTTTCTTGCGTCCCTGGTGTTGCGCAGGCACCTGTTGGCTTAAGAAGGCTTCGATGGCAGCGATGATGCCCTCTTTGTCCAGGCCGCAGGCGGCGAGGCATTCCTCGCGGCTGCCTTGTTCGACGAAACGATCCGGCAGGCCGAGGTTGAGCATCGGCGGCAGGCTCTGCTGGCGGATGAGAAATTCGTTGACACCCGCGCCGGCACCGCCCGCGATGACGTTTTCCTCCACGGTGACGAGGCAGTCATGGGTTTTCACCAATTCCAAGATCAATGCCTCGTCCAGAGGCTTGACGAAGCGCATGTTGATCACCGTGGCATCGAACTTTTCCCCGGCGACCAGTGCCGGTGTCACCATGCTGCCGAAGGCGAGGATGGCCAAATGCTTCCCTTGGCGCTTCATTTCCGCCTTGCCTATGGGCAGCAGGCTAAATTCCTCGACAAGCTCGACCCCTGGTCCCTTGCCACGCGGATAACGCACGGAGGCGGGGCCTTCGTGTTTGAAGCCGGTGTAGAGCATTTGGCGGCATTCGTTTTCGTCGGCGGGGGCCATGATCACCAGATTGGGCAGGCAGCGCATGTAGCTGTAGTCGAAGCTGCCGGCATGGGTGGGGCCGTCCGGGCCGACCAGCCCGGCGCGGTCGATGGCGAACAGCACCGGCAGGTTTTGCAAAGCCACGTCGTGGATCAACTGGTCGTAGGCGCGTTGCAGGAAAGTGGAATAAATCGCCACCACCGGGTGGTAGCCTTCGCAAGCTTGGCCTGCGGCGAGGGTGACGGCATGTTGTTCGGCGATCCCAACGTCGAAATAGCGCTTGGGAAATTGTTTGGAGAACGCCACCAACCCCGAGCCTTCGCGCATGGCCGGGGTGATGCCCAGCAGCTTGGGTTCGATGGCGGCGATATCGCACAGCCACTGGCCGAACACTTCGGTATAAGTAGGGCTGCCAGGCTTGGCCTTGGGCAGGTGGTCTTTGCTCAGGATCGAAAACGCCGACGCCATGGTAGGCGACCGGGTCGAGTTCGGCGGGCAGATAGCCTTTGCCTTTCTTGGTCACGATATGCAGGAAGCGCGGTCCACGCAACTCACGCAGATTGCGCAGGGTGGTGACCAGCACCTCCAGGTCGTGCCCGTCGATGGGGCCGATGTAGTTGAAGCCCAATTCCTCAAACAAGGTGCCGGGAGCGACCATGCCTTTCAGATGCTCCTCGGCACGGCGGGCCAGTTCCCACACGCTGGGCATGCTGCGGTTGAGCAGTTGCTTGCTGCCCTCACGGACGTTCGAGTAGAACTTGCTGGACAGAATTTTGGCGAGGTAATTGTTCAACGCGCCGACATTGGGCGAGATGGACATTTCATTGTCGTTCAGGATCACTAACAGATTGGCGTCCAACGCCCCGGCATGGTTCAACGCCTCGAAGGCCATGCCACCGGTCAGGCCACCGTCGCCGATGATGGCCACGGCTTGGCGTTTGCTTTTTCCAGGGAGGCGGCAATCGCCATGCCCAAGGCCGCGCTGATCGAAGTGCTGGAATGGCCTACGCCGAAGGTGTCGTACTCGCTTTCATCCCGCGCCGGGAAGGCCGACACGCCGTCTTTCTTGCGGATGGTGGGCATGCCCTCGCGCCGACCGGTGAGGATTTTGTGCGGATAGGCTTGATGGCCGACATCCCAGACCAGCTTGTCGTCGGGGGTGTTGAACACATAATGCAAGGCGATGGTGAGATTCCACCGTTCCGAGTCCCGCAGCAAGGTGTCCGCCCGATTGGCTGACGCTGTCCAGCAGGAAAGCTCTGAATCTCCTCAGCCACATTAGGCAGTTGTTCTACCGGGAGTTGCGCAGATCGGCGGGGCTGTTGATTCCTTGTAAAAGCCAGGGGTTTTCGATTCGGTCATTGATTAGGCATTCCGCAACGGGGATTCGACTGGTCGCCCAAATGGTAAAAGCCGATAATCTATTGATAAGAAACAGGAGACTGGCGACCAATTATGAAACGCTGGGAGGACTTGTTTCAAGGAAAGATTGACGCTGAACACACAATTATTACCTCTCCCTGCGTGGAGAGGGACATTCTCCTGTCGGCCCAATAAGGTTGCATAACTCTTCCGCCGGATGATGAACGAGGCCAGTTCGCGCAAATAATCCGCTTCCCGCCAAAGCAGGACAGGCTCTGCATCGCCTGTTCGTGCAGGTCGGCGGCTTTTTGCTTGGCCCCGGCCATCCCTAGCAGCGCGGGATAGGTGGGCTTGTTGTTGTCGCGATCCTTGCCTTGGGTCTTGCCGAGGGTCTGGGTGTCGCTTTCCTCGTCCAGGATGTCGTCTTGGATTTGGAAGGCCAGGCCAATGCACTTGGCATAATGGTCCAACTGGTCGGCGGTTGCTTTATCCAGCCCCGGCTTGGCCAGCGCCGCTAAGCGCACACTGGCGCGGATCAATGCGCCGGTCTTGCGGATGTGCATGTTTTCCAGGCCCGGCAGATCCAGGGTTTTGCCCACCGAATCCAGGTCAATGGCTTGTCCACCCACCATCCCGCAGGAGCCGGAGGCGATGGCCAGCGCCTCGATCATCGCCAAGCGGTTTTCCGGCGGCACGTTGACGGTCGGATCGCTGGCAAGCACTTGGAAAGCCAAAGCCTGCAAACCATCGCCCGCAAGAATCGCCGTGGCCTCGTCGTAAGCCTTGTGGCAGGTCGGCTTGCCCCGGCGCAGGTCGTCGTCGTCCATGGCCGGCAGGTCGTCGTGGATCAGCGAATAGACATGGATGAACTCCACCGCGTACGGCTAAGCCGTCCAGCGCTTCGGGCGAAACCCCAAGGCATGGCCGGTGGCATAGGCCAGCAACGGCCTCAGGCGCTTGCCGCCGCCCAGGGTGGAATAACGCATGGCCTGGTGCAAGCGTTCGGGAAGTTTGGTCGCGGCGGGTAGTCTGGCATCCAAAGCGGCTTCGGCGCGTGCCTGGCACACGCCCATGAATTCGTTCAGGGAAATTTCAGGGTTCATCGTTAAAAGGCTGTAAAGTGGGTTCGCCGTTTTCTTCCAGCAGGATCTGCACCTTTTGCTCGGCTTCCTTCAGAACTTGCTGGCAGGAGCGGGTCAGTCGCACGCCACGCTCGAATAGCTTGAGCGAATCCTCCAGTGGCAGGTTGCCCTGCTCCATGCGCTCCACCAGTTGCTCCAATTCGGCGAGGGACTCCTCGAAACGGACGGCTTTTTTGACCATGGGGAAAGACTTTATGATGGAAGTTGGCATTATGCCACAGTTGTTGCAATTTTATAAAAATCACACGGATGAAGGCTTGTGGCCGTGCCATCCATTCGGTGGCGATTCAACCGAAGCGGTAGCCTTTTGGTACCACGATCACGCCGTTCTCCGACGAGGTGAAACGATCCCGATCCTTGGCCAGGTCGAAGCCGATGGCCTCACCGGCGGGGATCTTCACCCCCTTGTCGATGATACAGCGGCGCAGGGCCGCGCCTGCGCCGACGGTGACATTGTCGAACAGCAAGGAATCCTCGACGACTGCACCCTCCTCCACGTGGACCCGCGACGACAGGATCGAGCGGCGCACCGTGCCGCCGGCGATCACCGTGCCACTGCCGAGGATGGAGTTGACCAGCAGCCCGTCCTGGCCGTCCGGGCCAGGAACCATCCGCGCCGGCGGGCTTTGCTTGTGATAGGTGCGGATCGCCCAATCGCGCTGGTACAGGTCTAGCGGGGGCGTCGGCTTGAGCAAATCCATGTTGGCTTCGTAATAGGCGTCGAGGGTGCCGACGTCGCGCCAGTAACGGTCGGGGGTGACGCGGCCTCGGCTGCCTCCGAAGCGGTAAGCGTAGACCTTGTGCGTGCCAATCAGGCGGGGTATCAAATCCTTGCCGAAGTCGTGGCTGGATTCGGTTTGTCCGTTATCCGTCCGCAGTTCCTCGCGCAGCCGCTCCATGGTGAACACATAGATGCCCATCGACGCCAGCGCGGTGTCCGGCTCGTCGGGGATGGGCTTAGGGTTCGCAGGCTTTTCCTGGAACTCACGGATGCGCTTGTCTTCGTCGATAGCCATCACGCCGAAAGCCCGTGCCTCCCCGACAGGCACCCTCATGCAGGCGATGGTCAGGTCGGCGGCCTTCTCCTTGTGGGCGGATATGAGCGCGGCGTA
The DNA here is from genome assembly GCA_963753955.1 of uncultured Gammaproteobacteria bacterium. Lineage (GTDB taxonomy): Bacteria > Pseudomonadota > Gammaproteobacteria > Methylococcales > Methylococcaceae > Methylumidiphilus. The sequence continues at coordinate 69,634 of CAVWEM010000013.1, forward strand.
GTCCATGCGGTAGATGTGGTCGGCGGCCAGGATCAACACCGTGTTCGCCTGGCTGCGTTCGAGCAGGAACAGGTTTTGGTAGATGGCGTCCGCCGTGCCGTTGTACCAGGACGCGCCGGTGCGCATCTGCGGCGGGACTATCGTGATGTATTCACCGCACTCCGCGTTGAAGATCGACCAGCCGTCGCGCAGATGTTTTTGCAGTGAATGGGATTTGTACTGGGTCAGCACCAGGACGCGGCGCAACCCGGAGTGCAGGCAGTTGGACAAGGTGAAGTCGATGACCCGGTACTTGCCCCCAAACGGCACCGCCGGCTTGGCCCGGTCCGAAGTCAAAGGCTCCAGGCGCGCGCCCCTGCCGCCAGCGAGCAGGATGGTCAAGATGTTGTCCAGCATGGCGTCTCCTGAGGATAGGCCTAAGCTACCGTCCGCCCTCGAGCAAATCGTCCAGGGTGAGTTCCTGCGCGTCCGGCCCGTGCCGGTCGGGGTCGGAGTAGCCCAGGTCGTCGGTTTCCACATCGTCGAAGGGCGCGCTCCAGTCTTCCGGCGCCTCGACGGGGAAAAAGGCGGAGTCTTCCCAGCTGGCGGTGTCATATCCGCCAATATCGCCGTTGAGGTACTGCACCTCGATGGAGTCGCTGTCGACAGCCACGACGCGGAAGCTACGCCCGCTCTCGGCGTCCAGGTACCAGTTGTCCAGAATGGGGTCTGCACTGCTCATTTTGCCTCCCGTCATGGTGGGTTGTCATTGTTTGGGCGGTGATCTTGGCTTGGGTCTAAGCATAGCACGGGACGACCCGTCCGGTTTTGCGTCAGTTTTCCCCTATGACCTCAATGAGGGCGTCGCGCAGTCGCCTTTTCAGACTGTCGTCGGCGAGGGGACGGTCTTGCCTGTCGGTGATGCGGAAGATATCCTCGGCGCGGCTGCCGATGGTGGAGATCCGGGCATCATGCAGGCGGATGCCGACGCGACCGAAGGCTTGGCCGACTTTGGACAACAGACCGGGGCGGTCGGTGGCGATCAACTCCAAAATTGTCGTCCGCTGCTGCGCTTCGGGATGGAAATAGACTTGGGTGGATACCGGGAAATTGCGGTTCTGGCGCTTTTGCAGGCGTTGCACTTGCGGCGGTTCGGCGCTAATGTCGAGCAGGCATTGGCGCATGCGCGAGCATATCTGGGTTTGCCGCCGCTGGTCTTTGATCGGTTCGCTGGTCTGTTCCAACACTTGGTAGCTGTTCATCACGTAGCCGTTGCGGGTGGTGATGATGCGGGCGTCGAGGATGGTCAGTCCTAGCTGGTCTAGCACGGCGGTGCTGTTGGCGAAGATGAAGTCTTGGTTGCGGGCATGGATGAAGATTTCCGCGCAGCCGCGCTGGCTCAAAGGGCGCAACAGCACCAAAGGCAGTTCGTCCGGCCCGCAGGTGGCGATGGCCACGGTGTGCCAGGCGATTTCCTCGGGATGAAAGCGCAGGAAGTAGTCGTCGGAGAGCATCGGCCAGATCCGTTCGACGGCTTCGCCGCTTATCCCTAAGCGATGCAGCACTTCCAGCGTGTCCTCCCGCGCGACGCGGACGCGGTCTTCCATGTCGGCGGGCTTTTCCAGGCCGCTGCGGAAGGCGCGGCGGGTGGACGTGAACAACTCGTGCAGCAGCGCACCTTTCCAGGTGTTCCACAGGCTGGGATTGGTGGCGCGGATGTCGGCCACGGTGAGCAGGTAAAGGTGGTTTAGCCGGTCGGGGTCGCCGATCTTCGTGGCGAACTCGTGGATGACCTCCGGGTCGCTGATGTCCTTGCGCTGGGCGGTCATCGACATCAGCAGGTGGTTGCGCACCAGCCATTGCACCAGTTCCACTTCACGATGGCCCAGCCTGTGGCGACGGCAGAATTCCCCGGCGATGGCCTCGCCGACCTCCGAATGGTCGCCGCCCGAGCCTTTGGCGATGTCATGCATGAGTCCGGCGATGTAGAGCAGTTCCGGCTTTTCGATGAGCGGGAAAAGCTCGTTGCAGTGGGGATGGTCTTCGCTGTGCTTGTCCAGGGCGAAGCGGCGCAGGTTGCGAACCACGAACAGGGTGTGTTCGTCCACGGTGTAGACGTGGAACAGGTCGTACTGCATGCGCCCTACGACGTTGCTGAACGCAGGGAGATAAGCGGCGAGCAGTCCGTAGCGGTTCATCCGCCGCAATTGGTGGGTAATGCCGCCGGGCTGGCGCAGAATCTCCATGAACAAGCCACAGGCCTGGGGGTCGTTGCGGAAACCCTCGTCGATCAGGCAAAGATGCTGGCGGATAAGCCGTATGGTGGAGGCGCGGATGCCCTGCAGGTCGGAGTTTTGCTGCAAAATCAGGAAAATCTCCAGCAAAGCCCGTGGGGTTTCTTTGAACACCTGGGAATGGCGGGCTTCGAGGTAGTTGTTGACCGATTGGAAGGACGGATTGATCGGGACGGTGGGCGCTTCCTGGTCGCCGTTGAGCATGATTTCGGCGAATAGTTGCAGCACCATTTCGTTCAGGCGTTCCAAGCCCACGACGGTGCGGAAATAGTGCTGCATGAACTGTTCGACTGCCTCGTTGGGCTTCTCGCCGCTGTAGCCGAACTGGTCGGCGAGTTCCCGTTGGTATTCGAACAGCAGCCGATCCTCGCGGCGACCGGTCAGCGTATGCAAGGCGAAGCGGATGCGCCAAAGGAATTCCTGCGCCGCCTGAAGTTCGGCGAATTCCGCCTCGGTCAGCCAGCCTTGTACGATCAGGTCGCGCAGATCCGCAGAGCGATGATGGCGCTTGACGATCCAGCCGATGATCTGGATGTCGCGCAAGCCCCCTGGGCCTTCCTTGACGTTGGGCTCTAGGGTGTAGGCGGTGTCATGGTACTTGTGGTAGCGCACCTGCTGCTCGGCCATCTTGGCTGCGAAGAACTGGGCGGTAGGCCACAGGTGTTCGGGGCCGGTCCTGAGCATGATCGCGTCGAACAATGGTTTGGATCCGGCCAAAAAACGGGCCTCCATCAGGTTGGTCATCACAGTCTGGTCGTCGCGAGCGGCCTGCACACATTCTTCCACCGTGCGCACGCTGTGTCCCAGGGTCAGTCCGATATCCAGAAGAAAGTGGTAAAACGCCATGACGGCCTGCTCCCAGGCACAATCGCCGTGCGGGTGTGGAGGGTCGTTGAGCAACAGCAAGATGTCGATATCGGAATAGGGGTGCAATTCGCGCCGCCCGTAACCGCCCACCGCCACCAGGGCAAGGGTTTCCGAATAGGCACCGCCCAGCCGGTGCCAGGCGGCGACCAGCAGCCCGTCGATGAAATCGGCCCGTGCCTGGATCAACGCGGCGATGGAGGCGTCCGCCTGGAACTGTCTGGCGAGTTCGGCGTTGTTGGCCTGGATGAGAGCCTTGTGCCTCTTGATGATCTCGGGCGGGGAAAGCCCCGCGAGACTAGACGGCGATGCTGATTTTGGGCTGTTCAAGCATTTCTTCCTGGCGTAGGGTCAAAATTTCGTGGCCATCGTGGGTCACCACGATGGTGTGTTCAAATTGGGCCGAGAGGCTACGATCCTTGGTGACGGCCGTCCAACCGTCGGGCAGGACTTTCACGTAGCGTTTGCCTTGGTTGATCATCGGTTCGATGGTGAACACCATGCCGGGTTTAAGGATCTCCCCCGTCCCCGGCTTGCCATAGTGGAGGACTTGCGGATCTTCGTGGAACAGCCGGCCGATGCCGTGGCCACAGAATTCCTGCACCACCGAGAAGCCGTTGGATTCGGCGTGTTTTTGGATGGCGTGGCCGATGTCACCCAGCCGCCCACCTGGCTTGACCTGGCCGATGCCCCGATATAGGCATTCCTGGGTGATTTTCACCAGACGTTTGGCCTTGATCAACGCCTCGCCGACGAAGAACATCTTGCTGGTGTCGCCGTGGTAGCCGTCGTTGATGACTGTGATGTCGATGTTGACAATGTCACCGCTCTTGAGTTTTTTGGGGCCGGGGATGCCGTGGCAGACCTGATGGTTCACCGAGGTGCAGATGGACTTCGGGAATCCCTTGTAATTCAGCGGGGCGGGGATGACCTTCTGCACATCCACCATGTATTCGTGGCAGATGCGATCCAGTTCGTCGGTGCTGACGCCCGGCACGACATGGGGTTCGATCATGTCCAACACATCGGCGGCGAGGCGGCCGGCCACGCGCATTTTTTCGATTTCGGCGGGAGATTTGAGGGTAATGCTCATGGGGGCGTCGGAAATAGGTGCGGAGGACTCTCGCCAAAAGGGCAAAGCGGCGGCGTGGATTGAAAGGGTTTGCCGGTCATGGTATAAAGCCGCGTTGAATTTGGCAATAACACACACTTGCCGTCACATCCTGCGGGGTGCCTGGTGAAGCCGTTCCGGCTCCACTTAAAGGTCGCCGGATGGGGCAGGTGGAGGCTCAACCCGATGGGATTTGCGCACAAGCAGGTCTCCCAACACTACCTTGGAGTTTTTTGAATGTCGACTGTCACCATGCGCCAGATGCTCGAAGCGGGCGTCCACTTCGGCCACCAGACGCGGTACTGGAATCCCAAAATGGCACCGTACATCTTCGGTGCGCGCAGCAACATACACATCGTCAACCTGGAAAAGACCCTCCCGATGTTCAATGACGCCATGCGTTATTTGGAGCAAGTGGCGGCCAACCGGGGCAAGATTTTGTTCGTGGGCACCAAGAAGACCACCCGCAAGGTCATTGAGGAAGAGGCCGGCCGCAGCGGCCAGCCTTTCGTCAACCACCGCTGGCTGGGCGGAATGTTGACCAATTTCAAGACCATCAAACAGTCCGTTTCCCGCATGAAGGAACTGGAGGCCATGCGCGACGACGGTCGCTTGGCGCGCTTCAGCAAAAAGGAGGGGCTGGGGATGATGCGCGAACTGGACAAGCTGACTCTGAGTTTGGGCGGTATCCGCGATTTGGAAAAACTGCCCGACGTGCTGTTCATCATGGATGTGGGCTACGAGAAAAACGCGGTCAGCGAAGCGCACAAGCTGGGCATTCCGGTGGTCGGGATCGTCGATACCAATAACAGCCCCGTGGGCATTGATTACATCATTCCCGGCAACGACGATTCCATCCGCGCCGTGCAGTTGTATGCGCAAAGCGCCGCCACCGCGATCCTGCAAGGCAAGGCCAACGGGGTCAGTTTCGCCGCAGGTGGTGAGGACGAATTCGTCGAAATGGATGCGAATTCGGCGATTGCCCGGGAAGAAAAGCACGTCGAGCGAATAAGCAGCACGGAACGAGCCCTGTCATTGCAGTGGGCTGGCAAACGCCTCCGTACCGGGGGCGTTTTCATAACAGGTTTCATTTATTTTAGAAGAGGTTGGTTAATGAATATTTCAGCGGCGCTGGTCAAAGACCTGCGCGAGCGCACCGGGTCGGGCATGATGGAGTGCAAAAAAGCCTTGGTCGAAGCCGGCGGCGACATTGAGGCTGCGGTCGAAATCATGCGCAAGTCCGGATCTGGCCAAGGCGGACAAAAAGTCCAGCCGCACGGCGGCGGAAGGTCGGCATATCGGTGAAAAGCAGCGCCGACAGTAAAAGTGCCGTGGTGCTGGAGATCAACTGCGAGACAGACTTCGTCGCCAAAAATGAAGATTTCATCGCTTTTGCCGATGCCGTGGCTCAAAGTGTGCTGGATTCCGGCGCTTTCACCTTGGACGAAGCTTTGTCCTCGAGGCTGGCGGCGACTGGCGTCACTGTCGATGGACAGCGCAAGGAGCTGGTCGCCAAACTGGGCGAGAACATCAACGTGCGCCGTTTTGAGCGTTTTGTGTCGGAGCAGGGCGTAGATTGCCAGCTATCTGCACGGCACCCGCATCGGCGTGCTGGTGGAGATCATTGGCGGGGATATTGGCTCTGGGCAAGGACATCGCGATGCATGTGGCCGCCAGCAAGCCGGTTTGTGTGGATGAATCTGGAGTCGCGCCCGAATTGATCGCCAAGGAGAAGGACATTTATTCGGCCCAAGCCGCCGAAAGCGGCAAGCCCGCGAGATATTGTTGAAAAAATGGTTGATGGCCGGATCGCCAAGTTCCTTGGCGAAATCACGCTGTTAGGCCAGCCTTTCGTCAAGGATCCCGACCAGACCGTGGGTGCTTTGCTCAAGTCCAAGGGCGCTTCGGTGCTCGTTTCTCCCGTTTGGAAGTGGGCGAGGGCATTGAGAAGGAAGACAGCGATTTCGCCGAAGAAGTGATGGCCCAAGCCGGATTGCTCTAAAGCACGGCCTATCCGATCACATTGCATGGGATTCCTCGGCTGCGGCCGGAAGCTTGAGGCCGTTCAGCGGGCATCAACCCGACCACACGCCGGACGAGCCCTGGAGAACCAGAATGAGTGAGCCAAAATACAAGAGAATCCTCCTCAAGTTGAGCGGGGAAGCTTTGATGGGCAATCAGTCGGGTGGCATAGACGCCGGCACTCATTCAGCGCCTTGCCGGCGGAGATAGACGAGCTTTGCCGTGCCGGCGTTCAGGTGGGTTTGGTGATAGGCGGCGGCAATATCATCCGTGGGGCGGAAAAAGCTTCCCAAGGGCTGGACCGGGTGACTGGAGACCACATGGGAATGCTGGCCACTGTAATCAATGCGTTGGCAATGCAGGATGCCTTGGAACATCTGGGGCGGCCGGTCCGGGTCATGTCGGCGTTGAAGATCAACCAGGTGTGCGAAGATTACATTCGCCGCCGCGCCGTTCGCCATCTTGAAAAAGGGCGTGTGCCGATTTTCGCCGCAGGCACTGGAAATCCGTTCTTCACCACCGATTCGGCGGCGAGCCTGCGTGCGGTGGAAATCGGCGCCGATATTCTCATCAAGGCGACCAAGGTGGACGGAGTGTATTCGGACGATCCCTTGAAAAATTCCAGCGGCGGTTTTCTATCCCTCGCCTGACCTATGACGAAGCCCTGGATCAGCGTCTGAACGTCATGGATGCGACGGCTTTGGTGCTTTGCCGCGACCACAACATGCCCCTGCGCGTGATGAACGTGTTCTCGTCCGGCGCGATCATGCGATTGGTGCAAGGCGAGGAAATTGGTTCCCTGATAGCAACAGGATAACAACATGAATGCAGATATTCAACAGCGTACTACCGAGCGCATGAAGAAATCCATTGAAGCCGCTCAAACATGAGTTTGCCAAAATCAGGACGGGCAGGGCACATCCCAGCTTGCTGGAGCATGTGCATGTCAATTACTATGGCAACGAGGTGCCTTTGTCGCAGGTCGCCAATATCACCGCCGAGGATTCCAGGACGCTGGCCATCACGCCTTGGGAAAGGAATATGATTCCGGTGGTGGAGAAGGCGATCCTGACTTCCGACTTGGGGCTTAACCCCAGCACCACCGGCGTGGTCATCCGTGTGCCGCTGCCTGCCTTGACCGAGCAGCGCAGGAAAGAACTGATCAAGGTGGCCCGTCACGAGGCCGAAAATGGACGGGTCGCCGTTCGCAATATCCGCCGCGACGCCAACAGCGAACTCAAGGCAGCCTTGAAAGACAAGCAAATCTCTGAAGATGAAGAAAAGCGTAGCGCAGGAGCAGGTGCAAAAATTAACCGATCAGCACATCAAGGAAATCGATGCGTTGCTGGAGGAGAAGGAAAAAGATCTGCTTGCCATTTAATCGACTGGTTGATTTCCTGCGAAAAAAAGCGAAGGCAGCTTATGGTCACTTCGAGAGGTCGGATATGGATGTCGCTTTAATGCCCTTTAGCCGGGGACAATTGCCGCGCCATATCGCCATCATCATGGACGGTAATGGCCGTTGGGCAAAAAGCCGCTATCTTCCCCGTACGGCGGGTCATCACGCCGGGGTGGGTTCGGTGCGCAAGGTGATTGAATATTGCGGATCCGCAGGCGTCGAAGTACTGACACTGTTCGCGTTCAGCAGCGAAAACTGGCGGCGGCCGCAACAGGAGGTTTCCGTGCTGATGGGGCTGTTTTTGGTAACCTTGGAGAAGGAGGCCGAAAAACTACACAAAAAGAATGTCCGCCTGCGGGTGATCGGCGACAGGACGGCGTTCGCCGCCGAGTTGCAGGAAAAAATCGCCGCCGTCGAAAGCCTGACTGCGGCCAATACCGGACTCAATTTGGTGATCGCGGCCAATTACGGCGGGCGCTGGGAAATCACCCAGGCCGTGCGCCGCGTGGCCGGTCAGGTCGCTACGGGACTCCTGGATCCGGAAGCCATCAGCACGGAGGTGCTGGCCTCCCATTTGGAGTTGGCCGATTTGCCCGAACCGGATTTGTTTATCCGCACAGGCGGCGAGAAACGCGTCAGCAACTTCCTGCTGTGGCAACTCGCTTACACCGAGCTTTACTTCACCGACACCTTGTGGCCGGATTTCGACGAGGCCGCGTTGGAAGAGGCCATCAGGGATTACACCGGCCGCCAGCGCCGCTTCGGTTATACCAGCGAACAGGTGGAAACCTTGGATATCGACACTGCTTGCACTGATGCAAGCTTGCCGCCTACATAATTTCAAGAAAAAAACATGCTGAAAAATCGCGTCTTGACGGCGGCGATACTCGCGCCGTCGGTTATCCTGGCCATCTTGCTCCTGCCCGATACATGGTTCGCGCTCCTGTGGGGAATTGTCATCGCGGTATGCGCTTGGGAATGGTCGAATTTGGCAGGCTTGGCGGTCGTCCCTGCGCGTTTGGGCTTCGTGGCGGTTTGTGTGGGTGCCATGACCTCGTACCAGCAATGGGCCGGGGAGACAGAAGAGTGGCTGGCTTGGCCGGTGGTGGCTTGGTGGTTCCTGCTCAGCCTATTGCTGCGCAAACTCCCCGCCAAGCTGGCGGAAACCCATTATCCTCCGGTGGCCCGGCTGCTAGTCGGCTTGCTTATCCTAGTCAGCGCCTGGATCTTGATGGTTTGGACCCGGCATAACCTGGGAGGCGAGCAGACGCTCTATTTGTTCCTGCTGGTTTGGCTGGCGGATATTGCGGCTTACTTTGTCGGCAAGCGCTGGGGCTTGACCAAGCTCGCCCCTGAAATCAGCCCGGGAAAGACCGTGGAAGGGCTTTACGGCGCCTTGGCTGCTGTGATTCTGTTCGCGCTGGCGGTTGGCGGTGCTTTATTCGCCTTGGGCCAAGGCTCGTTCACCCGCTTCAATGCGGTGCAGTTGATGGATTTTGTCATGCTTTCGGTCGTCACCCTGGTGATTTCCGTGGTCGGCGACTTGTTTGAAAGCCTGGCCAAGCGTGTGCGCGGTGTGAAAGACAGCGGGGCCATCCTGCCCGGCCATGGCGGTATGCTGGATCGCGTCGACAGTCTCATTGCCGCCGTGTCGGTGTTTTACGCAGGTTCAAAGCTGTTGGGGATTTTCTTCGTATGAAAAACATCTGCATCCTCGGCTCCACCGGTTCCATCGGCGTCAGCACCCTGGATGTCGTGGGCCGACATCCTGACCGCTACCGGGTGGTCGCGTTGACGGCCCATAACAATCTGGATCTCCTGTTCGAGCAGTGCCAAGCCCACCGTCCAGGCTATGCCGTTTTGCTCGACGAGGCCAAGGTCGCCGATCTGCGCGGTCGGCTGAAGGCTGCGGACTTGGGGGCGATAGAGGTTCTCTGCGGCGTGGCGGCCTTGGAGCAGGTCGCCTCGCTTCCCGAGGTTGATAGCGTCATGGCGGCCATCGTCGGGGCGGCGGGATTGCTGCCCACGCTGGCGGCTGCGAAGGCCGGGAAGAGCGTGTTGCTGGCCAACAAGGAGGCTCTGGTCATGTCCGGCCCCTTGTTCATGCGCGAGGTCGTCAACTCCGGCGCGGAACTGCTGCCTATCGACAGCGAACACAACGCCATTTTCCAGTGTATGCCGGCCAACTACCATGCCGGTCGCCATGCGCCGGAAGTCCGCCGCATTTTGCTGACGGCTTCCGGTGGGCCTTTCTTAAACAAGGGGCTGGATGAATTGCATGAAGTCACGCCGGATCAGGCCTGCGCCCATCCCAACTGGGTCATGGGCCGGAAAATCTCGGTGGATTCCGCCACGATGATGAACAAAGGCTTGGAAGTCATCGAAGCCTGCCTATTGTTCAACCTGCCGCCGGAGCAAGTCCAAGTGGTGGTGCATCCGCAAAGCGTCATCCACTCCATGGTCGATTATGTGGATGGCACGGTGCTGGCGCAGATGGGCAATCCCGACATGCGCATACCCATTGCCCACGCGCTGGCATTTCCCGAGCGTTTCGATTCCGGTGCGGAACCACTGGACTTGTTCGCAGTCCGACAATTGAATTTCCAGACACCGGATTTCGAGCGTTTCCCTAATTTGCGCTTGGCCTACGAAGCGGTGCGCGCGGGTGGCATCATGCCGGCGGTGCTGAACGCCGCCAACGAAGTCGCCGTGGCGGCGTTCCTTGAAGAACGCGTCCGTTTCACCTCCATCCCCGGCATCATCGAATATTGCATGGAGAACACAACCACCGGGCCTGCGGATTCCATCAAGGGGGTCTTGGAGGCCGACCGGGCGTCCAGAGCCTTGGCGCAAGCCTTCATCGCCCATCGACACAGCCACTAGCCCACTATGCAATCCTTATCGCTGGCGCACACGGTTTTTTATTTCCTGTTGGCCTTGGCGATTTTGGTCGCCTTCCACGAGTTCGGCCATTTCTATGCCTGCCGGCTGTTAGGCGTGAAGGTGTTGCGTTTTTCCATAGGAATAGGCAAATCGGTCTGGCGCTACCGCAAGTCCCCCGAAGGCACCGAATTTTCCATCGGCCTGTTGCCCTTGGGCGGCTATGTGAAGATGGTGGACGAGCGCGAGGGCGAGGTTTCCCCCGAAGATCTGCCGTATGCCTTCAACCGCCAGCGTCTGTCCGTTCGTGCCGCCATCGTCTTCGCCGGGCCGTTTGCCAATTTTGTGCTGGCTATCCTGCTGTACTGGGCCGTGTTCATGATCGGTGAAACCGGCATGCGTCCGGTGTTGGGTCCGGTCGCACCGGCAAGCTTGGCTGGGCAGGCCGGTTTCCAAGAGGGAGAGGAAATCGTCGCCGTGGGCGATGTCGATACCTCCACTTGGGATTTGGCCATGGGCGAGTTGATTGAGCAGGCCATTGATCACGAAAACCTATCCATTGAAGTGAAGACAGACCGCGACGCGCACATCCGCCGCATCTTGTCCATCCCCCGTGAACTCGCCGAGCAGCCCGAGTTGTTGCACGACCGCCTCGGCTTGCTACCCCCGCAGCCGCCTCTGCCGCCAGTCGTGGATCGGGTCGAGCCCAACAGTGCCGCCGAGCAGGCCGGCCTGGCCGCTGGCGACCGCCTGCTGGTCGCCGACGGCCAGCCGGTCAAGGACTGGCAGCAATGGGTCGATACGGTCCGCACCCATCCAGGCGAGGAAATCAGTGTCAGGCTGGAGCGCGCGGGTGCCGAGCTGGCAATGAAAATAACCCCGGCGGAGGTCGCATCAGCCAAGGGCAAGATTGGCCGGATCGGCGCGGTCGTGCGGATTCCGCAAGACTTGCGGGATTCCATGAAGGTCGAATACCGCCTAGGGCCGGTGTCGGCCCTCGTCGCCGCAACGGCCAAGACCTGGCAGTATTCGGCGCTGACCTTGAAGATGATTGGGCGCATGTTGGTTGGCGAGGCGTCGGTGGACAACCTGAGTGGCCCCATTAGCATTGCCCAGTATGCGGGACAATCGGCGAGCATGGGCTTGGTCCAGTTCCTCAAATTTTTAGCGCTGGTGAGCATCAGCCTGGCTGTGCTCAATCTCCTCCCTATTCCGGTGCTGGACGGCGGCCATCTGATGTTTTATCTGCTTGAGGCAGGCAGAGGAAAGCCTATCCCCGAAGGCATCCAGGCCGGGATTCAAAATGTAGGCATTGTGATTTTGTTTTCCTTGATGATATTTAGCTTTTATCTGGACATAGTGCGGCATCCTGTCTGAAACGGGCCTGCCAATCTTCCAGAGTGAAACCCTTCCATTCCAGAGCTTTATGAATGCAACGATGAAAAAATTACTGATGGGCTTGGGCCTGGCGCACCTTGTTCGCGCTGGCGCAGCCGTTGATGGCCGAAGAAACCTCCGGCAAAACCGATGAGCAGCAAGCGCCCGCAGCCCCGGACAGCCCCACCAAAGCCATTGAAGAGGCCCTGAAAAAGGTGGCGCCGACATTGACACCCACCTCGATCAAGCCCACAAAAGTCGCCGGGCTTTATGAAGTCGCAGCCGGGTCGAAAATATTTTATATGACCGGAGACGGCAAATATCTAGTCCAAGGGAAGCTGACTGATGTCAAAGCCAGCAGGCATCCGACGGCGGTTCCGGGGCTGTATGAGTTTATTTCCGGTTCCAGGCTATATTATACGAACGCGGAGGGCGATTACTTTATCGACGGCTCGTTGATTGATGTCAAGGCCAACAAGGATTTGACCGAGGCGCGTTTGGGCGAGGCCCGGATCGGCGAATTGGACAAGGTCGGCCTGAACAATATGATCGTGTTCAAGCCTGGCTTGCCGAAAAAAACCAAGCATGTCGTCTATGTCTTCACCGACATCGATTGCGGCTATTGCAGAAAATTGCATTCCGAGATGGATCAATATATGGCGGCGGGCATCGAAATTCGCTACCTGTTTTTCCCCCGCGCCGGGTTAGGCTCGGATTCCTATAACAAGGCGGTCGCGGTGTGGTGTGCCAAGGATCGCCAGGCGGCGCTGACCCAGGCCAAGAAAGGCGAGAGCATCGACATGAAACAGTGCGACAATCCAGTCCAGGCGCATATGAAACTGGGCGAGGAATTCGGGGCATCGGGGACGCCGATGCTAGTCACCGAAAAAGGCACGATCATCCCAGGCTATGTCAATGCCATCAGTTTGGCGCAGGGGTTGGACAAGGAATCCAGCAAGCAAGTCAAATGACGGACTTGTGTCCATCGTTGCATGCCGAGTCGGGCGCTTATGAACCGTCCATGGAGACAGCCATGAACAAAACGGCAGACAGCTTCAAATCGGATCAAGCTCCAGGTTTTTCGATCCATTGTTGTGCAAACGACTGAAGCAAACCTTAGGCGGTAGGTAGCGTCACGGACAAAGGCGTCCAGCGATTGATTCCGCATAGCGGGACAAGTCGCTAGACGCTTTTTTTGTTGCCTCAAGTTTTGGAGATCCTTTCCTTGAACACGCAAGCCAACCGACAGGATTCAATCCCTCCCCCGTTTCATGCGCCGAGGGTCGCTTGGAAAAGACCGAGGTTACTTTAAGTTTCATTCCTCTCACGGATTGCGTTCCATTGATGATCGATCAGGAAAAGGGCTTCTTTGCGTCCCAAGATTTGCAGGTGGCGCTGCCCGCACGAGCCGTCTTGGGCGAACATCCGCGACAAGGTGTGCTTCGGCTCACTGGACGGGGCGCAGATGTTGGCGGGGATGCCGCTGGCCGCTTCCTTGGGGGCGGAAGCTTTCCGTGTGCCGATAGTCACGGGGTTTTCGATGAGCCTGAACGGTAATGCCATCACGGTTTCGGGCCAACTTTACCAGCGCTTGCTGGACACCGGCATCCCGCCGCAATCCCTGGCGACCGCCGACGCCTTGAAAAAGCTGGTCGAGGAGGACAAGGCACGGGAGCTGGAGCCTTTGCGCTTCGCCATGGTGTATCCCTCTTCTTCGCACAATTACCTGCTGCGTTATTGGCTGGCCTCCGCCGGCATAGACCCTGACCGCGACATCCGGCTCAGTGTGGTGCCGCCGCCGTTGATGGCCGATTGCCTGCGCAAAGGCTTGATAGACGGCTATTGCGTGGGCGAGCCTTTGGACATCAAGATCGCCGCTGCCAGCGTTTACCGGCCCAGTCTTTACCGCCAAGCCGCCGATGCCTTGGGCGTACATTGCCCGCCGTTTGACCGCAAGCTGGAGGGATTGCACGAACAGCCTTGGCTGCTGCTGGCTACTCCGACTGATTCCTTCACCTTTCCACAGGGCGTTACAGCGCCTTGTTCTTGGCACGTGACCAGATCAACCAGAATCCGCTGGTGCTGAAATTCCCGCATCCAAATTTTGCCAGCGAACGCGAATACTATGATGCCTTCCTACGCGAAGCCTGGATCGGCACCCGCGTCCACAGTCCGTGGGTGGCCGAAGTCGTCGAGCCGCCGCCGGGTCGGCAAACCCGGCTGTACACGGTGATACCTTATTACGTCGGCAACACCATGGAGCAACGCATCGCCCATGGCGGGCCGGTGAGTTTAGAGGAAGGCGTGGGGCTGGCGCTGAAGCTGTGCAAAGCCATCCATGCCTTGCACCGGCTGCGGATCATCTACCGCGACATCAAGCCGGACAATATCCTGCTGCTGGATGGCGGCGGCTTGAAGCTGTTGGATTTGGGCGTGGCCCGGCTGCCTTCCTTCGCGGAAGACGTTGACGCGCCCATCCCAGGTACCGCCAGCTACATGGCCCCCGAGCAGTTCGCCGGCGAACACGGCAGCGAGGCAACCGATGTGTTCGCCGCCGGCGTGACCTTGTTCCGGCTGTTCGGCAAAGGCACGTATCCGTATGGCGAAATCGAGCCGTTTTGCCCCCCGCGTTTCCATGGCCACCGGGGTAAGAGCCTGTCGCAATGCCGCCCGGATTTGCCGAGTTGGCTGGACGCGGTGCTGGCCCGCGCCTTAGGCGTAGACCGGCAGGCACTACTTTAGGATCAATCACATGAATTTAGGGATAACACCGCTTCAAGCGATGTTATCCCTCGTTTTGATAATCCCTCTCCCTGTGGGAGAGGGATTATGCGGCTTATTTCTCCAACAACTTAGCATGGGCCGCCGCCAACCTGGCCACCGGCACACGCGGGGCGGAGCAGGAGACGTAGCTTAGGCCGATCTGGTGGCAGAAGTGGATGGACTCGGGGTGTCCCCCGGCTTCGCCGCAAATGCCGACTTTCAGATCAGGGAAGCTCTGACGGCCATTCTTCACGGTCATTTCCATCAACACACCGACGCCGTTCACATCCAGCACATCGAAGGGGTTGTCCTTGAGGATGCCGGATTCGTTGTACAGCGGCAAGAACTTGTTCTCGGCATCCTCGCGGGAGAACGAGAACGTGGCCTGGGTCAGGTCGTTGGTGCCGAAGGAGAAGAACTCGGCGATCTTCGCCAACTCGCCGGCGCGGGTGCAGGCGCGGACGGTTTCGACCATCGTGCCGAACTTGACGTTGAGCTTGACCCCGGCTTGGGCTTCGACTTCCGAGGTTAAGCGATCCACCCAGGATTTGACCAATTGTAGTTCCTTGGAAGTGATGACCTGGGGCACCATTATTTCCGGGTGGACTTCCACGCCCTCCTTCTGCGCCTCGGCGGTGGCTTCCAGCACGGCGCGGATCTGCATCTCGTAGATTTCAGGGTAGGAGATGCCAAGGCGGACGCCACGATGGCCGAGCATCGGGTTGACCTCGTAGAGTTCGCGCACCTTGCGCAACATGCGTTCCTTCTTAGTCATCGCGGCGTCGAGTTCCTCAGGCGTCAAATCCCCGCCCAGCAGCGGCCGGTTCAACACTCCGCCGGCGGCGATGTGGCCCTTGACGATCAGGCGGTAATGCTCGATGGCGTTGATCTCGTCCATCAACTGCAACTCGCCGGGCAGAAATTCGTGCATCGGCGGGTCGAGCAAGCGCACCGTGACTGGGCGCGGGGCCATGGCGGTGAAGATTTCCTTGAAGTCCTTGCGCTGGATCGGCAACAGCCGGTCAGGGCTTCTTTGCGCTCTTCGACATTACGGGCCAAGATCATGTCCACGACGATGGGTAGGCGGTCGGTGGCGTTGAACATGCGCTCGGTGCGGCACAGGCCGATGCCTTGCGCACCGTATTCGACGGCGACTTGGGCCGCGTCGGGCGTGTCGGCGTTAGCCATGACTTTCAAGCGGGCGACATCGTCCGCCCATCCCAGCAGGGTCTTCAGTTCCTCGGAGAACACCGGGTCGATGGTGGGGATTTCGCCTAGATAGACATTGCCGGTGCCGCCGTCGATGGTGATGATGTCGCCTTCGCGCAGGGTGATTTCGCCGACCGTTGCCTGACGGGCTCGGGTGTCCACCTTGATGCCTTCGGCACCGGCGACGCAGGCTTTGCCCATGCCCCGTGCGACCACGGCGGCGTGGGAGGTCTTGCCGCCCCGGCTGGTCAGGATGCCTTGCGCGGCGAAGAAGCCGTGGATGTCTTCAGGTTTGGTTTCTTCGCGTACCAGGATGACTTTCTCACCGGCCCGGCCTTTGGTTTCGGCGGTGTCGGCTTCAAACACGATCATGCCGCTGGCCGCGCCGGGGGATGCAGGCAGGCCTTGCGCCAAGGGCATTTCGCCATGCTTGGGGTCTAGGGTAGGATGCAGCAATTGCTCCAGGTCGTTCGGGTTGACGCGCAGCAGCGCCTTTTCCTTGGAGATCAAGCCTTCCTGGAACATTTCCACCGAAGTGCGCACCATTGAGGCGGCGTTCATCTTGCCGTTGCGGGTTTGCAGGCAGTAGAGCACGCCTTTTTCGATGGTGTACTCGTAGTCCTGGACTTCTTGGTAGTGCTCTTCCAGCTTGTCGCGCAAATCCACCAATTGGCGGTACAGGTCGGGCATTTCCTGCTCCAACTCCGCCACCGGCTTGGGGGTGCGGATGCCGGCCACCACGTCTTCGCCTTGGGCGTTGACGAGGTATTCGCCATACATCTCGTTCTTGCCCGTGGCCGGGTTGCGGGTGAAGCCGACGCCGGTGGCGCAATCATTGCCCAGATTGCCGAACACCATCGTGACGACATTGACGGCAGTGCCATTGGCCATGTCGGGGGTGATGTTGAATTCGCGGCGATAATCGACGGCGCGTTTGCCCATCCAGGATTTGAACACCGCCTTGATGGCGATTTCCAGTTGTTCGTACACGTCTTCCGGGAACGGCCTGCCGGTGTGCTGGCGCACAACTTTCAGGAAACGCTCGCTGACATCCTTCAAATGCGCCGCGTTCAGGCCAATGTCCGCCTTGACACCGGCTTGGCGTTTCACTTCATCGAATTGCTCGTTAAACATCTCATGAGGCACGTTGAGCGCGACGGTGCCGAACAGTTGGATGAAGCGGCGGTAGGCGTCGTAGCCGAAGCGTTCGTTCTGGGTCTGCGCGATCAAGCCGGGCAGGGTGGTCGCGTTCAGGCCTAGGTTTAAGATGGTGTCCATCATGCCGGGCATGGACATGGCCGAACCGGAGCGCACGGAGACCAGCAGTGGGTTCTCGGCCCCGCCGAAGTTCTTGCCGGTACTCGTCTTCGAGGAACTGTACATGGCCCGAGACTTCCGCCATCAAGGCTTCCGGCAGCAGGTCGCGATCCTGGAATTCCAGGCAGGCCTCGGTGGTGATGACAAAACCCGGCGGCACGTTGAGGCCGAACTGGGTCATCTCGCACAGGTTGGCACCCTTGCCGCCCAGTAGATGCTTATTTTTGCCGTCGCCTTCGAGGAATGAAAAAACGTATTTCTTGCTCATGGGATACCCCTGTTTTGTAGTTGTGAGTCGTTGATCATTTACATGCGTGGCGCGGCAGGCTTGACTCTAGCATCTGGTTGCCACCCGTTGAAATTCGTAATGCTAGACGCCTGCAAGGCATCTAGCGGCGGTGCTTGCGCAGTTTGATCATGTCGACGTGTTCCAGCACCCGCAATTGCGCGATGGCCTTGACCAATTCCAGCTTGGCGAGGTCGCGGTCGTTGTCAATCGGGCTGGTTTTGAGGGTGCGCTCGGCGTCGGCCTTGGCCGCCAAGGCGGCTTCGCGGTCGATTTCCTCGGAGCGCAACATGCGGTCGGCGAGCACGGTCACGGTGGAATCTTTCACCTCCAAATAACCACCGGAGACGTAATACAGCAGGCGTTCGCTTTGGTCAGCAGTTTGCAAGCGGATTTCACCGGGCACCAGCTTGCTGAGAAAAGGCGCATGGCGGGGCAGGATGCAGACTTCGCCGAAAGCTGCGGGTGCGACTAGGCTGACGCAAGCCCCTGAATAAATCCGTTGCCCAGCATCGGCGATATCCACTTGCAGGGTACGCGGCCCTTCCAGGCTTACGCCTTGCACGGCGGAACCTCCTTGATACGGCCGGCTTCCCGCAGGGCCAGCAGGATAAGGCTGACGGCGGCGGAGGCTGGAATATGGTCGGTGTTGATGACCAGATCGAACAAATCGGCATGCTCCAGCGAGCAATGCTCAATGCTGTCATGGAAAAGGTCGAGCACTGCCTTGTGCCGCTTTTGGTTGACTTCAATCACCTTGTGTTCTGCCTCAGCGGGGGGAATGCCCAATTCCAAGGCGATGCGTTGCGCACAAACGGGCTTTGCTGCCGACCACGCGGACGCGGAAAACCTTCTGGCCGGCAAGACCAAATGTGCGCCACGTCCGATGATGATGCAATCCTGGCGGGAAAGCTCAAGTATCGCCCCGCAGAGGTGGCGGCGGTAGTCACGCAAGGTGGCGGGGTTGCCTGAGACCAAGCCGTACACGAATGCGCTGAAACCGGCGCTGGATTGCTCGTCGTGGGCCTCAAAGCGGAACTTATCGGTTCTGGCGTTTGCGGCCACCCGATCCAAGATTTCCTGGTCGTAAACCGGAAGACCCAAAGATTGGGCCAGCCCGTGGGCGACGGCTTCCCCTTGCGCCCCGTAATCACGGGACAGGGTGATGACCAAGGCTTGTGGCTCGGGTTTGGACGGGGGCTTGGGATGTGCCGCAAAATCCTTGGCGAGGACGGTTTTGATATAGGTCAAAGGATCGATGTTGGGCATGGCGGCGATATGGCTGGCTGGCGTTGATTGCCTCAAAAGCCTCGAAATCAGGAGCTTTTGGGCTTGTAGTCCACGTTGGTGGCCTCGGCTTCGGCGATTTTGCGCTGCTTCCATTCGCGGTGGCGGTTCATGATGGCGACCACTTCCAGAGGATCGTCGGTGATCGAGATGTAGTCCACTTCAGCCGGGTCGATCAAATTCTGGGCCAAGACGGTGTTTTTGATCCAATCCAGCAGCCCCGTCCAATACTCGCTACCAAACAGAACCAGCGGCATCGGATGGGTCTTGTGCGTCTGCATCAAGGTCAATGCCTCGAAGAATTCATCCAAGGTGCCGAACCCGCCCGGCAGGCACACATAACCCATGGAATACTTGATGAACATCACCTTGCGGACGAAGAAATAGCTGAAATCCATGCTCACATTTTGGTACGGATTGGGTTTTTGCTCCGGGGGCAGTTGGATATTCAATCCGACGGAAAGTCCGTTTTTCAACCAGGCACCCTTGTTGGCCGCCTCCATGACCCCCGGCCCCCCGCCGGTGATGATGGCATAACCCTGGCTGGCGAGGATTTCGGCAATGCGTCTGCGCCGCCTGCCAATATGGCGATTCGGGCTGGAGGCGGGCCGAGCCAAAAATCGAAACTGCGCAACGGAGGTCGGCCAGTTTATCGAACCCTTCGGTGAATTCACTGATGATGCGGAACATCCGCCAGGATTCGCCACCTTTCAAATCTTCAATCATGCGCTGCCCCAAAGTTTGCCAATAGGTTTATGAAAGCATTGGCGGGCAATTATCGCAGTTTGCAAGCAAATGTCATCCGCGCCGCCAGCTCACGCAACGCTTGGCCGCGATGGCTCAACTGGTTCTTGGTCTCAGGGGGCAATTCGGCGGAGGAGCAGCCTTGGCTGGGGACGAAAAACAGCGGGTCGTAGCCGAAACCGCCGCTCCCGCAGAGTTCGCGCAGGATTCGGCCTTCCCAGACGCCTTCGCCGACCAAGGGTTCGGGATCGTCGGCGTCACGTAAATAGACCATGACGCAACGGAAGCGGGCGATGCGCGAATCGTCCGCTATCCCTGCCATATCACGCAGCAGTTTTGCGTTATTGGCCGCATCTGAAGCGCCTTCCCCGGCATAGCGGGCGGAGAACACGCCGGGCGCACCGCCCAAGGCATCGACCTCCAAGCCGGAATCGTCGGCAATGGTGGGCAGGCCCGAAGCCAAGGCCGCATGGCGGGCCTTGATGAGCGCGTTTTCCAGGAAGCTCAGGCCGGTCTCCTCCGCTTCCACTTCGGTGAAGGTGGCCTGCGGCAGGATCTCCCTGTCCATCCCGGAAAGCAGGGCTTGGATTTCGCGGATTTTTCCGGGGTTGTTGCTGGCGAGTACGACCTGTTTTGCCATGTTCCGTCCGAATCGAGTTTGTGAGCATTGTAGCCGTCTTTATGTGACAGGCTGAAAAACAGTCTTTTTCCTTTAGGCTTGGTTGATCATATGGGTGGCGGTCTGCGTCAAGGCCTGGCGGAGCAATTCGCGCAGTTCCGCGTCCATGGGCGTCTCGTCCAAGGCTTGGTTCATGCACAACATCCATTGGTCGCGCTCCGCCACGCCGATGGGAAAAGGAAAATGCCGTGCGCGCAGGCGCGGATGGCCGTATTCCTCGACGAACAAATCAGGCCCGCCCAGCCAGCCGGAGAGAAACTTGAACAACTTGGCCGTAGCCCCACCCAAGTCAGCGGCGTGCATTTTGCGGATGCCCCGTGCCTGCGGCAATTCATTCATCAGTTCGTAAAAACGCTCCACCAATTGGCGCAGCACGGCCTCGCCGCCTAGGCGTTCATAAGGGGTTTTAATGGGTGTCGCTTCAATTTCAGCCATGGTTGCTTGGGTTATGTTGGAGAATGGCAGTCAGTGGGCGCGATTGTAGGATGGGGCCAAGGCCCATGTCCATGCGGCACATCGCACCCTATTCCGCATCCCGGCTTGGCAAACGCCTTATGCCTTATAATGCGGCAAGAAGCATCTGAATTGAGGAAACCATGGCCACCGAAAAACAATCTCCCCTAGTCAGCACTGAATGGCTGGCCGAAAACTTAAACGCCAAAGATTTGGCCGTGCTGGATGCCAGCTTCTTCCTGCCCAACCAAAACCGCGATGCCAAGGCCGAATACCGGCAAGCCCACATCCCTGGCGCGTTGTTCTTCGACATCGACGAAATCGCCGACCATGGCACCCACCTGCCGCATATGCTGCCCCGCCCGGAGCAATTCACTGACGCGGCGGGCAAGCTGGGCATAGGCGATGACACCCTGGTCGTCGTCTACGACAGCAATTTCTTCATGGCCTCGGCCCGTGTCTGGTGGACGTTTCGTGTGTTCGGCCATGACAAGGTGGCGGTGCTGGACGGCGGCATCGCCCGCTGGCTTCAAGAAGGCCGGACAGTAAACAGCGAACCGGTCACACCGCAAGCGCAAAGCTTCAAAGCCGGCTTCCGTCCCGAACTCGTCCGTGACCTCGAACAAGTGAAAGCCCTGCTAACCCAGCCCGACGCGCAAATCCTTGATGCCCGAGGCCCAGGCCGCTTCCATGGCACCGAACCGGAACCCAGGCCCGGGAGTGCGTGGTGGCCACATGCCCGGCAGCCGCAACCTGCCCTTTAAAACATTGTCCGACGAAGCCCGCTTTTGCCTGAAACCCTTGGCGGAACTGGAAACGCTGTACCGGCAGACCGGCGTGGACATCTCCAAACCGATTGTCACCACATGCGGCACGGGCGTGACGGCTTCGATTTTGGCTTTGGGTCTGTATTTGCTGGGCAATGAGAGTGTCGCAGTGTATGACGGTTCTTGGACGGAATGGGGCGCGAGGGAGGATGTGCCGGTGGAGAAATCCCAAGCCGGGTGCCCCTTTTATAAATGCGCCAAGGTTTTTTTAGCCACGGCCCGGCCCGCTTGCTTTTCCAGCAAGGAAACGGATAATGCCTAGCCACTGTATCCATTGCAAGCTGACCATCATATACGGAGATACCGTTGGCGACGCTGATTCCTGCCTTAAGCACCTGCCTGCCGAAGATGACCTCGGGCGAGAAACGCCTCGCCCGCAGGCTCGAAGATAAACTCGAAGACGATTATCTGTGTTGGTATGACGTGCCGGTCGGCCCGACCGTGCAGCATCCCGATTTCATCGTGCTACACCCGCGCCGGGGAATTTTAATATTGGAGGTCAAAGATTGGCGCTTGGACACCATCCGCAACGCTGACCGCGATGGTTTTTCCCTGATTCTCCAGTCCGGCTTGAAGCGGGTGGTTAATCCTCTGGAACAAGCCCGGCAATATGCCCATGCGGTGGCTAACGCATTGAAAGCCGATCCGCAATTGACCCATGCCAACGGCCCCCGCCGGGGCCAATTGTTATTCCCTTGGGGCTATGGCGTGGTGTTGCCGAACATCAGCCGCAGGCAGTTTGATTCTAGTGATTTAGGCGAGGTGTTGGAGCCGCACCATGTCATCTGTTTCGATGAGATGGGCGAGAATGTGGAGGCTGAGGACTTTCAGAAGCGGCTCTGGGGCATGTTCAACCTCGCGTTTTTCTCCCTGCTTTCCCTGCCGCAAATCGACCGCATCCGCTGGTTGCTGTTTCCCGAAATTCGCATCGTCAGCCAAGCGGATATGTTCGACCAGCCCAAAACCTCGCCACCCGAAGAATTGCTGCGGGTGATGGATTTGCAGCAAGAGCAGCTTGCCCGCAGCCTAGGCGAAGGGCATCGGGTCATCCATGGCGTCGCCGGTTCCGGCAAGACTTTGATCTTGGGCTACCGCGCCGAGCAACTCGCCAAAGTCTGCGCCAAACCCATCCTCGTGCTGTGTTACAACCAAACCCTGGCAAAGCGGCTGGCCCGTTCGATGGAAGCGAAGGGGGTACAGGACAAAGTCCATGTGCATCATTTCCACCAATGGTGCCGCGCCCAATTGATGGCCTACCACGTCGGCCTGCCCGCTCCGCGAGAGGATCGGCGCGAGTTTTTCGAGGTCATGGTGAAACGGCTTATCGCGGCGGTGGAGCGGAAGATGATTCCTTCCGCACAATACGAGGCCGTGTTGATCGACGAAGGCCACGACTTCGATCCGGAATGGTTCAAGCTGGTCGTGCAAATGGTCGATCCGGCCAGCAATTCTTTGCTGGTGTTGTACGACGATGCCCAATCCATCTACAACCGGGGCCGCAAGCAGAAATTCCGCTTCAAAAGCGTCGGCATCCAAGCCCAAGGCCGCACGACGATCTTGCGCGTCAATTACCGCAACACTCGGGAAATCCTTGATTTAGCCTCTCGCATCGCCAGCGACCTGCTACACCCGGAATCAGCGGATGAAGATGGTGTGCCACTATTGGCCCCGGTCAGCGCCGGTCGCTCCGGGCCGAAGCCGCAAATCATCAAATTCCCCAGGCTGCGGGATGAGGCCGAGTACATCGCCGACCAGTTCAAGCAAGCCCATCAAAACGGCCTGCCTTGGCGGGACATGGCGGTCATTTACCATGACTACCCCACGGTCGGGCAGGAAGTGCTGCGGATTCTCCGCGCCCGGCAAGTGCCTGTGACCTATCACAAGCAGGCGACATTCGCGCAAAACGAGGACACCGTGAAATTCCTGACCATGCACAGTTGCAAGGGCTTGGAATTCCCGTTGGTGGCGATACCCGGCGTCAAAGAATCAGGGCCGAATGCCTACCTGACCCCAGAAGATGTCCGGCTGCTGTATGTGGCGATGACGCGGGCCACCCATGAGTTGATGGTGAGTGGGCCGGGGTAGGGTTTATCCCACAGCCTGAGGAACACCCCCCCCTTTTGCATTCCAGCATTCCATTGGTGGCGCATTCGCCCGCTTGGGATTCGGCAGAAACCGATGAGGAGATTGGACACCTAATAATGCGAACCTGATCTTGCAATCCAACCCCGCCGTGATAAAGGCTTGCGGCCTTTTTTTTATGGCGAACTTGGCAAGGAAGCTATATCTTTAGCCGGATGTCTCGCGCTCATGGCGAGGCATGTCCATACCAAAAACACAAACATTCGGAAAAACAGCAACATGAGTATCAACCCAAATTTCCCCCTCGATACCAGCCTCTACACCCCTGTGGCGCTGGACTACAACAACCCTACTTTAAGCCCCGAGAAGAGGGCCGCGCTGGCGCAGAACCTCCAGTTCTTCCGCGACGCCCTCATCTTCTTCACGGCGACGGGCGCGGCGCGTGGCGTCGGTGGCCACACTGGCGGCCCGTATGACACGGCTCCTGAAGTCGTGATCCTCGACGCCCTGTTCCGTGGCAACCCGGACAAGTTCGTGCCGATCTTCTACGACGAAGCCGGCCATCGCGTCGGCACGCAATACCTGCTGGCCGCGCTGCACGGCGATCTGCCGTTCGAGCAACTGACCAAATACCGCGTTGCCCATGAAAAGCTGCCGGGCCACCCGGAACTGGGCCTGACCCCCGGCGTGAAATTCAGCTCAGGCCGTCTGGGTCACATGTGGCCCTATGTCAACGGCGTGGCGATTGCCAACCCCGACAAGATCGTCTTCATGCTCGGCTCCGACGGCTCGCAGATGGAAGGCAACGATGCCGAAGCCGCCCGCCTCGCTGTTGCGCAAGGCTTGAACGTCAAGCTGGTCATCGACGACAACGACGTGACGATTGCCGACCACCCCTCCAGCTACCTGAAAGGCTATAGCGTCGCCAAGACCCTGGCCGGTCATGGCTTGGAAGTGTCGGAAGTGGACGGCGAAGACTTCGACGCGCTGTATGCCAAGATCCGCGCCGCGATTCTCAGCAATGGCCCGGTTGCGGTCATCGCCAAGCGCAAAATGATGCCCGGCGTTGACGGCCTCGAAGGCTCCTGCCACGGCCATGACGTGATCGCCTTCGACAAAGCCATCAAATACTTGGAAAAACGCGGCCACAACGACGCGGTGGCGTTCTTGAAAGCCATCGAAAAGCCGAAAGACCCCTACACTTACTTAGGTTCCGGCAAAAACTTCGACGCCAACCGCAACGTCTTCGGCGACGCCGTCGTCGCGCAGTTGAAAGACCTCACCCCGGAAGAGCGCAAAGCCAGCGTGTTGGTGGTGGACAGCGACCTCGAAGGCTCCTGCGGCCTGAAGAAGATCCACGACGCCTACCCGGAAATCTTCATCGCCGGCGGCATCATGGAACGCGGCAACTTCTCCGCCTGCGCCGGCTTCGGCAACCAGCCGGGCCGTCAAGGCATCTTCGGCACCTTCGCCGCGTTTTTGGAAATGATTATTTCCGAAGCCACCATGGCCCGGTTGAACTTCTCCAATGTCCTGCTGCACTTCTCGCACTCCGGCATTGACGACATGGCGGACAACACCTGCCACTTCGGCATCAACAACTTCTACGCCGACAACGGCCTGGAAGACGGCCACCCGACCCGCCTGTACTTCCCGGCGGACCCCGGCCAGATGCGCGCCGTCGTCGCCGCCGTGTTCAACGATCCCGGCCTGCGCTTCGTGTTCTCCACCCGCTCGAAGACCCCGAACATCCTCAAGACCGACGGCACCGACTTCTTCGGCCCGGATTACACCTTTGTCCCCGGCAAAGACGAAGTCATCCGCGAAGGCACGGCGGGTTATGTCGTCAGCTTCGGCGAATCCCTGCACCGCGCCTTGGATGCGGTCGAAAAGCTGAAACTGGAAGGCATCGACGTCGGCTTGATTAACAAGACCACGCTGAATGTCGTGGACGAGGAAATCCTCGCGAAGATCGGCAAAGCGCCGTTTGTGTTGGTCGTCGAAGCGTTTAATAGGAAGACCGGCTTGGGTAGCCGTCTCGGCACTTGGCTGCTGGAGCGCGGGCTGTCGCCGAAATATGGGTACTTAGGAACCCACAAGGAAGGCTGCGGCGGGTTGTGGGAACAGTTCCCGTATCAAGGCATCGACCCGACTGGGATTATTGCTAAGGTTAAGGAGTTGGTTGGGTAATACCAGCTATTGACGTAGGGTGGGCAACGGGGGTTTTGTTGCCCACCTTATATCTCAGCTTTCAAGTGATAAAAATACAAGGAGAAACTTCGTGTTATATAAACTTACGGTTGGCAATGCCGGGGCCAACGATCTTGAACCACTCCCTTTTCTTGATTTCGCGGACTTAGGAAAAGTAGAAAAAGATCTGGAAGTACTTTTGGCCTCTCATTTGTTGGATGTCCTTTTTGAAGGTGCAGCACTAATGCCTGTGTTTCAAGAACGTCGAATGCAGGCTGAAGCTGATTTATATGCCCTTAACAGTGCTGGCGATCTCTCGATTTTTGAAATAAAACGTGGCGTTGCGGGCGCAGACGCAATGTTACAGGCGCTTAGATATGCTCAAGAGGCTGGTCTTTGGACTTTCAATACGCTCCAAGACAAGTTTAGAACGTACTGCAACAACGCCACGGCTAATCTGGCGGAGTCCCATCGAGAGGCTTTCAACTTGGAAAGACCTTTGTTGCCTTCTGAGTTCAACAAACGGCAGCATTTCCTTATTGTTGGTAATTCTGCAAACGATACACTAATTAATGCCGTTGACTACTGGAAGCAACGTGGGCTTTCGGTCGATTTCCTGCCTTATCGCATTTATACCATTGGCGAGCAAAATTATTTCGAGTTTTTTGCGCTCCCCTATGATCGTCATATTAACCCTGCCCTTCTTAAAGGGGTGCTTTTTGACACGAATCGAAGTTGGGATTTTCTAAAGGCTCAAGGTGGTTATGGCTGCCTTCAGGAAATGATGAGTAAATCTAGAGTATCGGCCTATGGTGATCGCAAAGAAGCGGTTTGTTGCTTTTCACCCGGTGACTTTGTGTTCTATTCCCACGTTGGTCACGGTATCGTAGGGGCTGCGAAGATAAAAGGCAAAAGCATCAATAAAGTTAACCACGATGAATATGATGATGAGTGGTTTTGGAATGTTGAACTTCTAACACCCGTTCCAATAGATTTTACAAAGATTCCAGCACTAAGTTTTAGCGAAGTAACAAGCCTTCTCGGAAAGGGCTTTTACTGGGCAAGAACCGATAAGCGACCTTACCTCATGCACGATGAATCTGAGCTTTTGCTTAAAGAGCTAAAGAGGGTTATTTCGTCCACTACTTAGCGAACGGTGCGCGGTGCGCACGAGACTGTGAAAGAATCCACCCTGTCTCTTCGAGATTTTGGCATAATATTGGCGATTATCCTATTGAATAAAAAGGGCAAATGATGCCGAGAACCTACAAGGCGGGACAGCACCGCGGGCAGGGGATGCTGCTGCCCCCCTGCATCGACGACTACGTTGCTGAAGGCAACCCCGTCAGCCCGTAGCCCGTAGGTTGGGGTGAGGAACGAACCCCAACACTTCCCGGACGGCGCGGCATTATGTTGGGGTTCCTTGCGTCACCCCAACCTACAAAGGTTGAATTGCCGAAACCAAAACTTGCGTGGGTTGAGGTGGGGAACGAACCCCAACATTCCCCTGATGGCGGGGCATTATGTTGGGGTTCCTGCGTCACCCCAACCTACCTTTTTCGGGGGAAACATTATGCAATATCGGCGGGCCAGGGTTGCGGGTGGAACCTATTTCTTTACCGTGAACCTTGCCGAGCGAAACCGCAAACTGTTGGTCGAATATATTGACTTTCTGCGCGAGATGGTGCGTAAAGTCAAAATCGCACACCCATTCCACATTGATGCCATGGTGGTGTTGCCCGATCATCTTCATGCCCTATGGATTCTGCCGGAAGGTGATTCCGATTATGAAACGCGATGGATGTTAATCAAAACAGGATTCTCGCGGAAAATACCCAAGAACGAACGCATCAATAAAAGCCGTGTGCTTAAAGGTGAGCGTGGCATTTGGCAAAGGCGTTATTGGGAGCATGTTATTCGCGATGACTGGGATTTTGAAAAACATGTGGACTATATCCATTTCAATCCCGTCAAACACAAGCTTGTCGAATGTGCCATTGATTGGCCTTACTCAACATTCCACCGATATGTTAAAGATGGAATTTATCCTGGCAATTGGGCTATGTCACCAGAAATGCAGGAATCTTTTTCCGTTTTGGGTGAGCTATTCTAATTTGTAGGGCCGTATGGCGGGTTAGGCGCGTCTCGGTAATGCGTGATGTCACCGGATTCGAACGCACCGTAACCCGCCACCTCGCGTAATTGGCGGGTTACGGTGCGCGGGTGAATCGGAGGTATTGCCTGGTTTTGTGCGGCGCACCTAACCCGCCCTACGACGATTCGCTTAAACCTAAAGGTATTGCGATGCCTGATTATCGGCGTGTTTTTATTCCGGGCGGGACATGCTTTTTCACGGTGGCTTTACTGGAAAGGCGCTTACGGCTTTTGACTGAACACATTGACGCTCTACGCGAGGCTTTCCGTGTCGTCAAAGCTGAGCGGCCATTCACGATTGAAGCCATCGTCATTCTGCCAGAACATTTGCATTGTCTATGGACATTGCCGCCGGATGATACGGATTATTCAACTCGTTGCGGCTGATAAAATCGCGATTTTCACGGAGCCTAGTGGTGGGAGAGAGATTATCTTCGCGACGGCGATTAAAACGGGAGAGGGGCATTTGGCAAAGGCGTTTTTTTCGAACATACGATCCGAAACCAAGCAGATTTCGACTCGCATTTTGATTACATTCATTACAATCCAGACAAACATGGTTGGGGATCACAAACTCTCGATTGGCCCTATTCAAGTTTTCACCGCTTTGTTGAAGCAGGGATTTATCCTTCTTACAAACCCCGTAGGGCTTTGGCTCTGCGCACGGCAAGCCTTGCATTCCCTCACTGTTCCATCCCAATCTCCTGCGCCAACACCCATGGCGCGACAACCACCGCCCAGAATTCGGCTTGGGTTTCGTGCCATCTTAGGGCGTCTTCGGTGTTGGCTTTGGTGACTTGGCCGCTTTCCAACCAAGCGACAAATTGGGCTTTGTCGTCTTCGGCCATCGCGGCGGCGACTTCGAGCAAATCCAACTCCGCCGCGACTTTCACGACCACGCCCCGGGCAAAATGGCGCTCGGCCTCGGCCCAAGTCAAGCGGCCAGTTTCAAGATTCAGATGGGAGAGAAATTCCGCGTTGGGTGCGTTCATTGGAAGGGCTGCAAGCATCTGGCTTCGAGGCGGGTTCTTCTGCTGGGCGAGGTTCAAGCCCTCACCCCCAACCCCTCTCCCGCTGGGAGAGGGGAGCAAACGCTTATTGGTGATGGACACCCGCCGGGGCCGCGCCGGAGGAAGTCTGCACGGCTTCTTTTAGGATGGCGATGCGGTCGTCGATTTTCAGCAGGGTGATGCCTTGATCCATCACATAACGGCATTCGGCGTGCTTGACCGTGCCGATGTTGTTCCAGATGAGTTTGACGAACAGCCGGTGGTCGCTTTCCGACTCGCTGGGGGAGTAAGGGTTGACGCCGGTTTCCTGTTTGACCGCCGCCGTGCATTTGTCTAGGGCCAGGCTGCTCATCAGGCTGGAAGTCATCAGGAACGCACCCGATTTTTTCTCCTGGTCGGTCTCCTTGGTGGTGCCGATGATGACAAAACCGACGACCATGACGCCTAGGACGGCGATCAACGCTTTGACTACTTGTGATTCCATGGATTGCCTCTGTTGTTCTAAAGATTATTGGGACAGTTCCGACTATAGCAAAAAAATCGTTCATTCGTAGGAAAGGCGTTTAACGGAACCGGCGCACCTTGAAATTGCGGCCCTTGATCTTGCCTGCGGACAAACGCTTCAAGGCTTTGTCGGCGACGGAGCGGTCGATGGCCACATAGGAGCTGAAGTCGAAAATGTCGATCTTGCCGACCTGGGGCGAAGGGATTCCTGCCTCGCCGGTCAGTGCGCCGAGGATGTCGCCGGGGCGGACTTTATCTTTGCGGCCCCCGTCGATCTGCAATGTGACCATCGGTGGCCGCAGCGCGAAGTCCGCGTGGTGTGATTGCAACGAGGCGACCGCCGCCGAGGACACCGGGCCGTTTTGAAAGGCTTCGATGGCGATCACCTTATGGGCTTCCGCCGGGGTGTAAAGGCTCAAAGCCAGTCCCTGCTTGCCGGCCCGGCCAGTGCGTCCGATGCGGTGGACATGTATTTCCGGGTCTTGGGCCAGTTCGAAGTTGATGACCGCTTGCAAGTCTTTGATGTCCAGGCCGCGGGCCGCGACATCCGTCGCCACCAAGATGGAACAGCTTTTATTGGCAAAGCGCACCAGCGTCTGGTCGCGATCTTTCTGCTCCAGGTCGCCATGCAGGGCCAGGGCGTGGAATCCCTGGGCCTGCAAACCGTCCGCAACGGCCTGGCATTGCAGCTTGGTGTTGCAGAACACCAAGCTGGATTCGGGCTGGTAATGGGCCAGCAAGGCGGCTAGGCTTTTGCTCCGCGCATCTTTTTTGATCTCGTAAAACCATTGCTCGATGTCGGTTCCTTCGTGGATGGACTCCAAGCTGACGCTCTGCGGCTTTTGCTGGATCGACTCGCTCAGTTTCCGAATGTCGCCGGGGTAAGTGGCGGAAAACAGCAGGGTCTGCCGACTGGGCGGGGTGGCGTCGACGACCGCCATGATGGGGTCGTGGAAACCCATGTCCAACATGCGGTCTGCCTCATCCAGCACCAGCGTCCGCAACCGATCCAGCCGCAAGCTGCCTTTGGTCAGGTGTTTCAGCACCCGCCCTGGCGTCCCCACCACAATATGCGCCCCATGCTCCAATGATTCCAGTTGCGGGCCAAAGGATGTGCCGCCGCACAGGCTCAACAGCTTGATGTTGGGGACATGCCGCGCCAGCCGCCGGATTTCCTTGCCGACTTGGTCGGCCAGTTCCCGTGTGGGACA
Organism: uncultured Gammaproteobacteria bacterium; assembly: GCA_963753955.1. Classification (GTDB taxonomy): domain Bacteria; phylum Pseudomonadota; class Gammaproteobacteria; order Methylococcales; family Methylococcaceae; genus Methylumidiphilus. The sequence continues at coordinate 100,276 of CAVWEM010000013.1, forward strand.
CAACACCAGTGCCTGCACACCTGCCGCCTGGGCGTCCAGCTTGGCCAACAGGCCGATGCCGAAGGCGGCAGTCTTGCCGCTGCCGGTCTTCGCCTGCGCGATCATGTCCCGGTTGTCCAGGATATGCGGCAGGCTTGCGGCCTGGATGGGCATCATCTCGGCGTAGCCTAGCGATGCGATGTTGGCCAGCATGGCGGGATCTAGCGGCAAATTGGTAAATTGGGTGGTCGTCACGGGCTAAAGTTGCTTTGGGGTGAGGGGATTTTGGTTGATGAGACTGGGGCGCATTTTGATGTTTCGCAATCCAAGCGCTTGCCATCCGAAATGCAGTAGGGTGGCCTTCAGGCCACCGCTTTCACTCCTAGAGATGTTGGCAAGCCGCACGGCATGAGGTGGCCTTAAGGCCACCCTACAAAAGGCATCGGTTAATCGCTGAAACCCCGTGCCAACAAGGCGTAAGGATCTTTGTGCAACTTCTCCAACTGCTTGAGGACGCGGCGCTGCTCCGCCGGGGTGTCGTGGGTGCCGGGCACGTAGAAAGGATTGCCGTCCCGGCCAAAAGTGAAATGGGCGTGGCTTTCGGAGGCGTCCACATCGCCGAAAATGAGCTTGACGATCTTGTAGTCGGCATGGGGTGCCAAGCCGAGTTCGCGGGCGTAGGCTGCCGCCGATTCCACCAGCTTGCGCGCATAAGCGGGTTCGCAAGGGACGAACTTTTCCTCGGAAATGTGCAGGAAATTTTCTAAATGCACCCGGTATTTTTCGGGATCAAGCACTGCGTACATGGCATTTTTCACGCCTAGGCAGTAGGCGTCCACCAGGAACACGCCCAAGGCGTAGCGTCCATCCGCCAAGCGGCGGCTGAACCAGACCGAGCCCAGCCCTTCCTCGAACAGCCCTTCCGGAGTATACACATCGGCGATGGGTGCACCCGCAGCCGCCAGCCATTCGGCGGCCTGGCCGGTTTGCGCCGGGCCACCGGATTTTCTGGTTTCTTTGCGCTTCGCAGCCTTCTTCGCACGTTTCTGTTGCAGCGCTTTGGAACTCAAGGCCATGCTTTTTCCTTACACTAGAGAACTGGTTAAAAAAGCGCATTGTAACGCCGCAAGGCACTGCGCATGAACTTGCAGCGATAATATTGTCTGACAACGGCATATTCCGTCGATCAGGCCTATTTTTCCGGGGGAAAATTTGAAATTTTTGGCATATCGTCCTGCCGAGCTTGCCGCCATGTCAGTGATAGCCGCGCTGTATCTCATGTTGGCGAAAATTGCCTTGGCCTATGCGGCCATCAACAGCGTCGCCATCATCTGGCCATCGTCGGGCCTCGCGCTGGCCGGCCTGCTGCTATTCGGGGCGCGCCTTTGGCCTGGCGTGTTGGCAGGCGCTTTCGTCACCGAATATATGATTGGATTCCCTCTTTGGGGTGTCGGCCTAATCGCTTTGGGCAATACCCTGAAACCGGTCGCAGGCGTTTGGCTGCTATCCCGTTTCGGCTTCGACAAGGCCATCCCCAAGCTGAAAGATTATTTCCTGCTGTTGGTTCTGGCCACAGTCGTCGGCACTTCGATCAGCGCGATACTGGGTTCGGCGGTGACGGTGCTGGCCGGATTCGTCGGGATAAGCGAGTGGCCCGCCTCTTTTTTCCGGTGGTGGATGGGAGACATGCTCGGGGCCTTGCTGACCGTGCCGATTCTGGCTTGGCGGACATCCATAGCCTGGGGCCAAATCCGGCGCGGCTACGAAGCCGTCCTGCTGTGCCTGCTCACCCTGCTGTTTTGCGATGTGGTGTTTCATGATTGCTGGCGCGAGTCCATCGGCCATGCCGCCAAAGTGTATTGGGTTTTCCCTTTGATCATCTGGGCAGCCGTGCGTTTCGGCATCCGGGGTGTCTCGGCTATCCTGTTGGTGGTGCAAGCCTTGTCCCTCTGGGGGGTCGCACGCGGCCTGGGCTATTTCGGCCAGGACATGGAGCAGACCGGCTTGTTCAATTTCTGGCTGTACCATGTCATCATCAACGTGACCGGCGTGACTTTGGCCACCACCCTGAACGAAGGCCAGGCCGCCGCCGCTGTTCTCGAACAAGAGCGGCTTCGGCTGCGCGACAGCGAGAGACGCCTGCGTGAATACCTGGAATTCCTGCCGGTGCCACTAGCCATATCGGAGGCGGATACCCAGGCCATCGTCTTTGTCAACCGTGCCTTCACCGACCTGTTCGGCTACAACGTGGAAGACTTGCCCAATCTCGACATCTGGTTCCACAATGCCTATCCCGATCCGGCCTACCGCCAAAAAATCATTGCCACGCGATCCAGGCTGTTGGCGGAAAGCCGGGCGAAAGGCGGCCTGCCCCTGCCGTATTTCGAGGCGCGGATCGCCTGCAAAGACCGCTCGGAGCGCACCGTCGAAATTGTGGTGGCCCCGCCCGGCGAGCATCTGCTGGTTGCCTTCAACGACATCACCCAAAAACACCAAGCCAAGGAACTCATTTGGCGGCAAGCCCATTATGACGCTTTGACCGACTTGCCCAACCGCCGCCTTTTCCTCGAACGGCTGTGCGAAGGCATTGCGCAAAGTCGAAAGGCCGCGCTCGACCTGGCCTTGCTGCTGATCGACCTCGACCGCTTCAAGGAAGTGAACGACACCTTAGGCCATGACGTGGGCGACCAACTCCTGGCCGATTTGGCACGGCGCATCGTCTCCTGTGTGGGCGAGACCGACACAGTGGCCCGGCTGGGCGGCGACGAGTTCACCGTGGTGCTGCCCAAGCTGGCGCGGCCGGAACATGCCGAACAGGTGGCGCAAGCCATTGTGGATGCGTTGGCCGAACCTTTCCAACTCGGCCATGAGCAGATTTTTGTCTCCGCGAGCATCGGCATCACCTGTTGCCCCGATGACGGCACTGAGATGATAACTCTGCTGAAGAACGCCGATCAGGCGCTTTTTGAAGCCAAGAACCGAGGACGCAATGGCTTTTCCTATTTCACCCAAGCCATGCAGGAAGCCGCGCAAACGCGCCTGTCGATCATCCGCGATCTGCGCGGGGCGCTGGCCACCGGCCAGTTGGCGGTGCATTACCAGCCCATCGTCGATCTGCGCGACGGATGCGCAGCCGCCAAGGCCGAGGCGCTGCTGCGTTGGCTGCATCCGACACGCGGCCTGATTTCCCCCGCCGCCTTCATCGCCGTGGCGGAAGACATCGGCTTGATCAACGAAATCGGCGACTGGGTGTTCCAGCAGGCCGCGTATCAGGCGAAACGCTGTCGCGAGCGCGGCGTCCCTGTGCAAATCAGCGTGAACAAATCGGCGCGCCAGTTTTTGACCGGGAACAGCCACGAGACTTGGCTGGACTATCTCGCCGAACTTGGCTTGCCGGGAGAATGTGTCGCCATCGAGATCACCGAAAACCTGCTGCTCGACGACAGGCCTGAATTGCTGGGCAAACTGCGCCAGTTCCGCGAGGCCGGCGTCCAGATATCCATCGACGATTTCGGCACCGGTTATTCTTCGCTGTCTTACTTGAAAAAATTCGACATCGACTATCTCAAGATCGACCGCACCTTCGTCCGCGATTTGACCACCGACCCCAGCGACCTCGCCTTGACCGAAGCCATCATCGTAATGGCCCACAAATTGGGGCTTGAGGTAATCGCGGAAGGGGTCGAGACCGTCTCGCAACAGGACATCCTCACCGTCTCCGGTTGCGATTACGCGCAAGGTTTCCTCTACGCCGAAGCCTTGCCGCCAGACCAGTTTGAGGAATTTATGACGCGCTGGAACGCATAAACAGCCGTTCGTGCTGATGCCTGGAAATTAGATGCTTATTCACCCGCATCGGCAGGTTTGTCGGCGACACTCGCGTTCCAGATGGGGTTGTCGCGGTCAGCCGGGTCGAGCTTGCCAATATCCTCAGGAAAGATATGCCAAAACGATTTGTCAATGGCACCGTCCTGATAGTTCGTGTCTTTCCGGTTATGATGGAACGGACACCACCAGTTCTCGACCAGTTTGACTAGATAAGCATGCCATTCAAATAGCCCGACGCTGACCGGGCAATACCAAGTGCAGTTCAATATCCAATAGAGCTTGCTTTGCGTCGGACTGAATGTGTAACCTGGCTCCATGGTGATTTGGGTTTTCAAAGTGTAGCGATGGGTGCTGCGGTCGGGAATGAAAGACCTCAAGGGACGGACATTCTTGGCCCCGACCATTTTCAAATGCAAATACGTGACCCAAGCGCTGAAGAACACAAAAGGCAGGGTTAGGATGGGTACATAAACGAGCAGCACACCGGCCAACTGATTCCACATCGACCTTTTCTTGTAATCATCGCCGATGACCACGCGACCGCTGCCGACGTTGCAATTTTCACACGCTTTCATTAACTATACCTCCTCAGGATAGGGTGTTTGCCATAGTTGCCATGCCAAGGACAATGTTGCACAAAAACATGGTTTTAGACTTGCCATTCTACCCTGAAAACAGGATAAGGGCGAGGCGTCCCAGAAGGAGGGTGCCGTGGATACCGCAAGTCTTAAAGCTTTTCCAGAACCGGCTGCGCAGCTTGACCCTGCTCCGGGCCGAATCTGTCGGCAAAGTGGTTCACAGCAAAAATCAACATGACGCCGGCGAGGATCAGGGCCATTTGCTGGATCACCGCGTCGGCATGGGTTTTCTTATGCAGGGTGGGAATCAGGTCGGCGACGGCGATGTAAATGAAGCTGGAAGCGGCCAAGGCGAGGAAATAGGGCAAGGATTCGTGGACGCTGTCCAAGGCGAAATAGGCCAGCACACCGCCCACCACCGTGCCTAGGCTGGACAGCATGTTGTAAACCAATGCCTTGGTCTTGGAGTAGCCGCTTTGCAACAGGATGGCGAAGTCGCCCACTTCTTGCGGGATTTCATGGGCGGCGACGGCAAGGCTGGTGACGATGCCCAGGTGCAGGTCGGTGAGGAAGGCCGCCGCGATCAACACGCCATCGACGAAATTGTGGATGCCATCACCCAGCACGATCAAGGCGCCTGCCGGTTGGTGGTAGTGTTCCTCGCCGTCGTTGTGGGCTTCGCAGTCGTGGGTGTGGCAGTGTCGCCATAGCAGGAGCTTTTCCAGCAGGAAAAAAACCAGGATGCCGATCAACACGGTGGCAAACAAGCTTTGGGCTTTCTCGACCCCGGCGTTTTCCACCGCATCGGGCAGCAGATCGAGGAAGGCCACGCTAAGCAAAGCACCGAGGGCGAAGCTGACGCCGTGGGGTAGGAGGCTGGAATGGTGGCGGTCAGGCACCAACAGGAACAGCGAAGCGGCGATGACGCTCAGAATGCCGCCGACCAGGGTGAACAGGATGATCCAGAAAAGTAGATGCATTTTTCTCTCGTTCCCACGCTTTGCTGAGGGAATGCCGTTTTGGCGCGTTGCGCCGAGATTCGCGTATGGCGTGGAATGGCTTTTCCGAGCTTCCACGCGCCGCAAAGGAAACAGAAGAAGCAGAAAACATCAGGGCTTTGCTTGCCATTTAATGTCTATTTTTCGTTGTTGCGCGACGCAATCACGCAAATAGAGATTGATGAGGTTTTGATAAGGAACCCCCGCCTCTTCGGCCATCTCTTTAAAATAGTCGATGACATCTTCGCCAAGGCGCATGGTCACGGATTTTTTCAATTTCGCGGCATAAGGGTTGTTGCGGGCTGTCATTGTGGATAGATCATATTCGTCTTTCATCGCTTGGCACCTTGATAATGCTTGCTTTCATTGGCGGTTGCTTTTCGGGCGGAGATGATTCTGATATTGATAGCATCTTTGGCTGTGTCCCATTCAAATTTTATCATTTTTGTCTACGCAAATCATGTAAGGGCTTTCGGTGCCGTGCCATGCAGGCTACACATCGCGTACCTTTTACGCTCTTTGACATTCGGTTAAGGTAGGCAGTGCGTACCCTGCCGCTCTTCATAACTGAGCTGGTTTGGTGAGTACTCGGTTTGTTACCGGTGCCAAGCCGAGAACTTCCTGTATGTCTTCAAGTATGTAAACGGTCAGAAGCAGCCAAGCATTTATTTCGTTGTACTTTGGTTGGAACATGAAGTCTCCTTCATTAGACTTGTTCCCGATGACTTTTAATATAAATCAAATAGATAGACTCATTCTTTAATACTGGCAAATACTTTTTCCCCAGAATTTTTGCAAAAAATTTATCTATGTTAGTGATTTTAAATGATATAGCATCGGGAACAAGTCTATTAGTCTCGCCTCGGTATATCAAGAACTTAGTGCGAACCTCGTCGTAACGTTGCAAGTTGGCCTCTACCATTTGAAAGAAACGGGAACGCTCAGGCAGATGTCCAAATGCCCCAGTGCGTAGGCCAGTCATAAGGCTGTCATGACTGGCGAATGCGAAGCAGAATTTGTCTATTAGCTTCTTGATCTCTTCTGGTTCTGACGGCTCGATTCGCTGTAGCTCAATAACTGTGCTGGTGGCTAGCCGATGTAGGGCTGAAATACTGAACAAGAGGTTAGCGAGATAGATGCCCTTTGATAAACGCTCCATATCCTTGGAAATAGATTCGTAGTAGTTAGCCAAGTAGACTGTCACTTCCTTCCGTAGATCATGGGTACTCGCTTTGTATCTGAGTGGAAGTGCGACATTCCCGCCTATGTGGATTGCCTTCGGATAGATCGGATAGCAGTACTCAAGCCAGTCATAAAAGATTTCACCAACTGTTGTATAAACGGCTACGACCATGATCGGGCTAAGTTTGGCAAGCCAGTAGTTGATAGAGGATTGGCGCACATAGGCGAGCGGCAGACTGTTGCCTTTGATTCTGACTGACGCCCGCCCCTTGACTTGAACGGCAAACTCTTCGCCGGTGACGTATTCGCCGCGAGCGACTTCAACTCGAAGATCAAGACCGTAGTTCCCGTTGACGAGTGCGACAACCCATGCGGGATCGCAAGCAGCCATGAAGATTTCCACTGCTTTATCGCCAACTACGTGTGACTGTGGTCGCTGGGGCAAGACGTTCGTTGGCTTCATTACGGTACCTACATTTGAATTATGGCTCACTCCCACCAAACCAGCGTCGCCATCCGTCCAGTCTGTCCGTCGCGGCGGTAAGAAAAAAATCGCTCCGGGTCGCCAAACGTGCAATGCCCGCAGCCATAGACTTCGGTGACACCGACGCGGGCCAAAGCCAGCCGTGCCAATCCATATAAATCGGCCAGCCAATGGCTGTCGTCGGTTTGCAAGAACGCGGCGGAAGCGCCTGCCCCGAAAGCCTCCAAAAAGGCCTGCCGCACTGGTGGGCCAACCTCGAAGGCATCAGGGCCGATGGCCGGCCCCAGCCAGGCCATCGGCTTTTCTTTCCCGAACGCTTGCACCGTCGCTTCCAACACACCGTCAGCCAAGCCGCGCCAACCGGCATGGGCCGCCGCCACCCGGCTGCCGGCGTGGTCGCAGAATAGCACCGGCAGGCAGTCGGCGGTCATCACCACGCAGACCACGCCGGTTTTGTCGCTGTACGTAGCGTCGGCTGCGGGCGGAGGGCCGGGCCGTGTCTCCGCCCTGACCACGGCGTTGCCATGCACTTGGTTTAGCCAGAATGGCTCGGCGGGTAGCGCGAGGACTTCCCGCAACAGGCGGCGGTTGGCGATCACATTTTCCGGCTCGTCGCCAACATGGGCACCGAGGTTGAAACTGCCGTAAACGCCCTGGCTGACGCCGCCGACCCGTAAGGTGCTAATGGCGCGGACACCGGACGGCGCGGGCCAGTCAGGTTCGATAAACAAGGGGCTCACGCGGCTTTTCTCAAGGTTGCGAGCAAGTCCAGCATGTCTTCGGGCATGTCCACCCGCCATTCGCACCATTCGCCGGTTGTCGGATGCTCCAGGCCAAGCTTCTCCGCGTGCAGCGCCTGGCGGCGGAATCCGCGCAGGATGGTCCCGAGTTCCGGGTCGCCACCGGGCAGCAAGCGCAGCCTGCCGCCGTAGACCGGATCGCCCAGCAGGGGATGGTGGATGTGTAGCATATGCACCCGAATCTGGTGGGTGCGGCCAGTCTCTAGTTTGACGCGCAGCAGGGTGTGGCCCGGCAGGCGTTCGGCGATGCGGTAATGCGTCACCGAGGGCTTGCCGTCCTGGCGCACGGCAAAGCGCTTGCGGTCGGTCGGGTGCCTGCCGATGGGCTCGTCCACCGTGCCGCCTGCCGTCAAATAGCCCTGCGCCAAAGCCAGGTATTCGCGGGCTATGCTGCGTTCCTGCAACTGGTCCACCAGGGATTTGTGCGCTTGCAGGGTCTTGGCGACCATCAGCAGGCCGCTGGTGTCTTTGTCGATGCGGTGGACGATGCCGGAGCGCGGGATGCCCGCCAGTTGCGGGGCATGGTGGAGCAAGGCATTTTGCAAAGTGCCGTCACGATGCCCGGCCGCCGGATGCGCCACCAGACCGGCCGGTTTGTTGACGATCAACAGGGCTTCGTCTTCGTAGAGGATGTCCATCGGGATGTCTTCGGGCTGGCAGTCTGTTTGCGTTTCGATCTCAGCACGCAGTTCCACTTGCTCGCCGCCCAGCACCTTATGCTTCGGGATCTTGGCCGCGCCGTCGAGCAAGACATGGCCGTCCTTGATCCAGCTTTGCAGTTTGGCGCGGGAAAATTCGGGAAAAAGACCGGCCAGAGCCTGGTCCAGGCGCAAGCCTGCCAGTTCGGGGGGGATTTCAGCACTAAAGAATTCGGTTTCGGACACGGAAAATTTGATGGGGTGAGGGTTGCAAAAGAAGGATTCGGACGCGCTTGGTCATGGGATTATTCTCGGCGCAAGGGATTCCAGGTATACTCGAACGCCTGTTTCCACGCTCGTAATGCGACTTTTCCGCACCATGATAAACGCCACGCCGCTTTCCCGCCCGAGATTATTCGTTGTCTTGATGCTGACCTTGGGCCTGCTGCTCTCCTCCTGCTCGACCCTCTCGACTTTGACCGACCTGTTCGGAGGGAAAGGTGGCGACTCCAAGGAAGACGAACACGCCAACTGGACCGCACGGCAATTTTATGACGCGGCGAAACAGGAGCGGTCGGAAGGCAGCTACGAGAAAGCCATCAAATTGTACGAGAAGCTTGAGGCGCGCTATCCCTTCGGCGATCTTGCCACCCAGGCGCAATTGGACATCACCTACGCCTATTACAAAAACGGCGAATGGGATTCCGCCCTGGCAGCGGCGGATCGCTTCATCAAGCTCAACCCCACCCATGAGCGGGTCGATTACGCTTACTACATGAGGGGGCTGGTGAATTATAACAAGGGCAAAACCTTTGTTGACCGCTTCGTGCCCACCGACAGCTCCCAGCGCGACCCAGGGGCGGCCCGCGAGAGCTTGCGGGACTTCAACGAACTGATCACCAAATTCCCCAGCAGCAAGTACACGCCGGACTCGAAGCAGCGGATCAGCGCGTTACGCAACAACCTAGCCATGTATGAGGTGCATGTTGCCGATTATTACCTGCGGCGTGGCGCTTACGTGGTGGTGGTCAAGCGCTGCAACGAGGTCGTGGAAAAATATCCGCGCACCCAGGCGATTCCCCAAGCATTGAAACTCATGGAGGAGGCCTATCGCAAGCTGGAGATGGACGACCTTGCCAATGACACCGCCCGCGTCTATGCTTTGAACTACGACAATGGCGTGAAACCCCAAAAAGGCGGAGAGGAGTACGAACTGACGCCGGCCGAGAAAGCTTGGGATTTCCTCGGCTTTGATCGCTGAAGGACTCCGTCCATGAACTCGTCCAGCGTGGCAACCCATGATGTGCTTTGTGTGGGCCACGCTTCTTACGACTTGGTTTTTTCCGTTCCCCGCCACCCGGAGCCGGATGAAAAAATCTTCGCCGATGCCTTCCTCGCCTGCGGCGGTGGCCCCGCCGCCAACGCGGCGGTCATCGTCGCCCGGCTTGGCCTGCGCTCTGCTTTCGCCGGTTATTTGGGCGAAGATTTGTACGGTGCAAGCCACGCCTTGGAATTCGACCGTGAAGGCGTGGACACCCGTTGGCTGGCGCGGGGTAGAAACCCCACGCCTCTGTCCGCCGTGTTGGTCAAGCCTGACGGCGCTCGCGCCTTGGTCAATTACAAGGGCGAGACTCAGGCGCTGCCGGAGAACGCCATCGACTTTTCCGCGATCCAGCCCAAAGTCGTGCTGTTCGACGGACACGAACCGCGGTTGTCCCTACCCTTGGCCGGGCGGGCAAGGGCGGAGGGCATCGTCACCGTGCTGGATGCGGGATCCTTGCACGAAGGGACGCGGGCCTTGATGGATCAAGTGGACTGCATGGTCGCCTCCGAGAAATTCGCCTGCCAATGGCTGGGCGGCACGGACGGACAGAAAGCGCTGGCAGGCTTGGCGGCTGTGGCCCCCGTCGTCGTCGTCACCCTAGGCGAACGCGGGCTGGTTTGGTGCAAGCAAGGCGAAAGCGGCACCCTCCCGGCCTTTCCTGTGCAGGCTGTTGACACCACTGGCGCGGGCGACGCCTTCCATGGCGCGTTTGCCGCCGGCTTGGCGGCGGGACTGCCATGGAAAGAGTTGCTGCGCTACGCCAGCGCCGCCGGTGCTTTGTGCTGCCGACAGATCGGTGCCCGCCCCGGCCTCGCCAGGCAGGCGGAAATTCAGGGCTTTCTTGCCCTCCATCCGCCCGCGAGGGAAATATGTTGACAGAAATCCGTTCCCATATTAGTAATGGACATAACACGGGGAAATCTTCCCCATCCGGCCGACAGGCCACGTTCAGGCGGCAAGCGGGCGATTACCGCGCCAAGCCGGGTAAATTTTGCAAATTTGCGATAAGTTTTCCAGCGTACTTGGAAAAAACCTTGGAATCTGCCGCCCTGTCAGGGGCGGAGGTCATCAGTCCTTGATTTGTTGCGCCATTGATTAGGCTGCTGATGTGACGACTTGAAATGGCGCGATTGTACAAGCAGGTTTTTTCGATGAATATTTACGTAGGAAACTTATCCTATTCGGTCACCAGCGACGATCTTCGCAAGGCTTTCGAACAGTTCGGCGAAGTGTCCACCGCCAACGTGGTCACGGATAAATTCACCGGACAGTCCAAAGGCTTTGGTTTTGTCGAGATGTCCAACAAAGCCAATGGCGAAGCCGCGATCAAAGGGCTGGACGGGCAGGATTTGAAAGGCCGGACCATCCGTGTCAACGAAGCCCGTCCTCGCACTGAGGGCGGCGGTTCGTCCAGCGGCGGTCCGCGCCGTAGCGGCGGCCCGGGCGCAGGCCCGGGCGGCGGCAGGGGGCGCTTCTGAAACTCCACTGACCCGACCGGCGCTTCGATTCCGCAAAGCGTCGGTCGGGTTTAACGGCCCGGACTTGTCGGCGAATGGGCGGTATCCATCGCCCCATACAGTATGCATCGGCTCTTCGCCTACGGAACACTGCAACTCCCCGAAGTCATGCTCGCCGTGACCGGCCGGGCTTTCGCCGCCCATGCGGCCCGCCTGGATCATTTCTCCCGCCACCGTCTGCGCGGAAAAAGCTTTCCAGGCATACGCCCAGCCCCCGGTTCTTCGGTCCATGGCCTGCTCTTCGTGGGCATTGACACGCCTGCCCAGCAAAGGCTGGACGACTTTGAAGATAGCTTTTACCGCCGCGAGCCAGTGACAGTGGCCACCGCCGACGGGAAGGAATGGAAGGCACAGGCTTATGTCGTCCAGGAACCTTACTTCGGCTTGCTGTTGCCGGAAGAATGGAGCTTGGAAGACTTCGAGCGGCGACATCTAGGCGGGTTCCTCCGCAACCATGCATAACAGCAAAAACCGTTGGAAACCTCGTCCGGCCATTCGATAAGCCTGCGCATCCGGTTTTCGCGGCGGATATTGCGGTTTTGCCCGATTCGTCCTATGGTGTGCGGGATTTTGCATTGCCGGCGGGCCTTTCAGCCACGCGAAACAACCGCGCCGCCCGTCCAACCCCACACAATACTTTAAAGGAGAATGCCATGACAGAGCTGTTAGCGGTCCTGATCTCAATCTTCGTGGTTTATGTTTTATACGAGATTTTCAAAACGGTTTCCGAGTCCGACCATGCGCCGGCCGAGACGGTGGCGGGCATTTCCACCATGCCGCCAACCGCCGCCATCCCCCAGGCCGAACCTGCTGCGCCATCTCCAGAACCCGCCGCCCCCGCTGCGGCCACGGAAGCGCCCAGGTCTGCCTCTAGCGTTGCCGACCCCGGCAAAGCCGTCAACCTGCGCAACCCCGTGACCGGGGAAGTGTCGCCCGTCCCCGGCAATTACCGCTTCGCCAAAAAATGGATCAAGGAGGCGATGGTGGTCGAAGGCTTGCTCAACAAGGTGTACAAAAATTCCGAATTGACCGTGGCGGTCAGCCCGAAAGTCAAGGAAGCCATCGAACAATTTAAGAAATTGGAAAAATACCAAGCCTGAAACCACGGTGCCGCGCATCGGAAGCGTATCGCGCAAGGGCTATTCCGAGGTGGATTGGCTGGCGCGGCACAAGCGTGTCCCGCCCGAGTCATAAGGATGTCCAGTGCGGTTTGGGGCTGACTCGTCTAAAATAGCCGTCTACACGGCAATAGCGACCCAGACGAGGAATACAGATGAATCTGCACGAATACCAGGCCAAAAGCCTGTTCGCCCAATACGGCGTGGCCGTTCCCCAGGGAACGCCCGCCTTCTCGCCCAAAGAAGCCCACGACGCAACGATCACTGTGGGCGGCGGACGCTGGGTGGTCAAGGCCCAGATCCACGCCGGCGGCCGCGGCAAGGCCGGCGGCATCAAGCTGGTGGACAGCCCCGAAGCCGCCGCGCAAACGGCCAAGGAACTCTTAGGCTCCAGCCTCGCCACTTACCAAACCGGCGGGCTGGCCCTGCCCATCCATGCCGTGCTGGTAGAAGAAGTCAGCCCCATCGCCCGCGAGCTTTACCTGAGCGTCTTGGTGGACCGGGCCAGTGAGCGCGTCCTGCTCATGGCCTCCAGCGAAGGCGGCGTGGACATCGAAGAAGTCGCCGCACACACCCCGGAAAAAATCCTCATCCAAAAAGTCGATCCCGCCGCCGGGCTGCAAGACTACCAATGCCGGGAAATCGCCTTTGGCTTAGGGCTGGAAGGCGGGCAGGTCAACGCCCTGGGTAAACTGTTGCAAGGTCTTTACCGGCTGTTCCTGGACAAGGATGCCAGCCAGATCGAAATCAACCCGCTGATCGTGACCGAAGATGGCCGCTTGCTGGCGCTGGATGGCAAGGTCAATATCGACGACAACGCCCTATACGCCCACCCCGACATAGCAGGACTTCGCGACCCGGCGCAGGAAGACGCCAAGGAAAACGCCGCCCGCGAACACGCGCTGAACTACATCACGCTGAACGGCAATATCGGCTGCATGGTCAACGGCGCAGGCCTCGCGATGGCGACCATGGATGTCATCAAGCTCCACGGCGGCGAGCCAGCCAACTTCCTTGATGTGGGCGGCGGCGCGACCAAAGAGAAAGTGGCCGAAGCCTTCAAGCTGATCCTGTCCGACGACACCGTGAAAGCCGTGCTGATCAATATCTTCGGCGGCATCGTCCGTTGCGACATGATCGCCGAAGGCATCATCGCCGCGGTGAAAGAGGTTGACGTAAAAGTGCCAGTCGTCGTCCGGCTGGAAGGCACCAACGCCCCTGCAGGTCGGCAACTGCTGGCCGATTGTGGGCTGGCGATTATTCCGGCGGAAGATTTGGACGAGGCGGCGAAAAAAGCCGTCGCGTCGGCGATATAAGTTGGGAGATAGCCATGGCAGAGCCCAGCCTCGAACTGCTCATGCAGTTAATGCAGAAAGTTTTGGATAGCCAGCGCGAAACCCGCGAGGATGTCCGAGAAATCAAAGCCCGCCTAGGCCGCTTGGAAGGCGACATGGCCAGCCAACATGCCTTCCTGGCCGAACAATCCATCCGCCTAGATCGTTTCAGCGATAGGCTAGAGCGTGTGGAACGCCGTCTTGAGCTTAGGGAAATCTAAGCGTCACCCTTATTGGATTTATAGCATGAGCATCCTGATCGACAAAACCACCAAAGTCCTCTGCCAAGGCTTCACCGGCAAGCAAGGCGACTTTCCACTCCGAACAATGCCTGGCCTATGGCACCCAACTCGTCGGTGGCGTCACGCCGGGGCGCGGCGGGCAGACCCATTTGAGCCTGCCGGTGTTCAACACGATGCGCCAAGCCGTGGATGCCACCGGCGCGACGGCCAGCATGATCTACGTGCCGCCGCCCTTCGCAGCCGATTCCATCCTGGAAGCCGCCGACGCCGGCATCAAGCTCATCGTCTGCATCACCGAAGGCATCCCGGTGCTGCAAATGCTGCGCGTCAAAGCCGCGCTGAAAGCCACCGGGAGCCTGCTGGTCGGCCCCAACTGCCCCGGCGTCATCACCCCCGGCGAATGCAAGATCGGCATCATGCCCGGCTTCATCCACAACCCCGGCAGCATCGGCATCGTCTCCCGCTCCGGCACCTTGACCTATGAAGCCGTCCACCAGACCACGCTGGCCGGTCTGGGCCAAAGCACCTGCGTCGGTATCGGCGGCGACCCGATCCACGGCCTCGATTTCATCGAGGTTTTGCAAATGTTCCAGGACGACCCGCAGACCCAGGGCATCATCATGGTCGGCGAAATTGGTGGCAGCGCCGAGGAAGAGGCGGCGGAGTACATCCAAGCCCACGTCACCAAGCCCGTCGTCGGCTACATCGCCGGCACCACAGCGCCCCCCGGCAAGCGCATGGGCCATGCCGGCGCTATCGTCAGCGGCGGCAAAGGCACCGCCGCCGCCAAATTCGCCGCGATGAAAGCGGCTGGCGTTTCCATCGTCGATTCCCCGTCGAAGATGGGCAAGGCGATGGTGGAGCGGCTGGGGTAGCTTAGGAAGAAGTGGGCTTGGCGAGTGAGATGAAGGAAGAAAGGATGAATTTGTCTCAGAGAAAGAAATTATCCTTGTCTGCGGCCCTTGGGTTTTTTGTGTGCGTGGTAGGATAGAAATCTCAATTACCGGAAAATGAACCCAAAACTAGGTCAGCGTTATTCCGCTGCAAGTGACCTGCCACCCTCATAAATTTGACCTATACTGCTCGACTGAGGCTTCCACTGTAAAACGTCCTGCGAGGGGGCTCCATGTCTTCGGCAGGGGTGGGTTTGGACTGCTGCGAATTTTTTTCGGTTGGTCAAAAGGGGGAGACAGGCGATGAAATTGCAGACATTGACGACGATATTGGGCGTGGCGGTCGCGGGGCAACGGGCTGTCCGTTGCGCCTCGTTGGTTGCGGGCTTGCTGGCGGGATTTCAGGCGCAGGCCGCGCCGCCGCTCTATGCCATCTCGCCACACCCCACCATTTCAGACACCACCTACATGGCTACCAACAACAACTGGCAGGCCATTGTGGATGGAGCGGTGGGAGAGGCATTCCTGGACACACCCTCACGAAGATCCAGTTTCCAGGTAACGCCTACGCCTGCGAACCTAGCGAGACTGAGCACTGTTCCCGCTGGAATTAACGACATCGGGCAGGTGGTGGGGTATTTTTCTTATTCGACCACTAGCGGCGCACAGTTCTACCATGCATTTCTGTTCAGCGGCGGCGCGAACGGTGTGGCGACCGACCTGAACTCTTTGCTTTCACTCCCATCCACGTGGAACAGCACGGCCTATGCCATCAACAACGCCGGTCAGGTCGTGGGAACGTACTACACAACCGATAAATCCATTTCGTTTTTGTACGGCAACGGCACATTCGCCACGCTCGACTTTTCAGGCTCGTCCATATCTTTCACCCCCGCTGCCATCAACAACAACACAGCAATCGCAGGGACTTGCCGAAGATCGCCCGTGCTGAACCGGTACAGTGTGTGCATCTACAGCGGCGGCTCACTGTCAGCCGATCTCGGCACCTTGGGCAGCCCCTTTGACCAGCGGAGCGAAGCCGCAGGCATCAACGACAACGGGCAGGTCGCCGGAAATTCTTTTTCCTTGGCAGACTCGCCACATGCCTTCCTGTACACCCCCGGCACAGGGCTGGTTGATCTGGGCACTTTGGGCGGAGGCTGGAGTCGGGCCTATGGCATCAACAACACCGGGCAGGTCGCCGGGACTTCGGTGCTGGCCGACAACGTCACCACACACGGCTTCCTGTATAGCGACGGCGTGGTGAAGGATGTCAATGCCCTGTTGGCCCCCAACCAGGATAACTGGGTCGTGATATCCGCCACTGCCATCAACAATGCCGGGCAGATTTCAGGCCTCGGCAGGATGGGAGGGGTAGGAGCCATTGAGGGTGTCCTGCTCACGCCGATTCCAAGCGCCAACACTTGCCTGCTCAACTGGGCGGAAAGCCAATTTCCCGCCTTGTTTCCGCCGTCCGCGGCTGAAACGCTGGCCACATGGGTCTACGCCTACCGGCATTATCCAACAACCAATGCCTACCTCGCCATTTCCTCAATCAACAATCATGTTTATTACCTAGGTGCCAACGGGATAATGCAGGATGGAGGGCCGGGATCGCAATGGTTGACCCCGTCGAATTGTCCCCAACAATCGCCGTTTCCGACCGAATGCCTGCTCAACTGGGCGGAAAGCAACTACCCCTCCCTGTTTGCGCCGTCAGGTGCCGCCACGGCAGGTTTCGGCGTCTACACCAACCGCAACTATTACTACACCAGCAGCCACCCCTCCTATACCGCCCTGGGCATTTCATCAGTGGACAATCATATCTATTACATGGATTCCTCCAGGAAAATATGGGATGTAGGCCCCACATCACAGTATTTGTCCCTGTCGGGTTGCCAGTAGAATAGAAAAAATCCAGATAGCCTTGTCGGGCAACGTCTTTTCTGTTGCCCGACATTGGTTTGCAAGCGTTTAAATTCTTGGGCGGTGTAAAGCCGTTGCCTAATTTACCCTCATCCGCCTCGCACACCATCACACTCGTCGGCTCAGTCCACCGCCTTGGATCGTTTCTGAAGATGGCGCGTAGTCGTACCCGGTAAACCTTGCCAAAGTCGGCGATCCTCTGCAAATCAAGGTTTGTCAGCCTGCCCGCCATCTTGCTTGCACACCCTGAAGATGGGAAGATTGGACTTTCCGGTCCCTGCGATTGAGGGGCCGAGGCCACCGCCCACCCTTTCCCGGCGGGAGAGGGTTCAGACCAGCAAGGTTTTCATCAGATGACAAGGATCAGAGACATGGCACCGACCAAGCAGCCCCTCCTTTGGCTGAGTCCGTACTCCCTCCCGCTCGGCCTAGGGCTGGCCTTGCTGGGCGGCTGCGAGAAGCCCAAAGCCCCGCCGCCGCCCCTGCCGCCTGTGGTCGAGGTCGTCCAGGTCGAACAGCGGGACGTGCCCATCCAACAAGAATGGGTCGGCAGCCTGGACGGCATGGTGAACGCGCAAATTCTGGCCCAGGTGACAGGTTATCTCATTAAGCAGAATTACCGCGAGGGCGAGCAGGTCAAGAAAGGCCAGTTGCTGTATGAAATCGACCCGCGCACTTTCCTGGCCGCATTGGAGCAGGCCAAGGGCCAACTGGCCCGGCAAGAGGCTGCGTTGACCACTGCCCGGCTGGACACGCAACGCATCCAGCGCTTGTTGCCGGAGAAAGCCGTCAGTGTGCGCGACCGGGACAATGCCGTGGGACGGCAAGCCCAAGCCGAGGCCGAGGTCATCGCCGCCAAGGCCGCAGTGGATAGCGCGCAACTGTCGCTGGGCTTCACCAAGATCACCTCGCCGATTGACGGCATCGCTGGTTTGTCAAAGGCGCAACTGGGCAACCTGGTCGGCCCCGGCAGCGCCAACGCGGTGTTGACGACGGTTTCCCAAGTCAACCCGATCAAGGCTTTCGTCCCCTTGAGCGAACAGCAATATCTGGGCTTCGCCAGGGCCAAGCCCAACGGCCACAATCCCGAAGGACAGCCGCCGCTGGAGTTGATTCTGGCCGACGGCAGCGTCTACCCGGAAGGCGGGAAGTTCTTCTTCGCCGACCGCCAAATCGATGTCAAAACCGGCACGATCCAGGTCGCCACGCTGTTCCCCAACCCTAAAAACTTGCTGCGCCCCGGCCAGTTCGCCAGGGTGCGGGCGACGGTGAAGACCAAGACGGGCGCTTTGCTGGTGCCGCAGCGGGCGGTCGGTGAAATCCAGGGCCGCAAGTTGGTCGCCGTCGTGAAGGCCGATAACACCGTGGAAGCCCGTCCGGTGAAACCCGCCGAGACGATTGGGACGCAGTGGGTGATTGACGAGGGGTTGAGGCCGGGCGAGCGGGTGATTGTCGAGGGCATCCAGAAGGCCCGCCCCGGCAGCAAGGTCGATCCCAAGCCTTACGCGGAAGTCTCCCGCCGCCGTTGCGAGGTAGCCCGCCATGGCGAAATTTTTCATCAACCGCCCTATCGTGGCGATAGTCATCGCCATCCTGATGGTGATGATCGGCCTCGTCTCCATGTCGGAACTGCCGATAGCCCAATTCCCCAACATCGCCCCGCCGGAAATCCAGGTGCAGACCACCTACACCGGCGCGGACGCGGTCACGGTGGAGCAGTCCGTCGCCACGCCCATCGAGCAGCAGATGTCCGGCGTGGACAATATGAACTACATGTATTCCATCAACGCCAACAACGGCCAGATGACCTTGCGCGTCAACTTCGACGTGGCGACCGACCCCAACACCGACCAGGTGCTGGCGCAGATGCGCAAGTCCCAGGCCGAGTCGCAATTGCCGCAGGACGTGCGCAATTTCGGCGTCAACGTGCAGAAGTCCACGGCCTCGCCCTTGGTCATGTTCGCGCTGTATTCGCCCAAAGGCAGCTACGACAACGTCTTCCTGGCCAATTACGCCTACATCAACATCAACGACCAGATGACCCGCGTGAAGGGCATCGCCAGCGTGTCGGTGTTCGGCGCGGGCCAGTACGCGATGCGCATCTGGGTTAAGCCGGATCAGCTTGCCAAGCTGAACATCACGATTCCTGAAATCATCAACGCCGTCCAGGCGCAGAACAATGTGAACCCGGCGGGCAAAGTCGGCGGCGAGCCGGTGCCGCCGGGCCAGGAGTTCACCTACGCCGTCCGCGCCCAAGGCCGTCTGCAAACGGAGGAGGAATTCGGCAATATTGTGCTGCGCGCCGACCCGTCCGGTTCCATTGTCCGCATCAAAGATGTCGGGCGGATCGAACTGGGTGCGCAGAGTTACGATATGAAAGGCCGTTTGAACGGCAAGCCGGCCGCTTTGGTCGCGCTGTACCAATTGCCCGGATCGAACGCCATCGAAGCCGCCGAGGGCGCGAAGAAAACGATGGCGGAGTTGAGGACCCGCTTCCCGGACGACCTGGATTATGTCGTCGCGTTGGACACGACCTTGGCCGTTACGGAAGGCATCAACGAGATCGTGCATACCTTCTTCGAGGCGCTGGTGCTGGTCATCATCGTGGTGTTCCTGTTCCTGCAAGGCTGGCGACCCACGCTAATTCCGCTTTTGGCCGTGCCGGTGTCGCTGATCGGCACCTTCATGCTGTTTCCAATGCTGGGCTTTTCGATCAACACGCTGTCGTTGTTCGGCCTGGTGCTGGCGATTGGCTTGGTGGTGGATGACCCCATCGTTGTGGTGGAGGCGGTCGAGCATCACATCGAAAACGGTTTAAGCCCAAAAGAGGCCACGCTGAAAACGATGCAGGAGGTGACCGGCCCGATCATCGGCACCTCGCTGGCCTTGATCGCGGTGTTCATGCCGACCGTGTTCATCCCCGGCATCACCGGCAGGATGTACCAACAATTCGCCGTCACCGTCGGCGTGTCGGTGGCGATCTCCACGTTCAACTCGCTGTCGTTGAGTCCGGCCCTGGCGGCTTTGCTGCTGAAACCCAGGGTGCGCGGCACCGGCCCGGTGCAGAAGTTTTACGATGGCTTCAACCATGTGTTTGGTGTCACCAACAAGGGCTATGTCGGCTTTTGCGGGGTGTTGATGCGCAAGAGCGTCATCAGCATGGTGTTCCTGGCGCTTCTGGCCGGCATGGCGGGTTTGCTGGGCAAGGACATCCCGATGGGATTTTTGCCGGACGAAGACCAGGGCTATCTGTTCGCCGGCATCCAGTTGCCGAATGTGGCCTCGCTGCAACGCACCGACGAGGCAACGAAAAAAGTTGAGGAGATTCTGAAAAACACGCCCGGCGTGGAGTATTACTCCTCGGTCATCGGCTACAACATGCTGTCCCAGGCCAACACCACGTACAACACGTTCTTCTTCATCTCGCTGAAAAAATGGGACGAGCGCAAGAAGCCTGAGGAGCAATACGAGGCCATCAAAAAACATATCAATATTGCGATGTCCCAAATCCCTGATGCGGTAGGCTTCGCGTTTCCGCCACCGGCGATTCCCGGCGTCGGCACATCGGGCGGCGTGACGATGGTGCTTGGAAGACCGGGCCGGCAAGGATGTCGCGTATCTGGCCGAAAACACCCAGAAATTCATGGAGGCGGCGAACAAGCGGCCTGAAATCGCCCGCGTCATGACGACCGGCCTGCCCTCGGTGCCGCAGATTTTCGTGGATGTGGATCGCGACAAGGTATTGAAGCAAGGCATTGCGCTGTCCGATGTCTACAAGACCCTGCAAGCCTATATGGGCTCGGGCTTCATCAACTACTTCAACCGCTTCGGACGGCAATGGCAGACTTATGTCCAGGCCGAGGGCGATTACCGCAAAGATACTAGTTCGCTGGGCCAATTCTATGTTCGCAATAGCGCGGGCGAAACCGTGCCTTTGGCCGCGTTGACCCGCATCCGGGAGACCTCGGGGCCGGAGTTCACGATGCGTTACAATCTCTACCGCAGCCAGCAACTCATGGCTTCCCCCAAACCCGGCTTCAGTTCCACGCAAACGATGCAGGCCCTTGAGGCGGTGTTCGCCGAAATCATGCCGGCCGACATGGGCTATGACTATCTGGGCATGAGCTTCCAGGAGCAGCAAGCCCAGAAAGGCGTCTCCCCAGCGGCGGTGTTCGCGTTCGCGATCTTCTGCGTATTCCTGATTTTGGCGGCGCTGTACGAAAGCTGGAGCCTGCCGTTCAGTGTGTTGCTCGGCACGCCGATTGCGGTGTTCGGTGCGTTTACCGGGCTGATGGTCGGCCACTATGAGAACAACCTGTATGCGCAGATCGGCTTGGTCATGCTGATCGGCTTGGCCGCGAAGAACGCCATCTTGATCGTTGAATTCGCCAAAATGGGCGTCGATGAAGGCAAGACCATTTACGATGCCGCGATGGAAGCCGCGAGGCTTCGCTTGCGGCCGATTTTGATGACCGCCTTTGCCTTCATCCTAGGCTGCGTCCCGCTCGCCGTCGCCAGCGGGGCTGGCGCGTTGTCGCGGCGGGTCATGGGCTATGCGGTCATCGGCGGCATGACGGCGGCGACCTGCCTAGCGGTCTTCTTGATTCCTGTGAGTTTTTATGTAGTGGAAAAAATGGCCCACCGCAAGCCGGTTGCCGCGCCAGTGATGAAAGAGGGGGAAGAACATGTGTAAGAAGAAGATTTTTTTAGAATTCCCCTTGCCCCAACCCTCTCCCGGAGGGAGAGGGAGTAAAACAAGAGTTGGTTTTGCCTTGGCGCTACTGGGTTTGACTTTATCCCTGACGCTCACAGGCTGCTTCAAAGTCGGCCCGGACTACCAGAAGCCGGACATTGACACGCCCAAGCAATGGCGCTTCGCCGACCAGCAGGCCCGTGAATTGAGCAACACCCAGTGGTGGGAGCAATTGGGCGACCCGGAGCTGAACCGCTTGGTGGACCGGGCCTTGCAGGGCAACCTTGACATCAAGATCGCCGTCGCCAGTGTGGAGAAATTCGTCGGGCTTTATGGGTCGACGCGCTCGAACCTGTTTCCGCAAATCAGCGGTTTTGGCAATTACGAGCGCCGCCAATCCAGCGGCCAGCTTGTCAGTCTGGGCGGTTTAGACGGGAGGGAATACAATTTTGCCCAGCTTGGTGCCCAGATGAATTGGCAACTGGATATCTGGGGAGTGTTGCGCCGAGCCAACGAAGCATCGATGGCTGATTTGCTTGGGCAGGAAGCCGTCCAACGGGCAGTCCTGCTGACCCTGGTCAGCGACGTGGCGCAGGCTTACGTTCAGTTGCGCACACTGGATCGGGATTTGGAAATCACCAAAAATGTGGTGGAAGCCCTCAAAGAAGACCTGCGCATCCGCAAGCTCCGTTTCCAAGAAGGCTACACATCGGAATTGGAAGTTAGCCAAGCCGAATCGGAATACGAACGCCGGGCCGCTTTTATCCCGGTCTATGAGCAAAACATCGCGCAAACGGAACATGCCATCGGCGTCCTGTTGGGCAAAAACCCTGGCCCCATCAAACGCGGTTTCACCCTGGATGAGCTCAAGCTGCCCGCCGTCCCGGCCGGCCTGCCTTCCGACTTGCTCATCCGCCGACCCGACATCGCTCAGGCGGAACAGGCCTTGATCGCAGCCAATGCCCGCATTGGCGTGGCGCGGGGCCAGTACTTCCCCAAGCTTGCCCTGACCGGCGACATAGGCCAGATGGGTACGCAGATGGGTACGCTGTTCACCCCCGGTGCCAATTTCTGGACTATCGGTTCGGCCCTGGTCACGCCGATTTTCACGGCGGGCAATATCGCCGGGCAGGTGCAGGCGGCGGAGGCTACGCAAAAAGCCGCAGTGGCGAATTATCAAAAATCCATCATTTCCGCCTTCCGGGAATTTGAGGATGCGCTGGTCGGCCAGCAGAAAACCAAGGAGCAGCGGGATAAACAAGCCAAACGGGTCGCCGCCGTGTCGAACTATTTCGACCTTTCGCGCATCCGCTACGACGAGGGCTACACCGACTACATCACCGTGCTCGACTCCATCCGGCAATTGTTCGATGCGCAGATCGATCTGGTGCAGGCGCAGAACGCCAACCTCGTGGCGGGCATCGACTTATACCGCGCCATGGGCGGTGGCTGGATCGTCAAAAGCGAGGAGACGGCCCACCTTCCCGCGCCGCCTGAGGCTGCAGTTTTTCCCTAGCAAGAAACGCATAAATCCCCTCTCCGTGTGGGAGAGGGTTAGGGTGGGAGCCTGCCCGTCAATATCTTAAATATCCTAATGCCATGCGCCGACGCATCACTATCACCGACAATTACGTTTTCCTCCTGTCAGGCTTGCTGTTTTTGTTTTTTCTCATTCCGATCCTGCACATGGTGGTGGTCTCAGACAGTAATGTTGGTTTGATGCGGGTTTTAGTGCAAAGTGGATTCAGCGGGATGATGCTCCTCGGCGTGTGGAGCCTGAACCAGGAAAAGCGTTTTTTTCGCATCGGGCTGGTGTTGGGGGTGCTGAGTATCGCCTTCGCCGTGCTGGAGGTTTTCCATCAAAGCCTGGCGCTGTATGTCGGCGAGTCTGTGATGGTTCTTTTATTCTGTGTCATCAGCGGCTTCACCGCCGCCCGACATGTGTTTAGTGGAACCCGGATTGACCGCAATATGCTATATGGCGCGATGTGCGTATACCTGCTGATGGGGCTGGTATGGGCCATCGTATACACCACGATCTTTGACTTTTGGCCCACCTCATTCAACGGCATGGAAACCCCCGGCAGTCCGGCTGTCTTCGATGATTTCCTCTATTTCAGTTTCGTCACGCTGACCAGCCTAGGCTATGGCGACATCAGCCCTGTCGCTCCCTTGGCGAGAACCTTCGCCTACCTGGAAGTCATAGCAGGACAGTTTTACATCGCCATCATGGTGGCGGGATTGGTGGGGCTTTATATGAAGGATCGGCACGGCGGTTGAGGCTGCGTGACGTTTCTCCTTTTCAGAGAGGCCCGCGCAGATGCGCCTTATTTTAGTGCGGCGCATCTAGGCGGGTATATGCGTTCCAACTGCCTTTCTATTGCTTAAGCGACAAACTCCACATCCACCGCGCAAGGCCCTTTGTCGTTGTTGCCTATCCTGTAATGCACTTCGTCGCCGACGCGCAATTCGTTGAAGTCAGCATTCAGCACCGAGGCATGGAAGAAGAACAGGTTGTTGGTTCCGTCGCTGGGTGTGATGAAACCAAAGCCTTCCCGCAAGGCCTGAATCTTGCCCGACAGACTGCCGCTAGGCGGTGTGCTGGGGGGCGGGGGCGGTGTGGCGTTCGCCAAGGGGGAAGGGGGCTTTTTGATGGGTTCCACAGGTTTTGGGAAAGATCCGATGTCCTTGTGTGGCACGAACAGTTGGTCGATCCTGGGATCGGTCTTGCGCGAGTCGATGATCTGGTGCATCAAGACCGGGTAAGTCACCTTCCTCCAGCAACACCTGCGCGGTGCGTGTTTCCCTCTCCTTGCCGCTTTGGTCGATGTAGGCGAAACCCCAGCCCAGCAGCATGACCCGCGTCCCCAGCGCGTTCAACTTACGCACCAACGGCAAAAAGTCGCCGTCGCAGGCGATCAGCACGATGACATCAAAGCGCTTGAAGATGGCCAGCTCATAGGTCTCCAGGGCCAGCCAAACGTCGATGCCCTTTTCGCCGTCCGGCCCCAACGGGAGGTAATGGGTAATCACCCCTTCGCGCATGAGTATGTCGTCGAACTGGCGCTCGCGCAACAACAGCCCCCGCGCTTCCGCCTCCTGGGCGCGGGGCCGTCCCCGGAAATAATGGGCGTCTACTATTTGGCAGTATTTCACATCCTCCCCTTCGGCCTCGGAAACCTGGTGGCGGATGAACTCATGCAGCCCGTCAATACTGATGCGCGCCTTGCGGGAGTGCTGGTATTGGTAGTAATTGCTGACGTGAAAAAAATAATTTCCATCATAGAAAACGCCGATACGTGTTAATTTCGATTTTTCAAATGACATTGATGTCTCTAGTGGTTTTGATGAAGACTGGCGGCGTCCGGCGCGGACGCCGCCCTGGGCGCGTCAATCCCTGAAATTGTCGAATTGCACAGGCTGCTCCAAGGATGTGGAACGCAGCAGGGCGATGCATTCTTGCAGGTCGTCACGCTTCTTGCCGGTGATCCGCACTTTTTCGCCGTTGATGGCGGCCTGCACTTTGATCTTGCTGTCTTTGACCAGCTTGACGATCTTCTTGGCCAAGGCGGATTCGATGCCTTGGGCCAGGGTGATCGTTTGTTTCGCCTGCCGACCGACCAGCACGGGCGGATCGGCCTTGAGGCTGGCGATGTCCACTTCGCGCTTGGCCAGTTTGAGGTGGAGGATGTCCCTCATCTGCTGGAGTTGGAATTCATTTTCCGCCGTCAGGGTGATGTTGGACTCGGCCAGTTCGTATTTCGCCGCCGAGCTCTTGAAGTCGAAACGGGTACCCACCTCGCGGTTGGCCTGATCCACCGCGTTGGCGGCTTCATGCAGGTTGACTTCGGAGATGATGTCGAAAGATGGCATGGTGTTTTCCTCATAAATTACACGCTAGTCATAGGTTGCGGGCTTTGCGGACGGATTCCCAGGCTTTGCGGATCTCGCGGGTTTTTTCGTTGGCGAACTGCACCTTTTCTTCCGTGCCGCCCGCCGCCGACTGCTTGTCGGGATGGTGCCTGCTCAACAGGCGGCGATAGGCGCGGCGGATTTCCTCGTCGCTGGCGGAAGCCTCCACCCCCAAGGCGGCGTAGCATTCTTCCAGTGAGGGATCGCGCTCCCGCCCATAGGCCTGCTGTCCTCGCCATGTGCCTCTGGCGACCCGCAATTGCGCCTCCAGCGCGGCCTTTAGGGCGTGGAACTCGAAGCGGGAGAAATGCAGGCGCTCACAGATCCGTAGCAGCAGCCGTTCCTCTTCAGCATGGAGCGCGCCGTCGGCCAAAGCAAGCTCAAGCTGGAATTCGACAAAGGCGCGGAGCAGCGAAAAGTGTGTGCGGCACTCGCTGCGCAACTGATCCAGCGCCTGGTCCAGGTCGAAATCCGCCCGCTTGCCCTCGGTGAACAGGCGCATGGCGCTTTTACGCATCGCTTCGTTCAGTTGCAGGCGGGCCATGATCCTCCGGGTCAGCTCGATTTCAGCCTCGTTCACGCGCCCGTCGGATTTGGCGACATGCCCCATGACCGGGAACACGGCGGTGAAAAACGCCATCTGCGCACGGTATTGCTCGGCGGATTCGATCTCCATGCGGAACGGGCTTTGCCCCCCATGCGACTGGTCGAATTGATGCCCCATGGCCGCCCCAAAGATCGCACCCACCGGGCCACCCATGAGGAATCCGAATGCGCCGCCGACGACTTTGCCTAGCCAACTCATGGATGCCGACGTCGATTTATTTCACGCTGGCCGACAAGCGTGACAAAATTACCTGACTGCCCGCTTTTCATCAAAGCAAACCAAGAGAAAAAGCATGAACGCTCCCGAAATCTTATACGAAACCGACCTGGCCAGCCTGCCCTTGAGGGCGCGCGGTAAAGTGCGCGATATTTACGATATCGACGACGGGCATATGCTCATCGTCACGACCGACCGGCTTTCGGCTTTCGATGTCATCCTGCCCGATCCCATTCCGGGCAAGGGAAAGGTTCTGACTGCCGTCGCCCATTTTTGGTTCCAAAGGATGCGGCACATAATCCCCAACCATTTGTCCGGCCTGCGACTGGAGGATGCCGTCAAAGACCCTGGCGAATGCGCACTCTTGCAAGGCCGGGGTATCTTGGTGCGCAAGCTCAACCCCCTGCCGGTGGAGGCTGTGGTGCGCGGCTACCTGATCGGCTCGGGCTGGAAAGACTACCAAAAGACCGGCGGGGTGTGCGGCATCCCATTGCCCGCAGGGCTGCAAATGGCGCAACAACTGCCGCAGCCGGTGTTCACCCCTTCCACCAAGGCCGGGCAGGGTGCGCACGACGAGAACATCGACTTCGCCAGAACAGTGGAACTGCTGGGCCAAGACCTGGCGGAGCGGGTACGCGACGCCAGCTTGCGCATTTACCGGGAGGCTGCCGCCTATGCCTTGGAGCGGGGCATCATCATTGCCGACACCAAATTCGAGTTCGGCTTGGACGCAAGCGGTGAATTGTACCTGATTGACGAGGTGTTGACGCCGGATTCCTCGCGATTTTGGCCGGTGGACGAGTATCGTGTGGGCATCAGCCCGCCCAGCTTCGACAAACAAATCGTCCGCGACTACTTGGAGACACTGCATTGGGACAAGACTCCGCCGGGGCCGAGGTTGCCACCGGCGGTGCTGGCGAAGACCGCCGCCAAGTACCGCGAGGCGGAACTGCGGTTGACCGGTGCCTGATGCCATGCGGGCGAAAACGCAATGCCTGATTTGGGTGGTCTTCTTCATGGTTCTGGAATTCCTGCCATTCCCGGTGCTGGGCTTCGTGCTGCTTTACGTCATCCTGAAACGCCCCCCGTGGTTCAGGACATGGGTGGAACGGCTTTACCAGGAACGATGAATCAAGCTTTAGCGCCCGGACAATCACTTAGGAAAACAATCAATGCCAAGCCCTGAACAACCAGTGGATTTGCCTAAAGCCCTCCGCAGCGAAATCCTCTTTAGCCACGCCTTCCGGCCTTTCTTCCTGCTGGTCGGCGCGTATGCGCTGCTGATGCTGCTGGCCTGGGTCTCCTACCTGAGCGGCGTCATCGGCTGGCCTGATGGCTTGCTGCCCAGGATACGCCACGGCCACGAAATGGTCTTCGGCTTTGCTGGCGGCGCGATGGCCGGCTTCCTGCTTACCGCCGTCGCCACCTGGACCAGCCGCCCGCCGGTGGCTGGGGCCACGCTCATGGCGCTATGCGCGGCCTGGGGCGCGGCGCGCCTGGGCGGCTTTCTCCCAGGGCAGTTGGGTTGGGTCGTGTGGGGCTTGGCCAGCCTGTTGTTTTGGGGCGGGCTGTTAGCCTTGATGGCCAGGGAGATCATCGCCGCCCGCAACGCCCGCAATCACAAGGCTCTGGGCTTGCTAGCGGCGTTCCTGGTGACGGAAGCCACTTTCTTCATGTCCGCCGGGGGCAATGTCGATTTGCAGGAAGGATGCCTCCGCACCGGGATATTGCTGCTGGTGGGCATGATCCTATTCGTCGGCGGACGCATCATCCCGGCCTTCACCCAAAACTGGCTGCGCCAAAACCGGCCTGGGCTTACTGTCCAATTGCCTGCTTTTGACCGCGTGGACATGGGCGCGACCCTGGTGACGGTTCTCTTCGCGGTGGGTTTCGTCTTCTGGCCGCAATCCACGCTGACGGGTTTGTCGGCCTTGGCCGCCGCCCTTGCCCAAGGTTGGCGGCTGTCGCGTTGGCAAGGTTGGCTGGCAGTCCAAGAACCCTTGCTGTGGGTGCTGCACCTAGGTTTCGCCTGGATACCCGTGGGCTTCCTGCTCCTCGGCATCAGCATCCTAGGCCAACCTGGGCTATGGGAAAGTGGCATCCACGCCCTGACCTATGGCGCGGTCGGCACGCTCATCCTCGGGGTCGCCGCCCGCGTGGCCCTCGGACACACCGGACGCCCCTTGCAAGCCTTCCCCTTGATGACCTTGGCTTTTTCGCTCATTACCCTAGGCACGTTGTGCAGAATCCTCGCCCAGCCGGGGAGCGGTTCGTTGATGACCCTGTCGGTGGCATTGTGGCTGGGCGCTTATGGCTTGTTCCTGATCCAGTATGTGCCGATTTTGTTGGCGCCTAGGCTGAAGGGCGGTTGATTCAATCATTTCCGGCCAAATCCACAGGTGATGGGATAGCGCCGGTCGCGGCCAAAGGCGCGGCGGCTGATCTTCACCCCCGGCGGGGCTTGGCGGCGCTTGTATTCGTTGAGATCCACCAGTCGAGCCACTTTCAGTACGTAAGCCTCGGCGAAGCCGGCGGCGATGATCTCCTCCGCCGACTGGTCGAGTTCCACATAGCGTTCCAAAATGGCATCGAGGATCGGATAGGGTGGCAGGGAATCCTCGTCCTTCTGGTCCGGGGCTAGTTCAGCGGAGGGAGGCCGATCCAGCACCCGCTGCGGAATGGCCGGGGAAAGCGAATTGCGGTATTCGCAGAGACGGTAGACCAGCAGCTTAGGCACATCCTTCAACGGCGCGAAGCCGCCGGCCATGTCGCCATACAGCGTCGCATACCCCACGCTCATCTCGCTCTTGTTGCCGGTGGTGAGCAGGATCTTGCGCTTCTTGTTGGAGATGGCCATCAGCAGCACACCCCGGCAGCGGGCCTGGATGTTTTCCTCCGTGGTGTCGCGGGCCAGTCCTTGGAAGGTGTCGGCCAGCAGGCCGGTGAACGCCTGGAAAGCCGGTTCGATGGGAATCAGATAATGCGCCACGCCCAAGGCTTCAGCCTCCAGGCGGGCATCCTCCACGCTCATGTCCGCCGTGTAGCGCGAGGGCATCATGACCGCTTCGATCTTGTCCGCGCCCAAGGCGTCCACCGCCAAGGCCAAGGTCAACGCCGAGTCGATGCCGCCGGACAGGCCCAGCACCGCGCCGTGGAAGCCGTTTTTGGTCACATAATCGCGGATGCCCAGCATCAAGGCGTGGTAGACGCTGGCGACCGCCTCTTCCGGCTCTGCCATTGCGCCGGGACAGGCGATCAGCTTTTTCCCCTGCCGCTCAAATTCGGCCAAAACCAAGGCTTCTTCAAACTCAGGGGCGCGGATCACGATTTCCCCTTGGGCATCCATGACGAAGGAAGCTCCGTCAAACACCAACTCGTCTTGCCCGCCCACCAAATTGCAATACACCAGCGGTACGCCGCTTGCAGCGACGCGCTCGCGCACCACATGCTCGCGCTCATGGGTCTTGTTGGCATGGTAAGGCGAGGCATTGAGGTTGAGTACCAGCTTGGCCCCGGTCAAGGCTGACTGCTCCACCGCCCCCGGCAGCCAGATATCCTCGCAAAGGGTCACGCCCACCGCCACGCCTTCCAGCTCGAACACGCAAGGCGCGTGGCCGGGGTGGAAATAACGCTTCTCGTCGAACACGCCGTAATTGGGCAATTCCTGCTTGCGGTAAACCTTATGGATTTCCCCGTCGCGCAGCACCGCCGCGCTGTTGAACAGCAGGCCGTCGCCGGCTTCAGGAAAGCCTAGCACGAGCGTGATGCCGGTCGTTTGTTTGGCAACATCGTCCAAGGCGAGGTCGATTTGCTCCAGGAAATGCGGCTTGTAAAGCAAATCCTCGGGCGGATAGCCGGCCAAGGTCAGTTCAGGAAACACCACGGCATGGGCTTCAAGCTCGTCGCGGGCGCGGCGGGTGGCTGCCAAGACGCGGCGGGCGTTGCCGGCGATGTCGCCGACGAGGAGGTTGATTTGGGCGATGGCGATGCGGAGGGTCATGCCGATAGTCGGTTGTGTGGCGGGATAAGATGGAAGCCGATGCGCAAAATACCTTTTGCGACCAATCTGGCATGGCAAGCATTAAAAAGCAAGCTTTTTGCTTGACCATTAATTGGCCAGCGGCAAGATTTAGCTGAATCAATTAGAATGGCTGCTCCGCCATCTGCCAAACCTTTTACAAGGAAGCCCGGGATTGAAACTCTCCAAACTCCTGCTGCAAGCCTTCGGCCCGTTCACCGATGCCACGTTGGATTTCAACACCGACCCAGCCAATCTGCATCTGATTTACGGGCCGAATGAGGCGGGCAAATCTTCGGCCTTGCGGGCGATGACGGATCTGCGCTTCGGCATCCCGGCCCGCAGCCCCGACGATTTCGTCCACCCGTTCAGCCAGATGCGCATCGCCGGGGTGTTTGTCGATGGGCAAGGAGAAAAGATTGGCTGGGTGCGCCGCAAGGGCAGCAAAGCCACCTTGTACCGCCTGGATGTCGCCAGCTTGCAGCCCGATCCCGACCTGCCGCTGCAAGCCGGTCACGAGACGGCCTTGACCGGCGGACTGGGACGCGGCGAATTCGAGGCGATGTTCGGACTGAACCACGCCCGCCTGCGTGAAGGTGGCGACTTGCTGCTGAAAGGCGAGGGTGAGTTGGGTTCGGCCTTGTTCGAGGCCAGCGCCGGCACCAGGGGCATCGCGGCAATCCTGGCCGAACTCGACGCCGACGCCAAAAAGCTCCACAACCCTCATGGCGCGGCCAAGAGCGCTGTCATCAACGAAGCCAAGCGGCAACTTGATGAGCAGCGACTCGCCCTGCGCCACGCGCAGACCAGACCCGCCGAATGGCACAGCCTACTGGGAAAAATCCGCCACCGCAGCCCAAGCCAAACATGAGGAGCGTGTCAAAACGGCCCATGCCCTGACGGCGGAAAACGAAGAAATCCGTCAGCGCATCGCCGAAACCGCCGCCGATTTGGAACGCCATCAAGCGGGCTTGCAAGCATGGCACGGGCGGTTGTCCTTGCAACCGGACAGCCCACCGGAAGCCGTCAAAGCCCGACTCGAAGAGTTCGACGCCTTGGCCCGGCAAGCCGCCGCGTTGGCGGATATGCGCTTGCGCCTGGCCCAAGGCCAGGCCGTCGTCGATGAATTCACCGCCCAGGCCCGGCGACTGGCCGGGCTGCTCGTCGAGCCGGCCCCGGAACAGGCGGATGACTTCGCCGAACGGCTGCGCAAACGTCTGAACCTGTCGAAGGAAGCCGACTTGCAGCGCAAAAACCTGGAACGTGACCTCGCCAAAGCCGAGGACAAACAGCGAGTCGCCCAGGCGGAACAAGCCCGGCAAGCGGAGGTGCTGGCGCGGCTGTGTGCGTTGGCAGGCGTCGGCAGGCGTCGCCGAAATCGAGCAATTGCTGGAAAAAGAAGCCCTGGCCGCCCAAAAGCGGCTCGCCCGCGACGCGCTTGCCCGCTTGCGCCAACAATTGCGGTTGGCCTCGACGCGCCCGGAGGCGGATCTACGGCAGGCATTGGCAGGCCGGGACGCGATCAGCTTGGGCTGCGAACGCGAACGCTGCAAAACTGAAATCGCCCGGCCGGAACAAGAGCAAGCCACGGCCAGAACTGGCGGAAGAACAGACGCGCCGGAACCTGGAAGCCATCGACGCCTCCGACCTGGCGGCCCGCGCCAGGGAAGCCATGGGGAATCCGCCGCCGCCCGCTATCGCGCCGCGTTGCGGCCTTGGGCGCGGCTGCGGCTGGCCCATGCGCTGCTCGGCGAGGCTTTGAACCGCTTCCGCGAACGCGCCCAAGCCCCGATGGTCACCGCTGCCTCCGCCTATTTCTCCTTAGATGACGGGCGGGCGCTACGAGCGGTTGGTCGCGGACGATGAGGACGGCAAGCCGGTGTTGCGGGCATTGCGCACCGATGGCGCGAGGATAGGCGTCGAAGCCATGAGTGAAGGCACCGCCGACAGCTTTATCTGGCTTTGCGGCTGGCCGCGTTGGAACTGCGCCGCGCCTCCCATCCGCCCATGCCTTTGGTGTTGGATGATGTGCTGGTCACGTCGGACGATGCCCGCGCCGCGAACATCCTGAAGGCGCTGGCACGGTTTGCCGAAGAGGGGCCGGTGATGCTGTTCACCCGTCACCGGCATTTGATTGAATTGGCAGAGGAGGCTTTGGGCGGCGAGGCGGTGGCGATTCATCGCTTGTGAGAGTTTGCACTGGCGGAGAAAGGAATAAACAGCTAGCATCCTCTCCCTAAATTAGGCTAAGGTGATCTGTGAGCATAGAACTTATCCCAGCATTTTTGCTTGAGCATTACGAGATCCACGAATGGAAACATGCCAGTGCCATCCTGAAATATGAGTTTCCGAATGAGTGGCGTGATGTAGTTGAGACACTGAGCGACTTTCGTTTCAGTCGAATCTGGATTAGTGTTGGCGGTGGTCGCAAATCAAAGGTGTCTGAGGCCATAGATTCGGAACTTTATAAGCGAGGATGGGAAGAAAAGCAGTTTCAGACTGTGATCGTGATTGATGGAGTTCGGTCAGAAACACCTACACATCAAATTGATTGCTTCTGCAATCGGGTTGCCCTTGAAATTGAATCGAATAATAAGGATCCATTTTTCGACCGAGATTTAAATAGGACTCACGCAAAACGGGCTTAAAACCACAATCAGTAGAGTTTTTCATGTGCTTGATGCACAACATATGGTGGGTCTGCGTAAGTCCTATTAAATAATTTCCGACTCCTTTTCGAGCTTCGTGCCGTGTCGGTTGGCATTATTGTTACACGTTGCGACAACCTCCAGTAGGACTTACGCACGAGCCTGAAGCTACCGCAGAACCCTGGCGGTTCACGGTTTCAGGTCAGGCGAAGGACATGGGTATTGACGGGTTTTTAAGCCCCTCCTTCATATAATCGGAGAGAAGGTTGTTTTTCAGGGCGTAGATGTTTGTTTTGAGTTTCCTGGCGAGCCTTGTCAGGCAGTGCCAGGCGAGTATCGCGCAGCCGATGTGGTTTCTCTGGGCGCGGGCCTTGCGGCATCGGCATTTCTCCAGGCCGAGCATTTGCTTGCCTTCGCGGTGGTATTGCTCGATTTTCCAGCGGACGGCGCACATATCTTTAATGGCGACGGCGGAATCCTGGGAAAGGCCGTTGGTGGCGACGTGTTCCGTGCGGTTTGTCGCCGCAACCCGGAACAGCTTCACCTTGTAATCCATCGGGAATCCATGTATCTTCACAAGCTTGCCGCGCGGCATTTCGTCGCCGAACCATTCCAGGTCGGAAACGGCCTTGCAGGGGGTTTTGCCCCGGCTGTCGTCCGCCTTGCGGTTGGCTTTGAGCGGGCAATAAAACACCTTTCCGGCCCTGTCGATGTGCATCATCAGATCCTTGGTGGCGTACCAGGAATCCATCAGCACGGCGCGGAACGGCAGGTTTTTGTTTCCGATGGCGTCGTCGAACATGTCCCGCACGTGGTCGAGCTTGTTCTTGCCGTCCCCGTCGGGGTCGTATATCCGCCAATCGATGATCCAGTGTTCGCCGGTATCCAGGTTAACGTACACGCAATTGGCGACGCCGATGCCTTTCACGACGCCATGCCCGTTGCCGCTATACTGGCGGCGCACCCGTTCTATCTTGAAAGAATGGCGCTTGTCCAGTACGCTGTCGTCGAATATCAGGCAGGCGTTCCCGCTACGGCGGACAAGGTGCCCGACGGACTGCCAGGCCGCATTCGGCGAGACGTCGTCCTCCATGAGGCAACGGTTTATGGCATCATGGGAAAACCCAATATGATGGTCGGCCATGTAGGTTTGCGTGTAGTTCATAAGAGTCGCAATAACAAATTGACAATATTCCGGAGGTGGGTTTAATTGATTTATTAAGTATGGTAGAGCATAAAATTTTTAAGCTTCTTAGGGAACCATTCCAATGGCGTATCAAATTGTTTTGTGCAAGTATTGCAACAGTTCAGAGGTTGTCCGTTACGGCACCCAAAGCGGTCGTTCCCGGTTTCGCTGCAAGGAGTGCGGGCGAATATTCAAGACCGACTGCGCGTACCGGGCCTACGAGCCTGGCGTCAAAGACCAGATTGTGGACATTGCCATGAACGGCGGCGGCATCCGGGATACTTCGCGCATTCTGGGTATCGGCAAAAACACCGTCATTTCCACGCTAAAAAAAAGCTCCGCTGAAGTGGTCGCCGTGAACCCTTACATCGGTACGCATGAGATCGCCGTCGAAATCAGGCATCCCCTTGATTCTCCAATGGATGTTCAGGCAGACGAGCAATGGAGCTACGTCGGCGACAAAAAGAACCAACGCTGGCTCCGGTATGCCATCGATGCCGTGACAGGCTGCGTCCTGTCGTTCGTTTTCGGGCGGCGCCAAGATGCGGTGTGCGAGCAATTGATCTCAAATTTGAAGGCATTCAATATCCGGACCTATTACACAGACGATTGGGGCAGCTATTCCGCACTCATCCCTAAAGACAAGCACGTCATTGGCAAGCAGCATGCTCAAAAAATAGAAAACAAAAACCTTTTGTTGCGAACCCGGATCAAGCGATTGACGCGCAAAACGATCTGCTTTTCAAAATTGGAAGCACTTCACAACACGGTGATAGGGTTGTTTATAAATAGATACTGCTTTCAATCTCAATAAATCAATTAAACCCACCACCAATATTCCTTTCGCGTCGGCTTCAAGCCGGAGTATTTGCTCGTCTTCATAGGCGGCTATTATACTCCGTTAAGGCTAATATTAATATACCCATGTTAATATATTTTGCGTAAGTCCTGCTGATAAGCTTTTGGTGGGGCCTGCCGGCGTGGGGAAAAGCACCCTGGCCCGGAAAATCGGCGAGTTACTGCTGAACCGAGAGCCGGTGTTTTGCAATGGAGCGAATTTGCGTAAGCCCGCCGACTTGTTGGAGCGGCTGCGGCGGGAGGATTTAGTGCCTGATGAATCCCAGCCAGGGGCTATATTGATTGCCCCAAGCTTGGTCTTTATCGACGAGGTGCATGGCATCGGTGTTCAGGCGGCGACCACGCTGTTGAGCGCGCTGGATGACCGGAGGACGACCTCCATTGATGGCAGGCTGTACGATTTCAAGCAGGTCATTTTCCTGTTGGCCACCACTGACAAAGGCAAATTGTCCGAGGCTTTCCAAAGCCGCCCCGATAAGACTTGGCTGCGGCCTTATACCTTGCACGAGTTGGCCGGGATCGTTTGGTTGCATGGTAAGGAATGCTTGGAGAGTAGCGAGTTGCCGCAGGAATCCTGCTATGAGATTGCCGCCCGTACCCGTTGCAGCCCAAGACGTAGCGTGAGGGATTTGAGCGAGGTGCTACGCCCGCATTTTTCCACCAAGCCATGGAGTCGCAAGCGAACACGCCGACGCTGCGCCAAGTGGCCGAGTGGATGACCGCCGACAATATTGCCGCGTTTTATGGAGGGAAACGAATTGATTACAACGGCTTGGATGATGTGGCGCGGCGCTACCTGACGTATTTGAAACAACACGGCGCGGCGTCAGAAGCGACTTTGATGCAGGCGCTAGGTTTGGCGGACAAACGCGATTTCATCGAAGTCACGGAATACCTTGTGCGGCTGGGTTTGATCGAAACCAGTTCAGGCGGCAGGCGCTTGACGCGGGACGGAACCAGGTACCTCAATGCCAGCCCGCCGCCGGATTTGCGTGAGCGGATTTCGCGTGCGATGTAAGCTGGAAAGTAGCGGGCTAATCCTGCATATTTCCGCGCCCACGTCACGCAGATAAATTCCAAAATCAAGCCAGACCCGTAATATCATCGGAATAACTGAAAACCTCAATATTCAGCGCTTTGGCGACTTCCCTGGCCTTGGCGTCCACCATCGGCGACACGACGATCCGGCGGCCGGCGGTACGCTGGTGGCGTTTTTCGTAATATTTCACCTTGCGCTCGAAGATATACATATCGCCTTTGGATATCGAGGATTTCAACTCGCACAGGATGAGCGTTCCGTTCTTGACGATAATGTCCAATTCGACTTGGTCGGGTTGGCCAAACACGATGCCTTCGTCGTCAAATTCGTTGACGTTCAGCACTTTGACGCCGAAGGAATCTTCCAGTATGCCTTGCAACGCGGCGCGGAACGAGGCTTCCGAGGCGATGCCCCAATGTGCGCCCAAGGCACCGATGGATTGTTCCTGTTTCGTCCTGATCGAGCGGATCTCATGCAGGGTTTCGCCCCACTTGCGGTTCTGTTCTTCCCATTTACGCTCTTGCTCGTCCCAGTGCCGACGCTGGTTTTCCCTGTCGGCGGCCAGTTCGTTCATGACGCGGTCGAAGCGCTCGTCGAAGCTTTCCTTGGGAATAGTCTGGCGGCGAATGAAATCCTGCAACCATTCCTTAAATCCGGGGGACTCTTGCAGGATAGTGGGTACTTCGGTTTCCAGCAGTTGCTTTATTTCGCTGACATTCATGGATTTTGCCTCCTAGTGGGTGGGCTGCCATGGTGGCGTTGCAGGATTTGCGTCCTTAGTCCCGCCTTTAGGCGGCAAACGGCTGGAAAAGACCGGCTGAAGCCGGGACTACAAACGGTTTTGGCTGTTGTGAAATCCTTAACTTGACGATATGGGATCGACTAGCTGGCAAAGCGGGCGGATGCCGATGCTGTTGCGAAATTTAGCCCTGCCCGGATGTTATATAACATCGCCTGTCGGCGCAAACGGGTTTTTATCAAAACGCGGCAGTGGCATAATCCTGCTTCGCGATGCCGTGCAGTTAATTGAGGAGCGGCTCCCACGGGTGCGCTTGAACTTAGGCATTGTCCCACTTCCCCCTCTAGGTGGCTAAGCGAATGGCCAGCACCAGCAACGAAACCACTAGGCACAACCACAGATGGCTGACAGACGATGATTAAGATTGCAAGCTGGAACGTCAACTCCCTTCGCGTCCGCCTGCCGCACGTGCTGGATTGGCTGGAGCGGGAACAGCCCAATATCTTGGCCGTGCAAGAAACCAAGACTGTGGATGCCGATTTTCCCGCCGCCGCGCTGGCGGACGCGGGCTATCAGGCTGTCTTCAGCGGCCAGAGGACCTATAACGGGGTGGCCCTCATCAGCCGGGAGGCGGCGGCTGAGATGTTGACCGACCCGCCCAATCTGCAAGACCCGCAACGCCGCATCCTGGCTGCGACGTATGGCGATGTCCGGGTCATCGACCTGTACGTGCCTAACGGCAGCGAGGTGGGTTCGGAGAAGTATGCGTACAAACTGGACTGGCTGGAAAAGATCCGGGCGTTTGTCAAAGATGAACTGGCCCGCCATCCCCGGTTGGTGGTGCTGGGCGATTTCAATATCGCCCCGGAAGACCGCGACGTGCATGATCCAGAGGCATGGCGTGGCAAAATCCTATGCAGCGAGCCTGAGCGGATGGCTTTCCGGGGATTGTTGGATCTGGGCTTGAGCGACACGTTTCGCCTGTTCGAGCAGGAAGAGGCCAGTTTCAGTTGGTGGGATTACCGTGCTGCCGGTTTTCGCCGCAACCTTGGGCTGCGCATCGACCACATCTTGGTCAGCCCGGCATTGCTTACGGAATGCCGTTCCTGCCGTATTGACAAGACACCGCGCGGGCTGGAGCGTCCTTCGGACCATGCGCCAGTGGTTGCGGAGTTTGATGACGGGAAAACGCGATAAAATGGAAAGCTGCAACCCTCCTAACTTAATGTCTAAACCATAACCATGCGTTTCCTTGCCCCCCTGCTCGTTTTTATCGTCTTGGTCATTTTCCTCGGCATCGGCCTTAAGCTGGATCCGCGCGAAGTGCCCTCCCCTTTCATCGGCAAGCCCGTCCGGCCTTCAACCTGCCGCAACTGGCCGAGCCGGACAAAAGCTTTGGCAATCCCAGCCTGAAAGGCCAAGTCAGCCTGTTCAACGTCTGGGCGTCTTGGTGCGTGTCCTGCCGCCAAGAGCATCCCCTCTTGCTCAAGCTATCCAAGCAAAACATCCTGCCCATCTATGGCCTGGACTACAAGGACGAGCGCGAGGCCGGCCTGGATTGGCTGAAACGGCTGGGCAATCCCTATGCCCTCAGCGCTTTTGACGCCGACGGCAAGGTTGGCATCGAATGGGGCGTGTATGGTGTGCCGGAGACTTTCGTCATCGACAAACAAGGGGTGATCCGCCACAAGCACACCGGCCCCATCACCGAGGAGGCTTGGCAAAAAACCCTGCTGCCTTTGATCATCAAATTGCAACAAGAAGGCTCGCCCTCATGAGACATTGGCTCATCGCCTTAAGCCTGGCCTTCGCCTTCAACACCCAGGCCGTGGAAATCCGCAAGTTTGACGATCCCGCCAAACAGCAATCCTACGAAAACCTGGTCAAGGTGTTGCGCTGCCTAGTCTGCCAGAACCAGTCCCTGGCCGACTCCGACGCCGATCTGGCCAAGGATCTGCGCACCGAGGTCTACAACATCATCCAGGCAGGCAAGAGCGAGCAGGAAGCGATGAAATTCCTCGTCGACCGCTATGGCGACTTCGTGCTGTACAATCCGCCGCTCAAAGCCGCCACGTCCTTGCTCTGGGTCGGGCCGTTCGTTTTGCTACTGGGTGGCCTGGCTTGGCTTGGGCTGTTGGGGAGAAAGCGCAGCCAAGGGCGGGAATCGGAGCACGGCCTGACTGACGAGGAGCGTCGGCGCTTGCTCGAATTGAAGAAAAAACTCGAAGGATAAGACACCATGATCGGTTTCTGGATTCTGGCGGCGCTGACGCTGCTGGCCGCTTACGCCTTTTTCACACCTGCCCTGCTGGGCAAATGGAGACGCTCCGCCATCGACCGGCAAAAGCTAAATCTTGAGCTGCATCGGCAGCGGCGCGAGGAATTGGCCTGCGAATTCACCGGCAAGGAGTTGGAAGGGCTGCAAGCGGAATTGGACAAAGACCTGCTCGGCGATTTGGCCGTCTCCGGGCGCGCGGACGCGACGCCAACGCAACAGGGGCGTGGCGCGTTGATCGCAGCCCTCATCGTCGCTCCGCTGCTGGGCATCCTGCTTTATTCGCAACTGGGTCGCTTCGACTTGGCCGACTTCCGCGCACAGGCGCAGCCCCGCCCGCAAAAGGCCGATGCCGCCGAATTCCAGGAAATGATCGACCACCTCGCCGAACGCCTGAAAACCGACACCGGAGACTTGAAGGGCTGGATGCTGCTGGCCCGTTCCTACCAGCAAATCGAGCAATACGGCAAGGCGGCGGATGCCTATGCCCAGGCCTTGAAACTGGCCCCGGACAACCTCGACATCAAGGCTTTTTACGCCGAGTCGCTGGGCGAGTCCCTGGACGGCGACTACACCGGGGAGCCGTCGCGCTTGGCCGCCGAAATCCTCGCCAAGAACCCCAAGCATCGCAATGCCCTGTGGTTGGCCGGGGCAGCAGCGGCGCAAAATGGCGACAAGGCCCAGGCGATTGCCTACCTGGAAACCCTGCGCGGCGGCTTCCCCAAGGGCAGCCCGGACGACAAGCATCTAGGCAAGATCATCGACGATCTCAGGGGCGGACAGGCCGGGCAGGCGGCGGAAGCCGCAACGGCAGACGAGGAGCCGACCGGCGGACTCCCCGCCACGGGTGAACAGAAGTCCATCCGGGTAAAAGTCGGCCTCGCCGCCGCCCTTAAAGCCAAAGCCGCCCCGGACGACACGGTCTTCATCTTCGCCCGCGCCGTCTCGGGCCCGCCGATGCCGTTGGCCATTGTGCGCAAGAAAGTCAAAGACTTGCCGACGGAAGTCACCTTGGACGATTCCATGGGCATGGTGCAAGGCATGAATCTCTCCGCCTTCGACCAACTGGTCATCGGCGCGAGAATCTCCAAAACCGGCCAAGCCTTGCCCAAGCCTGGGGATTTGCAGGGTTTGACCAAGCCCATGGCAATACAAAACGGCAGCAGCTATGCGGTGGAAATCACCGAGGAGCTTAAATAAGCCCGCCATGCGGGCTTCGTTTTTCATGGGGTGCCTGAACGGTTACGCCGATGCAGCGTTG
Source organism: uncultured Gammaproteobacteria bacterium (assembly GCA_963753955.1). Classification (GTDB taxonomy): domain Bacteria; phylum Pseudomonadota; class Gammaproteobacteria; order Methylococcales; family Methylococcaceae; genus Methylumidiphilus. The sequence continues at coordinate 140,569 of CAVWEM010000013.1, forward strand.
CCAGCAATTCCGCCTGGGTAACCATGCCCACCAGCCGCTGCTCCTCATTCACCACCGGCAAATGGTGGATCTTGTCTTCGGCAAACAAGGGTACCAGCGAGATGATGGGTGCGTCGTCGCGCACTGTGATAGCGGGCGCGGTCATGATCTGGCCCGCGACTTCCGGCTTGTTTGAACTCAATCCCGGTGTGCGATGGATTAATCGCACGAGTCGCTGGACCGGTGTCCCTGGGAAACGCCCATCAACATGACTGAGGAAATCAACAAGGGTGACGATGCCAATGACATGTCTGGCAAGGTCGATCACCGGCAGGCCCATGTTACGGTCTATACGCATCTGTTCCCAGATCACCGCCAGTTCGTCGCCATATTCGCAAGTCGGCACTTCGCGTTGCATGATGTCGGCGACTTTAACAGCGGCCAGCGCACGTCGTCCCGCATGTAGGGAAGCAAGCGAATATATCTCTTCAAGGTCATAACCGCTCACGTCGATGTACGAGCCGATTTCCTTAAGCGCATCTTCCAGATCGGCTCGTTCCACGCCTAACTTGCCGAATGGCCCACTCGATAGTGTTTTTTTTGGGGCCGGTTCCGCGGCGGGCAAGGGATAGCGTCGTCGGGGCACTAGAAGATTATTGATCAGCAGTGCCAGGACAAGAAACAGGACGACATTGACACCCACCGGTGCCAACACATAACCAAAACCAAGGCCATGCACCGCATCACCGCCTATGACGGCCATGAGCGCCGTAGCTCCGCCCGGTGGATGCAGGCAATGAAGAAAATGCATTGACACAATCGCCACCGATACTGCGGCCGCCGCAGCCACGGAGGTATCCGGAATTAGTTTGTAAGAGGCGACGCCAATCACAGCCGACAACAGATGGCCACCCACAAATGGCCAAGGCTGTGCCAGCGGACTGTGCGGCGCGGCAAAAAAGAGCACCGCCGATGCGCCCATGGATGCAACCACGAGAACCATCACGTCAGGCGCGAAATAGTATGACCCGGCGACTAGACCGAAAATGCCGACAAATGCCGCAATTCCGCTAAAAACCTTGTCTTGTGGCCGGGCATAAGGCTGCGCCGGGAAAACCCTATGCAACCATTGCGGTAGGCGTAAACCTGCCTTGCGCAGTGCCTTTGGGCTAGCCATGATTAGCTGGATACCTTAATCACTCGTGTTCGTCGGCGTGTTCGCCAGGCTTATTGGACATTGGCGAAAGCGGTTGGAAAATATCCGGGCGAGGGTCGCCTTCCGCAACAATAGCGGCCCAAGCGCCCTTATTCATGCGAGCCAGTGCGTGATCCACGGCAACCAAGGCCCCCGGAACTTCGGCAGTGAATTCCGCAATCGTCGCGCCGCCAGGCAATACCGCTGTGGTCTGGACATTCTTCAGCGGAGGGGTGCCGATGGCACCCTCTGGATAAACCGTATCGAAAATTTCGCCAATCACATGGAACGCGGAAATCAGATTCACGCCGCCGTTGCCAACATACAGTCGAACGCGCTCGCCAGTGTGTATCTTCATGCGTGGCTCTTTTTCTATCCGACCATTGAAGGTCACATAATTGGGGCGTCCATCCAAGAATGCCTCAGTATCGAAGCTGGTGAGTCCTTTGCGTCCTAGACCGCCAGATGTGTAGAGTTCGCCTTGCACTAGATAAAACTCCTTATCAACCTTTGGCAAGCCTTCTTTGGGTTCCACCAAGATCAGACCGTACTGGCCATGGGTTTCGTGCAGGCCCACATTCATGGAAGCGCAATGGTAAATAAACAATCCAGGATTGAGCGCCTTAAACCTGAATGTCTTGGTTTCACCCGGCGCAGCCTTGGAGGCACCCGATCCGCCGCCTGGACCCGTTACGGCGTGTAGATCAATATTATGGGTATGTAAGCTGGTGGGATGGTTGCTTAGGGAAAGCTCCACTGTATCGCCTTCTCTAACCCGCAGCAATGGGCCAGGCACTTTATCGTTGAATGTCCAATAATTGACATAAATTCCCGGGGCCACTTCACTGATGACCTCTTTAACGGTCAATGAGATCTTGACCAGTTCGCTTTCCTTGCGAGGAATCGGAAGCGGTACTTCATTGGGGTCACGTCCGATATCCGCGACACGCTCAAACTTATCCATATCCTGGAGAAACGCAAAGATATTTGCGAAAGGTAACCATGGAGGATCTTGATGTGGGCCATAGGAAAGCATCCAGGCGGGCATCGCAAAGTGAGGCGGGTAGGTTTTTTGTGCATATATGCCGACCGTGAGAGCTAACGCTATGACAGCCAACGGAAACCGCAGGGAATAGAGACTACTTCTAATCACGGGTGATCTGGCAAGACGCCAAAGCACGAAAAGGGCCGCTAGGCCGCCGATGAGCACTGCAGTAAATTCCAGGAGAAGGTAAGTAAACATTATGGTGGCTCAAGTCTTTGAAATTTGTAGAAAGTAGGAGGAAAGCGAACGTTCTTTCGGATACTTTCCTTCGCCTGTTACCAGTCGCTGAGAACAATAATAAACCAAAAATTATTGAAAACCTAATTGGAAAGTCAAAGCCCTTACCTTCAGAGACCAGCAAAAGCGCCTTGGAATCCATGCGTCTGCCGTCCTCACTGAGCATCCACCAGTTCGGTTTGACCGCACCCCGTTCGGGAAGGAAGCGTCGTTGCTTGGAGATGACCCGCTCGGAGTTGGTGACGGTGCCGCTCTTCTCGCCCCAGGCCAAGGCGGGCAGGCGCACATGGGCGTAAGCGGCCAAGTCGGTCCGGTCTTCGCAATCGGACAACAGGACGAAAGGGCAGCTTGCCAAGGCAGCGCGTACCGCTTGGCTGTCCGGCAGGCTCACGACCGGGTTGGCCGCCATGATCCATACCGCCTTGATTTGGCCCTCGCCCATCGCGTTGAACATATCCACCGCTTTCAAGCACGGATTGCAGGCCAGATTCGGCGCATTCCAAAATTCGGCGATAGCCTGCCAGTCGTCGTGATTGCCAAAATCCCCATGTGCGGCAAGCTGGTTCGCCAAGCCGCCGATTCCCGCTGCTGGATGCGTGTTGGAAGGCATCGAAAATTGACCCGGGTAATCAACTTCTTCTGCTCATTTTTTGGGCAGAGGTCTTTGCGAGGTGATTGCCATGCCAATGTTTGGAAAAATCCGGCGGATGTGTTTCCGCGACAAGCTTTCGGTTTGCGAGATTGCGCGGCGGACGGGCCTTTCGCGCAACGCCATCAAGAAGTGGCTGGCCTGCGACGGCGGGCGGGAGCCGAAGTGCCTGCGGGGGCCTGTGCCGGCCAAGCTGACCGGGCGTTTGGGGGCGTTCCCCGGCGGGGTGTCTACGGCAACATGAAGACGGCGGCGGACAAGGTCCGCAAAGGCGAGGGGGCGGATCGTCAACACCCGCTTCAGCGTCATGACGGCACATTACCTCCTCGGCCCGGAACTCTGCAACGTGGCGGCGGGCCGGGAGAAGGGCGTGGCGGGAAGAACGTCCGGGACAGCCGCAAGCGGCTTCGGCAGGACGCCCGCCAGGCCCGCTTCGACAGCCTGGACGCGCTCAACGCCCGGCCTGAAGAACGTTGCCGCGCCCCGTGGCAAGCGCTTGCCCATCCCGGCAATCCGTCCCTGACGATTGCCGAGGCGCTGGCCATCGAACAGGAACGGCTCATGCCGCTGGAACGCAAGCCCGGCGCGTTGCGCGACGGCGCGCCGTTCCGCGAGCTGCCGCAGCACAGGGGCCCGTGGCCGACACCGGCCGCTATGGCCGCCTGCACGGCAAGGAGGCCTGCCATGGCTGACACCGTCAAAAAGCTCAAAGAGCCCAAGCTCTGCGGCAGGGCCCAATGCCGGGCCGGGATGGCGGGCGCGGGCACAGCAAACCTGCAAATCTGCGAAGGGGTGGTCCGTCCGCTCCTGGAGGCGGAGCACACCGACCGGGGCGTCCGTTCGATCCGCTACCAGCCAAGGCCGGCCAGGTTCCCCGTCCACCGCGGCCTGGCCGGCTTTCGACTTCGGGGCCTCCGCCGTGGACCGGGCGCTGATCGGCCAGCTCGGCGACCCGGGCTTCGCCGGCTCGGCGCAGAACATCATTTTCGTCGGGGGGCCCGGCACCGGGAAAAGCCATCTGGCCACGGCGCTGGGCGTGAAGGCCATCACCCAGCTTAGGCCAGGGCGCGCCTCTTCTCCACCCTCGGGCTGGCCAACACCCCGGAGCGGGAAAAGGCCGCCGGGAGGCAAGGCAGGCTCGCCCACAGCCTCATGCGCGTGGGCCTGGCCATCCCTCGACGGACTGGGCTACCTGCCATTCTCACAGGACGGCGGGGCGCTGTTGTTCCACCCGCCGTCCAAGCCCTACGAGAACACCGGCGTGATCGTCACGGCCGACCTGGCCTTCGCCGGATGGCCCGGCGTGTCCAGCGATGCCAAGATGGCCGCCGCCCTTCTGGACCGGCTGACCCGCCACTGCCACATCATCGAGACCGGCAACGAATCCTACCGCTTCGGGCACGGCCCGGAAACGGCGAAGGCCCGCATCCAGCAGCGGGAAAATGCCAAACAAGGGAAACCGAAGGAGGAAAACGAAGAACCCTTTTGAAGCCAAAGCGGCTACCGGAAAGGCCAAATCCCAGTAGGCTTGTCCACAGCCGGATGCCTCCCGTCCGGCTTCCCACCCCCGGTCAAAATTCAATGCAAACGGCTGGTCAGAATTCGACGCTCATCAACACATTAGGAATCCTTCTCAACAAGACCGGAATCCCGCTTGTTTTTGGCGGTCGGCGACTAACAAAACCCGAAAAAACTCATGCCGGGTGGCGGGGATTTTCAAAAAAACTGGGTTTTCTTTCAGGCACTAGTTAGCTAAAAACAGCCCGCGTAGGGTGGAATAGCGAAGCGTATTCCGCCGAATATTGGATTTTACCATACAGACCATTAGATTTAGGCGGCCTTCGTTCCCAGTCCTCATCACCTATCAGTTTCTCATAACCACTTGAAAGGTCGGCAAAGGGATGCCGTTTTGCAGGCACCGCTTCAGGCGGCGCAAGCCCCGTGTGAGCCAGGACACCAAACTGCGGTGGAGTTTCCCGAAGCTCCAATGGTTAGGGCCGCTTTGCGCTTGTGTTTTTTTTCGAGTGGGGTCGGGCGGCGCAAAGCATCTTCCCGGCCGACGCGGACACACCAGTGCATCGCCAGCGACATGACGAGGAGCAGCCGCTCCAGGCGGCCTGCATGCTCCAGTTGCGAATCCTCCAGCTCGAAGCCCCGGCCCTTGAAGTCGGAGAACATCGGCTCGATGGCCCAGCGGGCGGTGTGGTCGAGCACCGCGGCCCGCGTCGGGGCGCAGTCCATGGCGATTATCCACGGCTCCGGATGGCCCGCCTCGTGGAGGATGCCGAGGTTGGTCATGACGCCCTGCGCGAACAGCCGCACCCCCGGCAGGTAGCGCTCAACCACGCCCCGAGCCAGCTCGCCGGTGGCGGTCTCGTCGCCAGGGCCCGGATCCGCCGGCAGGTTGCCTTTCAGCCGCAGGCGGTAGCCCCAGCCGTGGCCACCGGGCCAGGCGAACAGGGGGCGGCCGAGGGGTAGAACCGATCCGCCGACAACAGCGCCTTCGCGCCCTCCGGCAGCCAGGCCAAGGCTTGTTCCAGTAGCTTACGCTGGCCCTCGAAGCCGATGTTGGCCGGACCTTCCTCGGCCAGCCAAGCCAGCGGCAGCGCCCGGTCGCCGACCCCCGGCCCCGCCATCAACACCGCCACGCGGTCGCCCAGCTCGGTCTGGTCCATGCTCAGCAGCACGGTCTGCCCGTTCCGCGCCGCCTTGGACAGCTCTTCCCGTGCAAAAGGCTCCATCACCGCCGTGGCCAGCAGCAACGGGTCCTTCAGCAAGCGCCTTGGCCATTGCTCGCGCATGCCCTGGCGCTCGGTTTCCAGCGGCGGCAGGTTGGCCAGCTCCACCGTGTTCGGCGTCTGGCCCTCGATCATCGCGCCCACGGCCAGCGACAGTTTCCTCGCCACCGTCTTGCGCAACCCCGGAAGCGCGGCGGCAAGCCCGCGTTCCACTTCGTCAGCCAGCTTTTTTACAGTCCCCATCGGCCCCTATTGGCAAGAATCGTCTAAATGCGGAAGCCTATCTGAAACTGATAGGTGATGAGGGAGCGTGACATCCAGCACTTTAACTGCGTCCACATAAAGCTCTGCGTCCATAGAGTTACAGCATTTTTAAATCTGACATGTTACTTGCATAAATTCCTCCGCATGGTTTATATAACTAATAACATTATCCTGTGTAACGGTTTTGATTGCGGCCCGTATTGTTCCGAAAAGCTCATCCGGAAGTCGCGGCTTGGACTTCCTCGCCGTATGCTTTATTTTCGAGAACGCCTCCTCAATCGGATTCAGTTCGGGCGAGTAGCGCGGCAAATAGACGTAGTTCACTTTGTGGTCTTCGAGAAACTTGGTCACGATCTTGGCGCAGTGCACGGGATGGTTGTCCATGATCAAAACCTTGCCCCCCGTCAGCAGCTTGAGGATATGGACTTGCAAATAGCACACAAACAATTCGGCGGTCAGGCTCCCCGTGTAGGCCCAAACCGCCTCGACCCCGGTTTCGGTGAGCGCCGCCGCCGTGTTGATGGTCACGCCCGGCGCGGTGGGGTTCGCCTCGTAAAGGCGCTCGCCTTGGCGTGAACGGCCATGGCCCAAGGCCAGGTTGGAGGCGCAGCCCATCTCGTCCAGATACACCCGGTCTTCCGGCCCCACGCCCTCCAACTGGTTGACGTAGCTCAGTTTTTCCTCCGCCGCCTCGGCGGCGTCCCGCTTCGGGTCGTAGGAAGTTTTTTTTTGAAAGAGTATCCCATGCGCTTGGTGGTGTTGTGCATGGTCGAGGTTGAGACGGGAACCCCCTAAATGTCATTGTGCTTCCCGCATAGCTCGGCCAGCGACAAGTCCGGGGTTTCCGCGAGGAGCGCCTGCAACCACAGTTCGCCCTCGGGCGAGATCAGGCGGTCAGGGGCGGTGTTGCGCTGGCGCGGGGCTATGTCGCCGGTTTCGTAGTACAATTGCTTGAGCGATTGCACCGTGGTCGGGCTGACTTGGAATAGTTCGGCGGTTTGTCGGACCGGGTGGACTAGACCGTAGTTTACAATCCTCTGCCGCAAATCTCTGGAATGCGTAGCCATGGCCCCCTCCTCGCGAATTATGGCTTGGTTACGCTATTGGAACATGAGAGTTGTTCCCGGTGTTAAGTTAATGATTATAGGCTATTTTTAGGTTCCAAAGACCCGCCGGAACCCAAAAAAGGAAATCAATGAGCCAGTCCAGGTGGTTTCTGATCCGATGGGTCAGGCAATGGAAAGCCTTCATCCCGCCGATGGCGTGTTCCACGGAAACGCGGGTTCCCGCATGCTGCCGGTTATGTTTGACCTGCGCGGCGGTCAGTTTCGGCTTCGGGTTGTTTTTAGATTTCTTCGGCCTTTTGTGTGGAAGGTTTATCTTGGATTTCACGCCATAATCTTTTTGCGCACCTTGGAACCCAAGGTCGAGCCACAGATTCACTCGATGGAACCATTTCAGTTTTGGGTCGAATACCTTTTTCATGAGCTTGTAGTCGTGGACGCTGCCGGCGAAGACGCAGAAGAGGAAAAGGATTTTCCGGTGCAGGGTCGTGAGGACGAGCGCCTGGAGCGTGTGGCGTTTTTTTTTCCGCTGAAGCGGGCCTTCTGGAGTTCCCCGTCCTGCGGCCTGACGCAGGCGCACTCCATCCCGTCGATGATGACGTCGCCATATTTATCGACGAGTCGCAGGAACTCCTCGGGAGTCCCAGGCGACCGCTCAGGGAGCACGCCGAGGTCCGACAGGCTCCGCAGCAAGACGGGCAGGAGTTTCTCCACATGGTTGTGGGCATGCCCCGAACTGAAGCCGAAAAGGAAGCCCAGCACGTCGAAGGTGGGGTATGTCTTGAGGTAATACAAAATGAAGAAAAGCTTCTTCCCGGGCGTGTCGAGATGGCCTTTTGGCCCGCCCGTTGGAACCTGCTTGATTTCGCCCTGCCGACACCTTTCCAGTTGGACGGCATCGTAGGCCGCCGCGAAGGCCGCAAGGAGGATGTTGAATTTTGGCAGGCTCATGCCGATGACGGACTTAATCTTGCGGTCATGCTTCTTGCCATCCAGCTTTTTAAATCTTTCGAAGGCCATGGGTTGTCTATTTTCTGTAGGGTATGGATACCCTATAATAAGGCAGTATTAAAAAAATTAACAGGGTCGGGAACAAGTCTATGGAAAGATTCAAATCATCTATCCGATAGTATAGTACAGTTAAATGGCTGTTGCCCGCTTGTTTCTATTATAAAGTAACAGTTAAGAATTGAAAACGCTATATTAAGAGTCGCGATAATAAATTGACAATAGTCCTTTCGTGTCGGCTTCAAGCCGGAGTATTTGCTTGTCTTCATAGGCGGCTATTATACTCCGTTAAGGCTAATATTAATATACCCATGTTAATATATTTTGCGTAAGTCCTGATGATAAGCAATCAATCCCGGCCTCTCTCCCGCAGGGAGAGTGGTGTAAGGGTTAGGCGGGTAATCAATAACAGAACCAGCGCCAACAAAGCCAGCATCCAACGCATGTCAACGGCGACGACGCGCTCCGCCGCCAAACCTTTGTCTGACAAAGCTTGGGCGAGTCCTTGCGGGGTTTCCAGCCGATGGTAGCTTAAGCCGGTGAGGGCAGCCAAGTTGCGCAGGGCTTGCTCGTCGAGGCGGGAAAGATAATAGCTGGAAGGGTCTTGCGGCATGGCCGAGGGCGGCAGCCAGTCGCGCAGATCCACATATTCCCAGAAACCTTGGGGGCTGTTGTCCTTGTCCATACGGGGAATGGGGACAGGCTGTGAGCCGCCGACGCCGACGATCAGCCCGCCCGTCGCGCCGGGCTTGCCGTCGAAGGGTGGCGGCTCGGTTTCGGGCGGGAATTGCTGGCCGTCGCTGAAGAAAACCAGACGGGTGTCCGGCCCCCGCGCCGCCGCTTCGCGCAGGCCGGTGTAGACGCCTCGGGCGATGTGGCTGTCAGCGGCCCAGGCCATGCGCCAGTCGATGTGTTCCAGCACGTCGGCAATCAGCGGGAAATGTCCGCAGATTTCCAAAGGGTCAAACAATACTTGGCTGTTGCGGGTGGTGAACAGCCCCAAGCCCACTTCCGAGCCGCAAGGCAGATCGTGCAGAGCCTGCTTTATGGATGCCTTGACGAAGCCCAGCCGGTCGGCGGGCAGGCCGTCTTGGTGGTAGTCGCGGACGTTCATGCTTTGGGTGATGTCGATGATGAATAGGTAGCGGTAAACCGGCCTATTCAGGGGCAATGTGGGACGGCCCAGGCTTGCGGCCAAAAGAACGCAGGCGATGGATAAGCTCCAGAAGCGCCAGCCTAATGCGAGAAGCCGCTTTCCGAAATCCCCCTTAACCCCCCTTTTGTAAAGGGGCGAATCATGCGGGCGCTCCAAAATATGTTTCACGGCCCGCCTCCCGGCAAGCCCGGCAGGGTGGAAAACACGCTGGATTTCGTACCCTGGAAATCTGCCTTAGGCTTCTCCTTGGGCGGCGGGGTGATGCGCCAGGCATATTCCAGGTTAAAGCGGGCGTCCCAGTCGTCCGGGGCTAGGCGCAAGGCTTCGCGGTAGTTTTCCTTGGCCAGTTCGACTTCGGTGCCGACATGGGTGGCCTCCAACACGCCGTGGGCATTCCAGCGCTTCGCGGCGTCGCCAAGATAAAGCGTGGCGAGATTGTGCAAGGCCCGCGCCCGCAAATCTTGGTCTTGGGTATTGCGGAGGCTGGAATAGAGCCGGATCGCCTCGCCAGCGTTGCCGGTTTGGGCTAAACGCCGCGCTTTGGCGAAGATCAACACAGCCGGGGTGTTTTCATCGACGATGATATTGTCAGGTTCGGCCAATGCATGGTTCAATACTGCCAGCCGCCACATGGTCGCACCGTGCCAAACCGCCCCGCCCGCCAATAGAATGGCAACGCAATAAAACCAAACCGGCAGGCGTTTCAACTGTTCCATGCCTTGACCTCCAGGCTTTGGAATACCAGCAACACGAGTAGGAAAGCCAGCGCAATGCCATAACAATAACCCGACAAATCCCGGCGCGGCAATTTCTCCCGGTAAATCAAGGGCCGGTTTTCCAGGTTTTCCACAGCGGTTATGGCCTGCCGCATGGCTTGCGGGTTGTCCGCCTCGTAGGCTTGATAGGGTACTTGCAAAGTTTGGAAATACTGGTGCAGGAAATATTCCGGCGTGGTGCTTTCGTTGGGGTTTTTCGGGGCTTGCGCCAGTTTGCCGCCTTTCGGATTGCGCAGGTAGATCCAATACAGCGAAGCCTGATTGTCCTGGAAACGCTGGCGGAGGGCGTCGGCGATTTCCTGCTCCATCCGCGCCGCGCCGTCCGACACCAAAAGCACAATCCTGGCACCGGTGACTGGCTGGCCGTTGAAATAGTCCAAGGCCATCGCCAAGCCGGGCGCGATGTGGGTGATGCCGTGGCCGCGCCCGCCTTGGGCGAGGATGGCGGCATAGACCGCCTCGTGGTCTTGGGTCAACGGCAGCACATAAATCGGTGCGGCGCTGAAGGCGACCAGGGCGAACAAGTCCTGCCTGCGCCGGGCCACGAATTCGGCGAGTAGCTTGGCGGCCAACGCGCCCTTGGATTCATGGGCGTTGCCGCCTAGGTAAGTGCCTGAGAAATTTTCGTTCATGCTGCTGCTGCGATCCACCAGAAGGACAATATGCGCCCCGGTGCCGGTCTTCTCCACCCAGTGTTCCCGCAGATGTGGCCCGGCCAAGCCTAAAACCAACAACAGCGCGGCCAGTGCCGAGAGCAGCCGCAACCCACGGTCTATCCACAGCGACAAAGGGTCTTCCGGCAACATCATGAGGCTGGAATAGGCCAGCTTTTTCTGGCCGCTTGTCCACAAAGGAATGACCGCCAGCAAGGCTAGCGACAGCGCCCAAGGCTCAGAAAAGGCAAGGTTCATTGGCTGTCCCCGGCGGCGGCGAGTTTCCGGCACAGGGTTTCCAGCCGGGACAGGGGGTAGTCGGCGGGATATTCCGCAACGCAGCCGAAGAACAGCCGGTCAGACAGGCGGAAAAACTGTTCCAACTCGGATCGCAGGGTTGCGTAACGAGGGTGGGCGGCAAGGAATGGCGCCAACTGGCCTGAAAACACGCCCTGTCCGGCGGTTTCATTGAGGGCGGCGTGGATCAGCCTCGCGCCTTGCCGCCAGGTTTCCAGGCTGGGTGGCCGCCTGCCCAGTTTTTTCAATGCACGGGCGGCGCGGATAAAAGGCAGAGGGCGGCGGCGGAACAGGCCCAGCCGCCCGTAGGCGTAGACACCCAAGCCAGCCAGGCCGGCCAGGCAAGCCAATAGCCAGCGCCGATGCCCATAGTCTGAATGAACCGGCGCAGGCAGGTCGCCACGTAAGATGATGTCTTCGTCGGCTGTCTTGGCAGGAATGATAGCCGTGAGGGTGAAGTTCCAGGCCGGGGCTTGCGTTTCCACCACGTGTCCGGCGCGGCTGAAACGCAACGTCAAGGCGGGGACGGTGACGGTTTCCGCCTCGCGGATGCCTTTGAACACTTGGTAAACTAAGTGGATATGGTAAAGGGTTTCGTCGCCCAGGGATCGCTTGGCCCACCGGGCCTCGCGCAGTTCCAGGAAATCGCTGGCCGCGCTGCCCGGTTGTGGCAAAGCGGCGGTTTCCAGTCCATAGCCGGAATCCACCGCGACGCGGATCTCGCTGGCCAGGGTTTCGCCCATGACGATGCCATAATCGCGCAACGGGACAATGCTGACCGAGTGGATGGGCGCGGTTAGCGCTTCGGCATGGACAGATGAAAAGACGAGCAAGGCCAGTAAGTAGTATACGGCGGGATTGGAGCGTGGAGTTGGCCTATTCCTTCGTCGCTGTTCCCGCCTTCGCAAAACTAAGGCCATGGGTATCCCATTCTCAGAGGGGGCGACAAGACGGCTAGGACAGCCAAATCACGCCCCCGCATTACGATCAGGCAGCCATTGCCCCTTGCCCAAGGAATGGCCTGATTTCAGCGCATCCCAAGTGAATTGCTGGGCCAGCCTACAAGCGGCCCCCACGTCCAAGCCCAGCGCCAAACCCGCCGCCAGCGCGGAGGCCAAGGTGCAGCCGGAGCCGTGGTATTCGTGCGGCAGGCGCTGCCAGTGCCAAGCGGACGATCCTTCGGGGCCGTAAAGCCGGTTGACCACCTCCTCGTCCTCCGCATGGGTGCCGGTGATCAACACATGCCTGCAACCCCGCCGCCGCAACTGCGCCGCGCAATCGTCCGGGGATTCCAGTCCGTCGGCGAGTTGCCGTGCCTCAGGGAGATTCGGCGTCAGCACGTAGCTTAGAGGCAAAAGCGCCTGTTGGATGACGCGGATCAAATCCTCCCGCGCCAGCGCCTGGCCGCCACCCGCCGCCAGGACAGGATCCAGCACCACGGGAACACCCGCCAGTTCATTCGACAACACCCCGGCCACCGCATCGGCGATGTCAGCCGAACCCAGCAGGCCGATTTTGACGACGGCGACAGGCAGGTCGGCGATCACCAAGCGGGCTTGGCGGAGAAAGTCGGCGGGCTGTTGCGGCAAGACTTGGCGGACATTGGTGGTGTCCTGGGCCGTCAGCGCCGTGACTAGGGTGCAAGCGTGGCAACCCAGGCGGGCCAGGGTTTCGATGTCGGCCTGCACCCCGGCTCCGCCGCTGGGGTCGTGGCCGGAGAAACAAAGCACTACGGGAGGTGGGTGGGTCATGGCGTGGGCTGGGCGTAAATCTAAGAGTATATCGGCCCGCCCCCTTGAATGAAAATCGGCGATTGCTGGTAAGATGTGGGGGGTCAAATCGCGGGAATCCGCAACTGAAGGGCAATCCAATGAACACCCACTTACACGACCATGATTTTTATGCCTGGACGCGCCACCAGTCGCAATTATTGCGGACCGGTCAATTTGAGGAACTGGACGTGATCCACCTGATTGAGGAGATGGAAGACATGGGCGGCAATATTCGCCGACAATTGGCGAGTCGGCTGGAGGTTCTGTTGATGCATCTGCTCAAGTGGAAGTATCAACCGAATTTGAGCGGCAAAAGCTGGTTCCTGACCATCGCCGAGCAGCGGCGGCGCATCGCCAAGCTACTCCGCAAGAACCCTAGCCTGCAAGCCGAGCTCGACGAAACCCTAGCCGATGCTTATGAGGATGCCCGCTACAGCGCGATGCTGGAAACCGGGCTGAATTTGGAAACCTTCCCCGAGCGATGCCCGTTCACCTTGGCTCAAACGCTGGCCGAGGAATTTTTCCCGCACGAATCTTGAAGACGATGACAAGCCTCCCCAATTTGATCCGACGCCCGATCTTGCTCGGCCTGCTGGCTTTTCTGGGAATATCGGCGGCGCTGGCCGATGCGATCCCTTGCGAAGAGACCGGAGAAACGCATATCTGGGTTTCTCCGCTCAACCCCAAAGCCGATGCGCCGGTCAAATTCATGGGTGTGTCCACGGACGGAGCGGTTTCCGATTTGGTTTTGGTCGATAGCCAAGGCAGTCGGATTCCGCTGCAAACCCATCCACGCGGCGGGCCACCGTGGAGCCTGTCGGCGGAATTGGCTGGTCTGGGTGAAGGCGGCTACCGGATCGAAGCGCGGCGCGAGGGCAGCCCCATCGGTTGCCGCCTGCTCACGGTCGGCGGCGCCAAAACCCGCGAACCATCGTTGACATGGACGCCCGCCACAGAAGCCTTTTATTCGGCCTGGATCGAAACCCTGTTCGACGCGCCGCCGGAACAAAGCCTGAGCTTCCTTTCGCTGGAGCCGGTTCTGCGCGATCCCAACCGCAACTTCCTGCACAACCATCTCGGCCTTAACGAAGACAAGGCTCTGCCCTCCACGCCCGACTGCGCCGACCTGCCCTACACCTTGCGGGCGTATTTTGCCTGGAAAATCGGCTTGGCTCTCGCTTTTCGCTCCTGTAGCCGGGGATCGGCCAGTTCGCCACCGCGCTGCGGTTCCGTCACGGTCAAAACCGACTTCACCCATGGCATTAGTCCGCAAGCCAGCTTCAGAACGTCAGCGGACAATTGGCCGACGCGGTGCATTCCGGCTCCGCCCGGACCGGCTTGGACGACGAATCCACGGACTTATACCCGGTCGCCCTCACAGGGAAAGCCTCTGGCCGGGGACGGTCTATGCCGACCCCTACGGCCATGTGCTGGTGCTGGCCCAATGGGTGCCGCAGACGGCAAACCGTCCCGGCATTTTGCTGGCTGTGGACGCGCAGCCGGACAACTCCGTGACCCGCAAACGCTTCTGGGAAGGCACCTTCCTGTTTGCCAATGTCGCCAGCGCCGGGCCAGGCTTCAAGGCGTTCCGGCCTTTGGCCCGTACGGCTTCAGGCGGCTTGCGGACACTGTCCAATGACGAACTGGTCGACAACCCGAGCTTCGCGCCATTTTCCCTGGAGCAAGAACACATCGCCCCGGAGGATTTTTACGCAAGGCTGGCCAAGCTCATCAACCCCAACGGACTGGAACCCCGGCAGGCTTACGAGGGCACCTTGGATGCGCTGGTGGAGCAATTGGAAACCCGCGTGACCTCGGTGGACAATGGCGAGGCGTATTTCCGCAAGAATCCCGGAAACGTCATATCCATGCCCAGCGGCGCGGCCATTTTCGAGACTATAGGCGCATGGGAGGATTATTCCACCCCCTCCCGTGACATGCGCCTCATCATCGCCATCAATGTGCTGAACGGCTTGCCCGAAAAGATCGTGCGTCACCCCGAGTTGTTCGTGATGAATGGTTTGTCGCCGCAGGAAGCCAAGGCCGAGATCGAGCAATATCATGCCCGCCGTATCCAGGAACGCAAGATCCGCTACACGCGCACGGACGGCAGTCCTTGGGAACTTAGCGTGGCGGAAATTCTGGCAAGAAAGCCGTCCTACGAAATGACTTACAATCCCAACGACTGCGCCGAACTGCGCTGGGGCGCGAAACCCGGCACGGAAGAATATGCCCCTTGCCGACGCCATGCCCCCGAGGCGCAGCACACAAAAATGGAACAATACCGAGCCTGGTTCCGCGAGGCCCGCCGACCGACGCGGTGAGGATTTATACTAAAAACCGCCACAAACTGAACATCCATGCCCCCTCTCCCTCTGGGAGAGGGCTGGGGTGAGGGCATATCTAAAAAGTTCAGTTTGTGGCGGTCGCAAGTATAGGCCACCCTCCTCCGCCATCCAGCAACAGAAACCCCCGATTTCGACATGCCATTAAAATCACTGCTTATTGCTGTTTTCCTGGTGCTTGGCGGTTGCGGAACGACACCGAAGCAATCCCAACAGACCGAAGCGCCGCAAGCCGGAAAGGCCAAGCCTGATGCCCGAAGCCTGGAGCAACTCCCCGTTGATTCATGGCGATATAAAATAGTGGAGGCCGCGAAGGAGGAATGGATTTACTTTGGCCAACAGAAAGTGGTGATTGACGGGGATGAGGAAAGCATCCCCCATGTCGGCATTTGGGAAGACGATGATTATCCGCATAGCGACCGCATCAACCAATACTGGCGGGCGGTCGGCATGGGAGGGCTTTCCGGCAAGGATTGCAAGGAACCTTGGTCTGCCGCTTTCATCAGTTGGCTGATGCAGGAGGCGGGGGTCTCGAAAACCTTGTTCCCCCCCGCGACCGCCCACCATGTTTACCTGTCCCATTTCCTGGCCAAGGCGCAAAACCCGGATGCGGTGTTCCTGCCCCACACCATCCAGGAATACAAACCGAAGCCGGGCGATTTGATTTGCGCGAAGCGGGGTCGGGGTTTTTTTGGCGAGATAGTGGAGGAGCTGCCGGACAGGCTGAATGCCCCGCTGCATTGCGATATTGTCGTGCAAACCGACGGGCGGACGCTGCAAGCCATCGGCGGCAATGTCCGCAATTCCGTGTCCAAGACTATCCTGACGCTCAACCAAGAAGGTTATCTGCAATTGAGCAGCCACAGGCCGTGGTTTTTGGTCATCGAGAATCGCTTGGATTGAGCGATCTTAAGCCTGCCTTAAGCTTCCCCCCGTAAAGTCTCCTCCATACGCGAACTCCATCGCGGATTGACGAATCAGGAGATCCCATGCAAACCAAAACCTTCCGTCTCACCTTGATGGCCTTGGCCGTGGCCGGAGCCGTCAACACTGGCGCTGTTTATGCCACCTTTGGCGATGATGCCACCGCGCCGGTAACCCCGGTCAACGTGGCCAGCGGTGTTCCATCCGCCGCGACTGCGGCTTTGCCGGATTTTGCCGCCATCGTGGCGAAATCCGGCCCGGCGGTCGTGAACATCAGCGTCAGCAGCCACACCAAAGTCGCCTTGCAAGACCTGCCGCAGATTGACCCCAACGATCCGATGTTCGAGTTTTTCCGCCGCTTCCAGCCGCCGGGCGGTGTGCCGGGCGGCGAGACGCCGACCCATGGCATGGGCTCGGGTTTCATCGTCCGCCCCGACGGTCTGGTCATCACCAACGCCCATGTGGTGGACGGCGCTTCGGAAGTCACGGTCAAGCTGACCGACAAACGTGAATTCAGCGCGAAAGTGGTCGGCGTGGACAAGCCCACCGACACGGCGGTGTTGAAGATCGATGCGAAAAACCTGCCCACCGTCAGCCTGGGCGACCCGGCGCAATCCCATGTCGGCGACTGGGTGCTGGCGATAGGTTCACCGTTTGGCTTTGAAAATAGCGTCACCGCCGGCATCGTCTCGGCCAAATCGCGCACCCTGCCCGACGAGGGCTTCGTGCCGTTCATCCAGACCGACGTGGCGGTGAACCCCGGCAACTCGGGCGGGCCGTTGTTCAATATGAAGGGCGAGGTGATTGGCATCAATTCGCAGATCTACAGCCGCACCGGCGGCTACCAGGGGCTGTCCTTCGCCATCCCCATCGATGTGGCGCTAAAGGTCGAAGAGCAATTGCTGCATGACGGCAAGGTCAGCCGGGGGCGCATCGGCGTCAGTGTGCAGGCGTTGAGCCAATCGCTGGCGGAATCCTTCGGCCTGGAACAGGCGGCGGGCGCGTTGGTCGATTTCGTGCCTGAACAAAGCCCGGCCGCCAAGGCCGGAATCCGGCCCGGCGACATCATCGTCAAGTTCAACGGCCAGCCCATCCAAGAGCCTTCGGAATTGGGCAGGCAAGTGTCCGAACTCAAGCCCGGCACGGAAGCCCGCCTGACCCTCTGGCGCGAAGGCAAGCCCCAGGATGTCACCGTCCGCCTAGGCACCGTCGAAGACCAGGAACAAGCCGCCGCCGTGCCTACGGAACTGGCGAAGAGCCGGCTGGGCTTGGCGGTGCGTCCGCTATTGCCGCAAGAGCCTAGGCAAGCCGATGTGGCGGGCGGGCTGGTGGTGGAGCGCGCGGCGGGCGCGGCGGCGCGGGCGGGCATCCATCCCGGCGACGTGGTGTTGGCGGTCAACGGCCATCCCGTGGCCGAAGCCGGCCAATTGCGCGATTTCGCCAGCAAAGCCGACAAGCGCCTCGCCCTGCTGGTGCAGCGCGGCAATACCCGGCTGTTCGTGCCGGTAGACCTAGGATAAGCCTGAAACCCAGGTAAAACCACTACCTGAGGAAATATCCATGGGCAAGCTGATACTGACTACACTCATCATCGCCTTAACCGCGATAGGACTCAGCGGCTGCGTGGCATACCCCAACTATGGCTACCGCAGCCCTTACTGCTATCAAAATCGCTCGTCATGGGGCTACCAGAACTACGGAAACAACCAGGGTTATCGGGATAATGGATACCACAGTGATGGCAACCACGAACGTCAATGATGGTCGTCATGACGATGATTGAAGTGGCAAACTGGACTCTCGAATAGATTGTCGTTGGATTTCCAGCCAACGCCGGGTTAAGGCTTTGTTCCATGGCAGGCGCGGTTAGCCAGGCACAAAACGTCTGGGCCGGAATTGCAAATCCCGGCCCGCTTCGTACCGGCTGCGCTCCGTTTGGCTACGCTGACTGTCACAAGTTATTGGCAACCCGCCAAAGGCAACCATTTAGACAGCGGGCCTTCATCTCGCAATATCCCATCAATACCTTGGTAATAGACATGATTGTCGGCAGAAGAAATACCAAGGGATGCATTGGTTGTCGAATAATAGCGATAGGTGTAGACAGTCCAAATCGCTGTGGGTGATCCCGCCGGAGAAAACAGGGCCGGATAGTTCTTTTCCGCCCACGCAAACAGGCATTCGTCCTGGGGCGGAGGAGGAGCTTGGCATCCGGCCTTAGGCAACCAATCCGCTAACGGGCCTTCATCCTGTAATATCCCGTCCGGCCCCATGTAATACACATGATTGTCGCTTGATGAAACGCCTAGGTAGGTGTTGGTTGCCGAATAATGGCGATAGCTGAAAGTAGACCAAACCGCCGTAGAGCTTCCTGACGGAGCAAACAGCGTGGGATAATTTTTTTCCGCCCAGTTGAACAGGCAGTCGCTCGGGGTAATCGTTTGGATTTGGCTGACAGTGAAAGTCTGGATGGCCTGTGGGGCGGCGTTGTAATTGGCATTGCCCGCTTGGTTGGCGGCGATGGTGCAGGAGCCAGCCGACAGGCCGGTGACCGTGCTGCTGCTGACGGTGCAGACGGCCGTGGTCGTCGAACCGAACGTCACCGGGTTGCCCGACGCGCCGCCGGTGGCGGAGACCGTGCCGGTGCCGCCGACGTTGACGGAAGGCGCAGCGCCGAAGCTGATGGTCTGGCTGCCCTTGCCCACGGCGAGGGTCTGCGTGGCCTGGGTGGCAGCGTTGTAGTTGGCGTCGCCAGCCTGGTTTGCGGCGACGACACAGTTGCCAACCGTCACTCCGGTGACGGTGCTGCCATTGCTTCCGCCCGTGGTGCAAACCGCAGGCGTCGTCGAACTGAACGTCACCGGGTTGCCGGACGCGCCGCCCATGGCAGACACCGTGCCGGTGCCGCCGACAACTACCACCGGTGCCAGGCTGAAGCCAATCGTCTGGGTGCCTTTGCCGACGTTGATGGTCTGCGTGGCCTGGGCGGCGGCGTTGTAGTTGGCGTCGCCAGCCTGGTTTGCGGCGACGACACAGTTGCCAACCGTCACTCCGGTGACGGTGCTGCCATTGCTTCCGCCCGTGGTGCAAACCGCAGGCGTCGTCGAACTGAACGTCACCGGGTTGCCGGACGCGCCGCCCATGGCAGACACCGTGCCGGTGCCGCCGACAACTACCACCGGTGCCAGGCTGAAGCCAATCGTCTGGGTGCCTTTGCCGACGTTGATGGTCTGCGTGGCCTGGGGTGCGGCGTTGTAGTTGGCATTTCCGGCCTGGTTGGCGGCGACGGTGCAGGAGCCTGCCGAGAGGCCGGTGGCCGTGCTGCCGCTGACGGTGCAGACGCCCGTGGTCGTCGAACTGAACGTCACCGGGATGCCCGACGCGCCGCCGGTGGCGGACACTATGCCGGTGCCGCCGACGACCAACGTCGGCGCTGGCCCGAAGCCGATCGCCTGGTCGGCCTTGCCAACATGCACAGTGACCGTGCTTTGTGGGCTGCTGGCCTGTCCATCGTTCACCACCAGGCCGAAGACATAGTCGCCCGCCTGGGTCGGCGTGAACGTCGGAGTCGCGGTCGTCGCGCCGCCCAGTGTCACGGCGGGGCCGCTGATCTGGCTCCAGGCATAAGTCAATGGCGCAGGGCCGTGGTCGGGGTCTGTGCTACCGACGCCATTCAGTATGACTTGAACGCCAAATGCAACAGTCTGATCGACCCCGGCATTGGCAACCGGGGCTGGGTTGTTGTTCAACACTGTCCTTTGCGTACGGTTGCCCGCGTTGTCGTAGGCATATTCGACCACCACGCCATTATCGTATTGGATGCGGGTAATCCGGTTGAGTGCGTCATAGGTATTGACGACCGTGTCCGCTTGGGCCAAGCCTGCAACGGCAAGGATGGTAAAGCCGAGCGCCAACGTCCGGCAAAGCTTAAGGGAATACCAGTGTTGATTCAATTTCCGCATGATGGCCGATTCCTATTTAGAGGCAGGCATCTCCATGCCATTATTATTTAAGCGAAACCACGATCCGTATTGCCGCATAATACCGATATACTCTCGTTCCCACGCTCCAGCTTGGGGACGCCTTTCCGGCGCTCCAGCGCCGCTTAACTAGCCACTGGAGCGAACAAGACGAGCTTTCCACGCTGGAGCGTTGGAAGCAGAAACCAATTCTCGGTTATCCGGTTCGCAGACTTTTACGCCGCCGGAAAGTAACCACCATAAAGAAATAGGTAGCCCCGGCTTTTTTGCGCGGCGATATCGTATAATCCAGCCCCCACTGTAGGTCGGATGCGTCTCTTTCGCGCCCGACATTCCAGCGTATTATCATCGGCGCAACAGACTATTCGGCATAACCATCCGTTAAAATGTTGGGCAACAAAAAGACGTTTCCCGACCTACCCGGCTTAAAAAAAACCACCAAAAAAATTCCGGGTCACATCATAGTAGTCAATTGTTAGCTCACCTCCTGTTTTACCAAGTTTAACCGCATTTACCCCAAGATTTTCGGTAAACTCAACCGATGTTGTAGGCAGATCATTGATACTTCTCATCATATCTATGTATCCTACGACTTTTGAAACAGCATCAATTTTCGAGGCTAAATTTACGTTTCCATTTAGCTCTGAAATACCTGAACCAATATCAGCGATACCGAGACCAATTCCTGTGTACCCTATTGTTCCACTCGTACCAACCGCAGCAGTAACATCGAATAAAATCGATGCTGTACCTTTAATTATTTTTGCCTTACCTATCGCTCTGGATAGCGCGTTTACATAGTCTTGCTGAGCTTGTGCAGCTTCTTGCGAGTAACGTACAGATTCTCGAAGGGCTTTTAAATATCTTTGGTGTGCGCTTTCAGATGACCATCTATGCCCCGCTGTAAGCTGCTGCTCATGGCTTATATCAGAAGAACCTTCACGATAGGCTAGATATACGCCCCCCTCCCTCGGATTCAACCCCAAATAATCCACAAACCTCCCCGGATTATTCAACGCATAAACATACCGGTTCAAACTCTGCCCATTCTCCATGCCGCCCGGCAATGTATCTTGACTGATGAACCGCCCGGTGGCCGCGTCCATGTAGCGGTGGCGCATGAACAGCAAGCCGCCGCCTTCGTCCATCACGCCGAACTGGCCGACATAATGGAACGGGTTGCGCGTCGCGGCTTGACCGCCTGCCACCTGGCCAAAGGGGTCATAGGCATAGGTATCGGTCAGGTTGCCGTTCGGGTCGCTCAAGGCCACTGTGCTGCCGGTCGTGTCGTAGTGGTAATAGCGGGCCGTGCCTGTCGGCCCGATCTGCGCCAGCAAGCCTAGTCCGTGGATGTAATACGCCAGCGGATTTCCCGTCAGATCGTATTCCACCAGCACGTTCGCCATGGCCCCGGCGATGTCCAACGCATAGCGGGTGGAACTGGCTTGCAGCCGGTTGCCTAGCCCGTCGTAGCGGTTATGCAATGCGCCGCCGAAGGCATCGACCAGCCGGTCTTCGTAGTCGTAACTCAAGCCCAGTCCCGGCGCGGTCAGCAGGTTGCCGTTGTCGTCGTGGGTGACAGGGGAACCATTGATGCTGGCAAGCCGGTTGTCGGCATCGTGCAAATACGCCGCGTTGATCGGCCAGCTAGTCAGGGCGGCGGGTTCGGTTCGTTGAACTTGCAGGCGGTTCCCGACAGCGTCCAGCGTCAATTGGTAGTCGGCGATTACCGCTTGATTGGCCTTCACATCGGTCATCCGGCTCAGGCGCTCCGCGTTGTCATAAGCATAATTTACCGCCGTGCCGTTCGGCTGATTGGCGGCGAGCAGATTACCCGCGTCGTCATAGGCGTAACTAGCCATCCCTCCCAGCCAGTCGGTGACGCTCTGCATCCGGTTTAGCGCGTCGTAGGTGTAAACCACGCGCTTGCCGTCCGGGTAGACCAGCGCGGTGCGGTTGCCCGCCGCGTCATACTCGCTGCCCACGGTTTTGTTGAACGGGTTGCGGTATTGCGTAAGCCGGTTCAGCGCGTCGTATTGGAAGACGCTCTGTCCAATCGTGTCGGTCATCGACGTGCGGTTGCCGACGGCATCGTAAACAAAACTGACCTTGGAATTGTCGGGATAGCGGGTTTCGAGCAAGCGCCGGTTCGCGTCATAGGCGTATTGCAGGGTTTGGTTCTTGGCGTCGGTCAGCGCGATGCGATTGCCCACCACGTCATAGGCATAGGAAGTCACATGGCCTAGCGCGTCGGTGCGGCTGGTCTGGCGGTTTAGCGCGTCATAGGCGAAGTTGGCGGCGTTCCCTTTCGGATCGGTCAGGCGGGTGCGGTTGCCCGCCGCGTCGTAAACCGCCGTGGTGATGCCGCCCGCCGGGTCGGTGGCTTTGGTCAAACGCCCTAGCGCGTCATAGCCGAAAAGATTGGTCTTGCCGTTCGCGTCGGTGGTTTGCGTGACGCGCCCCAGCGCGTCGTAAGTGGTGGCCGTCACCTTCCCGAGCGCATCGGTGCTGGACGTCAGCCGGTTAAGCGCATCGTAGGCGAATGCGGTCACATGCCCCAGTGGATTGGTTTGCGTCAGCCGGTTGCCGTTTGCGTCATAGCTGAATGTGGATAGTTTTCCCCGTGCGTCGGTGACGCGGGCCAATCGTCCCGCCGCGTCATAAGCGAAGGCCGTGGTGTTGCCGCGTGGGTCGGTGATGGCGCTGCGTCGATCCAGCGCGTCGTAAGCCTGGGCCGTGACGTTGCCGAGCGGGTCGGTGACGCTGACCAACAAATCATTGGCATCGTAGGCGTTGCTGGTAACTCGGCCCAATGCATCCGTGACGCTGATACGGTTGTCATTGGCATCGTAGGCAAAGGCCGTGACTTCGCCCAACGGACCGATGGTTTGGACGAGGTTGGAGTGGGCGTCATAGGCATATTGCGTCTTCTGCCCGTTGGTGTCAGTCATGGAGATTCGTCGGCCCGCGCCGTCATAGGTATAGGCCGTCTTGTTTCCCAAGGCGTCTTGGGTTTGCGTCAGGTTGCCTTGACCATCAAAAGTGTTCAGCGTGTCGAAGCCGCGCACGTCGGTCAACTTGATCGGCTGGCCTTGCGCGTCGTAGGCGATTTTGCTGATATTGCCTAAAGCATCGGTGGTCTGGGTCAGGTTGCCGTTGGTGTCATAGGCAAACGTCGTGGCAAACCCCAAGGCATCGACCCGGCGGGTCGGGTGGTTCTGCGCGTCGTATTCGAGCGTGGTCACGCCGCCCAGCGCGTCGGTCTTGCGTGTCACATTGCCCCGCGCATCATAGGAGTAGGCCGTCAACTGGCCTTTCCGGTCGGTGACTTGGACGCGGTTGTTGCTGGCGTCATAGCCATATTGTTGCTTGCCACCCAGCGGGTCGGTCTCGGCGACTAGGCGGTGCTGGCTGTCGTGGGTGTGAATCGTCGCTAAGCCCAATGCATCGGTGATGGTCGTATCGCCCGCGTTTGGCGTGTCGTAGGCAAACGTGGTGGCAAAGCCACGCCCGTTGGTTTGCCGGGTCACACGCCCGGCGGCATCGTAAACATTCGCCACCAACACATTGCCGCGTGGTTCAACGATGCGGGTGACATGGTGGCTGGCGTCGTACTCAAAGCCCGTCACTCCACCCCGAGCATCGGTGACACCGGTCAAATAGCCGTTGGCGTCATAAGCATATTGAACCGCCCGCCCGACGGGATCGGTCAGCTTGGTCAGGCGGTGGCTGGCATCGTAAACCAACGTGTAGCCCCGCCGCCCTGCCGTGTCGGTGATCGCCGTCAAATCGCCGCCCGCGTCATAAGCCAAGCCTAGCGCATTGCCGTTGGCGTCGCGCACCGCCGTCAAACGCCCGGCGCTGTTGAATTCCTGCCGGGTTTGGCACTTATCGGCCAGATAAAACCCGCCGTCAGCGTTCTTCACTAGGGCGCTGTAAAGGCCGGGGTAGCGCGGGGTGTAGGTTCCATCACCGTTGGCATCATAAAACTCCTCATGCCCGTCGCCCTGCTTCACCACCACCGACCCGTCCGCGTTTGCGGCCAGGCGGGCGTTGTAGCTATGCGTCCAGCCATGCCCCAACGGGCCTGAATAACTGTCTTGGGCGTTGTAGGCGCGGGCGAAGCTGAACGGCAAGCCCTTGCCGGAGAGTTTCAGATCGGCGTGTTGGTAATAGTAATTACCGGTGGCGGTGTTGACGGGTTCGGCGGCGGTGCCGGAAGGGGAGTATACGCTGGATGGGCCGTAAGTGGTGGAGAGTGGTGACGAGTAACGAATTTTGACTATGAAAGCGTCCTGCCCTCCCAAAAGCTTAGGATACTTGGCGTTGACCGTTGGGAAATTGGAAGAATTGGTGGTACCCGCAACGTAAGCATTGCCCAATCTATCTACAGCAATGCCAGCCCCCCAATCGTCCCCGCTGCCTCCCAAGTAGGTGGAATAAATAGCAGTCGTGCCACTGGCATTTAGCTTAAAGACGAATGCGTCGGTTCTTCCAGATAGGCTATTGGAGAAAGCATCAACGACAGGGAAATTAGCGGATTCTATGGAACCTGTGACATACGCATTACCGGCTCTATCGACCGCAATGCTGGTTCCTTTTTCATCAGCGAGATAATTGCTACCCCCCAGATAAGTTGAATACCTAGGAGTCATCCCATCGGGATTTAATTTAACAATAAATATATCCTCGTAGCCCATCTTGGTTGGATATAAAGCATTCGCAAGTGGTAAGTCATCAGAATAAGTATAGCCTGTAACATAGGCTGCTCCTGCGCTATCTACAGCGATGCCGTATCCACCATCATTAGACTTGTTCCCGACCCTGTTAATTTTTTTAATACTGCCTTATTATAGGGTATCCATACCCTACAGAAAATAGACAACCCATGGCCTTCGAAAGATTTAAAAAGCTGGATGGCAAGAAGCATGACCGCAAGATTAAGTCCGTCATCGGCATGAGCCTGCCAAAATTCAACATCCTCCTTGCGGCCTTCGCGGCGGCCTACGATGCCGTCCAACTGGAAAGGTGTCGGCAGGGCGAAATCAAGCAGGTTCCAACGGGCGGGCCAAAAGGCCATCTCGACACGCCCGGGAAGAAGCTTTTCTTCATTTTGTATTACCTCAAGACATACCCCACCTTCGACGTGCTGGGCTTCCTTTTCGGCTTCAGTTCGGGGCATGCCCACAACCATGTGGAGAAACTCCTGCCCGTCTTGCTGCGGAGCCTGTCGGACCTCGGCGTGCTCCCTGAGCGGTCGCCTGGGACTCCCGAGGAGTTCCTGCGACTCGTCGATAAATATGGCGACGTCATCATCGACGGGATGGAGTGCGCCTGCGTCAGGCCGCAGGACGGGGAACTCCAGAAGGCCCGCTTCAGCGGAAAAAAAAACGCCACACGCTCCAGGCGCTCGTCCTCACGACCCTGCACCGGAAAATCCTTTTCCTCTTCTGCGTCTTCGCCGGCAGCGTCCACGACTACAAGCTCATGAAAAAGGTATTCGACCCAAAACTGAAATGGTTCCATCGAGTGAATCTGTGGCTCGACCTTGGGTTCCAAGGTGCGCAAAAAGATTATGGCGTGAAATCCAAGATAAACCTTCCACACAAAAGGCCGAAGAAATCTAAAAACAACCCGAAGCCGAAACTGACCGCCGCGCAGGTCAAACATAACCGGCAGCATGCGGGAACCCGCGTTTCCGTGGAACACGCCATCGGCGGGATGAAGGCTTTCCATTGCCTGACCCATCGGATCAGAAACCACCTGGACTGGCTCATTGATTTCCTTTTTTGGGTTCCGGCGGGTCTTTGGAACCTAAAAATAGCCTATAATCATTAACTTAACACCGGGAACAACTCTATTATCACTACCACCCCAGAATGTAGAGTAAATAAGCGCATTTCCAGATGTGCTTATTTTGGTGATAAATGCGTCATGGAGTCCTATCTGTGAGTTTGCTGCATTAATAAGTGGAAAATTAACTGAACCTGTATCCCCTGTCACATAAGCATTGCCCGCGTTATCGGTGGCGATGCTACGCCCATAATCATAGTTGCTGCCACCCAGATAAGTAGAATACATAGGGATGCCTACCGGATTTATTTTAATGACGAAGGCATCTATCACAGCAGCATTATTCGGGTATAGCGCATTCACAGTACGGAAATCGGTAGAACCCGTCTCACCCGTCACATATGCATTTCCAACGCTATCTACTGCAATACTTCTACCTATATCAATGCCACTGCCTCCCAAGTAAGTTGAATAACCAATCGTATTACCGTTGGTATTCAGTTTAAGGATGAAAGCATCGTCTTGGCCCGCGATGTGCGACTGCATCGCATTGACAGCAGGAAAATCAGGCGAACTGGTTTGGCCTGTAATATAGGCGTTGCCTGAGCCATCTACGGTTATGCCATAGCTATAGTCATTACCGGTACCACCTATGTAGGTCAAATATATTATTGATGTCCCACTTGCGTTTATCTTAAAAATAAAAGCGTCATATGCTGGCAGTCCAGTATAACCTGTAACATAGGTATTGCCATCGCTGTCCACCGCAATACTTTGCCCATAATATTGTGACGATCTGTCGCCACCCAAGTAGGTTGAATAGTCAAGCACTGGATCAATCACTAGCGACTGGGTTTTGTCATAGTCGCTCAGTTGAAAGCCCACCCGAAACGACGCATGTTTGACTGCTTTTGGAAGAAAGAATTTGCCATCAATGTTTCGCCGCTGACCGCCGATGTCCTGATAGAACATCGGCTTGTGCAGTCGAAGTTGGCCACCCGGAGTGGCAAGCAACAAATCACCGGTTTTGTCCTCCACGCTCACGCCTTTCGCGCCATCGAAGCTTAAACGAATGACATTGGGATTGGCACCAGGGCTGACTATAAAGTCGTATTCCAACAGCCGCTGGTTGCCGTAATAAACCAAGTCGATGCCGGGATAAGCCTTCTTGTATTTAACTTTGGCATAAGTCGGGATGTCGGTGCGCCAGTTTTTCTGGTTTTTTCCATGCAGATAGTTCACCTTCCCTGGCAATTCATCCAGGCCGGTCATGGTGGGATTGCGGTTTGCGCCCACTAACTTCATTCTCACCAAGGCGACATCAGCGTTTATTGCAGCGCCTTTCGTTGAGACAGATGCCTGGGGTTGGGGTGTCAGAGTGGGGGTGGCTAGTGGTCTAGGCGGCTGTCCGTGCTGGAGGGACTTCAATGCCAACACTGCTTCAGTGGGAGTGAGTAAAAGGTTGTAGCCATTGCCATGCGAGATGAATTGGGGTTCAGAGGTGGCCTGTCCCTGGTTCTTCTCGAAACTCAATGGCAGTTTTCCGTAGTTTTCGGCGAGCCGGGCTTGTACGGCGGGATTGGCGGTGTCAGCCTTGACCGCCGCGACCGTCTCAGGCGATGCCGCCGCCAAGCGGGGTGTGTGGCCGCGAGGAACCCTCCCAGCCAGCCCGATCAACAGCAAGACCAACAGCAAGCCGCCGAAGGCAACCCCCCGGCGAGTAAATGCCGATTGCCCGGTAAGCCGCAGTATTTGAGTCCAGTTAAACATGATGTTTTTCCTCGTTCCTCGCGTCATTTCAACGCCGTCCAGTCAAGCATAGCTATTGGGTCGGAGGAATGCCATGCTTTTGTGGGGGCGCTTTGCAAGCGCGACTTTCGACATCTGTCGCGGTTAATATCCGCTCCCACGGATGTGTTTCTTCGCCCTTCGACTTCGCCCAGGGCAAGCTTATTCCGGCCTACATCTGTTAAGCGACAGCGGTGGGCTGGGCATCCCATCCCATCTGGCATTTGTCTTTACAGAAGACAAATATAGCGTGTCTGGGCAAATATCTTGTTCGTGCGGCCATGCTACCGTGCCATCGAGAACCACCGCCCGCTTGAAATAGGTAATATCCTGCAATTCTTGAAATACACCAAAATCGAGCAGATCCGAGCAATCATAAACCCCCGACTCGCCATTGGTGAAAACCAGCTTTAATTTATAATCGTCCGTCGGCACAACCTCACGAACTCTCGGATTCATCGTGTTTACCTCAACGGATCAATTTTGTAGGGTTGCTGACCTGTTACCGCAAGCTCCCAATCGGCGACAAGCTCATCCTTATGCAATTCTATCCACGCTTGCAGCAGTTTCATTTTGGCATTCGGGAAGTCACCCTGTAATACTTCACCCTCTGGTATGGCAACCACCACTTCATAACCCTGATATCGGGCATGAATATGGGGTGTTTTATGTTGCTGATTATCCCTAAAGTACATATAGACGATAATCCCATAAAACATTGAAATTGATGGCATATAAATCTCTCATCGAAAATCTAGACAGGTTGGCAACGGCAACCGCTTGGGGAATTATGAGTTGGGCGCATAATGCCGGAAGCAAAATACTATGCTGATTTTTCCAAGCAGAATGGTAAGTGACGAATTGACGACCCAAGCTTTAGTCACGTTCGATTTCTCTTCTCAATTCCTCTGGTGTGGTTTGAAATGGCGAGACATTGAACCGACTTAACGTCAACAAAAAATCATGACGGCTCAAACCAGCGATTTCGGCAGCCTTGGCTTGGGAAACCAATTGCATTTCATACCATTTTACAGCCGCCGTGACCCGCATTTCGGAAACGAATTCATCGGGGGTTTTGCGTAGCGCGGAAAAAATGGTATCGGGTAATTGTAAATTAACTTGAATATTCACGGCATAATCTCTTCGCTAAAGTCATTATGATAGTTAGGTCGGTTGGGTACGGATCTATCGTACACCCTCCCGGCCTTTGGAAAAATCGGTGGTAGCGCAGGGCTTCGTCCCGCCCTGTGGCAGAACCGGTGCAGCCCCGAAAAAGCGCACCTGCACCGCCCAGCGCTGCCCTGCCGGTTCTTGCGGGCGGGCCTCGCGCCCCACCGAGCGCTGCGCCCGTTCCGCCTCGGGTTCCCACGCTCCAGCGTGGGAACCCGTCTTGATCGCTTTGCGGTCATGCGGCGCGGGAACACCGCCATCTGCGTTCCCACGCGGGAGCGTCGGAACGAGACCGGCCCCGCCAATTGCATTTTGTGACGGGCTGTTCGGCGAAGCTTCTTGCTGGCTCAGCGTCAGTCCGTCACGGGTGAAATACGCGCTGGTCTGTCGGCCTTGGACGTGAGGCCACCTGCGCATCGGTCTGGCTGTGGTTTTCGATGAAGTACAGCGGCAATTTCTGCGCTTTGGCCTTGACCGCCGCGACCATTGCAGGCGCAGCCGCCGCCAAGTGGGGTGTCTACTGGTGAGGAGCACTCCCAACCAGCCCGGTCAACAAAAATACCAGCAGCAGACCGCCAAAGGCAAGCACCCAGCGAGACATCGCTGATTGCCAATTAAGCCGTAATATTTGAGTCAAATTTGACATGATTTTTCCGTTTTCATGCGCCAAGCTATTGCAATTAAGTAAGAGATAACCCGTCGTTGTGGCGAGGAATGCCGAAACCCAGATTCCAGGGATGGCGGGTAATGGATCACATCCATGTGTTCTGGATACCGGCAATCCCTGCCGGTATGACGGATTTATTACCGGCATTGAGCCTTAGTAGATCAAGCGCGTCTCTTTGCGTACGACATTCCCAGCCTACCCGGCTATAGGGCGTTATTTCCGTTTCGCTTTCTTCATAAGGGATCATCACTATTGCCATGTTCGCTAACAACCATGCAACGTCTGGGTCTCAATGTCAAAAAGGCGAAACGACTCCGGCACTCGGTCGGCACAGATGCCGGAAATCGCTCAGCTTATTCCGGCCTACATCTTTCCGCCAACAAAAATCACGCTTCCATCCCGGAGACTCAACGCATCATCACGACGCACTCACGAGAGGCTAAGCCTGAGCCGCAAGTATAGTGGGTTTTCTAAGGTTTCACAGTCCCGCCAGCCAAAGCCTGATCCTCATGCCGATCTCGCTGGTATAGCCTGCGGTGGCATAGCGGATCTGGCCTTCGGGGTCAAGCACGAAAACCGCCGGGACACCGCGCAGGCCATAGCGCTTGGCAATTTCCCCCTCTTCGTCCAATAGCGTGGGGACATGGAAATCCTGCTCTTGCATGTATTTGCCCACCTCCACGCGGCCGCCTGATTGCATGGCCACGCTGATGGACGGATGGGCTTTTGCCACGGACTGGATGGAGCCTTGCATGCCCCGGCAAATGGGACACCAGTTGGCCCAGAAATAGATGATTGCAGGCTTGCCGCGCAACTGGGCCAGGTCGAAGTTCTCCCCCGCCAAGGTTTGCCCAGAAAACACGGGCGGCTCACCGGTTGCCAGGTCGCGGTGGGCGGCAAACTGGATGCCGATGACCAGGGCGATCACTGCGACCCAGCCCAGCATTTTTGATGGTTTCATGGTCTCACGCTATTGGTGTTGCAGTCTAAGCGGCTCGTCATCGTATTTCCCGCGTTACCGTGTCATCATCTTATTGCGAAAACCAAGTGGTTGCGACAATGTTTCTTTCATCCGAGCAAGACCCCAGATGAACACCCAATCCCGACACACCTTTGATTTCCCGAACTCACAAGCCCAGCAGGGCGGGAGGCTTTATCTGGCCGCCGCCTGTCTTTGGGCCTTTGTGCCTGCGGCCTTCGCCGACGAAGTCGGCTGCGTCACCACCGCATGGAAGCTGCTCGGGGCCAACCACAAGGTCTGCGTGGAAGCCTTCGACGATCCGAAAATCCCCGGCATCACCTGCCACATCAGCCAGGCCCGCACCGGGGGCATTAAGGGCGGGCTGGGCTTGGCCGAAGATCCTTCGCAGTTTTCGCTGGCTTGTCGGCAGACTGGCCCGATCAGCCTGCCCGCGAAGCTGCCGGACAGCGAGACGGTCTTTTCGCAAAACACCTCGCTGTTGTTCAAATCCACCGACAT
Organism: uncultured Gammaproteobacteria bacterium; assembly: GCA_963753955.1. GTDB lineage: Bacteria > Pseudomonadota > Gammaproteobacteria > Methylococcales > Methylococcaceae > Methylumidiphilus. The sequence goes on from CAVWEM010000013.1 coordinate 171,549, forward strand.
CACCCGGCTGTGGGACAAGCCGCACAATACCTTGGTCTATCTCGCCATCAGCCGCAAGATCATCGAAGGCGCGCCGGCCAATAGCATCTCCACCGTGCCGGTGATGCCTTGGGGGGCGCGTTGATATGAAAACACCCATCCGTCGTTTCTGGCGCGACTGGATTAGCCAAATCCTGAGGCCGACTATACCCGAGGCGGAACTCAATGTCCGGTTGCAGGAAGTCCGCCAGCATCTGCCCCTGCCGGTGTTCTGGCTTTTGGGCAAGGCGCAAAGCGGCAAGACTTCCATCATCCGAGTCCTCACCGGCTCGTCCTTGGCCGAGATTGGCAATGGCTTCCAAGCCTGCACCCGCCACGCCCGCTTCTTCGACTTCCCCGATCAGCCTTCGGCCATCATCCGCTTCCTCGACACCCGTGGCCTCGCCGAGGCGGCTTACGACCCGCAGGAAGACATGGGCTGGTGCGAACAACAGGCACATTTGCTGGTTGTCGTCGTCAAGGCCATGGATCATCAGCAGGATAGCGTCGTGGACGCGGCGAAGGCCATCCACGCGGCCCATCCCGAGTGGCCGATGATCGTCGCGCAAACCTGTTTGCATGAAGGCTACACAGGCCGGGAGATGGAGCATGTGCTGCCTTATCCTTTCGACAGCCAGCCGTTCGCGCCCGGTGTGCCGTCCGACCTAGGCCGTTCTTTGCTGAGGCAACGCGAAGGCTTTGACGGGCTGGGGGCGCGTTTTGTGCCGCTGGATTTCACCCTGCCCGAGGATGGCTACGCGCCGGCGGATTACGGGGCCGAGGCGCTCTGGCAGGCGATTGAGGAAACCCTGCCGCTGGGCCTGCGCAGCTTGCTGAGATATAGCGAACAACGCCGTTTGTTGAACGACGAATACGCCCGCAAAGCCCATCCCCATATCATCAGTTACGCTATCGCCGCCGGCGCGGCGGAGGCCATCCCGTTGCCGGGGGCCAGCTTGGCGACGGCGGCGGCGATCCAGGCCAAGCTGTTCCACAGCATCGCTTCCATCTATGGTTTGACCTTGACCTCGAAGAGTGTGGCCGAAGTCGGCAGCGCGGTGGGCATCGGCGTGTTGGTCGGCGTGGGCGGACGTGAGTTGGCCAAGCTGATTCCGGGTTACGGGCAGACCGTCGGCTTGGGGCTGGCGAGTGTGTACACCGCCGCCGTGACTTATGCGCTGGGCAAGGTGTTTTGTTTCTATTTCGCCGGCACCCTGCGCGGCCATGCCTTTTCCCACAAGGTCTTACGCGAGTTGTACCGTGAGGAATTCCAAGCGGGCCGCTCCCTGCTGGCCGAGTCGCTGAAACGGCGAGGCGGCTGACATGCGCTCCGCTTGGCCTTGGCTGGCTTTGTTGGTTCTCGGCCTGGTTCCCTGGTTGTTATTGGCTGGCCTGGGCGGATGGTGGCTGTGGCAAAATGGCGAACTGCTGCACTGGCTGGGGTTGGCGATGGCCTTCTCCGGGGCGGCGTGGGTTGTCGGCCTCTGGCTGAAGAAGCGGCAAGCCTCGCCATTCTCGCAAATGCCCGTGTTCAAGCCCGATCAGCTATGGTCGCCCGCCGCCGACGCCGCTTGGGCCAGGGTGGAAGCCATCGCCGACAAGCTGAACCCCGCCGATTATTCCCTCAGCGAACCGGGCAAGCTCTTGCCCTTGGCCCATCGCCTCATCATCGAAGTCGCCAAGCCCTTCCATCCGCAGGCCAAACATGCCGAGTTGGACGCGCCGCTACCCAGCATTTTGTTGATCATCGAGCGCGTCAGCCGCGACATGCGCGAACTGCTCACCGACCAGGTTCCCGCCAGCCATCTCATCACCGTCGAAGACGGGTTGGCGGTGTGGCGTTGGAAGGAGAAGATCGGGCAAATGGCCGCGCTGGCCGGGGTAGGGCGGATGGCGGTGAATCCGCTGGGCGGGCTGTTGTACGAATTGCGCACGGCGTTCTTTGGCCGCGTCACCCGTTATCCGCTGGCCGAGTTGGAGCGCTGGCTGCTGCAAACCTTTGCGCGGAAGATCGGCTATTACGCCATCCTGCTGTACAGCGGCCAATTGCGCCCGGACGATGCCTGTGACGACGCGGCCTGTCCGGCATCATGCCGGGACATCGCAAGCGCCGACGCGGGAAGCCCTGCCGAACCTTTGCGCATCCTGGTCGCCGGCCAAACCAAGGCGGGCAAATCCAGCCTCATTAACGCCTTGTTTGGCGAACTCCGCGCCCCCGCCGACGCACTGCCCTTGACCTACGCGCTGACGCCTTATCGCTTGGAGCGGGACGGCGAATTCTTAGGGCTGGTGTTCGACAGCCCCGGCTATGGTGACGATGTATCCTGGGTCGAAGGCAGTCGCGCCGAATTACAGTTGATCGACTTGGTATTATTGGCCTGTTCCGCCACCCACGCTGGCCGCGCCGCCGACGCCCGATTCCTGCAAACCCTTAAAGCCCATTACGCGAAGACGCCCGACCGCATCAGTCCGCCCCTGGTCGTCGCCCTGACCCATATCGACCAGTTACGCCCGGCCCGCGAATGGCAGCCACCCTATAATGTCGCCGAGCCTAAAGGCGGGAAGGAAAGCCAAATCCGCCTGTGCATGGAAGAAGTCGCCCGTACCTTGGGCTTGCCGCTGGAACAGGTGCAGGCGGTATGCCTTAAAGCCGGCGAGGAATGGAATATCGAAGCCGTGTGGACGGCCATCGCCGGCCAATTGCCGGAAGCCCGGCGGGCAAGATACTTGCGCTGCCTCAAAGACGCCAAAGCCAGGGAAAAATGGCAGTTGATTATCCGCCAATTGGGCAATGCCGGGCGATTGGTGGCTGATGGTTTTGGCAAGATTTTGCCGGGGAAGTGATTTTTGTCTGTTGGATAGATTGCATTTTTGGGTGGATGCTGTAATGCTTTGTCACGGTCTGGTTGCGCCCTTGATCCAGTAACTTGGGGGCGACCGGAGAAGAAGGTGTGTTTGTCGCGGCCATGAGTTCCATTTGCTTTGCCTTGGTTGTTGATAAACAATGGGTTAGGACGGGATTGGCGTGGTTATACACACCTACACACAGATGTGTTATGCGCCTGCTTAGGTGCCTAACACAAAGTTAGGCGTACCAGATATACGCATTGCTTCGTCATCGGGAGGATTTGAATCAATAAAATTTATCTCCACTTCTCCATATACTAAAAGCTGTAAAGCGGACAATATCAAGAGTCCAACAATTTCAATCCTTGAAGGAAAAGGGCTTTTTATGAATATGTTCACGGTTCACTAATTAGAGATTCATCTGTTTAAAGGAAGTTATACGAGCCTTCACAAGCAATTAAGCGATGAAGGCATAAAATTCTCAAAAAAGCACTTGTTTTTTACAAAAACACCACAAGTTGTGTTAGGAATAACTGATTTTCTAAAAACTGCCGCGCTTTGGACGAGTTTAGCGACGGTATTGGTTACATGGTTAAAAGGGAGATATGGAAGAAAGATTAAAATTACAAAAAAAGATAAAAGTGTAATCTATATTGAAGGAATGTCTGTATCTGATATTGAGCGGTTATTAAAAAATTCTATTATTGTTTCTGTAATTGAATCAAACGAAAAAGGGACGTAGTGACGTATGGCGCAATAGCGAAGCGTATTGCGCCGGATGTTAATCACGGCCTAACACGCCTATATGGACTCCTCCCTATTCGCAAGTGGGATCTCTTCAATCGGACGCTTTTAAGGTCAGTTGCAGTCGTATATCCGGCCTTGTTGAAGGATATGCCTCCGGGCCTTCATGGAATCCGCGTACTGGGTGCCTATCGTTCCAGCGGCTTTTTGGCCGGGCGAGTTATCGGCTTTTCCCCGTACCGGTCCGACCTGTTGCGCCATGACTGTCGAGTCTCTCGCTCGCAAACCTGGTTGGGAACTCGGTGTTTAATCGTTTACAAATAAGCTCAGGCGGCCATCGTGTTTAAGCAGCCTGCGATGCCGCCGCCTTCGGCAAGTCCGGGACAAAGTCGCCGTCGAACTCGCGCCCCTGCCGGACGACGGCGAACGCGATGCGGGCCAGCTTGTTGGCCAGCGCGGTGGCGGCCTTGTTGTGGCCGACGCGGGCGGCCAGCTCGACCGCCCAGCGTTGCAGCCGGGTCAGCGCCTTGCCGGCGGCGAGCTTCACCATGGCGGCGTTGAGCGCCGACCTCGCGCCATGGACGAGCAGGGTGCGCAGGTACGGGTCGCCGCGCTTGCTGATCCTGCCGAGCTTGCGCTTGAAGCCGCTGCTGGACTCCTTCGGCGTCAGGCCGAGCCAGGCGGCGAGGTGCCGCCCGTCGCGGAACGCCTCCATGCCGCCGACGGCGGCGACCAGGGCGGTGGCGGTCAGCAGCCCGATGCCCGGCACGGCCATCAGCTTTTGCGCGGCGGGCCGCTGCTTCGCCTCCTGCCGCAACTGCTTTTCCAGCTTTTCGACGCGGGCCTCAAGCTCGGCGATCTCCGCCATGACCTCGGACAGGGCCGTGCGCAAGGCGGGCGGGATTTTGCTTTCCTCGTCGGCCAGCCAGCCCGGCACCCGCCCCATCACCGCCGAGGGGCCTTGCGGCAGGTCGAAGCCGAACTCGCGCAGCAGGCCGCGCACCTCGTTGATCCGCGCCGTGCGCGTCGCCATCCAGCCGCTGCGGACGCGGTGCAGCCCCTGCAAGGCCTGCTGGCCTTCGGACTTGACCGGCACCGGCAGGATGTCGCCGCAGCGGTCGGCCTCCAACAGCGCGGAAGCGTCGGCGCGGTCGGTTTTGTTGCGGCGCACATAAGGCCGCACATGCTGTGGCGGCAACAGTTTGACTTCATGGCCCAGCGCCTGGAACGTCCGCGCCCAATAATGCGCCGTGCCGCAGGCCTCCATGACGATCCGGCACGGCGGGCGGTTGACGAAGAAGCGGGAAAAGGCCTCCCGCGACAGGCGCTTGCGCTCGGTGACGCGCCCCTGGCCGTCCGAGACCGCCAGTTCAAAAACTGACTTTGCCAAATCGACCGCAACGGTGGTAGTGTTCATGTTCTGGACTCCTCTGGCTCGTGAATGGGTTTTTCAGACCCTCCATTCTGGCACTTCAGATGCCGATTTAGGGGCGGGAGGAGTCCATCCCATCATTCGAGCGGACGCGGGCGATAAAGCCGCCCGCGCCGCTCAACGTAGGCGTTAGGCTTCTCGTCTAGGGAAGTTTTCTCATAGATACAGTAGGAGTATCAATTGCCATCCGAAGAACTTGTTGTTACCGCTGGGATTGCTAGCGCTGCTTATGTCGCACAACAACTGTTTGGGAAGACCCTTGCTGAAATGGGCGATGACCTGAACAAAATGTACAAGGCAAACCGCGACAAGCTTTTGACCAAAGCCACAAAAAAAGTCTCCGACCCCAATGATGGAGCAACGCCAAACCTGCGGGTTGCAAGAGATGTGATCTGGAATGGCGCAGTGACCGATGACGAGTTATGCGCGGAATACTTCGGTGGCCTCCTCGCTTCTAGCCGAAGTGCTGACGGCAAGGATGACTCAGCCTTAATCTACGTTGACCGCATTAAGATCGTGTCTAAATTTTCCGCCGTTTGATCCAATAGACGAACATGCAGAATTCTGAAAAATAGTACGGTAAGGCTTTTATCCATCCGTGACAAGCTTCATGTTCTGCGAAACATCGTTTTTTTCTCAAAAACAATCCAACATTTTTAGTGCTGATGGTGTAGAAAATGAATAATTTTGAAATATTGGCAAGACTTCTTGCTGCTTTTACTATCTCGTTGCTTCCGTTTAATTTCGCGTCAGCAGCATCAGCAAGTTCCATTTTATATGCTGCAAATTCCGGAGGTGGGTTTAATTGATTTATTAAGTATGGTAGAGCATAAAATTTTCAAGCTTCTTAGGCAACCATTCCAATGGCGTATCAAATTGTTTTGTGCAAGTATTGCAACAGTTCCGAGGTTGTCCGTTACGGCACCCAAAGCGGTCGTTCCCGGTTTCGCTGCAAGGAGTGCGGGCGAATATTCAAGACCGACTGCGTGTACCGGGCCTACGAGCCTGGCGTCAAAGACCAGATTGTGGACATTGCCATGAACGGCGGCGGCATCCGGGATACTTCGCGCATTCTGGGTATCGGCAAAAACACCGTCATTTCCACGCTAAAAAAAAGCTCCGCTGAAGTGGTCGCCGTGAACCCTTACATCGGTACGCGTGAGATCGCCGTCGAAATCAGGCATCTCCTTGATTCTCCAATGGATGTTCAGGCAGACGAGCCATGGAGCTACGTCGGCGACAAAAAGAACCAACGCTGGCTCCGGTATGCCATCGATGCCGTGACAGGCTGTGTCCTGTCGTTCGTTTTCGGGCGGCGCCAAGATGCGGTGTGCGAGCAATTGATCTCAAATTTGAAGGCATTCAATATCCGGACCTATTACACAGACGATTGGGGCAGCTATTCCGCACTCATCCCTAAAGACAAGCACGTCATTGGCAAGCAGCATGCTCAAAAAATAGAAAACAAAAACCTTTTGTTGCGAACCCGGATCAAGCGATTGACGCGCAAAACGATCTGCTTTTCAAAATTGGAAGCACTTCACGACACGGTGATAGGGTTGTTTATAAATAGATACTGCTTTCAATCTCAATAAATCAATTAAACCCACCACCCAAATTCCAATACTTCGGTATCCTCAGCTACCTACGACATTTCTACTGGAGTGCTCAACATACCTGATGCATCTGCTTTGGGTAATAATTATCAGGCAATTCTCAGTAAAAGAGAATCACCTAATAATGCAAGTTTGATGTTCGATCTGGTGACTGCCACCCAAATTGCACCAACGGGCTTTCCTTTGATCCCTACCTACAATAATTCTACAAATGTTTTAAGCATTCCGTACATTCTAGGCAGCGATGGAAATCACTACTCTGTAGAAATGCTCAACACAGGAAATTATGTTTTTTCTCTGACATCATTAAACAATGCTGCGCCAGCGGACACTTACGATCTTGGTGCTGGAGAAATTAGCATACAAGATGTATCTGCTCTTGGAAGTCATTATCGGGTTACTCTAAGTAATGCTGGGTTGGATGCCCATGGAAATCATATATTCATATTGGCAACTGCCACCCAAATTGCACCAACTGGCTTTCCTTCGATCCCTACCTATAATGATTCTACAAATGTTTTAAGCATTCCGTACATTCTAGGTAGCGATGGAAATCACTACTCTGTAGAAATGCTCAACACAGGAAATTATGTTTTTTCTCTGACCTCAATCACGCAAGTAACTGACCCTCCTCCTAATGTATTGTCACTTGATGAAATAGAATATCTTGACTCGCTTACGCCTCAATCAGTCGATAAAACAAATGTTATTCTTCCAAACGGAACTAGCTTGGCTCAATTTGTTTTACAAAATAAAGCGTCAATTATTCCCGAAGCTTCTCCCTTGGATTCGACTCAAACACTAGCAAAACTAATTAGCGATATGCTTGCTAGGGCTATACAATTAACTGAGCCTGTAAATTACGCAGAAGACTGTTGCACACCTAACGTAAGAGGACCTGCTCAATCTAAACTAGCCTATTCTTTTGGCTCCAAGGATGAAACTATTCGTCAGCGTCCACCGGCAGGTCTATGCACAACTGCTGTTTATGGTTTAGATTGTTCTGGCTTAGTGTATCTTGCGGCTAACGCCGCAGGAATAAAGTTACCAATTGTAGAAGCTGCAAAGATGGCTAATCCATATATTTGGAATAATGCAATTCCAAAAGATTGGTCTATCGCATATAAGAAAGTTGACGCAGGCTCATTACTTCCTGGTGATATAGTAGTATGGGCAAAAGGCCATGTTGGAATATCGGCCGGGGCAGGGACTAACCCTGGTATTATACAGTCAAGCGGAACAAGCGGAATAGGTTTGTCTGGAAATATTTTGACAACAGCATGCACACGGAATTATCCAACCAATATCAATGAAAACAGGTAACGGTTTTGCGCTAGGAACTCCAAGCTCTGTTTTAAGGCCTACGTTAATAAATGCTGTAAATATAACCCCTTCGATCCAAGGACAAGTTCCGGCAGGGACACAAGTCCAAGTTTCCTATCCGATCCCTTCAATGGAAGGCAACACATCCTGTATCGCTACAAGCACGGCTCAGAACACATGTGTAGAGTCTTTTAAGGGGGATGCTGTTATGCTTAGGTTTATCCCTCCATCAAATAATGTTAAAGGAAATGTAACATGGAAGGTAACCGACTCATCTGGCGCATCACTTGGCTGTGGATCTGTGGCAGATTCAAAGGCATGCGAGATAAATTTGACCACAAGCAATAACCCATCAGTACAGGTGACGTTTACCTCTACTGATAAAGTACCGCCGCCAGATATTCTGGGAACATGGACAGCGCACTACTGGGAAGATAAAGATAAACCTCTTCCTTACACTCCGCCTACTGATAATCCTCATGGCTTCACCAGGGTATCGGAAATGGCAATATTTTATTCTGATAGTTTTGTTTGCTTTCCACATGTCTATACATGGTCTGATAGTCCTGAGGACGATGGATCATCAGACTGTAACCGTCAGATTTATGCTCCTACCTATACCTATGACCCAAATACACCTAATGATCAGATAATCTACCTTGCAACAGGAATAAATATGATTTTAACATGGCAAACAGATCACTGGGAAATGAACTTTGACTATTTTAATTCAGGCTATACAAAACCGTGACACTGTTCTTCTCACTTTAAGATACTTTATATCAGGGGATATGATATGGCTGAAGCAGACAAATCATCACGCACAGTCGATATAATTGTAAAAGGGCTGTCTCAGGAACCAGCCTATCTCTTAATGTTCAGTGTCTGCCTGCTGGTATTTGGAATTGGATCAGCTACTAGCGTGGTAGGCCTTATCGCATTAAATAATAACACGCTCACTTGGGACGGACTCGCCGTGGCTGCACTTGCCATAGCTGTAACAGCCGTGGTGATTGTCAAAATTCAAGCATTAGGTAGTCCAAGGGCCAAGGGCGCAATGCGAAGCAATTGCGCCGCATGGCGTGGTTTGCATCCGGCGCAATACGCTTCGCTATTGTGCCCTTGCAAGATGTAGGTTAATTCAGCCTTCTGCAGCATGATTGAATTGCATCCGGTTCAGTTCCGCGTAGAACGAATCGGCTACCATCAGTTCTTCGTGGGTGCCGGCCTCCAGGATCTGTCCAGCGCGCATGACATAGATCCGGTCGGCATTCTGGATGGTGGAGAGCCGGTGCGCCACGATCAAGGTGGTGCGGCCTTGCATCAATATCTCCAACGCGTCTTGGACGTAGTGCTCCGATTCGGCGTCCAGGGCCGAGGTGGCCTCGTCGAGGATCAGGATGGGGGCGTTTTTCAGCAGGGCGCGGGCGATGGCGATGCGCTGGCGTTGCCCGCCGGACAACACGATGCCCTGCTGGCCGACCTGGGTGTCGAAGCCTTGCGGCAGGTCTTCGATGAAATCCAGGGCGTAAGCCGCTTTGGCGGCCGCCTTGATCTCCTCCAATCCGATGGCGTTGCGGCAGCCGTAGGCAATATTGTTGGCCACGGTGTCGTTAAACAAGGTGACCTCCTGGCCGACATAGGCGATGTGCTTGCGCAGGTTGGCGAGGGTGAAATCGCGGATTTCGTGGCCGTCGATGAGGATCTGCCCTGTCGTCGATTCGTAAAGCCTGGGCAGCAGGCGGATCAGCGAGGTCTTGCCGCTGCCGGACTGGCCGACCAAGGCGATGGTCTTGCCGGCCGGGACGTCCAGGCTGATGCCGTCCAGCGCCTTTTCCTGCCGTTCCGGGTAAGCCAAGGTGACTTGGCGGTATTCGATGCGTCCTTCCACGCGGTCGAGTTCCAGGCTGCCGCAATCCCGTTCGCATTCCATGTCCACCATCTCAAAAATGCTTTCGCTGGCCGCCACGCCTTTCTGCACGGTGCTCATGGCTTGGGTGAAGCGCTTGATCGGGCTTTGCATCATGGCCATGGCGGCGATGAAGGCGATCAGGCTGCCGGGGGTGATGGTCTGCCGCACTTCGTCCATCGAGACGACATACAGAATCGCCGCGAAACCCGTGATGTAAATGAACTGGATCACCGATCCGCTCATGGCGTTGGTAGTGATGAGCTTCATCTGCTGGCGCTGGTTGTATTCGTTCTCGCGGGCGAATTTCTCACGCTCATAGCCAGCGCCATTGAACACCTTGACGATGCGTTGGGCCTCGATGACTTCTTGGGTGACATGGCCCACGCTGCCCATGGAATCCTGGATGCGCGCGCTGAGTTTGCGGAAACGCTGGGTGATCTTGCGCACACTGAGGGCGAGGATGGGGCCGACGACCAGGAAGATCATGGAGAGATGGACGCTTTCGTAGACCATCAGCGCCATCAGCCCGGCCATGCTCAAGCCGTCCTTGATGAGGTTCACCAAGCCATCGGTCATGGCTTGGGCCACCTGCTCGGTATTGTACAGCAGCTTGGACAGCAATTCCCCCGAGGAGGCGCGGTCATAATAACCGCAGGGCAGGCTTAGAAACTGGTTGAAGAGTTGCCTCCGCATGTCGGCGATGATGCGCCTGCCTACCCATCCCGAGCAGTAATCACCCAAGAATCCAGTGATGCCCCGGATCGCGGAAAGGCCAAGCAGGATCAATGGCGCTTTGCGCAGGAATGAAGGGTCATGCTCGATGAAGCTGCCGTCGATCAGCGGCTGGATCAGCTTGGCGAAGGCTGGCCCAAGCAGGGCATAGATGGTCATGGAGACCAAGGAAACCGCGAACATTTTCCAATAGGGCAATCCATAGCCAAGCAAACGGCGGTATATGGCGAAACTGGTTTTGGCTTTCTTGTTTTTGGATCGGATGGGCATGGTTGGTTGGGTGGGATGTTTTCGCCGGATAGGTTCGGCTGGGTGCGCTATTTTAACACGCATCCTGGCCAATTGATGGGCGACAGCAGGCCGCGATGCCGGGAATTTGCATTCAATCCGCCACACAAAGTATACTAGAAAGCCCTTTACTGGTTTCATGTGCATAATGACAGCCATGGCTTCCGCAAAAACCAATCTTATCCGTATTTATCAACTGGCCTGCGCGGGGTTCTTGGTGTCTAGCCTGTTTGGGCGCGGCCTCTATGTCGAATTCTTGTATCTGGCTGCGTTGGCTCTGCTGGTGCTTTCCATTTTTGAACCGGTCTTGTTAAGGCAGATGCATCCCTTGCGTTTTTTGCTCTTTTTTGCGGCCATTCTAGCGGTAGAAGGAAGTTTGGCAGGCACTGCAAGTCCTGAGGCCATGCCATCCCAGATGTTGTTGCTGGCCGTCTTGGCGGTTGCTTGCATATACCTATTGCCCACACATTTATTCAGCGATCCCGATAAGGTAAACCGTAGCCTCGTCGCAGTGTTGGCTATTTTTGTCACTGCGCAGACTATCGGTTGCGTGTTTGGAAAGATTGACTCAAGCCTATACACCAACATTCACTTTTTCGGAAAGAACGATTCCGGCCTATACACCAACATCCACTTTTTGTCTTTATATGCCGCGATTACCTTGCCGCTCTTGATTTATCTCGGGATCAGGACTGGCGGTATCCTGCGTGTCGTGGTGGGAATCACAATGGTGGTCGATTTGATGTTATTGCTCAAGACGCAGTCCCGCCCTGCTTGGCTGGCGCTGCTGGTTGGCTCCATCGCAGTGATTCCGCTGCTGCACCGGTCGGTCAGGGCTTACGCCCTTGCCGGATTGTTGGGTTTGCCTTTATTGTTATATTTGACGGGCTTGTTTGGGGTTGCCCAACGGGTGGATTCGTTGCTACTCAACCTGGCACAGGAAGAGCGGGTATTTATCTGGCAAGAATCATGGGCAATGCAGAGGGTAAGCCACTGGCCGGAATGGGTGTTTGGACATGGGTTTGGCAGCTTCTACCATGATTACCTGCCTTATTCCAGCTTCCGCGCACAAGGTGGATTCGTGTTTCCGCATAATTTTCTGCTGGAAATCCTCTATGTCAACGGGATATTCGGGGTGATCTGGATTATCTTGGGCTATGCCTATTTGCTACGCTTATTGCTTGCCCTAGCGAAGAATCCTAGGGATGTGGGGTATTACCGTTTGGCTGTGTTGCTGATGGCAGTCACGATCATCCATTTTGTGCATACTTTCTTGACCGTGCCGTTTTATTCTAAATATACGTTGATTACCCTCGCCATTATCCTAGGGGTGGCGCTGAAAATCCACCATCCGCCAGTGGGCGAGGGCATCAAGCCAGTTGATGATCTTCGCCAGTCTCCCACTTAAGCCAGATGAACCCATAGCGTTCGAGTAGGCACAATGACGTCTTCATGTTTTCCTCCTGTCACTATCATCATTCCGAACTTCAATGGCGCACATCTGCTGAAGCATAACCTGCCGTCGGTGCTGGATGCCATCGATGCCTATCCAGGAGGCGGCAGCCTGGTTGTTGTCGATGACGGTTCCAAGGATGATAGCGTTGCGCTACTTGAGCGCGATTTCCCGCAGGCCCAGGTGGTCAAGCATGGGATGAACCAGGGGTTTGCCGAAGCCATCCATTCCGGCGTGGCGGCTGCGCAGACCGAAGCGCTGTTTTTTCTGAATTCTGATGTGCAACCGGATCGGGATTTCATCCTTCCATTGATCCAGGCGCTCGATCTGGAGCGCGGCGAAGTATTCTCGGTTTCGCCAGTGAATTATGATGAATCGGGCCGAGCGCACCCGATGTCGTTGAATTGTTTCACCATCCGCTATGGCAGTCTGCGGCGCGTCGCAGTGGCTGAATTCGCCACCCACAGCCTGTCCAGCCTATATGCTTCCGGTGGCTCGATGCTAGTGGGCAAATCAAAATTCCTCCAACTCGGTGGATTCTTGCCGATTTTCAAACCCTTCTACTGGGAAGATTTCGATCTAGGTGTGCGCGCTTGCCGAATGGGTTGGAAAAACCTATTGGTGCCCGCCAGCAAAGTGACCCATCAAGAGCGTGGGGCCATTAAAGAAAGTTTCACCAAGCGCGAGATCAAGGGCGCTTTGCAACGGAACAAACTGCTGGCCGAGTGGATTCATTTCCCGGCGACGAGCGTGTTCTTGTTCTCGCTGCCCCGGCTCGTGATGCGCACCTTGGCGAAGACCCTGGTCGGTGATCTGCGTTATTGGCGCACATTGGCTGAAGCGGTCGCCAAGCTGCCTGAGGTCTTGGCAATCCGGCGCAAGATTGACGCCGATGCGAAGCGGAGTTTCCGCGAAGTGCTCCGCCGGATAGAACAGGAAAATGCCAGCCGCATCGAACACGCCCCGCAATGATAAGGAAGAAACTGTCTTTGGATCGCCAGAGATTGGCGTTCCATGTCTTAAGCCGTGACAACAATTTTAATCTGCTGAGGCTGCTGGCTGCCGCGACAGTTTTGTATCATCATAGTTATGCCTTATCGGGGACGCAAACTGATGAACCAATAGGGAAATTTTTAGGGATACAACTGGCTGGAGTGGCAGTGGATAGTTTCTTCATCATCAGTGGATTTCTGGTGACGGCCAGCTTGCTCAGGGCGGACAATCTGAAAACCTATGTCCTCGCCAGAGTCTCAAGGATTTTCCCCGCGCTGGCCGTGGCGGCCATGTTTTGCGCTTTTGTCATCGGCCCGCTATACACCCGGTTGAGCCTGCGCGAATATTTTTCAGATCCTCTGGTGTATAGCCATGTTTGGCGCAATTCCATCGCAATCCTAGGCCTCAAGTTCAAACTTCCCGGCGTATTCGAGGGCAATCCATACCAAGGGATAGTCAATGGTTCTTTATGGACTTTGCGCTGGGAATTGAAAATGTATTTGGCATTGGGGCTGATAGGTTTTTTACACTTTAAGAATCCTAAGTTCTTCAGCGTCCGTCTATTCGCATGGAGTGTCCTGCTGATTGCCGTTTTGTGCGTTGCCGCCGATGTTTTTTCCATCTGGCTACCGGGCAATATTGCCGCAAACCGGGGCGGCTTTCACTTGGTGGCAATGTTTGCAGTCGGGGCCACTCTGTTTTGCTTTCGGAATCAGGTTTTCCTATGCGGATGGATGTCGCTATCGATTATTGCCTTGATACTATTGCTGCCCAAGCAGGCATTGATCTTTGTCGGCGCTTATGATTTGGGGCTCGGGTATTGCTTGATCGCATTGGCCTACCTGCCAGGAGGCGGGATAAGAAAGTTTAATGCGATTGGAGATTATTCTTATGGAATATACATTTATGCTTTTCCTGTCCAGCAAGCTTTGGTGGCAAGCCTTGGCCACTTGGGTGTCGGTGAATTATCCATGCTGGCTTTTCCCGTCACGCTAGTGTTGGCGGTGATGTCTTGGCATTGGGTGGAAAGGCCCATGCTGCGCATCATGAAAAACATGAAACCTAGCCTGCCCTCTGTAATCTCGACAGGACGATCATGAGCAAACTATTTTTGTACGCGCTGGCGATCCCCAAAACCCTCGCTTTCAATTTCAGATATTTTCCGCTGGGACAGGCGCTCCGCTTGCCAGTGTTCGTTTCCCACCGGGTCTGGTTGAAACAAATGTCAGGCCAAGTCAGATTGGGCAAGATTAGGACCGGCGTGGTCACCCTTGGGTTTGGCGATGTGGGTATCTTCGACCGGATGGTGTCCCGGACGATATGGCAGGTTTCCGGGGCTGTCGAGTTTCGCGGCAAAGCTAAAATTGGACATGGCAGCAAGATCAATGTCCAGGGAATCCTAACCATAGGCGACAATTTCCGCATGACTGCGGAAAGCGCGATCATCGCCCGCCACCGTGTCGAGATCGGCGACGAGGTGCTGGTGTCGTGGGATGTGCTGGTGATGGATACCGATTTCCACAAAATCTACGATCAAGACAATCTTCACATCAATCCCGACCGGCCGATCACGATTGGCAATCGCGTCTGGATAGGATGCCGGTCGCTGATACTCAAGGGCGTGCGCCTGGCCGATGGCGTGGTGGTGGCCGCTGGCAGCACGGTAAGCAAGTCGGTGGAGGTCGGCGATGCGGTCATCGGCGGAAACTCTTGTTCGCCCCTCCGGGAAGGCATCCGCTGGGAATTTTAGCCAAACGCTCCCGGTTTGGCGGACATCCGTGTGTTCAAGATTCGACTAGGCGTTGCGCATCCATGACCATGAGCCCTTCATGCCAATCCAAATGGTGCATCGCATTCCAGCCGCCTGCCTGTTCGCCGCTGCTGTGCCAAAGCTTGCGCTCTTGGTAGGTGCTGGGAGTCAATTCTAAGATTTCGCTGATATTCAGCCCGTCGCCGTAGCGGCGGACACAATCCTGCGAGGGCCGCAATAGCCGCCCTTGGGCATCGCGCAGAATCCTTCCGCCAGGACGCGCCCGGCTGAAATCGCGCACCAAGGGATTCGCAGGATGGGGAATCCAGTCGCTGCTTAAGGGGGTGTCGGCATGGAAGGCGAACAAGGTCTCGTCGTAACGCAACCCCTTCCACTTCAACTTGACCGCGCAGAACATCCACCAGCGTCCCCCATGTTCAAATAGGCATGCATCGACGATGCGCATGCCTGAGATCAGCGTCTTGACCCGTTCCCAGCGGCCAGGGAATGCGGCACACCGATAAATATCGACACAGCGGGCGGCCTTTTTTTCGGGAACCATGTAAAGCTCGCCGCCGAATTCAAGCAGATAGGGGTAAGACAGGTGGTAAGGTTCTTCAAGGACAGGCACCGCCTGTCCGATGGGCCGGGCCTGCCCATCCAGTTCGATCACGCTGATATGTCCACGCCGGGTGGCATAGGGGTATTCTTCAAAGAAAACATAGGAACGCCCTTCCCTGTGCCAAGCGAATGGATCGGCCCAGAAGACGCCGTCCGGCGGGTAAATCGGTTTGAGCAGGTCAAGCGGCGGCGCGGACAGCTTGCTGGCATCGCAATAGCCCGAGAGCAAGAACCATTGCTGTTGGGGTTTTGGCCCGGCTTCTCGCGCTTTGCGCCGGGCCAAGGATTGCCGCCACCATTGCCAGATATTCAAACTATATCTCCTCTGTTTTGGGGCGATTGCCCCGATCCGCCAGACCAAAGGTTTCTTGCCTCCGCATTGATGCGCTAACCACCATCACCATCCCCTCGGGTGATGTAATAATCCATCTCAGGCAAATGGCGGATCAGCGTCACTTGTGCTTTTCCCTTGCTTATTCTGGGCGCGAAGCCTAGGCGTTTGAGATCGGCGGTCAACATGATATTGGTCGCATAGCATTCCACTTTATGCACAGCTTCCCGTCGCATTTGCCGCAAGGCCGCCGCGAGCAGCGCGGTGCGGGCTGCGGAGTTTTCTTTCCGGGCCAATAGGTCGACGATATAGGCACGGCGTTGGCCATGGCGAAAAAAAACCGAATACACCAAATAACCGCTGAGCATGCCTTGCTCGGTGACGGTCAATACGCAGTATTGAGTGTCTGGATGCTGGCGATAGCGCCAATCCAAGGTGGCACGGTCACGGCAAGTGATGGCTGGGTATTTTGTTTCGCGCTAAGCCATAGCGCGTCAAAACGGTCGTCGAAATTCCCCTCCAGGGCCTTGACCTCCAAGCTTGGTTTTGGGATCAAGGGTACGAATAGATCCGCGACCGCGCCCAGTAGCATCGCCCCGGGCTTGCCAACCACGGCTTCAAAGGGTTGTGTGAAAGAAATGATGCGCGCCCAACTGTCCATCTTGCTGAACGGTTTGAAGCCTATTCTGAGGCCGATGGTCTCCATCGAACCGGCAACATGCTTGCCCAATTGCTTATGGCCCGCAGCAGGGTGGTTCAACATCGCGGCGGCAATGCCATTGGACATGTCCGGCCCGATGGAATTTCCACTGCGCTTTTGCTCTTTCATGGCCCGCCGCAAATGCCCCCAATGCACGAGCGCATCGGTGTACCAGTAAGCGGACACTGGCTGCCCGTTTATATGCAGGCCGGCCGGCACACAGCTTAGGTTGCCGATGATCTTGCCATTCCACTCGGCCACCACGCCGTTGTAGCCGGGTTTCTCCAGCAGAGGATCGTCATGCCATTGCCACTGCCAGCGCTTTTCGGCGCGTTCTGCCTGTTCCGTGCCAAAAACATCCTGGACCAGTTCGAGGATCTGGATTTTGTCATCGTCGCGTCCTGGCCTTATTTCAAACATCAGGTTTTGCTCGTTGAAGGGTCACACGGGAAAACCCAGCGTTTGCAAATAGCGCCGGGTGCTTCTTTCCACAGAAAAATCCGCCACGGCCTCCTGCAATGTCTTGGCCGGTAGCGGGTTGGCCAGGGTGTCGAGCATTGCCGGGCCAGCGCCTCATGGTCGCCAACCGGAACCAGCGCGCCATATCGGCCGCCTGCCAACGTCTCACTGGGTCCATAAGGGCAATCGGTCGATACCACGGGAGTACCCAGAGCCATCGCCTCGATCAACACATTGCCCGAGCCTTCCGCAATCGATGAAAAAGCCAAGAGTGCGGCCCTTTTCATATAGGCATAGGGGTTCGCGGTATGGCCTGGCAGTGAGACGCTGTCTTGCAAATCCAGTTCGGCGATCAGCTTTTCCAAAGATTGCCGCAACGGGCCTTCGCCGAGGATGACCAGCCTGCAATCGCGTTGCCCGCGCACGATCTGGAATGCGCGGATCAAGGTGGGGAAGTCTTTTTCCGGCGATAGCCTACCGGCACCGAGTATGACAGGGGGAGCGTCAGGGCTATCAAACCAGGGATGGTCGAGGGGTTCAGCGCTCTTGGCATATACCTCGGGGGTGATGACCGGGTTGGGCAGGGCGGACATCCGATCACGCGGAAGCCCGGTGATTTTCATCGTGTCTTCGACGACCCCCTCGGACACACCGATGATCAGGTCGAGGTTAGGAAACAGCCAGCGCATTGGGGCAGTGCGCAGCCAGCGCTGCAACGGCGGTTTGTCTTGAAGAAACCCTGACATGTTCATATGCACTTGACCCACCAGACGGGTTTTGACGCCTGCCAAACGGTGGGCCAAGATCGCGGTGCGGATGGCGCGGTCTTTGGCCACCATCAACACATCGGGTTGCTCACGACGCAGATAGCGGATCAAGGGGAACAGGGCCATTTGCGAATGCCTAACCCCAAGATTAATCACCCGGATATTCGGCCAAGGGATTTCCGGCAGCCGACCTCGCTTCGCCACCACAGCCAGCAAATCGACCTCAATGTCATGGGCGGAAAGCCCCTCCAACAGGTTGTAGACCACGCGCTCGACTCCGCCTGTGCCGGAGAATGCCACGAAAATCGCCAAACGTCTTGGTTTAGATTTCACAAGTACCCCTCAAATATAGGTCAGCACTTGGTCGGCGCCTAGGGCAAGAAGCGGGATACAAAGCGTATATTGGCGCGGTGCATTGGGAAAAAAAACAGGGGCTTGATGCTGTATTGCCTGAAAAGCTTCGCAATGTTTCTTGTATTGAACAGCGCCACATGTTGCACCGGCAGCATCTCCTTCCATTTCAGCTTATCTTTAGGAACCCTGTAGTGGGCGGAGTCGGGCGTGGTGAAAAAAAGCACGGCACCGGGATTCAACACGGCAACCAGAGCATCCATGAAACCATGCAAATCCCTGACATGTTCTATGACCTCCGAGCAATAGACGATGTCATGCTTGAGGTTTCGCTCCTTGAACTGCTCCAAGGACTCATTGAAAAACCGGCACTGCGGATATAACTGCTTGGCAAAACCAATGGCCTTGGGACTGATGTCGATCCCTGAAGCTTCGCAGCCCAATCGGCGGGCCGCTTCAACCAAAGGGCCGACATTGCAGCCTATGTCCAGGAACTTCCTGCCTTTGGACAATAGCAGCAAGGGAAGGATTCTGGTTTTATCGCGAAACATCCTTGTTTCTCTATCCTCCACAAACTGATAACCCACATAATCCTCGTATAATCCCTTCAACTCTTCGTCCGTGGGGTGGGGTTCAATTCGGATAAGCCCGCAATCATCACATTGGTAATAGGTGGACACGTCAACCTTGCCCAGCAAAGTCTTCTTGTCAGAATGACATAAGCTGCAATTCATGCCAATCAAACCAACTGTTTCCCGAGCAGCCTTTCCAATGTCCGCAAAGGCGATTTGCCCGGATCTTGCATGGCATCTACGGGCAGATAATAGGTTTGTTCCAACAGATATTGGCCGGACAGCACCGCGTGGGAAACCAAGTCGGTGAAGACGGCCCACGTGGCTTGTGACGGCAGGCTGACATTCACTTTGGGGCAGTTCTGTTGGTACTGGCTGTCTTCCTTGCCCTTATCGTGCAGCAGCAGCATGTAATGGTCATAAGGGGTGCGGCGTCCTTTGGTCAGCTTCAATGTATCCAACAGCCAAGCCGAACCGGGGAAGGGCTTGGGGAACCTTGGGATGAAGTCTTGCGCCAATTTTTCAAATGGCTCGGTGCCTAAGATCCATTCGCGCGGTCGGCCTTCGGGGTTGATGTTGCTGAACACCCGCAGCAGCCGCTCGCCCCCGGTGGGACGGGACACGAAGGCATCCACATGCAGCAGGGAATCGTCTTTCATCAACGAGCTGGCCCGGCCAGCCGCCTCCACCGGGCGGTAACTGGTCATGCCGAAACGGATTGCTTGGGCGTAGGCGGGAAAAAGGTTATCGACCAATCTGCGCGTGGATTGCGCAAACCGCCCCATCATGCGCCCGATGGCTTCCACATCCGTGCCTTGCGCCGAGGTGTGGTTTACCTTTTGGGTTTGCGGATCGTAGCTGATGTTCTTCGCCTTGCCGTCAGACCAGCGGGGCGAGAGCAGATAACGTTCGTCTTCGGCCAGCTCAAAGCTCAACTGGGGCAAAAACGCCACCTGCCCGGATTCCAAAGCCAGGGTGCTGGCCGTGGCGGCCTCGGGGCTTAGTTCGGGCTTCCAACTGGTGAAGTCTAGGGTCTTGAGGATGTCCACAGGTTCAGTCTCCGGTCACTTGTTATAAGGAGGTATCCGAGGGGCAGCCCTCCGAAATCCATTGTGATGAAGGCGGATTTCTTGGCGAATGATAAAGGGTTTCGGCTGGATTGGCGACTTTCATCCAAGCAACGGCACAGATGTCATGACTCGCCTAACAACTCGACATAGACACGGCGGTTCGCCTCCACCATATGCGGTATCGAGAATCGCTCCAACACCAGCTTCCGCCCCGCCGCGCCGAATTCGGCCAGTCGGGCTGGATCGTCCAGCAAGGCATTGATGGCCAGAGCCAAGCCTTTGCTATCGCCCGGTTCGACCAGATAGCCGTTGATGCCGTCGCGGACGATTTCGGGGATGCCACCGGCCCGGCAGGCGACAATCGGCACAGCGCAGGAAGCCGCTTCCAGCAAGGACACGCCCAACCCTTCCATGAAAGCGGGATGGACGAGCAGGTCGATGCAAGGATAAACGCTGGCCATGTCGTTGCGATAGCCTTCAAAGCGGACATTGTTTTGCAAATGGGAAGCCTGCGCCAGCTTGCGCAAATCCTGCTCCAGCGGCCCCCGCCCGAACACCAGCACCTGCACCTTGGGGTGTTTTTCCAGCACATCGGCCAGCGCCCTGAACAATACCGCATGGCCCTTGCGCGGAATCATCTGCGCCACGATGGCCAGGGTTTGCGTCCCCGGTTCCAGCTTAAATTTCTGGGCGAAGTCTTCGCGGTCGCAAACTGGCAAGTAGACCTCGGTATCGACGGCATCCAGCGCACAGGCCAGCTTCTTTTCGGCGACGCCCGCTTTCATCAGCACTTGGCGGATTCCGTCGGATATGGTGATGATCGTATCCGACAGCGGGAATTTGAAATTGAGACTGAGCCACTTCGGCGGATTGTCGATACGGCGGCTGTAGATGATAGGCAGATGTTCCAGCTTCGCCGCAATGATGCATTGGAAATCGCCGCGCCGGTCATGGATGTGCATCACATCGGGCCGATGCTCGCGGATCACGCGGCGGATGCGACCAGTGAAAAACAGGTCGTGGTCGCCGGCCATGGGCAGGGGGATGACTTTGGCGTCCGGGTTCGTAATCGCGCCGATGATCTCCGCGCCTTCGACACACACCAACAGGTGTTTGCCGGGATATTTCGCCAAGCCGTTGATCAGGTAAGCGGCTTGGCCGGCCTCTCCATAAAAGCGGCGACCCAGTTCGACGTGCATGATTTTCATCGGTTTGTTTCCAATAGCAGGGCCACGGAGGCCAGCACTTTATCGACTGTGTGCAGCTTCATGCAGGCAAATTCACCGTTGCAAGTCGGGTGGCGATGGCAAGGGGAGCATTCCAAGGGTTCGTACAGCACCTTCACTGGGCCATCGCCTGGGTCTTGATAAGGGCAAGTGGGGCCAAACAGAGCCAAAGTCGGCGTCCGCAGGGCGATGCCCAGATGGGTCAGGCCGGTGTCTACGCCCACCAACAGCCCTGCCTGCTGGATGATCGCGGCGCATACGCCTAAGCTGGTTTGGCCGACCAGGTTGACCAAATCCTGCGACAGGCCAGCGATGGCTTCCGCCTCCGTTTGGTCGGCCGGGCCACCTAGCATGACCACAGGAAACCCCAGATCCCCGGCAAGCCGGGCTGAAAAATCCGCCCAGCGCTCGTTGAACCAATGCTTTTGCGGGCGGGTCGTGAACGGACAAATCACGGCAAAGGTTCCTGCAAAGCCCTTGGATTGCAATAATTCGCGGGCTTCCGTCCGTTCCTGTCCAGACGCCACGATGTCCATATCGAAGCGGGCCGGCCGCAACCCTAAGGCCTGCGACAGCTTCAGGTATTCGCTGCCAATCCGCAGATCATCGGCGTTGCCTGAGTCACGCGCTATCGTCCGGCTCATCAGGAATTGGCTGCCCTCGCGTGAACCCAGGCCGATGCGTGTCCGGCCCCCGCTGAGGAAGGCCCAGATGCCGCTCTTCAATAAGCCCTGGATGTCCAGGACCAGATCGAAACGCTCCTGCCGCAGTTCCCTGGTCAAGGCCAAAAATTCGCGCCACAGCAGCCGATAGCGTCTTTCCCGGGCCAATTCCCGCCAGCGGCGGCGCGGCCAGAGGATCAGTTTGTCCAGCCTCGGGTTGTGCCGCAACAGCCCGGCATTGGCTTCCTCGGTTAGCCAGGCCAAGCGTGCCGTCGGGTAGGCTTCTTTCAAAGCGGGAATCAGGGCCGAAGCCATGATGACGTCGCCGATGGCGCTGAGGCGGATGATCAAAATGCTGCGCGGGAACTCTGGCAATGTCATCTTAGGTATTTCAACCGTCCTGATTAACGCTTCTGTAAAGTTCGCGATGGGCGGCCACCATGCGTGCTATGGAAAAGTTCTCCACCATGAGTTCCCGCCCGGTCTTCCCAAATTGCAGCAATTGATCGTGTTCGTCCAGCAAGGCGATGATGTGCCGGGCCAGGCTTGTCCGGTCGGCGGGCGTGACCAGATAGCCGTTGAAGCGATCCTTGACGATGTCAGGGATGCCGCCAACGCGGCTGGCGATGATGGGAATGCCGCAGGCTGCGGCCTCTGCCAAAACGACGCCGACGCCTTCCACCAAGGCGGGATGGACGACCATGTCGACATGGGGAAGGACGTTTTCCAGGTCGGGACGGAAACCTTCGAGGCGCACATATTTATCCAACCCGCGCCGGTTCAATTCACTCTGCAACTCTTTCCTCGCCGCCCCCCGCCCGAAAATAAGCACCCGCGTGGCGGGATATTTGGCCAGCACGGCCGGCAAGGCACCGAAAAACACCCCATGGCCCTTGTGGGGAACCCATTGGGCAGCCAAGGCTAGCACCGGCCCGTCGCCGCGCCAGCCCAATTCAACGCGGAAGAGTTCGCGATCCTTCCTCGCGGGCTTGAAGCGTTCCGTGTCCACCGCGCAGGCAATGTGAATCACTCGCTCCGGCTTCATATGGCTCGCCAGCAAGCCTTGGCGGATGGCACGGGAGGAGGCGATGATCCGGTTGAACCAGGGAAATTTGATGAACCGGTCGATCAGGCTGGGATGCGTGTCGATCCGACGACTGTACACCATCGGGATTTTTTCCAAACGTCCTGCCCTGGCGGCTGCCCAGTCACCTGGGCGGCCATGGATGTGCAGGATGTCCGGCTTTTCGCGGCGGATGAGCTTGCGCAGGCTGGCGGTGAGTTTCATGCCTTTCTCCTCGGCCGCTTTCAAACGGTGGATTTTCACCGACTGGTTGCTGACCGCCCCGGCGATTTCCGCCCCCGACGCGCAAACCAGCACATGGTCGTCGGGAAACTTCTCCAACCCGTTCAACAAGTAGGCGACTTGCCTTGCGCCGCCGTCGAGTTGGCGGCCCATTTCGACATGTAAGATTTTCAAGTGTTCGTCTCCAATAGCGTTGTGGCCGCAGATAGAATTTTCTCCGCCATGCGCCGCTTCATGCAGTTTTGCGGGCTTGCGCAACCCGGTTTAGCGCAATGCCTGCGATCACCGAACAAGCCAGACCCAAAGCGATGTACCGGACGCCCTTGAGCCAATCTCCTTGGATCAGCCCTGCGCCCAGCAGGCAGGCGGTCACGCCCAAAGGCAGGAAACCCAGCAGGCTACCCAGCAAAAAATCGCCATGGCTGACCGGGGTCAGTCCGAGAAAGACCGTGTTGTAAAAGCCGTTCAAGGGCAATTGCCTGATCAGCACCACCGCCATCAAGCCTCGGCTTTCCAGGCTTTGCGAAAAGCTGCGTAGGCGGGGAAAGTGGCCCAAGATGCAATCCCGGCCGCGCCAGCGTACGAACATAAAGATGGCGTAAGAACCCAGCAACGTGCCGATCTGCGTCCAAACCAAACCCCAAGCGAAACCGAAGGCCATTCCTCCCAGCGAATACAGCAGCAGGCGCGGCACTCCGATGGTGGTGAGCAAGGCGGCGGCGGCAGTGAACACCAGGGGCGCGGCGAGGCCGAATAGGGCTAGATGCGCATTGATGAGCTCGCTTTGGCCCAGCCAAGCATTCAGCGGTGTGAGATAGACGGCCAAACCTAAGGTGATGGCGCACAGGAACAGGCTACCATTGACGATGCTGTCCATGCGGGTAGCGCGCCGGTTAGGAAGCGGGTTCTCACACATGGAGGAGACGGACTTGATGGAAAAAGACAACAGGCGGATCTCTACAGGCAAATTCAAAGGACTGATTTTATTGGATTCGGGCCTTCAAAGCCAGTCAATCCGAGGCTTGTGTCACAATAGCCTTGTTTTTCAACTAATCTTTGACTGAAGGAGCCTCCCGCCATGGCCTTGATGGAAGTCTGTTCCGGCAAGAATGCCCCGAATGATATTAATGTGATCATCGAAATACCGGCTTACAGCGACCCGGTCAAATACGAAGTCGACAAGGAAACCGGTGCCTTGTTCGTCGATCGTTTCATGGGCACGGCCATGCAATATCCCTGCAATTACGGCTATGTGCCGCACAGCCTGGGCGACGACGGCGACCCCTTGGATGTGTTGGTGATCTCCCCCGCCAAACTGTTGAGCCGCTCGGTGGTGCGCTGCCGCCCCATCGGCCTATTGAAGATGGTCGACGAGTCTGGCGGCGATGCCAAGGTGCTGGCTGTGCCTATCGACAAGCTGACCCCGCTATACTCGCATGTCAGCACTTTCCGTGATATCCCCGGCCCGCAAGTCCAGCAGATCGCCCATTTCTTCGAGCATTACAAGGATCTGGAGCCCGGCAAATGGGTGAAGATCGAAGGCTGGTTCGGCCCGGAGGAAGCCAAGCAGGAAATCACCGACAGCATCAACCGCTACAACAACGCCAAGCACAAGCCGAATTTCTGACGATACGGATCAAGCATCCTGTTGCGGCCTATCCGCTTCAGGCCAGTCGAGATGGAAGAACTGGCCCCTAGGCCGGTCGATACGTTCATAAGTGTGGGCACCGAAGTAGTCGCGCTGGGCCTGAAGCAAATTGGCCGGCAGGCAGGCACTGCGATAGCCATCGAAATAGGCCAGCGCGGAAGCGAAGGCCGGCGCGGGGATGCCGCTCTTCACCGCCAGGGCCACGACTTCGCGCCAGCGGTTTTGGCCCTGGTGCAAGGCTGCGCGGAAATAGGGGTCTAGCATGAGGTTCTTCAGGCTAGGAGCCAGGGCGTAGGCGTCGGTGATCTTCTGCAGGAAGCGGGCACGGATAATGCAGCCCCCGCGCCAGATCTGCGCGAGTGTGCCGAAATCCAGCGTCCAGCCATAGACCTTCTGCGCCTCGGCCATCAGTTGGAAGCCTTGGGCGTAAGCGCATATTTTCGAGCAGTACAGCGCTTCACGGATGGCCACAATGAGTGCCTCGCGGTCGGCTTGCGGCTCAATCGCCGGGCCATGCAGCAGTTTCGAGGCGGTATCGCGCTCGTCCTTCAGGAAAGACAGCGAACGGGCGAACACCGCCTCGGCGATGGCGTTGGCAGGCGCGCCGAGTTCCAGGGCGTTGGCGGCAGTCCATTGGCCGGTGCCTTTTTGCCCGGCGGTGTCCAGCACCTTGTCCACCAAAAAGCCCTCGCCAACCGGGTCAGCCTGCTGGAGGATGTCGGCGGTGATTTCAATCAGATAACTCGCCAACCCGCCCGCGTTCCATTCCTCGAAAACTTTGCCAATCTCCCCGGCTTCCATCCCCAGCAGGTTTTTCATCAGCCAATAGGCTTCGCAAATCAACTGCATGTCGATGTATTCGATGCCGTTGTGGACCATCTTGACATAGTGGCCTGCGCCGTCCGGGCCGATGTGGGCAGTGCAAGGCACTCCGCCGGCCACTGGCCTGCCGGGGGCCGCACCGGGCAATGGCACACCGGTTTGCGCGTCGACTTTGGCTGCGATGGCGTTCCAAATCGGCTGCAATTCGGCCCAGGCTTCCGCGCTGCCGCCGGGCATCAACGACGGCCCGAAACGCGCCCCGGTCTCGCCACCGGAGACGCCGGAGCCGATGAAGCGCAGGCCACGGGCAGCCAGATCCTTTTCCCGGCGGATGGTGTCCACCCACAGCGCGTTGCCGCCGTCGATGACGATGTCGCCGGGTTCAAGGTAGGGCAACAGGCTGGCTATCGTGCTGTCTGTCGCCGCGCCGGCCTTGACCAGCAGGACAATCTTGCGGGGCCGCTTGATCGCGGCGACGAATTCTTCCAGGCTTTCCAGGCCTAGCAGGCGTGAATGTGAAGGTTCTTGACGCTCGGCCTGGGCTATGAATTCGCGGATCTTCTCCGGGCTGCGGTTGTGGACCGCAATCGTGTAGCCATGGTCGGCGATATTCAGGGCCAGGTTTTGACCCATCACGGCCAAGCCGATCAGGCCGATGTCAGCCAGTGTTGTGTTCATGTGTCGTTTCGCTTTGGTTTTTAGTTTTTTGCCCCTCTCCCAGCGGGAGAGGGGCCGGGGGTGAGGGCGCGCCTATTCGCTCGCCAAGCTATTCCGCCAACACTGGCTTTCCTTCTCAAACAAGCGGTCGGCTTCCTGTGGCCCCCAGGAGCCGGCGGGGTAGGTGTGGATGAAGTCACGCTCCACCGCCCATACTTTCAACACCGGATCGACCACCCGCCAGGCCCAGTTGACTTCGTCGGAGCGCAGGAACTGGGAATGGTCGCCTTCAATCACGTCCAGCAGCAACGCCTCGTAGGCGTCGAGTTGATGTCCGTTTTCGCCCAGGTAGCAGGTGCTGGCGTCGAGCTGGGTGGTGCGGGTGCTCATGCCGATGCCAGGCTCGCGTACTTGCAACTCGGCGCGGATGCACTGATCCGGCTGGATGCCCAACAGCAGCCAGTTGGGGGCGATTTCCTGGATCTGCGTCTCGCGGAACAATTGCTGCGGCGGATGCTTGAAGCGGATGCTGATCATCGACTGGCCGCTGGCCATGCGCTTGCCGGTGCGCAGGAAGAACGGCACATTGCGCCAACGCCAGTTGTCGATGTACAGCTTGAGGGCTGCGTAGGTTTCCGTGGTGCTGTGTTTGGGGATGCCGATCTCGTCCAGATAGCCCGCTACGTTGGCCTCGCCGACGCGCCCCCGGCCATACTGGGCACGGAAGGCGTGGGCGTGGACTGCGTTCTTGGTGATCGGGCGGATCGACTTGAGCACCTTCACTTTCTCGTCGCGGATGGACTCCGCGTCCAGGTTCGGCGGCGGCTCCATGGCGACCAGGGTGAGAAGTTGCAGCAAATGGCTCTGGATCATGTCGCGCAAAGCCCCGGCCCCGTCGTAGAATTCCGCGCGGTCCTCGATGCCAGCCATCTCACCGTGGGTGATCTGCACATGGTCGATATAGTTCCTGTTCCACAAGGGTTCCAACAGCAGGTTGGCGAAGCGGAACACGAAGACGTTCTGCACCGTCTCCTTGCCCAAGTAATGGTCGATGCGGTACAACTGGCGCTCGCCGAAATCTTTGCGCAGGCTCAAATCCAAGGCCTGGGCGTCCTCCAAGTCGTAGCCGAAGGGCTTTTCGATCACCAGCCGGCTCCAGCCGGATTCCTCCTTGTTCAATTTGTTCACGGCAAGGCGGTGGGACACCATCTTATATTCCGCCGGCGGCAGGGACAGGTAGAAGACATGGTTGGCCGGGAATTCGGGCTTGCTGTCCAGATGTTCCTTGAGCAGCCGGAAAGTATCGGCGTTGCCGATGTCGCCCAGGAAATAATGGACTTTCTCCAGAAAGCGCGCCAGACAGGCTGCGTCTAGCCGCTTGCCGACGCGCTCCTCCAGCCAGCGGCTGACCTCCTTGCGCCAAGTCTCGTCGTTCCAAGGCCGACGACCCACGCAGATGATGGCGATGCCCGCAGGCAATCGGCCCGCCGCCTCCAGATGGTAGAGCGAGGGCAGCAGCTTGGTGCGGGAAAGATGTCCGGTGGAGCCAAAGATGGTGAATACGCAGGGTTCTAACATGGGATGGGTTTCCTTGGGATGGACAAAAGGGTGTCTTGCGGATCAATCCCCTGAGGTTGGGCCGCTTGACGCCTTTGTCTTAAAGCGCCCCCACCCGCCATTGGCGCAGGAAGCCACGCATGGCTTACCGGCAGGTTAGCGCCAGGATTGGAGGGCTTGCCTTGTCCGGTTTGATTCTACGGGAACGGAGGGAAAAACAACAGTGTGCGGCAGGAAACGTAGCCGCGCCGTCGCCCAGGCAGGCCAGAGTAGGACAGAACGCTCCGCTTTGATGCCTTATGGGGATTTTGGGGGATTTATTATGGCGGGGAGACCACGGCGCGGGTACGGTTTACCGCGCGCCATGGCAAAGCAGGGATTTTAGTTGATGCCCTTGCTGTTCAGGTGCGGGCCGTAGTACATATCGACATTGGGGATGTGAGAGACCAGCCAATCTTTGACGAAAGCGGTGGTGTCCTGGGTGATGTCCAACTCGCCGGCCTTGAACTTCGCCGCCACGCCGCCGCAGGTTTCCAGCAGCTTGGTGTGTTCGGCCTTGTGGTTGGCATAGCCGGGATAGCCGGTTTCGGTCATCAGACGTTCTTCTTCGGCGAAATGCTCGACCACATAATTAATCAAAGTGTCGAGTTTCTCGCCGATGACCGCACGGTCGCCGCCTGGGACGGCGTCATGCAGATCGTTCAACATGCCAAAGAGAACCTTGTGCTGGTCGTCGGCAACGGTGACGTTGGTGCCGAATTGTTCTTTCGTCCAGGTAATGAGCGACATGCGTTTTCCTCTCTAATTGTTGTTATGGTGTTGTATTGATCGGGTTGTTGCCGCTAGGCGAGGGGATTCTAGCAGATTTGGAAACGCAGTTTTTGATATGTGTCAACAAATCTGATCGCCTAGGCAGCTTACGCCACTGGCCACAAAGATGCCCGTTCCTATCCGAAGCGGCGGACATAGCGGTTATAATGGCCCGAACCGCATCATCACCAAGGAAACCCATGAGCACCGAAAACAAACCCTGGGCCGGACGCTTCACAGAGGCGACCGATGCCTTCGTGGAAGCCTTCACCGCGTCGGTCGATTTCGACAAACGCCTGGCGTCTTTCGACATCCAAGGCTCCATCGCCCACGCCACCATGTTGGAGCGCATCGGCATCCTGACCGACAAGGAAAGCAAGGCGATCATCCTGGGCTTGGAAGGCATCCTCGCCGACATCGAACAGGGCGGGTTTTTCTGGGCTGTCGAGTTGGAAGATGTGCATATGAACATTGAGGCGCGGCTGATCGACCGCATTGGCGAAGCCGGCAAGAAGCTGCACACGGGCCGCTCGCGCAACGACCAGGTCGCCACCGACGTGCGGCTGTGGCTGCGCGCCGAGATCGATTTGATCACAGCGGAGTTGATCCGCCTGCAAACCGCCCTGCTCGACCTCGCCGAGCGCAAGGCCGATGCCATCATGCCCGGCTTCACGCATTTGCAGGTTGCCCAGCCGATCACCTTCGGCCACCACATGCTGGCTTGGTTTGAGATGCTGGAGCGCGACCGCGAGCGGTTGGCCGATTGCCGCAAGCGCGTCAACGTCATGCCGCTGGGCGCGGCGGCTTTGGCAGGCACCAGCTATCCGCTGGATCGCAATCTCACCGCCGAGTTGCTAGGATTCTCTAGGCCCGCCGCCAATTCCCTGGACGCCGTCAGCGACCGCGACTTTGCCATCGAGTTCACCGCCGCCGGGAGCCTCATCATGATGCACCTGTCACGCTTCTCGGAGGAGTTGATCCTGTGGACTTCCGCCCAGTTCGGTTTCGTCGATTTGCCGGACAAGTTCTGCACTGGCTCATCCATCATGCCGCAGAAGAAAAACCCCGACGTGCCGGAACTGGTGCGCGGGAAGACCGGGCGGGTATTTGGGGCTCTGTTCGCCCTGCTGACCCTGATGAAAAGCCAACCTTTGGCCTATAACAAGGACAACCAGGAAGACAAGGAGCCGCTGTTCGACACGGTGGACACCCTGAAGCACTGCCTGCGCGCCTTCGCCGACATGATGCCCCATGTCCAGCCCAACTGCCCGGCGATGGAAGCGGCGGCAAAGAAAGGCTTCGCCACCGCCACCGACCTGGCCGATTACCTGGTGCGCAAAGGCGTGGCCTTCCGCGATGCCCACGAAATCGTCGGCAAGGCGGTGCGGCTGGGTGTGGACACCCGGCGGGACTTGTCCGAGCTTGCTTTGTCCGAATTGCAGCAATTTTCGCCCAGCATCGAGTCTGACGTGTTCGAGGTGTTGACCCTGGAAGGTTCCGTCGCCTCCCGCGACCTCATCGGCGGCACCGCCCCGAAACGGGTGCGTGAAGCCGCCCGACTCGCCCGGCTCGGACTGGAAAAGGCCCCAAAACCGTGATAACCGATGACCGGATCACCACCCTGATCGACTTGATCCGCCACGGCGAACCCGTAGGCGGCAGCCGTTACCGGGGCCAGATGGACGATCCGCTGTCCGCCACCGGCTGGGAGCAAATGCGGCGGGCGGTGGGCAAGCACCATCCCTGGCAGGTGGTCGTCAGTTCCCCCCTAAGCCGCTGCCTGGCCTTTGCCGAAGAATTAAGCGAACGCCACGCCATTCCTTTGGAAGTGGATGACAGGCTACAGGAAATCGGCTTCGGCGCTTGGCAAGGCAAGACCCACGACGAGATTTCCCGCTACGACTCGGGGCTCTTGCAACGCTTCTACCGCGACCCGATGAACAACCGCCCGGATGATGCCGAAGGCTTGGCCGATTTCCAGTATCGCATCGTCACCGCCTGGAATGACATCCTCAACCGCCATGCCGGCAAGCATCTTCTCCTCGTCTGCCATGCCGGAGTCATCCGCATGGTCATGGCCTATATCCTCGGCATCCCCCTAAACAATCTCTTCCACATCAAAGTCGCCAACGCGGGCATCACCCGCATCGAATGCCTGGAACAAGGAGACGAGTTTTTGGGGCAGTTGGTGTTTCATGGGGGGGCGTTGCAATGACTTTTGTGCGAAGTCTTAGGGGAGACTCTGTGTCACATCATTGCTCTAGCGACTTCAATTCAAACAATATCTCCAAAGCCTGCCGGGGGGTGACATACTCCGGCTTGATCTTCTCCAATTTTAACAATATCGGGCTAGGCTCGGGCTGGGCGAACAGATCCAACTGCCGGGTCTTGGTGTCTTCCCGCTGTTGTTTGTAAGCCTTGTTTTCCAATGTGCGCAGTTTCTCACGCGCCTTGGTGACGACTGATTTTGGCACACCGGCCAGGGCGGCGACTTGCAGGCCGTAGCTTTGGTTGGCCGGGCCAAGCTTCACGGCGTGGAGGAAGACGACGTGGTCGCCGTGTTCCATGGCGTCTAGGTGGACGTTGCGGATGCAGTCGTGTTCTTCGGGCAGCGTGGTCAGTTCGAAATAATGCGTGGCAAACAAGGTGTATGCCTTGACTTTCTGGGCCAGATGCTCGGCGCAGGCCCAGGCCAGGGAGAGTCCATCGAAAGTGCTGGTGCCGCGCCCGACCTCATCCATCAGCACCAGGCTGTTCGGCGTGGCGTTATGGAGGATGTTGGCGGTTTCCGTCATTTCGACCATGAATGTCGAGCGGCCGCTGGCGAGATCGTCGGAGGCGCCGATGCGGGTGAAGATCCGGTCAATGGGGCCGATCTCGGCGCTGTCCGCCGGGACGTAGGAACCGATGTGGGCCAGCAACACGATCAGGGCGTTCTGCCGCATGTAGGTGGATTTGCCGCCCATGTTCGGGCCGGTGATCACCAACATGCGGCAGCCTTCGGAGAATTCCAGGTCGTTGGGGACGAAAGGCGTTTCCGAGACCTGCTCGACCACCGGATGCCGCCCGCCGACAATGCGGATGCCGGGCGTGTCCATCAGTTGGGGGGCGTTGAGGTTTAAGGAACCAGCGCGTTCGGCCAGGTTGGCCAGCACGTCCAATTCGGCCACGCCGTCCGCGCAGGCTTGTAGCTTGGGCAGATCCAGCGCCAGTTCGTCGAGCAGCGCATCATATAAGGCTTTTTCCCAGGCCAGGGCTTTTTCGCGGGCGCTCAAGACCTTGTCCTCGAAGGCTTTCAATTCGGCGGTGATAAAACGTTCGGTGCCTTTCAATGTTTGTTTGCGGGTGTAACCCACGGGAATCCGATCTCCTTGCGTCCGGGAAATTTCGATGTAGAAGCCTTGGATACGGTTGTAGCCAACTTTGAGGTTGGCAATGCCGGTTTGTTCGCGCTCGCGCTGCTCCATCTCCACCAGAAATTGGTCGGCGTTTTGGCTTAAGTTGCGCAACTCATCCAGTTCCGCATCATAGCCTGCGCGGATGACGCCGCCGTCGCGGATCAACAGCGGCGGGTTGTCAACCAAGGCTCTTGTCAGCAAATCGGTCAGGTCGGGGTGCTCGCCGATTTGATCGTGCAAGCATTTAAGGAGAGGAACGTCCAAGCCGTCCAACTGCCCGCGCAGGCTGGGGGTGGTCGAGAGTGAATGGCTGAGGGTCGCCAAGTCGCGGGGCCGGGCGGATTTGAGGGCGATGCGGGCGGCGATGCGTTCGATGTCGCCGACGCTGTTTAGCAGGTCATGCAGATTGGCGTGGCGTTGTGTTTCCAATAACGCGCCGACGGCTTGGTGGCGTTCGCGGAGAATATCGTGCTTGCGCAGCGGGCTGTGCAGCCAGCGCCGCAACAAGCGGCCTCCCATCGCTGTGGCGGTGCGGTCGAACACACCGAACAGGGTGAATTCCCCATGGCCAGAGGGGTGGTGGTCCAGCTCCAGATTGCGGCGGCTGGCGGCGTCGAGGAGGATGGTCTCCTCGCCGGTGTCCAGGCGCAGGCTTTGGATATGGGGGAGGGCGCTCTTTTGGGTGTCCTTGACATATTGCAGCAGGCAACCGGCGGCGGCGATGGCGGCTTCGGCGTGTTCGCAGCCAAAGCCCGACAGGTCGTGGGTCTCGAACTGGCGCAGCAACAGTTGGCGGGCGCTTACGGAATCGAAATGCCAGGCTGGTCGGCGGGTCAGGCTTTTCCGGTTGGCGATGGCGGCAGGCGGTACCCAGTCTTCGCTTAACAGCAGTTCCGCCGGGTTGAGCCGTTCCAACTCGCCCAGCAGCCTTTCATAATCAGCCATTTCTTGCAGCACGAAGCGCCCGCTGGCCATATCCAGACTGGCCAAGCCGAAGCGTCCTTCCATGGGGGCCAAGGCTGCCAGCAGATTGTCCCGGCGCTCCTCCAGCCAGGCTTCGTCAGTGACGGTGCCGGGTGTGACGATGCGGGCCACTTTGCGTTCAACCAGGCCTTTGGATGTCGCCGGATCGCCGATCTGCTCGCAGATGGCGACAGATTCACCCAGCTTGAGCAAGCGGGCCAGATAGCCCTCCGCCGCGTGGTGGGGGATGCCCGCCATGGGGATGCGCTGTCCGGCGGACTCGCCCCGGTGGGTGAGGGTGAGGTTCAGCAATTGCGCGGCTTTGCGGGCGTCGTCGAAGAACAGTTCGTAAAAATCGCCCATGCGGTAAAACAGCAGCCTGCCGGGATGTTCGGCCTTCATGCCCAGATATTGCCGCATCATCGGCGTGTGTTTTTCGAGCCCGTCGGTTGCGGAGGTTTGCGTTGGGGGTGTGGCGAAGGTGTTGTCAGGCTCATGTTGGGATGGCGGTCAGGTAGCGCATTATCCAACGATGACGGCCCGTTGAGGTAGATGGATTTTAGTTTGGGCGCAGCCAAGCAGGAAAAATCGATTGAAAAGGGTTGACGCAGGACTGCTGTCAACGCATAATAAACAGCTCTGGTACGCGCCCGTAGCTCAGCTGGATAGAGTACCTGGCTACGAACTAGGTGGTCGGGAGTTCGAATCTCTCCGGGCGCGCCAGACTTTAGTTTGTGTAAGCAACAAGCCTGTCGCCTGTCGCCTGTCTCATCTTGCGAGGGCTCACAATCAAGATTTTTCCCCTGTAGCTCAGTCGGTAGAGCAAGTGACTGTTAATCACTGGGTCGGCGGTTCGAGCCCGTCCGGGGGAGCCAAATAATCGAGAGAGGCTTGCAGCAATGCAAGCCTTTTTTTTAAAGCGCACAGGATCTTTTCTGTCCGGGCGATGTGCTTGCCTGAATCAGCGGTGTCCGGGTTCGGTGGCGGGAAGGATTTGCCTTTGGATGGCCTTTAGTTGACATGTCTGTCCAATTGATTTATTTTTGACCGCTTAACTAAAGTCTCCGCAGGGGAAGCTTCCCTTTGTGTGCGACAAGTTCGGTTTCTAGCGCTAGAGTCAAGACAACATCGGAGTTTTTTGTAATGCCCACAATCAACCAATTGGTTAGGAAGCCACGAGCTAGGCAGGTGGAAAAGAGTAACGTGCCCGCCTTGAATAGCTGTCCGCAAAAGCGCGGCGTATGTACCCGCGTTTACACCACCACGCCTAAAAAGCCGAACTCGGCGCTACGTAAAGTCGCCCGTGTGCGCCTGACCAACGGGGCCGAGGTGTCGAGCTATATCGGTGGCGAAGGCCATAACCTGCAAGAGCACTCGGTTGTGTTGATTCGTGGCGGTCGTGTGAAGGACTTGCCAGGTGTGCGTTACCACGTCGTGCGCGGCAGTTTGGATACTTCTGGTGTGCAAAAACTCCGCCAGGCCCGTTCGAAGTACGGCGCGAAACGTCCGAAGAAATAATAGCCTGAGTTGAGCATATGTCCAGAAGAAGAAATTCCGACAAAAGAGAAATCAATCCGGATCCACGGTTCGGCAGCTTGGTTCTCGCAAGGTTCGTGAACATGCTGATGCAGGATGGCAAAAAGTCCATCGCCGAGCGCATTGTTTACGAGGCGCTTGATCACATTGAAGGCAAGACCACCCAGAATTCCTTGGATGTCCTTATCAAGGCCCTGGAAAACGTACAGCCAGTGGTGGAAGTGAAGTCCCGTCGGGTCGGTGGTGCCACCTATCAGGTACCCATTGAGGTTCGTCCAGCGCGCCGTACCGCCTTGGCCATGCGCTGGTTGATTGATGCGGCACACAAGCGCAGTGAAAAAGGGATGGAGTTGAAGCTTGCCGCCGAATTGATGGACGCCGGTGAAAATCGCGGAACCGCCGTGAAAAAGCGGGAAGACACCCACAAAATGGCGGAAGCAAACAAGGCGTTTTCGCACTACCGCTGGTAGTGCGGCCTTTTGCGCGGTTGAGGGAAACGGTATTATCTGTGGCACGCAGTACACCTGTCGAGCGGTATCGCAATATTGGGATATCAGCGCATATTGATGCGGGTAAGACGACGACCACCGAGCGTGTGTTGTTCTATACCGGAATCAATCACAAAATAGGCGAAGTGCATGACGGTGCCGCGACCATGGATTGGATGGAGCAGGAGCAGGAGCGTGGGATCACCATCACCTCCGCCGCCACCACGACCTATTGGCGGGGCATGGGCCTGAACTATCCCGAGCATCGGATCAACATCATCGACACGCCCGGGCATGTCGATTTCACCATCGAAGTGGAACGTTCGATGCGTGTCCTTGATGGTGCCTGCATGGTTTATTGCGCGGTGGGCGGGGTTCAGCCCCAGTCCGAGACGGTTTGGCGTCAGGCTACCAAATATGGTGTGCCGAGGATCGCCTTCGTCAACAAAATGGATCGCCAAGGAGCCGACTTCTTCAAGGTTTACCGGCAAATGCGCGAGCGTTTGCACGCGCAATCCTGTTCCCGTCCAAGTGCCGATTGGTGCCGAAGAAGGGTTCAAGGGTGTCATCGACTTGGTCAAGATGAAGTCGATAGTTTGGAATGAAACTGACAACGGCTCCACGTTTGTCTACTCAGACATTCCTGGCGGACTGTTAAAGGAAGCTGCCGAGTGGCGCGAGAGGATGATTGAGGCCGCTGCGGAATCCAGTGACGAATTGATGGAGAAATATCTGGAGGGTGGCGAGCTGTCCGACGAAGAAGTCATGGCGGGCTTGCGCAAACGGACGATAGCCTTGGAGATTGTGCCGATGCTGTGCGGTTCTGCCTTCAAGAACAAGGGAGTCCAAGCCATGCTGGATGCAGTGGTTGATTACCTGCCGTCGCCAGTGGATGTTCCGGCGATTAAGGGAATTGATGCGAATACCGGGGAATCATTGAGCGAGAGGCATCCGGACGATGCCGAGCCGTTCTCGGCGTTGGCCTTCAAGATCATGACCGACCCGTTCGTAGGCAGTTTGACCTTCGTACGCGTCTATTCGGGAGTGTTCAGTTCTGGCGACAGCGTCATCTGTTCCCTGCGTGGGAACAAAGAGCGCATCGGGCGCTTGCTGCTGATGCATGCCAATGCCCGGGAAGAAATCAAAGAGATACGCGCCGGTGACATCGCCGCATGCGTGGGTCTAAAGGACATTGTCACAGGCACGACGCTGTCCGCAGTGGATAAGCCGGTTGTGTTGGAGCGGATGGAGTTCCCCGAGCCGGTGATCTCGGTCGCGGTTGAGCCGAAAACCAAGGCTGACCAGGAAAAAATGGGTTTCGCCCTGCAGCGTTTGGCGCAGGAGGATCCGTCGTTTCGTGTGCATACCGATGAAGAATCGGGGCAGACCATCATTTCCGGCATGGGCGAGTTGCATCTGGAGATCATCGTTGACCGTATGCGGCGGGAATTCAAGGTTGATGCCAGCGTCGGTGCCCCGCAGGTCGCCTATCGCGAGACCATCCGCAAGCGCGTCGAACAGGAAGGCAAGTTTATTCGCCAGAGCGGTGGTCGCGGTCAGTACGGTCATGTGTGGCTACGCATTGAGCCTAGGGATGAGGGGGGCTACGAATTCATCAATGGCATCGTCGGTGGGGTGGTTCCCAAAGAATACATTCCGGCAGTCGATAAAGGTATCCAAGAGCAGTTGAAGAATGGTATACTTGCTGGCTATCCTGTGGTGGACGTTAAAGTGACCTTGTTCGATGGTTCGTATCACGATGTGGACTCCAGCGAAATGGCGTTTAAGGTCGCGGGTTCAATGGGTTTCAGGGAAGGTGCGAGAAAAGCAGATCCGGTGATGCTTGAGCCGATCATGGCGGTTGAAGTCGAAACGCCGGAAGATTACATGGGCGATGTGGTCGGGGATTTAAGTCGCCGAAGAGGCGTGGTTCTGGGTATGGATGACAATGCCGGAATCAAAGTGTTGAAAGCCGATGTGCCGCTCGCTGAAATGTTTGGCTATTCGACCACTTTGAGGTCTTTGAGTCAAGGTCGGGCCACCTACTCGATGGAGTTCAAGAAGTATCATGAAGCTCCCTCCAATGTGGCTGAGGCCGTGATTAAAAAGGCAACAGTTGCTTGATGTTACAGAAAATAATTTAAGTAGTGAGGAATTCAGGCCGATGTCCAAAGAGAAATTTTCGCGCACCAAGCCGCATGTGAACGTAGGCACGATCGGTCACGTCGACCACGGCAAGACGACCTTGACGGCGGCGCTGACCAAGATCGGCGCGGAGAAGTTCGGCGGCGAGTTCAAGGCGTACGACCAGATCGACGCGGCGCCCGAGGAGCGCGCCCGCGGCATCACCATCGCCACGGCGCACGTCGAGTACGAGTCGCCGAACCGCCACTACGCGCATGTCGACTGCCCCGGCCACGCCGACTACGTGAAGAACATGATCACCGGCGCGGCGCAGATGGACGGCGCGATCCTGGTGTGCTCCGCCGCCGACGGCCCGATGCCGCAGACCCGCGAGCACATCCTGCTGGCCCGCCAGGTCGGCGTGCCGTACATCGTGGTGTACCTGAACAAGGCGGACATGGTCGACGACGCCGAGCTGCTGGAGCTTGTGGAGCTGGAGCTGCGCGAGCTGCTGGACAAGTACGAGTTCCCCGGCGACGACACCCCGATCATCGTCGGCTCCGCGCTGAAGGCGCTGGAGGGCGACCAGAGCGGCATCGGCGTGCCGTCCATCGTCAGGCTGGTGGAGGCGCTGGACAACTACATCCCGATGCCCGAGCGCCCGGTGGACAAGCCGTTCCTGATGCCGATCGAAGACGTGTTCTCGATCTCCGGGCGCGGCACGGTGGTGACGGGCCGCGTCGAGCGCGGCGTGGTCAAGGTCGGCGAGGAGGTCGAGATCGTCGGCCTCAAGCCCACGGTCAAGACCACCTGCACCGGCGTGGAGATGTTCCGCAAGCTGCTGGACCAGGGGCAGGCGGGTGACAACGTCGGCGTGCTGCTGCGCGGCACCAAGCGCGAGGACGTCGAGCGCGGGCAGGTGCTGGCGAAGCCGGGCACGATCAAGCCGCACACCTATTACGAGGCCGAGATCTACGTGCTGTCCAAGGAGGAGGGCGGCCGCCACACCCCGTTCTTCCAGGGCTACCGGCCGCAGTTTTACTTCCGCACCACGGACGTGACCGGCGCGGTGGAGCTGCCGGAGGGCGTCGAGATGGTGATGCCCGGCGACAACATCAAGGTCAAGATCAAGCTGATCGCTCCGATCGCGATGGATGAGGGGCTGCGCTTCGCCATCCGCGAGGGTGGCCGCACCGTCGGTGCCGGCGTGGTTTCCAAGGTAATCGAGTAAGAAAATGTCAAAACAAAGAATCAGAATCCGGCTTAAGGCCTTCGATCACCGTTTGATTGATCAGTCGGCCAGTGAAATTGTGGAAACCGCCAAACGCACCGGGGCGCAAGTGTTGGGTCCGATACCACTCCCGACGAAAAAAGAACGGTTCACCATTTTGATTTCCCCTCATGTCAACAAGGATGCCCGTGATCAGTACGAATTGAGGACGCACAAGCGTTTGATGGACATCATTGAGCCGACGGACAAAACTGTGGATGCGCTGATGAAGCTTGATCTTGCGGCTGGCGTTGATGTCCAAATCAAGCTGAACTAATCAAAAAAGGTTTCTGGAGTTTAAGCGATGGCAATTGGTCTGGTAGGCCGCAAATGTGGCATGACCCGTATATTCACCGACGATGGTTCGGCTATACCGGTTTCGGTTGTGCATGTGGAGCCGAATACGGTAGTGCAGGTCAAGTCGGTGGAAACTGATGGGTATAGGGCGATTCAGGTGACCACCGGTTCGACAAAAAGATCGAGCATAACCAAGCCGATGGCTGGACACTACGCCAAAGCGGGTGTTGAAGCCGGAAGAGGATTGTGGGAGTTCCGAATCGAAGAAGGGGACAGGGAAGATTTTTCCGTGGGCAACGAATTAGGCGTTGAACTGTTCGCGGAAGGCCAATATGTGGATGTGCGCGGCGTGTCCATCGGCAAAGGTTTCCAAGGTGTGGTCAAGCGCCACAATTTCCGTATGCAGGATGCCACCCACGGGAACTCGCGCTCACATCGCGCACCGGGTTCCATCGGGCAAAACCAGACGCCCGGTCGTGTGGTAAAAGGCAAAAAGATGGCAGGCCACATGGGGAATGAGCAGGTGACTGTGCAAAGCCTGAAAGTATGCGCAATCAACAAGGAAAAGTCTCTGTTATTAATAAGGGGTGCGATCCCGGGGCCGAAAGGCAGCGATGTGATTGTGCGTCCCGGCGAGAAGAAATAAAAGGGTAAGACAACAATGAGCTTACAAATCCCCGCCATAAAAGACGGTAAAGAAGACACTGCGGTTGCGGTTTCAGAGATCGTTTTTGGGCAAGAATTCAATGAACCTTTGGTTCATCAGTTGGTGGTTTCCTATTTGGCTGCTGCGAGATCCGGCACGAAAGCGCAAAAAAGCCGTTCAGATGTGAGCGGGGGTGGTGCCAAGCCATGGAAACAAAAGGGCAGTGGCCGGGCGCGTGCGGGTACCAGCAGAGGCCCGTTATGGCGCACAGGTGGCGTCACGTTCGCAGCTTCGAATCGTAGCTATAAGCAAAAGCTCAATAAGAAAATGTATCGGGCAGCCATGCGCTCAATTTTTTCAGAATTGTTGCGCCAAGGTAGGTTGGTCGTGAGCGACGATGTGTTTCCTGCGACACCGAAAACCAAGGATCTGACCAACCGGCTGAAGGGATATGACGACAACCGTATTTTGATTATTTCTGACGCAATCAATTCTGACCTGTTTCTCGCGGCAAGGAATCTTTCTAAGGTTGAGGTCTGTGTTTCCAGTTCATTAAGTCCGGTGGCGTTAGTCAATAGTGACAAGGTGATCATGACAGTTTCGGCGGCAAAGCTTATCGAGGAAAGACTCGGATGAAACATCAGGATTTATTTAGGGTGATACAGGCACCTGTGGTGTCCGAAAAAAGCACATTGCTGACAGATCAGCAGAACAAATATGTCTTCAAAGTGAAAAAGACAGCGGATAAGAAGAACATCAAGCAGGCGGTTGAGTTGATGTTCAATGTTCAGGTCGATTCCGTCCATGTTCTTAATGTGAAAGGCAAGACCAAGAAGTTCGGGCGCTTCATCGGCTCACGCTCGGATTGGAAGAAGGCATACGTCAAGCTGAAGCCCGGATTCAACATTGATCTTTCCGTAGCGTAAAGCAAGATTACGGTTCGGCCCCAAGATATAAGCGAAAAGTACGGAATCACGACAATGGCTCTAATCAAATCAAAACCGACCTCGGCAGGTGCTAGGTTCGTAGTGAGGGTCAAAACGGAAGGTTTGCATAAAGGCAAACCATTCGCCGGATTGATCGAAAAAAAATCGAAGCATTCAGGCCGGAACAACCAAGGCCGGGTTACCACTAGACATAAAGGCGGTGGTCATAAGCAACATTACCGCATTGTGGATTTCAAGCGGGACAAGCTGGATATCGTTGGCAAGGTTGAGCGCATTGAATATGATCCAAACCGTACCGCACATATCGCCTTAGTGCTGTATAAGGATGGTGAGCGGCGCTATGTGATCGCACCAAAAGGGGTTCGGGCCGGGCAAGAATTGGTTTCTTCAGAATTTGCGCCAATCAAGCCGGGTAATTGCCTGCCAATCAGAAATATCCCCGTGGGTTCTCAAATCCACTGTGTTGAGCTGAAGCCCGGCAAAGGTGCGCAATTGGCAAGAAGCGCGGGAGCGTCTGTGCAATTGGTAGCGAAAGAAGGAGCCTATGCCACTATACGCCTGCGCTCCAGCGAAATGAGAAAAGTGCTGATTGATTGCAAGGCCGTAATAGGAGAGGTGTGCAACTCCGAACATAATCTAGCCTCGTTGGGAAAAGCAGGCGCTTCCCGTTGGCGGGGAGTCAGGCCGACTGTACGCGGTGTGGCCATGAATCCTGTTGACCACCCGCATGGCGGAGGCGAAGGCAGGACGTCGGGTGGCAGACACCCCGTGTCTCCTTGGGGTACTCCGACAAAGGGATACAAGACGCGCAACAACAAACGGACGGACGATCTGATCGTCCGCAGCCGCAAGCAAAGATAAGAGGTGTTTCCTGTGCCACGTTCAATTAAAAAGGGTCCTTTCATCGACCACCATCTGTTGAAAAAAACATTGGATGCCGCCCAAGCTGGCACAAAAAAGCCGATTAAGACATGGTCGCGTCGATCAATGGTCATTCCTGACATGATTGGGTTGACCTTGGCTATACACAACGGCAAGCAACATATTCCCGTTCTGGTGTCAGACAACATGGTAGGACATAAGCTCGGTGAATTCGCTCCGACCCGGACCTATAAAGGCCACCAGGCGGACAAAAAATCAAAATAAGTGGCTCGGTAAAATAAAATGGAAACCTCTGCGAAGCTTAGTAACGCCCGTGTATCGCCTCAAAAATGCCGTCTGGTTGCAGACCAGATACGAGGTCTTCATGTGGCCAAGGCAATTGATCTGTTGACGTTCAGCGAAAAAAAATCTGCAAAGCTGATCAAGAAAGTGCTGGAGTCGGCCATAGCAAACGCCGAACATAATGACGGAGCTGATGTGGATGAACTACGCGTGGCTTCTGTATACGTGAACGAAGGCCCATTTCTGAAGAGGATCAAGCCGAGAGCCAAGGGACGGGCAAACAGAATACTTAAACGGACATGCCATATTACTGTCAATGTTTCCGAACATAAATAAGGGTCTTTAACATGGGACAAAAAGTACATCCTACTGGCATCAGGTTGGGATTTATAAAAGACTGGACATCGCGGTGGTATGCGAGTAGCCAGAATTATTCAGCCTACCTATTCAAAGATCTGAAAGTCAGGGAGTTTTTAAAGAAAAAGCTCGGGCATGCATCGATCAGCCGGATTCAAATCAATCGTCCTGCGAACAACGCGCAGATAACCATCCACACGGCACGACCGGGTTTGGTGATTGGCAAGAAGGGCGAAGATATTGATGCCTTGAGAAAAGAAATCTCAGCAATGATGGGAATTCCTGTTCAACTTAATGTTGAAGAAATCAGGAAGCCTGAGTTGGATGCGCAACTTGTCGCCGAAGGGGTGGCGCAGCAGTTGGAAAAGCGTATCATGTTTCGACGGGCAATGAAGCGGGCGGTTCAAAACACGATGCGTTTAGGTGCCGAAGGCATCAGGATCAACGTGGCCGGACGCCTTAATGGAGCGGAAATTGCCAGAACTGAATGGTATAGGGAAGGACGTGTACCTCTCCATACTTTCAGGGCGGATATTGACTATGGTTTTGCCGAGGCTAAAACCACATATGGTGTGATTGGTGTGAAGGTATGGATTTTCAAGGGTGAGGTATACCCGGTGATTGCCGCCGATAATAAAGCCGTGAGTCCGGTAGAAGCGTAATATTGGAAACTAGGAAACAGCGACATGTTGCAGCCTAAGAGAACAAAATACAGAAAACAAATGAAACTGGATAACCGGGGACTTGCCCATAAAGGGAGCAAAGTCAGCTTCGGTGAATTCGGACTGAAAGCATTGGATCGTGGCAGATTGACGGCCCGGCAAATTGAAGCCGCTAGAAGAACCATTTCGCGCCATGTCAAACGTGGCGGTAAGATATGGATTCGTATTTTTCCCGACAAGCCAATCTCGAAAAAGCCATTGGAAGTCCGCATGGGTAGCGGAAAAGGGAGCGTGGAGTACTGGGTAGCTCAAGTAAAGCCGGGCACAATGCTGTATGAGCTTGAAGGTGTCAGCGAAGAGCTTGCGCGTGAGGCTTTTCGTCTAGCTGCGGCGAAGCTCCCACTAAAAACAACCTTCTCATATCGTACGGTAATGTGATGAAAGCTAGTGAACTGAGAAAAAAAACCGTCCTAGAACTTAAAGAAGTTGAGTCCGTATTGCTTCGTGAAAGTTTTAATTTGCGTATGCAGAAAGCAACCGGGCAGTTGAACAAATCGGATCAGATCAAAAAAGTACGCCGTGACATTGCTCGGGTATATACTGTGATGACTGAGAAGGATGGGCAAGCATGAAC
This sequence comes from uncultured Gammaproteobacteria bacterium, assembly GCA_963753955.1. Lineage (GTDB taxonomy): Bacteria > Pseudomonadota > Gammaproteobacteria > Methylococcales > Methylococcaceae > Methylumidiphilus. Next base: position 214,702 of record CAVWEM010000013.1, read on the forward strand.
GAAACCAATAAAGCAGTTCGCACTATTACCGGCAAGGTAGTAAGCAATAAAATGAACAAAAGCATATCGGTGGAGGTAGAGCGGTTAGTTCCCCATCCGGTATACGGGAAATATATTAAGCGAACCACTAAGTTGATGGCGCATGATGAACACAACGAGTGTAAAGAAGGCGATACCGTGGAGATAAGAGCAAGCCGACCCTTGTCGAAGAATAAAGTCTGGGTGTTGCACAGAATCGTGGAAAAAGCGAAGTGAAGCCTGTCTTTAATACGCATTTAGGCCACGACCAGAACAAGCGAGTACGAACATGATTCAAATGCAAACCTGCCTTTCTGTCGCCGACAATAGTGGCGCACGTGAGGTTATGTGTATCAAAGTCTTAGGTGGTTCGCATCGAAGATATGCGAATATTGGTGATATTATCAAGGTCAGTGTGAAGGATGCGATCCCTCGCGGAAGGGTGAAAAAAGGCGAGGTATATAATGCTGTCGTGGTCAGGACACGAAAAGGTGTCCGTCGATCTGACGGTTCGCTGATAAGATTCGATGGCAATGCCGCAGTGATTCTGAACAATCAACACCAGCCTATTGGAACCCGTATTTTTGGGCCAGTGACGCGAGAGCTTCGATCAGAGAAGTTCATGAAAATCATCTCGCTGGCACCTGAAGTACTTTAAATTGCCGGGGTAAAAAAATGCGTAAAATCAAAAAGGGCGATCAAGTTGTGGTTCTTGCGGGAAAAGACAAGGGGAAAAAGGGAAAGGTTCTGTCTTTCGAAGGCGAGAATCGGTTATTGATTGAAGGAATCAACTTGGTTCGGAAGCACCAGAAGCCCAACCCAAATCGAGGAGTGGAAGGCGGGATAATCGAAAAAGCCATGCCGATTCACTATTCCAACGTCGCGCTCTTTAATCCAGCAACCAATAAAGCAGATCGTGTTGGATTTCGATTGTTGGCAGATGGGCGTAAAGTCCGTTACTTCAAGGCAACAAACGAAGTTGTAGATCTTTAATCCGAAAGTAAGTTCTGATCATGGCCAGATTGCAAACATTGTATAAAGAAAGGGTAGTCCCCGAGTTGGTTCGTCGATTCGAGTACGGTTCCGTAATGCAGGTTCCCCGCATTGAGAAGATTACCCTGAACATGGGAGTGGGAGAAGCTGTGGCGGATAAAAAAATCCTGCAGAACGCAGTTGAAGATATGCAGAAGATTGCCGGTCAGAAGCCGATCATCACCTACGCGAGAAAGTCCATAGCGGGGTTCAAGATTAGGGAAGCCATGCCTATAGGCTGTAAGGTTACCTTGCGAAGGGAAAAAATGTATGAGTTTCTTGATCGCCTTATCAGTATAGCGATACCTCGGATACGGGATTTTCGTGGATTGAATCCGAAAGCATTTGATGGTAGAGGCAGTTATTCAATGGGAGTAAAGGAACAAATCATCTTCCCTGAGATTGATTATGATAAAGTCGATGCCTTGCGTGGAATGGATATAACAATAACCACTTCGGCGAACTCCGATGAAGAAGCTCGCGCTCTTCTCGAACAATTCAAGTTTCCTTTTAGAACCTAAGGAAGAATCATGGCCAAGAAATCATTGAAAGCTAGGGAAGCCAAAAGAACAGTTTTAGCCAAAAAGTTTTATCAACTACGTGTGGAGTTGAAAGCTGCTGTTAAGAATGAGAGTCTAACTGATGATCAGCGCCATGCGGCGCAAGAAAAGCTGCAGAAATTGCCAAGAGATTCCGCTGAGGTTCGAGGACGAAATCGTTGCAATCTTACAGGTCGTCCGCACGGTTATTACAGAAAATTCGGGTTAAGCCGCAATAAATTGCGTGAAGCGGTGATGCGTGGGGATGTTCCTGGTGTGACAAAGGCCAGTTGGTAAATGCCTTGCCCAATGTAATTAGCTGTTAATACGTGAGCAGAGAGAGAATTTTAGTATGAGCATGACCGATCCGTTGGCTGATATGTTTACCCGGATTATCAACGGGCAATCTGCTGGAAAAAAAGAAGTCACACTTCCAGCTTCCAGGGTTAAGTTCGCTGTGAGTCAAGTATTGAAGGACGAGGGATATATCGAGGATAGTAAGCTGGTTGCCGTCGATGGTAAGTCCCAGCTTGTTATCTCTTTGAAGTATTTCAAAGGTGTGCCAGTCATCGCTCAACTGAAGCGTGTCAGCAAGCCAAGTCGTAGAATTTACAAGACTAAGGACGAAATCCCTACGGTGTTAGGTGGTTTGGGAGTTTCAATCGTAACCACCTCTAAGGGGGTTATGACTGATAAAAATGCTCGTGAACAGGGTCACGGCGGCGAAGTGCTGTGTCTTGTATCATAACGATTCAAGAAAAAGGCTTAAATAAATGTCAAGAGTAGCAAAGAATCCGATAGTCTTGCCCAAAGGGGTGGAGGCCAAGCTAGATGGAAACCGTCTGACCGTCTCGGGAGGAAAGGGTACACTCACTTCTGACTTGCACCCGGGTGTCCAGGTGGAAGTGGCGGCAGGGGTAATCAGAGTCACACCCGATAAAACAAATAAAATTGTAAATGCTTTGGTCGGCACCACACGTGCGAATATCAATAATATGGTTATTGGCGTGAGTAAAGGATACGAAAGAAGGCTTTTGCTTGTGGGGGTAGGCTATCGTGTCCAGGCCAAGGGAAATACCTTGAGCTTGTCGCTTGGTTTTTCCCATCCCGTCGAATACGAAGCACCTGGCGGAATCACCCTTGAAGCACCGACTCAAACGGAAATCCTGATAAAAGGAACTGATAAACAGGTAGTGGGCCAAGTCGCGGCGAACATCAGATCTTACCGTCCTCCAGAGCCATATAAGGGCAAAGGGATAAAGTATTCTGATGAAGAAATAATCAGAAAAGAAGCGAAAAAGAAGTAAGGTGCCTCTAAATGGATAAAAAATCGTCTAGGCTCAAAAGAGCCGCAAAAACCAGACACGTTATTCGTTCCATCGGCATCAACCGTCTGACAGTTTATAGAACGCCTAGGCATATTTATGCCCAGATATTTACAAGCGACGGGTCGGCCGTTTTGGCGTGTGCCTCCACACTACAGGCTGAAATCAAAAACAATTTGGTCGGCACGGGTAACATTGCAGCCGCCAAGGCTGTAGGCAAAGCGATTGCTGAAAAAGCGAAAGCTGCGGGAATTGAAAATGTGGCTTTTGATCGGTCGGGGTTTAAATATCATGGACGTGTGCAAGCCTTGGCTGATGCGGCCCGTGAAGCAGGCTTGAGTTTCTAGAGGATCATCATGGCAAATATTTCCGCACAGAACAGTAATTCGGACGGCCTGCAGGAAAAGCTGGTCGCGGTGAGAAGAGTGGCCAAGGTTGTAAAGGGTGGACGCCAATTTGGTTTTACAGCGCTTACAGTAGTGGGTGATGGAAATGGCAAGGTTGGATACGGTTTATGCAAAGCCCGTGAAGTGCCTGTTGCCATTCAGAAATCAATGGAGCAGGCGAGAAAAAATCTTCGTCAAGTCCATCTAAATGGTGACACCCTGCATTATGCGATAATTGCTAGCACAGGGGCCGCAAAGGTTTACATGCAGCCTGCCTCTGAAGGTACAGGCATCATCGCGGGTGGTGCGATGCGTGCCGTGTTTGAGGTTGTGGGGGTTCATAACGTACTTGCCAAATGCATAGGTACGAACAATCCTATCAATGTGGTCAGAGCCACCATTAAAGGTTTGACCGAAATTAACGATCCGAAGTATGTGGCCGCGAAGAGAGGCAAAACATCTGCGGAATTGGCGGGATATTTGAAATGAGCTTCAAACAGTTAAAAGTAACACAGATTAAAAGCAAAAACGGTCGTTTAGCTAATCACAAAGCTTGCTTGTTGGGCTTGGGGATCAGACGTATGCATCATAGCGTTGTAGTGAATGATACTCCAGAAAACCGTGGAATGATCGCTAAGGTCTACTACATGGTCAGTGTTGAGGAAATTTGAAAATGTTTCTGAATACGATAGCGCCTGCTGAAGGTAGCAGAAAAAAACGTAAAAGAGTCGGGCGGGGAATCGGTTGCACTTTGGGCAAAACCTGCGGAAGAGGCCACAAGGGCCAGCATGCCCGTGCCGGTGGTTTCCATAAAGTTGGATTCGAAGGCGGTCAAATGCCGCTGCAGAGAAGATTGCCCAAAGTTGGATTCAAGTCTGGTATAAAAAAATTTACGGCTCAAGTTCGGTTGGGAGAATTAAACTCCCTACAAGTTGGGATTGTTGATTTGGCAACACTGAAAGCGGCGGGTATTGTTTCGGCTAATGCCAAGAAAGCTAAAGTCATTGATTCGGGGTCAATCAACAAAGCCATCGTTTTGAAAGGGATTGGAGTGACCGCAGGCGCGGCCAAGAAAATCGAAACTGCGGGCGGCAAGATTGAGGTTTAAGTGAACAGTTCAAACCCGGTACTTTCAGATAAATATGGCAGACTGACAGAGTTGCGCCAGAGGCTCCTTTTCGTCCTTGGTGCCCTTATCGTATACCGGATCGGTGCGCACATTCCGATTCCTGGCGTAGACCCCCGTGCGATACAAAGCTTGTTTCAGCAAGATGGCAAAAACATCCTAGACATGGTCAACATGTTTAGCGGTGGAGCCCTGAAGCGCCTAAGTATTTTTGCTCTGGGGATTATGCCTTACATCTCTGCCTCCATCATTCTGCAATTAATGGCAGTTGTAATACCGCAGTTGGAGCAGATTAAAAAGGAGGGAGCGTCGGGCCAAAAAAAAATCAATCAATACACCCGATACGCAACGGTGTTGTTGGCGAGTTTTCAGGCGGTGGGTGTCGCGATTGCTCTACAAAATCAAACCGCAGCGGGTGTTCCGGTGGTCACCAATCCGGGCATTCATTTTGTTTTTATCACCGCAGTTTCCTTGGTGAGCGGAACGGTTTTTTTGATGTGGCTAGGTGAACAGGTGACAGAGCGTGGCATTGGAAACGGGATCTCCATTATCATCTTCTCTGGCATCGTGGTCGGATTGCCATCGGCCATAGGTGGTACTTTGGAAATGGCTAGAACCGGGGAAATGGGAACATTGAGCATCATTTCTTTGTTTGCGATTGCTGTCGCGGTCACCGCCTTTGTTGTTTTTGTCGAGCGTGGTCAGCGGCGTATAACGATCAATTATGCCAAGCGTCAGGAAGGCCGTAAGATGTATGCGGCCCATAAAAGTTTCTTGCCGCTAAAGTTGAATATGTCCGGTGTCATACCGCCCATCTTTGCGTCCAGCATTATCTTGTTCCCCGCTACCATCGCCAGTTGGTTTGGGAACAATGAAAGTTTGAGTTGGTTGCAGGATGTGGCCACCACTCTTTCCCGGGTCAGCCGTTATACGTGCTTTTCTATGCTACTGCCATTGTCTTCTTTTGTTTTTTTTATGCTGCAATGGTATTCAACTCAAATGAGACAGCAGAAAATTTGAAGAAATCCGGTGCGTTTGTTCCCGGTGTGAGGCCAGGCCAGCAAACGGCTGCTTATGTGGATGGAGTTATGACCCGTCTGACTTTGGCGGGTGCTGTATACATTACCCTTGTCTGCTTGCTGCCCGAGTTTTTGATGCTTTATTGGCATGTTCCGTTCTATTTTGGTGGAACGTCTCTTTTGATTATTGTGGTCGTTGTGATGGATTTCATGTCGCAAATTCAGACCTATGTGATTTCACACCAATACGAAGGCCTGATGAAGAAGGCGAATTTACGGATGAATAAAAACTAGGCTCTGGAGCTGTATCAGTTTTTTTTGGAAAAATTTTTGTGAGAATTGAAGATGAAAGTACGGGCATCAGTAAAAAAAATTTGCCGCAACTGTAAAATTCTGAAAAGAAAAGGAACGGTGAGGATCATCTGCAAGGATGCCCGGCACAAACAACGTCAAGGTTGACCTTTCGTTTGATGAAAAATTGTGCTAATATGCGAAATTCCGCATTGGCTCGCTGTGTGTTCTGGAGATTTTAGATGGCACGTATTTCTGGGATTAACATCCCCGATCATAAACACCTTGTGATATCGTTAACCTCGATCTATGGTATCGGAAGATCAAGGGCTGCCCATATTTGTAATCAGGTTGGAGTCAACCCTTCGACAAAGGTGAAAAGCCTGAATGATGCCCAAATTGAGCAGATTCGTGAAGAAGTCGCCAAATTTGTGGTTGAAGGCGATCTCCGGCGTGAAGTTGCCATGAGTATTAAGCGATTGATGGACTTAGGGTGCTATAGGGGGCTTCGTCATAGAAGAGGGCTTCCCGTACGTGGTCAAAGGACAAGAACCAATGCGCGTACGCGCAAAGGTCCGCGCCGTCCAATTCGGAAATAACCGGTTTCATTGAGGTAACAGCATGGCAGTTGCAAATCGCTCGACAAAGCGGGTAAAAAAAGACATTTCTGATGGTATTGCATATATTAGTGCTTCCTTCAACAATACTATCATCACTATAACTGACCGGAAAGGAAATGCTCTTTCTTGGTCTACAGCAGGTGCTTCTGGGTTTAAAGGCTCAAGGAAAAGCACACCCTTTGCCGCTCAGGTCGCTGCCGAGAAGGCTGGTTTGATAGCTAAGGACTATGGGATTAAAAACCTAGATGTCCGCATCAAAGGACCCGGTCCTGGCAGGGAATCTGCTGTTAGATCCTTGAATAATTTGGGATTCAAGATAACCAATATCATTGATGGCACACCGATTCCACATAATGGTTGCCGTCCGCCTAAAAAGCGTAGAGTTTGATTTTCGGAGATTTGTAGATGGCAAGATATATTGGTCCTAAGTGCAAGCTTAGCAGAAGGGAAGGCACAGATCTTTTCCTTAAGGCGCGAGGCAAGTCTCTCGAGTCGAAATGCAAGCTTGATCAACAGCCTGGGCAGCATGGCTCTAAGCGAGGCCGACTCTCTGATTATGCAATCCAGTTGCGGGAAAAGCAGAAAATGCGCCGCATTTATGGAGTTTTGGAACGACAATTTAGGAATTATTACGCAACCGCCGCCCAAAAAAAAGGATCGACAGGTGAAAACCTATTAGGCTTGCTTGAATCGCGCTTGGACAATGTGGTATATCGCATGGGATTTGCTTCCACACGTGCGGAAGCGAGGCAATTAGTAAGCCACAAAGCCGTTTTGGTAAATGGTAAAGTGCTTAATATTGCTTCCTATCAGGTTCATGGGGGCGATGTTGTTGCCATCAGGGACAAAGCTAAAGCCCAACAACGGGTGAAGGATGCCCTTCAAGTCTCTGAGCAGTATGGCTTTCCCGCTTGGGTTGATGTTGATGTCCAACAGATGCGGGGGGTCTTCAAGTCTACCCCTGAACGCACTGAACTCGGTTCAGACATCAACGAGCAGTTGGTTGTTGAATTGTACTCGAAATAATTGCTGAAGGTTAGTTGATGCAAAGTTATCTTGCCGACCTGATCAAGCCTCGTCTGGTTGATGTCAATCCCATAGACAAGAATACCGCGCGCATCGTGATCGAACCGCTTGAGCGTGGATTTGGTCACACGTTGGGAAATGCTCTCAGAAGAGTGTTGCTTTCGACCATCCCCGGGTGCGCGGTGACAAATGTTGTCATTGAGGGTGTCCTACATGAATACTCTACCATTGAGGGCGTACAAGAGGATGTGATCGATATTCTTCTAAATCTGAAGAACTTGTCCATCAATATTGCCAACGGAGAATCGGCGGTGTTGACGCTTAGCAAGTCAGGTTCGGGGATTGTCGTTGCCGGGGACATTCAGTTGACCCATGATGTTGACATCATGAATCCTGATTTGGTCATAGCCAATATGACATCCAGCGGTAAATTGAATATGACCTTAATCGTGGAGAAAGGAAGAGGTTATCAGCCTGTGGTTCAGCGACTGGCAAATGGTTCTGATGCGCCTGTTGGCACTTTGCATATTGATGCTTCATTCAGTCCTATCCGCAAAGTGTCCTATGTTGTCGAGTCCGCGCGTGTTGAACAGCGCACCGACCTAGACAAGCTCATTATCGAGCTGGAAACCAACGGCACCATTGATCCACAGGAAGCAGTCAGTTTGTCCGCATCCATCCTGAATGATCACCTGTCTGTTTTTTTGGATTTCAAGGGTGACCACGGGGCATTCCCCACACAACCGCCGAAGCAGACTTACGATCCCTTGCTGCTTCGTCCGGTCGATGATTTGGAATTGACCGTGCGTTCGGCAAACTGCCTAAAAGCCGAAAACATTTTTTATATCGGTGATCTTATCCAACGGACTGAAGTAGATTTGTTGAAGACACCGAATTTGGGAAAAAAATCGCTTACGGAAATCAAGGACGTATTAGCTACCAAAGGCCTTTCGCTCGGCATGCGCCTGGACAACTGGCCTCCCGAAGGGTTGAAAAAAGATTAATAGCCAAGAAAGTCAACTAGAGAACTTAGGACAGCATCATGCGTCACGCAAAATCCGGTAGGAAATTCAATATGAACAGCAGCCATAGGAAGGCGTTGTTCCGTAGTATGACGGTTTCGCTTTTCCAGAATGAAATCATCAAGACTACCTTGCCAAAAGCGAAGGAGATTCGCCGGTTCGCTGAACCGTTGATTACCTTGTCAAAAGTTGATTCGCTAGCGGCAAAGCGCTTGGCATTCAGCCGTCTTAGAAACCGTGACGTGGTGGTAAAGCTTTTCAACGAACTTGGGCCGCGTTACGCCAACCGCCCCGGCGGCTATCTTCGTGTGCTAAAGTGTGGATACCGAACGGGAGATTCGGCACCCATGGCTTATGTTGAGTTGGTTGATCGCCCTGGTCAGGGTGAATAAGCTACACCGTCTTATCGCGTGAGTAGGTTTATTCATAAAAGGCGGTCCGGGGATAACCGGGCCGCTTTTTTATGCCCCTTCCGGTGCTTGGACTGATTTCGTCAACCGGTTACCCTCCCGGATTTATTTGATCAAACTTGGTTGCCAGAAAAGTTTTTATTTCCAACCCTAGAGTACAGACATGACAGATCTATCGCACTACAGAAACATCGGCATATTCGCCCACGTCGATGCTGGTAAAACAACCACTACCGAGCGGATTTTGAAGCTCACCGGCAAAATCCATAAAATTGGCGAAGTGCATGACGGTGCGGCGACGACAGATTTCATGGAGCAGGAGCAGGAACGCGGCATCACCATCCAGTCCGCTGCGACGACTTGCTTATGGAAAGGGCATCGTTTTAACATCATCGACACGCCCGGGCACGTTGACTTCACGATTGAAGTGTATCGTTCCCTAAAAGTTCTCGATGGTGGCATCGGCGTTTTTTGCGGCTCGGGTGGCGTGGAGCCACAATCCGAGACCAACTGGCGTTATGCCAATGATTCTAAGGTTTCCCGCGTCATCTATGTGAATAAACTGGATCGCACTGGCGCCGATTTTTACCGCGTGGTCAAGCAAGTCAAAGAGGTGCTGGGCGCGACGCCAGTCGTGATGACCTTGCCGATTGGACGCGAAGATGAATTCGTCGGTGTCGTCGATCTGCTTACCCGCAAAGCCTGGGTTTGGGATAATTCTGGCGATCCGATGAATTATGAGATCCAAGATGTCCCCGCCGACATGGTTGATGACGTGGAAACTTGGCGCGAGGCTTTGATCGAAGAAGTGATCGATCAAGATGACGATGCCATGGAAAAGTATCTGGAGGGCGAGACACCAGATATCGATACGATCAAGCGTTGCATTCGGAAAGGCACCATCCAAACTGGAGTTTTTCCCGACTTATTGCGGTTCTTCCTTCAAAAACAAGGGGGTGCAATTGGTGCTTGATGCCGTCGTGGATTATCTGCCCAACCCGACCGAAGTCAATCCGCAACCGGAAGTTGATTTGGAAGGACATCCAACCGGCAGCTATGCCATCGTCGATGCCAATAAGCCTTTGCGCGCATTGGCGTTCAAAATCATGGACGACCGTTTTGGCGCGCTGACTTTCTTGCGCATTTATTCCGGAAAACTGGAGAAAGGCACAACCGTGCTAAATACCTTTACCGGCAAAACCGAGCGCATTGGCCGTATCGTTGAAATGCATGCCAATTCGCGTGCGGAAGCTCGATTCTGCCCAGGCGGGCGATATCGTCGCAGTGATGGGGATGAAGAATGTCCAAACCGGCCATACGCTGTGCGACCCGGATGTTCCCGCCACTTTGGAGCCGATGGTATTCCCCGATCCGGTGATCTCGCTGGCTATCTCTCCGAAAGACAAAGGCTCCAACGAGAAGATGGGCGTCGCTTTGGGGAAGATGGTCCAGGAAGATCCCTCTTTCCATGTCGAGACCGACCAGGAGAGCGGGGAAACCATCCTCAAGGGCATGGGCGAACTGCATCTGGATATTAAGGTGGACATCCTTAAGCGCACCCATGGCGTCGAGGTCATTGTCGGCAAGCCGCAGGTGGCTTACCGTGAGACGATCACGAAGCGCGTCGAGGACAGTTACACCCACAAGAAGCAAACGGGTGGTTCCGGCCAGTACGCCAAGATTGATTACATTATCGAGCCTGGCGAGCCGGGCACCGGCTTTATCTTTGAATCCGCCGTGACGGGTGGCAACGTACCTAGGGAGTATTGGCCTGCGGTCGATAAGGGTTTCAAGAGCATGTTGGACAAGGGCGTGTTGGCGGGTTTCCCGTGCTTGGACTTCAAAGTCATCCTGACCGACGGCGGGTTCCACGCAGTGGACTCTTCGGCCATCGCCTTTGAAATCGCCGCCAAAGCCGCTTTCCGCCAGTCCATTCCAAAGGCTGCGCCGCAGTTGATGGAGCCGATCATGAAGGTCGATACGTTCACCCCCGAGTCGCATGTGGGCGATGTGATCGGCGACCTTAACCGCCGCCGTGGCATGATCAAGTCGCAGGAGCCGGGTCCCACCGGTGTGCGCATCAAGTCGGAAGTGCCGCTCTCTGAAATGTTTGGATACATCGGCCATCTGCGCACGATGACCTCCGGGCGCGGCCAATTCTCCATGGAATTCTCGCACTATATGCCGTGTCCGAAGAACGTGGCCGACGTGGTCATCAAGGAAGTGAACGAGCGGAACAGCGACAAGAAATAAATGTGAAGCTAGCTGGGCGGAATTTCTGCCCGGCTATGCCTGCAAGGCATCGTGAATGTGTGAGCGTCAAACCGCCGGTTTGGGTATGGAAGATTTGTTCGGGGATATTCCTGCCGGATTGCGCGAGAGTCTCGACCGTTCTTGGGCTGCGTTTGCGAGCCACACTTCGGCGCTTGAATTTGGCGATGAGTCCCAAGAGCGGATCTTCTATGCCACGTTGGGCAAAGTTTGGGCGTCCAGTCCCTTCGTGGCCGGGCAGTGCTTGCGCAGGCCGAAGGCGCTTGCCTCATTAGTGGCAAGCGGCCACCTCTTCACTACGGCTTCCGCTTCCTTTTATCGGAATGCGCTCAATAGTTTACTTTCTTCTGTCACCTCTGAGAAGGGGTTGATGGAGGTTTTGCGGCGATTTAGAAACCAGGAAATGGCGAGAATCGCTTGGCGCGACATCGCCGGCTGGGCGGATTTGCCGGAAACCTGTGGATCTCACTCGGTTGGCGGAAGCATGCATAGTCGAAACCCTGGAATATCTATTCCAGCAGGCTTGCCAAACGCGGGGCGTCCCGCTTGACCATTCCGGAGAACCGCAGCGGCTGGTGGTTTTGGGGATGGGCAAGCTTGGCGCTTGGGAGCTGAATTACTCCTCCGATATTGACTTGATTTTCTCCTATGAAGATGAAGGCGTCTTGCCGGACAAGAAGGCGACGGCGTATGCGGAGTTTTTTGCCCGTCTGGCGCGTTCCTTGGTCAAGGCATTGGATGCGGTCACGGCGGATGGATTTGTGTTCCGCGTGGATACGCGCCTGCGTCCTTTTGGCGAAAGCGGGCCGCTGGTGATGAATTTCGACGGGATGGAACAGTATTACCATGGCCAGGCCCGCGAATGGGAGCGTTACGCCATGGTTAAGGCGCGCGTGGTGGCCGGGGATTTCGGCGCTGGGGAACGTCTGCAGGCCCTGTTGACGCCTTTCATCTATCGGCGCTATCTCGATTTCCGTGCCTTCGGCGAATTGCGCGCGCTAAAGGCTAAAATCACCCAGGAGTTATTGCGCAAGGATCGTATGGATAACGTCAAGCTTGGCCCGGGCGGGATACGGGAAATTGAGTTCATAGGCCAGGCTTTCCAGCTTATTCGCGGCGGGCAGGAAAAGCGTTTGCGGGAACGCGGCATTCTCAAAGTCCTAGGGGTGATCGGCGAGTTGGGCTATTTGCCGGGCGAACTTGTCGAGAAGCTGCAAGCTTCTTACCGTTTTTTGCGTCTGGTGGAAAACCGCATCCAGCAATACGGCGACAAACAAACCCACGACCTTCCCACCGACGGGACGCAGCGTCTGAGCCTGGCGTATGCGCTTGGGTTCAGTGGCTGGGAAGGTTTCAAACTCCGGCTGGACGAAGTGCGTGACGAGGTGCATGGCATATTCGGCCAGGTGATCGAGTCTCCGCAAACTTCCATCCAGGTTGGCGAGGCGGTCGATTGGGTCGAAATCGACAAGGCAATGATGCCTGCCCTGTTGGCGGCGATGGGTTGGCCGGCCCCCGAAGCGGTGTTGCCGAGGTGGGTCGATTTTCAAGAATCCCACGCGATTCGGCGGATCACGCCCAAAGGCGCAGGGGAACTCAACCGCGTCATGCCCCTGTTGTTGCGGGCGGTCGCGAAACTCGACAACGCGGCGGAGACCTTGGGCCGCATCCTCATATTGTTGGAGGCCATCGCCGGGCGGAATGTCTATTTCACTTTGTTGGCCGAACATCCGCTCGCCTTGTCGCAACTGGTCAAGCTGGCCTCGGCCAGTTCCTGGATCGTCAACCACATTGCCCGCCACCCCCTGCTGCTGGATGAATTGCTCGATCCGCGCAGCCTTTACGCGCCACTGAGCCGTGGGCAGTTGCGCGACGAATTGGAGCGTTGCCTGCGACGGGTCGATGTTGACGATATGGAACAACTGATGACCGCCTTGCGCCAGTTCAAGCAGGCCCATGTGCTGAGGATTGCCGCCGCCGACATCATGGGCGCGATCCCTATCACGGTGGTCAGTGACTGCCTCACCTGGCTGGCGGAAACCCTGGTCGCCGGGGTGATGGAGCAAGCCTGGCGGCTGACCGCGCAACGCCACGGCATCCCTCCAGGTGGGGTGCCGGGGGAGATCAAGGGTTTCGGCGTCGTCGCCTATGGCAAGATGGGCGGGCTGGAATTGAGCTATGCCTCCGATCTGGATCTGGTGTTCCTGTATGGTGGAGTGGCAGACACAGCCCTCACCGATGGCGACAGCCCGATTCCCTGCGCCCAGTTCTATGCCCGCGTCGCCAAGCGCATGATTACTTTGTTGACCACCCAAATCCTGTCCGGGACGTTGTATGAGATCGACTTGCGTCTTCGGCCCAGTGGCAATTCCGGGCTGCTGGTCAGCAGCCTGGATGCCTACGGAACCTATCAAATGGAAAGCGCCTGGACTTGGGAGCAGCAAGCCTTGGTGCGGGCTCGATTTATCGCCGGCGACCCTCAAATTGCTGAACGTTTTGCCGTCATCCGCAGGCGCTCGTTAGGGAGGCTGCGCGAAGTGGAGGCACTCCGTGCCGAGGTGCGGGAAATGCGCGACAAAATGCGGGAAAACCTGGAGGCAAAAGCGCCGGGTTTGTTTGATCTGAAACAGGCGCGGGGCGGTATTGCCGATATTGAGTTTATAGTACAATTCGGCGTTTTATCGGGTGCGCACGACCACGACAGCCTGTTGCAATGGCCCGACGTGGTTCGCCTGCTGGAATCCTTGCAGGACACTGGTTTTCTTGATGCCGAGGATTCCGCCTTGCTGAAACAGGCCTATTGCCTCTATCGCGAACGGACGCACCGGTCGGCGCTGCTGGAGCAGCCTGCGCTGGCAGCGGAAGCGGAGTTTTCCTCCATCCGTTCCCGCGTCCAGGCGCTCTGGCATGACAAAATGGAACGCCCAAGCCCCAACCTTTAACCCACACACACGAAGCGGAGAAATAACGATGGCGATGGACGACAGAGATGGCGTCATCTGGCTGGACGGCGAATGGTTGCCTTGGCGCGAGGCGAAGACCCATGTCCTGACCCACACCTTGCACTACGGCTGCGGCGTGTTCGAGGGCGTGCGGGCTTACCGGGCCGAAAGAGGCACGGCGATTTTCCGTCTGCGCGAGCACACCGACCGGTTTTTCCGCTCGGCGCACATCATGAACATGAAGATGCCTTTCGACAAGGACACGCTGGATCAGGCCCAGCTCGAAGCGGTGAAACGGAACAATCTACCCAGCGCCTATTTGCGCCCGATGTGCTTTTACGGTTCTGAGGGCATGGGCCTGCATGCCTCCAAGCTGAAGGTGCATGCCATGGTTGCGGCCTGGGAATGGAACAGCTACCTGGGGGACGAAGGCATCAAAAACGGCATCAAAGTGCGCATTTCCTCTTTCACGCGCAACCATGTCAACAGCGTGATGAGCAAGGCGAAGGCCAACGGCAATTACGTCAATTCCATCCTGGCCGTGCAAGAGGCCGTGGCCTGCGGTTGCGACGAGGCGCTGTTGCTGGATCACGAAGGCTATGTGGCGGAAGGCAGCGGCGAGAACATCTTCATCGTCCGCCGGGGCAAGATCTACACGCCTGACCTCACATCAGCGTTGGAAGGCATCACCCGCGAGACGGTGATGGCCATCGCCCGTGAGCATGGCTATGAAGTGGCCGAGAAGCGCATCACCCGCGACGAGGTGTACGTGGCCGACGAGGCCTTCTTCACCGGTACGGCGGCGGAAGTCACACCCATCCGCGAATTGGATGGCCGCGTCATCGGCAATGGTGGGCGTGGCCCCATCACCGAGAAGCTCCAGGCGCTGTATTTCGACTATGTCCATGGCCGTGCGGCTGACCATGGGGATTGGTTGAGTTACGTGGGCTGAAGATCGATCACCGACACCTTTGATCCTAAAAACGGCAGTTGAGATGCCCCAAATCCCGTCCGCCCTTCGATAGATCAGGGCGGCTGGGACTTGGGGCATCGCACCCAGATGGCTTTAATTCCCGATGTCCTCCGCCCAGAGGGCTGGCTGGTGCCGCATGAATTCACGCATTAGCTCGATGCAGCGTCGATCCTGGATGACCTGGACTGGACGCCATGGGTTGACAGCCACTCTTCCTCGCCCATGAAAGACTGGTTCTCGCCGATGACGACGCGAGGGATGCCGTAGAGCAGGATCGCGCCGCTGCACATCGGGCAGGGTGAAAGCGTGGTGTAGAGTGTGGATGCGCGATAGAACGAGGCGGATCGCCGTCCCGCGTTCTCGAGCGCATCCATCTCGCCGTGGAGGATGGTGCTGCCCTTCTGTACACGGCGATTGTGGCCGCGACCGACGATGGCACCAGAATGGACGAGGACGGAGCCGATGGGTATGCCACCTTCGGACAAGCCGCGCTCGGCCTCTTCGATTGCTGCGATAAGAAACGGATCCACGTTCTTGCCCTCTTGAATATTGCCATGAGGGTTTCCCCGCATTCTACGGCTGCTGGCGCCGTATTCCGCTTGGGCAAATGATAGCGCCGATTGCACACACCCGCCAAGGCTTTTATTCACGATAGGCCAGTGAACGCCCCATACGCCATGTAGGAAGTTCTACCCATCGGTAAAAGCAAACCGCCAAAGCGAAGCAACATACCATGGCAAGGCAAAAAATCGTGAGTTGTGTATTTGCTTCATCTGTTGTTTCGTTCCAGCCCAGACGCTGGAACACGGATTTGACAATGGGGTGGGTCAAATATAGGCTGTAGGAAATTTCTCCCACTGCGGACATGGGCATGTAGAAAATATATATAATCGATTGCGGTTTGGATAATTTAAAAAGAAGTT
This sequence comes from uncultured Gammaproteobacteria bacterium, assembly GCA_963753955.1. Lineage (GTDB taxonomy): Bacteria > Pseudomonadota > Gammaproteobacteria > Methylococcales > Methylococcaceae > Methylumidiphilus. The sequence continues at coordinate 230,625 of CAVWEM010000013.1, forward strand.
CTTGTAGTATTAAGCATATAAATATAACAAACAAGGCGAGCATCCCTCCGTGCGTCATCCCATGTCCAGACCCATAATTGTGCATGGCTAGATATGTGAGTATTGCTAAGGATATTAATAATAATCCAAAAAGTGCCTTTAGGGACAGGTTAAAACTATCTGTGACATATAGCCACCCAAAAAATATCCCTACTCCAAACTCGAGCATAATCGGGTTTCCGAGAAGGCTGATAATTAGTATGCAGGTAATTAACCCGCGAAATTTCTGTCCAACTCTGAAGCAAAGAACAAAAGAGAATATCATATAGAATATAAGCTCATAAGTTAATGTCCAGGTGACGATCAAAAAGTTGTATCCATAGAATGGGGGGGTGGCGTTGGCGCGGGGCAGGAAAAACATGCCATACAGAAGGCCGCTCAGGTATGGCGGTTTGGCAATTGCCATTAAAACCATGGCAACCCACGCTGGAGGAACTACCCTGAAAAATCGACGAACCAGAAAGCTGTATGCGTTGCGTGAGGTGTTTTTTTGGGTGGATACGTAAATTATAAAACCAGAAATAACGAAAAAAATATCGACACCGAGGTAGCCATATTGTAATTGCTCACTTACATTTTGGGAAACTTTTTTGAGGTATTCACGAAAGTGATATGCTACCACCGATAATGCCGCTATTCCTCTTAACGCCTGAATGATTTCGGGTTTTTGTGCCATGATGTGATTTCGATATTGCATAATCAG
>CAVWEM010000014.1:0-260056 GCA_963753955.1 uncultured Gammaproteobacteria bacterium
TTCGCAACGGTAGAACTGGTCGCCTTTCGTCTCCTTGGGCTCGCCGACAGTGCTGCCCTTGATGGTCAGCATGTTGTCGGTCATTGAAATATCCAGGTCTTTTTTGTCTACGCCCGGGATTTCCAACCGCACCAGCACATCCTCATCGCGGTCGATCACATCCACACGCGGCATACGGTTTTCAAATCGCTCGAACAAATCGCCCAAAAGGGGACGTTCCCAAGTCGAACAGCGCAATCCTGCACATCAAAAAAACCATGGAACAGAAGTCTAATTCGTCGAAAGGCTGCAACATGCCCGCTTGGGCGGGACGCTCGGCCTCCGTCTGCTGGGTGGATACGGTCACTGCCTGTGGGTTCTCTTTTTCGTCAGACATGGCAATCTCCTCAATATGATGAAGAGCAAGGAAAAGGCTCACTCCCCAAAAGGAGCGAGCGCGGAGGGAAGGAGCGACCGGTCGACTTCGGCCTCTGCGTCCAGCCAATCCTCCAATTCATAGCCAGTGGCGAAGCCCCGTGCCTCCGCCCGGTAATAAGCCGCCTCGGCGACCATGCGGTAGCGCATCTCCGCATCGACCGGGGATGACTTTGAAAGGCAAAAAACCGGATGCTCTCGCGCTGCTGCATCCGCTGGTCGTTTGATATTTTTGAAATTGAAGCTGTTTTCATGACCTGTCTACCTCGTAGCGATGGGTTTTGAAGAAACACGGCAGGATTCAAGTGATTGCCGTGTAAGGCATAGCCGGATTTAATGGCATCCAGCTAATCTACCTGGACGCAAGCCTAAGCCAAACAATAGGAAGGGGTTAGGCACAGGACTTGAGAAACGACTTTTCGCTGGTCAGCCCGGCAGCAAGGTGGATGCCCTGGCCAAGTACGCCATCCGCAAAGGCTTGGTCACGCTTTAAGTGCCGGGTGAAACCGATAGTTCTTGCGCAAGGCATCGGACTCGTGTAAACCGTCCAAAAAGGCCGGGGGGAATATAGCAACGGCCAAGACCTGTCAGCCGAAAATGAAAACCCTGCGTCTATCCTATGCCATTGTCAATATTAAGAAATTTCTCCCGCCTTGTTTTTTCCGCTTGCCTGCTTTTGCTGACCACAGGTTGCCACCATGCCGTAATCAAAATTCCCAACGACACGCTGGCGACGGATGCCGTCGGCATGTCGGCGGGAGAATCCGCTCGCCCTGGCCGGCATCAGGTCATCTCCACTCGGCTTACGGTTCGACATCAGGGTGAAAACGTGGCGGTCGCGTTCTACCAACCTGACAACTCTCCGGTGGCGGCACCCGCGATTGTCTTCCTGCCGGGTCGGATGGCCCCCGACGATCAGTACGAAAGCTACGCCCGCGCACTCGCTTCGCGGGGGTTTGTCGTGGCCGTGCGGGGTTGGTATTCGCTTTTCAGAAGCGATATAGAACTGGCCCGCGACGCCAGCGTCATCGCCGATTGGCTGGTGCGGGCACAGGGGGTTGACCCCGGTGAAATCGGCATCGCCAGGCCATTCGATGGGCGGCAAGGACGCAGTGCTTGCCGCCGCCCAATACGGCGTGTTTCACCAGCGTGGGTGACCATCAATACCAATAAACGGCAAGGGTGTCTGTGGTGCATGGCCTATTCTCCGCGCTGCGTGTCCCCTTGTTGCTGATTGGCGCGGAGGTCGGATGGCAGGCATCCAGCGTCTTGCGCGCCGCTGGCGACCAACTACCTGCGTTTCTTCGAACGGGCACCGGCAGGAACCGTCGAATTGACGCTACGGGATGCCGACCACGTGCAGATGCTGGACGAGCCAGACCGTTTCGGCTACGGCATCTGCCGCTGCGGCACGGCGGAGTCGCGCCCAGTTACGCATCGCGGCACGGCGCGCAACCGTAGGATTTTTCATCCAGCATCTCTTGGGTGGCCCGGCCTTGTCCATGCCGCCTTACGGCCAGGCCACGATCCGCGTGGCACAGGCTGATCAAGTCACTGAAAAATGAAAGGTTCTAAACAGGGCTTTGATTGCGCGCGACCTCTGCGCGGCTGCTGAAATAGCAGATACAAGGGTTGCTGCGCGTCAGCCGGTATTTTTCCCCATAACAGGTTTTGTCGTGCTGGTGCATCCGTTTGACCACCAGGCGGTAGAACTGACGCCGAGAGAAACTCGGTGATGCTGCCGTAGCCATCGATCCGCCCCAATTCCTCCTATGGCCCGACGCCAAGAAAATCCAACTTGCCCCCTCTTCGCGCAAAGCACGCAATACCGTGGCCACCATGAGTTCGTTGGTATGGGGTGGTGAGGCGGGCGAGGAAAATACGATGTTGATCAGTTCATGGCAGTCGCCACAACCCACCCGCAGCATGGAGAGCATGCCGACAACCTTGCCTGCCTGTTCGGCAATGAACCAGCGTCGCCCCGCCCTGTCCTCGAAAAGCCGAGGTCGGCCTAGATACATCTGTGGCCCATGGCGGTCGGCCAGCCAGCCTTCACAGGCCAGCTTGACCTGCGCCTCCAGACTGGCTCTGGCGACACCGCTCCCAAGTACTCGCGCACCGTCACTCCCATCCGCCGCGTGTGGTTGAGATGTTGCCGCAGATGTCGGGCCTTCGGACCTTCCTCGGGGTTGTCCCGGGGATCGGCCATCAATAGCTCGGCGAACTCCATTGACGCATAGCCACGTTCGCAGGCATAGGTTTGCAGGTTGGCGGTCGCGGCGACATACAGGATAGACCAGCCTTGGTCTTCGCAATGCAGGGCAAAGGCATTGGCCAAGGCGGCTTTTTGCCCGGGCGCACAGATCGGATCGCCCAGCACGACAGCGCAGCGCCATAAAACCAGAAAGCCGATCAGGCCGTCAATGCTGGGAGTTCGGAAGATACTGCGGGAAGGATCTAGCGCGGTGTGCGACAGGGGTCCACCGTGACGACGTACCAGCTCCACCACAGGTGAAAGAGGCAGCGGGGTTAGCTCAGCCATAGGTCGAATTCATCTCTTACGTTCAATGTGGGAAGACTCGACAAATGCGATATGGCAAGGGCCCAAGCGGACTGTCGGCAAAGTCTCGGACGGAATCGTCCGACCCTTGTCAGCGAATATTAATTCGCCGGGAGAGGACACCTCCAGGCTGGCAAAGAGATCATGCCCGGATCACCACCAATATCTCACCCTTGCCCGCCCCCGACATATCCCCGGCATAACGCCGCACCCGCTTGACGGTATCGGCCAACGCGCCGAATTGGGTTTTATAGCCCTGGAAGCCTTTCAACAGAAGGGGTAGGAATCCCAAAGTATGCGAGCCGCAATCGTTGAAAGTGGCGGGCAGGTTGGCCGGGGCTTTCAGCAACAGCAATGTGCCGCGTTTCATCGCATAGCCAGGATAAACGCCGACCTCGCCCAGCACACCGATAGTGCCTGCGGTCATGCGCGAGCCCAGATAAGCGCCAGCATTGCCTTCAATCAAAATCGCCCCACGCCGCATATGGTCACCGACGCGGTCGCCCGCATTGCCTTTGACGATCACCACGCCACCTTGCATACCCTTTTTATTGCCTGGCAAGGCCGCGCCCAGAAAATCCCCGGCGTCGCCGCCAATGTTGATTTCACCATTTTTCAATTCACAAGCGGCATAAGCGCCTACGCTGCCAGACACATTGATGACGCCGCCTTTCGCAGCCATCCCAAGATAAGCCCCGGCGTCGCCTTCGACGAGAATAGCACCACTGGTTTGGCCCTTGCCGATATAATCCAGTTTGGCCGAAGCATCCCTAAACACAATACTGGAAATATCCTCGCCTTCGATGGCAAACACCTCATCCGTGCGTAATTTCCGGTTGCCCGATTGCAATTCAATCGCGGCGATGTCCTTAACAGATTTGCCCGCCAGATTGTCCAAAGTCAGCGGCGAGCAATCGACACGCTGCTGTAGTGGAGTTATCAAAGTGAAAGTCAGTGCGCTCATAATATCCTCGGATAGGGTATAGAGGGATAACATCGCTCTTAGCGATGTTATCCCTTATAATATAAGTGCGCATGGCGCACCAAAAATCTTGCTCTTCTCCCCTCTCCCAGCGGGAGAGGGGCCGGGGGAGAGGGCGGGAGGGCTTCAAGCCATTATCTCTTGGAGATGGAACAAGAACGGCCCCAGCTTGCCGCCATAATTGCCTGCCGAAATACGCCAAATACCGCCCGCCGCGCCAATGTCACATACCGCATGGATGCCCACCCGCATGGATTTTTTAATATCCTCCTCGGTCAGTCCGTCAATGACGATTTCCATCACCGACTCGATTTTCGGCGAAAGCTCGGTCTTGGTCTGGCCTTTCAAGGTCGGGCAGAATGCGTCATTGGTCGAAGCATTCAAGGATTTGTATTTCGACCCGACTTTTGAGCCGGAGCGCACGACACCGCCGGGGAAAGGCATGATGACATTCGGCACCATTCTCATCGCTTCAATGGCCGCTTCACAAGCCGCTAAAGCCTTGGGTTGGGATTCCGCCAACACCAGGAAATTGCCCCCGCCGATGGCTTTCACCATGCCGGTGGTTTCTTGCGCCAAAAACTCCCCATCCATCACCGGCACCCGCCAATAGCGCTTGCCGTTGATGCGCTTGGAAATCTGGAAACCATCGCCGAAATAGCGCAGATTCTTGCCCAACGCGATAGGGTCGCCTTCGTCAATCCCAGCAAATAAAGCCGAAGTCGGCGAAGTCAACACGCACTGCCCAGCGCGGGTTTCCAATTGTTTAGCCAAACCCTTGCCGCCCATCGCAAATATCATCGCCGAAATCCCGGGCCGACCATCCGGCGTCTCGGAAGGCTCAAGCTCGCGCTCAATCCCCGCCTCGCAACCGCAAGCGATCACCGAAGTCGCAAAACCAGTAAAAGCCTGCGCCGAAATATGCGCCCATTTATGGTTCTGCGCGGTGATGATGACCCGCGTCGCCCGCATCGGAAAGGCCTCGGCGAAGGTTTGTTCGATCTGTACGCCGTTTATTATCATTCTTTACTCCAGGGGTTTTGGTTCTTATCGTACCGAGGAAGGGTGTCACTGCCATTAAGTTAAGCCGTTCGTGGTGAGCCTGTCGAACCATGAATGGCTTAACTTCGAGCTAGTTGGATTTTCCCTTACACCCTTCGACAAGCTCAGGGCGAACAGAAAAATCCTTAACTTAATGCCAGTCACTTAGGGCATAGGCACGGTGTAATCAATTAATGCAGATGGGTAGATTCGATCCGCATGATGTTAGGGAATATGACCGAAGCTGGAATCCGGCCTTTGCAATCATAGAAAGTCAATCCGCCATGTTCATAGCAAATCCAAACTTCCAACGCACCCCGCGCAAAATAAAGCTCCTGCTTTTCCGCCATTTCTTTGAGCGAATCGAAAGGGGATAGCACTTCAATGCAAATTTCAGGGGCTAAGCTAAATGGGTTTTCATCCCCATGCTGGCTTAAAAATTTATTTGAAACCCAAACCACATCCGGCACTTTCACACCCTTGGAAGTTCGAATCGGGCATTCGGGGAAGACTAAACCATCGGTCTTCAAGCGGTTCAGCGCGTCAATCACCAAGCCTTGCAAAATACCGTGCCGACTACTCGCCGGACTCATGACAATCTGTCCCCATTCATTCAGTTCAATCTTATAAGGCAAATCGCGCAGAGATGGATCATTGCAGACTTCTTGCCAGTTCATAATAGCACCTCACTTTCCATCATTCCCACGCTCTGAGTGGGAATGAAACCTTGGTGGCCGCGCCAGCGGGCGAAGACAACAACTCGACAAAGAATGTCGCGGTAAGCTCTATAGTTCAAAGCTAGTAATCTACTTCAATGCGGCTTTGATTTGGTAAGGCTTTACCAGGGCCAATCCTATTGCTCGAACAGACTCTGTTGCTTGAGCGCATAAAAAGCGGTTTTTTTCCGTTTTTCCAACACGCCTTCATCTACAAGCCGTTGTAACCAGGCCTTTGCCTGTGGCGTAGAAATGCGAAGCGCGGCGGCGATGTCGGAGTCTTTCATTGGCGTCAGCAGAAGTTGCCGCAAGATTTCGCTGACGCGGGTGAACAAGGCATCGGCTAAGGGATGGGGGCTGGTATTTTCCCCCACAGCTTCTGGCATGGATGGCTTGGCTTGCGGAATTGATGCGTAGATATCGGCAGTCCCATGTCCTTGGGCAAACAGGGAAATCGCTTGCTGCCCGCCGCCGTCCGGGACTGACTCGGGCTTGGCCGTAAAGATGGCAACCAAATCTTCTGGCAGATCGGGTTCAGGCCAAGCCAACGCACCTTTTTGCGCAAGTGCCTCCAAGCCCTCGCCCAATTCGCCGGTTGAGCGTACATAAACGGGTACCAGCCGTAGCTTGTCCAATTGCTCTACCGCCCCGGCCCAGGTGCCGCCTTTTTTGGCATCGGAATTCACTACCAAAGCCACGTCCGCCAGTGCATAGATGAGCTTGTTGCGCTGCATGGCGTTGCCGACGTTGAAGCCCGCGTTGGGGTCGTAAGGCGATATTAGCACCATACACCCGTCTAGCAGCAAGTTACGGTGTTCGCGGTTCATCGCGGTTTTTTCCAGGCTGTCGGCCAACACGCCACAGACTTTCCCGCCCGCCTCCAATGCGCCTCGCATCGCCGCTTGGTCGATGCCTTTGGCACCCCCGGAAATTAGTGTCTTGCCGGCTTTCGCGCTAAGCTGGCCAATCTCCAGTGTGTAGTCAATAAGTACCTCGTCCACTTGCCGCGAGCCAACCACCGCCAAACCGCCGCTTTCCAACAGCCCCATGTCGCCGCAGCCATATAGCAACGCTGGGGCATCCTCCCTTAGACGGACTTTCAAGCGACGCGGATAATCCGCATCGGCGCGGCTTACTACCCAAATGGCACGGGTCTGCCAGCGTTCGAGCGCTTGGCTCAGCAAGAATCCGCGACCCAATAATCGCCGCAGCCGGTCTTCGTTTATCACCGTTGCGCAAGCCCTTAGCAGTTCTGCCGGATCAGGCGCAAGGAGTTCCGCAGGCTGGCGCTGAATCTCGCGCAGATGGCGGGCCAGGCGCTTGTATTCGCCGGGGGTCAGTAGATCTTCTGAGGCCGAGGCTTTTCCCGCCAGTAGAGGCGCGGTCAGCAGCAAAATGGCCTGGGTGTTCGCAGATAAGCTAGGGTTCACTATTCATGTCCAGTTTGTGCCAGAACTAAAGGCCAGATCTCTCCGCCACGATGGGAGCGCAACAGCCAGGCGGCGACGGTCAAGGTCCATCGCGAATCCACCATATCATCGACCAGCAAGACTGGCCCTCGGCGCGGCAGCCGATCCACGCAGATTGCCAACGAACCGTCGATGTTGCGGGCTTGCTGGACACTGTTGGCCATGGTTTTTTGTTCGGGCCGATGGTCGGTTTTGGCAAGTACAATGTGGAATGGCAAACCCAATGCGTTTGCTAGGCGCTGGGCGAAATCCGGCACCAGATCGGGATGGCGCAAGGAAGGTATGCTCGTCACCCAAGTTGGCCCCACTTGCGGATTCCACTCTCGAAACAGCTTGGCGCAGGCTTCCACCAGTTCGTCCGCGAAACGTCCATCCTGGTATTTACCCCGCCGTACCCATTGGCCCCAACCGGCATCACCCCAGACACACAAAGCTTTTCCCGGTTGCATCTGGTGTTCGGCGGCAATCCGGCCTTGGACGCGGTACTGTGGCATTCCCCCGGCGGGCCATTGTCGGCGCGGTTCCAAATCCAGGCCGGTACGGCGTAGGAATGCGACGGCTTCCTGAACCAAATGCGGTTCGGCCGTGTCGGGCAAAGGTGGCAAGGCCGGTGGCCTAGACGTGCTGGGATCTCCGTCCAACGCCTTGATTAGAAATGCCATGTGCCCTTCGGTCAGATGGGCATATTGTCGCATTTGCGCCTGCTCTTTGCGTCGCAACGCGGTAAACCGCTCCGCCCTGAGCCAAAAGCTTTCGTTTAAACGCACTGCCGTCAATTGCCAATGGCTACCCTGTTTGGCGATGGGCGCGGGCGATTCCAATGCCAGTAGGTCGATAGTCTTGCTGATGCGTCCCTTGCTGATATTGACCCTGCCCATGAGTTCCGGCACCGATAGCCCCTGTGGCGCGGACTCCAAGGCGGCGAGAACCTCGGCTACCTCGTGACGGGTTGGGAAGCCGCTCTTGATGAAATAATCGGTGATTTCCTCATCTTCCTCGCCGCTTAGCAATACACCATAAGCGTTAGCCAATGCGCGTCCGGCCCGACCGACTTGCTGGTAATACGCAACTACCGAACCGGGCGATTGATAGTGGATCACAAAGGCGAGGTCGGGCTTGTCGTAACCCATGCCCAAAGCCGTGGTGGAAACCAATGCCTTGACCTGATTGTCGAGCAAGGCTTGCTCGAGTTCTTGCCTGCGTTCGCCGGGAAGTTCGCTGGTGTAGGCTTCGACAATAAAGCCTTTTGATTGCAGCCAGTTAGCGACTTGGTTGGCGTCACGCACGGTCAGGGTGTAGATGATGCCATGTCCTTGCAGCGTAGCCAGTTGCCCGGCCAGCCACGCCAGCCGCTCGGCCTGGCCAGGCAGGCGGATGGTTTGCAGGCTCAGCGAGTGGCGGTTTAAATCCCCCCGCGACACACCCAGATTAGGACCAAGCACCGTCTTGAGATCGTCCATTACCCGGTTGTTGGCGGTGGCTGTTGTCGCCAGCACCCGCAGGTTGGTCGGCAAGCGTTTCACAATGCGCTCCAGCAAGCGGTAATGCGGACGGAAGTCATGGCCCCAATCGGAAATGCAGTGCGCCTCGTCAATCACTAGCAAGGTAATTCGTGCCGCAATATCAGCTAATACTTGAGTGCGGAAACGCTCGTTAGCCAGCCGCTCGGGGGAGATAAGGAGTATATCGACCGCATCAACAATCAACCGTTGTTCTGCTGCATCCCATACGTCTGTGTTGTCCGAGTGGATGGTCTCGGCGCAAACCCCCATGCGCGTGGCGGCGGTGATCTGATTACGCATCAATGCCAGCAAAGGCGATACCAGCAAAACCGGCCCATGGCCTAACTCGCGTAAAAGTTTGGTGGCAATGAAGTAGACAAAGCTCTTGCCCCAGCCAGTCTTCTGAACCACCAACAGACGGCCACTGCCTTCGACGACATGGCGAATCGCCTCTTCCTGACCTTCACGGAATTCAGCATCCGCTTGGCCGGAGCCGATACGGAGCAGTTCCAACGCACGTCGGGGGTTATAGCTCATTCTTCCTCGCGCATTGCGATGAATAGTTTGGCTGCTATGCCCTTCCACAAGGATGCACAATAACCTTACTCCTCCCATCCCCCTCAATCTCTTCATCACGGATGATGAAATTATCCAGTTTCATCGTCAGATAGCGGTCATAGTAATCCTTCAGGTTTTTCTCAATCGAACCCCGGTCAAATTCAGGCTTGACGGTGTGGACATTGCCCCAGACGATTTTGATGACTTCGCCGTGCTTGACGACTAACTCGCCGTCTTTGAACACATAATCGGGTTTGGCGAACATGGCTTCCTTGTCTTCTTGCTCGGTGTAAACCGTTATGTCCGCGCCCGCGCCTACACCTAAATGGCCTCGGTCTTGTAGGCCCAATAACCGGGCCGCACCAGCGCGGGTCATGATGGCGATTTCGTATAGGGAGTATTCGCGGTCGATGGTGCCTAAGGTGCTTAATGCCGCAGCATCGGGGTTGATCGTCGCCAACATATCGTTGCGGAAGCTTTTATTCATCAGCAACTTGATCAAATGCGGATACATCGTGAACGGTGCGCCGTTGGGGTGGTCGGTAGTCAGGAATATCCGCCACGGATCTTCGGCCAATAAGAATATTTCCAGGCCGATGGTCCATTGCAGTGCGTTGACGAAGTTTTTGTCTTTGTATTTGAACGGCACGACGCCGCAGCCAGCATCGCATTCGATATCCATACAGACCCATTTGCCGTTATGCGCATGGGTGGAGTTGGCGAATTGGCGTTGCGAGTCACCGGAGGCGGTGACAGTCGCGCCGAATAATATCTGGCCCACGTCCATCGTGATATTTTTATTCTTATTGAACGACTCGGCGATCTGCGCCGCGCCGGAGGAGAATTTGCGGTCGCCTTCGGTGCCATAACTATGGAACTGGATATGCGTCAGGTGCATCGGCAAACCTTCGATGCCGGTGATCGTGTCCAGTGTCGTTTGCATATTTCCAGGGACACCCAGGTTGCAGCCGTGGACATGCAGCGGGTGCGGGACGCCTAATTCATGGACGGCGCGGGCGAGGGTTTTCAACACTTTACGTGGGGTGACATGGTAATAAACATGCTGCTCGTCCAAATCCAGGCTGCGCTGGTTGAATTTGAACGCGCTGATGCCGCCGGGGTTGACGACTTTGACGCCGATGGTCTGGCTGGAATGGATCGTCCACGCGACATAGTTATTGATTTGCTCTTGGCTTTTGCCGGAGGCCAACATGCGCAAGAAGTAGTCGTCGCTGCCGAGCATGACATAACCGCCCACGTCCATCAGCGGCACGTCGGCCATTTCATGGTGGGCTTGGCGGGCGTTGATCGGCAATACCGCCGGCTCGAAACCTGCCGTATAACCCATTTCAGCATAGCGATAACCGGTGGTCAGGGTGGATGGCACGGCATGGCCGCAGCCGGCCCGCATCAAACCTTCGCGCTCCACTGGATCGCCGCGATGGTCTTCCGGCAATAGGTTACGGGCGATAGTGACTTTGCCACCACCAATATGTGTGTGCATGTCGATAGCCCCGGCCATGACGATTTTCCCGCGCAAGTCGAATTCTTGGGACGCGGATTCATTGCCGGGACTGACGATGACGCGCCCGTCGCGGATATAAATGTCGCGGATCTCGCCGTTGATGCCATGAGCGGGGTCGTAGACTTTACCGCCGGTGAGTTTGGTAAGCATGGTGGAGGCTCTCCTGTTAAATGTATTTGGCGTTGTCCGCGTTTATTCAGTGGTCGGTCGGCTTTAATCTGATTTTGGTGGTGTACTTTGTATTGAAGCCAGGCTCTTTTCTTCTAGGTAGGTTCTGACATCCTCATTTTCGACCCGCGCATAAATTTCTTCCACGCTGAGGGTTAAGCCGACGGATTCAAAGCACACCTCGTCGCCCATAAAAAAATGCTCAGACACCCAGCCTTTACCGCGTCTGCATAGTTCGACATCAACGATGTCTTGCTCTATCAGCACATATTCTTGCAGGCTGGCGATGTTAAAATAGGCCAGCCGCTTGGTGGTTTCGTCAATGCGCCGCGTGTTTTTGGACAACACTTCGACAATAATGACGGGAGATGTCGTGTAATATTCATGTGGGCTTTGTTCTTCGCAAACCACCATTACATCGGGATAGAAGAAGTTGTTACCGGCTTTTACTTTCATGTCGGAGGCGAAGGGTTCGCAGGGCTTGTCTTTCAAATGGTTTCTTATTTCCCCATAAATATTCCCCGCGATCCGCTCGTGATTCCGGCTGGCACCAGCCATGGCATGGACTTGTCCGTCTAGGTATTCATGCTTTATTTCACTGATTAACTCTCCCTGTAGATAATTTTCTTCGCTGATCCAAGTTAGTTTAGGGTTGATAGCCATGACACCACATAGCACTCTGGAAAATATTCAAGATCAAGAAGCTGCTCCATGCGGTAGGGCAAGTTTCTGGAAATTCTTCCAAATCGGTCTCCCGCTCCGCGCCAACTACGGCAAGCCGGATTACGCTAAAGCTTCATCCGGGCTATTTGATTTTGGACATGAATTATTCTCGGCTGGATTAAAATTACAGATCTGCGTGGTAACTCCCTGTAAACTGGATACCGGAATTCCTTGCCGGTATGACGGTCTATCCCAACGCCTTCTCAATATCCCCCAATACCAAAGCTCCACTCGGCAAGCCCAAATCCCGCAATTTGCGCAACGGCAAGCACACCACGTTATCGCAGCGGTAAATATGCCCGGCATGGTCGATACCCGGTGCGCCGACAGGGATATAAACCGCTGGCTCTTGCTCGAACACCATGCCAGAGCGGCCTATCACGATAGTCGGAATGGATGCGGCGGGCGGGGTTTGCCGGGCGTTGATCGTGGCAATCCACACCAATACATCGGCCTCGCCATTAGCCAATAAACGGGCGGAGGAGAAATGGTAGGGGTCGTATTCGGGGTAGCCCCGGGCATAGCTGACGCGGGTCGGGTAGCCAGTTTGCCAAGCGAAGACTTGGCTGGCGGTGCGGTCGCCGTCTTGACCGCCTAATGGCAATACTGAGGAGCGGGTGGCACCGCTTTTGTTTAGGGCGACGACAGCTTGGCAAAGTTGCTGCACGGTCAGCTCGGCATGGGCATAGCCTAGATGGCCTGCGGCCCAGGTGAGGACGCTGTACTTGGCGGCTTTCAGCTTGTCGATGACGGCTTGCAAGTCGGCCACGGCAATGCCGCCGATGCTTGCGGCTTGCAGTTTGACGCCCCGAGATAAAGCATTCAACGCGGCGGCGACGGCCGGGTAGCTTTCGATAGGGCAGGGCAGGACTTGAGCCTTGCGGCCGTTGGAGGAAATCGATGCGTCGCCGGAGGGTGCGCGGCCTATGTAAACGATTTCGCGTTGGCGGGTGTCCTGGCCGAACAGGGCTTCCTTGTTCCAGACGAAGCGTTCGTAAAACCTCGGGAAGTCAGCTTCGATGTCGCTGCCGAAGACAACGAGGACTTCGACGCGGTTTTTCAATTCGGCCAAGGTGCAGGCCATCCAGCCAGTGTCCGCCAGCACCAGGAGGTTGCGCAGGCCACCTTCGGCGCGGGCTTGGTCCAGCACCGCGCCGCAGCGGTCGGCCAGGGACAGGGCGGCGCGGGTGTCGTTGACATCGGTGCCGAAGCCTGAGAAAAGCGGTAGCCGGGCGTCTTTTAGATAGGCCGCCGCCGCCGCGATGGCTGCTTCCAAGGAAACCGTCTTGCCGCCCACGCGGGGCTGGGTGTCGGTGGCGGGCTGCTCGAAACCGGCCACGGTGACGGCGTCGCCTTGTTCCAACACTTTGATGACGCTGCCTACGGCCTGAATCTTTAGGTCGTCGGAGGCTATGCCGCAAAACGGGCTGGGTACGTTTTCCCAAATCTGGGTGTTGCTGTCGGTCATGCCCTTCCCTCGTGGTTTGAGTGTGAGAAGTGGAGGCCCCGGCCCGATTTGGCGCGGAGTGTGCCTGAGAATTAACAGAGGATTCGTGGCCGGTGGGCACGGGCCTACGGCGTGGCCGCAAAGCGCCAGACCCCGGATAATTGGCAGAGCATAGGTAATCCCTGCCTTTTTTTCAACTTGCGATGCCTTCTCCGTCTATCGGGGGTGCTTGGTCGTTTGGTGTTTAGCGGCGGCGGGCTTTCTCTTGGGCCACGTTCAGATCAATCGGGTTCCAGGTCGTCCCGCCATCGCGGGTGGCCAGCAGCGTGGTGTTCGCCCCCACGGCCCAACCGGTTTGGGCGTTGATGAATTGGATTTCGCCAAGATCTTCCGTGCAGCCGCTTTCCTGTGCGCGCCAGGTCTGTCCGCCATCTTGGGTGGCGAGGATCAATCCGCCTGTGCCTACGATCCAACCATTTTCTGCGTCTAGGAAGGCGACACTGGTCAGCGTCGCCGCGCTATGGCTGGCCTGCCGCTGCCAGGTCTGGCCACCGTTGTCCGTGGCGAGGATCGTGCCGTGTCCGCCGACAATCCAGCCATGCCGCGCATCGAAGAAAGATACGCAGAGGAGGGATTCGCGGGTTTTTTCATTTTTCGGCCGCCAAGTCTTGCCGCCATCTTGGGTGGCGAGGATCGTGCCGTTTTCACCTACGATCCAGCCATTTTCGGGGGTGGGAAAATGCACACTGGCCAGGTTGGCATCTGTTTTGATGGGGCTGGATTTCCAGGTGCGCCCACCGTCGTGGGTGGTTTGGATCGTGCCTTTGTTGCCGACTATCCAGCCGGTGTGGTCGTCGGTGAAGAACACGCTTAACAGGCGTTGAGTGGTCATGCTGAGTCTGCCATGCCAGGTCAGTCCTGCGTCATGGCTGGAAAAGATCCCGCCGAACATCCCGACTGCCCAGCCGACGCGCTGGTCAATGAAGCGGATTTTTTCGAGATGGGCAGTGATGCCGGTCCCTTGCGCCCGCCAAGTGTCGCCGCCGTTTTGGGTGGCGAGGATCGTACCCTTTTCTCCGGTTATCCAGCCGGTTTTTTCATCGATGAAGTGGATGCTGCTGAGTCGTTCGGTAGGCTTGGCGTTCTGTGCCCGCCAACTGCGTCCGCCGTTCCGGGTGGTGAGGATCGTCCCCTTCTCCCCCACAATCCAGCCTCTTTGCCGGTCGGCGAAGCTGACGCTTTCCAGCAGCGCTTGGGACTGGCTTTCTTGGATGTGCCAGGTTTGTCCCCCGTCTTCGGTGTTCAGGATGGTTCCGTCCCTGCCTACGACCCACCCGTTTTCGGTATCCTGGAAGTGGACGTCGGAGAAGTCCGCAGCCGTTGGACTGGCCTGTGTGCGCCAAGTCCGGCCACCATCGCGGGTGGTGAGGATCGTACCCTGCCAGCCTACGGCCCATCCGTTTTGGGCATCGGCAAAGTGTACAGACGTCAGCATGGTTTTCGTCGGGGGTTCTTGGTCTTGCCAGGTTTCCCCGCCGTCCAGGGTGTTCAAGATGACATTATGCAATCCGACGACACAGCCGTTGCGGACATCCATAAAGTGGACGCAGGTCATTGTCTTATCGTAGAGATTAAGCTCCTGCCAGTGTTTGCCGCCGTCGCGGGTGCTGAGGACTCCTCCCGCCCAGCCTACGGCGTGGCCGGTTTGGCCATCGACGAAGTGGACGCTGGATAGGGGCCTGCCGGTTTTTGACATTTGGGCCTGCCATTTTTTGCCGCCATTGCGGGTGGCGAGGATAGAGCCCTCCTCGCCTACGGCCCAGCCCCTCTGGGCATCGGCAAAATGCACGTCCAAAAGTCTTTCCTTCGTTTTGCCGGCTTGGTTTTGCCAGCTTCTTCCGCCGTCGTCGCTATGAATAATCGCGCCCCTTTCACCCACGGCCCAGAGCTTCTCCGTGCCCGGCAGCACGAACACGGCATGCAATTCCGGAAAATTTGCCAATGCGTTGGCTGGATTGGCAGGCTGGGTTTTGCGGCGCGTCCCGGCATAGAGTGGCAGCAGACTCAGCGGCCAGGCCAGGTGATACCAGGGGGCCGGGTGAAACCTGTGTTGTGGTGCCGACCAGGATAGCCCACCGTCATTGGTGATCAATGGAAAACCGTTTGCGGCGGCGATCCAGCCGGTCTGGCTGTCGGCGAAATTGATCGCGAAAAGATTTTCTGTCGAGCCGCTGGCTTGGATCTTCCAGGTATTGCCGCCGTCCTGGGTGGCAAGGAGGGTGCCTTTCTCGCCCACGGCCCAACCAGATTGCTCATCCTTAAAATATACGCTCCGCAGGGTTGCTGTTGTTCCGCTGGCTTGGGGTTGCCAGTTCTCTCCACCGTTCCGGGTGGCGAGGATGCCGCCTGATTCGCCCACGGCCCAACCGGTTAGCACGTTGCTAAAGTAAACCGCCAGTAGGGTTATCCGGTTCAGGTCAACCAGTTCGAACTGCCCTTTCCAGCTTATGCCGCCGTCATGGGTGGCGACGATGGTTCCAGAAGCACCCACGGCCCAGCCATGTTTGGCATCGGGGAAGTGGATGGCGTTTAGGTTTTGGTCTGTTTGGGAGGATTGGGCTTGCCAGCGTTCGCCGCCGTCCTTGGTGGAGAGGATCGTGCCTTTCTCGCCCACAGCCCACCCGGTCTTGGTATCGGCGAAGTAGGCATTGGTTAGGTTCTGTTCGGTGTGGGTCGCTTGGGCTTGCCAGCTTGCCCCTTCATCGCGGGTGGTTAGAATCCCGCCATTGTTGCCCACAACCCATCCGAGTCCGTTGTCGATGAAGTATAGTGAATTGGATTTTATCGGCGATTTTCCCAGGGGACGCCAAGTTTGGCCACCGTCTCCTGTGGTGAAAACGGCATTGTTTGGGTCTATGCCCCAGCCATGTAGGGGGTCGAGGAATTGGATCTTGACGAACTGGTTTTCCGGTCTTCTGGATTGCGCCAGCCAATTTTTGCCGCCATCCTCGGTGGCGATGAGGGTGCCGTTCATGCCCACCGCCCAACCTTTTTGGGGGGTTGAAAAGTGGATGTCGCTGAGGGTTTGCGTCGTGTTGCCGATTTGGGTGTTCCAGGATTTTCCGGCGGTCGTGGTGGCGAGGACGGTTCCGTTCCACCCCACCAGCCAGCCATGTTGGCCGTCGGTGAAGTGGATGCTGACTAGATCCTGCGGGGTGTTATCCACTTGGATAAGCTTGTTTTGCCAAGTTTGCCCGCCGTCGTCCGTGGAGAGCAGGGTACCCTGGCTACCCACGATCCAGCCTTGCCGGGCGTTGGCGAAGTGCAGACCGTTCAGCGTCGCCAGGGTTTGGGCGTTCTGGGTTTGCCAGGTTTTACCGCCGTCGCGGGTAGCGAGGATCGTGCCATTCCAGCCGGCGATCCAACCGTGGCTGGGATCGGTGAAATAAACCTTGTTGAGGTTTTCCTGGCTATCGATAGTTTGCTGCCGCCAAGTCTTGCCGCCGTCCGAGGTGGCGAAGAGGCTACCCTTGTTGCCCGCCACCCAACCGCGCAGGGTATCGATGAAACAAATGCTGTTGAGATTGACCTGGGTGTCGGCGGTTCTGGCTTGCCAGCTTTGCCCGCCGTCGGTGGTGGCGAGGATCGTGCCGTTCTCTCCCGCCGCCCAGCCATGCCGGGTGTCCGCAAAATTGAGGCTGTTCAGGCTGGCTTTGGTGGTGGCATTTTGGGTTTGCCAATGCCGCCCCCCGTCCTCGCTATGGAGGATCAAGCCGTCTTCCCCCGCCGTCCAGACCCGGTCAGTGTCGGGCAGCACGAAAACGGATTTCAGGAAGGCCGATAGTTTTGGCACGCGCAGAATCGCGTTATCTTCGGTGGGGTGGCCCCACCAGCCCAGGCTTAATGAGTGTGCGGTGGCTTGCCAGGGGCTCAACGGAACGTTCTGGGTAAACGCCACCCAACTGAAAAAAACCAAGCTCGACAAGGCAATGCCGATCCACCACCCATAATTCAAGCTTGGGAAACGGCCCAGTATGATTTTCACGGCATCGGTCATTTGCGTTTTTCGAAAAATTATTTCAATCTGCTGGCGGAACAATGCGCTATATTCCTATGGAACCCGAAGGCGCGGCAAGCCGTACCTTCTTTTTCCTCCCGTTTCCATGGCCGACCATGAACCCTCTGCTTTATAAAGCCCATCCGCTGCTGTACATCACTGTGGATCTGCTAGCCAACCCTTCGGCGCATTCCCTGCGCGAGGCGGCCCTGCCGACCCTGATTTATCTTGCCGTCAACCTCGTCTGGACACCCGGGCTATGGTGGGGGGTGAAAAAGGCAGTAGGTGTCGCGCCGTCCATTCCCCTGGCTTATCTCCTGGCCCTGCCGGCTTTGATATTTTATCTGGGGCCGATGCTGACCGTCCTGGCCGATGTGCTGGCCCATGAGTTCCACTTTGCCGACCGCTTCATCCTGGTCTTTTGCCTGTTCGTCGCAGCCCAGATGTTGGGTGTGTTTTACGCCGTGGCTATCCGCAATCCCGGCGACGGTGGGGCCATAGGCCTGCCCGACGGCATGGCCGTCGCCCTGCTCCTCTGGCTGCTATCCCTGCCCACAGGCTTGGTGTTTCTGGTGTTGAACGCGGAGTGGAAGATTCTTTGAGGGCTAGCGCCTGCAGGCCCCGCCGTCCACAATAACATAGGGGCGGGGCAAGCTTAGGATGGGTTTCATTTCCCGCATCACCAGAAAAGCCCGGAAGGGGTGGAGGCGCGGTCTTGGAAATTCATGCCTTGGGCTCCTTGTCCCGAACCCGAATGGCATGTCCAAAAATGTAGGTGCAGATTGGCACCCCCAGGATCAGCCCCCAGAGATGGAACAGCTTGCCACCAATGGTCAGTATAATCAGCACAATCACCGGGTTGATGCGCATGAACGAGCCATAAATCTTGGGATTCAACACATATCCTTCGATCACATGAATGACCACGATCAAAACCAGCGTGAAGATCATAATTTTCACGCCGGCGGTTTGCAAGGCGATCAAAGCGATGGGCGTCGCGCTGATGAACACGCCCGCCACCGGGATGAAACTACAAAAAAACACAATCACCGAGAGAAAAGCCACGCTTGCGCCCAGCCCTAGCAGGTATAGACCCAGGGCGGTCAATGCGCTGTTGACGATGGCGATAAACAACTGGGCTTCCAAGGCGCGGCCCAAGACTTGGGCAAAATCCCTGATGTTTTCCGCCACCTCGACATAAATGAAGCCGACTTTCGTGTGTTGCAATTCCGTGACGCTTTGGCTTAGTTTGGGAAAATCAAGCACGATCAAAAATGAAAACAACAGCGAAAGAAGAAAGGCCGAACCAATGGCGGCGATATTGCCGCTGACACCTTTGACGGTGTCAATCAACTGCGCCATGTTTTTGTCGCTGTCTTCCTCCTCGGCAAGCCCGAGAAACTGCTCGATTAGCGTGACTGTGGGCGAGTTCTTCAAGTCCATTTTGTTTTTGTCTTGGACGATGGCATTTTCTTGGGTCAGTTTTGGAATGCCCTCCTTAAGCAAGGGGTACTTATCACTAAGCACATAAAGCTCCTGGTCGACACGGGCCATGTAAGTGCCAAATTGACTGAAAAAAATTCCGGTTTGCGCTTGGACTTTTGGCACAAGATAAATACCTGCGACGATGAACACCACCAATAGCAAGGTCGCCATCATCACAACCCTGGCTAGCCTATTGTGGATGAACCTTTCCAGCCGCCGAATCCCACTGCTTTGTATGTAGGCGAACACGAAGGTAAGGAAAATCAGCAGAAAAAAAGATCTGAGGAGATAGAGAATGCCAAACAATAAGCCCCAAACCAGCAAGCGCACTCCTATGGCAAATATCTTATCCCAAGGTGATGGCTCGACAGTGGTTGATGTGTGGTCTTGTGGGGAGCGGGTCATTGTCGGTGATCTCTTAGTATTATTGCTATTGTGCCATCATGGTCAGCGGCGACGATCATGTGTCGGCGATGGAAATCGTCCAACACAATAGCCATGGCCCCGATCCATGGTGTTCTCCTGCGAGGTTTGGCTTGCTTAAAAACAGAACCCGGCCCGCGCCTGGATGCGCTCGGCGACTTCGCGCAATGACCGGAAGGACAAGGCCGCCAAGGCTTTCGCGTCTTCTGGGGCCGGGCGGGCCAGCACTAGCGCCGGAACGGCCCCGGCGCGGCGGGCGGCGAGCAGGCCGGTGGCAGAATCTTCCAGCACCAGGCATTGTACGGCGGCAAACCCCAAACGCCGGGCCGCTTCGAGGAACAGATCCGGCGCGGGCTTGCCCGCAGCCACCTGGTCGCGGGTCACCGCCAGAGGGAAGCGCGATTCCAGGCGGGCTAGGCGCAGGCATTGCGCGGCGTAGCTGCTGTCGCTGTTGGTTGCCAAGGCATAGGGAATGCCTTGATAGTCGAGTGCCGCCAGCAAGTCTTCCACGCCGGGCATGGGTGCGATGCCATGGACGCCCACATGAGACCGCCAAAACCGGGCGGCAAGGTCGAGGAAACGCTCACGTTCAAACCCAGCGCCGATTTTCTCCGCCAAGGCCCTTTCCACATCGTCGGCATGGCAACCGAACAGGCTCTGCATGAATCCGTCTTCGAGTTGGATGGCAAACTCGGCCGCCGCTTGCCTCCAGGCAAAGACGTAGGTCGGCTCGGAGTCCAACACCAGACCGTCCATGTCGAAAATGACCGCCTTGAACGGGGGCAGGCGCACGGGCATCGCCTTATTCCGGCGGTTTTTGCTTGAGCAACACCTTGGCGCGGAAAACGGCGACGGCGATGGCACCTATGGCCGCGCCGCTGAGGTCATTCACCATGGGGGACAGCATCCTAGGGCCGAACACCGGGCGGGCGACGCCGTAGGTCCAGCCGTATTTCAGGCCGTAATAAATGACCAAAGCCCCAACGATCCAGGGAAGTGGGTTGATGTTGATCTTGGTGGCGGTCTGGTAGTACCAGACGCAAATCAGAACCGCGACGACGGCACCGGGCATGGGATTCTCCTGGTTGGACGAGTGATTTAAGAAGGGCTGCTGAGGCGATGAGGCAAATACGCTAGGTTCACCAAGCGACCGGCAGGGGTTTGAGGATATGGACAGCCTTGCCCTCGATGGCGAGATAACCGCAGGCGGACAACTCTTTCATGATCTTGCTGACCATTGCGCGGGAGGAGCCGACTTGGTTTGCCAGATCCTGATGGCTGACCTTTTCCCGGATCACCAAGGTGTCGTTTTCCACCACCGCCAATCCATGCAGGGTGTTGGACAAACGAGTGTAGACATCGTACAAGGCCAGTCCCCGCACATTGTCGGTGAGGGTGCGTATGCGCCGTGTCAGGCCACGCATCACCCCCAAGGCCGCGTCTTCAGGGTGCGCCTGCAGCCAGTTCACGAATGCCTGTTTCGGGATAAGGGCGCAGACAGTGGGTTCGAGGGTAATGATCGAAGCCGACCGGGGCTGGTCATCCAGCAAGGAGAGTTCGCCGAAATAGGAGCCGCTTTTTTGTATGCCTAAGGTGACGCTCTTGCCTTCCTCGCTGTCGAGAAACACGCGGACCTTGCCGGAAAGGATGATGAACAAGGGGCAGGCGGGATCACCCTCGTTGATGATGAGGCAGTTTTTGGCGAAACTCCTCCGCGTCGCGCAATCGGCCAACGTCGATAGCGAGGTCTCGGGAACCTCCGAAAAAGTGGGAATGTTTTTAAGGCACGCCAGAACTATTGTCACAATGATTAACCTGATGAGGGGGAAACGTCACTTCGGCATAGCCGGGCCGTCCCACGCCTTGGCCTTAAAGATCATCCACCGGTGCCAGGCTTTCCGCCAATCCTAAGCCCGTGACTGGCCTCGGCCACTGTATACGTGAACATTTTACCGAGAGGACGCGCCGGTTTCATCTTCATCCGCAAGGCTTAGGGTATGAGTGTACGCTAAACGGTTACGCAAGCGAAATGGCCCGCCTTGCATGGGGCTGCAACCGGCTTGGAAGCCGTGGGCAAAAAAAGACGAACCGGGAAAATCCTCGATTCGTCTCAGAAGGGTCGGCAGGAGGAGAACTAAAACGTTTGCCGGGGCCTGTGGCTATTATTGCCAGCGTGGAGGGGGCTGTGCGGGAGGAGAATCGACGGCTTCTTTCTTCATGTCGGTCTGGTGGATCGACATCATTGCCTGTTTGGAGCCATCCGGGGCGACCCCTGCTTCCTTGAAGCTCACCGCCGTCCATTGCCGCGTCGGCTGCTGGACATCGGCGGGCTTGGCCTCCGCCGGCGAGGTTTCCAGGTAAACCGTGACCCCCGGCGGGTTGTCGCCATAATCCGCGCATTTCTGGTTGACCATGGCCACTTGTCCGCCGGACATTCCTAGAAACACGCAGAAGTTGCCCGCCAACAGCAGCGTATGCAAAATCAAGCTTTTTCTCATGGCGCTGTTCCTCCGCTCACATCCTTCGCTCTAGGGCCAATCACATCTTCACTTCAGGAAATCCCCAATCATTTCGGAAAGCACTTTAGTGAAAATAGCCGGAAAAATCTGTGAATTATTACCCCGATCCGCGCGGAAACATCCGTCGGCAAGCCATCTCGGACTTTGACTCGCCGCCCGGTTTGCTTTACAGTCCCGCCCCTTACTGCTCCTTGGGTGCCTGGGCGGCGTTCGTCGCGCCTGGGTTAAACGGGAAGCCGGTGCGCGGGATGTCTCCCTCCCGCAAGGCCGGCGCTGCCCCCGCAACGGTAAGCGAGTTTAGGCCCGTTAAGATGCCACTGCGTGTAAACGTGGGAAGGCGACGGATCTGACGCTGCGACAGCGTCCCTCGCGAGCCCGGATACCGGCCCAAGCCGCATTAATATCGGGTCTCGCGGAGGGCGGTTCCGACCAGCGCGCCTAGCCAGTCTTGGGAAGACGCCGCGCCCATGCCTTGCCGAAGGTATGCGCCGACTTTCCCGAAAGCCCGCTTGTTCCGTCCTCCTCGATGCATTCAGTGTCCAAAGCCATGCGGGTGAGCATGGCCTGTTGAGGAGCCATCCCTTTGAAATCCAAACTACCCATTTTTTTATTGGCCATTGCGGGAAATGTGCTGGCGGAATCGGAAACCTTGCCGCTTGTCGTGGTCACCGCGACCCGCACCGAGCAAAGCGAGGACGAATCCCTGGCCTCAGTCAGCGTCATCACCCGCGAGGACATCGACAAAAAACAGCCGCTCTCGGTGCAGGATGCCTTGGTCGGGATTCCGGGCATTAACATCAGCAATCAGGGTGGCCTGGGCAAGAATTCCAGTGTGTTTATGCGCGGCACCAATTCCGACCAAGTGCTGGTGCTCGTCGATGGGGTGAGGATGGGGTCGGCGACCACCGGCACGACGGCCTTCCAAGACATCCCCATCGACCAGATTGAGCACATCGAAATCGTGCGCGGCCCGCGCTCCAGCCTGTATGGCTCGGAAGCCATCGGCGGCGTGATCCAGATCTTCACCCGCAAAGGCGGCGGCGGACTCAAGCCATTTCTGAGCCTGGGAGGCGGCACCAACAGCACCTACAAGGCATCCGGCGGCGTCTCCGGCGGGGATGAGCAGGCGTGGTTCAATTTCAGCCTTGCCGAACTGTACACGGGCGGCATCAATGCCTGCAACGGGATACCCTCCAATGCCGATGGCAGTGGGGGGGGCGGTTGTTTCACCTATGACCCGGATCATGACGGCTATAACAACATCTCAGGCTCGGCCCGCGCGGGTTACCGCTTCGACAACGGCGTGGAGATCGAGGGCAATTTTCTCCAGGCGGCAGGGAACAACAAATATGACGGGAGCTACGTCAACAACTCCGCCGTCATGCAGCAAGTGGCCGGCGGCAAGCTGCGTTTCAGCCCCTTGTCTTTCTGGAGCACGACGCTGAGGGCAGGCACCAGCGCGGACATGTCCACCGATTATTTAAACTCGGCATTCGTTGACCGCTTCAACACCCGCCGCGTCACGACGACTTGGCAGAATGACTTCACCTTGGCCAAGGATCATCTCCTCACCGCCGGCTTCGATTACTACATAGACTTGCTCGGCAATACCGCGTCCTTCCCCATCACCTCCCGCGACGACAAGGCCGGCTTTCTGCAATACCAAGGTGTCATTCTAGGCCATAGCCTGAATCTCGCCGTGCGCCAGGACAGCAACCAACAATTCGGCGGCAAGACCACCGGCAGCGCCGCGTGGGGCTACAGCTTTGGCGAACCGTTGCGCTTGAGCGCGTCCTACGGGACGGCGTTCAAGGCACCCAGCTTCAATAACCTGTATTACCCGTTCTTTGGCAACCCCAACCTCAAGCCCGAATCCTCGCAAAGTGTCGAAGTGGGCGCGAAAGGCAGGCTGGCCGAGGTGAGCTGGGCCGTCAACGGCTATCACACCACCATCGACGACCTGATCGCCATCGACTCGAATACCTTTTTGCCGGCGAATATCTCCAAGGCCGAGATTCTTGGCATGGAAACCCAGCTTTCAACCCGCTGGTTCGGCCTCGATATCAACGCCAACCTCAGCCTTCTCGATCCGCGCAACCAAGACGCAGGGGCAAACCACGGCAATTTGCTGAACCGAAGGGCGCAGGAAATGGCCCAGCTAGACCTGGATCGCTGTTTCGGCAAATTCCGCGTCGGCCTGACCGTACATCAGGAAGGCCGCCGTTTCGACGATCTGGCCAATACGATCCGCCTGGGCGGTTTCACCACGGTGGGCTTGCGCGCCAGTTACGAAGTATACAAAGATGTGAATCTTGAAGGACGGGCCTCGAACCTGTTCAACGAGCATTACCAGACGGCCTATTTGTACAACCAAATGGGCACGAACCTGTTCCTGTCGTTGAACTGGCGGCCGGGCGGAGGCTTGTGACTTAGCGGCCCTTGTTTTGCTCCCCTCTCCCTGTGTGGGAGAGGGGCCGGGGGTGGGGCGCTCTCAACCCTTCACGCACACCACCTGCTTCAAGGTATGCACGATTTCCACCAGATCCGCCTGCGCCCGCATCACCGCGTCGATGTCCTTGTAGGCCAGGGGAATCTCGTCGATCACACTGGCATCCTTGCGGCATTCCACGCCCTCGGTGGCTTGCACTTGGTCTTTGACAGTAAAGCGCCGCTTCGCCTCCGCCCGCGACATCAAGCGTCCGGCCCCGTGGCTGCATGAACAAAAGGATTGCTCCTCGCCCTTGCCGCGCACGATGTAAGACCGCGCGCCCATGGAGCCGGGGATGATGCCCAGCTCGCCTTTCCGCGCCGACACCGCGCCCTTGCGCGTGACCAGGATATTCTTGCCGAAATGGTGCTCGCGCTGGACATAATTGTGGTGGCAGTTCACCGCTTCCACCTTCGCCTCGAAGGGTTTGCGCATGATATTGCGCACCGCCTCCACCACGTTGCGCATCATCAAGGCGCGGTTGCGGCGGGCGTAATCTTGCGCCCATTCGACCGCCTGCACATAATCGGCGAAATGCTCCGTCTGTTGCGGAAAATAGGCCAGATCCATGTCGGGCAGGTTGATG
Organism: uncultured Gammaproteobacteria bacterium; assembly: GCA_963753955.1. GTDB lineage: Bacteria > Pseudomonadota > Gammaproteobacteria > Methylococcales > Methylococcaceae > Methylumidiphilus. The sequence goes on from CAVWEM010000014.1 coordinate 24,664, forward strand.
AAATAGCGCCGCATGTCCTCCTTGGCCAGCTCGATGAAGAATGTGCCGATGGCATTGCCCACCCCGCGTGAGCCGGAGTGCAGCATGAACCAGACCTTATCCGCCTCGTCCAGGCACACTTCGATGAAATGGTTCCCGGTTCCCAGCGTCCCCAGATGGTTATGGTTATTGGTCTTCGCCAGCTTTGGGTATTTTGCCGTGATGAGCTTGAAGCCGGGCTCCAACTCCGCCCAGACCTGATCCACCGACGGCGGCGGATTCGTCCATGCGCCCACGTCGCGGGTACCCGGTGTGCGGCCATGCGGCACGGCCTTTTCGATGGCAGAGCGCCAGGCCGAGAGCTTGTCCGGCAAATCGGCGGCGGTCAGCGTGGTCTTCGCGGCGACCATCCCGCAACCAATATCCACCCCCACAGCCGCAGGGATGATCGCGCCCAGCGTGGGAATGACGCTGCCGATGGTCGAACCCTTGCCCACGTGCACGTCCGGCATCACCGCCAGATGGCTGAAGATGAAAGGCAGACACGCGGTGCGGATCAACTGTGCCTTGGCCTCGTCCTCAACCGGCACGCCGCGTGTCCACATTTTGATGTGCCGGCCGTTTTCCGGCTGGATGATTTCGTAGTTTTCTGGAGTCATGCGGCCATTTTAGCAAAGCTGTCCTGCCGCCGTTGCCTTATGCCTTATCCTGCGGCATCACCGCGCCGCCAAACGCGCCAACACCGTGGCTTCGGCCTCCAACAGCAAACGCCGCAAATCCTCGGGGCCGTCCCCTTGCGGAATTTCTCCCGCCGCCACCTCAGGGGGCAGATTGTCCAAGCAATCGCCTAGCGTTCCTCGTACCCACTGCCGCAGGGCCACAGCGTCGCCGCCGATGCCATCGACCAGGCGGATTAGTTCACCGATGGCGTCCTGGCGCCGGGCGGACTGGGCGCGGTCCAGTGGCGTGGACAGCGTGGCTTTGACTTGTTCGATCCAGATTTTCGCCTCCGTCACATCTTGCGCCGCGCCGCGTACCGCCGCCGCCAAAGTCCCCGGCTGGCGGGCTTCGAGTCGATGCAGGGCGGTCGCGCCGGTCAGCGTGACGCGCAAGGCATGGAGTTGGCTTGTCGCGCCGACCAGAACCGGCGCCAGCGCCGCCCGGAAGGCTTCGTTTAAGGCTTCCAGACGGTTCGACGCCGTCCAGCGAAACGGTGATGTGGTTCCAGCGCACCACATCCAAGGGCAGGAATTCGGCCTCGATCCGCCCGGCCTCCACTGTCACCAATTCGCAGCCTTATGGGGCCGCTCTCGTTGGCGTGGCGGCCTTGCAGGTTGCCCGGGAAGACGATGCGCGGTTGCTCGGCGACGATCTCCCGCGCATGGACATGGCCCAGAGTCCAATAGTCGTAGCCCTTGGCGACCAGGCGGCTAGTTCGGTGGGGGCATAAGTGTCATGGCCAGGCCGACCGTTCAGGCTGGTATGCAACAGGCCAATGTTGAAATGTCCTGGGACGGGTTCGGGGTGGGCCGGCACGAAGTCTTCCTCGACCGTTCGGTCGGGGAAGCTGCGTCCGTGGATCGCCACCGACAATTCGTCCAAGCGCTGGGTTTGCGCGACCCGGCTGGAGAAGACATGGACATTTGGCGGCAGGGCCAGTTGCCGCGAGATCAGCCCTTGGGCGGTCGTGGTTGCCCTGTACGATGAAGACGCGGATGTCGGCCCGGTTCAGCCGCGCCATCTGCTCGCGGAAGAACAGCCCGGTGTGGAAGTCTTGCCAGTCGCGGTCATAGAGGTCGCCGGCCAGCAGCAAAAAATCCACCGGCTCGTCCAGAGCCCTATCGACCAGACGCTCCAAGGCGGCACGGGTGGCCGTGCGCAGGCGTTCGACGGGTGCGCCTTCATAACGATCCAGGCCACGCAAGGGGCTGTCGAGATGCAGGTCGGAGGCATGGATGAAACGCATTGTGCTGTCGATCACAGGGTTTTCAGGTATTCGACCAAAGCTGACCGCTGTTCCGGCGTCAGGCGTGGCCCAATGACACCCGCTCCTTTGGGTTTGTCATCGAATTCATGCCCCTTGTTGGAATTGCCTTTCAAACGGGTATCCAGCTTGAATCCTCCCTCGAATTTGACCGTTTGATAGCCGACTACCTGCGGGTCGAACTCCTGGTTACCAAGATAGAAGGTTTCCGGGCGGTCGCTGGCGGGTGACAACAAAGCGTATAGATTTGGCACCGAGCCGTTGTGCAGGTAAGGCGGCGTGGCCCAGATTCCGTTGAGCGGGCGGGCGGAGTACTGCATGGCGGCATCGAGGCAATTGGGGCGATAACCATTCATCCGGTTACGGTCGGCTTCGGCGATATGGTTTTTATCGTACCAGTATTTCACCGTTTCCTGCACAACCGCGCCTAGTGCCGCCCCGTAAGGCACAGCGCTTCCATCCTTGACCTCGGCAGGTTCGCAGCCATTTTTGCCCGGCACAAACACCGAGGTGTCCAGCCCCATGCCTTGCGTATCCACTGTCCTGCCCGCCAATGCCTTCGCCTGCATCGGATCGGTTCCAATATCCTTGGTTGGGAAATTGATGAGGTGAAGATAGCGTTGTCCAGCCTCGTTGGCAGGCGACCAGTGGTTGTCGCTCCAAAATTCCTCATTATCCACGGGAGGCAGATGGCAGCTTTGGCAATGATCGACATAGAGCTTCTTGCCCTCGCTCGCCTTTTTCGTGTCGATGGCACCTAGGATTTTTTCCGGCCATTTCGGTGATTGCAGTCCGTTGAATTGATGGTTGTCGGTGGGTGGCTTATTGCCTGCCAATAACTCCTCCAACTCGTACAATTCCTTGACTTTGGAGGTCGAATTGAACCGGGTTTCCTTGGGGCCGGCCAGATTGATCCCCGCCGCCACCCCCAGGGACTCGCCGACATTGCGGACCATGGGCTGCATGATGGAGCCGTCATACTGCACCCAGTCGAACCAGCTTCTATCCCAAATATGGGGGAAGCTGACCGGAGCGTCGGTCGCGTGGTAGTTGCTTTCCTTGAAATTTATGCTGAAGACTTGGTTGCCTATCCGATTGAGGGCATCCAGACGTGCAAAACCTTCTGTGACGCTATCCTTGGCGACACTCTTGTCCAGTTTGGAGAGGCGTTGGAACTCATCCCAAACCTGGTCAAACTGTTTCGAGAGCTTGTCTTTGTTCTCACTATTGTAGTTTGCGCCCAACACCCTCTTGGCAAACCGGTCAAAGCGGAAAGGCACATATTTAGTGTAGGCCATCGCATAACCCAAGGACGCAATCAAGGAAGGCACGTCAGTGACCGCCGGGCCTCCATCGACCAGAACCTTGGTGTCTTTATAATTGAATTGGCCAGTGTGGCAAGCCGCGCAGGTAAAACCCACAGCATGTATTGATTGGCCGGTGACCGGATCTTTGTAATCGTAATCGACCGCGAATCCAACCGGTAGCCCAGCGGGGTTCTGTTTGCTTTTCTTGTCGGCGATGAAACCGAATCGGGGTAGATAATCACTGGAACTGAGCAGTCCGGGTTCACCGAACACACTGATTTCCGGGCGATCCAGCGCAATAAACCATTCGTAGGGCAAGGGCAGTGTTGCGGTTCCCTGGCTGGTGAAATAAAACCATTGACGTTGCTCCTCATTCCAATTTTGTTGGAGCCAAATAGTTTTATCGGTGAGCTGCAAGGGTGGGGGATTAGGTGCGCAAGCAGCTAATACTCCCACCATCAAGGCAAATAAACCGGTTTTTGGATAAATCATCTTATCACCTCATTGACTTTATTTGTCGGGTGGCATCACCCGATGACACGAGACCGCTTAACCATTGTTTCCAGTCCGGCTTAAGCGGTATGGCCCATGGTTTTGAGTCTTTGCTGGGGTAAAACACGCCCCAGTCCTCAATTGGCCCTGAGTGACTGGGGATTTACGAAAGCTAGGTATCCGCTCAGGCATCCGCAAGAATGGCGTCCGCCGCCTTTTCAGCGATCAAATAGATTGAACTGACGATAAAAAAACCGGGGATTCGTGGAAACACCGAGGCATCCACCACCCGGAGATTTTTCACCCCCCGCACTTTGAAGTTCCCGTCGAGAACCGCATTGGGGTCGCCATCCTTGCCGATGGGGCAGGTGCATGAGGCATGGTGTCCCCAAGACTGATATTTGACGAAATTGGCAATTTCCTCATCGGTTTGCACACTTTCGCCAGGGCTTGTTTCCTCCGCGATCAGGCCCTGGGCCTTTAATGGCGCAGTCAAGGTGCGGACAAACTTGACCCCCTCGACAACGGACTTGAGATCTTCTTGCTTGGCATCGTTGCCTTCCTCAAAATACTTGAAATTGATGAAAGGCCGCTCGCGTGGATTGGAGGATTTCAGCCGCACTTCGCCGGCGGTGTTGTTGGTGTGCGCTTTCAAAACCGCCCAGGTCAGGTAGTTATGTTCGGTGATGTCGATGGAATACCCCGGTTTATACCCGCCAAATTTGGCGAGGAGGGCGAAGATGAAAAGATCTGGCAAGGGGCGTTCCGGCAGGGAGCGCTTTATCACGGCCAGAACCGCGCCATTGCTGGCATACACGCCTGCCTTCACGGTGCCGAGTGTGCTTGCCCGCTCATTTTCCCATTGCGTGTACTGGGGGTCTCCTTTTGAATACTTCGCGCCTTTAAGCACATCCCAGTCGGACTTCGTCCTGTGGACTACCCCCACTTCATAGCGATCCTGAAGATTCGTGCCGACGCCCGGCGAGTCCACCCGCACGGTTATGCCGTGTTTTTCCAGCTCCTGCCTCGGGCCGATCCCGGAGAGCATGAGCAGTTGCGGAGTGTTGAAAGCGCCGCCTGCCAGGATGACTTCGCGCGAGGCGTAAACCTCGCGTGTTACGCCCGGTTCCTGGCTTGGTTGGTCATGGGCCTCATACAGACGTCCACCCTTGAGATACTCGACACCGATAGCGCGGTTGTTTTCATCGAAAAGCACACGGCTGGCGAGCGCGTCCAGTTCGATGGTGAGATTGCCGGGATGGGCATTCTGTACTTCAAGCAACCGTTCCCGGCTGCCTATGCGGGCATGGTTGCGGTTCAGCATGGGCGCATAGCGGATGCCAAAGGCATTTTTCTTGACTAGTCGCCAATCATTGGGATCGGCCTGCCCATGGATCAGCCAATCAAGTTGGCTGAGAGGATTGCCAATCGCCTTGAACGCTTCCTTCACATTCTCGGTGAGGGTTTCGACCAAGGTCTTGTCCCCCAGCGCTGTTTTTGGAATCTCCTTTTCGGTTTGCAGCCAACCGCCCCAGCCATGGCGCGTTGGATTGAATCCCAATTTTGTTGCCATCCAGCGGTAAATAGGGAAACGATGCTGGCAGTTTTCGATTTTCTCGAAATACTTGCGCATATTGTCAGAATTCCAAGAGGAGTCGCCGGTCAATGACGCCATATCGTCCCAGTCTTGGTTGTGGGGATAGACCGTGATCATGGCGTTATGTGCCGTGCACCCTCCCAGGCATCCCGCCCGTGGATAAAGGATGCCTTCCACTTTTTCGCCATGATACTCATCGACATATTTTTCGTCTTTCTTCTGCAGGGCATCATCGCCGTAGTGGCGGACGAAGTAATCCCAACGGATGGCCTTATTTTCCGTGGACAACGGATGGAACACGGGTACATCATAATCCTCCGGCAAGCGGTTGCCGTCAGGGTCGATGGCGTTGCCTCCCTTCAGTTGGCGGGGATCGCCGCCCGCTTCCAGCACTAATACCTTTTTGCCCTGTTCGGCCAATCGTGCGGCCAAGGTTCCGCCCCCTGCCCCAGAACCCACAATAATGTATTCGTAATCTGCGCTTTGCTTGTTGCTCATGATTCTGAACCTCCTCGTGATGTTGAAGATTGCCCCGGTTCGGTTTTTGCCAATCAGGGCGACAGCTATACTAGGCTGTGGCTGGATGCTTCGGGATAACCTGCTGCCTCATCGTTGCCATGGCTTTGGCGGTGGCTGTCTTCATTGGGAAACCCGAGGAGCCGGGCGACACCGGCCCCTCGGGCGGTTTTTGCTTACAAGGTCTTCAGGAATTCGATCAGAGCCCGCTTGTCCTCGTCGCTAAGCCCCGGCTCTTCCTTGAAATAATCCGTGCCGAAATAATGCCCACGGTTGACGACGAAGTCCGGACACTTGCTGATTTTAAGCATCGAATCCACCAGGTCGCGATCCTCGTATACCTTGATCGCTTCCGCGTCGCTGGCACCCTTGGGAATCGCTTTCAATGCCTTTTTGATCTTGATGATGGTCGGCACGACATGGACGAGGTTTTCCACCGTCGGCTCAAGATTCATGTTCGAGATCAGGTTGATCGGTGTGCCCTTGGGGATAGGGCCGATTTCCACGCCTTCCTCCCCGAAGAACTGTGGCTTGACGACTTCCAGGACATCAAGCACCGCAGGTTTTTGCAGGAAGTCAGGCAAGTAACCCACCGGAATGCGCAGATAGCTGGTCTGGCTGGTGCGGTCGATGATGCCAGGCACCGACTTCCCTGATGCCGTGACATAGCTGCGGTCACCTTTGCGCTTTTCCGGCCACAGCAACTGCTCGATGGAAGAGTCAAAGGATTTCAGCCGGTCTTCGACGGAACCGCTGGGATAGAAGTCGCCGAGGCTGTTGTTGACAAAGAACGGCGCGGTGGACCAGATGGAAATGAGCGAAGCAGGCCTGGTATAACCGCGTCCGCCGCCCGGCATGTCATATTCCTTAGGCTCGCCGGTGATCGGATGATGGATGGTGATCTTCCCCACCGCAGGCAGGTTTTTATAGGACTCGGAGGTGAAGTTGTCCCAGATGTTGTCGCGCAGGCCATTGGTCGCCAAGGGGCTGCACGCGTTGGTTTCGAGCAATGTCACCGGCACACGCAGTTCGGTGGACAAATAGTTGTCCGTCACGAAATCGTCCTTCGCGACGACTTCTTTGATCTGCGCCTTGAATTCATCGGTCTTCGTCCAAGTCCAGTAGTTGTTCCAGCACTTCAGGTAGTCGGGACCGACACAGCCTTGCGGGAAGAACGAATAAGCCTTCTCTGGCAGCTTGCTCGAATGGCAACGGGCGCACCGTTCACCGAACACCGCTTTGCCGCGTGTCAATTTATCGATATCCTGGGCAATGTGCGCAGCGCCGCCGGGGGCGTTCTTCAGATAATCCGGCTTGGCGGTGGCGATGAAGAACAGGGCCAAGTCAGGCGTCTGGGCTTCGTTTGCCACCCAGTAAGAGGAGTTTTTGCGCGCCGTCTCAATGGGGAAGGGAGAGATGGTCTTGCCGCCGACGAGAGGGCGGAAATGCTCAGTCCATTCCTCGCTGAACAAGCCGATATTCACGAAAACCCGGTTCAACGCGCCCAACGCGCCCACGGAATCGGCACCGTCCTTCAACACGCGCGGCGTGAATACGGTGTCGGGTGCCTTATAGAACTGGTTGAGCGGACTGCCTGCGGGGACATAGCTGTTGAGTTGGGCATTGTCGAGACTGCCGTGGGCCAGTTTTTCCTGACCAAACCGGACGGCATTCAGCAATCGGGGCACCAAATCATACACCGCGTTCATGGTGCGCGGGTTATTGATATAGTCGGTGGAGATCAGCGAGGTGTCCAACGCGCCCGGACGGGAGGTGGTGAAGAGTTGGTAAGGGAAGCTGGAAGCGTCGGCCTGATAGGAGAAAATCCGGTCTATCCAGAAATACTGGGCACCGGGATTGGAGTTGAGATTCTCCCATTTTGGATGCTCCGGATCCTTGGGGGGATTGGTCGGGTTCGGACCGACGTGGCAAAAGCCGCAAGACATGCCTACCCGGTAAGGCTTCACCAGTTTCTTATCATTGTAATAGCTGGGATCATTGTAATAGCGCTCGGGATCCCAGCGTTTGGCCGCCGCCTCGTCGAAATCGGGGTTGGGGAACAGGCGGACACCTACGATGCCTGTGGCGTAACCGTAATAGGAGCCTACCGGTATATTCTTGCCCCTTGCGCCGATTTTGACCCCTGGGTATTTTTGCTCATTCTCAAACGGGTCGGGCGGGCAATCCGCGCTGCGCGTATCCAGCCACAACCCATAACGGTCTTTGCGGGGGGCCGTTCCCTTCTCGAAGCACGGCTCGTTGACCAAGCCCAAATAATTCCAGCGATTATCGCGGCTGAACTTCAAGCTGGGATGGTTGGAAAGCACTTTAAGAAAATCAAGTGTGCCGACGCTTTGATTGGATAGGCTATCCCAGAGCCTGTCATTGCCGGCGCTCCAGGCGATCCAGTTATTGCGGCCTTTGACGACGGCTTTGACGGCATCTTCCGGGCTGATGCCCGGAATGAATGGATTCAGTGTGGCGGCCACGGCGGCGGGATCTTTCGTCACGCCGTAATCCATGTCGCGGAAATAGTCCTCGTCTGCGCCCTTAAGAGTGTCCGCCGTCCTGCCTGCGCACAGTGCTTCGTCCTTGACCTTGCCGGCTCCAGAGCCGCAAGACTCGAACGCGAATGCCGGGACGGTATAGCCTGCGAGGGTTGAGAATCCTAATGCAAGCAACACAGATATCATGTGTAAGCTCCGAACTTTCATAAGACCTCCGAATGGAATAAGTATTTATTGCCGTTGACACCCCAGGTGGCCCGTAAGCCCGACCCGGCTCCCGAATTTGTTTCGCTTCTGCCGTCATTCAATCCGGCGGTTCAAAACAACACAACATCCTCGCTGAATCTTCGCCATTACCGCTGGATCTTTGCCATTGGCAAAGATCCAGCGGACAGGCAAATATCCCTGTCAATTCAAATTCCGACCGTTCTGCTCGGTTTTTATGTTATACCCCTTTGCTCAAGTGGATTGCAATAGTGAATATTACCCATCAGGGAATGCTAATACCCTTGCGGGTTTAATGGAAAACCGCCGGGCTCTCCCTTTTTGGATGCCCTTCTGTGAAGGCGGAGCCGCCTTCATTGGGTTGTCGGCGATTCGGAACAGCCAACGCGTTTTGTTCGACGATTATTAATAGTCTATTTTTTGATCTAGGACAAGTTTTTTGTGCGGACAGCGCTAGCGGTTGGCCTTCAGAGACACGCCTTCATCTCTTAATAGACAGGATGCACCCATCCCGGCCTGCCCCGTCAATAGACTGGAAGCCGAATTGCCACAGGCCAAGCCGTTCAGGTTTTGCCTGTTTGGCCCTTTCCGTATAGACTTCATCCCCCTCTTTTTCCACCGGCCAGCCGATGCACATAGGTAACTTTCGACTCGACGGACGGCTCATACTGGCTCCCATGGCAGGGGTCACTGACCGGCCCTTTCGCCTGCTCTGCCGCCGCTATGGCGCGGCGCTGGCTGTTTCTGAAATGGTTTCCTCCAATCCCGCATTGCAGAGCGGGCGCAAGACGCTGCTGCGTTGCGACCATCGTGGCGAATCCGAGCCCCGTTCGACGCAGATCCTAGGTGCCGATCCGCGCCGCATGGCTGAGGCGGCAAGGCTGAATGTCGACCGGGGGGCGCAGATCATCGACATCAACATGGGCTGCCCCGCAAAGAAGGTGTGCAACGTGGCGGCCGGTTCGGCCTTGTTGCGGGACGAAAAGCTGGTCGGGCGCATCCTGGAGGCGGTGGTGAAGGCTGTGGACGCGCCGGTGACGCTGAAAATCCGAACTGGCTGGGACATGGGCAACCGCAATGCGCTGGCAATCGCCAGAATTGCGGAAAGCAGCGGCATACAAGCGCTGGCCGTGCATGGTCGGAGCCGCGCTTGCGGCTTTTCTGGGCAGGCCGAATACACTACAATTGCCAAGGTTAAAGCCGCCGTGAACATACCGGTGATCGCCAACGGCGACATCGACTCCCCGGAAAAAGCCCGCAGTGTGTTGGCGGAAACCGGTGCCGACGCCCTCATGATAGGCCGCGCCGCCCTAGGCAGGCCTTGGCTGTTCGCGCAAATCCGCGACGGGTTGGAGCTAAGGGAGGAACGGGCCGCGCCTGGGGCTAAGGAAATGCAAAGCCTTCTTACCGAACATTTGACCGAGTTGCACACCTTCTATGGAGAACATGCGGGTGTGCGCATCGCCCGCAAGCACATCGGCTGGTATGCGAAGAGCATGGGTTTGTCCGACTCCGCACCGCTTAAATCCATTTTTGCGGCGGACAACGCAGACTGCCAATTGCGCTTGGCGCAAACCTTTTTTGACCCCAATCGCGAGCAATATCCGCATGATGAAAGTGGACGTCACTGAACCCCGTAGCGAGGAGAGTATTGGCACACTGTCGCAACAGCCCTTGCTGCTCCGTGAGCATGTGCGCTTGGCAGTCAAGGATTATCTCGGCCGGCTTGGCACCGATGAAGTCAGCAACCTGCACGATATGGTGATCAACGAAGTCGAGCGTCCGCTGATCCAGGCTGTCATGGAGCAGTGCGGACACAACCAAAGCAAGGCCGCCCACATGTTGGGCCTGAGCCGTAGCACCCTGCGCAAGAAAATGACCAGCCTTGGCCTGCAATAGAACTGGCCGCCTTCTTTCTCTTATGGCAAGGCTCCAGTTTAAGAAACCAACCCATCTGTCAATCCCGAGCAATACTTATGAGCAAAAAAGTTTCCCGCGCCTTGATCAGCGTTTCCGACAAGACCGGTGTCATCGACTTCGCCCGCGCGCTTTCCGCAATGGGTGTGGAAATCCTCTCATCCGGAGGCACCGCCAAGTTGCTGGCCGGAAATGACATCCCCGCCCTTGAGGTGTCCAATTACACGGGTTTCCCGGAAATGATGGATGGTCGGGTCAAGACTTTGCATCCGAAGATCCACGGCGGCATTCTGGGTCGGCGGGGCATCGACGAGGCAGTCATGGAGGCCCATGGCATCCAGCCCATCGACCTGGTGGTGGTCAATCTTTATCCCTTCGAAGCGACCGTCGCCAAGCCGGATTGCGAGCTGGAGACCGCCATTGAGAACATCGATATTGGTGGCCCGGCGCTGATCCGCGCCGCCGCCAAGAACCATGATTCTGTATGCGTCATCGTCGATGCGGCGGATTATTCCTCGGTGATCGCGGAATTGCAGGCCACCGACGGCTTGTCCCACGCCACCCGCTTCAAACTTGCCGCGAAGAGTTTCGCCCACACTTCCAAATACGATGCCGCCGTCGCCGAGTACCTAGGCAGGCGCGTGGTAGGGGCGGAAGCCTTCCCGGAAAGCGTGGTGTTGCGCTACACCCGCGCCCAGTCCATGCGCTATGGGGAGAACCCGCACCAGCATGCCGCTTTTTATGTGGAACCCAACGCCCCGCTCGGGTGCATCGCCAGCGCCAAGCAATTGCAGGGCAAGGAACTCTCCTACAACAATATAGCCGACGCCGACGCCGCCTTGGAATGCGTGAAGAGCTTCAGCGAACTGCCCACCTGCGTCATCGTCAAACACGCCAACCCCTGCGGTATTGCCCAAGCGGCCAGCCAATTGGAAGCCTACGACCGCGCTTATGCCACTGACCCGACCTCGGCCTTCGGCGGCATCATCGCCTTCAACCAGCCGCTGGACGCCGTGACCGCGAAAGCCATCATCGACCGCCAGTTCGTCGAAGTCATCATCGCCCCCGGCATCAACCCTGAAGCCTTGCCGATTCTTGCAGCCAAGCAGAATGTGCGGGTGTTGGATTGCGGGCAGTTTGCCCTGGAGCCCTCTCCCCACGGGGAGAGCGAAGCGAGGGGGGCGAAGCCGCAGGCTGTGGGCAATCCATCGGGCTGGGATTTCAAGCGCGTGGTCGGCGGCTTGCTGGTGCAAGACCGCGACGAGGGGCGCATCGGGCGCGAGGATCTGCGCATCGTGACGAAACGCACCCCGACCGGGAAAGAAATCGCCGACCTGCTGTTCGCGTGGAAAGCGGTGAAATTCATCAAATCGAACGCCATGGTGTATTGCAAGGACGGGCAGACTGTTGGCATCGGCGCGGGACAGATGAGCCGAGTCTACTCCGCCCGCATCGCAGCCATCAAAGCCGCCGACGAGGGTTTGGAGATCAAAGGCTCGGTGCTCGCCTCCGACGCCTTCCTGCCGTTCCGCGATGGCCTGGACTCCGCCGCCGAAGTTGGCGTCACCGCCCTGATCCAGCCGGGCGGCTCGGTGCGTGACGCCGAAGTCATCGCTGCCGCTGACGAGCATGGGATTGCCATGGTGTTCACCGGGATGAGACACTTCCGGCATTGATGCCGGAGGGATGCCAACCCTGACAGCCTGCAGCAAGCCTTGGATATAATTCGCCGGCAGATCTATAGATTCATAATCTTGTGGGCCTCCCGTCAAAGTGAGCTGTAGCCCTGTTAGTTGCGCAGCCTCCAACTCTGTGCGCGACAGATCCAGACTGGCTTGATCCTGGAAGAGACAGGCGTAAACCAGACTATTAAAAAACTGGCATCTCTCCGTGTCGTGTCGATAATTGCCCATAGGGTGGCTTGAGCCATCGGTGAACTTTATAGCATCATAATGGCGGCGGTCTCCGCCATAGTGGGCGTTTATCCATACTTGGCACAGCGTCCCGCCTTTTGGCGGTTTCCGGGCAACCACCCGGTAGTAAACGGCATCGTAACCATAGAACAGAGTCCGATAGTGTCGTACCTGTAATTCTGGACCGCGCCATACGAAACCTTGTCCGTCAACCCTCCCCGATTGTTTTACGGCTTGCGCAATCGAATCGGCTGGCGCGACACGAGGATTTTCCGCGCAGCCGAAAAGACTGGAAAGCGTGATCAAGCAAATGCCATGGCAGAAATTTTGCTTGGGAATCCTCCAAAGATAGCGATAAAAACAACGGGATCTCCCGCTATTCGGCTTTTTTCCTCCGTTCCTGGGGAATACGGGCAATCTAACTGAAACTTTACCGCAAGGTGGGTGCGTTGTCCCGCGATATCCGTGCTTCGCAAGCTGCGTCCGGGCTGCGCAAGGCAGGGTGATTCATCGCAAGCCTTCCGCGTCTGATCAGTTTATAATCAAAGCCCAGCATCCCTTCCTCCCATGTCCCTAGCGAAACTTGATGTCTCGAATGTGCGCAACATCGAAGCTACAAGCATCGAACCTTCCCCCCGCCTGAATTTCATCTTAGGCCCCAACGGCAGTGGCAAGACTTCGTTGCTGGAGGCCATCCATATCCTCGGGCGGGCACGGTCGTTCCGCAGCACCCAGGCGGGCCAGGTCATACGCTTTCAGCAGGACGATTTGATTGTGACGGGCAGGGTAGATGAAGGGGCCAGTCTGCTGCCTATAGGCGTCCGCCTAGGCAGGCGCAAGCGGGAAATTGCGTTAGCGGGAAGCAAGCTGCAAACCAGCGCCGAACTGATCCGCGCCTTTCCGGTTTTGCTCATCCAGCCCGCCAGCAGCGGGTTGCTGGACGGCGCACCCAAAGCCCGGCGGCAGTTTCTTGATTGGGGTGCGTTCCATCTCGACGCTGGCTTCTTGGAGCATTGGCGCGGCTACGCCCGTGCCTTGGATCAACGCAACGCCTTGCTGCGGACAGGCGGCATACGGGGCATTGAGATATGGAATCATGAGCTGTCCCGCTACGGTACAATAGTCGCTTTGGCTCGGGCCGCTTACGCGGAACGCCTGCTGCCTTACTTCCATGCCGCCACCGGGCATTTCTTGGGGGCCATGGCCTTTGAGTTGCGTGCCTCCGCCGGGTGGAACGACGACAAGACGTTGGAAGATGTGCTGCGGGATGAAGTCGCTCAGGATTTGCGCGACGGCCACACCCATTCCGGGCCGCACAAGGGGGATTTTTCGATTCTGGCGGATGGAAGATCTGCCAAGAATTATCTGTCACGCGGGCAGATGAAGCTGTTGGTTTTCGCGTTGCTGTTGGCCCAGGCGCATTTGCTGGAAGAGTCCTTAGGTGCCAAGGGTTGCGTGTTGATCGACGATCTGGCTTCGGAGCTGGACTGTGACAATCGCGGGAAGCTCTTGGCGTTCCTGCAATTGCGGCAGGCACAGTTTTTTATCACGGCCACCGATACGCATCTGTTGGAGCAGGCGGGTTTGGAGGATGCCGCAGTGTTCCACGTGGAACATGGCCGGGTTGCACGGGTTTGATTTAACTTTGGAAGACTTGAAGATTATGGCTGGCGACGAATACGATAGCACAAACATCAAGGTGTTGAAGGGACTGGACGCGGTCAGAAAGCGTCCTGGCATGTACATAGGCGACACCGACGATGGCACAGGCTTGCACCATATGGTGTTCGAGGTGGTGGACAATTCCATTGATGAGGCTCTGGCCGGTTACTGCAAAAGCGTCAAGGTGCTGATCCACGCCGACGAATCGGTCACGGTCACTGACGACGGGCGCGGCATTCCGGTGGACATCCACCAGGAGGAGGGCCGTTCGGCGGCGGAAGTCATCATGACCGTGCTGCACGCCGGCGGAAAATTTGACGACAACGCCTACAAGGTATCCGGCGGCCTGCATGGCGTCGGTGTGTCGGTGGTGAACGCCTTGTCCGAAGAGTTGGAGTTGGAAGTTCGCAAGAACGGGAGGTTGTACAAACAGCTTTACCGCCACGGCGTTCCTCAAGCCCCGTTGGCCGACGCCGGTCCGGCGGAGGGTTCGGGTACGAAAATCCGCTTCAAGCCCAGCGCCGAGACCTTCACCCACATCCTGTTCAATTATGACATCCTCGCCAAGCGTCTGCGTGAACTGTCTTTCCTCAATTCCGGCGTGCGGATCGAGTTGTTCGACGAGCGCACCGACCGCGAAGACATCTTTGAATTCGAGGGAGGCATCCGCGCCTTTGTCGAGCATCTGAACAAGAACAAGACGCCGCTTTTCGACAAGGTATTCTACGTCAGCACCGAGCGCGATGGCATCTTCGTCGAGGCGGCTTTGCAATGGAACGATTCCTACCAGGAAAATATCTACTGCTACACCAACAACATTCCGCAGCGCGACGGTGGTACCCATCTGACCGGCTTCCGCGCTTCGCTGACGCGCACCTTGAACGAGTACATCGAAGCCCAAGGCTTGCAGAAGAAGCATAAAGTCGCCACGACTGGCGACGATGCCCGCGAAGGCTTGACGGCGATCCTCTCGGTGAAAGTGCCTGATCCCAAGTTCTCCTCACAGACCAAAGACAAGCTAGTGTCCTCCGAGGTGAAACCAGCGGTGGAAGGGGCGATGAACGAGAAGTTCGACGAGTTCCTGCTGGAAAATCCCTCCGTCGCCAAGATCATCGCCGGCAAGATGATCGACGCCGCCCGCGCCCGCGAGGCCGCCCGCAAAGCCAGGGAAATGACCCGCCGCAAGACCACGCTGGATATCGCCGGACTCCCCGGTAAGCTGGCCGACTGCCAGGAGCGCGACCCGGCGCTGTCCGAGTTGTTCATTGTCGAGGGCGATTCCGCCGGCGGATCCGCCAAGCAGGGCAGGGATCGGCGCACCCAGGCCATCCTGCCGCTGAAGGGCAAGATCCTCAATGTCGAGCGCGCCCGTTTTGACCGCATGTTGGCATCGGAGGAAGTCGGCACACTGATCACCGCGCTGGGCTGCGGCATCGGGCGGGAGGAATACAACCCGGACAAGCTGCGCTACCACCGCATCATCATCATGACCGACGCCGATGTTGACGGTTCACACATCCGCACATTGCTGCTGACTTTTTTCTACCGGCAGATGCCTGAACTGATCGAGCGCGGCTACATCTATATCGCCCAGCCGCCGCTGTACAAGGTCAAGAAGGGCAAGCAGGAAAGCTACGTAAAAGACGACAACGAACTGGACAATTACCTGCTGCAGATGGCGCTGGAAAAAACTAAGCTATTCATTAACGAAGCGACTCCGCCGATCCAGGGGATAGGCTTGGAATCATTGGCCCAGGAGCATTTGAAGATACGCGGCTTGATCGAGCGCCACGGGCGGCGTTACGACGAGACCTTCCTCGAAGTCCTGATCGACCTGCCGCCTTTGCCCAAGGAAGAACTCCACGACCAAGCCCGTTGCGAAGCCTGGTTCAAGCAACTGGAAATCCAATTGCAGGTCAAGGAGAAGGGTACGTTGTTCACCGTCGAAGTGGACTTCACCCAGACCCCAGGTGAATTCACCGCCAAGATCATGAAGCGCATCCATGGTGTGCAAAAATATTTCGAGGTCACGCCGGCCTTTTTCCTGTCCCATGATTATGGCCGGATCGTCGCCTTCAGCAAGACCGTCGAGGGGTTGTTTGGCGAGAACACCGCCATCGGCACCGAGGACAAGAAAACCCCGGTGAAGAACTTCAAGCAAGCCTTCGAGCTGATGATGGCGGATGTGCGCAAAGGCCAGCATATCCAGCGTTACAAAGGCTTGGGTGAAATGAACCCCGAGCAATTGTGGGAGACGACATTGGACTCCAACACCCGCCGTCTGTTGCAGGTGAAGATCGAAGACGCCATCGCCGCCGACGAGGTGTTCACCACCCTCATGGGCGACCAAGTGGAGCCGCGCCGGGATTTCATCGAGAAGAACGCCTTGGAAGTGGCCAATCTGGATATTTGAGCGTAGCGCCATGTTCCACGTGGAACCCAAAAAGGCGGGCCGGTTTATCGGCCCGCCTTTTTTAAGTCTGCCTTAAGTTTGAGCGCCAATAATGATTGCCCATGCGGAGGAAGCCAAAGCTGGCACCTTGCAAACCAATCACTCATGACTCAATTAAGGATCAGGAAAAATGGCCACCGTTTATATTAAGCTCTATCGTCCGCTGAATGACGCTCTGCCCTTCTCGAAGAGCCTGTTCAACTCCCGTTGTGAGATCGAATATCTGAAGTCCGCCGCCCCGGACGACGGCGAGGCTATCGGCCACCAAGGCCGATATGGCATAGCCTGCCCGGATGCCGAATGGCAAGATGTGGTCGAGAAGCTCAAGGAAAGCGGCGAAAGCCTGGTTTATTCTGTCGTCAAGAAAGGATCCGACGGGAAAGAAATCATCGCGGAAGCCGGGGAGTTGAACTCGGATGTCCTGCATTATACGACGCGATCCAGAAACAGAAGGCAGATATTTGCCTTTTGGTTTGAGGATTGTTTGCCGGAACGGCAGCTTTCTATGGCGGCTTAGGCGAACCTGATTAGGAGATGATTCAGCCAACAGCCTAGCCGTCGTCATACCGCTTGGATGCCAGTATCCAGCGTCCATGGCTGGCAAGCCGACCATCTCCATGACCTGCATTTCGGTATCCAAGCCAGACGGGCGTCGTTTATAATGCCTGGCATGACCCGCCACGCCGAATACCCGCCAGGAGCCGCAATTCATGGCCGAACAGGATCCCCCGTTTGACGCCTTCCTTTCCTATAACAGCAAAGACCGGCCCGCCGTCATCCGTTTGGCGGCGCGGATGAAGGCGCAGGGGCTTAAGGTTTGGCTGGATGTCGAGGAACTCATTCCGGGCCGACCCTGGCAAGAGGCTTTGGAGTCTAACATAAAGTCCATCCATGCGGCGGCAGTGTTGGTGGGCAAGGAGGGCATCGGCCCTTGGCAAAGCCGGGAAATGCGTAGTTATTTGAGAAAATTCGTCGAACACGGCAAGCCGGTCATTCCCGTCTTGTTGGAAGGCTGCCCGGAAACGCCCGAACTACCCCTTTTCCTTGAAGATTTGACTTGGGTTGATTGCCGTGACGGCAAAGAAGACGAAGGCTTTTGGCGGCTGGTTTGGGGGGTCACAGGTAAGAAACCGGTAAAACTCTCCGCGTCAGATCAAGCATCGCCTGCCGCAAATCAGCAGTCGGCAAACCCAATCCCTGCGCCCGAATCTTCAAAGCCGCTTATCCAGCCACGGCCTACCAAGAATCAGCGGGCCGTGAATCAAGCAACCGCGCAAACTCAGCCGACAATCTTCCGCGATGCCCTCAAATCCGGCGATGAAGGCCCGGAGATGGTGATTGTTCCACGTGGAACATTTCGCATGGGCGATTTGGGCGGCGGAGGCGATGCTGACGAGCGCCCCGTCCACACTGTCACTTTCGCCCAGCCCTTTGCCATCGGGCGTTATGCCGTGACTTTTGAGGAATATGACCGCTTCGCCACGGCGACCCGGTGCCGCATGCCGGATGATTTTGGATGGGGCCGGTCGCGCAGGCCGGTGGTCGATGTCACTTGGGAGGATGCTGGCGAGTATGCGCGTTGGCTATCGGAACAGACCGGCAAGCCTTACCGCCTGCCCAGCGAAGCGGAATGGGAATATGCCGCACGGGCAGGAACGGAAACGGCTTATTGGTGGGGCGACGAGATCGGCGTAAACCGGGCCAATTGCTTCAATTCCGGCAGCGAATGGTCGGGCAAGCAGACCGCTCCGGTCGGGTCGTTCCTCGCCAATCCCTGGGGCTTGCATGACACGGCGGGCAATGTCTGGGAATGGGCGCAAGACCGTTGGCACGACAGTTATCAAGGCGCACCTGACGACGGCTCGGCTTGGGAAGTGGGAGGAGGTTCGAGTCGGGTGCTGCGGGGCGGTTCCTGGAGCAGAAGTCCTCACCTCGCCCGCTGCGCCTTCCGCAGCGACTTCGATCCTGGCAGCCGTAACAACGTCATCGGTTTCCGCCTTGTCTGCGCGTCCCCCGTCGCCGGTCACTGATCTCTGGTTCTCTGGACTCTGTTCTGCTGCTCTCTGTGCTCTTCCGCCGCGTAGCGGCGGCGCTTTTTTTCTCAATGGCTCGGGGCTTGTCTTGGATGGCTTGTGCCTGCATAATTCCAATGCCGGATTTTCCGGCGGGGCCATCCGTCAAGGTGCTGCGGGGCGGTTCCTGGAACAACAATCCACACAACGCCCGCTGCGCCTACCGCAACAACAACGATCCTGGCAACCGTAACAACAACATCGGTTTCCGCCTTGTCTGCGCGTCCCACATCGTTCTTGACATCTGGGCCAGGGGTGTTATTGCCCATGGCGGGCTTGTAGGCCGACCTCGGCCCGCAAGCCTCCGACAAAGCATGAGGCCAAGGCTTCGGTTTGAGGCGAAAGATGAATGATGGCGCGGATGTGTCCTGTCCGCACGGTTCCCGCCTTGCGCGGCACGCCGTCGGGCTTATAGCAAACAGGGGTGTCCCCTAGCGCCTGCCGCCGGGACACTCCGACTTATCCCTTGGCCCGGCTGGTTTGCTTGATCCATCCTCCCAGCAAACGACCCACCTCCGCGAGCATATGGCTTACATGATGGTACTGCCCGTCGTTCAGCCAGTGCCATTGATGGGCCAGGCGCAAATAAACCCGCAAACTCGACAAGGCATCATCGGCTAGATCCAAAGCTTCCCGCCGGGCCTTGCCTCGCCGGTTTTGCGCCTCGATAAGCCGTTCCTGCAAATCCAGCGCGGCATCCATCATCCGTTGTGTCAGGGTTGTACGGTACAGGCGTGGGAAGCTTTCGGCCTTGGGCAACAGCCACGCCAGTAGGTCAAACATCCGCGTGAACACGGCCATTTCTTCAGACATATTGGGTTCCCCTTATGGCAAGCGATGCCTACCTTCAGCTTTGCGACTTTAGCAGTTTGTTGGCGGCCTACAGGCAGGCGGCGAAGGGCAAGCGCGGACGCCCCGGCGTCGCCTGTTTCGAGTATGAATGCGCCGACCGCTTGCTCGATCTGCGCGAGGAATTGGTAGAGGGCAGCTACCAGCCCGGCGCTTATGCGCATTTTTACATCCACGAACCCAAGCGCAGGAAAATCAGCGCAGCGCCCTTTCGGGATCGGATTGTCCATCACGCGCTGTGCGCCATCATCGAGCCACGCTTTGAACGCCGCTTCATCCCCGACAGCTACGCCAACCGGGTAGGACGCGGCACTCACCGTGCCGTTGACCGCTTGCAGCAATTCGCAAGCCGTTATGCTTATGTCTTGCGCGTCGATGTGGTCAAACATTTCCCTTCCATCGACCATGCGATTTTGCAAGCCATCCTGTCACGCCATATACCCGAGGATGATGTCATGGCGGTGATCAACAAAATCATTGCCAGCGGCGACGGCGTATTGGAGGACGAATATGAAATGGCATGGTTTCCCGGCGACGACCTGCTGGCACTTTGCCGTCCACGCGGACTGCCCATCGGGAATCTGAGTTCGCAGTTCTGGTCGAACTGCTATTTGCATCCCTTCGATCTGTTCGTCAAACGCGAGCTGGGTTGCCTGGCTTATCTACGCTATGTGGACGACTTCGCCTTGTTCAGCGACAGCAAGCAGGAGTTATGGCGATGGAAACAAGCCATCATCAAGCGGCTGGCTTGCCTACGTCTTACCATCCACGAAAGTTCGGCGCAAGTCTTGCCCGTAGTCTGCGGTATCCCCTGGTTGGGCTTCGTGGTCTATCCTGGCCACCGCAAGGTCAAGGCGCGAAATGTGCGAAACGCGACGCGGCGGCTGCGGGAACGTTATGAAGAATACCGCAACGGCAAAATCAGTTTTGGCGAATTGGATGCCAGCGTCCAAGGCTGGATCAATCATGTGCGCTATGCCGACACTTGGGGATTGCGCCGCCATGTTTTTTCAACATTATAGGTCGGGCTTCAGCCCGCCAAAAGCGGTCACATGCACGGGATGCAGCACCCCCCCCCAAAAAAAATACCGCGCCGCCGCTCCGCGGCGGAAGAGCACAGTGAACAGCAAAACAGAGTCCAGAGAACCAGAGTTCAGAGGCCAGCGATGGGGGACGCGCAGACAAGGCGGAAACCGACGCTGCCGCTACGGGGGCCAGGAACGCCGCTGCCGCGGGAGGCGCAGCGGGCGAGGTGCGGAAGGTCGAGCCAGGAACCGCCCCGCAGCACCCGGCTGTCGTCTCCTTCCAAATCCGAATCTTCCGGCTGGCTATATTTTTGGAGACACCATTCCCACGCATTCCCGGCCATGTCCCAGGCCCCCGTCGGCGATACGCCTTGCGGATAGGCACAGACTGCCGTCGTGCCGCCAGTGACACTGTTCCAGTCTTCATCGGCTATGTTGGCGTAAGCTGGCACGAAGCCGCCTTCCCAAGGATATTCCCGCCCGTCCACGCCCCGCGCCGCCCGCTCCCATTCCTGTTCTGCAGGCAGGCGGACGAAGTGGCCTTGTGGCTTGTCCATCCGCTTCCCTGCCACCATCAAGCTCTGACCGGCCAGCACCCCGTCCAGCCAACGGGCATAGGCCACAGCCTCATGCCATGAAACCCCGACCACAGGGAAGATAGGATTGTTCAATTCGCTGTCCTCCCAGTATGCCGGCTGGCGGATGTTGTTCTTTTCCAGCCAACGCCAGCCGGTCAGCGTCCAAAACTCGCGCTTGCGGTAGCCGCCCGCCTCGACAAAGCGGGCGAATTGACGGTTGGTGACGGGAAATTGGGCGATCCAATTACGGTAGGGAATCTCGCGCACTTGCCTGTCGTCCCCATACAAAAACTTCCCCGGCGGCACCTCGACAAATTGATCCAAGCCCTCGGGTTGCCAGCCCAGACGGCCCAACAGCCAACCGGCGCGGCGGCGCAGCTTGCCGGGAATTTCCGTCCCGCGCATCGTGACCACCAGGGCGTCCCTGACTCGCGCCCGGTTGTCCGCGTCCACCCCCGCCTCACAGGCATCGACCACCGCCTCGCCCGCCAAAACCACAGCCTCGCCGGGAGGGCCGGGTTGTTCCGCGGCCAGCGCCTGGACGATGCCGCCGGCCACGCGGTCCATTTGCTGCACCAGGCCAACATAGCCCACCGTGAGCCGGATGATTTCATGCCAGGGCGCCTCGCCGACATGCCCGGCCAGTTCTTTGGCAATGGCTGCGGCGTCGCCTTGATGCCTTAAGGCGATGGCGGCCGCCGCGAGATATTCCTCGAAAGTAAGATGGATGAAGCCGTATTCGTCGGGGCCGCGTTCCAGCAGCAGGCCAGAGTGGTGGCGCACATCGGCCAGGAAACGTCGGGCGCAAGTTTCCGCGTCGGCCTCGCCCCTTTCGCGGTAAAGTTTCTCCAATTCCCGGCGCAGATCTTCGCGCTTCACCAAGCCGACGCCGGGATTGACCTCATGCATCCACAGCGCCAAGGGGGCAAGCACCTTCACCGTCTGCACCGGGTCTAGGTCGCGGCTGGGCGGACGGCCCAGGCCGCGCACCCGGTTCCAGGAGGACAGCAAGGTTTTCACATAGGTCTCGTACAGCTCCACCCGGCGCTCGGGCAGGCTGACGCCTTGGCGTTTCATCAAGGCCAGGATGGTCAACAACAGCGGATTGGCGGCCAGTTGGCGCACGCCGGGATTGTGCCGCACGGCATCCAGCAGCCCGGTGCGTTCCCGTTGCGCATCCTCGACGGCCAGTTTCCCGCCGCCTTGGGCCTGGGTTTCCAGGGCCAGGGTCCAGCGCCCGACGAATTCGGCTATCTCCTCCTCGTTGAAATCCACCAAGGTGCATTCCGCCAGCCCTGGCGCGGCGGGACGCACTTCGCGGTAGCCGATGATGCGGCTGGTGATGACGAATTTGTTGCCGCCCTGCCGATGGGCCAAGTAATAATCGACCACCCGCTCCACGACAAGATGGCGCAGGGCCAGATCGGCCACTTCATCCAGGCCGTCCAGCAGCACCAGCCCGGCCCCACGACCCAGCGCATCGGCCAGCAATTCCTTCAGCGGCCAATCGCCGCCAGACTTGAGGAAATGCCCGGCGATATAATCGTCCAGGCGGAGGTCGCCGCGCTCCAATTCATTGGCATAGCCGGACAGCGGAACCAGCAAGGGCAGGCGTTCGCCTAGGCCGATGGCGGCTCCGCTGACCCTCGCCATTTGCAAGGCCAGGTATTTCAGGAAGGTGGTCTTGCCCGCGCCGGGGTCGCCAAGGATCACCAAGCCATCCTGTTGCCGCAGCAAATCCAACACGGGTTGGGGTTCGCCCAGGCGCAAGCCATGGGCATCCGGCGTTTCAACGTTATTGCCGCGTCCCGCCAAAGTCCACCGCCTTTCATCGGCCTTTTCGCCGGGAGGCAGTTCCAGCCGCGCCTTCAGCGGCACATACAGATCCAGCAAAGGCAGCTTCAACGGCACCCGGTCGGCGATGCCCAGCCCCTTGAAGTTCAGATATTGGTGCTTGTCTTCGACAAAGCCCAGATACTGGCGCAGGGTCGCGCTGTGATCCGGGCTTGGCGGATTTTGCTTGGCTCGGGGATTCTGTCGGGCAATATCGGACGCACCCGTCAGCCATGCATTTATGGTGAATTTGAGTTGATTGGCCAGTTTGTCTTTGAAATCTTCTGGGTTGGCATAATCATTGATGCCGCCCGGTTTGATGCTGGCGACAAAGGCTTCGACCTTTTGCCATTGCCCCAGCTTGTCCATGATCTCGGGGTCTTTGGGTGAAAGTTTTGGTTCCTCTGTGCGGCGATAAACCAGAAGTTCAGGCTTGCCTCCTGTCGTCTCGCCGTATTTGGCATTCAGATATTCCCATTCCGTACCCGACCAATAAGGGCTGCCGTCGGGCTTGACACCTTCCTCCATAGGCAGGGGGGTTCCCATCCGCGACCAAAGGATGACGATCACAATGTGGCACTGGCAGGGCAAAGGCAGATGCTTTTTGACGGCATCCTGCGGACTGACCCACGCCGACAAAGGAACCCCGCCGTCTTGCTCCCAAGCAACGGCTTCCAGCGTGATCTTGCCGCGCAGAAGAGGATCACGGGGGAGGTGTTGCAAAATGGACAGGGCCAGCTTCCGCTCTTCCGCCACATCCCCCGGCGATGCGAGGAAGACGCGCAAGTGCCGGGGTGCGGGTTCTTGGGTGTGCAAAGCTGCCATCGGTTTCTCCCAGGGTTGAGCCAGCGCGTATTATCCAACAGAACCGGCAGGCCATGTGTTCCACGTGGAACATTGTACGCAAAGCCAGCGCCCAGGCGAAAGGCTATAATGGGCTTTTGATCCATCGCTTGACCAAAGCCCAAGGTGCCAATTATGCGAATCCAAACGGTCATCCAAACCTGTGCCATCGGCCTTGCCCTGGCAGGACTGCCGCCATCAGCGGCCCATGCTGAAAATTTCGGGAGGGGCCAGGAGTTGTTCGATCATCAATGCAAAGGATGCCATGACGATTTGCGCCTCGCCGCCAAAGAAGGCAAGGCAAAAACCCTGAAGGATTTGCGCAATAAAATTGCAAGCTGGGCCGAACATAGCGGTGCTGAATGGGGGAAAAGCGAAGTGGACGATGTGCTGTTTTATATGGACAAATCCTTTTACCATTTCAAGGATGCTGCGGATTAAGCCCTCATCCCCCAGCTTTGCTCGCGCAGGGAGAGGGGTGATTGTCACTTGCCGATGCAGAAACTCCCGAAGATCCGGCCCAGCAAGTCTTCGGTGGTGAACGCGCCGGTGATTTCGGACAGGGCTTGCTGGGCCAGCCGCAGATCTTCGGCCAAAAGCTCCGGTGCGCATGCGCCTTGAAGATGGCGCAACCCGCTTGCTACGGCTTGATGGGCGCGGGCGAGGGCATCGAGGTGGCGGCGGCGGGCGATGAACACCTCCCCTGCTCCGCTGTCGTAACCGGCGCATTGCTTGAGATGTTGGCGCAGATCGTCCAGCCCCACACCGGTTTTCACCGACAGGCTGATTGTCAATCCCGTCGCGGTCTCGCTTAAGCCTGCTGCCCTGCCGGTCAGGTCGATCTTGTTGAGGACGCGGATCACCGGCAGATTTTCCGGGACATCGGACAGCAAATCCTCGCCCGTCTCTGGCCAGCGGTCGTCGATCATCAACAGCACCAAGTCTGCTTTGGCGATGGCCTCCCGCGCCCGGCGTATGCCTTCCCGCTCGACCAAATCCGCGCCTTCCCGCAAACCTGCCGTATCGACGATGTGCAAAGGCATCCCATCGATCTGGACATATTCACGCAATAGATCGCGGGTCGTGCCGGCGATTTCGGTGACGATGGCCGCCTCGCGTCCGGCCATGCTGTTGAGCAGGCTGGACTTGCCGGCGTTGGGACGGCCGGCGATGACCACGGTCAAGCCGTCACGCAGCACACAGCCTTGCTTGGCGGTGCGCTGTATGTGTTCCAAGCGTCGCAGCAGCCCGGCCAGTTTTTCCTGGATCGCGCCTTCGCCCAGGAAGTCGATGTCCTCGTCCACGAAGTCGATGGCGGCTTCCACATACAGCCGCAATTGGATCAACTCCTCCACCAGCGTATCAATCAAGCGGGAAAATTCCCCCTGCAAAGAACGTTGCGCGGAGCGGGCGGCTTGTTCGGTGCCGCTGTCGATGAGGTCGGCGATGGCCTCGGCCTGGGCCAGGTCGATTTTGTCATTGAGGAAAGCCCGCTCGGAAAATTCCCCAGGCCGGGCCAGGCGCACACCCCCTAGCGACAGGATGCGGCGCAACAGTAGATCCAAGACCAACGGGCTGCCGTGACCTTGCAATTCCAACACATCTTCGCCAGTGAAAGAATGCGGGGCGGGGAAATACAAGGCTAGGCCGGAATCCAGCACCGAGCCGTCGGCATCAAGGAACGGCAGGAAATGGGCGCGGCGGGCCTGTAGGGGTTTGCCTAGCAACGCCGCGATGACGGCGGCGACGCGACCACCGGATACTCGGATCACGCCTACGCCGCCTCGGCCGCATGGCGTGGCGATGGCGACGATGCTGTCTTGGGGGCAATGGTTCATGCCTCAATCCTCGCCTGCGCCCAAGCGACCGCGCCCGGCAAATCGGTGAACTCGCCATCAAGCTGGGCCTGGAACGCCGCTTTCAGCAACTGGCCCATGGCTGGCCCTGGTTTCACGCCGAAAGCCTGCACATCCCGCCCTTGCAAGATCGGGCGCGGGGCTTGCCCCAACACGCCCAGGGACGCAGCCCGCGCCCGCAGCCATTCCGCCGACGGGCAAGGGCCGTTCGCGTCTTCCGCCGTGCGGCCCCGAAAATCCGCCAAAGCCAGCCGACACAGCGGAAGGATAGGCACACGCAGGGCCAACCTACGGATGACGCCATCCGTGACCGGCGCGGTTTGGTTCCGCAACCACAGCTGATAAGGCTGGTCATGCTCAAGCACCAAAGGGACGACACGTTCGGCCAAGGACGGCGGGCAGCCAATCCGGCCCAGCAGGCTCCGAGTCGGTGCCTCGGCGGCTTGTTCGTGGCCAGGGTTGCGCCAGCCACCATCAACCAGCTTGGCCGTTGTTGGCTTGCCGAGGTCATGGCAGAGTGCGGCGAGCATCAGCGGCAGGGCGTCCCGATCTTCCAGCCCCTCGTCGCGGCAAAGCCGGGCGCAAGCGTCCAAGACTAGGTTGTTGTGTGTCCACACATCGCCCTCGGGATGGAATGCTGGATTGTGCCGCACACCGCACAATGCCGCCAATTCTGGAAACAAAGCCAATGCCCCCGTCACCTCCAATGCCCGGATGCCTATCGAAGGTTTCAGCGATTTCAGCAATAGTTTCTTGAATTCCTCCCAGATCCTTTCAGTGGACAGGGTAGCCAACTCGCCTTGCAAGGCCCGGCATTTTTCCAGCGTTTCCGGGGCAATGGCAAAGCCGAAGCGGGCGGAGAACTGGCAGGCTCGCAGCACACGCAAGGGATCTTCGTCGAAGGCATCGGAGACATGGCGAATCAAGCCGGCCGCAAGGTCGCGCCTGCCATCCCAAGGATCGAGGATTTCGTCGCTGGCCAGATCCACGCCAATGGCGTTAAGGGTGAAGTCGCGGCGGGAAGCGGCTTCGGCAAAGGGCATGAAAGGGTCATGGTCAACCGCGAACCCCCGATGGCCCGGGCCGACTTTCTTTTCCCGGCGCGGCAAGGATACGTCGATGTCCATGCCGCCTATCCTCGTCTTCAACACGCCAAACGACTTGCCCACAGCATGGATCTTGGCTACCCGCCCCAAAACCGCTTGGAGATCCTCGACAGACAGCCCGTAGGCTTCAATATCAAAATCCTTGGGAACCAAGCCTAGCAGATGGTCGCGCACCGCACCGCCGACCACCACGGGCCGGCCACCTGCGGCGATGATGGCATCGGCAAGCCGACGGGCGGGAGGAGGCAGGAGGGCGGAGAGGCTCATGGCGGTCAGTTGGGCGGCGTCCGATGGTTGGGCGACGGACGGTTTGCAAGATGGGGCAAGGCATTTTAGCACTTCCTATCGGTTGGGGCGGCAATGTCCACGCGGGGGTAACTGCTCCAAGGTGGGACTGCCGAAGCACCGTCGAAAAACCTTAAGCCAGGGCGGAATCATGCTAGAATGTGCGCTATTTTTTCCAAGATGAGAGACCGCATGAAAGCGCGTGTTGTATGGGTTGAGAACTCGAAGTTCCTGGGTGAATCCGGCAGCGGCCATACGGTGCTTATGGATGGCCCGCCCGAGGGTGGCGGCGAAAATTTAGGGATAAGGCCAATGGAAATGTTGCTGGTGGGCATGGGTGGCTGCACCGCTTATGACGTCATCCACATCCTGAGGAAAGGTCGCCATGACGTGAGGGGTTGCGAGTTGCGGTTGGATGCCGAGCGGGCGGATACCGACCCGAAGGTGTTCACCAAGATTCACATCCATTACGTGGTGAAAGGCAAGAATTTGTCCGAGGCGGTGGTCAGGCGGGCCATCGACCTGTCGGCGGAAAAGTATTGCTCCGCGTCGATCATGTTGGGGAAATCCGCCGAGATTACCCACGACTATGAGATCGTCGAGGTTTGACCGGGCGCTCGTGCAGAAGGCCAAACGCGCAAAGTTTTAACCATTTGGCCGCATTGGGAAGGGCAATTTCACCCCATGTCGGCCAAAGCTCAGACCAGGGTATCCCGAATTCAATGGACAAGTTGCAGTTACACGGTTTCAACAACTTAACCAAGTCGCTTAGTTTCAATATTTACGACATCTGCTACGCCAAGTCAGAGCAACAGCAACGGCGTTACATCGAGTATATTGACGAAGCCTACAGCGCCAAGCGTCTGACCCAGATCCTCACCGATGTCACCCATATCATCGGCGCGGAAATCCTCAATGTCGCCCGCCAGGACTACGAGCCGCAAGGGGCCAGCGTGACCATGCTGATCTCCGAAGGCGACCACACATCCAGCGTCGTCAGCAACACTGAAGCGCCAGGTCCCTTGCCGGAGGCCGTGGTGGCGCATTTGGACAAGAGCCACATCACCGTCCACACCTACCCGGAAAGCCATCCCTACAATGGCCTCAGTACGTTCCGTGCCGACATCGATGTGTCCACCTGTGGCCGTATCTCGCCGTTGAAGGCTTTGAATTATCTGATCCGCAGTTTCGAGTCGGACATCGTCATCATGGATTACCGGGTGCGCGGCTTCACCCGCGACATCAGCGGGCAGAAGCACTACATCGACCATGAGATCACCTCGATCCAGAACTACATCGCCGATGTCACCGCCGACCGCTACCAGATGATCGACGTGAATGTCTACCAGGAAAAAATCTTCCATACCAAGATGATCCTGAAAGACTTCAACCTAGACAACTACCTGTTCGAGACCGACAAGGATGCCTTGGTCGATGACGAGCGCCAGTCCATCCAGAAGCGGCTGAAGCAGGAAATGGCGGAAATCTTCTACGGGCGCAATTACAAACTGCGCCGCTGATTCATTCGCTTCCAGTGGAAGCCTTGGCAGGGTGCGTATCGCGCGCACCCTTACAACCCAAACAACGCCAAACTCTCTAAACACCTCCGCAAATGCGCCTGCCCCGCGGCAGGCTTGATCTCAGTCCCCGGAATGCGCAGGCCGTAAACCGCCCCGGTCTTTTCCGCATCCAGCACCCAGCGGCACAAGCGGCTCAACCGCGTCTCCACATCATGGCCTGGGGTTTGCGTCCAGTCCAGGTAAAACTGGATATTCTCCTCGCCCCGGTATTCCTTGACATGCACACCCTGGCCTTTGGCCGACGCCTTTCCAATGGATCCGCCGTAGCGGATCCCCCGGCCGGTAGCTTTGGAAACCGTGGAAATCGTCGGCTTTGGCCCGGCGCTGCCCGCCATCGCCACCGGGGGACGTGGGGAAAGGCAGGCTGTCCGGGGCAGGCCGGGGATAGGCCAACACCCGTTCTTTCAGCCTGACCGGCGACCAAGCGCGGAACAGCCCCAACGGAAACGCGCTGGTCAACGTGACGCTGGGCAATTCCAGCCAGCCGCGCCGGGACGCTTCCACGCCGAGGATGACTTGCTGGCTTTCGCCGGGAAGCAGGTTCAACTCTTGCGTGGGGCCATGGCGCAGGCCGAAATGCAAGGCGATTCTCGGTGTTTGGCTGGGGTTGTCCAGTCCCATTTTGAAATGTGCCGCCTCGCCGACAAACACCGGCTCCGCCCCGCTGGCACGAAGCGTAAGCCCGGACAGGTTGCGGAAGCCGTAGACCGCCCCGAACAGACTGATGCTGCCTACCAGGAAGGTGAGGATGAAGCCTAAGCTGTTGTTGTAGTTGATTGAGGCCAACAGTTGGATCAGCAGCAACAGGGACAGCCCGAAGCCGCGCTGGTTCGGAACGATGAAGATGCGGCGATGGCTTAGGGTGACGGGGCCTGTGGCGGCTTTTTCGCCCTGGAAAAAGCGGCGCGGGTCTAGGCGTTCGCGGAGGGTGAGGGTGGCCATAAGATCGACACCGAAGCGTTTAGGTGGGGCGCTGGCGATCCAACGTTAAGGAATTGCCACTTCCGTCAACAAGGGCGCGACCACCGCCCGCGAATCGGTGGAGGCGCTGGCAACCAGCTTCAGCCGATGGCCGGCGACGGAGGGCAGCACCACTTGCACATCCTCGGGCAGCACCGGCTCTGCGACCCTCCATGAAGGCCCAGGCCCGTGAGGCGTTGAGCAGGGCCAGGCCGGCGCGGGGTGATAGCCCGCTTTGATAGGCACCGGATTCTCGTGTGTGGCGGATCAATGCTTGCAAATAGTCCAGCAGGGCTTCAGAGGCGAAGACGGTTTTCGCTTTGGCCTGGATCGCCTTCAGCGCCTCGGTGTCCAGGCAGGCGGGAAGTTTTTCCAGCAGGGTTTGCCGCTCTTCGCCCCTGAGTAGCATCCTTTCCGAACGCTTGTTCGGGTAGCCCAGTTCGATGCGCATCAAAAAACGGTCGAGCTGGGATTCGGGCAGCGGGAAGGTGCCGATCTGGGTCAGCGGGTTTTGCGTGGCGATGACGAAGAACGGCTCCGGCAAAGGCCGCGTTTCGCCGTCCACCGTCACTTGGCGTTCCTCCATCGCCTCCAGCAAGGCGCTTTGCGCCTTGGGCGTGGAGCGGTTGATCTCGTCGGCGAGGACCATCTGGTGGAAAATCGGGCCGGGCTGGAATCTGAAGCTATGGGTCTGTCCGTCGAAGATGGATGAGCCGATCACATCCGCCGGCAGCAGGTCACTGGTGAACTGGATGCGCTGGTAATGCAGGCCCAGCAAATTGGCCAGGGTGTGCGCCAGCGTGGTCTTGCCCACGCCGGGTATGTCCTCGATGAGCAAATGCCCCCGCGCCAGCAGGCAGCAGACGGCCAACCGGATTTGACGCTCCTTGCCGAGGATGACGGTGTTGGCTTGGGCCAGTAAATGGTTCAATGGGTCATGCATGTTAGGCGTTCGCGGTTGCGGTGGGCGTCATGGAAGGCGGGCGCCCTGATCGTATGAATGGGCCAGGCGGATAGAATAGCGCCAAGTATGCCGAGTATAACGCCAAACTCGGCGGGAATGACATCCAGCCATTAGGCTAGAATGCCCTGTTGGCAGGGATCCATTGGAGTCTCGAAATGATGGCGTTTACTTCACGGACACGGCGGGTGCTGCTTTGGTTGGCGGCGGCGATAGCCAAGAAGCGGCCAACGGAGGCCACGAAGGCATGTTCAGTGGCTAATTCTTAGCCAATGCCATATGACACATTTGGTCATTCCGGTATGGATGTATAGATTCCAGAATTAATTAAGATACATAAAAGCTTTTAAGTAAGATATTTGTCCTATTGTTTGTATTGAATTGTCTCAACATTTGCGAGGCTCGTCATGAACTTGGAGTGGTTGGCAGATGGTAGAAAAATTCCCGACGAAGTTATGTACTAAACGGTTATAGCGAAACCGAAAGATACAAATCCAACACCAAAGTGGAAACCATGAACAGGGAGAGAACCAGCGGCATTGCCCGTTATTGCGTCACCAACTGCAATGGCAACCACGAAAGCGAAACTAACAACATCAGCCAAAACAATTAGGGCAGCACTAATAACGGTGGCAGCAGAAGCGACAATACCTATGGCACCGGTAGAAACTGTGGAAGCGACACTGACAGCACTAGCGATACAAACTGCCATGGCTAGCATCCAGATAGCCTGGACTTGCTCAGTGGCCAACCAAACCCCGAACCCAGTTATGCCACCCCATAAGAACCCGCCTAACATGGGAGTCAATACATCGCCAAGGAAAGTGCCCTCTTATCTGTCCATCACATCCAAAGGCCGCAGCCAGAATTGTATCGGCCACAGCCAACAATGGCGCAGAACATGGGCCAAACCTGCTTTGAAGCTCACGGCTTGCCCTCCTTGATTTCATTCTTGCCTTTGAGGCTATTCCAGAGTTTGACCAGCCTTTCCACCCATGGCAACCAGCGTTCGAGGAAATTAACCACCGCACGATGGGTGACGCACAAGTCTTTCAGGGGCCTGCGGCTGCTGACCACATAACCCAGCCGGTATTCGGGCCGGTCGGCCAAAGCGCGGGGTTTGGAGAAGAAGTAGGCATCGAAAGCCGGATTGCCCGCCATAATCTCGAACTCGTCGATCATCAGCACGAAGCGCCGGCCTTGCCGGGCCTGGGCCAGCAGGAAATCGCGCAAGCCCGGATAATCCTCCACTGGCTTTTCGCCTTTCAGCCCCAAGGCGTGAAGGAGGCAGGCA
Source organism: uncultured Gammaproteobacteria bacterium (assembly GCA_963753955.1). Lineage (GTDB taxonomy): Bacteria > Pseudomonadota > Gammaproteobacteria > Methylococcales > Methylococcaceae > Methylumidiphilus. The sequence continues at coordinate 56,457 of CAVWEM010000014.1, forward strand.
TGGAGGCGGGTGTAGAAGCGTTGCTGGCTGTCGAGGTTCCAGTTCTGCGCGGTGGCATGGACGCTGACGAGACCGGGTTCGGCGGCCAATGCTTGATAGGTTTGGTTGAGCAACGAGGATTTGCCGATGCGCCGCTCGCCCAACACGCTGACGCAGCCGGGGGCCGCTCCGGGCGGCGCCAGGGCCGAAGATTTCGCCCATGGCTTGATGCCTGCCGAAAAACACCGGGGAGTCGCCGGGCAGGCTGGTGCCGGTGACATAAGGGTTGACACCGACAGCCAGCCGGGCCAGCCGTTGTTCCGGGCTGTGCAACATCTCCCAGTTGGTTTTTAAAATCGCCGTTTGCTTGCATGTCCTGCTCTTTGTTTGTCTTGATGGGCTTTCTTGATCTTAAGCCTCCGCTCCTACGCTTTTCGCCACCCGTGGATTGCGCAATGTCCAAATAAAGCCGTCGCAGAAGAAATGCAAAGCGACTAGTGTGAAGAAAACCATGGAATACACGATGAACGAGGCGAAGTTTTCCAGCAAGTATACCGTCATGACAATCAGCGCGAGATAAAAGGCCAGGAGCCCTACCCGACCTATCCGCGCATTGGCCAGCCAGCCGATTCCGCTGTCAGTCCGTTTCGGTTCGATGTAAGACTTTTCCAAACTGCGGTTGACGATGACGAAATACTCGTAGGCGTGGGTTCCGACATAGCCGATGAAACCGACTATCGGGTTGATCAGGATCATGATGAAAAGCCCGAGCGTGGTCGCCGGATAGCAATGCTTGGCTAGATTGACCGGGCGGTTATATTCCTCCCATAGCCATTTGGCCGCGATTCCCAGCATGGCGATAAAAATCGGCATCAGCAACCATTCGGCGAAAGGACGCAGGCCGGTCAATAGTTCAAACGTCGAGCCGTTGGCCCCACGGATGCCCAGCGCCGAGACATGTTCCAAAGTATTCGGGTCGGCGGCTGCCCAGATGACCACCAGGATCAGCCAGGAAAAAAACATCAGCAGCCCACCGCCTTGCGTTTGCCCCGCTATCCTCCCGTAAATGCGGGCGATGCCGTAACGCTGCATCAAGGTGTGTCCCGTATTCCACGCCCCGGTCAAAATCGCCAGCAGCACAGGGCTGTGGTTGACCGCGAAGAATACCGCGATGCCAAACACCAAAGGACTCCAGGTGAACAGGTTGCGGCGCAGCCCGAACTTTTCCCTGTCCCCATAGACCAGGAACAAACTCAATGGCTGGTGGGTGAAGGAAAACAGAAAAGTGCCAAACATCAGCGTTTTCAATAAAGCAGCGTTGTCAACGACCGCCAGCGCCAGCAAGGAGAAGGGCATCCAACTGACTGCCATGGCGACATCGGTCCATTGCCAGCAAATCCAGCGGGTTTGCCTGTTGTGGGAGGCAACGCTTCCGGCCTGGGAATGATATGTTCTTGTTGTTTTCATATTTCCTCCAGACGGCAATCATGCAAGCTTATCACCCCTTGGCAATTCCCCCTCACCCGCATTTGCAAACAGGGGGTTCAAGAACCAATGCCGTTAAGTTAAGGATTTAAAGACCTCATCCCCGGCCCCCTTCGACGAGGCTCAGGACAGGCTTCTCCCGCAGGGAGAAGGAAGAAAAGCCCCTCTCCCCGCGGGAGAGGGGTTGGAGTGAGGGACTTAGCTTAACGTCATTGGATCAAAAGCCACCCCTCCGTGCCAATATCTCCTTGCCTAACTGGAAAGCCGCCATGGCATACAAAGGGCTGTGGTTGTAGCGCGTGATGACAGAAAAATTATGCAAAGCCAGCCAATATTCCGGCCCGCTTTCGCCGTCCAAGGCCATCAGCTTGGCCTGCGTCGTGTCAGGGACAGGCGCGGAAGGTGCCACGCCCAAGCCTTGCAGTTGGGCCGTTGAATAATCGGCTTCATCGGCATGGCCCAACAGCTTGCGGAATCCTTCGCCAGTGACTTTGGCCGGGACAGCGACGGGCTCCCCCTTATGCCAGCCAGCATGGGCGAAATAATTGGCGACGCTGGCGATGGCGTCAGCCGGGTTAGTCCATATATTGCGTTTATGGTCGCCGTCCAGGTCGGCGGCATATTGGCGGAAACTGCTGGGCATGAATTGCGGCATGCCCATCGCCCCGGCGTAGGAGCCGTGGGGTTGCGTGGGGATGATGTTCTCTTCTTGGCATAGCACCAAATACTCTTCCAATTCCTTGCGGAAGTAATCGGCGCGGCGGGGATAGTCGAAGGCCAGGGTGGACAGGGCATCGATCACCCGGTAATTGCCTAAGACGAGTCCGTAACGGGATTCCGCGCCGATGATGGCGACGATCATCTCCGGTTCGACGCCATAGCGGCTGGCGGCTTCTTCCAAGAATCCACGGTTTTGCCTCCAGAACTCCACGCCGCCTTGGATGTGGGCTTCGGTCAGCAAGATCTTGCGGTATTGCCACCAGGGTTTGGATTCGGCGGGACGGTCCATGGCGTCGATGATCTTCCGCTGGATTTCCACTTGCCTGAACAGTTTCACCAATTCCGGCGCGTCCTGATGACGGCGGACGGCCACTTCCTGGATGAAGGCCGCGACCTCGGGCCGGCTGGTGATGTCCGCAGGGGCGGCGGGCGCAAGCCCCGCCAGCAAGGCCAACGCAAGCAGGCGAAAGGAGACTGACTGGTTCATGGGGATTCCAACGGGGGCAGGAGCTTACGGTGGGTTTGGATGGACATCAATATACCGAAGCCGGCCAGCAAGGTCACCATGGAAGTGCCGCCGTAACTGACCAAGGGCAGAGGCACACCGACCACGGGCAGAATGCCAATGACCATGCCGGTGTTGACGAAAACGTAGACGAAGAACGTCAGCGTCAACGCCCCGCTCAACAATCGGCTGAATTTGTCCTGGGCCTGCACGACGATGTAAAAACAGCGGGCCAGGATGAACAGGTAAATCCCCAACAATCCCACGCAGCCCAGCAGCCCGAATTCCTCGGCGAACACGGCAAACACGAAGTCGGTGGAAGGCTCGGGCAGGAAGTCCAGGTGCGACTGGGTGCCGTGCAGCCAACCTTTGCCGTAAATACCTCCAGAGCCAATGGCGATCTTCGACTGGATGATGTGGTAGCCGCGCCCCAGCGGGTCGGATTCCGGGTTGAGGAACATCAGCACACGGTCGCGCTGGTAGCCATGCATGAAATGCCATAACACCGGCAATAGGCTGCCGCCTAGCGCAGCCAGCCCCAGGATGTAACGCCAACCCAAGCCGGCGATGAACAGCACGGCCGCGCCGGAGACGCCCACCAGGAAAGCCGTGCCCAAGTCGGGTTGCTTGGCGATCAGCAAGGTGGGCACGAGGATCAACGTACCCGCTGCCAGGACGTGCCGCAACGCCGGCGGCATGGGCTGGGAGGCGAGGAACCAGGCGATCATCATCGGCATGGACAGCTTGAGCATCTCGGAAGGCTGGAAGCGCACCACGCCAAAGTTCAGCCAGCGCGTCGCCCCCAGCGAGGCTTCGCCGACGACCGGCACGGCGGCCAGCAGCAGGACGCCGACCAGATAAAAAACCGGGCCATACAGACGCAGATAACGTGGATGAATCTGCGCGATGGCAAGCATGATGCCCATCGCCAAGCCTAGACGCCCCGCCTGCCGCAATACCATTTCGATTTTTTGCCCGCCGGCGCTGTACAGCACGACGAAGGCCACACCCGACACGGCCAGCAGGCCGAATAGCAAAGGGAGGTCGATGTGCAGCTTTTGTGGCAGGGAATTGCCGACTTTCGGTTCGTAGAAGGGGATTTCCTCCTGGGAAGCTTCGCTATTCATGCTCAATGGCCTTGCAGATATTGCTGGATGACAGCCTTGGCGATGGGCGCGGCGACCGAGCCACCGTGGCCACCATTCTCAGCGATCACAGCAATGGCGATGCGGGGATCTTCCGCCGGCGCGAAAGCGACGAACCAGGCGTGGTCTTTCAGATTGGCCTTGACCCTCATGCTTTTGTAGTTCTGGTCCTGACGCACGGTGAACACTTGCGCCGTGCCGGTCTTGCCGGCGATGTGGTAAGCCAGCCCTGGGGCGATGCCCTTGGCGGTGCCGCGCTGGCTATGCACCACATCGACCATGGCGTCCACCACGGCGCGCCAGTTGGCGACCGAAATGCGGATGTCTTCGCCGGGGCGCAAGGGAAACGGGTTTTCGGTGTCGGGCAAGGCTTTCATGTGTTCCATCACCCGAGGCTCGACGATGTGACCCTTGTTGGCGAGTATGGCGACGGCCCGCGCCATTTGCATGGGAGTGACCTGCACATAGCCCTGGCCTATGCCGGCAATCAGCGATTCGCCGGGAAACCATAACTGCTTGCGGGCCTTGCGCTTCCATTCCGTGGACGGGTAGATGCCGGCTTTTTCCCCGTCCATATCGATCCCGGTTTTTTCGCCGAAGCCGAACTTGCGCAGGTATTCATTCATGCGGTCTATCCCCAAATGCATGGCAAGATCATAAAAATACACGTCGCAGGACTGGGTGATGGCCAGCCGCAGATCCACCGCCCCGTGGCCGTAATGGCTCCAGTCGCGGTATTTGTGGTCCACATTGGGCAGGCGGAAAAAACCGGGGCAGAATATCCGCTTGCCCGCCGTGATCACGCCATATTCCAAACCGGCCAAGGCCATGAACGGCTTCACCGTGGAGCCGGGCGGGTAAATGCCGTGTAGCACACGGTTGTACAAAGGCCGCTCAGGATCGCTTTGCAAGGCTTCAAATTGCGCCCGGCTGATGCCTTGGACAAACGGGTTGGGATCGAAGCCGGGCTTGCTGACCATCGCCAACACCTGCCCGGTGGCAGGTTCGATGGCGACCACCGCGCCGGTGTAGTCGCGCATCGCATCCACTGCGGTCTTTTGCAGCCGGATGTCCAGGCTCAGATGCAGATCGGCCCCGGACAGAGGCTCGGTTTGGCCGATCACACTGATGGACCGGCCTTGCACATTGGTCTCCAATTCCTCGTAGCCCGCTTTGCCGTGCAACACATCTTCATAAGCCTTTTCGACGCCACTTTTGCCGATGTGGTAGGTTCCGCTGTAGACCGACGGATCCAGCTTCTGCAATTCGGCCTCGCTGATGCGTCCGACATAACCCACCACATGGGCGGTCAACTCGCCGTAGGGGTAGGCGCGCAACATGCGGCCATGGATTTCCACGCCGGGGAAACGCGGCATCCTCACCGAGAACAAGGCAATTTCTTCCTCGCCGAGCTGAAGGCGAAGGGGAATGCCCTCGAAGCCCTTGTGCCTACGCCTAAGTGTGTTGAAGCGTTGGATTTCTTCGTCGCTTAAGTTCAGCAGCTTCTTCAACTCCGCCAGGGAAGCCTCAAGGTCGGGAACCTGTTCGGGAAACACTTCCAGGCTATAGGTAGGGTAATTATCCGCCAACACCTCGCCGTTACGGTCGAAGATCGTGCCCCTTGCGGGCGGCAGGGGGGAGATTTTCACACGGTTGTCGCGGGCCAGGCTGGCGTAATGCGCATGCCCTACCACCTGCAAATAAACCAACCGGGCCACCAGCCCCGCTGTGGCCAAGATGATGAAAAGGACGCTGGCGACGATGCGGTTGAGAAACACCCGATTCTCATAGAAGCGGTCTTTTTCGTTGAAATCGAGGTTCATCCCGAATCTTCAGAAAATATGGTAACGCCGCCGCAGCCAGCGCAGGGTAAACAGAATGGCCGGCCAAACCAACGCGCCGACCAAGGCAGGCAGCCAATAGATCCAACCGATGGTGCTGGCCGCCTTGATGTTTTGTGTCCAGAAGATAAGCATCTGATCCAGCAGCAGCAGCAACAGAACCGAAAACATCTGCTGGTGAACCGGATAAAGCCGCAACTGCCGATGCAACTTGACGCAGATATAAACCACCACAGCATAGGCCAGGGCGTGCTGCCCCAGCATCCTGGCGGTAAGCACATCGCAAAACAAGCCAACACACCAGGCATACCCCACCCCCACCCGCTCAGGAATGGCCATCGCCCAATAAATCAAAAACAGCAAGACCCAATCGGGATTATAAATAAACCACCCACTGGGGATTGGCATGATGCGCAGGACCATTGCCAACAGCAAACTCGCCAAGACCACCAGCCTGACGACGGTTTTATCGTGCGGCATGGCCTGGGGGATTCATTTTGAGGCTTGGTGGCGGCCCGGGAACGCGGGGAATCGGATCTCGCTTGCTCCACACCATCAACAGTTCCCGGTTGCGATCCAGTTTGGCCACTGGGATGGCGGCGACCTTGGCTGTCGGGTTGCCAGGGCTAGCCGCCGCCGTCACCGTCGCCACCGGATAGCCCTGTGGAAAGATTCCGCCCATGCCCGAAGTGACCAGCAGGTCGCCGGGCTGGATGTCGGCGTTGCCGCTCAAATAGGGCAGGCTGAGTCGGTCGATCTGGCCCGTACCCTGGGCGATGGTGCGCAGGCCATTACGGTTGACCTGGACTGGGATGGCGTGGGTCGGGTCGGTGATCAGGATGACCTCGGCACTATGCGGCGTCACCCGCAACACTTGGCCGACCACGCCGCCTGCGTCCATGACCGGCTGTCCAGGGTAGACGCCGAAGCGGCTTCCCTTGTTCACCACCACAACATGCTCATAGGGAACCACATTGACCGACAACGGCTCTGCGATCATCACCTGCTCGCCGAGCCTGAACGAAGTGTCCAGTAAGCCCCGCAGGCGGAGGTTTTCTTGCTCCAAAGCCGCAAACTTGAGCAGCTTGGCTTGCAGCAGCAACGCCTCCTCATGCAGCCGCCCATTTTCCGCCAACAACTGGGCATGCGAGGCCAAGACCCCGCGCACTTTGTCCGCGAACTGCGGCGGTGAGCTGACCAATTGTTGCAGGGGGTAAACCGCCGAGGTGAGCGCCATGCGCACGGGATTCAGCAAGGCTTTCTGTTCGCCAGCCAAAAGCGCCAATGATGCGGCCACGCAAACGAACAAACGGATGTTGAGGGATGGGCCTTTGGTGAATATGGGTTTAATGTTTTTAGAACTCCTTAAGGCTTGATGCTTGACGGCCAAAGCATGCACACGCTTTCCGATTCATGTTTTTTCTCCCCTCTCCCTGCGGGAAAGGGGCCGAGGGTGAGGGAACTTATTCGAGGGAGAAGGGTGCCGAACCTTTCTCGTCCAGCAATTCCAACACCCGACCGCCGCCACGCGCCACGCAGGTCAAAGGGTCTTCCGCAATCAGCACGGGCAAGCCAGTCTCCTCGGCGATCAGGCGGTCGATGTCCTTTAGCAAAGCCCCGCCGCCCGTCAGGATGATGCCGCCTTCGGCCACATCCGCGCCCAATTCCGGCGGAGTTTGCTCCAGCGCCAGCTTGACCGCCTGCACGATGCCGGCCAAAGGCTCCTGCAAGGCTTCAAGGATTTCGTTGCTGTTCAGCACGAAGCTGCGCGGGATGCCTTCCGAAAGGTTGCGGCCTTTGACCTCGATCTCCCTGACCTCGCTCCCAGGGTAGGCGGTGCCGATGGTGTGCTTGATGCGCTCCGCCGTGGCCTCCCCGATCAACGTGCCGTAATTGCGACGGACGTAATTCATGATCGCGTCGTCCAACCGGTCGCCGCCTATGCGCACCGATGCGGAATACACTATCCCATTTAATGAAATGACCGCGACTTCCGATGTGCCGCCGCCGATGTCGATCACCATCGAACCCCGCGCCTCGGACACCGGCAGGCCCGCACCGATGGCAGCGGCCATGGGTTCCTCGATTAGATAAACCTCGCGGGCACCGGCACCCGCCGCCGACTCCTTGATGGCGCGGCGCTCCACTTGAGTCGAACCGCAAGGCACGCAGATCAACACCCGCGGGCTGGGCCGCAGCATCTTGCTCTTATGTACCTTGTGGATGAAGTATTGGAGCATCTTTTCGGTGACGGTGAAGTCGGCGATGACGCCATCCTTCAGCGGACGGATGGCGATGATGTTGCCGGGCGTTCGGCCCAGCATGGACTTAGCCGCCGCGCCCACGGCGGCGATGGTCTTGGAACCCCGCGCCCGATCCTCGCGGATGGCCACCACCGAAGGCTCGTTCAGCACGATGCCCTGCCCACGGATGTAGATCAGCGTGTTGGCCGTGCCCAAGTCGATGGACAGGTCGTTGGAGAAGAATCCGCGTAGACGTTTGAACATGAACATCTGTACCCTGGTGAAAATTGTCCCAATGTAACAAGGTAGTGGGCGGAAGGGCAAGATGGGGTATGATATTTCGATGTAGTGAACAATGGGGAAGACAATGTCTCTAAGCACCGAAGAGGTCAATAAAATCGCCTGGCTGGGCCGCATCGCCATCGACGCAGACAAAATCGAAGCCTATGCGCGGGATTTGTCCGGCATCCTCGACTTCGTCGAGCAGATGGGCGCGGTGGACACCAGCACCGTCACGCCCATGGCCCACCCTATGGACCAAGCCCAGCGCCTGCGGCCCGATGTGGTTACCGAACACAACCAGCGCGAACGGTTCCAGGCCCAAGCGCCCTTGGTGGAAGCAGGGCTTTACCTAGTCCCCAAGGTCATCGAGTAATCCAGCCGCGTAGGCAATCCGCCGGGAACGCTACGCCCTTCGACACGCTCAGGGCGGGTTTATCCCGGCCTACAGCGTAACATGAGACCCGCTTGAGATATTGAACGATGCACAACAAAACCCTTTTGGAGCTTTCCCAGGGACTGCGCGACAAGCAATTTAGCAGCTTAGAGCTAACAGAACATTTCCTAGGCCGCATCCGCCAACACAACCCCAGCCTTAACGCCTTCGTCACCGTCACCGACGAGCTTGCCTTGGAACAGGCCAAAGCCGCTGATGCCGTCATCGCCTCTGACCGGGCCGGGCCGCTGACCGGCGTACCCATCGCGCAGAAAGACATATTCTGCACCCAGGGCGTGCGCACTTCCTGCGGATCGAAGATGCTGGACAAGTTCATCTCCCCCTACAACGCCACCGTCGTCGAACGCTTCAACCAAGCCGGGGCGGTGATGCTAGGCAAGCTGAACATGGACGAGTTCGCCATGGGCTCATCCAATGAAACCAGCTATTACGGCCCGGTGAAGAACCCTTGGGATCTTGGCACCGTGCCGGGTGGCTCCTCCGGTGGCTCGGCTTCGGCGGTTGCCGCAAGGCTTGCCCCCGGCGCGACCGGCACCGACACCGGCGGTTCGATCCGCCAACCCGCCGCCTTCTGCGGCATCACTGGCATCAAACCCACCTATGGCCGTGTGTCACGCTGGGGCATGATCGCCTTCGCCTCCAGCCTAGACCAGGGCGGTCCGATGGCCCGCAGCGCCGAAGACTGCGCCTTGATGCTGCAAACCATGGCCGGTTTCGACGAGAAAGACTCCACCAGCGTGGAGCGGCCGGTTCCCGATTACCAAGCCAGCTTGAATGACAGCCTAGAAGGTCTGCGCATCGGCCTGCCGAAAGAATTCTTCGGCGAAGGCTTGGACGCTGACATCGCCCGCCTGATTGACGAGGCAGTCGCCGAATATCGTAAGCTCGGCGCTGAAATCAAAGAAGTATCGTTGCCCAATATGAGCCTGTCCGCCCCGGCCTATTACGTGGTCGCCCCGGCGGAATGCTCCTCCAATCTCGCCCGCTTCGACGGCGTCCGCTACGGCCACCGCTGCGAAAAACCGGTCGATCTGAAAGATTTGTACACCCGTTCACGCGGTGAAGGCTTCGGCGCGGAAGTGCAGCGCCGCATTCTGATCGGCACCTACGTGCTCTCCGCCGGCTATTACGATGCCTATTATTTGAAAGCGCAGAAAATCCGCCGCCTGATTAGCGAGGATTTCCAGCAGGCTTTCCAAGAAGTCGATGTGATCGTCGGGCCGACCGCACCGTCGGTCGCATTCCGTTTCGGCGAAAAAAGCGCCGACCCGATTGCGATGTACTTGTCGGATATTTACACAATCGCCGTCAATCTGGCTGGTTTGCCGGGCATGTCGATTCCCGTCGGCTTCTCGCAAAATCTGCCGGTGGGGATGCAGATCATCGGCGATTATTTCTCCGAAAGCCGCCTGCTGAATGTCGCGTACCGGTATCAGCGGGTGACGGATTGGCACCAGCGTTCACCCCAAGATTTCTGAGTGAATTTACCACAGGTTGTGCACCATGAAAAAAACTGTTTGGCTTAGTTTCGATTTGGCGATTGGAGGCGATTACGAAAGCCTCTATGCTTGGCTGGATGACCATCAAGCCAAAGAATGCGGCGACGGACTGGCGGTGATCGAATTCAATGCCGACGGTGATTTGCTTGATGCACTGAAAGAAGACTTGTCCAAGCAGGTCAACTTCTCGAAAAAAGACCGCGTATATGCCGTCTGGCGCGACGTTGACAAAACCCGAGGCCGCTTTCTGGTGGGCAAACGCAAATTCGCGCCCTGGGAGGGCTATGGCACCCGCAACCAACCCGAAGATGTGGAAGTCTGATGGCGCGGGTACTGATAGACAGCGGGTTTTGGCTTGGGCTTTGTGACCCACAAGACCAGTGGCACAGCCAAGCTAAAACCGTTGCCCAAACAATTGCCATTTATCAGTGTCTGCTTCCTTGGCCTACGCTGTATGAAACTTTATCGACGCGATTGGCGTCAAGAAAAGCCATCAAGTCGAGAAGTTTATCGCTGAACTGGAGCGGGTCAAGCATGAGAAAATCGATGACGCAAAATATCGTGACACCGCTTTATCCCAGACGGTTTTCTGTGTACGGCAGGGGCGGGCGTTAAGCTTGGTCGATTCGGTATTGCGGCAAATGCTGTTCGATGAGAGCTTGCACATAAAGGCCATTGTCACATTCAACCCGCGTGACTTTAGCGATGTTTGCCATAGGCAAGGCATAGAACTTTATCCCGATCCTGTTTAGGGACTTTATATGCCAGGCATGAAGATGGAACCCTGCATTCTTCGCGCTGATGAATTAGGCATCCGCTTAGAAGTCGTGAATGGCTTGGCGATTTGGGAAGCCCGGCTTCTGTACAAACACCAAAAGGCCGTGGAGCGCATTGCCCCCAATCCATCCGCCCCCGCGAAGGCAGTCCGTGCCAATGCGTCCACGCGATGGATGTGTATATCCAGTTTCCGAATGGATTGAAGCGCCCGGAGGTATCGGTATTCTGCCGTGAGCCTAGCGAGGAAGAATAGGAAAACGCGCTGACCCTGATACCCGAAGCGTTGATTGAAGTGGTCAGCAAAGGCTATGAGGCCAAGGATTTGGAAATCGGCCCGCCGTTTTATTTGTCGCAAGGGGTCAAGGATGTGATCGTGTTCGACCCGTCCACATTGCTGGTTTTGCATGTCCGGCATGGCAAGGCGGAACGTTTGCTGGCACCGGCTGAGATTGTTTTGCAATGCGGGTGTAGCATGGTGGTTTCGGGATGAATTATGGCGGGAGATGAAATTGGCATAAATATGCTTATCTTGCTTGGGGAGATAATAGCGGGTAATTGTTACGATATGATAAAACGTAATCTTAGCAAGATGACTGAAGAAAAAGAAACTTTCTCTAAAAAATTGCAACACTTTGTTTCTGGCTTGGGAGATTACGTCAGCTCGGATGATGGTCAGTGGACAGTCAAAGGCTTTATTGATATTTTCAAAAATATCTACACCATTTCCGCAGACACAAAAATTGTGTCCAAAGTCCTGGAAATCCATCTGTTTCCAAAAATTCTAGAGTTCGCGAAAGCCAATGGATACAAGGTCGTTCTAGCCGAACACCAAAAATACTATCCTGATATCTCGTTTGTAAAGACTGATGACGAATTAACACGATTTGCCGTTGACTTCAAGACCACTTACCGAAATCCAAAGAAACCGCATCTTTGCAATGGCTTCACACTCGGCTCCCACGGCGAATATTTTGAAAACAGAAACAGCAGCAAAAACATTCAATTTCCTTACGGCTCTTATTCTGGACATTTCTGCCTTGGCATCATCTACGATAGAACGCACGGAGCTAGTATTGATGAAACGAAACCTCATAAAATTGATGAATTGCACTCAATTGCTTCCGTTGCGAGAAATTTCCAGTTCTTTGTTGTCGAAAAATGGAAGATTGCAAGCGATAAAGGCGGAAGCGGTAACACGGCAAACATAGGCAGCATAAACAACATTGCAGATATAGTGAGTGGGCAAGGTATGTTCTCAAAACTTGGAGAACAATGGTTTGACGAATATTGGATGAACTACAAAAAAATAACGATCCACGACGGCAAGGGCGGAACTAAAAAGATATCCACGCTTCGCGAGTTTGTTGAATATAAAAACGGTGACGTGTCTTTAGTGGTTAAAAAAATGAATGGTGAAAAATAATGAAGGTAGGCGTTCCGCCAATCAAATCCCAGGGAATCAAAACCAAACTTGTCCCCTGGATCAAGAGCATCATTCCGAACGACTTCAAAGGTGCCTGGATAGAGCCTTTCATGGGAACAGGCGTTGTGGCTTTCAATGTCGCCCCGCCATCTGCGATATTATGTGACACGAACCCGCATTTGGTTGCATTTTATTCACAACTGGCTTCTGGCAAAATCACTCCGGCCATAGCTAAAGATTACCTGATTAATGAAGGAGAAACCCTGCTATCGCAAGGGGAGAGACACTATTATTACATCAGGGATAGATTCAATGAAACAAGCTCCCCGCTAGATTTTCTTTTTCTCAATCGAGCCGGTTTCAATGGCATGATACGCTTTAACAAAAAAGGAGAATTTAATATACCTTTCTGCAGAAAACCACAAAGATTTTCGCAAGCTTACGTGACAAAAATAACTAATCAAGTTTCTTGGGCAAGCAAAATTATCACATCCAAGAATTTCACTTTCAAATGCCAAGATTTTGGTAAAACTATCGAAGAAGCAACTCCGCTAGATATTATTTACTGCGACCCCCCTTATATCGGTCGGCACGTTGATTACTTCAATAGACTTGTTCCCGATGCTATATCATTTAAAATCACTAACATAGATAAATTTTTTGCAAAAATTCTGGGGAAAAAGTATTTGCCAGTATTAAAGAATGAGTCTATCTATTTGATTTATATTAAAAGTCATCGGGAACAAGTCTAATAGTTGGGACGAAAGTCATGAGCGAGCGCTTTTTGCCAAGCTATCCTCATTGAAAGGCAGGTTTATTTTATCGACCTGGCATCACAATGATTTCCGAGAAAACGAATATATAAAATCCCTCTGGTCAAAGCATAATGTGCTTACCCGCGAACATTTTTATCATGTCGGCGGCAAGGAAGAGAACAGAAATCCCGTTACTGAAGCCTTGGTCATCAACTATACTTCCGATCCTATGCAGCCCAAACAAGAGCAGTCAATTCAATATCGGCTGTTTGAGTTTCAAACGACATATGCAACACCATAAGTTGGCCACAGCCTGCACAATCGGACTTAGCCATTGACTAGGATCAAAGTAATACCTATGAAACTGCCGCAAAAAATCCCCGTCGCGACGGCCTACGACGAACTGCTGGCATTGCCGGACAACCTCGTCGGCGAAATCATCGGCGGACAGTTACACACCCAGCCGCGCCCATCAGGCACGCACAACAACGCGGAAACCTGCTTGGGTTCGGCACTCAATCCGCCATTCCAGCAAGGCAAGGGTGGCCCTGGCGGTTGGTGGATTCAGGTCGAGCCGGAGGTTCATTTTGTCCGTGATGGAGGCTTTTGAATTGCAGGCTGGACGGTGGACGCTGGCGGGTGTATTGAAAGACGACGAGCCTGTGAATGTTCCACCCTTTGGCGCGGTTACATTCTCTCTGGCCGAGTTATGGACTGAATAATCAGTATTGTTGGCAACGCATATGACCATTCAAACCTACCGTGAAGACTATCATGCCTGGGCCTTGCAAAACGCCCAGTTATTGCGTGAAGGGCGACTCGGGGAAATTGATAGTGAGAATATAGCTGAGGAATTGGAAGACATGGGGGGCAGCAAAGAGCGCGAACTGGAAAGCCGCCTGGGCGTATTGCTCGCGCATTTATTGAAATGGATTCACCAACCGGAACGGCGTGGCAATAGCTGGCGGGCGACCATCGAAGAGCAACGCCGTCGCATTGAGCGGTTGTTGCGCAAGAATCCAAGCCTCAAAGCTAAGCTCGATGAATGCTTTTCCGACGCCTATGGTGACGCTCGTTTGATTGCCAGCCGCGAAACCGGGTTTGATAAAGAAATCTTTCCCGAGGCCAGCCCCTTCACCCTAGAACAAACCTTAACCGATGCCTATTGGCCCAAATAAATCTTCAAACAACAGGTATAGCTATGCAATGGGAAACCGTCATCGGGCTTGAAGTCCACGCCCAACTCGCCACGAAATCCAAGATTTTCTCCGCCGCCGCCACCGCCTACGGAGCCGAACCGAATACCCAAGCCTGCGCTATCGACTTGGGGCTACCGGGCGTGTTGCCGGTATTGAATGCCGAGGCCGTGCGCATGGCGGTCAAATTTGGCTTGGCTATCGGTGCGCATATCGCGCCGCGCTCGGTATTCGCCCGAAAGAATTATTTCTACCCCGACCTGCCCAAAGGCTATCAAATCAGCCAATATGACCTGCCGGTGGTGGGCAACGGCCAGTTAAATATTCTGGTGGACGGTGTGGAAATGAGCGTCGGTGTCACCCGCGCCCATTTGGAGGAAGATGCCCGGCAAGTCGCTGCACGAGGATTTCCACGGGCAAAGCGGCATCGACTTAAACCGCGCCGGCACGCCGCTGTTGGAAATCGTCTCCGAGCCTGATATGCGCTCGGCGAAAGAGGCTGTGGCGTATTTGAAAAAACTCCACGCTTTGGTGCGTTATCTGGAAATCTGCGACGGCAATATGCAGGAAGGCTCGTTCCGTTGCGACGCCAATGTCTCGGTGCGTCCCAAAGGCCAGAAAGAATTCGGCACCCGCGCTGAAATCAAGAACTTGAACTCGTTCCGCTTTGTGGAAAAAGCCATCCATTTCGAGGTGGAGAGGCAGATTGAGTTGATAGAAAGCGGCGGCAAGGTGATACAGGAAACCCGGCTGTATGACTCGGCGAAGGACGAGACCCGCTCCATGCGCAGCAAGGAAGAGGCCAACGATTACCGCTATTTCCCCGATCCGGACTTGCTGCCTTTGGAAGTCCACAAGGACTTCATCGAAGCGGTACGCGATACCCTGCCGGAATTGCCCGACGCCAAGCGCGACCGTTTCAAAGCGCAATACGGTTTAAGCGATTACGATGCGGCGGTGTTGACCGCCACCCGTGAACTGGCCGATTATTTCGAGGCGGTTACGGTGGCGGCAGGCGGCGAGGCCAAACTCAGCGCCAACTGGGTGATGGGCGATTTGTCCGCCGCGCTCAACAAGGCTGGGTTGGAGATTGAGCAAAGCCCGGTGGAAGCCGAACGCTTGGCCGGGCTGATCCGCCGCATCAGCGATGACACCATCTCCGGCAAAATCGCCAAGCAGGTGTTTGAAGCCTTATGGGAAACCACCGATACCGCCGACGCGATCATCGACAAGCAGGGGCTGAGGCAGATCACCGACACCAGTGCCATCGAAGCCATCATCGACCAGATCATTGCCGACAACCCCGGACAGCTCGCCCAATACCGGGCAGGCAAGGACAAGCTGTTCGGCTTCTTTGTCGGCCAGGCCATGAAAGCCACGCAAGGCAAGGCCAATCCGCAACAGTTGAATGATTTGCTGAAAAGCAAATTGCAGGGCTAGGCCATTCTCAATGTGGAGCGGGCTTCAGCCCGCCCCACATGCATTGCCTACATACAGTATCTATTGCGGCTTTTTTCCTGGCCAATCGACACTGACGAAACGTCCTGCCTCTTTGCGCACGAAATCTTCGAAGGCTAGGCCCACGCTGGACAGCCTTTTGCCAGCGCGATGGACGATGTACCACCGGCGCATGATGGGGAAATGCTCCACATCCAAGACGGCGAGGCGGCCGTCCTCCAACTCCCGATCCACGGTGTGCAGGGACACCACGCCCAGGCCAAGGCCGACCTCAACGCCTTGCTTTATGGCGCTGTTGGTGTTCATTTCCATGCTAGTGGACAGGCTCACGCCCAACTCCGCCAGGAACCGCTCCACCGAAGTGCGCGTACCCGAACCCTGCTCCCGCATCAGAAAAGTCTCGCCGCGCAGATCGTCCAGACCTAGGCTGCGGTGGCCAGCCAGTGGATGCCCCACCGGCGCGATGATGACCAGAGGATTGTCCATGAACGCCTCCGACACCAGATCAATCTCTTCGGGGGGCTGCCCCATCAACACGGTTTCAGTCTCGTTGTCCTCCAAAAGCTGCAACAAGCCCTTGCGATTGGTGACCTTGAAACTAATCTTCACCTTAGGGTACAGGCGACAAAATTCGGCCAGCAAGCGGATCGCAAAATAATGCACGGTGCTGGCCACGGCGACCACCAAACGGCCACCGTCCGTGCCTTTCAACTCCTCGACCAATTGCTCGGCCTCGTCAATGTTCCTGGAAATAGTCTTGCTGAGCCGGTAAAGTTCCTCGCCGGCGGGGGTCAGGTAAATTTTTTTGCCCAGGCGTTCAAACAAGGGCAGGCCGATGGCTTCCTCGAATTGCTTGATTTGCATGGAAACCGCCGGCTGGGTCAAATACAGCTCCTCCGCCGCGCGGGTGAAGCTCAAGCGCTTGGCGACCCGCTCGAAAACTTTTAACTGCCTGAGGGTGATGTTCATCTAAAGACCTCGTCCAAACACCATAAGGGAACGCTTATCGTTCGACTAAGCAATATTTACTTTCTTTTATACCCATTGCCAATATAAAGTGCGCCCGAAAAAAGCACCAGAAAAAATATCAAATGTCCTACGACGTCACACAAACTTCCAACCGAATGGATGGAACCGCGTGACAAAACCCAACAGGCTGATAGAATTAGCCCTTTAACCTCTTCCCCCATAACAACAAAGGAGCAGAACATGCCATCACGCCGTGAACTAGCCAACGCCGTCCGTGCCTTGAGCATGGATTCCGTCCAGAAAGCCAACTCGGGGCATCCCGGCGCGCCGATGGGCATGGCGGACATCGCCGAGGTGCTGTGGAACGACTACATGAACCACAACCCGGCCAACCCGAAATGGCCCGACCGCGACCGCTTCGTGCTGTCCAACGGCCACGGCTCGATGCTGATCTACTCCTTGTTGCACCTGACCGGCTATAACCTGCCCATTGATGAGCTGAAGCAGTTCCGCCAATTGCACTCCAAGACCCCCGGCCACCCCGAGTACGGCTACACCGACGGCGTGGAGACCACCACCGGCCCCTTGGGCCAGGGCATCACCAACGCGGTGGGCTTTGCCATCGCCGAGCGCGCCTTGGCGGGCCAGTTCAACAAGCCGGGCCATGAGATCGTCAACCACAACACCTATGTGTTCCTGGGCGACGGCTGCTTGATGGAAGGCATCTCCCACGAGGCCTGCTCGCTGGCCGGCTCCATGGGGCTGGGCAAGCTGATTGCGTTCTACGACGACAACAACATTTCCATCGACGGCGAAGTGCGCGGCCACGGCGACACCCCCGGCTGGTTCTTGGACAACACGCCGAAGCGCTTCGAGGCTTACAACTGGCACGTCATCCCCAAGGTTGACGGCCACGACCCCGAAGCGGTCAAGGCTGCGATTGAGGAAGCCCGCAAGGTTGCCGACAAGCCGACCCTGATCTGCTGCCAGACCATCATCGGCTTCGGCTCGCCGAACAAGCAGGGCAAGGAAGAATGCCACGGCGCGGCGCTGGGCGATGCGGAAATCGCGCTGACCCGCGAGGCGCTGGGCTGGAACCACGCCCCGTTTGAAATCCCCGCCGACGTTTACGAAGGCTGGAGCGCCGCCGAAACCGGCGCGAAGGCTGAGTCGAGCTGGAACGACCGCTTCGAGAACTACCGCCGCGAATTCCCCGAACTCGCCGCCGAGTTCGAGCGCCGCATGGCCGGTGAGCTGCCCGCCGACTGGGCCGAAAAGTCCGCCGCGTTCGTCAATTCCGTGGTCGAGAAGGGCGAGACCATCGCCAGCCGCAAGGCCTCGCAAAATGCCTTGGGCGGCTTCGGCCCGCTGCTGCCGGAGATCATGGGCGGCTCCGCCGACCTGGCCGGTTCCAACCTGACCCTGTGGAAGGGCTGCAAGGACGTCAACGCCCCCGGCCACGACGGCAACTACGTCTACTACGGCGTGCGCGAGTTCGGCATGTCCGCGATCATGAACGGCATCGCGCTGCACGGCGGCTTCATCCCCTACGGCGCGACCTTCCTGATGTTTTCGGAATACGCCCGCAACGCGCTGCGCATGGCCGCGCTGATGAAGGCTCCGACCATCTTCGTCTACACCCACGACTCCATCGGCCTGGGCGAAGACGGCCCGACCCACCAGCCGGTCGAGCAGACCGCCACCCTGCGCATGATCCCGAACATGCAGGTCTGGCGTCCCGCCGACGCGGTCGAGTCCGCCGTGTCCTGGAAGGCGGCGATTGAGCGCAAGGACGGCCCGTCCACGCTGATCTTCTCGCGCCAGAACCTGCCGCACATTCCGCGCACCGCGCAGCAGATCGAAGACATCGCCAAGGGCGGCTACGTCGTCTCCGGCGGCGAAGGCACGCCCGACGCGATCATCATCGCCACCGGCTCGGAAGTCGAATTGGCCGTCAAGGCTGCCGCCGCGCTGGGTGCGAAGGGCAAGAACATCCGCGTGGTGTCGCTGCCGTCCACCAACGTGTTCGAGAAGCAGGACGCCGCCTACAAGGAATCCGTGCTGCCCGCCGCCGTGGCCAAGCGCGTCGTGGTCGAAGCCGGCGTGACCGATTCCTGGTGGAAGTACGCCGGCAGCGCCGGCAAGGTGATCGGCCTGGACCGCTTCGGCGAGTCCGCCCCGGCCCCCGCCCTGTTCAAGCTGTTCGGCTTCACCGTCGAGAACGTGGTCGCCACCGTGGAATCCATCCTCTAAGCGCCTTCAAGTCCCTCCCCCTGAGGGGGAGGGACTTAGGGAGAGGGGATTCCCAACAAAAAGCCCGATGGCCTAGGCCATCGGGCTTTTTGTGCGAATGTAATTATCGCCAGCATGGATCGCCACGCTTTGGAATAAGGCTGACGGATGCGACAGCCCAAGAAATGCCTTACAATCCACAGCCGCCGCAATCGGCGCTTTCGCGTGAGCCACCCCAAAACGAGAACCACACGCTTGGATCGGAAAAAACTCTTCCTCGCCGCCTCTCTGCTGTTTGTCGCCCCGCCGCTTACAGCAGTGCAGATCGACCCTGAGCCCGAGGGCATCCGCAAAATGGCCTTGGTTTACGAACATGGCAGGGGCATCCGCCAAGATCTGAAGCAAGCTTACCGCCTTTACTGCAAATCAGCCTTGATGGGCGACGCCATTTCCGCTTACAGCATCGGCTTCATGTATTTCAACGGCCGCGGCCTGCCCCACAACCCCGCCCTGGCCGTGCATTGGTACCGCAAGGCCGCCGCAGCCGGCGACGACTTTTCCAAGCGCTTGGTTCTGCGCTTCCGCGACATCATCCCGGTCGAAGACCCCGGCTGCAAACCCGAACCACCGCCACCGGCGGTGACGGCAGAGGTGCCTGCGCTCAAATTCACCGCGATTCCCAACCCCAATCGAGAGATCGTCGCCGACTGGGTCAACCAGATCGCCCCCGCCTACGCCATCGACCCTGCCTTGGTGATGGTGGTCATCCAGGCCGAATCCGCCTACAATCCTGGGGCGCTTTCGCCCAAGAACGCCCAGGGGCTGATGCAGTTGATCCCCGCCACCGCGCAACGCTTCGGCGTCAAAGACCCATGGAACCCGGTGGAGAATATCAAGGGCGGCATCGCTTATCTGAGCTGGCTGCTGCGCCACTTCTCCGGCAACGTGGAATGGGTGCTGGCCGCCTACAACGCCGGCGAGGGTGCGGTGGACCGCCATCAGGGTGTGCCGCCGTACCAGGAAACCCAGGCTTACGTCAAAAAGATACTCGGCCACTACCCAAAAACCACCCACCCCATTCCTCCGCTGCCGACGGAAAAAATGACCGAGGCGGGGTAAAAATCCTAACCCTGCTAAAAACCCACGAGGACAAGCCGATGAACAGCAAAAACTTTCTTGCCTTAACCACAGTGCTGCTTGCCGCCACGCTCCATTGCGGTATCGCCGTCGCCGAGCAACATGCCATGGAAGCCTTGGAACAAGCCAAGGAGGCGGCAGCCGCTGCGGGCGATTCAAAAGCAGTGGCCGAACATGCCACAGAAGCGCTCAAAAATATCCAAGCTTCAAAACGCGCCGTCGCCACCAATCCTGCGGCATTCAAGCACCTTCGGGAGGCCGAAGCCGATCTTAAGTCCGCCGTGGAAAACGCCAATCGCTACAATACCAATGCCGCAGTCCAAGACGCCAGGGATGCCAAGATCCATCTGGACGCCACCATCCAGCAATTAGGTATCCCGCCTGCAGCCACCCCTAAGCAATAGCCGACATGAACCCGCTCTTGCTCATTACCCTTACTGTTTCTCCCAGCCTTGAGGAAAGCCTAGTCGATTGGCTACTGCAATTCACTGACCATTCCGGCTTCACCAGCCACAAGGCCAATGGGCATTCTAGCCGCGTGGAAGGCTTGGACTTGGCCGAGCAAGTGGCAGGCAGGAAAAACCAAATCCGCTTCCAGTTGCATATTCCAGGCGAAGACTTGCCTCGTTTCATGGACACGCTGAGAAAGGATTTCAGCGGGGCTGGCATCCATTACTGGGTATCGCCGCTGATCGACACCGGGCATATTTAGCGCCACATGCCAATGGAAAACCTAGCCTCCCAAGACGGCGAATTGTATTATCTGCCCGGTTTCATCGCCCAAGCCGAGGCGCGTGGCTTGTTCGAGCGCCTACGCGCCGGACTGGACTGGCAACAGGAAGTTGCCACCCTATTCGGCAGGCGAATGCCCTTGCCGCGACGGGTATGCTGGCATGGAGATGAAGGCGCTGTTTATCGCTATTCAGGATTGATCCATTATCCGCAAGCCTGGACGCAGGATCTGCTGAACCTCAAGCAGGCCGTCGAAAACCTAAGCGGTCAGCATTTCAATAGTGTGCTGGGCAACCTATACCGCGATGGACAGGATTCCATGGGCTGGCACGCCGACCAGGAAAAGTCGCTGGGGGTTAACCCTTGCATCGCTTCCCTGAGCCTAGGGGCGGAAAGGCTGTTCAAAATCCGCCACAATAAATCAGGCGAAACCTTGGACTTGAATCTCGGGGATGGCAGCCTGTTGCTGATGGGCGGTTACCTGCAACACCATTGGCGGCATTGTGTGCCGAAAACCCGGATGCCCGTTCCTGCCCGCATCAATCTCACCTTCAGGAACATCCATGGATAATCCTTATTACCATTGCCGGGCGGTCAATGATGGATTGTTGAAGAGGAGGCAAACGCCTACGGTGGCCCCAATTCATCCAGCGGCCAGCGCGGCCGGGCCTGGATTTCGGGCGGCTCGGCCCGCCCTGCCAGCAGGCGCTGGCAGCCGGCATAGGCGATCATCGCCCCGTTGTCGGTGCAAAATTCCAAACGCGGGAAATAGACCCGGTAGCCTTCCTTTCTCGCCATCCGATCCAACTTCTCCCGCATCAGCCGGTTGGCGCTGACGCCGCCGGCCACGACCAAGCGCTGGAATCCGCATTCCTTCAGCGCGCGGCGGCATTTGATGATAAACGTCTCCACCACCGCCTCTTGGAAGGCATGGGCCACATCGGCCTTGTTTTGCGGGCTGCCGTCCGTCGCGGCTAGGGTAGTGAGCGTATGCGTCTTCAAGCCGCTGAAGCTGAAGTCTAGGCCCGGACGGTCGGTCATCGGGCGGGGAAACAAAAAGCGACCGGGTGTGCCTTCCTCAGCCAGCTTGGCCAGAGCGCCCGCCGGGGTAGCCCAATTCCAACATCTTCGCGGTCTTGTCGAAGGCTTCGCCGGCTGCATCGTCCAAAGACTCGCCCAGGGTCTGGTACTGGCCGATGCCTTCCACCCGCACCAACTGGGTATGCCCGCCGGACACCAGCAGGGCGACGAAGGGGAAGGGCGGCGGATCGGGCTCCAACAACGGGGCAAGCAGATGCCCTTCCATATGGTGCACCGCCACGCTAGGCACTTCCCAGGCCCAGGCCAGACTGCGCGCGACGGACGCACCCACCAATAATGCGCCAATCAATCCGGGGCCAGCCGTGTAGGCAATGCCGCTGATATCGGCAGGCGCGGCACCCGCCTCGCGCAGCACTTGGCGGATCAGCGGGATGAGCTTGCGCACATGGTCGCGGGAAGCTAACTCCGGCACCACGCCGCCGTATTCGGCGTGGATCTTCACCTGGCTGAACAGGGCGTGGGCAAGCAGGCCGCGCCCCGAATGGTAGACGGCCACGCCGGTTTCGTCGCAGGAGGTTTCGATGCCGAGGACGTTCATGGTTTCTTTGGAATGAAAGGCTTTGGTTTGCGCAAGGTAAGCGAGTATAATCCGCGCTTTTCTTACCCAGGTAGCCCTAACCTTCAGGGCCTCAACGTTTATTTTGTCACAAATCAGGATGCTACATGCCGTCTATCAGACTTAGAGAGAACGAACCTTTCGAAATCGCCATCCGCCGCTTCAAGCGCGCCTGCGAAAAAGCCGGAGTCCTTTCCGAAGTACGCCGCCGCGAATTCTACGAAAAGCCCACCGAAGAGCGTAAGCGTAAAGCCGCTGCGGCCATCAAGCGCCATCTGAAGAAGCTTTCCCGCGAGCGTTTCGCCTTGCAGAATCTCCGCAAAGGCCGTCCCCAAGTCTGATATCGGCAAGCCCATGACCACGGCAACGCTGAAACAGCGCATCCAAGATGATATGAAGACCGCCATGAAGGCGGGGGCAAAGGAAAGGCTGGGCGTGATCCGGCTGATCTTGTCTGCCATCAAACAAATCGAGGTGGACGAGCGCATCACGCTAGACGAGGCGCAGACTATCGCGGTGCTGGACAAGATGCTAAAGCAGCGCCGCGACTCCATCGCCCAGTACACGGCGGCGGGACGCACCGACTTGGCCGATGTGGAAAGCGCCGAGGTCGCCATCATCCAGGAATACATGCCGCAGGCCCTGGCCGACGAGGAGATCGAGAAGATGATCGAACTCGCCATTGCCGAAACCGGCGCGGCGGGCATTTCCGGCATGGGCAAGGTCATGGCGGTGTTAAAGCCGAAGATGCAGGGCCGGGCCGACATGGCAGCGGTCAGCGCCCGCATCAAAGCCCGGCTGGCCTGATCGCGCCGGGTTCCTAGGTGGGGAGCGGATTTTAACCGCGACGGATGCCTGAAGTCGCGCTTGCGAAAGCGCTCCCACATGCGGTTGAAACATGGCTGGCAAAATTCCCCGCGAATTCATCGATGACCTGATCGCCCGTGTCGATCTGGTCGATCTCATTGACGCCCGTGTCCCCCTCAAGCAGACCGGCAAAAACTTCCAGGCCCGCTGCCCTTTCCATACCGAAAAATCCCCCAGCTTCAGCGTCAACCGCGAAAAACAGTTCTACCATTGCTTCGGCTGCGGTGCGCACGGCAACGCCATCGGCTTCTTGATGGATTACGAGCGGCAAAGCTTTGTCGAGGCGGTGGAAACCCTGGCCGAATCTTTAGGCATACCCATACCCAGGGAAACTTACAGCGGTGAACGACGCGCACAGGAGTCGGGCATCCAGCCGCTTTACCAGGTGCAGGAACAGGCCGCGGAATTCTACGCCCGCCAGTTACGCGAACATCCAGAAGCCGCCCGCGCCAGGGATTATTTGACCCGGCGCGGGCTGGGCGGCGACATCATCCAGCGCTTCCAACTCGGTTACGCCCCGCCCAACTGGCGCAACTTGCCTGTCTCCTTGCCCGCAGATAGCTTATTGGCTTCCGGGCTGGTCATCGCCAAAGACGGCGGCAATTTTTACGACCGCTTCCGTGATCGCGTTATGTTCCCGATCCGCGACCGGCGCGGGCGGGTGGTCGGTTTCGGCGGGCGGGTATTGGGCGACGAGAAGCCCAAATACCTCAATTCGCCGGAAACTCCGACCTTCAAGAAGCACCTGGAGGTTTATGGCCTTCACGAATTGCTTGCCACCCGGCAAAAGCCCGAGCGCATCGTGGTGGTGGAGGGCTATATGGATGTGATTGCCTTGGCCCAGCACGAAGTCCCCTATGCCGTCGCCACCTTGGGCACAGCCACCTCCGCCGAACACGCCAATCTGCTGTTCCGCTATGCGCGGGAGTTGGTGTTCTGTTTCGACGGCGACACCGCCGGGCGCAATGCCGCGTGGAAAGCCTTGGAGGCCAGCCTGCCCGCGTTGCGCGAGGGCCGTTCGATCCGTTTTCTGATGCTGCCGCAAGAACACGACCCGGATAGCCTGGTGCGCGAGGAAGGCAGGGAAGGCTTCGAGCAGCGCATGGCGCAGGCCCAGCCGCTGTCCGACTATTTATTCCAGCATCTTGCGGAAAACCTGGATCTAGGCTCGATTGAAGGCCAAGCCGGCTTGTTCCAAAACGCCAATCCATTGATCGGCAAACTGCCGGGAGGCGTGTTCAGGGAAATGATGCAGGAAAAGCTCAAAAAACTTACCGGTCATAGGAAAGCGCTGATTTCGGCGGCATCTAGGCCAACCGCCCGCTCGGTTCATAAGCCAACTAGGCGCGCCCCGCCCTCGATTTTGCGTACCCTTTTAGCCTTATTGATTCAGAACCCCGGCCTCTATAGCCTAGTAGATGACGAGGCCCGGCAAGCGCTGGAAAAGGAAGCCAAAGCTGGCCCGTTGGCCGTTAAGCTTTTTGCCTTGCTTGATGAGAAGCCGGACATCAGCTTGGGCGGTATCTTAGAGCGCTTCCGGGGCGAAGCCGAAGAGGGGACGGTGTTTGCTCTGAGCGTCTTGGAGCGCTTTCGGGACGAGGCTGGAGAAGATGGCAGGTTGTCGCTAACCGCCTCCTCAGAAAACATGCTCTCCCCGGAAGGCGCGGCAGCGGATTTCCCATATGCGATCAGACAGTTTCTCAAGGAAAGTCGACAGCAGCGGTTGGAAATGCTGCTCAAAAAAGCGCAAAACACAGGGCTGGATCAAAGCGAACTCGACGAGATGCGCCGCCTTCTGGCGACCCAAAAATGAACGAACTGATCCTCGCCGACCGTATCGGCAAAAAATTCCACCGCACACTGGCCGGCAGCTTCTGGCATGGCCTGGGCAAACTGGCCCGCCGTGCCTTGCGCCTCAAGCCCGACGAAACCCTGGGCAAGGACGAATTCTGGGCGTTGCGGGACATTTCCTTCATCGTCCGGCGCGGCGAGTGCTTGGGAGTGATCGGGCCGAACGGGCCGGCAAAAGCACTTTGCTGAAACTGATCCACCGCGAATACCGCCCCGACGCGGGCCGGCTCCTCACCCTAGGCCCGACCAAATCGCTGATCCGCATCGGCGCGGGTCTGCAACCGCTGTTGAGCGGACGGGAGAACATCCTCATCCAATGCCAGCAGATGGGGCTGGCACCGTGCGAGGCTGAGGCTATGCTGGACGGGATCGTCGCCTTCGCGGGCCTGGAGGAAGCCATCGACACCCCAGTGAAGACCTATTCCGACGGCATGTATGCCCGCCTCGAATTCGCCATCGCCACCAGTGTGCGGGCGGACATCTTGCTGGTGGACGAGGTGCTGGCGGTGGGCGACATCGCCTTCCAAATCCGCGCCTTGGATCGGCTCAACCAACTCAAACGCGACGGCGCGGCGATTGTTTTCGTTTCCCATTCGGAGATGAATGTCCGCCATGTCGCCAACCGTTGCCTGCTGCTGTTCAATGGCCGCCAAGTCGCCCTAGGCGAGCCGGACGCCTTGTTTTACAAGTATTACGAATCGGTGGGCTATCTCAACCAGCACTTGCAGCCCTTGGGTTTGGCGGCTCAACCCCTAAAAGATGTCGCCTTGGGATTGACGATTCTGCGTTTGGGTACGGCGGCGACGGCCAGCGGCTGCGATCTGAGCGTGCGCACCGGGGAAGCGTTGGAACTGTGGGTGGAATACACGGCGGACGGCGAGGTTCCAGGGGCTGGTTTGATCCTGCATTTCTGGAATCCTGCCGAGATTCTGGTAGCCTCCGTCGATTCGGCGCCGACGCAATTCCGGCTAGCGGCGGGCAAGGGGAAAATCCGTGTGCGCATCCCTTACGTTTCCTTGACCCCCGGCTATTACCGCCTCGCCGCCGGATTCACCGTCAACGGGAAATGGCTCGCCTATCGGGGTCGTCTTCTGGATTTATATGTCACCCAGCATGGAATGACCGCCTACAACGGCTTGGCGGTCTTGCAAGCCTTTTTTGAGCGTGGGGATGCGCCATGACAGCCAATGAAAAGGTTCAAATCAAGAAAAAAATAAACCCAATTTTGGGTTTTCTTGCCTTGGCACTGGCAACCACACCTATCGCCTCAGCCGACGACCTACTCCAGGATGCCGGCAGTTGGTTGCAAGTAGTGGGCGAAGGCAGTCTGAAATTCGTCGATCCGAGCCTGGAGAAAGGCCGGCTGTGGTTGGAGGGTCAAAGCCGCTGGGACGACGACTGGAAGCATTGGTACCAAGGCGCGTTGCGTGTAGCCGTCGGCTACAGCTTAAGCGAGACGCCACCTTGTGGGCGGGTTATACCTATGTGCCCACGCAACAACTGGGCAAGCCCTCCATGCAGGAACAGGATGCTTGGCCGGCGTTTCGCTATGTGTTGCCGACCGATTTGGGAATTTTTACCTATCGGATGATGGTCGAGGCCAATTTCCTGACCGGCAACCACGGCGAGGTTCGTTTCAGGCCGCGCCAGATGTTCCGCCTCATGCATTCTTTGCAGGCCGAACCGCGCATGAACTTGATCGGCTGGGACGAGGTCATTGTCCGTGTCAACACGACCCCTTCGGGCGGGCAGTCAGGCTTCGACCAGAACCGAGCCTTTGCCGGGCTGGGCTGGACTTTCAACACCACAGTCCGCGCCGAGTTCGGCTATCTCAACCAATACCTGGACGATGCCAATCATGTGAACAACACGATGCACCATCTCATCATGGGTTCCATGTTCATCAACTTTTGATGGGAAATTGCGGCAACAGATCTGTATCATCTGGGGCTTGAACTTGCCACACAATATCCATTGGAGAAAACATCATGGGCAGCACCGTAAAACCCGGATTCCGCCTGGGCATCTACCTCTGCAAAGACTTGGAGATCGTCGATTTCGCCGCACCTTATGGCGTGTTTTCCGTCGCCCGCCGCTTTGACCCCGAATTGGACGCATTCTTTGTCGCCGAGTCCATGCGCCCGGTGCAGGCGCAGGCCGGTTTCACCGTTCTGCCCAATTACACCTTCCACGAGCAACCCGACATGGATGCCTTCCTGATCCCCGGCGGCTTTGGCACCCGCCAGGAAATCAACAATCTCAGGCTGCACGACTTCATCCGCGCCCTGCCCTACAAGACACTGCTGGTATCGGTCTGCACCGGATCGTGGGTTTATGGCAAGATGGGCTTGCTGAACGGAAAAGCCGCCACCAACCGCAAAGAGCCCGACCGCCTGGAGCAATCCGCCGTCGGCAAGGTTCCCATCGACCGACTGGCGGAAATCGCCCCCCAATGCAGAATCAGCCGTGCCCGTGTGGTGGATTCGGGGCGCATCATCACCGGCGGCGGCATCAGTTCGGGCATGGAAGTCGGCTTCCACCTGCTGCGCCGGGCCGGCTACACCGAGGACTTCATCCGGGAGGTGGCGCGGGTGATGGAATACAGCCAAGCTTACGAGCAGTATGCCGGGGATATCGAATACGACCAGGCCTGACCACTTCCCGGTTGGAACGTCGGTGGCTCGCCGACACAAGCCAGCACTCCCTCTAGCCGTTCACCTTCAATCAGCAGGTTCCAGCCATGCCGCAAACCGCCCATAGCGATCCAAACCCAGAAAAATCATCATTCAAATTGATGCTCCTGGCCTTGGCCACGGCGCTCATCGCCATACTCCAAGCCCTGCTGCGCAGGTCTTTCAGGCGTTGAAAACCCGGCCGGAGACACGGAAAATGCACGGCCAGCAGCTTGAACCCCAAGCCCGCCAAACTGCAAGAAATGTCCTCCCATCGCATCCGGTGGCTGGGCGATTAGTTGCCGTGTGGATCGGTGGCCAATCCCGCCGCCTGTAAATCCGCATGGTAGGAAGAACGCACCAAAGGCGCGCTGGCGACGCTGGCGAAACCCAGGGCTTTGGCGGTGGCAGCCAAGGCGTCGAACTCCGCCGGCGTCACATAACGGGCGACAGGCAGATGTTCGCGGCTGGGCTGAAGATATTGGCCCAGCGTCAGCATTTCGCAACCTTGTCCGCGCAAATCCGTCAAGGTCTCCTCCACTTCCTCCAATGTCTCGCCCAAGCCCAGCATCAGGCCGGATTTGGTCGGCACATTCGGATGCGCCGCCTTAAATTGTTTTAGCAAATCCAGCGAGTTTTGATAATCCGCCCCAGGCCGGGCCTGACGGTATAGCCTAGGCACGGTTTCCAGGTTATGGTTGAACACATCCGGCGGATTGCCCGCCAAGGCTTGCAGTGCCACGGGAACGCGGCTACGGAAATCGGGGACGAGGACTTCGATGCGGGTTTTTGGCGTCTCGCGGCGGATGGCCGCAATGCAAGCGGCGAAATGCCCCGCCCCGCCGTCACGCAGATCGTCACGATCCACCGACGTGACCACCACATAGCGCAGGCCCATTTCGGCGATGGCGCGGGCCAAATGTTCAGGCTCCCGCGTGTCCAACGGCTTCGGCTTGCCATGGGCCACGTCGCAGAACGGGCAGCGGCGGGTGCAGATGTCGCCCATGATCATGAACGTCGCCGTGCCGTGGCTGAAGCACTCGCCTAGGTTCGGGCAAGCGGCCTCCTCGCACACCGAATGCAGGCCGTTTTCCCGCAACAGGCGTTTGATGCGCGAAGTCTCCGCGTTGTCCCCGGCGCGGACGCGAATCCAGCTTGGCTTACGCAACGGCGTTTCGGTGGATTCGACCTTGACCGGAATGCGCGACAGCTTGTCGGCCTTGCGCTGGTGGGTTTCGGGAGTTTGGCGGGAGGGGGCTTGGAAACTGGAATGGTCAGTCATTTGGGTTTGTGTGATTGGATGGTCTTATGAACATGCTCAAGAAGGTTTTGAACCTCTGCGATCAAAGCTGGACGATCTAAGGGTTCTTCTATCGACAAAAGCCCTTCTTCATAGCGGGCTTGCACGGAAAATATCGAATACTGTGTCAACGGATAATATTTATCCATATCGCAATCACGGTTCTCCAATAGCTTCAGCAACCGGTTCAGGTCATGAGTCAGAGGATATTGGCCGACAAGCGCACACAGCCAAGCTTTTAATCCTTTTTCAATCGCCTGCTGGACATGGAATCCGAAAATTTCATCGGCAAAGACCGCTCCATTTTCCATGCCAGTGAGCGCACGAAAATCCATCTCGGCCATCCTCAGCATTGCCTCAGCTTCATTAAATTCGCTCATGGAGTATCCTACCTTCTCTAAATGCCCTGCCAACCACGTGGTTCAATGAGTTCTTACGGGCTTCAAATTCATCACGGCTATATAACAATAAATCCTTGGAAACCTCAAAATTTGCCAGTGCCATAGCCAGCCTAGCGGTTTCCTTTATGCGGCTGCGCTTTGCTGAAAATGGTTCGCTCTCGACGATAAGCAAATCCACATCGGAATCAGGCCGCGCATCGCCTCGCGCACGGGAGCCAAACAGGATAATCTGTTCCGGGTCAGCTTCGCGGACGATGATGTCCACCATGGTTTGCAGAAGGTCTTGTTCGGTTTTAAGCATTGCTAATTATTGCCCATCAGTATTTTAAAGTTATTCATTGTCTGCGTGGACTCCGTCTAGGCTAATTCGCTAGGCATTTTGAATATCACAAATAATGGTATCAGAACTAAAATCTTGTTCATGAGGCCACATGATTCCACGGTGGGCGGGCCGCACCAGACGAAAGTAAGATTCTTCAAGGAGTTCTTTAAAGGCGGCTCCACTGAGATAAGGCTTAACGTCAAAAATACCAGTTATTCCAGAGCTAGTCAGTATTTTAATTCGGTAATTTTCCAGAGGGATTGCCTCTACAATCTTATCCATGGGAAGCTCCAATTAGCGTAACGGGTCAATCTTAAACACAGGCTCACCCGCGACAGCCAGCTTCCAATCCACCAGCAAATCTTCTCGGTGAATCTCAACCCATGCCTGCACCAGCTTCAACTTGGCGGGCGGCAAGCTTCCGCTCAGAACGCTGTCATCATCAATAGCAATTGATGCTTCGTATTCGCCATACTCTGCATGAATATGGGGTCGGCTATGTTTCTTGTTGTCGTGAAAGTACATCAAGATGAGAATGCCATAAAACATGGAAATGGTCGGCATGGCGACTCCTTATTGTTTTGGATTGTCCGCGTGGGCAAACGATAAAGCCGTTTGCCCACCCTACTCGACTACTTTGAGCTAGATGCTAAAATTTTTTCAAGATCACTCAAATCTTGACGCATTTGCTTTAACATTTCCGGAGCGATGAGCGGACCAAATTGCGCTGATACAATGTCCAGTTCGACTTTACGTGACCTTGCCAGCAATTGCACTAACTTGTCAATTCGAGATGTAGCACCATCCAACCCATGCGCAGCATCGGAAAGTACTTTCAGACGCTCCACATCTCTTATACCCAGCTTTTCAATTCTTTCTTCAATTTTAGTCGCAGCAGCTCCTAAAGCACTTTGCAGACATCCTGATGAATGAGGTTCAAATGTTGCCATAGTTACACCAGCCAGATCGGATGGCAATTTCAGCGAAGCCGTTCGATCATAAACAATGAACGTTCGATCTCGCCCTAATCCCCCTATAAAAAGACCGAGTTCAAAAAGAACATTGTCTCGTGGCGCAGGTGAATCATGGTTGCGGCTAGAAACTAAATCATCAGGAGTGAGTGCTAAAATCGCAAAGTCAAACTGATCAAGGGCTGAGACGAGAGATTCAAGTGTACCTTGACTTAAACCAAATATCCCTTGATTCCAAATTGCAACTTCGCAAGATGGATCAAGAAGAACTTGAATAGCTTTTGCAACTCTAATGCCTTCTGACGAAGAACCTACAAATATTGAAGGTCTTTTTCTAGCCATATACCTCGCCCCTAAGCTACATATTTTAATAAGACTATTGGCATTGGCATGTGAAATCATGAATGAACCGCATCATACCCAAACTCCCGCACAACCCTGCCCACCAAAACCACCTCCACTTCCAAAACCCCAACCTGCACTCCCAAATCCACCAACCGCGTAACCTCCAACCCCGGATACCCACAAGGATTGATCGCGGAAAATGGCCCTAAATCCATGTCCACATTCAAGCTCAGGCCATGGTAGCTGCATCCCTTGCGGATGCGCAGCCCCAACGAGGCGATTTTTTTGCCCTCGACATAAACCCCCGGCGCATCACGGCGGGCTTCGGCTTTGATGCCGTATTGGGACAGCGTCCCAATCACCGCATTTTCCAAGCCCGTCACCAAGCTGCGGACACCAATGCCTAAGCGGCTTAGGTCAAACAAGGTGTAGGCGACCAACTGGCCGGGGCCGTGGTAGGTGACTTGGCCGCCTCGGTCGGATTCCACCACCGGGATATTCGCGGCATTGAGGATATGCGCAGGATCGCCGTTGCGGCCTAGCGTGTAGACCGGCGGATGCTCCACCAACCAGATTTCGTCCGCGGTATCCGCTCCGCGTGTTTCGGTGAATTCGCGCATGGCTGCCCAGGTTTCCCGATAATCGCGCTGGCCTAAGGATTTGAGGCGTAGGGTGGGCATCGCCCTCACCCCCGGTGCCTCTCCCGCCGGGAGAGGGGAGTACGGTTGGTTTTCACAGTAAGAACACCGTCGCCAGCCCGAGGAAAATAAAGAATCCCATGCTGTCGGTGATGGCGGTGAGCAGGACGCTGGAGCCGACGGCGGGATCGAGCTTGAGATGGTTGCGCACCAGCGGGATCGCCAGGCCCATCACGGCGGCGACCAGCAGGTTGAGCATCATCGCGGTGGCCATCACCATGCCGAGGTGGACATCGCGATACAGTCCGTAGGCGACCACGCCGATCACCGAACCCCATACCAGGCCGTTGAGAACGGCGATGCCGATTTCTTTACTGACAAGCTTGCGCACATTGGCCGGGCCAATGAGCCCCAAGGCCAGGGAGCGGATGATGAGTGTGCTGGTCTGGGTGCCGGTGTTGCCGCCGATGCCGGCGACGATGGGCATCAACGAGGCCAGCGCGACGATCTGCTCGATGGTGCCTTCAAACAAGCCGATGACGCGGGTGCTGACGAAGGCGGTGATCAGATTCACGCCCAGCCAGAACCAGCGGTTCTTTAGGCTTTGCCAGATGCCGGAGAACAGGTCTTCCTCTTCAAGCAGGCCGGCTTGGCTCAACATTTCCTCGTCCGATTGCTCGCGGATGTAATCGACGATGGCATCGACGCAGACGCGGCCTTGCAGGCGATTGCGCTCATCGACCACCGGCGCCGTGACCAGGTCGTAACGCTCAAAGGCGCGGGCGGCGTCGGCGGCTTCGTCGCTGAGCTTGAAGCTGACCACTTCTTTGGACATCAACTGGGTGACTTGGGCATCCGGGTTGTTTACCAACAGGCGCTTCAGAGACAGCACACCCTTGAGGACGTTCTGATGATCGACGACGAACAGCTTGTCGGTGTGTTCCGGCAAGTTGCCGCGCCGCCGCAGGTAGCGCAACACCACGCCTAAGCTAATGTCGTCACGGATGGCGACCATGCCAAAATCCATCAACGAGGCGACGGTGTCATCTTCGTGGGACAACACCGACTCCAACTGGGCACGGCTCTGGTCGTTAAGGGATTCAAGCAACTCTTGCAAGACATCTTCGGGCAGGTCGGGGGCAAGATCGGCGATTTCGTCGGTGTCGAGCTGCTCGGTGGCGGTGAGCAACTCGTCGGCGTCCATGTCGGAAATCAGGGTTTGCCGGACCGCGTCGGACACGTCGAGCAGAATCTGCCCGTCCAACTCCGACTTGACCATGTTCCAGATCACCAAGCGCTGTTGCAGCGGCAGGGCTTCGAGGATGTAGGCGATGTCGGCGGAGTGGAGCTGGTCTAGCTTGAGCTTGAGCGCGGCCTGGTGTTGCTTGTGCAATAGGGTTTCGACCAGGTCGTGGCGCGGCATGGCTTGGTGTTGGAGGATGGTCTCCTCCAGCTTTTGCTTGTTGAGCAGTTCGACGACTTCGGTCAGATGCTGTTTGAGCAAGTCTTCGGTGGGCGTGTTGTTCGAGTTCGGATCTGCCATGACGTGCGCCGGAGTAAGTCGATGCTGTGCGGTGAGGGCTGTGGGATGGCCTTGCGGCCAGTTTTAGGCGGGCGTTTCCCCCCGTTTTCGTTTGGATAGAATAGGGCTCATCGTTTAACGGTTCCTTAAAATCACGATCAAAAGACCATGGCAATTTCAGGACAGGCGGTCAAGTCCTGGTAGATCGCATCCAATTGGGCCTGGCTTTGCGCCCGCACCGTCACCGTCACGGCAGTGTATTTGCCGCCCCCGCTGAGGCGGCTGACCACGTCGGCATCCTGGAAGTCAGGCGCATGGCGGCGCACGAGTTCCACCACCTGCGCTTCCAAGCCTTCGCGGCTCAAGCCCAGCGCCTTGATTGGAAAATCGCAGGGAAATTCGAGCAGGGGAGGTGTCGGTTCGCTCACAGCCCTTTCCGCAATTGTTCCTTACGTTGCTGGTAGAGCGCGTCCATCCGCACCCATAACGGCCCCGGCTGGCCTGTGCCAATCTTGCGCCCGTCGAGTTCGATGATGGGCAGCACTTCGCGGGTGGAACTGGTGACCCAGACTTCCTCGGCCCGATGCAATTCTTCCACGGTGATCTTGCGTTCCTGCAGGGGAATGGCGTTGGCTTGGGCAATCTCGACCACCAGATCGCGGGTGATGCCCGGCAAGATTTCGTTGCCCTTGGGCGGGGTCAGTAGCAAGCCATCAAGTACCGCGAAAAGGTTGCTGGCCGCGCCTTCGATGGCGAAACCGTCGCGCACCAGGATGGCCTCGGCGCAGCCCTCGTCCACCGCCTGCTGCCGCTGCAAGACATTGGCCAGCAGGGTGATCGCCTTGATATGGCACCACTGCCAGCGGATGTCCGGCACGGTGATGGCCTTGACGCCGGTGGCGGGAATCGGAGCAATTGGCGTACACATGGCGAACACGGTCGGTGCCACGCCTTTGGGGAAGGCATGGTCACGCTTGGCACCGACGCCACGGGTGATTTGCAAATAGATGGACTGGTCTTCTTCGCCTTCGACCAGACGCTCGAAAATGGCTTCCCACTCTCCGAGGCTGAGGGGCGGTTTCATGCGGATGCCGGCGAGGCTACGGCCCAAACGCTCCAAATGTTCGGCCAAACGCAAGGGCTTGCCGCCGTAGACCGGTATCACTTCGTACACGCCGTCGCCGAACAGGAATCCACGGTCCAGCACGGAAATCTTGGCTAGTCTCAACGGCAAGTAGTCGCCGTTCAGGTAAACGATCTGATCTTGTCGGGACATGGCGGGCTTGCCTGGGGTAAAGTGGAGTTCTCCAGCCGTCAAAGTCTCGGGCAGGCAATGCCTGCCCGTTGGAAAGCGATTTCCGCGCAAATCCTAGCATCGCCTATTCCGCCCGTATCCGTCCGGCGCAGGATGCCAGTTATTTCTTAAACATCAGTTGCAGCGAGTCCAAGGCACGGCGGAAAAGCCCGCCCTCGGGAACCGGTTTCAGCGACACCAAGTCGGCCTCTCCCACCGGCTTGTCGCCCAGCACGACCTTGATCGCACCCAATTTGTCGTTTTGCTGCACCGGGGCGACAGTGGAATTGTTGACCTCCATCGACGCCTTCAGGTTGTTGTATTGACCGCGCGGGAAAGTGACATGGAAATCCTTCAACAAACCCAGCTCCGCCATGGGCGTGTCGCCTTTCCACACGCGGGCTTCGGCCAGCTTCTCATTAGCCTTGTAGAGGGGGCGGGTTTCATAGAAGCGGAAACCATAATTGAGCAAGGCTTTGTTGGCATTGGCCCGCTCGTTGTCGCTCTTGGTACCCAGCACCACGGAAATCAGCCTCATGCCCTCGCGCAAGGCGGAAGTGACCAGGCAATAGCCCGCGCCATCGGTGT
This sequence comes from uncultured Gammaproteobacteria bacterium, assembly GCA_963753955.1. Lineage (GTDB taxonomy): Bacteria > Pseudomonadota > Gammaproteobacteria > Methylococcales > Methylococcaceae > Methylumidiphilus. The sequence continues at coordinate 91,717 of CAVWEM010000014.1, forward strand.
GGCCGGTTTTCACGCCGTCCACCGTGGGATCTTGCCACAGCAACCTGTTGCGGTTGGTCTGCTTGATGTTGTTGAACAAAAACTCCTTGATCGAGTGCCACTTATAATATTCAGGAAACTCCTCGATGAGGGCGCGGGTGAGGAGGTAAAGATCGCGGGCCGTGGTGTAGTGGTCTGGGTCGGGCAGCCCCATGCTGTTTTTGAAGTGGGTGTTTTTCATGCCCAACCGCTCGGCGTTCTGGTTCATCACCTGGGCGAACACCGCCTCGTCGCCGGCCACCTGCTCGGCCAAGGCCACGCTGGCATCGTTGCCAGACTGCACGATCATGCCCTTAAGCAGGTTTTCCACGGATATTTGCGCACCGACCTGGGCGAACATGCGCGAGCCTTCCGTGCGCCAAGCCTTCTCGCTGACCGTGACCATGGTATCCAACTTGATGCTGCCCTTGGCGCAATTCGCGGAATACCACATAAGCCGTCATGATCTTGGTCAGGCTGGCGGGTTCGAGGCGCTGGTCGGCGTTGTTTTCCGCCAAAACACGCCCGCTGAAGTGATCCACCAAGATATAGGCTTTCGCGCCAACTTCGGGCGCTGCCGGAATCAAGGCAGGATCCAGAGCCAAGGCTGGACGCACCAAGGCCAGCAGGACAAGAAACAGGCAGAGCAAACCGGGACGCATCCGATCAAATTTCATAAGGGTACGCATTTTTTCGATTAGATAGCAAAAATGGGGGGCATTGTATCATGCAGGCGTTGCGCAAGAAGCGCTTTCGTTCGTCCAGCGCAGGCCGTGGCAGGTCAACAGTCAATCAATGGTATGAATCCGTTCCATCAGATAGCACAGGCAGTCCTGGCGGATGACGCGCTCGTCCAAGGACAACATGCAAGGCATGGCGGCTTTGCGCAAAACCAACTGGCCTTGTTCAAGCCGAAAGAATTCGTCCGTGACATCCTTGCCATCATCCCTGCGGGCGATCAAGGGCAAAGGAGCTCCCGGCAGGAGCGATGCCACCCGGCCTAGGAGAGTCCCAGGCTTGAGTTCGACAAAATTCAAGCTGTCCAATTGTCCATTCAGAACGAGATCGGCGTCCGGGTCGGAAAAGCTGAAGCCCGCCTCTTCGCGCACCGTCACCTGGGCCACGGCATGGAACAAATCCGCCGGGCGGCGGCGGGGAATCTCAGGCAGGCGCATACAGCCCTCAATCAAGCCAAGGGCATTGGCGATGCCGACGGCATCTCCCGGCTGGCCGCATTCCAACGTCACTGACGGGCAAAGCCCGGCGAACGCGCCAGTCTGCGTTCCCTTGGGGTAGGTGCTGTATACCGCCAAGGGGCTAAACAGCGCGGCCAGCCCCAGCGTCTGCCCGTCCAGCCGTTCCACGCAGGAATAATGGGGATTGCGTCCGGTGTTGTTATGCAGGTCGATGCTGGCGGACACCCCGCGCCCAGCCATCTCCTCGACCACCGCCCGCGCCATGCGGGTCAGCGGACAAGCGGCCAGATCAGTCCCCGGCCAGATGCGGTTGAAATCAGCCTGGTTATCCAAGCGCCGCAGACCCAGCCGCGCTGCCTGGACATTACCGAACAAGAACGACAGCGCTCTAGGCCAGGGCTTGCCGACGTAGCTTTTCAGCAAAGACTGGATGACGGGCAAGCCCGAGGTTTCGTTGCCGTGCAGCAACGCCGAGACGAACAGGGGGGCCGCGTCGGCACCGTTGATATGCAGCAAGGCGGGCTGGGGGAACAGCCGGTGCAATTCGGTTGCCGGAATATCAAGCAAAGCCTCGGGAATCTGCTCCAAACGGATCAAGCCGTCCTCCCTGCTCACAAAACTGCCCTAGCCTGCTCCTCGGAAATCTCGTAAGTCCAGATGTTGAAGTTCTCCAGGACATGCCTGCCGAAAGTGGTCGTCAAGGCGACGTCGGCGGCATCCCTGCCCCGAGCCATCAGGATTCTGCCCACCCTCGGCTTGTTGTTACGTGCATCGAAGGTATGCCACTGGCCGCCGAGATACACCTCAAACCAAGCGCTGAAATCCATAGGGTTGGGATCGACAGGCACCTGGATGTCGCCCAGATAACCGGTGGCATAACGGGCCGGAATGCCCATGCAGCGGCAGAAAGCGATGGCAAGGTGGGTGTAGTCGCGGCACACGCCCCGGCGTTCGAGAAAGGTTTGGTAAGCGGTCCGATCCACGCGGGCGAATTGGTAGCCGAACGTCACATGATTGTGGACCCAGTCGCAAATCGCCTGTACCCGGCCCCAACCGGTCGGCCCCTGCCCGAACAGATTCCAGGCGATGTCCGAAAGCAATTCAAGGTCGCAGTAGCGGCTGCCGATCAAGTAATGCAGCGTCTCGGTGGGAAGTTCGCGCAGGCTGTGTTGCCATGCCTCCGGGGTCAGCACGTCCGGCAAGCCGCTATCGTAGACGATGGCGTCGTTCTTGAGGCGCAACACCCCGGCGGCACAACTCGCACGGGTGCAATGGTTGCCGTAAAGATCAATGAAAGGCTCCAACGCCAACGGCGGATCGCTCACCAAATGCTCGTAAGTCCGCATTGCGGCGCTCAGGCTGGGATGCGTGTGCAGCATCATGATCATTTCCGTGGGCGCGGGAAAAAGCAGACTGATGTCGTAACCGATGCGGATATACATGGCACTGGCTCAGAGACGGCTCAACAATTCGGCTTTTTTGCCCGAAAATTCCTCATCGGACAGGATGCCCCTCTGGCGAAGCTCGGCCAAGCGCTCTATCTTGGCGAAAATGTCACTCTCAGTCGAATTTGGCGGCTCGTAAGCAGGCGCTTCGTAGACGGCAGGCTGGAAACTGTCCGGCACATTGCCGGAAGCGTTGACAACCGGCAGGCTAGTGACCGGCACCACGCCATATTGGCTGGTAAACGTGAAAGAAGCCCCCGAGCCTTGTTGCTGGCCCACACCGCCGATTTGATGGTCCAAAGTGTCATAAACGGTCACCTGCCCATCAATGTCAATGGCCAAGCGCCGCATGAAGGGGAAAATGGCGTATCGGAGATTGTTCTGTGCGCCGTTGGAGGACGGGTTCCCCAACTCCGCAGGCCACCACTGCCCCCCCGAATTATCCACAAACAGGCTGACCGGGCCATAGCCGCCTTGGTTTTGCGCCTGCGGCGGCGGTGCGAACATCTGCTGGTTGGCGAGCAAACCGGCCAGTTCGCAACAGAGGTTATCAACCTTGGCCTTGAGGTTGTTATTGAACATGTCGCCTACCATGGTCATGCCGCCCTGCATCCATTGCCCCGACCCGCCCAATTCCGGGTGGCTGAACTGCGCCATGGTGCCCCCGCCATTGGCGACAGCCTGGAGCATGACCATGACCGCGTCCATGCTGACAGTGTAGCGGCGGGCGATTTCTTCGATGATTTGCGAGCCTTGGGAGGTCAGTTGCATGTTAAATACCCGTAGTATTGAAGTTTCCCGATGATACCAGATCGCGCAAGGCGTTTTCGGTAAATGGATTAAATCTTCGCGGCCCGTAGCCGCCACTGCCACAAGCCCCCCCTGGAAAAACACCGCAGCCTGAGATATTGCACTCAAACGCACCAGCACGGCATTATAGCGCACCAAAATATTGCACGGGAGGCGGAGATGCCGCGCCGCCGGTTGCGAGGATAAGCGCTTTGCTGGATCGCAAGACGCATTGAATAATGGGGCCTGCTTATTGCATATAAGCACCATGACGGGCCACAGGAGTTCCCCGGGCACCTCACCCAACAGGGGTGGATAACCAGCTTTACGCGTTTGCGCCATAAACCGGAGAACGACCATGCAACAGAAAGCGCAGAAAACGGTTGAACGGGAACGGGGACGGCTGCTCAACGCCGCCCACCGGTTTGCGAAAATCGCCCAAGACAACCCGGTGAAGTTGTTCGGCTTGCTTTACATGCTGGATATCCGTTTTTTTCGTGAAGCCGGGCGGAGTTGCACGGGGGAAATCTATTACGCCATGGCCGACGGCCCCGCCCCAGGCTCCCTCCGCCCCCTATTGGTCATGCGCGATTGGGGACTCAACACGGCCATCGGCCTGCTGACGGCCACCGATGCCAACGGGCCGTGGCATTTTGATCCACGGCAATACGGCCATCGTGAGCTGACCATAATGCATGAGCTGGAAGCCACTTACGCCAAAGCGACTTCACGCGATTTAAACCTTGACGACGCTAACGCCTGGTGGCGTGTCTACACCCGAAGGAGGGGCATAGGCGCAGTCATTCCCTACGAAATAACCCTGCCATGCGCTGACGGTGGATTTCCATTGGATAAACCTGTGGAACGGAAAGGATTCACCTCGACAATGCAACTGCGCCAAGCTATGTTGGCCCAACCAAACCCACGCTGACGGCCACCCGCTGTTTCCAGCCTTTATGCCTGACTGTCCGTCAGAACTTTTCCCTTTATTCGCAAGAAAATACCCATGACCCCAGAATTAATTCCGCTTCTCATGGCCCTAGCCATATTCGTCTATGCCGGATGGGCCTCTTTTCGCTCCAATCCAAAAAACAAACCCGAAGCATCCAGCGCCACCCCCACGCCTAGCCCCCCGCCCCCTCCCGCAACACCGGATGAGATCTTCAGCTTGAGCCACCAATTCCCACTTCAGGAGATTGAAAAGGGCCGGGAAGAAGGCTACCACATCATCCATCTCCAGTGCGCCGACAACCGTTGGGTGCTGGGCTTGTCGAAAAGGACCGGCTGCCCATGGCAGCAGCGCCATGCCACGGCCCATTTTCCAAGCGACGAGATCGCCTTTGGTTGGGCCAATGGGTATCAAGTGACCGGCCTGAGCCATGGCTGCGGGCAATGGGTGCTGCTGCTGTCCCAAAGCAGCCCCTACGCCTTGCAACAATGGCATGCCACACCAGCATTCCCGCAAGAGGAAATCGCCTCAGCCTGGAACAACGGCTTCCAAGTGACCGGCTTGGCCTATGGCGGGGGAGTTTGGGCGCTAGTCTTGTCGCAAGGCAGCGCTTACTCCTTGCAGCAGTGGTTTAAAACGCCTGCCTTCCCTAGGGAGGAGATCGAAACCGGCTGGAACAATGCCTACCAAGTGAGCAGCCTCGCCTATGGCGAGGGCGTTTGGGCGCTAGTAATGTCGCAAACGGAGAATCCCGCGCTCCAATACTGCCATATCGAAGCCGAATTTCCTGATGAAGAAATAGCCAAAGGGATTGCCAACGGCTACCAGGTGGGCAACCTGGTTTTCGCCGATGGCTTGTGGGCGCTGGTGATGTCTAAACTCCCTCCGCCATGAACTCCAAGGCATTCCCATCCGGGTCTCTGCAAAACAGCGCCCGCCGCCCGGATTTGCTGAGGCTATAAGGTACACCGGCCTTTTCAAGGCGGGCGGCCAGTTCGTCAATGTCATACACCACCAAGGCGGTATGGCGGTCGATGCCGCCATGCGCGGGTCGGAGGGCACCCGCATCGGGATTCGGCACCACCAGCAGATGGATCATCTGCTCGCCAATGTCATACCAAATCCCGTCGTAAGCAAATTTGGGCCGGGTTGGGTTGACCGGCAATTCCAGCACACCTTCGTAAAAGGCACGGGAGGCGGCGAGATCGGACGCCACCACAGAAGCATGGTGCAAGCGTTTAATGAGGCTCATGGGGTCACTTTTACACAAAAGTTTTGAAAGGGGGATGTTCGGATCGGAACGTTGATTTTCACTTGGCAAAGCCGGATTTGCAATTGCCTGCTTGGCCTTGTGCTTGTCCATTCCTGCACGGAATTGTCACATGCCTGTAATGTTCAAGGTTTAACTTCCCACATTCCCCTCCGCAAGATCATCATCCACCATGCCTATGGCCCAGTCTGCCGCCCAAGTCGATTCAGCACCCTTAGTCACCCTGATTCATGCCGCAGGCCCTGGCAGGCTGCGCCTACGTGTCCGGGGGCTATATCGTTCGGATAGGCTGAAAAACGAATTGGAAAGCGCCCTTTCCGCCCATGCCTTGATCGAGGCTGCCAACGCGAACAGCCTGACCGGCAACCTGTTGGTGCGGTTTCCCCCCGACCGGGACCAGCTTAAGATCCTTGATGAGGTGGAAAAAACAATCCGGCTATGCTCCTGGGAAACACCTCTCCCCGCCACCCAGCCTAAACCCGCGCAAACACGGCCGAAGCCAAAATCTGCCAGCAGGGGCCGTTGGTTCAGGCTGGGATCGGCAAACCCTAAGTCCACAGACACAGCCGCGCCTTTCCAGCCTATGCCAACCCATGACTGGCATAGGCTGGATACCCAGGAAACCTTGGCCCGCCTGAAAACGTCCTTGGACGGACTGCCGGCCGACGAAGCGGGACGCCGCCTCCAGCTCTATGGCCCCAACCGGCTGGCCGAGAACAAGCGCCGCTCGGCTATCGAAATTTTCGCCGAACAGCTTGCCAATCCGGCCATGGCTATGCTCGGCGTCTCGGCGGTGGTGTCCATCGCCACCGGTGGCCTGATCGACGCCGCCGTCATCGTTAGCGCGGTACTGCTGAACGCCGTCATCGGCTATGTGACGGAAAGCTCATCGGAGCGCACCATCAACGCCTTAGGCAGCATGACGCCCACCCATGCCCATGTCATCCGTGACGGCAAGCCGGTGGACGTGCCGATGGAAGACATCGTCGTTGGCGACTTATTGCTTTTGACGCCGGGTACTTACATACCCGCCGACGCCAGCCTGCTGAACAGCAGCCGGCTTACTGTGGACGAATCCGCACTGACCGGCGAATCCCTGCCCGTCGGCAAGCATTGGGATTTCATCGCCGGGGAAGGACACACCCTTGGCCGACCGCAAGAACATGCTGCACATGGGCACCATCGTCACTGGCGGCAGTGGCCAGGCGGTGGTCGCGGCGACCGGCCGGAACACGGAAATCGGCATCATCCAATCATTGTCGGCGAAGTGAAAACGCCGGATACGCTGCTACAACGGCAATTGGATGAATCTAAGCACACGGAACTGGCGACACTTGCGGCATCCTTTGCGTAGGCGTGTTCGGCTTGGGTTTGCTGCGCGGTTATACCTGGGTGCAAATGTTGGCTTCTTCCATCTCCTTGGCGGTCGCGGCAATCCCGGAGGGCTTGCCGGCCGTCGCCACGACGACCCTGGCTATCGGCATCCGCAATTCGCATCGGGAGAAGGTGCTGATCCGCCAGTTGGGGGCGGTGGAGAGCTTAGGCTCAGTGGAGGTGATCTGCCTGGACAAGACCGGCACCTTGACCCTCAACAAGATGAAGACCGTGTCGATGCGCACCGCCGGCCATACCGTCGCTATCAGTGACGGGCAATTTAAAGTGAAGGGCCGGCCTATCGTCCCTTTAGGGCAGCCCGAGATCAAACGGCTGCTGGAAATGGTCTGCCTATGCAGCGAGGTCAAATTCAACGGCAGCGACGGCGGGCCTTTATTGGAAGGCTCGCCCACCGAATGCGCCTTGATCGAGGCCGCCATTGAACGCCGGCTGAGGATGTCCGCGCCTGCAGATCCGCCCATCCGTTGTTGAAAACCACACATCGCGCCGAAAACCGGCCTTACATGATGACGGTGCATGAAATCCTGGAAGGCGGCTTGCTGTTCGCTGTCAAAGGGAGTCCATCGGATGTGTTGGCTCTGTGCCAATGGCGTCAGCACCATGGCGAGTTGGAGGATCTCGACGATGTGATCCGTGACCGCATCATCGAGCGCAACGACCGTCTGGCCGGGGATGCCCTGCGCGTGTTGGGCGTGGCTTACGCTCATGGGGAAAAAACCGAAGACTTGAAGGCTCCGCCCTTGGTTTGGCTGGGCTTGATCGGCATGGAAGACTCCATCCGTCCCGACATGGACCGGCTTATGGCCGAATTCCACAGCGCCGGCGTGAGGACGGTGATGATCACGGGCGACCAAAGCGCCACTGCCTATTCCGTGGGCAATCGGCTGGGCTTGAGCGGCGACGCGCCCCTGGAAATCATCGACTCGGTCAACCTCGACAAGCTCGACCCGGAGATCCTCAAGGGCGTCATCAAAAACACGTCGGTGTTCGCCCGCGTCAGCCCCGCGCACAAGTTGAAAATCGTCCAGGCTTTGCAAGAGGCCGGGCATGTGGTGGCGATGACGGGCGACGGCATCAACGACGGCCCGGCTCTGAAGGCGGCGGACATCGGCGTGGCGATGGGCGAGCAAGGCACCGACGTGGCCCGCTCGGTGGCTGACGTGGTGCTGGAGGACGACAACCTGCACACCATGATCACCGCCATCCGCCAAGGCCGCACCATCTACAGCAATATCCGCAAGAGCCTGCGCTTCCTGCTGTCCACCAATCTGAGCGAGATTGAACTGGCGGTATTGACCATGGCATTGGGCATGGGCGAGGCGCTTAACCCTTTGCAATTGTTGTGGATCAATATGGTGGCGGACATCGCCCCGGCCATGGCCTTGGCCCTGGAGCCGCCGGAAGTGGACGTGCTCAAGCAAAAGCCCCGCGACCCCAATCGCGCCATTATCGACGGCCCCGATTTCAGCCGCCTGCTGCGCGAATCCCTGTTTATCACTGCGGGTTCATTAGGCGTCTACGGAATCAGCATGAGGCGCTACGGGCCGGGCTTGCAAGCCAGCAGCAACACATTCATGGCCTTCACCTTGGCAAAATTCCTGCATGCTTTGAGCTGCCGATCAGAGGAGACCACAGTGCTGGACCGCGACCGTCCGGCCAATCCGCATATGGCCTACGCCTTGGGCGGCACCCTCGCCATCCAGGCTTTGGCGGCGTTTTATCCGCCCTTGCGCAACCTGCTGCGCTGCTCTCCCCTGACTCTGGTGGACCTGCCGCTGATCCTGGCAGGCGCCTCGGCACCTTTCCTCATCAATGAATCCGCGAAGCGGCTGACCCTCTCCCCCCGCCCCTCTCCCACAAAGAGAGGGGGCGATAGTCCCTCACCCCGGCCCCTCTCCCACAAGGAGAGGGGAGAAAAAGCAACAATATAGAAAACGCCAAGCCATGAAACAAAATTTCCTGTTTACCTCCGAGTCCGTCGCCGAAGGCCATCCTGACCGCCTGTGCGATATGATTTCCGACGCAGTGGTGGATCGCTTTCTAACCCAAGACCCCTATTCGCGCATCATCACCGAGTGCGCATTGTCCAAGGGCGTGGTGTTTATGGCGGCGCGTTTCGCTTCGACCGCAAACGTCGATCTGCCGGATGTGGCGCGTTCGGTCATCGGTTCGGTCCGCTACCGCCCGGAAGATTTCAACGCCACCGATTGCACGGTGGTAACCAGCATCATCACGATGCCGCAAGAGACGCGGGCCAAGGCGGACGAGCATGAAATGACCGACAAGGAGATCGAACATTTGCCGGTCAGCCACCAGGCCACCATTTTCGGCTTCGCCTGCAACCAGACGCCGGAGCTCATGCCCATCCCCATCGTGCTGGCCAACCGTGTGGCGCGGGGCCTGGCTGCGGCGCGGCGACGCAAGGCGATTGGCTATCTGTCGCCGGATTGCACAGTCCAAGTCGGCGTCCGCTATCGAGAACGCCAAGCCGGTGCATGTCCAGAACGTGACCGTCATCGCCGGCGTGCAGCAGAAGGAAAAAGTCGATCCCATCCTGTTGCGGGAGGACTTGCTCGAACAGGTCATCATCCCGGTCTTTGCCGACGAACCCCTAGGGATAGACGAATCCACGGAAATCTTCGTCAATCCACAAGGCGCGTTTCCCAAGAGCGGCCCGGCCTACCATTCCGGCATGACCGGCAGGAAATCCGCAGCCGACACCTACGGCGGCTATGCCCGCCACAACGGCGCGGCCTTGAGCGGCAAGGATCCCTCCCGCATCGACCGCATCGGCGTCTACGCCGCCCGCTACGCCGCCAAGAATATTGTCGCCGCCGGACTGGCCGAGGAATGCGAGGTGCAACTCAGTTATTCGATAGGCCACTCCGCCCCGGTCAGCATCCAGGTGCAGACCTTCGGCACCGGCACCGTGGCTGACGACGAAATCACCCAGCGGCTGGAAAAACATTTCGACTTCCGCGTCGGGGCGATCATCCGCGACTTCAATTTGCGCCACTTGCCCTCGGACCATCCTGACGGCTTCTACAGCAAACTACCCGCCCATGGCCATTTCGCCAACGCGCTGCTGGAACTGCCTTGGGAAATGACTGACATGGTCGATGTGTTGAAGTGATGGGTGGATTTCTTCGCAATCCGATCTATTGGCTGATCCCTTTCATCCCCCTGGCCGAGTTTTTGCAGCACGGGCTTGACGGGATTCCGGCGTACCTCAAATTCGCCTGCGCGGCCTTGGCCCTCATCCCCATGGCCGCGCTCATGGTGGAATCCACGGAACAGATCGCGTTTTGGACTGGCGAAACCATCGGCGCGCTGCTCAACGCCACCTTCGGCAATGCGCCTGAACTCATCATCGCCCTGATCGCCTTGCAGGCGGGCATGCTGGATGTGGTCAAGGCGTCCATTGTCGGCGTCATCCTCGCCAATCTGCTGTTTGTGCTGGGTTTGTCCTTGTTAGTGGGCGGCTTGTATCACCGCCAACAGGAATTCAACCGCAAAGGCAGGCGCGTCGAGCGCTCGGTGCTGATGATCGCAGCCATCAGCATTGTCGTCCCCAGCGTGTTCGACAACTTCATCTCCCCGGAGACCTACCAGCACGAAACCGCCCTCAACGCCTGCGTGGCGGTGGTCTTGCTGGTCACCTATGGCTTCAACCTGCTGTTCATGTTGAAGACCCATCCGCATTACTATGTGCCAAAAAATTCGGTGGAAAGCCCCGAAGAAGAGGGCGGGCATTGGCTTCTGCCATCGGCGGTCGGGGTGTTGCTGGCCTCTTCGGTGGTGCTGGCCCTGATGAGCGAGATATTGGTGGGGGCGGTGGAGGAGACGGCTAAGAACCTGGGGATGTCCAAGGCGTTCATCGGCATCATCATCATCGCAATGCTCGGCGGCGCGCCGGAGGCCGTGGCCGCCGTGACCATGGCGCGAAGAAACAAGCTGGATCTGACTTTGGGGATAGCCGTCGGCAGCAGCATCCAAATCGCCCTGTTCGTGGCCCCGGTGCTGATGCTCAGTAGTTTTTTTCTGGCCCCGCGCCCGCTTAACCTGGTCGTGGGCAATGCCGGCATCATGATCGTCCTGTTTCCGGTGATGATTTTTTCCATGGTCGCTGCCGACGGCAAGTCCAATTGGTTCAAAGGCGTCCAGCTTCTTAGCGTTTACCTGTTGATTGCCTTGTTTTGTTATTTCCTGCCGGATAGCCCGGAGCTTCCGTTGATCAAGCCTTGAAATCAAGGAATCAAGCCAGATCAATTCCGACTAGACAGATATCGTCGGTGAACCCGCCCAGTCCTGTAAAGCTTTCCGCCTGGGCGATGAGTTTGGCAAACGCCTCCCGGATCGGCAGGCCGGAGGAAATGGCAAGGGCCGCGCACAGGCGGGCAAGGCCAAATTCCTCCCCATCGGCATTTGCCGCCTCGCTAATGCCGTCCGTAAACAGGATGAGGGAATCTCCTGGGTCGTAAGACGCTTCGCCATTGACAAATGCCACCCCGCCGAAAACACCCAACACGGTTCCAGGCTCAGGATGTTCCAGGGGCTCCCCATGGCCCTTGTGTCTTCGGACATGGATAGGCAAAGGGTGGCCCGCAGTGGCATAGCGGAAACGCTGGCTTTCCGTGTCCACCATCACGTAAAGGGCCGTGGCAAACAGCGCGGTCTCCTCCACCTGAGATAGAATCTTGCACAATTCGCGGTTGACATGTCCGACGAGGATGGCGGGATCTTTGAATTCATTCTCGGCGAGTTCGCCCAACATGGCCCTGAGCATGGCTGTGACCAAGGCGGAACGGACGCCGTGGCCCATCACGTCGGCGATGAACACCCCGGCGGATCCGTAGTCAAGCTTTTTGACATGGAAAAAATCCCCGCCAACGATGCCATAGGGCCGATAATAATGATGGAAGCGAAGCCTGTCTGCGCTGCCCGGGGAACGTGGCGGGAAAACCGGATAACAGGCGGGAAGCAAAGCTTGCTGAAGCTCCCGTGAGAGCCGCAAATCCTCCTCGATTTGTTCATTCTTCAGGCTGATTTCCCTGCTTTGCCGTTCCAGCAGGCGGATGTTTTCCAGGTGATGGCGATTCTGCAGCTTGACCAGGGTTTGCGTGGTGATCAGGCCGAGAAACCCCCCTTGCGAATCCAGGAGTATGACATCATGGTAAAAGGCCTCCTCGCCGCGGGCGAATGCCGCCGTAAAAACCTCGTTAATGGATGTGCCGATCTTGACGAAAACCGGGTTGGGCAGGACATGTTCCCTGACCGGTTTGGACGCGAACAGGGAAAAACCGTATTTTGAACCCAGCGACATTCCCACGTCCCGCCGGGAACACAAGCCCAGCACCGCGCCGCCTTCCTGCACCGCCATGAAGTCAAAGTCGTGGTTGGTGAACACCTGGAACACAAGCCCCAGGCTCTGATCCGCTTGCACCCAGTTGTTGTGACTAATGAGATCTCGAAGCTCGTTGAACATTCGTAATTTTCTCGCCCAGGCTGGGCAGGGTCTTGGCTAGTTGGTTCATCCCTAGACCCAAGCTCCGGCGTGGGAAGCCGGTCTTGAGCTTGGATACGTGAGTTATCATAATGCCAACCAAGGCAAATTCCATAATAGAAGGTTTAACGTGTATGAGCGAAAAAGTCTTGTCAGAAGAGGATCTGGCCGACCTGGAATGGGCCTATCGGCATCTTGAGCACCCCTCGTTGGCCGCCCGCTTAAGCAGCGTGGTCGGCGTTCCGATTGAACAGGCTTTTCACTTGCTGCCGCAATCCTGGCGTCAACGGGCCGAGGAGTCGGCAGAACGCAGCATCGAAATCATGTTGGACTTGACCATCAACAGCATGGCGAAGATAAACCCGGATGCCGCCAACGATCCCTTGCACCGCCTATTGGTGATGGGAACCGGGGCGGTAGGCGGTTTTTTCGGCCCGCTCATGCTGCTGGCCGAATTGCCGGTCACCACGGCTTTGATGTTGCGATCCATCGCGGACATCGCGCATAGCCAAGGGGAGGACTTGGCTAGCGAGGATGCCAGGGTGGCCTGCATGCAGGTCTTCGCGTTGGGCGGGCGGACCAAGGAAGATCTTGCCGCCGAGACCGGGTATTATGGTTTGCGGGTCACGTTGAGCATGCATTTTTCCCGCAGGCTTTTGCATATCGGCAAGGCGGCAGCCGGCGAGTCCGTGCCTGCGGGTGTCAACTTGCTTCGTGGGATTGCCTCACGGTTTGGCGTAGTGCTGTCGGACAAGGCCGCCGCGCAAATGGTGCCCGTCGTCGGCGCGGTCAGCGGCGCCCTGCTGAATCTGGTGTTCATGCGCCATTTTCAGGACATCGCCCGAGGCCATTTCATCGTGCGCAGGCTGGAAAGGATTCACGGTACCGAAAGAATCAGGGACGAGTATGAGGACATCGGCCTACGCGAAGCCGAAGCCACCCGCAGTTATAGCCCGTTGGAAGGATGGTAAGCAAAGGACACCGGAGCGCCGCCAACAGGGCGGCGCTCCGTCGATTTATGCGGTAACCGCAGGAAGCTCCTCGACGGAGAGGATTTCCTCGGTTTCTTTGACCACTTCCTCGACTTGGCGCTCCTTCTCTTCGAAGGCGTGCTGTGCCGCGACGGCTCCGTCATGCAGCGCGGTTTCAACCACGCTGTTTTTCGGAACCAGCAATTTCCTCAGCAACAAGGATGTGAACACCGTCCCAAAGGAAACGGCGTAAAGGGTCTTATAGGCAACCCGCTTAATCAAGGGGGATTTAGCTGCGGATGCTCCACCGGTTTCCGCAGACGCTTCCTCAACCGTCTCGAAGCTGGCTTCGCCCTGTGCATCGAGAGCGGGGGATTCCTCGGTTTTTCTGAAATATTTTCTGGCCATGATGGCGACCTCCAAGAGTAAGGCATGTTTGTGACATTCCTCTTTCCAGGCGACCGTTTTCCGGCGAAAAACGGGGGACAACGGTCGAAGGAAAGACCCGAGATGATCGTCCGATGCGACGGAGATTCTCATGTGTTGATAGTCTAGCAGACTCCATGCCTTCGTTGTTGAAATGTCATGAAAATGTAACACAACTGTAATGAACTTGTGATATTTAGCAGCTATGCGTGATTGATGCCGTCACAAAAGCGTCATCAAACCTTAACAATCGGCTGCTAGAGTTTGTGCCGTACCTGTGCAAATGTCTTCCAAACATTCTGACCACCATCCTTTATTTGTCATGCCGAATTTTCAAGCTTTATTCAAGAACGATGTCGCCCGTGGCGTGGCGCTGGGCCTCAGCGCTGCCTTGGTCGCGGCGGCGGCCATTCCGATCATTGTCACCGCCACCCGTCCGCTTGCGCGCGTGGCGCTCAAATCCAGCCTCTTGGTTTTTGAGAAGGGCCGGGAGGCCTTGGCCGAAGCCGAAGAGCATTTCGAGGATCTCGTCGCCGAAGTGAAGGCCGAGATGGTCGCCGAACGCGAAGGCTATGCTGCGGCAATGGTCGATGCCGAACCAACAAGCCCGCAGGGTGAGGGTTGAGCCTTGGAATCTTAGCTTGCCCCCTCAAGGACAAAGCCCACAACAGCCCGCAGATGGATCTGCGCAATATCAGGTACCCATCATTGGATATTCCCACATGATCGCTTATTCTGGCTTGCAGGAAGAAACAGGCGGAGATGCCAAAAAAAGTCCAAGGTTCCGCAGACTGGCAAAAACACAACCAATGACCCAGAACGGGCAGGAAACGACGGTCGGCGAATGGAGCTTGTCTAGTCCCCGCATCACTTGCCGCAATGTCCACGTCCACTATGGCGCAAAACAGGCTCTGTCGAATGTCAGCCTGGACATAGGCAGCAATGAAGTCCTGGCCTTCATCGGCCCCTCCGGTTGCGGCAAATCCACTTTTCTGCGCTGCCTGAACAGGATGAACGACACCATCCCCGGTTGCCGGGTCGAAGGGGAAATCTTGCTGGATGGCGAGGATATTTATCATGCCGTCATCGATGTGGTGCCTTTGCGGGCCAAAGTCGGCATGGTGTTCCAGAAGCCCAACCCTTTCCCGAAGAGCATTTTTGAAAATGTGGCCTATGGCCCAAGGATACACGGCCTGGCTGTCGATAAGCAGGAGTTGGCGGACATCGTCGAGTCCTCCCTGCGGCGGGCCGGACTTTGGGATGAGGTGAAGGATTATCTAAACCACCCGGGTACTGGCCTGTCCGGCGGCCAGCAGCAGCGCCTGTGCATCGCCAGGACCATCGCAGTGAACCCCGAGGTGATTTTGATGGACGAGCCGTGCTCCGCACTGGATCCCATCGCCACCGCCAAAATCGAGCAACTCATCGACGAATTGCGCGAGCGGTACACCATCGTCATCGTCACCCATTCCATGCAGCAGGCCGCGCGGGTTTCTCAACGCACCGCTTATTTCCACCTGGGCAGGCTGGTCGAGGTGGGCGAGACCGCCCGCATATTCACCAAGCCCTTGCACAAATTGACCGATGACTATATCAGTGGCCGTTTCGGCTGAGATCCCTCTCCTGCGGGAGAGGGCAAGGGCGATTGACAAGGTGACATCATGACCGAAGGCCATATTTTCAAGCGTTACGATGGGGAGCTAAATTATCTGCATCATTTGGTGCTGGAAATGGGTGGCTTGGTAGCCAGCCAGGTACAAGATGCTCTGGAGGCATTTAAAAGCCGGGATCCCGTGTTGGCACAAAAGGTCGTGGATTTGGACGGCGAGGTTGACCGGCTGGAGGTCAACGCTGATGACGAAATCGTGCAGCTTCTTGCCAAACGTTGCCCGGTCAGCTCCGACCTGCGCCTGGTCATCGCCGTGTCCAAAAGCGTCAGCGATTTGGAGCGCATCGGCGATGAGGCGGTGAGGATAGCCGGGTTAGTGATCCAACTGTTTGGCGAACGGCGGCTGGGTGACCCCAACAGCAAAATGCTACGCGATGTGGATCGTATGGGTTGCATGGCCTTGCTCAGTTTGCGGCAGGCCGTCGAAGTATTCGATGTCTGGGACGAGGCCAAGGCTCTGAGAGTCATCGCCACCCATCGGGAAATGGACGATGAATTCCAGTCGGATTTGCGCCATTTGTTGACCTATGTGCTGGAGGATACCCGCAACATCGGCTATGCCATCGGCGTGGTTTTGGTCATCAAGGCCTTGGAGCGCATCGGCCACCACGCCCAGAATCTAGCCGAATATGCCATCTTTCAGGTGCGCGGCGAAGATATTCGGCATCTGCAACCTTGAAAATCCGACGCGCCTTGTTTATGCCTGCGCGAGTTTCGGTTTGCGTATTTTCAAGCTCTTTCTAAGGCCGGTCAAAATGGGTTTTTCGACCCACTTGTGGATGATTACACCGACGAACACGGATAGCGTCATCACAATGGCCAACAATACATCGGCTAGCGCCTCGGATTTGGGCGGCGACCAAATGGGAGCTATCAGCCTAGTCTCGTTGAAGACAATCCTCTGCATGAAGAAATGCGTGAGGTAAATCGAGTAAGAGGCGTTGCCGATCAATTGCATAAGGGCTTGCCTTTGCACAAACCCTTCGATTTTTCTGGACAGTGAGGACAGCAAAACCAGACCGCTGCCCAGTCCAAATCCGAGCGTCGCGGCCATGCTGTCCAAAGCCTCCGCAAAGTCCATTCCCCCCGACAGTTGGCAATACACGACAGTGCCGCCAAAAACCGCCAGTCCAGCCACCAAACTGGCAAACCCAAGCGCGTCATGATACTCCTCTGCCAGCTTATTCTTAAGCGAGGCAAGCGTGATTGACGCCCCCAATCCAAAGACAAACAGCATATTGGCTAAGTTGAACGCCGAAAAGCTGGTGAATCGAATGAAGTGATTGCAGAACACCAGTGAAAACCAAGCGGCGAACACCATAAAACCGAACCTTCTGCTGGCGATGAACACGGTGAAAACAATGTAGAACATCATTTCAAACACCAGCGTCCAGCTCACCTGAACAATCAAATGTTGAGTCGCAGTGAAAAATAACGCATTGCCAAAGAAGTCAGCCACCGTCAATCTGTTGGCAAAGACCTTCCACCCGCCCCATGTCATGAATACGATCCAATACAAAGGATAGATCCGTATTATCCGCTTGATCCAATAAGACGGGATATTTTTATAATTATCTGTGTCCCGGCAATGGGCGTGGTAGATAATCAAACCGCTGATGACAAAGAATAAATGGACTCCGGCAAAGCCAAAATTATATAGGACAGACAGCGGCCTTATCCCATACCAACGTTCCACTAACATCGTGCCATGGAACACAGCCACCATCACACAGGCCACACCCCGGCAGGCTTGCGGCAGATACAAGGTAGCATCAGATGGGTGTGCGGTCGCCATTGACTCCAATCCTGATAAATTGTCTGATTTTAACATGCCTTTGGATGCTTGCATGGCAAAAAAGCCGACCCTTTGCGAGAACGGAGCGGCGATGCTCCGCTGTTGTAATGAGATGTTTGTCCGCAAGACGCAAGCCTTGCCACGGAACTGTCACGCAAACTTCACATTCACCCCATATCCTAGTAGCAACATTCTAGCCAAAGGTTGAAGCCTCCCGATGAGAGAACCCCAACGGCAAACCGCTTTGCGCGAATTCGAGGCACCCACCGTCGCGCAACTGGCTCTGGAGGTCGATCCCATCTTCCCCCATACGTCCGTCAAGGATCTGCTCGCCCGCCTCCAGTCCCGTGCAGACCAGCCGATTCTGCCGGTGATCGGCGAATCCGGGGCTTATCTAGGATCGGTCGCCCGCCGCAGCCTCCTCAGCTTCATGACCAAGGCCTTTGCGATGGATCTGTTTCTGCACCGGTCTGTGGGCGAACTGCTGAAGCAAAAGCCTGAACTGTCCAGGATTCCGCTGATCGCCCAGTCTGGCGAGCGCATCGACCAGACCATGCGGGAACTGCTCCTGCGCGATCCAGACATGGAACACGAAGCCCTGCCGGTATTGGAAGACGGCCGGTTAGTCGGTGTGGTGACGGTGACCGACATGATGGCCAGCCTGTCGGAATCGCAGGAAAAGCTGATCGAGGTGATGCACACGCTCAGCGACCGGCTCAACGAGGAAGTGGCCCATGCGGCGTTGTTGCAGCGCAGCCTATTGCCTCCTTCGGAAGTCCGCCTCCCAGGGCTGCGGGGTTCGGCGACCCTCATCACCTCCACCGAGGTGGGCGGCGACTACTATGATTACTACTGTGTGGACGGGCGCTGGGTGGTCATCTTGGCGGGTGATGTCAGCGGCCACGGCGTGGCGGCAGGCACCTTGGTCAGCGCGGCAAAGGCGGGGATCAATATGCTGTCCGCCGAGGGCGAGCGCGACCCCGGCGCACTTTTGGGGCGGCTGAACCATGCCCTGCTGAAAATAGCCAACCAGCGCCTGCTAATGACCCTGTTCGCAGCCTGCTTGGACACGCATACGGGCGAGTTGCTATATGCCAACGCCGGCCATCAGTTTCCTTATGTTTACCGCTTCGCCTTGGAGGAGATGGAAATTCTGGAGGTTGGCGGCATGCCACTTGGCAAGTCGCCTTCCTCCGTTTATTCCTCCTCCAGCACCCGGCTGGACGTGGGCGACAGGCTGTTCTTTTACACCGATGGCATTTTGGAAGAGGAAAACGGCGAAGAAGAGCCGTTTGGCTATGACCGTCTCGAAGCGTTCCTGTCCAGCCACTTTCAGCGGGATACCGCGCTATTGTGCGAAAACCTGCTGGCTGACTTGCGCCAGTTCACGGGAAAAAGCCAATTCCAGGACGATGTCACCGTGTTTTGCGTGGAACACCATGAGCGCATCCCGCTTCCACGGCGCGAGACCGCGAACGCCGGGACCGATGGCGACCTGGGGCTGGTACGGGTCGCCGAATCGTTCTACCGCGCCAACACCGAACGCCTGATTCCGCGCCTGTCGCGGCAGAACTTGGTGTTCCTGGCCGAAGGCGGCTTCTCCGACCTGCTGCACCGCTTCGCCCGCGATGGCATCCGCCGTGTGCTACCCCGCCACCATCCGACCATCGCCAGAATAGGCTGGAAAAAACTGCTCGCCCAGCACCAGCACAGCCAAGAGGATGATCTGAGCACCTACCTGCCAAAACCGGAGTGGACGCAGGAGTTCCATCTGCGGCATAGCGCCGACAAGGGCTTCATCATCGAGGAAGCTGCGGCTTGGCTGGCCGAATCCGGCTTGGTCGAGGAGGATCGCCTGGATTCGGCCATCATGCTCATCGACGAATTGCTTGAGAACGGCCTGTATGCCGCCCCCCGCGACGGCAAGGGGCGGCCTCTTTATGAAAAAGGCGTGGAACGGGCCTTGGGCCAGGGCGAAAACCTCCGCCTGCGGCTGGCCATCGAAGACGGCATGCTCGGCCTGCATCTGCTCGACTCCTGGGGCTCCCTGACGCCGGCAGTTTTCCTCAACCGCCTGCTGCGCCACACCGAAGGCAGCGGCCTGGTCGCCGGCGTGGGCGGGGCCGGGCTTTATCTGATGTGGCGGCTGGGCGATTACCTGCAATTCCGTGTGCATCCCCATCATCAGACCCAGGCCACCGTGCTGCTGGATCTGCAAGCCTCCCAAGAAACCGAAGCGGACAAGGGCTTTCAATTCATCTACCACAGCGAAATCCATGAAAACCTCGACCACGGGCCATTCCATGCTGAACATTACGCGCAAGCCGCCGACTGAAGCCGAACCGCTCGTATACCGGCTAGAGGGCAACATCGACGGCCACGCGGCCGAAAGCCTGCGGGAACTCTACGCCATCCCCCCGTCCACCGCACGGCTGGATTTCACCGGTGTGCAGCGCGTCAATTCCATGGGCTTGGCGTTGCTGCTCAAGCTGTTTGAGCATTGCGAGGGGCAAGGCGTGGACATCCGGGTCTCCCACGCCAACCGCATGACTTCCATGCTGTTCAAAATGACCAATCTGGAGCGTTATCTCGCCGACACGGCCAAGGGCGCGGTCGCTGCCGCGACCCAGAGGACGGTCACGCCGATCAGGAAAAAAACGGTGGCCGCCAAAGACGCCCGCCCAGCTACGCCCGCCCGTCCGATCCAAGCGACGCCAAAGGCCGAACCCAGCCCGCCGTTGCCGCCTGCGGTCTCCGACGGCAAGCTTGTTTTTCTGGCCAACATGCAGAACAACCGACAGTTGAACGGCTGGTATTTCTTCAACACCTATTTGCAACGGCGCTTGGGTCGGGAGATCCATCTCGATCTGGTCCACGCCGCCTGGGACAACGCATTGCAACCGTTCGCCACCCATCTGGTGTTCGCCCAACCTTTCCAGGCCACCCGCCTCTTGCTGGAGCACAGTTTCCAACTCGCCGCCCGGCCCGCCGGGCAGGCCGACGAAATCACCGTCCTGGTGCGGGCAGATGACAGCCGGGGCGAGCTGGCCGATTTCGCGGGCGGCAAAGTCGTCACCGACACGGCGGAAAGCTTCGTCTATCTGCTGGGACGCTTCCTGCTGGACGAAGGCGGGCTACCCTCCGACAGCCTCGACTACTCGTTCACCGGCCATGAGATCAAAGCGGTGCGCACACTGTTGAACGGCGACGCCGACCTCCTGTTCCTGCCCACCGACAACTACAAGAGCCTGTCCGCGCTGACGAGAAGCCGGTTGCGCCCCTTGGACGAAAGCGACGCCGGCTTGGCTTTCCACTCGTTTTGCCTCGCTCCCGCTTGCGCCGGGCTGTTGCCCAGCTTGCGCTCGACCTTGCTGGAAATGTCCTTGGACGGCAAGGGCCGACAGGTGTTGGAGGATTTGGGCCTGACCGGCTGGAGCGAACCCGAACGGGAGGAAATCGACATGCTGGCGATGCTTTATAAGCGCTATGTGGGGCAATCCGACGCTTAAACTACTTGTCAATCCGACATGCAATCGCACAGGAGCAGATAAAATGGGCCAACAACTTTTCAAGTCTCTTCTCGACAAGCTTAACGCCACATCGGTGGATATTCTCGCATCGTTGCTCATGACGAAAGACGGGGTGGCATTGGTCAGCGCATCGCCAACAACCCACGCCAGCCTAGAAGGCCCCGACGAGGACAAAATGAGCGCCTTAAGCGCATCCATATTGCACTTGGGACATAAATTCATGGACGAGTTTCTCGGCGGAGAAATCGACCAGGTTCTCATTAGAGGCAAAGGCGGCTACATGCTGGCCATCCACGGCCAAGAATTGGCGCTGGCGGTGTTGGCCAAGCCGGATGCCGAAGCCGGATTGATTTTTACGCAGATGGAACAGGCGATGGATGGCTTGTTGTCTCTTTCCTGTGCCCCGCCGAAGCATTACTAACTGATGTGCACACCTTGGAGCGCCGAGCGTCTGCCCGGCCAAAGCCGGGCAGACGCTCGGCGCTCCCCGCCCGGAAAGCCTTCGGCTTGCCGCAGAAGTGCTAACCACATTTCTTCAGCCTGCCTAAGCGGCCTAAAGACCACCTAGCTAGCCAAAAGCGCCGCGTAACATCAGTCACTAAGCCGATCACAAACCGTGACCGTGAAGCAACAGTTGCGCACACAGCACATCCTCCCGATCCAGCCAAGGTGTGGCGTCGTAAGGCACCCTTAAGGCATAATGGACGGACATCCCACTGGATGCCCGTTTTCTTGCGCGAGGATCGCCATCCGCGACAAATCCCCACCATCGTGTAAAACAATAACCATGCTGTTCAATTCCTATGGCTTTATCTTCATCTATCTTCCCATCACCCTGCTGGTCTTCTTTGTCCTAGGGAGGCATAGCGACCGTACCGCAGCACTATGGCTGACCCTCGCGTCCTTTGTTTTTTATGCTTGGTGGAATCCCATTTATGTGCTTTTGCTCGCTGGATCGATAGTATTCAACTATTTTATCGGCGCGGCCCTCTCAACGTCATATAACAACCAGGAAAGCCAGCGCACATCTTGGTTTTTATTTGTTGGCATCGCCGCCAATTTAACCTTGCTAGCCTATTATAAATACACCAATTTCTTCGTTTCCAGTGTAAATGATGCTTTCGGAACGGGCTATCAGATCGAAAAAATCGTGCTGCCCATAGGGATTTCATTTTTTACTTTCACCCAAATTGCTTTTTTGGTGGACGCATCACGCGGATACGCCCGTGAGTATAATTTTGTGCATTATTGCTTGTTTGTCACTTATTTTCCTCATTTGATCGCTGGCCCTGTCCTCCATCACAAAGAGATGATGCCACAATTTGCCCAACCCGAAACCTATCGCTTTAGTTATGACAATTTTGCCAATGGGTCAAGCCTTTTTTTCTTTGGTTTATTTAAAAAGCTGGTATTGGCAGACAACATATCCACCTATGCTTCTCCCGTTTTCGATGCTGCGGCACATGGCATCCATGTCACCTTCCTAGAGGCTTGGGGCGGAGCTTTTTCCTACACTTTGCAACTATATTTTGACTTTTCCGGATATTCCGACATGGCCATCGGCATGTCGCGGATGATAGGCGTGGAATTGCCAAATAATTTCAATTCCCCGTACCGGGCGACCAACATCATCGAATTCTGGCGACGTTGGCACATGTCGCTATCGAGATTTTTGCGCGACTATTTGTACATACCCCTTGGCGGAAACCGGAAAGGCAAGTTTCGACGCCACATCAATCTGCTCATCACCATGCTGCTCGGTGGCCTATGGCATGGGGCAAACTGGACATTCCTAGTATGGGGAGGGCTGCATGGGATCTATTTGGTCGTCAATCATAGCTGGCAGAGTGTGCGGGAGCAGCTAGGCTTCGAGGAATCCGGCCTGACATTGGGTTATCGGCTATTCTCAGGACTCATTACGTTTTTGGCGGTGGTTGTGGCTTGGGTGTTTTTCCGGGCTGATTCCATCAAGACCGCGTTAGTGATCATTGAAGGGATGTCGGGCCGTAATGGCATGGCGTTGCCGCTTAAATGGATAGAAGGCTCAGAGGACAGCGCCCTCGTCCAATGGCTATTTGCCAAAGGGGTCAAGACCACCGAAAACTACGATCTCTTCGGGGCTGGGGCAGAATTGCGCCTGATCGCTGCCTTGTTGCTGATTTGTTGGCTACTGCCCAACACCATTGATGTATTTGGCCATGGCCGCTCGGATACGAAGTTTTTTTGGAAATGGAAACCCAGCGCAGGGTGGGCGACCCTCACCGTCTTGGTGGCTTATTTCGCAATACTTTCGATATCGGATCTCAGTGAATTTATCTATTTCCAATTTTGATTGAGATGCCACCTAAAACTTACACATGGCGTTGCGCTTGGAGCTTGTTCGCCCTGCTGATGTTGACGGCTTTGATCAATCGTGTCATCGATCCGTTCTGGTATTATAGGGATGTCAGCATCAAGGGGTTCAACGAAAAAAAACCCCTAGCCTTTCGCCATGAGCGCGAATTTAAGCCCATCCTATTGAGAGAGACAAAACCTCAGGCGGTGATATTTGGCAGTTCATTTTTGGAAATTGGTTTCAACCCCACTCATCCTGCCTTCACCCGGAACGGTGTCTTCCGCGGATACAATTTTGGCATGGCAGGTTCCCCTTGGGAAAGGATATTCTGCAATGTGATCTATGCGATGGAAAACACGGATTTGAAATCCGTTATCATTGGCGTACATCCCGAAGCCATGGGCAAACCTGATTGCAGCGGACAATTAAAAGACATGGGAAATGTCAAGCCAACCACCGTGCTGCTCTCTTTTGCCGCATTGAAAGCTTCTTATAAAACTTTGATACTCCAAAATATAAAGCCGACACAAACCCAAGAAGGAATGTTATTTTATCGCCGCGATTTTGGCCATGAGCTTGAAAAAGATTTTCGCCATTATATTAATAATCGGCTGGCCGAATATCCTACAGGAAAATGCAGCCTTGCGGATGGATATGATGGCATTCCTAACTGGTCTTACCCGGAGACGAAAACCGACATCCAAGGGCTGGAATATTTATTGCAAAAATTGGTGCTCCGCCAAGTTGAAGTGAAGCTTGTGGTCTATCCCGTTCACGCGCTTTGGCTGGAGATGGCAATGGCGTGCGGAGACATATTGGGTAGATGGCATTCTGTATACCATATCGCCGAGGTGGTCGATGGGATCAACCAAGCCCATAATTCCTCAGTTGAATTATGGGACTTCCAGGGAGTGGCGGGATTTTTCACCGAGATGATCCGCAACAATCAAGTGAAATATTGGCAAGACTATGGACACTTCAACTATGAAATGGGGGATGCCATGCTTGACACCCTTTACCACCACAAC
Organism: uncultured Gammaproteobacteria bacterium; assembly: GCA_963753955.1. Classification (GTDB taxonomy): domain Bacteria; phylum Pseudomonadota; class Gammaproteobacteria; order Methylococcales; family Methylococcaceae; genus Methylumidiphilus. The sequence continues at coordinate 116,036 of CAVWEM010000014.1, forward strand.
ACAACGCAAGCTGATGCCTTGGGCGATGATTTTGGCGTGGTATTGACCACCAAAACAGTTCCAGAACGATTTAACCGGTTTTTCAAGAACCGACAGATTTTCCTGGGGAAAAATCCTTGGTTTGCCCACGAGCTTGCCCGATTCACATATCCCTAGGTTTTGCGACCATAGGGGTCAAGCAGCGATTATCGGATGAAACCCGGCTGCTGATGCGCTCCGGCAATGCAGCTGACACTAAAGCGTCTTCCATCCTCCAAGCGTAGGGCAGTCAGCTCCCCGCCCCACAAGCACCCAGTGTCCAAACACCAGCAGCCATTTTCCACATGGAACCCGAGCGTGGACCAATGGCCGAAGACGATCTTCGCGCCCGCGCTGCCGCGCCCCGGAACCCTGAACCACGGCAACAAATGCGCCGCCTGCGAACCCGGCTCGCCCTTTTCCCGCATGTCCAAAACCCCGTCGGCATCGCAGTAACGCAAGCGGGTGAGGCAATTGGTGATAAAGCGGATACGCGGCCAGCCTTCCAGATCTTCCGACCACAGCACCGGCAGGTCTCCGTACATGTGGGGGAAAAAACCGACCGTCCCCTCCCCGCGCAGCACCTGTTCCACCTCGCGAGCGCACCGGACGGCGGTCGCCATGTCCCATTGGGGCGGCAGTCCGCCGTGAATCAGGTAAAATTCCCCTACGGAATGCATGAGAGGCCGCCTGCGCAGCCAATCTAGCAGTTCCTCCCGATCTGGAGCGCCGAGAATATCGCCGAAAGTGTCGCGATGCTTGGTCTTTGAAACCCCGCAGGCCACGGCAAGCAGGTGCAAATCATGATTGCCGAGCACCGTTTCCGCCGCCGCGCCCATGTTTTTGATGAAACGCACTGTTTCCAAAGATTGCGGGCCACGGTTGACGATATCACCGACAAAATAAAGCCGGTCGGGGCCCGGATCGAAGGCGATCTTGTCCAGCAGCAGGCGGAGTTCGCCGTAGCAGCCCTGCACGTCGCCAATGGCATATGCGGCCATGGCTTTTTTAATGCAGAATGCGGGGGATGGAAAGGGTGAAGGCGGGGATTTCCGCCTCGAAGGGTTCGCCCTCGTCGGACACCAGCCGGTATTCGCCGCGCATCACGCCCACAGGGGTCGCTATCATCGCCGCGCTGGTGTAACGGAAATATTCGCCCGGTGAAAGACGCGGCTGCTCGCCCACCACGCCCTCGCCGCGCACTTCTTGGATTTTGCCATTGGCGTCGGTGATGACCCAGTGCCGGGCCAGCAGCTTGGCGGGGACCGCGCCGCCGTTGCGGATGGTGATGGTGTAGGCGAACACATAACGATCCGCCTCCGGCAAGGATTGGGCATCCAGGTAATGGGTGACGGCGTCAATTTCGATCTGATGCTTTTTGTTCATGTCTGCGGCAACTTAACCAGGATGGATGGTGCCGGATAGTTTAATCCCAAGGGCGCGGCCTAGGCTACGCGGATACGGTGGATGGCCGGTAGGCAACCGGTTTTCACCGCCAACAAGACTTCATACTTAAGGTAGAACAACGTGCATATACACATCCTGGGAATTTGCGGCACCTTCATGGGCGGACTGGCGTTGATGGCCAGGGAATTGGGACACAAAGTCACTGGCTCCGACCAGAATGTCTACCCGCCCATGAGCAGCCAACTGGAGGAACAAGGCATCGTGCTTCACCGAGGCTACGACGCCGCCAATCTGGCACCCCGCCCCGACTTGGTGGTCATCGGCAACGCCTTGTCGCGTGGCAACCCGGAAGTGGAGGCGGTGCTAAACCAAGGGCTGCCCTACACGTCCGGCCCGCGCTGGCTGTACGACGCGGTGCTGAAGGATCGCTGGGTGTTGGCGGTGGCGGGAACCCACGGCAAGACCACCACCACCAGCATGTTGGCGTGGATATTGGAATGTGCCGGAGTGCAGCCGGGCTTCCTCATCGGCGGCATTCCGTTGAATTTCGGCGTGTCCGCCCGCCTAGGCCAGGCACCTTATTTCATCATCGAAGCCGACGAATACGACACCGCCTTTTTCGACAAGCGTTCCAAATTCCTACACTACCTGCCCCGCACGGTGATCCTCAACAACCTGGAATACGACCACGCCGACATCTTCCCCGACCTGTATTCGATCCAGAAGCAGTTCCACCATCTGGTGCGGACCGTTCCGGGCAACGGCCTCATCATCCTGCCTTCGACCGACCCAAACCTGGCCGAGACCCTGCGCATGGGCTGCTGGACCCGGCAGGAAACCACTTCCCTGAAAAACGAGGGCAACTCCTATTGGCAAGCCCGCCTGCTGCGTCCCGACGGGGGGGGGTTCGAGGTATGCAAGGGCGGCGGGATGCGCGGGACGGTCAGTTGGACCCTGACCGGCCTGCACAATGTGCGCAACGGCTTGGCCGCCATCGCCGCCGCCTGCCACGCCGGCGTGGAACCGGAAAAGGCCGCCGCCGCCCTCTGCGGATTCAAGAACGTCAAGCGCCGCATGGAAGTGTGCGCCATCGTCGATGGCGTCACCCTCTACGACGATTTCGCCCACCACCCCACCGCCATCGCCACCACGCTGGATGGCTTGCGGGCGCGGGTCGGCGACGAGCGCATCATCGCCGTGCTGGAGCCGCGTTCCAACACCATGAAACTGGGCGTCCACGCCGAAACCCTGCGGGTTCCCTCAAAGCCGCCGATGTCGCCATCCTCTACCAGGCACCCGACCAAGGATGGGAATTGCGCCAAGCGCAAGGCATCCAGATTTTTTCTTCCCTGGACGACATCATCGACAAGCTGGCAGCCGAAACCCGCCCCGGCGACCACCTGGTGTTCATGAGCAACGGGAGTTTCGGCGGGATACACGGAAAGGTGGAGGAGGCGTTGCGGCAAAGGCAGGCGGCCTAGTGGCCTCGATATGAAAACCGACAGCCTTTTAGGCGAAGGACATCCAGACATTTCATGGCTGACAACTACGACATTTACACCCGCGACGAACTCCTCCGCCTGCTGCGCGAGCGTGACCGCAAGCCTAAGTTTGGGCTGGTGTGGGAGCGGGATGAGATCGAACACGAAAAGGCTAATAACGATTTTGTGGCGCTGGATTTTGACCCGGCGCTGTCGTGCGGAGATGCGCCTTTACACAATCTCATCATCGAAGGTGACAACTTCGACGCGCTGCGCTTCCTGCGCATGACCCACGCGGGCCGGGTGAAGTGCATTTATATCGACCCGCCCTATAATACCGGCAACCGGGATTTCATTTACAACGACCGCTTTGTTGACAAGGACGACGCTTACAAGCATTCCAAGTGGTTGGAGTTCATGTACCGGCGCTTGGTGTTGGCTAAGGAGTTACTGGCCGCGGATGGGGTTATTTTTGTGTCGATTGATGACAATGAAGCTTTTAATCTTGGTCTGCTGATGAACAAAGTTTTTGGGGAGAACAATTTTATTGCTAGTTGTATTTGGCAAAAGAAATATTCTTCATCCAACGACCATAAAACGATTGCGCCCATGCACGAATATGTCCTGGTCTATCGGGCCAGTACCAATTGGAAACGCAATTTGCTACCGCGTGGAGATGAAAAGGACAGACAGTATCGATTTCAAGATAGTCGAGGCACATTTCGGACAAGCGATTGCACTTGCAACAAAAGCGCGACAGAGCGCCCCAATCTCTATTATCCTATTATTCAGCCAAATATTGGCGAAGAAATATGGCCTAAAAAAACGGCAGCGTGGCGTTATAGCAAAGACAGGCATCAACAAAATGTCAATGATGATCTTGTTTACTGGGGAAAAGACGGCTTGGGCAAAGTTCCTGCCTTCAAGCGTTATAAACACATGCTCAAAAATGCCGACGGCGTAATTCCTACGACTTGGTGGACATTTGACGAAGTAGGCCATACCGACACAGCAAAGAAAGAATTGCTCGATATACTATCCGAACACGCTACTGCCTTTTCTACCCCAAAGCCGGTTCAATTGATTGAGCGCATCCTTCGCATCGCAACGAACCCCGGCGATTTAGTGCTCGATTTCTTCGCTGGTTCCGGCACGACCGCCCACGCGGTACAAAAACTCAACCAGGAAGACGGCGGCAATCGTCGCTTTATTTTGGTATCCAATACCGAGGCGGTGGAAGAGCAAATCCCCCCTAACCCCCCTTTTTCAAAGGGGGGGGACTGAAGGCGAAGACAAACCAGTTCTTGAGAGCAAAGCAGCCACTGTTCTCCCTGCTTTGCAAAAAGACACCGCCGCTGTTCTCCCCCCTTTGAAAAAGGGGGGCGGGGGGGATTTAGAAACATGATTTCGGCCAAGGGCTACCAAAGCGATGCGGTAGAAAGGGCGCTGGACATTTTCCGCTACGCCAACTGGCAATTAAACCAAGTCAACGACGAAGACAGCCGCGCCAACGTCATCGCCCATAACGGTTGCATGTTGCTGGAAGCGCCCACCGGGGCGGGAAAGACCTTAATGGCGGGGATGATTGCCGAAGAATTTTCCCGGCCCGATCTTGCCAATAACGCCAAAATTGTTTGGTTTTGGTTTACGCCTTTCGCCGGTTTGGTGGATCAAGGGAAAAACGCCATTCGGAAGCAGTTTTCCGGACTTCGTGTGCGCGACCTAAGTACAGGACAAAAATTTAACTGATTGATTGTCATGGGTTAAGCCAATAGCTTTTTCCAGGCCCGATGACTGCCTCCCCGAACGACCCGATCCACGAACTCAAGGCCGTCCTGGCCGAACACCTGCCTTGGCACGGCGCGAGGATAAGCTTCCTTGCCCAATTCCTGCTGGCGCTGCTCAAGGTGCGCAGCGTCAGCCTGGCCGAGCTGGCCACCGGCTTCGGCGGCAAGGCCAAGGTGGACTCGCACTACAAGCGCCTGCAACGCTTTTTCCGCTCGTTCGGGATCGGCTACGACGACCTGGCCCGCCTGCTGGTGCGCATCGGCCCGGTCGGCGACGGCCCCTGGCGGCTGACGATGGACCGCACGAACGGGCAGTTCGGCAAGACCGACATCAACTTCCTCGTACTCGGCATCGCCTGCCACGGCATCGCCCTGCCGGTGTTCTGGAGCGTCCTGGACAAGGCGGGCAACTCCGACACCGCCGAGCGCGTCGCCTTGATGGGGCGTTTCCTCAAAGTCTTTGGTGTCGCCACGATTGAGGCGCTGCTGGCCGACCGCGAGTTCGTCGGCGAGGACTGGTTCCGCTGGCTGCAAAGCCAAGGCATCCCGTTCCACCAGCGCCTCAAGCGCAACACGCTCGCCCCCAATGGCCGGAACCGGATGATGCGCCTGGACGTGTTGTTCGGCTCGCTCAAGCCCGGCGACTGCCGGCACCTGCCGGGGCGCAGGCCGGTCTGGGGCGGTTTCGTTCATATCACCGCGCCGCGCCTGGACGACGGCGACCTCCTGTTCATCGCCTCATCCTCCGCGCCACAGGCCGAAGCCATCGGCGCCTACGCCGACCGCTGGCAGGTCGAGACCCTGTTCGGCTGCCTGAAGAGCCGGGGCTTCAACTTCGAGGGTACCCACCTGACCGGCCCCGAGCGCCTTGCCGAGCTGATGGGCCTGCTCGCTCTGGCCTTCGCCTGGACTTACCGCACCGGCCAGTTGCTCCATGGGCAAAACCCCATCCTTTTTAAAAGACCCTGCAGCGCCCCCTCAAGTCCTTGTTCCGCCACGGACTCGACTTCCTCCGCAACATCGTGCTGAACCTCAGCGAGAAATTCCAGGAATTCCTATGGGCTTTGGAGGTTTTGTCCTGTACTTAGGTGCGCGACATCAAAACCGACCGTGTAGCGACCGGGACGCGCCGGGGCGATTTGTTCGTGGCGACCTGGGGATCTGTCGCGGCCAGCAACAAGCAAACCCGCAAGTTGCACCGCAACGGCGATGATGCTGTGGCCTTGGAGGAATTCATCGCCAGCTTGCGTGGGATGGGGTTCCGCATGGGCGTTGTGGTGGACGAAGCGCACCACGGGTTTGCCAAGGCGCGGGAGGCGGTGAATTTCTATTGCGGCTGTCTCAAGCCTGAATTCACTCTGCTGATAACTGCCACGCCCAACGACGAGGACGCGGAGCGGTTCAAGAAAGTGACCGGCATTCGAGAATTGCACCGCACCACCGTTAGCCGCCATGACGCCGTGGAGGCTGGGTTGATTAAACCCGGCGTCAAGTCGGTGGCGTATCTTGCCAGCGACGACCAAAAGGCATTGGTGGATTTCCCGTTGACGGCGCTAACCGATGCTTTGCAGGTTCACAGGGCCATCAAGCAAACCTTGGCCGAGCTAGGCGTGAATTTGGTGCCGCTAATGCTGGTGCAAGTCAGTTCCTCCAATAACAGCATTGAGGAAGCGAAGAAAAAGCTGCGCTCGTTGAACGTGCCGGAGGATGCCATTGCCGTCTATACGGCGGACGAGCCGACCAATGATCTATTGGCCGTGGCGATGGACGAAACCAAGGAGGTTCTGATATTCAAAATGGCGGTGGCTCTGGGTTTTGACGCGCCACGCGCCTTCACGCTGGTGTCGATGCGCGGGGCGAGAGATCCGGATTTTGGCATTCAAGTTGTCGGGCGCATCCTGCGTGTGCATCGGCATTTGCAGGCGCGGGCGCAGGCCAAGACCTTGCCCGAATCGTTGAGCTATGGCTATGTGTTCTTGGCGGACTCCGAACAACAGGCCGGACTGACCGGGGCAGCCGAGCGCATCAACGCCATTCGCACCGAACTATCCGCCGTCTGTCCATACACCATCGTGGTGAAAATCGCCGGGCAGAATCAGGTTCAAGTGGCGCGGGACGGCCAGCCCAACTTATTTCCATTGCCGTCGAATGTGGCTTTGTATCCGGTGGCGTCGGATGAGGAGCAGGAACTCCCCAAGCCAGCCGGAGTATTTCCGGTCAAGGAACAAATGGAACTGTCGGGCTTGCTGGCGAATTTCGTGCTTTTCCCTTCCGATTCGGGTAAGGGGCTGATGGCTTCGGGAAACGGATCTAAGGGTACAAAGCCTGCTTTGTCCGGCAATAAGTCCTTTTCGCTCAAACCCGATATTCCCCGAGTTTTCCAAACCGAGCGATTGCCGCTGAAAACGGACGAATTGCTTGAATGTATTGGCAAGCGGATAAACATCGACGACAGCAAATTTATGGAGGGGTTGCGCGAGGCGGTGAATATTACGCGCCGAGAGGAAAACCTGTTCGATGGCGGTCACGATGATTCGCCCATGCTGGCACGCTTGGAACGTGGTCAAATCGCCCATAAAGCCCAATTGGTGTTATTCCAGCCAGATGCTTATCTTGATCCACGGGCGTTAATCGCCACGCTGATGCAACGAATGCGGCGGGAAGGTGAGGCGCGGGGTTTGGTGAAATCAGATGAGGAGCTGCGGAATGCCCTCGACTTGATTTCAGTGAGGTTTCCAGGGTTGGTACGCTGGGCGGCGCGGGAGTGCGCGGCAAGCCATAAGGAACTTCACGATACCCTGCCGTTACCAGAGAGCCTTGAATTCCCTATTTCCACGGCCACGGCCCGATTGAATATTTATGGGGTCATGCCACCTGATTTGAATCAGGATGAACTTGCTTTCGCCAAGCTCCTAGACACGGATTTGAGCGGCACAGTCGAATGGTGGCACCGCAATGAGCCAAACAAGCCTTGGTCCATCGGCCTTTTCCTTCCGAATGGAAAACAATATTTCCCCGACTTTATGATAAAGGTGAAAAATCGCTCAAAGGGAAACGGCTTGCTGCTGGTGGAAGTGAAAGGCGGGCATATCCTGAACGATAACGGCACCTTGGAGAAGACCGTTGCCGAACACAAACTTTACAAAGCTCAATTGATGATTGTGAGGGATTATGAGGTGGGGAGGTTCATGACTGTTAAAATGAATGACAAGGGAGACAAGAACCTACTGGATCAAGTGTTCTATGTGGAGAATATGGCCCAATATTGATACTGATGAACGAGGCGATATTTACGATTGTTCCATTCCCGATGACGGGCATTCGGACGATGAAGAGCGTTGGGTGTTGCCGGGAAGGAACCGGAACGAAAAAACTCTGCTGGTTTTCCATAATTTCCAAAAGGGTGATGCTGCCGTTTACTTTTTCCGACTGGTCACGCGCCAAAAGCCACCCGGTGTTGGCACTGTCGTCTCCCGATGCTTATGGTGACTTTATTGGCCTAGTAACCAGTACACGCCCCTTGTGACGGTGACAGCTTCGGACTAGGTTTCCGCGCCCTTGCCCAAGGCCACTTGGATTGGGGTGGACAAAGTGTTTTCCTTCAAAGATTCGTTAGTGCTAAAAGTGGTTGGCAAAGTGAGTGAATACGTGGTTAGCAGAAGAGCGATTATCGGTGTGCTGGGCGGTAATTCGGCGGGCCTCTTCGGTATCGGTGCTGGCGTGTGCCTCTACGCCTAGGTTACGCACGGCGGCAACCTAAAGGGATAAAGCGCCGCTATGACCAGCATCCCCAATACCAGCGACATTCCCCATACCAGCACCCCCGATACCATCGACACCCAGGCCAACGCCCCCCATACCAACCTCTGCCGGGCCAACCGTAGCCGCGCCAACCATAACCTCCATGTCCACTGCCGCCTCCGTGCCAACCGTAGCCTCCGTATCCCCCACCCCCTCCGTGCCAGCCGTAGCCTCCGTGTCCGCCGCCGCCATGGGCCAATGCAGTTCCACCGGCTAAAATAGAAACCAGAATTATCAGCACAAGCAGACTTTTGCTACGCATTTTTAGCTCCAATAGATGAGGCATCCGCGCACGAGATTTTGACAAAGCGAATAGGCTGCTATTATATTTAAACTTCACAACAGCGGCCAGCCTGCCCAGGATCGTTGATGCGATCCACCACTTCGCACCTATCCGGGAGAGTTGCCGAGGAGAAGATGTTTATGTCGCAAGCACAAAAGAATGGTGAAATGAAGGAAGATGCCTGCCAAGCCGTGGAGATTCCAGAACACAGTGTGGGCATTCGGATGGGGAGGGAACTGTTGAAGGCCACGATTCCCTTCGCAGTGGAATCTGTGGCGACGAGTTGGTGGCATGTGGGATCGACCTTCGGCCTGATGATCACCCTCTTAGCCGGTGCTGGAATGCCACAGTGGTGGTCGGTTCGGCTTGCTCTGTCCATCTTTGGGTCTTTGGTGATGGTGCGGGCCTTCATCACCTATCACGACTTCATGCATGGGGCGATTCTGCGTCATTCGCGTCTGGCGTGGGTGATTTTCCATCTCTATGGAGCCTTCGCCCTCACCCCTCCCAAGTCCTGGAGCAAAAGCCACAACTATCACCACGGCCATACCGGGCAAATCGAAGGTTCAGGGATAGGTTCCTTCCCGGTCATGACCACGCAGATGTGGCACGAGGCATCCAAAGCGGCCCGACTGCGCTACCGGATCGAGCGGCATCCGCTGACAGTGTTGCTGGGTTATGTACAGTGGACCCCTCAGTCAAGACAGTTTTAGGGCGAATTTAAGATGGTAAGCCAACACTTGCAGCGGAACGGCGCTGCCCCGATTTGGCTTCTGTTTCCGTGCGAGAGGTTTCCTTCTCGCTGAATTTGTCTACGATCTTGGCTCCCCCGCCACTGCCTGTCCGGTAAACCCCGTCTGGGGTCAAGTAATCCAAGGACTGGTGAAACCGTTCCGAGTTGTGGAACTCGAGGTAGTCCGCCAAACCCAGCAGCAACTCGGGCACACTGGTGTAGCCTTTCAGGTACACGTCCTCGTACTTGACGCTGCGCCACAGGCGCTCCACAAAGATGTTGTCCAACGCCCGGCCCCTTCCGTCCATGCTGATGGCAATGCCTCGCCGCTTGAGTGCCCCGGCGAACGCCACCGACGTGAACTGGCAACCCTGGTCGCTATTGAAGATTTCAGGGAGGCCATGGGTCTGCAAGGCCTGCTCCAGGCAATCGACGCAGAACCCGCTGTCCAGCGTGTTCGATACCCGCCAAGCCAGCACCTTGCGCGAACACCAGTCGATGATTGCCACCAAGTACACAAACCCCCGCGCCAGCCGGACATAGGTGATGTCGGTGCTCCAAACATGATTCGGCCGGTCAACAGCCAGGCCGCGCAGCAAGTAGGGATAGACCTTGTGTTGCGGGTGCGGGCGGCTGGTGTCCGGCCCCGGCGCCATGCCCGCCAACCCCGGCACCCCCATCAGCCTTTGCACCCGCTTGCGGTTGACCCGATGGCCCACTTGTTCCAAATAGACCACCATCTTGCGGCTGCCGTAGAATGGATGCCGCGTATATTCGGCATCAATCAAATCCAGCGGCGCCCGTTCCTCGGCGTCTGGACCCGCCGCCCTGCGGGGCGCGTAGGCCGTGGAGCGGGCAACACCCGCAAGCCCGCATTGGCGGGCCAGGGCCAGCGGCCCGTCAGCGTCGACCCAATGCCTGCGGTCGGCCAGGGGCTGATCCCGGACTTTTTTTCAGCCAGTCCAACTCCATCTTCAACCGCCCGATCTCGGAATACAGCCGATCCTGGCTGGATGACGGGTCAACCGGCCTGATCCCGCGCTTGACCTCGGACAGGCCCGCCGCCTGTTCTTGCAGCTCCCGCTTCCATTGCCCAACCTGCGTGGGATGCACCCCGAACTCTTGGGCGATCTCATTGACCGTTTTGATGCCCCGGATCGCCTCAAGCGCGACCTTCGCCTTGAACTCGCCACTAAAAACCTTGCGCTTCTTCTCGCTCACCACAACCCCCGTTTTCCTGAAGGCCTCCATCTTAAATGATTGTCCGAAAACCGGGGTCCACTATACTGTGACGATCTTCTTCTGGAGCATCTGCCTGTTGCCGCTGCTGCTCGATTCCAAAAAACACTGGGATTCGGCCTTCTCGCTGTCAGTGCATTTCGGATTGATTGCCGTATTGTGGCAGTTTGGTGGGTTAGACATGGCATTCTTCTCGGTGATATTGCCGATGGCCATCACCTCAGCGCTAGGCGGCTATCTGTTTTTCGCCCAGCACAGCTTTAAGCGCATGATCATCCTCACGCCCAAAGCCTGGAGTTACTACCGGGCCGCCCTCGAATCCACCAGCTATCTGCGCCTCAACAAGCTTATGCAATGGTTCACCGGCAACATCGGCTACCACCACATCCACCATCTCAACGTGAAAATACCCTTCTACCGCCTGCCCGAGGTCATGGACGCCATCCCCGAACTCCAGTCCCCACTAACCACCTCGCTTTCTCCCAAGGAAATACCGGCCTGTTTCCGCTCCAGCCTATGGGATGAGGATCAGCAACGCATGGTTTCTTATCGGGAGGCGAGGTAAGGCAGAATCACGACGAATTACGTTTTCTTCGTGTCCATGGACCCGGCAGGCTGGTTCCGCCGCTGAAAATCCTCGACCCGTCCGAGGACAAACCGGAACGGGGCGTCCCAGTCCGGATGGATGGATCTATCCCTGACTTTTTGATTGCCTTGGAGGCTATAGCCCAGGCCGTCCGGCGAAGACGCCACCGTCTGCTAACTGACCCGGCGGCCCTGAGCCGCCAGGGCCGATGCCCATTGACGGGCGCTGAGGCAAGCCCAGGGCAGTGGCGGGACACTCAGGGCGTTGCGGCTTTAAGCAACCCCATGACCGTGAAGACCGCCCGCCGTAGCGGTTTTTTTCATGCCGTGACCGTGCGGACAAGCCCCGGACTGTTGCCAAAAGTTACCCCGGCGTTACCCCAACAAAAAAGCCTTGCAGCTAAATCACTGCAAGGCTTTGATTTGTTTGGAGCCGATGATGTGAATCGAACACGCGACCCGCACATAGATATTGTGATTTTGAATGTTCATAACTATATGAACTTATTAATAAAATATTCTTATTTTTCAGTGCATAGGGCACTTGTGGGGCACTAACGCGAAAATCAGGGGCAGTTGCGGGGCAATTTGGTAGGGTTTAAAGCTTCGATAGGCGGGCCAAGGCATCGAAAAATGCGTGGCCAGCATAAGCATAGCCGAGCGGGTTTTTGTGAAGTGTTGCGGACGAGTGCCCCATGAGTGCTCCGCAGACAATAAAAAAGCCCTTAGCTTTCGCGTAAGGGCTTGTTTTATTTGGAGCCGATGATGTGAATCGAACACACGACCCGCACATTACGAATCTGTGGGTGGCAAGTTTTCCCTACTTTTCCGCACATTGATAAAGCTTAACGAGTCTTTACAAAACAGTGCTATAGCTCTATCATTGGCTTAACGGGGACATGCGTAACTTAACGGAATGTTATCTAATCCATGTCCCCGGCATGTCCCCGAAATTTTTCATGTCCCCGAGGGAAGGCTATGGCAGACAACAAATTCAACTTCACGAAGGCAAGCATTGAAGACTTGCCAGCCCCCTTAGCCAACACTCGCGCTGAATACTGGGATGCTAAATGCCCCGGTTTGCAATTGCGCGTGACGGCCGCCGGATCGAAGACGTTCTATGTCAAGCGGTGGGTGGGGAGCGGGAAAGTCGAGCGCATACTGGTAGGCAAATATCCCGCCGTCACCATCGAACAAGCCCGCAAAAAGGCGACAGAAGTCAATGCAGTCATTGCCAAGGGTGAAAGCCCCGCCGAAAAGAAACGCACCGACCGGGCGGAAATGACTTTCGCCAAATTTTGGGAGGAGTACATGGAGAGGTATTCACGCATCCGCAAGAAGCCGCGCACCGTCCAAGAAGACGAGAAGACTTTCCGCAATTACCTCGCCCCATTGGCAAGCCGCAAGCTGTCCAAACTCACCAAGCAGGATTGCCAGCGGCTACACCACGACATTGCGGCCAAGACTTCCGGCGCGACGGCCAACCGGGCGCTTGCCGTTTTCAGCGGAGCCTTGAGTGTGGCGCAAGATTGGGGCTATATGTCCGGCGACAACCCCGCCAAGTCGGTCAAGCGGTTCAAGGAATCCGCCCGTGACCGCTTCATCCAGTCCGATGAAATGCCGCGCTTCTGGCAAGCCCTGCTGGACGAACCCAACCGCGACTTTGCCGACGCCTTCATGATGTCCCTGTTGACCGGCATGAGAAGATCCGACGTGCTGGCGATGCGCTGGGAGCAAATCAGCATGGAGCGCGGGGAATGGCGCATTCCTGACCCTAAGAACGGCGAACCCTTGACCGTTCCCCTCATTGTCGAGGTTGTGGGGTTATTGAAGGAACGGAGACAACCCGAACCGGGCGAATGGGTTTTCCCTGGCGAGGGCAAAACCGGCCACCTAGTCGAACCCAAGACGGCCTGGAAGCGTATCCTTGAACGGGCAGGTATCGAGAACCTGCGCCTTCACGACCTGCGTAGGACGCTAGGAAGCAGCATGGCGGCGGCGGGCGTCAACACCATCACCACGGCGCGAACCATGGGCCATAAGACCCTGAGCATGGCGCTACGCTATCAGCAGCTTGGCACCGACCCAAGGCGGGCGGCAATCGAGGCGGGGGCAGGCGCGATCCTGGCGAACGCAGGGGCGAGGGAAACCGCCGAGGTTATCCAACTCAAGCAAGCGAGAGGCTAAAGCCATGAACGAGCATAAACACCCGCTTGAAGTGTTTTGGGATGAAGGCAGCGAGGCCTTTGTCTGCACCGCCCCGGACTTACCGGGCTGTAGCGCCATAGGCGACACGCCGCAAGAGGCGTTGCGCGAAATGGACACGGCCATGCGGCTATGGATTCAGGCAGCGGTAAGCTTGGGGCGCGAACTGCCGTTGCCTTCGAGAAAAGCGGCCTGAACCCAGCCAAAGAGGTTGTGTCACTGAGCAAGCAACAGGTTAAAAATCCATGAACACAGCAGAACTGATTTACCAAAAGGCCAAAGAGATACCCGAAATTGAAGCGCGGGAAGTGCTGGATTTCATGGAACGCCTACAGGCGAAGCGGGAACGGGAGGCCGAGGAAAAAGCCGCAGCGGGAAGCGAAGGCAAGCCGACACCCGACGAAACCAAGGCGCTATGCGCGGAACTGCAAGCCTTGGTGGAGTCGCAACCGATGCAAACCGAAAGCGCGGGGAATTTCGTCCGCAGAATGCGCGACGAGGCGCGATATTGATGGCCTACGCCGACACCAGCTTATTGCTGGCACTTTTCCTCAACGAACCCAAGACGCCCGATGCTTGGCATTGGGTAAACCAACAGCCAGCCGGTTCGATGATGGCAAGCGACTGGACGCTGACCGAATTTTCCAGTGCCTTGGCCGTCAAGCTGCGCATGAAGGCGATTGACGCCAACACCCACGGAAAAACCCTTGCCGCCGTGAAGCGGTTCGCAGTGGCTCAACTGGCGATAATAGTGCCAGAAAAAACCGACTTCCACCGCGCCGCCGAACTGTGCGATCGCTGGCAAATGGGTTTGCGGGCCGGAGACGCCTTGCATCTGGCGATTTCCGAGCGGCGCGGCTTGGCCGTCTGCACACTCGACCGGGTCATGTTTGACGCGGCGCTTGCCTTGGGGCTGGTTGCCGAGTCGGTTTGATATTCCCGCCCGATGCGGGCTGTCGCCGGACAATCCACCGTGTGCCGCGCCTAGGCCGACGGGCCGAAAGCGGGGAACCTTTCACCCGTTGGCGCGGCAACCCTTTGAAAGGCTGATGCAGAAAGGGCGTTATGCAAATCCACGAACACATCGATCTTTTCCCCGATTCCCCGCTTGTTCCCGACGACGAGCCGGTGGCGCAAACTGATGCGGTGAAGGCTTCGCCTAGCCCGTCCATGCCCCTGGCTGATTTTGTCCATGCTCTTGAACGTTACCACGACCCAGACCGAAAACATCCCTATTACCGCCTTCCGGCGAGGGAGGCGGTTTACTTCATGCTGACAGGGAAAGGCGATAAAGAAGCCATGCGCTGGCGGGAAATTCGTGGGCCAAGCCTAGATTACCGCCTTATTCTATTCAACGAGGAGGAGAAACCTGCGGCAATTGACGCCGAAGCGCTGAAAGACGGCGCAACTGTGCCGGACAATCTAGCCGTGAGGCTAGACAACGTGGCTTTGCTATTTTGGCAAAAACTCAATGGAGGAGGCAGTATTTTTTTAAGCGTTCCTTGGCAAAGCGTGGACGGAAAGCCTATGTCGGTTTATGACGCTCAGGACTATATTGGAGATGAACATGTCAGTTATGTTGGGTACTCAGTAGCCGAGGGAATTTTATTACGCCGGTTCAAAGATACAAGCAGAGAAGAAATATCCCTTTGGCTTAGAAAAGGCGAGATACCAGTTTGGTGGGATAAATACATAAGCGCCCCACGATTTGACTATGATAAACACTTTACAAATAGTGAAATGTTTTATTCTATAAGCGCAAGAAAATTGCCAACGCTGGCTGAATTGCTTGATGCGTGTTTTTTCTCAAGGCAGCAACTTGAAGCATTCAAGCCTAAAGTCCGCTGGCGAAGCTATGAGTATCTTCTGGTGGTTGGCGAGCGCTGGCGCATGGACAAGGAGAGGATGGATGATCTTATTCGGCGTTATTGGAACCATACGGCTATTTGTGCCTTCCAAATCCACCCATCGCCGAAAGCGTGGCAGGACGATGAAGTCTTAAATCAGATGGTCGAGGACATCCAAAGCCGCTTATACCCTTCAGACTGGATTGATAGCATTGTAAGGGAGGAACTGGAACCCCGCCATATTGAATTAACCAAGGCGGATGAAGATGCCAGGGTAAGCGCTGAAGAAACCGAAAGGGCTGAAAACATGGGGAGAGAAAAGGACGTTGATATGGCATCTGCGATTGAAAAACCCACACGCGACAAAGAGCTAGAACTGAACATGCGGGATGTTCTTTCGTTATTTAATCTAAGCAATCCTGAGGCGTTTGCCAAAGCAGGGAGCCAGTGTTATGAAATTGACGAACGCGGCATCAAAGGACAGCCGTTAACAGATGATCTTGTCGGCGAGCTTAGGCGTCTTGAGGGGCATTCTAAGGATCACGAGGTGGAGGAGCTTTTAACATATTGGCACCAAAGCCAGAAAGAGAACGACGGCTATCGGCTTGAATTTCCTTGCACTTCTTGGCGGCTTTTTAAGTGGTGCAAGGAGTGGGATTTGATTGGCGCAAGATGGATAGAGCTATTGCCCGGCGATTTTATCGAGAGCATGAAGAAATTAGAGGCTAAGGTAAACGAATCTAACAACATAAAGCTTATAAATTCTTGTAGCGATTTTTTACTTTTTAGTTTTGAAAGCACTCTTAGAAATAGATCAGCTTCCGATAATGTGGAGGCAGTGGAAAGGCGAGTGCTTGAAAACATCGCCAACCATTTAAAAAGGATTCATAAAGATGATTCCGGCCTTAGTGCGGTTATGTTTTTCGAGGATTACCTAAGTGAGTCTATAGCAGAGCATACCCGCAATAATGACCATATCCGGAAGGAAATTTATGAAAACGCTTTGGCCGGATTGATGAAGATGGCTAAGGAAGACAGGGGCAGCGGCATTTTTCTTGACGCATGGAGGGGAAAACGGAAAGAGGCGGATAGAACCCAGACGATTGAAACCTTCAAGGCTGGCAGTGTTCAGGCCGATAAAATCCAAGGGGAGAAGGCTCGGGCAAGCCGACATGCCAACCGGCAGAACCCCAACATGAAGCCTTCGCCGGGTGCGCAAGAAGAAGCCAAGGGGGAGAGAATTGTCAATAAAGCCACTTTGATTAAGACACTCAAGCCATTAGTGGAAGATGGCACCAACTTGGAAGGCTTGTTCTCTAATGCCAGCAAAATTCCGGCTTTGGCTGCCTGCAAGTCACCGAATGGCCGGGGCTGGAAATGGCATAGCTTCCTTAACTTCCTGGCAAACAAAGGCTACTTGAAAGCGGAAAACATGCAGCATTTGGTAAAGGCGGGTTTAGAACAACTTTAGCAAAGCCCCAAGTCGTAAAAAGCTCGTAGAATTCTCGTAAAAAAGTCGTGGATATGTCGTAAAATCCTCGTAATCCATTGTAAGTAAAGGCAAATATCTGACGTATCCCCTAGCATAACCTCACCATCAACACGATAACGAGGTTATCCCATGTCCGACCCAACCAACCCCCCGCGCAAGGCGCTCGACGTTTACAAGCTGGGGGCAACCCGCTGCTGACGGAAGACCAAAGCGCCGCGATCCTGGAAGTTTCACCCGGCACTTTGAGCGTTTGGCGAAGCACCGGGCGTTACAACCTCCCCTTCCTGAAAATTGGCCGCAAAGTCCGCTACCGGGCAGGGGATTTGCGGCAATTCATGGAAAGCCGCGTAAAAACCCACACGGGCCAAGTCTGAACCGCTTCGCCAGCGACGCGGAGGAGAAGCCATGGCGCGGAACCGTGCGAAACTCACCGGCAAGGGGAAAATCGGGCGTTTTTATGCCGTGCCGCGAAGCCTCTATGATACGCCCGCCTACCTGTCCCTTAGCGGCATAGCTTTCAAGCTATGGCATGACCTGATGACCCAATACAACGGCGCGAACAACGGCGAAATCTGCGCGATTTTGAGCCAGCTTAAACCGCGTGGCTGGGCCAACAGCAGCTTGCACAAGGCGTTGAAGGAGTTGATCGAGAAGGGCTTCATCGTGCGCAACTTCCAAGGTGGTCTTGGCCCGGCGGGCAAGCTGCCCAGCCGCTATCGCTTCACCCACCTGCCAGCCGATGCGCCGAAGTTCGATTGCCCGAAGACCGGGCCGACGAACGAGTACCAACAATGGACGCCCCCATAAAAAAGCACTACTCCACCGCATGGAGCCTATCGCTCCATGTCGTGGAGTGTTAGCCGGTTTGTGGCCGTGACTAGCTCCATGGGGTGGAGCTTGGGCAATCGGCGCAAAAACGCTGTAGCCCAAGGCTGGCAAGGCTTGCAGCGATTTTGCGCGGGTTTTCCCAAAACGGGCGCATAACTCCACCTGATGGAGTCCTTTATAGATTTACCATGTGTTTGGCGCTGGGAACGGGCTGGCGGCAAGTTTGAGCGTGTCCTTGCCCGTGTTGCGAGAAGTGGGCGCGGGGCGGCGCAATAGGGACAGCGACAGCAAGCGCAGCAGCGCGAAGCGCGAGAGAGGCCAGCGGCGGCAAGCGCAGCAGCGCGAGGCGCGAGGCGCGAGAGAGGCCAGCGGCGGCAAGCGCAGCAGCGCGAGGCGCGAGAGAGGCCAGCGGCGGCAGGCGCAGCAGCGCGAGGCGCGAGAGAGGCCAGCGGCGGCAAGCACAGCAGCGCGAGGCGCAAGAGAGGCAGCGACAGCAAGCGCAGCGGCGCGGGGCGCAAGAGATGCCAGCGACAGCAGGCGCGGCGGGCCGACACGATCTGCGGCAAGCTTGAGCGCATTCTTGCCGCTGCGTTGCGAGAAACGAGCGAAACGAGGCGCGGGCGGGCCAGCGGTCGGCTTTCTCCACGACCGGACGATGCCAGCGGGGCTTGCCGCGTGGGGGGCTTCAAAGCCAGAATGCGCGTGGGTAGGCAGTAAGGCCAAGCGCGGCGCGGGGCGTCAGCGGCGATTTCGGTAAAACTCGGTGGACGATTCCGGTATCATTGTCCCAACATTGGCGCATTGCGCCAGTTGCTTTTTATGGCCCCTCACCCTCCAGACTCGGATAAAAATGCGCTGGACGGGCCTCATTCCAACCAACCAGACGGCACACGATGGCAAGCATCGACGACTACCTCAGCCAGGCTTTCCGTGAAGGCCATTTGCAAACCACCCACAAAGGCAAGACCGAGCGCGTGGTGTACGTCGCCACCGGCCACAGCGAACGGTGGGGCGACCCGGAGGAAAAAGTACGCGCCGCCTTCTATGCCGAGCTGATCTACAAATACGGCTACAAGCCCGGACGCATCGGCGTTGAAATCACCGTGCCGCGCCGCACCCCCTCCGATAGCGCCGACTTGGTGGTGTACAAGGACGACAGCCTCACCGAGCCGTTCATCGTCATCGAAAACAAGAAAGACGGCGTTTCCGACAACGAATTCAACCAAGCCATTGAGCAAGCCTGTGGCAACCGGGCCAGCCTAGGCGCGACCTATGCGGGCGTGGTGGCGGGCGGCACCCGGCGTTTCCTCAACTTCACCGGGCTTGGCTCGATGGAGCGCAAGCGCAATATCGTCGCCGATTTGCCCGTCAACTATGGCAAGCCGCCCGCTTACCGCTACTACAAAGGCGAACCGGGCAAAGACATTGCCGCCGTCTCCCGCGAAGAGCTACGCGCCGCCATCCGCAAATGCCATCAAACCCTGTGGGAAGGCGGCAAGCGCAGCCCCATCGTTGCCTTTGGCGAGTTTTGCAAAATCATCTTTGTCAAAATCCGCGATGAAATGGATCGTACCCGCCCGAAAGGCCAGCCTTACGACTTCCAGCGCGGCACGGATGACACCGACGAAGACCTAGCCGCCCGCATCCAACACCTATACGACGAGGAGAAAAAGCGCGAGCCGGACGTGTTCACCGACAAGCTCAACGTCGATGCGGCGGTTCTCGCCCGCGTGGTCGAACATTTGGAAAGCATCTGCCTGTCGCGCACCGACCTGGACACCAAGGGCGTCGCCTTCGAGGAATTCATGGGCGGGTTTTTCAAAGGCGATTTCGGCCAGTATTTCACCCCGCGCGAACTCATCGCCTTCTGTGTGCAAATGCTCGACCCCGGCGCGGATGATTTAATCATCGACCCGGCCTGTGGTTCCGGCGGTTTCTTGCTGTACGCCCTTGACCATATCCGCACCCAGGCCGATGCCGCCTATCCCCATCATGCCAGCGACGCGCACGAAGCCAAAGAGCATTTCCGCTATTGGCACGACTTCGCCGAAAAGAATCTGTATGGCTTGGAAATCAACGACGAGCTAACCCGCGTCGCCAAGATGAACATGATTATCCATGACGACGGCCATACCAATATCATCGGCCATGATGCCTTGGATTTCATGAGCGCGATTAGCGGCAAAAAGAAGGAACTTAAGCCCAATGCCTTCGATATGGTGTTGACCAATCCGCCGTTTGGTTCCGTGGTCAAGGAGGCCGAAAAGGGCAATAGCTATCTCGACCAATACGAGTTGCGCCGTTACCTGAGCAAAGCCACGACCGAACCCGATGAAGAGGGCATAGGCGAACATGACGCCAAGCGCGGCGGCAAAGCCGTCAAAGCCCGCGCCAGCGTCAAGTCAGAAATCTTATTTTTAGAACGGGTATGGCATTTCCTCAGACCCGGCACAGGCCGTACCGCCATCGTCCTACCTGACGGCATTCTGACCAATTCGAGCTTGCAAGGGGTGCGTGATTGGCTGTTGGAAAGATTCCAACTACTGGCCGTGGTGTCCCTGCCTCAATATGCTTTCAGCCATTACGATGCCGGGGTAAAAGCCAGTATCGTGTTCTTGCGCAAGCTCAAAGACGGGGAAACCGTAGCCGACGGCACACCGATTTTCATGGCCCTGGCCGAGAATATCGGCTACGACGCCACCGGGCGCAAAACCTTCGCCGTCACTGTCGAATCGGAAATCCCGGAAAAGGAAAAAGTCGAACGGCAAGCCAGCGATTTGTTTGAGTACCGCGTCTATTACGAATGGAGTACCGCGAACCCTAAGAAACCCGGTTGGAGCGAATATCGCCGGGAAGTGTTGCCCGGCACAGGCTTGGTGGCCGAATGGCGGGCATTTTGCAAGGAGCCTGAGCGTTTTTTCGTTTAAGCCCTCATTCTTCTCGCTTCTCTTTAATAGAAAGCATAGAGGTGGGGGCAGAAGGCTGCTTTGCAGTGAGCAAAAATACCGTCATCAATAGAATGGATGTGCGTTTTCATCAGCCTTATTTTCAATGGATGAGTATGCGGCTTTTGGAAGGCAAGTATCCGTTGGTGGCACTTAGTAAGGTATCTCAAGATTTGACAAATGGAGACCATGGTGGACTAGACTATTTTGCTAGAGGAATACGCTATTTGCGTGGTCAATCTGTCTCAGAGCATGGTCTTTTTTTGTCTGATGAAAAATTTATATCCGATGAAGATCACAGCAGAATGCAACGAGCAGAAGTGCTTCCAGGAGATGTGCTTTATACCATTGCGGGTTCTATAGGGAATGCTTGTGTTGTACGAGGCATCGAAAAAGCCAACATCAATCAGGCGATTGTAAAAATCAGAATCAATGCGGAGGTGCTCCCTCAATACCTTGCTGACTTTCTTAATTCAAGCTGCGGGCGATTTCAAAGTGACCGCCTTGCAAATGGGGGCGTCCAGCTTAATATCAACTTTTCTGAAGCGAAGTCTCTTCTGATTTTGCTTCCGTCTATTGATATTCAGAAAACGCTTACTATACATATGGACGCAGCCCGCGCCAGTCGCAAAGCGAAAATTGCCGAAGCCGACGCACTGCTAGATGGCCTCGACGGCTTTTTGATCGAAATGCTCGGCCTTGCCACGCCATCCAAGGACGAGCGCAAGGTATTCGCCGTGCGGCGGACGGACATGCAACAGCAAGGGCGGCTCAATTCCGATTACTTTCACCCGGAACGGATTTTGGCGATACGCGCACTGGAAAGCGCGGCAGACCGCCTTGATTGCCGTCGCTTAAGCGAAGTAGTCAGCTTTATCCGGGATCAAATCAAAACGCCCGGCCCCAATTATTTCAGCCTTGCCCATGTCCAGAGCCACACGGGCGAACGGGTGGAAGCCGACGAAGAAGTCGCTGGTGCCTGTTCTCTTTTTAAAAGCGGCGATGTGTTGTTTGCCCGCCTGCGACCTTATCTGAACAAGGTTTACCGGGCCGAAGCGGATGGCTGTTGTTCGCCGGAGTTCCATGTGTTGCGCAGCCGTGACACAGCGGCGCTTCGGCCTGATTATCTCGCCACCATTCTGCGTAGCCGCCTGATTCTTGCACAGACGCGCCACATGATGACCGGCAACACGCACCCGCGCTTGACCAACGAGGATGTGGTAAACCTCGTCATTCCCGTGCCAAAGCCAGCGGTGCAAGCACTTATCGCCGCCGCCGCGACGAAGCCCGCAAACTCCGCGCCGAGGCGGAACAGGGATGGCGCGAGGCCAAGGCGCAATTCGAGGCGGCTTTGTTGGGCGAATCGCCGCTATAAATCCTCCAATAAGCAGGCGGTGCCATGCGTTTTGAATGGGACGAAGCCAAAAACCAGGCGAACATCCGCAAGCATGGGGTTGATTTCCGCGATGCCGCTTATGTGTTTTCCGATCCTTACGCGCTGAATATCCCCGATGACGAGCATTCAGACGATGAAGAGCGTTGGGTGTTGCTGGGCAGAAACCGGAACGAAAAAATCTTGCTGGTTGTCCATACTTTCCGACAGGGCGATTCGATCCGGCTGATTTCCGCCCGCAAAGCAACCCCGACCGAGCAAGCCACTTACCTCAAGAGGGCAAGAAAATGAAAGATGAATACGATTTTTCCAATGCCGAGCAAGGCAAGTTTTATATTCCTGCCGAGGAAATTCAAATCCCTATCTATCTCGACCAAGACATTGCGCAGTTTCTCAGCAAACAATGCGAAAGTGGGAATAACAGCTTGCAAGCATTGGTGAATGATTTGCTGAGGAAAGACATAGAAATCGCTAGGCGCGTGGCGCTTTGACAAAACAGAGGTTCATATTCCATGCAAACCGAAAGCCTGAAAACCGCGCATAGCCTGTATGCTCTGTACGAGACCCTGGCTAGTGAAATCCAACAGGCTTTCTTGCAAGAGCTTGTGCAAAATCAGCAAGAAAAACTGGAAGACTTGGCTTTTGATCTGGCCTGTCAGCAAGCCAAGGACGAAAACAGTTTTTTGACCGAAGAGGAAAGCCAAGCCTTCATTGCCAGCTTGCCGCAATGAAAATCTTGATTAACAGATGCTTTGAAAAGTATGTTTTCATGATTGAGGATTCAAGAATCTTAGCAAAAATCCGATAGGTAAAACCCCATGCAGGCCATAGAATTTAAAACCCAGCTTAAAGAAGGCACCATTCAGAGGCTATCCAGCTTTACCGCGATTAGCGGGAATATTTCCGTATTAACCTGCCTGAAAACCTATAGGAGAATGCTATGGCATTAGCTGAATTAGCTTATGAGCATTTCAAAACCCTGCCCGACGAACAAGCCCGCGAAGTGCTGGATTTCATCGGTTATCTTAAAGAAAAACAGGAACGGAAGGAGATTTTGGATTTAATGGCCGCGCAAGAAACCGCCCTCAAACATATTTGGGACAACCCGGAAGATGAGGTTTGGAATGACCTTTGACCGTGGCGACATTGTGATGCTGCCGTTTCCTTTTTCCGACTTGTCACGCGCCAAAAGCCGCCCGGTGTTGGCGCTGTCGTCTCCCGATGCTTATGGTGACTTTATTGGCCTGGCAATGACCAGCCGTAACCAACATACGCACATTGTGGCGGTGACAGCTTCGGATTACGTTTCCGCCCCCTTGCCTAAAGCCACCTGGATACGAGCGGACAAAGTGTTTTCCTTCAACGATTCGCTAGTGGTCAAAGTGGTCGGCAAAGTGGGCGAAAACGTGGTTAGGAGAAGTTTGGAGATACTGTGTGAGACGGTGGGCAAGCCATGATAACCGCGATCAAAGACTTTCAAGAAGCCATCGTTGGCGAATGGCTTAATAAACATCGCTAGGCGGGTGGCGCTTTGAAAATCAGAGGGTGAAACTTCAAGAATTCCAACAATAAAGCGAGGTGCGCGATGACGGCCACGAACGAACCCATGAAGCGCCTTTACCAAAAACTCCAAACAGTAGGCTATGGCAAGAAATACATCCATTCGCTACTGCCGGATTGGTGGGAGGACGCGATAGCCGAAACCCCCGCCGGTTTCCAGCAAGCCAGCCTGATGCTGGGGCGCTTGTTCAGCGTCCAGCCGGAAACCTTGTGGGCGCAAGACGCCCAACCGGCTTTGGTCGCGCCCGATGGCCGCAAGTTCAAGCCACTTGCCGACACGCAAAGCCATGAGTTGGATGTCGCCTGCGCCCTGGCCCTGTCCGCCGCCCGCCTGGCCTTGAAAGCCTTCAAGCCACAATGCCACGGAGGCTTTCACCCGGATTCGGCGGAATTGCGGCAACGCCTGCTGGCGGGCAAGCCGTGGATTGGTTTCCAAGACCTGCTGGCCTATTGCCTGGAAAAGGGGATTCCGGTCATTTTCCTGAATCACTTCCCCCGCAAGGCGAAGAAAATGGCGGGTGTCTCGTTTGAACACGCGGGGCGCCCTGTCATCGTATTGACGCAAAACAAACCCTATGGGTATCTGCTGTTCGACCTGGCGCATGAGCTAGGCCATGTCACGCTAGGGCATACCAAAGGCGGGGCGTGGGTGATCGACGCCGAGATTGACGCCGACGCGGAAGACGACGAAGAACAGGCCGCGAACCGTTTTGCCCTGGAATTGATAACGGGCAAGCCGGATTGCAAAGTGGTGCCAAGGGGGCGGCACTTATACCCGCAACAACTGGCAAACGCGGCGATTCGCTACGGCGAGTCTCATCAAAGCGACCCGCTGCACATCGCTTTGAATTATGGGCATACCCAAGTGCAATGGGCGGTTGCCACGCAAGCGGCCAAGCTGATTGCCCAAGGAAGACCGACCGACCAAGAGGTGTTGGTGCGGACGTTGTTGGATTCGCTGGATTTGACCGCCATGCAAGAAGACGACTTGGCCGCATTGCAGCAGTTGATGGGCGAGGCCGACGTTTGATCGTCCTGGCCGACAACGATGTGATTCTCAAGATGAAAACCGACTATTTAAGCCACAGGTTCGCGGGATACTAGCGAAACCTCGATTTCCCCGTTTTCCAAGTTTTCCCGTCCGATTACGGTTATGCTGTCATCGGATGCGAAGGCGGCGTCTATATCATCATAGAATTCCGGCGGAAAGGCGCATAAATGCTCTCTGCCATCGTCGGTTTCGCGCAAGGTGAACGAATAATTGTCCTTGTCGAATTCGCGCACCAAGCCAACCACTTTGGAAAGCCTTTCGCGGGTGGTACGCGCTTTGTCCAATTCCTGGCGAACCCGCTTGGATGCCTCACGGGTCAGCCGGTAGCGTTGTTGCCCGCCCCGAAAAATCCGCCCGCGAATCTCGACCGCCTTGACGACGCCCCGCTGGGGTGGGACAAGCTTTTCCAGGGCTTCCAGCAAGCTAATATTCATTCCGCCATGGTTGTGGTCGTCAGGTTGGGTTTCGCTGGCCCATGCCAAAGCTTTTTGCAGGGATTTTCCCACTTCATCAAAGCCGGTTTCCCATTCAGTTTCAGTCCCATCGCCTAATGTCCTTTGCTCTTGTTCAGGCAGACGGAAGGAAACTTCAAAACTGTTGTAGGCAAATCCCTGTGCGGGTAGGTCGTAAAACTGGCGGTGGAAGTTCGCCTTGCGGCCTTGGGTGCGAGCCACGTTGAATGCTTGGCCGGACACTTTCTTGAGGGCGGTTATCGCGCCATCGACGACTTGGCGGATGACGCTGGCGGGAACTTGACCTTCCGCCAACCCGTCGCCGATGGCCCTGAGCGCAAAAAACGGTTCCAGTTCCGGCCATAGCATGACGCCTGGCTGTGGAAGCGCATCGGCGGGAACATCGGCAAGCGTGCCTTTCCAAGCGTTGACGGGCGTTCCGTCATATTGGGCATCCAGCACCCATATCCAAGGCTGATCCAAAGCTTGCAGGACGGATAGGATGCCTTGTTTCAGCTTGGCGATAATCCGTGGGTTTGTCGGCGCTGCGATGTAACGGCAAGTGTCGTCTTGCTCATCGGCGAGATAGAACAGCAAATCGCCCAAGGTATTGTTGGCAGTGAAAATGCGCGGGCCGTCGAACTCATAAAGGATTTCGGCAGGCTCGATACCTCGAAAACCATCCATGTCAACAGGTTGGGCGGCAACGTTCCAGTCCATTACGGCATCGTGGCAAGGGCGAAAAGCGCGGCACGGTCTAGCCCTTCGCAAGGCCACCATGTCGTATGGCTGGGCAAAGTTGCCGGGGTTGCTTGGGTTTTGCCATGCTCGGCTGTGAGCTTGGCTTGAAAAATCAATGTGCCAAGCTTGGGGAAAAGTTGGGTTTGATGGGCCGCATCTTCGCGTGCCCGCAATAGCGACAACCCCGAGCGTTTACAGGGGTTTGCGTTCGGCAAACGGCCCAGTTCGGCATAGGTCTTCAATTCATCAGACCTTGGCGGGTTGGCCCTAGCCGCACGGTAGTAAATGCCCGAGGCCGGTTCGGCAGCCGGTGGAGGGCAATCGTTCGGCCAATTTTTCGGATACTGCGGCATGTCGTCTTGCGTGGCTTGGTCGGGGCTGAAAATATTGAGGAAAATTATAGGCTGTTGGCGCGGAAAGCGATATGGGGGGCGCGGAGCATTGAAAGGAGAAGCCTAGGCTCGTTTGATGGAACCGTTTAGCCCCGTAACGGAGTTTGCGAAAAAAATGCGTTAATTCGGGGGGGGGGGGAGGGGGGTAGAAAATGGGGTGCCATGGGAAGCCAAGCCGAAGCCCCATCAAACCCCGTCACGCGGAACGGACGCTCAGGCCGCTATTCGCCGATTTACGGCTTGCGACGGGGAACAGGTTGGCTTAACCGCGCTGGCAACTCTAGGGCGCAGCAGGGTGTAATGCGGGGTCTGACAGGGTAAGCGGCATGAACAAGCCAAGATCAAACCGCCTTTGGACGGTTTTTTTTCGTGCGGCGACCAGCGTGAAAGCGGCCCCGGATTTTTTACAACATGTCCCCGGCATGTCCCCAATAAAAAAGGCTTGCCTGGAAAACCTGGCAAGCCTTTGATTTGTTTGGAGCCGATGATGTGAATCGAACACACGACCCGCACATTACGAATGTGCTGCTCTACCGACTGAGCTACATCGGCGTCGGCCCGCTATTATAGAAAAAATCCATGCACGGCCACAACTTTAATTTCTGCCACACAGGCTGTAAGGTTCCGGGGCGACAAAGGGGGGACGGCGCAGGATGTGGTCAGCCAGCAGGTGGGCAGAGGCGGGCGCCATGACGAAACCGTTTCTGAAATGGCCGCTGTTGAAATACAAATTGGCGATGTCTGGATGCGCCCCGATGGTGGGTATGCCCTCGGGCGAACCGGGACGCAGTCCTGCCCAGTGCTTTTCAATCGGGCATCGGCCAAGCGCCGGCAGCAGTCCGCAGGCGAAGTCCCGCAACACTTCGCGCGCCGCCTCGGTGGTGCTTTTGTTGAATTGCGCGTTTTCCACCGTGCTGCCAGCCAAAATCTTGCCGTCCTTGCGCGGGATCAGGTAGCGCCCCCGGCTTAACACTATGTGGCCCAACAGCCCGGGGGGGGCGTCGAATATCAGCATCTCCCCTTTCACGGGAACTATCGGCAAATCCGGCCAGCCCGAATTGTGCGCCAGCAAGCCTGACCACGCACCGGCGGCAATCACATAAGACTCGGCGGAGAGCGTTTTTTGTCGGCAGACGACGCCGACGACCCGTCCTTGTTCGACCTTGATTCCATCGACGGGATGATGCTCCAACAATTCCACCCCGCGCCGCGCCAGATCCTCGCGCAAGGCGCGCAACAGGCGGGGGTTGCGCACTTGGCCGATATCCGGCAACAGCACGGGGTTGTCGATGACGGCACGAACCTGCGGCTCGATGCGCTCCACATCGGTCGCTGACAACCGCTCAAGTCTGCTGGCATAGGCCTGCGCCCATTGCGCGGCCCCGGCGGGATCGTCGCAATCGCAGAACAACAGGCCGCTTTGCCGCCATTCCGGGTCGATGCCGGTGCGCTCTCGCAATTCCTCCGCCAGTCGCGGATAGGCGGCTTGGCTCCATTGGCACAGTGCCGTGACCGGTGCGGGGACGCGCCAAGGCTGGAGAGGCGAGAGGATGCCGCCGCCCGCCCACGAAGACTCTTTGGCTAGTGCTTGCCGTTCCAGCAAAACCACGTGCATACCCGCCACCGCGAGTTCGCGGGCGCTCATGAGTCCGGCGACGCCTCCGCCGATGATGATTGCATCTGTTCGATTCATTTCTGAATTCTGATCGGTGATGGGTTTATGGTGGAAGACATTCCCGGCAAGCTTGGTTATGCTTCACCTTAGCGACACGCACGGCAGCCGCTAACCTGCGGCCCCTGTGCGCGGGAAAAAATTAACATGTTCCAATCCTACCTTTGAGGAGATCCATGATACGGCCCCAACGATTGCTATCGGCATGTTTGCTATTGTCCTTGTTGACCCCGGCTCCCGTCTCGGCCCTGACTGTTGAGATTCAGGGCATCCGCCTGGAAATGCAGATTGTCGGCGCCAGTTGCGTCGAAATTGCCGGGAGCTATCCCGGCGTGACAATCGAACCCAGCCAGAGCGGGAAACTCCCCAGGATTTGTTACAACAGCAACAAGGTGAACTCCATCACCATCCTGGATTCGACTTTCATAGCGGCGGATCCTATACAAAAGGACATCAAGTTGAAATTCGAGCATGGCTTCCCGGCGGGCGTCAATGGAAGAGTCATGGTCAGGGCCAAGCTCCAAGGGTTCTTCAGCACCCACGACGGGATGGGCGTCCCTGTCGGCGACAAGGTTTCGTTCTCAGCCTTTTTCGGCCAGACCGAGGATCATAGCGACACGATTGCCGAGCCTTTCAGCCTGACCGTGGGCGACGGTCTGGATTCGGCGCTGTTCGAGTATTCGGCCAAGGAGCAATATCTAATCTCAGGTTCTCGCCAGCTCTATGGCGTCTTGACGTTCTCTTTCACCAAAACAGGCCACAAGCTCACCTTGGCGGAAAAGAACGGGATCTTCCTGGACACCGGATCGACCATGGCCGACAAGCTAGAATCATTGGTGCCGACGCAGCCGGTGGAGGAAGACGCCTCCCAGAAAAAAACGGCCCCGGCCTCTCCAGAAGGGCAGAAAAAAGATTTGCCCACCGACCAAAAAACGCCTCCAGTCGCTCCCGAAGGGCAGAAACTGGGCTTGCCCAAAAAAGAGAAAACGAAAGAGCAGAAAAAGCTACCCGCCTCCCCTTCCCTGGACGGGCTAATAAAACCGGACTTGCCGACTGAACTGCCCGCCACTCCGACGCCCTTCACCTCCCCTTCGGGAATCGAAGCGACGCCTTCCCACTGACCACTGGCTACCCCGCACGACGGCCATCCCGGATGGCCGTTTTCCGTGGCCAGTCACATCGGCCGGCTGTCGGCAACTTTCTGCCCGGCAGTTGCCCGTCAGAAGCTTTCTCCGGCGTGTCATCAAGCTGGGGAAGCCGGTTGCCAGCGCGCAACCTGGCCTCCAGCCTGTTCCACGCCTCTTCCAAGCTGGTGTCCATCACCACGACATTGCCCATTGACAGGATGATGCGGGCAAGCTCGGGAATCTTGATATTCGCCGTCGAAACAATGTAGACCGGTTGCACATAGAGTATCGACTTGCCGATCGGCAGTACGATGATGCGTCCCCGCTGCACATGCGAGCCCTTTTGGTCCCATAGGGAGAACAAACGCGAAATTTGGGGATCCTGGTCGATCAAGGCGCTGACTTGGGAGGGGCCGTCGACCTGCACATCCCGGCTAAATTTGTAGAGGATGACTTCCTTTTTGTAGGGTATACCAGCGGCGTCGGCCCGGTGCGCACCCGCCACCGCCAGCACGCTGAGATTGTTCCGCCCGACTGGCGTCATGGGATTGAGCAGGACGAACGGCTGCACCTCTTCCGCGCCGTCCAGCAAGGTGGTCAGGTAATAGGGCTTGACGGGCTTCTCGCCCACCTTGGCGAAGTCCCAGGTTTCCGACTGCTGGTAAAACAAGGCCGGATCGGTCTGATGGTACTTGGCGTAGATCCCCATCTGGATCTGGAATATGTCCCTGGGGTAGCGCAACTGCTCGCGCAGCAAAGGGGGCATCGCCGCAATATTCTTGAACAGGCCGGGATATGCGTTGCCATAGCCTTGGATGATGGGGTCGTTGGCGTCGGCCACGTAATAGTCCACGCTGCCGTCGAAGGCGTCCACGACGATCTTCACCGAATTGCGGATGTAGTTGAAGCGCCGCTCCTCATCGCCATTGATGCCCGCGAACCCGGAGCGGTAGTCCTTGGAGACAGGATACCAGCGGGAGGTCGTGTAGGCATCCTGCACCCAAAAAATCCGCTTGGGGGTCACCACGATGTAAGGATCATGGTCCAACGCCAAATAAGGGGTCAGCGTCTTGATGCGCTCGACGATGTTGCGGCGGAACAGCGCCTTGCTGTCACCGCCGATGTTGACCGAGAAGAACAGCTTCTCGTCGCGGAAATACAGGGCCATCAGAGCCTTGCGGAACAGCGACGAGATCGGGACGCCATCCCTTCCGGAATAGCTCTGGTTGACTGCGAGGTCGTCGGAGGTGGAGATGGCGGGGATGACCAGTTTGTTCGGCGCGATGACATAATCCAGCTTCTCCGTGCCGAAATAGATGTCCGGCTTTTCGATCTTGAAGCCCACATCGGATTGCAGGCTCAAGTCGCGCAAAAACCATTGCATTGGCGTTTCGCCGTTCTGCGCCGCCGGCGTGATGACCGCGCCATAGCCGTGGGTGTAGCGCAAATGGGTGTTTTCCCAGTTTTGCGCGTCACCGGGCAGCTTGTCGATGTTGATCTCCCTCGCCGCCAGATTCACCTGTTCAAGCTGGCCGTTGATGAGGTAGCGGCCGACATCCACGTCGGTGAAATTGTAGTAGGGGCGGATGCCCTGCAACTGCTGGTAGACATCGTCCAGATATTCCGGATCCCAGATAGGGATATTGTGCAGATGCTTGCGCATGTTCGGCTCGATCATGTCGGATCCGGTCGTCGCGGTGACGGCAACGGTCTTGATGTCTTCAAGGTCGAATGCCTTCAATGTCGCCTTGATATTGTTCTCCATGAAATCCTTCTCGATTTTGACTGGGTTGGGCTTGACCAGGAAGCGGTCGAGTGCGTTCGGCAAAAAGCCGGAATGCCGGAGTCCCCAGCCCGCCAGGAAGAGCAGAGCGAAACCCAGGGTGGACTTGAGACCTTTGCCCGTCTGCGCCCAGTAAATGCCGGACAAGGTGGCCGCGAGTATGCCGACCACCGATAGCCAAATCATGGGCAGAATATAGCGCAATTCGACGAAACCAGGCCCGAAGAAGATCGGTTCATGCATCGAGGTGTATAGCAAGGTATGCCGATCCAGCAAAAAACCCCAAGCCAGGATCAAGGCGGTCACGAAGACCAGGACGCTCAGATGCATCCTCGCTCCTTTCGGCCATTCTTTCGTCTCCTCCGGTATCAGTTGGTGTTCCAGCCAATAGAGGAAGGCGATGCCCAGCACCAGCAGGGAAAACGCGACCAACATCTCCGCCTGGACCAGCTCAAAGATCGGCAGGCGGAACAGATAAAAGCTGATGTCTTCCCGGTAAACCGCATCCTGCACACCCGAGTCCGGGCCGAAGAAGAACAGCAACGCGCTTTCCCATTGCTGGTAGAAAGGCGCGGCGATCATGATCGCCAAAACCAGCGAGACCGGGATGTAGACCTGCATGGAGCCGGTTTGGAACAGGTGCAGCAGCCTTCTGTACTGCCTGCCGGACTCGTCGCGCCCCAGCGAGGAAAACGCCGCCTGATCCACCCCCAGGTAGCGCGAGGCCGCCCAGAAATTCAGGAAAAAAATCAGGAAAAAGAAGACCGTCACGCCGCCGGAGAAGATGTAGCGGTAGAGCAAGCGCAGCCAGAAATAGCTGCCGTACTCCAGCGAACTGAACCACCAAAAATCGACTAGAAAATGGGTCAGTGAGATGCCCAGCGCAACCGCCACTATAGCCAAGGCAATAAGCGTCACCGCGATGACGGTCAGCAGGCTTTTCCAATTTCGCATAGATTCCTCTTAACAAGTTCTCGATTATTCGGCGACGCCCGGCGGCTTGCCCGGCTTAAGGAACCACCCGGCACAGGGCGACCGATGATGCGCTAATCATACCGCGTCTGGCCGCAAACCAGTAGACGGGCAAGCGCAAGACTCCCACACTCAGCGTCGGGCCTAGGTTAAAATGGCCTAAACACTCCATTCAACCATTGGACAGACTCCCAATCATGAACACCGACCCAAGGTTTTTTGCCACGCTGGCCGCAGCCATCTGCCTTGCCGCCTGCCAGCCAGGCGGCGGTGAAACCGAATTGGCCGGTGCCGCGCAGGGCACCACCTACCACATCAAAATCGTGCTCGGCGACCTCAAGCTCAACCCCGACGAATTGCACAAGGAGATTGACGCGGTTTTGGCCGACCACGATGTCAAACTCTCCAATTACCGCGACGATTCGAATATCTCTCAGTTCAACCGGCAAAAAAACACGGATTGGCAGCCCATCCCCAAAGAAATCGCCGAAAACCTCGTCATTGCCAAGGATGTCTACGTCAAAACGGGCGGTTGCCTCGATCTGACCATCAAACCCTTGTTCGACCTCTGGGGCTTTGCCCGCCACGAGGGTAAAGTCCCGGCCCAGGCCGACATCGACAAGACGCTGGCCCATATCGGTATGGACAAAATTGAACTGGACGAAACCGGTTTGCGCTTGCGAAAAAAAGACCCGGAAACCGCTATCGACCTCTCCGCCATCGGCCAAGGCTACAGCGTCGGCGGGGTCGCCAAGCTATTGGAATCCAGGGGCATCCAGAATTACATGGTGGAAATCGGCGGCGAAATGATGGTCAAGGGCCGCAAGGCCAACGGCGACGAATGGCGTATCGCCATCGAAAAGCCCACGCCCTTCACCCGTGAAGTGCAAAAGATCATCGCCATACATCAAACTGACGGCGAAGCGGTCATGACCTCCGGCACCTACCGCAATTTCTTCGAGGAAGGGGGCAAGACCTATTCGCATATCCTCAACCCCAAGACCGGCAAGCCCGTAGACCACAATCTGCTCTCCGTCACCGTTCTGCACGACGACCCCACCTGGGCCGACGCTTGGGACACGGCTTTGCTTTGCCAAGGGGAAGTGGAAGGCTTGAAGACGGCAGAAGCCAACAAGCTCCGCGTCTTGTTTATCTACCACGAAGGCAAGGAATTGAAGGCGCTATTCAGCAGCGAATTGGCCAAGGAGCCGGGGAATTAGGGGCTAGAAAACCGGAGTGCAAAGCTTGCTTTGCCTAATCCAAACCGAAGTCTGACGGGTAACAATCCCATTACATCTTCAATTTAGAGGCCAACCATGAACATTGCCGAAATTGAATCCGAGGTTTTTTCCCTTCCCTTGGAGCTACGGGCCAGCCTTGGCGCATAGACTGCTGTTGAGCTTAGAGGAACCCACCGAAGCAGAATTTGACCGGCTGTGGGGAGAGGAAAGCGCCCGCCGCGCCGCCGAATTTGACGCAGGATTAGTCCAAGCGATTCCCGGCGAAGAAGTCGCTGCCAAAGCTAGGGCCTTGTTGTAATAACACATAAAGTGTAGGCCGAGCGCGGCTTGATCGCGGCCGACAAATTTCCGGAAACGTCGGGCAACAAAAAGACGTTGCGCGACCTCCGTCACTACCTCACTTGGTGTTGTATTGCCTACCAACCGATTCCAGCAATATACCTAAGCCGCAGTTTTTGATGGCGGCGGAAAGAAAATTTTTTCGTTTGGTGAAGTTTGGTTTCTAGTTTCATGGTTGAGTGGATATTTACTATTCAAGTAAGAAACCAAATTATCCAAATCGTAGGCATGTTCTTGGGCGAGTTTGTCTTTGATTGACCAAAGTTCTTGCAAAGTCGCATCAATCATCTTCGTCGGCTCCCATCAGTTCTATCGGTGTGGCTATTTCTGGACAAGCAAAACCATAAGCTTGGCAGATTTTTCGAATTATCGGCTTTTTCTCCGCATTGTCGATGTGCCTGCAATTCCAAGTTAGCAGATAATCCATACCATGAACTGCAGCAAGGGATATATGCAATGCGTCATCCAAGGCTTTTACAGGCAAACCACCTTCCCGAATCAAGGCCTTCGATAATTTAACGGCATCCTCGGTGAAAGACAGCAGCGGAATACCTGTCAACGCATCCATGCGACGGGATGCCGCCTCGCCATCGCCCCGGCTCGCTTCTTCCTGCACGACGGCGGAAATATACAATTCAAAGCGATGTCTTTGTGTTTCCCACCAATCCAAGGTTTCCTGTTGCCATGCGGCGGCAATCAAATTATTGGACGGTCGGGCAGTTAAGTAGGAAACGATCGAAGTTTCTATGTAAACTTTTTCCGTCATATGAATCTTTTACTCTTGATCCAACGCGCCGCTTGGGTATGCTTGTCGGCGTGAAGCTCCGTTTTATGACCCGCTACGAGATCGACCAGGTTTCCACTCGGCGTGTGGGAATTAGAGAGACCTAAATCGCTCAGGTTAGTTTCTAGCCGCCAGATTGCTGAGTATTTTCATCGTCTTCTCGAAAGAATATAATGCTTCTGGAATCAAGATCATCTGCTTGACCGAGAAGATGTTTTCTTACCTTTTGGATTATTGTCGGTACATCGTCGGATTTTGCTTCAAGCATAAGTGTGCTTGCTAGATCGCGAGCCAAATGCGGTGGAAGCCATAGGAACGCTTGAAATGCTAAACGGTTTAAACGATCTTTTTGTTTTGGTTTTTTAAGCCACTCAGCCATTAGCTCCGCGATAAGTTCAGCTTTTAGCCGTATTTCAACATCGTTTTGGAATTCTACAAGTTTTTTATCGTACACATGCTTAATGGAGAACTCAATTCTCTTTTCTGCCCATGTTTTGGCTGTTTTGGCTGTTTTGGCAAGAAAAGCGAGAATGACAACCAAGAATGCCGTTGATACTGATCCTAGCGTGAATGAAATAGGACTTACGCAGACCCACCATATGTTGTGCATCAAGCACATGAAAAACTCTACTGATTGTGGTTTTAAGCCCGTTTTGCGTAAGTCCTATGAAATAAAGTCCAAGGGTAGTTTCCTCGCTTGATGTTAACGTAAGTTTTTAATTTAACACGACCTACAATGTGCTTTAGCCAACGGGCAAAACTGTGGGTGGGTTGAGTAAAACCCCAGCAGCATCCTTTGGTTGGCAGGTATGAAGGATGCATTCCCTCAATGGGCGTTCGACTCCCCCAACAACTCCCTAACCCAAGCACTCCTTCTCTCCCGATCCATGACCTCCACCCGCGCCCGCATCAAAACCACGGTCAGATAATACAGCTTGAAACCCAAAGCCATCACCAGCAATGGAATCAACATGCTCAAATGGATGGACGGCTTGTCGAGCTTCGTGACGGTCGGGCCTTGGTGCAGGGTATTCCACCATTCCACCGAGTAATGGATGATCGGAATATTGACGACGCCGACTAATATCAATACCCCGCCGGCACGAGCGGCGGTGCGACGGTCTTCGATGGCCGAAACCAAGGCGATATAGCCCAGATACAGAAACAGCAGGATTAACTCTGAGGTTAGCCGTGCATCCCATACCCACCAAGCCCCCCACATGGGTTTTCCCCATAGTGAGCCGGTCACCAATGCCAGCAACGTGAACGACGCGCCAAGAGCAGCCGAGCTGCCTGCCATCACGTCGGCCAGCTTGATGTTCCAAATCAAATTAATGCCGCTCCACATCGCCATCAACATATAGATGAACATGGACATCCACGCCGCCGGGACATGGATAAACATGATTCGGTAACTCTCGCCTTGCTGATAATCCGGCGGTGCCTTGATTAAGCCATAATATAGCCCGACCAATATGGTTATACCGGTCAGCCAAGCCAGCCAAGGTATCCACTTGCCGGAAATGTCATAAAAGTATTTGGGTGAAGCCAGCTTATGCAGAAACTGCCACATGGTATTATTAACTCACACTGATTCTAAGGGCGGAGGCGATGGCGAACGGCGCGAGGGTGAACGCCAGCACCAGCAGCGACGCCAGGAAATAAATTTGGCCGGCGATGGGTAATCCCGCCGCCGCCGCCGTGACGGCATTGGTGGCGAAAATCAGCACCGGAATATACAAGGGCATCACCAGCAGGGTCAATAACACACCGCCGCGCCGAAGGCCTACGGTCAAGGCTACGCCTATCGCCCCGACCAGACTCAATAACGGCGTGCCCAAGCCCAAGGTCAGCGTCAAAGCGGCGATGGCTTGCGGGGGCATGGCTAGCAACAAGCCTAGCAAAGGTGCCATCAGTAGCATCGGCAGCCCGCTCACCAGCCAATGCGCCAACACCTTGCCCAGCACCAGCAGAGACAATGGCTGGGAACTTAACAACATCTGCTCCAAGGCACCATCCTCGAAATCCGAACGGAACAGGTTTTCTAGTGAAAACAAAGCTGCCAGCAAAGCCGCGATCCAGATGACGCCGGGAGCGATCTTGCGCAGCAAATCCACCTCCGGGCTGACGCCGAGCGGATAGAGCGTCACGATCATCAGGAAAAACAGCAAGGGATTTGCCAATTCGCCACGATGGCGGAAAGCCAGCAGCAAGTCGCGCTTCAACAAGGCGAAAAAGGCATGGAACATTTGGTTTGCTCAAAAAAACAGGCTGGCGCCGATGAATTTCGGCCAGCGACGAAGCGTGAAGTCATGCGGAGCGAGAGAAGCGAAGACTTCCAATTGAATAGGACTTACGCAGACCCACCATATGTTGTGCATCAAGCACATGAAAAACTCTACGGATTCTGGTTTTAAGCCCGTTTTGCGTAAGTCCTATTGAAGCAGGACGGGCAGCGGCCACGGTAGGTAAGCTAGTGCCTGCGAGGTCACGCAGGCTCTGGCTTCATATTGGCTTAAGGGCCAACCTGGACGCAACCTTTGGCAGTGCCTAAGACTGCCGCGGCATGGTTGTCATATTCCATTTGTAGCTCGTACAAATGGCCATTCCATGACTGGTTGGCATTTTTCGTAGCCGTCGCACCCCAGGTGTTCGTGCCATAGTTCCAGGAACACAGGTCGCCGATCTCATTGCCCTGAGCGGTAAACCAAGCATTCAGCAGCGGATCGGTGATGGCCTCGGTCAATTCGTGGCTGGTGAGGCTGGCGGCGGAATCCGCTTCAACATTGCCGTTCGGCGAACTTCCTGCCGCGCAGTAGGGCGAGGCGGCATAAGGCATGTTCGCATAAATAACTGGGGATGCCGCCGTGCCGTAGAAACTATGGTAGGCGCAGAAGTAATTGTAGGAACAAACGCCGGCGCTTAAACAGGAACCTTCCCCTTTCGCCGTGAATACAAAAAACATCTTGTTGATGCCAGGAGTCCACCCATTCAAGGCCATGACCTTGCTGATTTCCGCTTGGATTTGCGCGTCCGACAGGCAGTTGCCCGGCGTGATGGTATCCGTGCAAGCCGAAGCCGGATAGGCCGAGGTATCGACGACAATGCCGCCGACACTGCCAGTGTTGCCGATATAACTGGTGACGCTGGAAATCGTCTGGTAATACTGGGTGTTGTTGGTGGCCAGACTGTGCCCAGGATAATCTGTTAAGAACTGGGTTAGCAGGTTCTGGTAAGCCGAAGACCAACCGGCTGCCGTGCCGTTTTGCAGTTTTGCCGGTGTCCAGTAAATGATGTAGCTGGTGACCGATGGCATGATCGCGCCGCCAGCGTGATACAGGAGGGGGCCGGTATCCGTGGCGCCCGCCGCGCTTGCAGCTTGCAACTGCTCATGCAAGTATTTGGTCGGATGGACATGGGCGGGCTGGCCGAATTCATTAAACGGGGTCAAAGTCGGCAATCCCCTGTTTGCGGAAAATTCTTGCTCTGGAAGATAAGCGGCAGGCGCGGCGGCGAAGGCTCCCTGCGCCAACAAACCCATGGCCGCTCCCACAAAGACGAACCGGGAAAGCCGCATTAGCTTTTTCATATATTCAACCTCTCAACTTCAACGGGTGGTGTGTTTGACCGGGCGCGGCCTAATTTTACAATTGGACACCCCGCAGCCGCTTTGCGCCTTGGCTAGAAGCGCAGGGTTCGGATCTTACGCTTTCACATCGGTCAACGCCAGTGTGAGCCTTTTCCCTTTTCCAATGATACATGAGTCTGAAAGGGGGCGGGAGTCTGGGATCATCGGAGCATGATCGTGACTCTTAACACCGCCGGAATAAAATCATTGGACCAAGTCCGGCACGTCGCACTCAAAGTACGTGCTGGCCGGTCGTACAGCAGCACGTCGAAGCGGGCATCGAACAGGCTCTGCCAGCGTCCGGCGAGGAAGTTGAAAAACGACGGCTTGTGGGGCAGCAGCCTGTCCAGGCAGCGGTACAGCGTGTCCTTTTGCGCCACCGCGCAATCCCCTCGCCCAGCAAATCCGCCAGCGCCGTCCGGTCGAACCGCTGCCGGTGCAGCCTCCATTCGCTGCCCGGCTCCAGCAGGCGCTGGCACACTAGCACCTTCAGCACGTTCAGCCGCCGCGTACCCTTGTGGCTGCGCCCCGTCTTCTCCGCCCAGAAACCGTCCATGGCCAACCGGTCCCACAACGCCAGCGCCAGCCAGCAGCCTCCCCATTGCCGGGGACGGTGCAGGCTCAATTCGTTGAGCCGAACCTGGACTACCTCGCAGTCCAACTCCGGCGCGGGACGTTCGGCGTTGAACAGCGCGAGCTGCCGGGTGCCGGAGCCTTTCGAGTCCAGCATCTCGATGCTCTTGCTCTAAGCCGCCTGCTGGCCGTCGTTGATCTCCCCCAGCTACAAGACCTGGCGCTGCACCACGCGGCCGCCCGCCGTTCGGCGGCTCCAGTAGCGATGTTCCTTGCCGTCTTTGAAACGGCGCTTGGCACGTAAAAAACATGCCGCCCTATTGTGGGCATCCGCCCCGGGGTCAACAAGCAAAGTCGGCACTACACGCGAATTTCGAGGGTTTTTAGGCGGAAGCCATCAATGGATCAGACACTTGCGCATCAAGATAGAACGAAAATTTGGGGAATCCGGGGCGAATAGCGAAAGTTGTGTGGTGGTGGGTTTAATTGATTTATTGAGATTGAAAGCAGTATTTATTTATAAACAACCCTATCACCGTGTCGTGAAGTGCTTCCAATTTTGAAAAGCAAATCGTTTTGCGCGTCAATCGCTTGATCCGGGTTCGCAACAAAAGGTTTTTGTTTTCTATTTTTTGAGTATGCTGCTTGCCAATGACGTGCTTGTTTGGGCGGGTGCCTTTGACGCACCGCCTAATGTGAGATTGGCATTGCGATTTGAGAAGACAAGAAATATTTTGCGACGCAAAATGCGATTCCGCACGGATGGAAGCCAGACCGGTCAAGCAACGGAGTTCAGGCTGTTAGCCGCCGAGAGCTTCGGCGGCGAACAGGCATGCAGCAGGTCAAGTCAGGCCATGATCGAAAAAGAGGCTATCGGGGGAGGCGAGATGCCTATTGCCGCACGTGAAGTAGATTATAAAAATGATTTGCAAAAAATATAGTAACGGCCAATAATTACGTATGGGATAACCGCAAGGGTTAACAACGGAAAGGCAAGAACATACCAAGAAGAAAGCCTAGAAATCTTAGGCAATGACGAGTTCTTAGGCCCAAGCAATCCAACAAGTGGCAACAGCATCAAGAAGTATCGCCCCTGCACTTCCAAAACAGAATTTTGACTGATTTCTGAAAACGAAAGATAGGCTATCGCAAATAGTCCTGCCGATACCGTAAGAATTGTTAATGCGACGAGTGTTTGCTGATACCATGAGAGCGAGTCATTCCGGTCACAGTCAGCTATCCAGGCAGTCACAATAGCTGCAAATGCCGCATAATAGTATGGGTTTGGCAAATAAGTATTTGTCCATCCTATAATGCCAATTAACCCAGAAATATAGTACTTAATAGACCATCATAAAAATGTTTGATTTATGATGTTAAAAATTTCATACGGATGTCCAGTAATATACTCTATCTTCTTATTGATTCCGTAATTACCTGATGGATAGATATAGCTTGTTGAGAACACAAACTGCGTCCAAGCGAGAGTGGCAAGGCTAATTCCAGCAAATATCATGAGTCGCCAAAGCAGATTCCGCTGCTGATTTTGGCGGATCGGCAAAATCTCGGGGAGCAGCAGACATATCGCTAAAGCGGCATATGAGAATCGCGAAGTCCCTAACACAAGTACGCACAAAGCCAACCCGATTGTTTCCCACCATGCAGCACCTTGGTTTGGAATCCGTAGCAAAACCCTTGACAGCAACCCAGCAAAAAGAGCGCCACTACTTATTAGCAGTGGATCCTGGCTCAATGACGAGAACAAGCTGATCGTCATTGGAAAGAGGAGGATTGTAAACATCGTATAACGCCCCCTCCGACAGAGGACAAGTGCGACTGTTGATAGCGCTATTGAAGTAATTCCATTGATAAGACGAGAAAAATAGGCTGTTTTGATCACGGAAAGTCCGTAGGTTTTGCCAATCATAATCCCAATAGCAACCGGCATGTAACCTATCGGTGGATAGTTTGATGTATTATGAAATGAGGCGAATACAAGCTGGTTTTTCCAACCTAGACCTTGATTGCGATTCGCCAATTCAGCAGTTAAGCAAGAAAAGAATACATGGTTTCTCCAATCAAAAGGAGAATTTTGATCCATATACTGTTTTGAAACTGTAATAGCGGCCACATCAACATAGCCTCCGCTTGCCGTTTGGCTAATTTTGAATCCGAACACTCCACCGTGAGTGATCTGCTCGGCCCGCAGAAAGTGATTGGGTTCATCCGGACTCACAAAAAGAGGATAGTTAATAAACATAAATAATAACATTGGTACCACATATACCAGATAAATCAAGGGAAGCCAACGCCATAGGATGTCCCCCTGACAGGAATCCACTGGTGAATCTAGGTACATTGAGGAGATAGAGCCGACTTTCATAATATGAATTTTTAAATTGTTGGTAAACAACAGCGCACACCGAAAAACCGGTTACGTTCGCGTTAAGCTTTTCGAATGGCATTATAACCTCAACTTTGGCCTTTTTCAGCACGGCAGGGGGCCGTTTGTGAATTTTCGGTGCTATGAAGCCATTTGGATTTGGGCATAAAGGAAGGGGCCACTGTTCTCGCCGCAATGGCGCCACTTTGTCTCTGCACCTTCTAGACTTGCAATGATGTTGACAATCGCAAACACCAAAGGCGGGGTAGGCAAGACCACGACGGCAGTCCACTTGGTGGCTATGCTGGCCAGGACATCCCCCGCGCTCCTGACGGAAGGAAAAGGTTTAGCCGCTGGTTTTGCCCACACCATGGTGGACGCCGGTGGCCGCGACAGTGCAGCACTCCGAGCCTCTTTGCTTCTGGCGCAAAGGGCGATCATTCCTGTGGCCGCGTCAAACTTCGACACGGCGGCGATGACCCTAGAAAAAGCAGTTGCCCCGTCTCCTGATATGATAGCCCTCTGAAAAACCTATACATTTCAGATCATGGGAGGTTCACCCGATGGGTGAAAAAAAAAGCAGCAAGAACCGGCCTTAAGGCCCCACGAACAGGCCCTTTCCGAGGCTCTGGCCTGCCTGGACACGCCGGGCGGCAGGCCTCCAGGTTCGCTGGGACGTGGGGGCGGCGGCAATGCTGTTGAATTAGGCACGAGGAGGGCTGGCGAAACGGTTCGTAGTCCCGGCTTTAGCCGGTTCTTTTGAGGCATCTAACCGCCTGAAGGCGGTACTACGAACGCTTAATTCAACAGCATTGGGGGGCGGCGGTGACGCCGTTCGGGCAGATGGACTACTTCATCAAGATTTTGAACCTAACAGCTTCGACGAACTGAAGAACCAATGGGGCTGAAGGGAGTGCCGGGCGGTCGATTCTGAAACCTGTTCCGACAGGTTTCAGCTCCCGCCAAGGCTCTACTTTGCCCTTCGGGTAGCCTGCGCCGTCCCCGCTCGACTCGAAGTCTGCGCTTCTCGTTCGCAGATGACTCTACGCCGCTTCGTTGCACCTTGCAGATTCCCTGACGGGGGCATAAAAACCCGATCATGCTTCGACAGGTTCAGCACGAACGGTTTTTTTTGCGTTCCAACTGCCGTTTTTAGGATTATGGGGGAAACATCGGGCGGATGTTGTGCTTGATATTGGAACAGTGCGCGCCATTAGGAAGCGCCAGGCTGTGTGGCTGGGAAGTCAAATGCTGAAGTGTTGGCGCATCGACCTGTCTCCGTCCCCCTTTGCAAAAGGGAGACGGAGGGGGCAGCCGGAAATCCCCCAATCAAGTTACAATCGCCTAAACACCCGTCCGGCCACCGCCAGAGTCTCGTCCAGCACGGCTTCGGAATGGGCGGCGGACACGAAGCCCGCCTCGAAGGCCGAAGGCGCGAGGTAGACTCCTTCCTTCAACATGCCATGGAAGAAGCGCTTGAAACGCTCCACGTCGCAAGCCATGACCTGGGCTAGGCTATCGACCGTAATCGCGTCAGTGAAAAACAGGCCGAACATGCCGCCGACCCGGTTGGTCGCCAAGGCAATGCCCGCTTCCTGCGCCTTGGCTTTAAGTCCATCGGTCAGATAGCGGGTTTTTGCGGCCAGATCCTCGAAGAAGCCCGACGCGCCAATCAACTCCAAAGTCTTCAAGCCCGCCGCCATCGCCACTGGGTTGCCGGACAAGGTGCCTGCTTGATACACCGGCCCCAATCGGCGCCAGGCGTTCCATGATCTCCCGCCGACCGCCGAAAGCCCCCACGGGCATCCCACCGCCGATGACCTTGCCCAACGTGGTCAGATCCGGCGTGATGCCATACAAGCCCTGCGCACCGCCCAAAGCGACGCGGAAGCCGGTCATCACCTCATCGAAAATCAGCACCGCGCCGGACTGGTCGCAGACCTCGCGCAAGGTTTCCAGAAAGCCCGCCACTGGCGGCACACAATTCATATTGCCCGCCACTGGCTCGACGATGATGCAGGCAATCGCCGAACCCAACTGGGCGAAGGTTTCACGCACCGCCGCCGAGTCGTTGTAGGCCAAGGTCAGCGTATGCTCGGCCAAAGACGCGGCACGCCGGGGGAACTCGGCACACCGAAGGTCAACGCGCCGGAGCCTGCCTTCACCAGCAACGAATCGGAATGGCCGTGGTAGCAG
Source organism: uncultured Gammaproteobacteria bacterium (assembly GCA_963753955.1). Taxonomy (GTDB): domain Bacteria; phylum Pseudomonadota; class Gammaproteobacteria; order Methylococcales; family Methylococcaceae; genus Methylumidiphilus. Next base: position 158,974 of record CAVWEM010000014.1, read on the forward strand.
CCCTCGAATTTGACGATCTTATCGCGCCCCGTAAAGCCACGGGCCAGGCGGATGGCGCTCATCGTGGCCTCGGTGCCGGAGCTGACCATGCGCACAAGATCCATGGACGGCACCAGTCCGCAGACTTTTTCGGCCATCGCCGTCTCAATCACGGTAGGCGCTCCGTAGCTCAACCCCCGATCCACGGCCTCATGCACCGCCTGGAGAACCTCCGGGTGGGCATGGCCCAGCACCATCGGCCCCCATGAGCCTACATAATCGATATAGCGCTTGCCGTCGGTGTCGAACAGATATGGGCCTTCCGCCCGCTGCACAAAAACAGGCACACCGCCGACGCCCTTGAAAGCCCGCACGGGGGAATTGACGCCGCCCGGGATATGTTGTCTGGCTTGCTCGAACAGGTTTGGACTCATGCGTAGAGATCTCGATAGGATAAGGGTTCACTCGCAATTTCCCACTTGCAGCAGCGCCGTCTCAAAGGCGCTCTCGTCATCGGGGTTCTTCTTGATGATGGCTTTCAGGGCGTTCAGCTTTTCTTCCGTGGGCTTGAGGCGTTTGTTGATGGCGTCGAGTTCCGGCCCTAGCGCGTTTAGCTTGTCTTGGTCATGATGTTGGTGGGCGACCAGCAATTGCACCTGGATTTTTGTCTTTTGGCATTGATCCGTGTGGGCTTGCTTCACCAGGTCGATGGCCGCGTGGACATCCGGGCTGACGGCAAAAACTGGCGTGGAAAAAACAAGGCTGGTGGCGATGGCGAAAAGCGGGTGTTTGCCCATGAAGTCCCCCTAATGGCGGGTTGTTGTTATGGACTGACGTTACTAAAGGATTTATGGAGGAGTGTCAAGCGAACCGAACCAAAAGAAAAATGTCGCGGCATCCGTTAAGCTATGGCCCCCTGCCGACGGATGCGAGCCGATGATCCGTCTTCCAACTCTGGGATTCGTCCCAGCAAAAAGGCTTTTTATGGGTTTACCCGAAGCAAGCGACCCGACGCTCAATCCCGGTCTGGCGGTGATCCACTCCAACCAACTGGAAAGCCTGCGCACCTTGATTGTGGCGTGGATGCAGGAACATCCCTTGGCACCGTTGGAAAATGAAATCGTGCTGGTGCAGAGCAACGGGATGTCGCAGTGGCTGAAAATCGCCCTAGCCGACCCGGACGGCCTGGGCATTTGCGCCGCCATCACCCCGCAGCTTCCCGGACGTTTCCTGTGGAGCGCCTATCAGACAGTGTTGGCAGGCGAGGCGGTGCCGGATGTGTCGCCTTTCGAGAAGTCGGCCTTGGCTTGGCGCATCTACCGCCTGTTGCCGGGCCTGCTGCACGATCCGCGCTTCGCGCCTTTGCGCCAATTCCTCGAAGACGACACTGACGCCCGCAAACGCCACCAACTGGCTTTATGCCTGGCCGATTTGCTGGATCAATATCAGGTTTACCGCTCCGACTGGCTTCGCGATTGGGCCGAGGGTCAGAATCAATTGCGCGACGCCCATGGAGCGCCCAAGCCCTTGCCAGAGGAACAAGCCTGGCAGGCTGCGCTTTGGCGGTCCGTCTTGCAGGATGTTCCCGAGGAGCATCGGCAGACCAGCCGCGCCCTGCTGCATGAACGCTTCATCGCCGCCTTGGAAAAAACCATGCGCCGACCCGCCGGACTGCCCCGGCGCATCGTGGTGTTCGGCATCTCCTCGCTGCCGCAGCAAATGGTGAAGGCGCTGGCCGCGTTGGGCCGGTTTTGCCAGATCCTGCTGTGCGTCCACAACCCTTGCCGGTATTTCTGGGCGGACATCATCGAACATAAGGAGCTGTTGCGCGCCGAGCGCCGCCGCCATGCCCACAAACCGCTGATGCCGAAAGGAGTTGAAGGACGAGGATTTGCACTTACATGCCAATCCGCTGCTGGCTGCCTGGGGCAAGCAAGGCAGGGACTATGTCCGGCTGTTGGATGAGTTCGACGACCCGGCCCATTACCGTGAGTGGTTCCAGCGCATCGACTTGTTCGACGATTTTGGCGAAGACGGCCAGCGCACTCTGTTGCAGCAGGCGCAGCAGGCCATCTTGGATCTGGCGCCGTTGCCTACGGAACCGGCGCAACGCCCGCTGATTGGCGAAGATGTGTCCCTGCTGTTCCAGATTGCCCACAGCCCGCAGCGCGAGGTGGAGATTCTCCATGACTATTTGCTGGATCTGCTCGCGGCGGGCCAGCCGGGTGGCAAGCGGTTGTTGCCCCGCGATGTCATCGTCATGGTGCCTGACATCGACACTTACGCCCCGCACATCAGCGCGGTGTTCGGCCAGATCGAACCCGGCGATCCTCGCCATATTCCCTACAGCCTGACCGACCAGAGCGAGCGCGGCCACAATCCGCTGATGGTCGCCTTGGAAGCCCTGCTGCATCTGCCGCAATCGCGCTTTTCGGTGGGCAACCTGATGGATTTGCTCGACGTGCCGGCCTTGCGCCAGCGTTTTGCCATCGCCGAGGCCGATTTGCCGACGTTGCGCCGTTGGATCGAAGAATCCGGCATCCGCTGGGGATTGGATGCCAAACAGCGCGAGGCCTTGGGCCTGCCGCCAGGACTGGGGCAGAACAGTTGGCGCTTCGGACTGAAACGCATGTTGCTAGGCTATGCCGTGGGCGAGGGCGAAGCCTTTGGCGACATCGAGCCTTACGGCGAAATCGGCGGCTTGGACGCGGCCCTGGTCGGCCCGCTTGCCGCCCTGCTGGACACGCTGGAAACCTACTGGCACAGCCTCAGCATCAATGCCATCCCGGTGGTCTGGGAGGAAAGGTTGCGCCAATTGCTGGACGATTTTTTCACGCCCGCCAGCGACCGCGACCAGCTTACCCTGGAGCGGCTGGAAGAAAGCCTGGAGGCTTGGGAAGAAGTCTGCCTGCAAGTAGGTCTGGACGAGGCATTGCCGCTGGCCGTGGTGCGCGAAGCCTGGCTGTCCGGCGTGGACGAGCCGACGCTGACGCAACGCTTCCTGGCCGGGCGGGTGAATTTCTGCACCTTGCTGCCGATGCGGGCCATTCCGTTCCAAGTGGTCTGCCTGATGGGCATGAATGATGGCGATTATCCCCGCAGCCAGATGCCTTTGAGCTTGGATCTCATGGCCAGCCCCGGTGAATATAGGCCCGGTGACCGTTCGCGCCGGGATGACGACCGCTACCTGTTCCTGGAAGCCTTGTTGTCCGCGCGTGAACGCTTGTATATCAGTTGGGTGGGGCGCAGTGTGCAGGACAATAGCGAGCGCCCGCCATCGCTGCTGGTGGGCCAGTTGCGCGACTACCTTGCCACTGGTTGGCAGGCTACGGTTTTAAAGCCCTCTCCCTGCGGGAGAGGGTTGGGTGAGGGCTTGCTGGAACGCCTGACCGTCGCCCACCCTTTGCAGCCGTTCAGCCGACGCTATTTTTTACCCGCGCAAGCCGAAGGCCACGACCCGCGATTGTTCACCCATGCCCACGAATGGCGCTCGGCGCATGAAGCACCCGGACAGGCGCTTAAAACCGAGTTGCCCGCTTTTGTCCAGGAAGCGCCGTTGAGCCTGGAAACCTTGGGGCTGTTCCTGCGCCATCCGGTGAAAATGTTTTTCAACGAGCGGCTGAAAGTCTGGTTCGATCTGGGCGCGACCGCCAGCGAAGATGCCGAGCCTTTTGTGTTTGACCGCTTGCAGGAATTTTCTTTGGGCGGCGAGTTGCTGCAAGCCGCCTTGGACGCCGACCCCGGCCAGGCCGAGGCGGATTTCGCCGCCTGCAAGCAAAGGCAATGGCGGCGCGGGCAATTGCCTTTGGCCCGTTTCGCCATGCCCGCGCAACAGCGTTTCGCCGATCCTGCCTGGATGGCTTACCAAATCACCGCTTCCTTGTTCGCCGCCTGGCCTGGTGTGCCGGAATCGCCGTTAGAGATTGCCTTTGAATTCGACCTGGACGGGGAAGCCACGCTGCGCGTCGAAGACTGGCTCCCCGGCTTGCGTCATGACGGCGAAGGGCGTTGGGCGCAAATCCTGGTGCGCCCGCAAGCCGTCAAGGGCAAGAACGGTAAGCCGAAATGGCATGACCTGACCCGGCCCTGGGTGCGCCATCTGGCGGCTTGCGCCTCCGGGCTGGTCTTGTCCACGTTCCGGGTCGGCCCGGACGGCATCGTCGAATTGCCGCCCATTGCGGCGGATACGGCCTTGGCTAGTCTGGAGGTTTTGGTGTGGGCTTGGCATCAAGGCATGAGGCGGCCGATTCCCTTGGCCTGCAAAACGGCTTTCGCCTGGCTGGCGGCAGAGGATACAGAAGCCGCCCGCGTCGCCGCGTTCAATGAATATGAGGGAGGCTATAACCGGGTTGGGGAAGTCGGACAGGACGCCTATCTGGCCCGCGCATTTCCGGGGTTTGGACAATTGATGGAAGTTGCCGAGGACGGCCAGTCTTTTGAATATTGGCTAGAGCAGATCTACAGACCGATTTGGCTGAGTTGGCATGATGGGCTGGAGAATCAATGAACACGGATGAGGCTGGACTCTTCATTTAACCCACCTGACGGCGGATTTGCCGTAATGATAAACTGGCAACAATCAACCTCCATCGAAACCGCGCCATGCTAAAAATCCACAACACCCTCACCCGCCAGAAGGAAGAGTTCAAACCCATCAATCCCGGCAAAGTCTGTTTGTATGTCTGCGGCATGACGGTTTACGACTACTGCCACCTAGGCCATGCGCGGGTCATGGTCGCCTTCGACGTGGTGACGCGCTATCTGCGCCACAGCGGCTACGAAGTCACCTATGTGCGCAACATCACCGACATCGACGACAAGATCATCAAACGCGCCCATGACAACGGCGAGACCATGGACGCACTCACCGCCCGCTTCATAGCCGCGATGCACGAGGACGAACGCGCCTTGGGCGTGTTGCCGCCCGATCACGAACCCCGCGCAACCGCCTCTACAGGTCAGATCATCGCCATGATCGGCAAGCTCATCGAGCGCGGCTATGCCTATGTCGGCGGCAATGGCGATGTGTTCTATTCGGTCGGCAAATTCCAAGGCTACGGCCAGTTGTCCGGCAAGAATGTCGAGGAGCTTCGATCCGGTGAGCGCGTGGATTTGGACGAAGCCAAGCGCGACCCGCTGGACTTCGTATTGTGGAAAATGGCGAAACCCGGTGAGCCGTCTTGGGAATCGCCCTGGGGCAATGGCCGGCCCGGCTGGCACATCGAATGCTCCGCCATGTCCACCTGCTGCTTAGGGAACCATTTCGATATACACGGCGGCGGCATGGACTTGCAATTTCCGCATCATGAAAACGAAATCGCCCAGTCCGAAGGCGCGACCGGCGAAAAATTTGTCAACCTGTGGATGCACAACGGTTTTGTGCGGGTGAACGAGGAGAAGATGTCCAAATCCCTGGGCAATTTCTTCACCGTCCGCGAAATCCTGACCCGCTACCGCCCCGAGACCGTCCGCTTCTTCATCCTCAACAGCCACTACCGCAGCCCCTTAAATTATTGCGACGAGAACCTGGACGAAGCCCACGCAGCCCTGACCCGGCTTTACACGGCTTTGCGGGGCTTGACTCTGGAACCCTCTCCCACAGGGAGAGGGCAGGGTGAGGGCGCAAAACGCCCTCTCCCTGCGGGAGAGGGCCATCCACCCCCCTCCCCCCGAGGGGGAGGGGCCGGGGGAGAGGGTTTCCTTTCCCGCTTCGAAGACGCCATGCAAGACGACTTCAACACCCCGTTGGCAATTTCCGTGCTGTTCGACCTCGCCCGCGAAATCAACCGCCAGAAAACCGCCGACGCGGCGGTGGCGCTGGAATTGGCCGGGGTGCTGAAACACTTAAGCAGTGTGTTGGGGCTGTTGGCAGAAGACCCAGAAAGCTTCCTGCGCGGCAGCGATGAAGGCAGCTTGAGCGCCGAAGCCATCGAAGCCTTGATCGATAAACGCCTGCAAGCCCGCAAAGCCAAGAACTGGGCTGAATCCGACCGCATCCGCGACGAACTCAAAGCCCAAGGCATCATCCTCGAAGACTCGGCGCAAGGCACCAGTTGGCGGCGGGAGTAACTCAGGGAGGGAGCGCTTTCCAAGCGCGACTGGTCGCGGTTAGAAACCGCTCCCACAAGAACGTGCCGAGCCAATGCAGCGGGTTTTGACGGGTTCCCAGGCACCGCTCACTGCCATTAAGTTTAAGCGTTCGTAGTCCCGCCTTTAGGCGGAAAACTGACCGGAAAGAACCGGCTAAAGCCGGGACTACGAACATTGCTTTCGGTACTTATTCCTTAACGTGAGTTCTGGATAAGCGAAGCTTCCCCGACGGGTGGCTAAGGAGCAAAATTCTGGGCATCCTCCCTTACGAGCTTCTCCCGTGAACGACATCACCGGCCCGATTGCCCTGTTTTGCGACATCGGCCGGTATCGCCTTCATCGACGCGACCTCCATCGCCGTCTGCCACAACCGCCGTATCCGCAGCCACAAGGTGCTCAAAAAGCTGGCCCGGCGCGGCAAGACCTCGGTGGGCTGGTTCTACGGGTTCAAGCCGCATCGGCTGGCCAACGGCCGGGGCGGGTTGCTGGCGTTCCAGGTGACGCTGGGCAACACCGGCGCCCGCGCCCCCGTCCCGCATCCGACCAAGGGCCTGGCCGGCAAGATCTTCGGCGACAAGGGCTACATCTCCAAGGCCTTGTCCGGAGCCTTGCTGGCGGAGGATATCTGCAACTCATCACGCGGCTCCGCAAGAACATGGCGAACCGCTTCATGCCGCTGTTTGACAAGCTCTTGCTGCGCAAGCGGGTGCCGATCGAGACCATCAATGACCAGATCAAGAACATCAGCCAGATCGAACACATCCGCCATCGCAGCGTTGCGAACTTCATGGTCAACGTGGTCGCGGGCCTGGTCGCCCACACCCATCAGCCCAAGAAGCCCCCCTTGAATTTGACGCCAAGCCAGGAGAACCAGTTGATTTTAGTGTGAAAACTGGACAATCCTTAGCCAGAAGTGACGTAATTTAGTATGGTCAGACACGCTTTCCGTTGGCGTTGAGGGGATGGATGCCCACCATCGGGACTTTATCGAGGCTTGGCGCTTAGCGAGCGAGGCTGCGGACGGGGCCGCGTTTGCGGAGGCTTTCCAAAAGCTGTTGGATCATCTCGCGGAGCATTTCGCTTTCGAGGAAGGCTTGATGGAGCCAGCGTAGCCCGGATTGAGCATAGCGGAATCCGGGTTTCTGGTAGCCCAAGAAACCCCGCATTTCGCTGCGCTACATGCGGGCTACATTCTCTCGTTCCTAATACTTCAAGCAGCAGAACCAGAGAATCCACAAGAGGAAATTAACCAATGACTCAGCTAGAACACATTCAAACCGAAATAGCCTCCCTGCCCAAACAGGACTTTGCGAAACTCAGGGAATGGATCGAAGCCAGGGATTGGGAGGATTGGGACAAGCAGATCGCTGAGGATTCGGCCGCCGGCAAGCTTGATTTCCTGAAACGGGAAGCCATGGAAGCGAAGGCCGCAGGCAAGCTCAAGGCGTTATAAGTGCATCGCACGACGCCGCAATTAATACGGCAGACTCATCGGCTAGATGCCATCGGCCTGACGGGTTCCCGCGCTGGAATATGGAAACCAGAAAGCTGGCGACCACAATAGCAAACCTTCTAGCATCATCCTTTTAGAGAAACCCCATGCAAGCCATCAAAGAATACACCGAAGTCATCAACGGCAGCATCCATATAGACCTGCCGAAAGACTTCACCGCCAAGCGCGTGGAGTTGATTATCTTGTCCATCGACGACAATGGCGCGGATTTGAGCGGTTTTCAGCGGTTCCTGCTCAACAGCCCGGAAATGTCAGACGAGGAATATCAGGCGATTGAAGTAAAAAGGCGGCATCTCAACCAATGGACATGATTTGCCTGGACACCAATATCCTGATTGCCCACAAATATTGCCTTTTGATTTTGCCTGCGCCGAACAAGCCGCCAGAATTTACAAGGATTTGAAACAAAAAGGGCTGCTAATCGAGGCGGAAGATTTGTTCATCGGCGCAACCGCCTTGCGGCATCGGTTAAAACTGGCGACCACCAATGTGCTGCACTTTGAACGGATTGAAGGCTTGGCATTGGTGGCAAACGAATCGTCACGTCATCCGGGTTAAGCTCTCACCGGCATCAAACTCTAGGGCCATAGAAACGCGCTGAGGAACGAAGCGCATCATTCGCGCAACTCGATTGATACGCTTCCTTCGTCAGCGCATTCTATTGATTCAAGCAGCTAAACCATGTCCCGTTACCGTCCGCCTGCCCCAAAAAAATCCGCTTATATCACCCCAGATGGCTACGCCGTTTTGCAAGCCGAGTTGCAAGCCTTGTGGAAACGCCGTGCGGAGGTGACCCAAGCGCTTTCCGAAGCCGCCGCCGAGGGGGATCGTTCGGAGAATGCCGAGTACATCTACCGCAAGAAGGAACTGCGCGAGATCGACCGGCGGATTCGCTACCTGCAAAAGCGCCTGCCGGATTTGACGGTCGTCCATGCCCAGGCCACGGATCGCTCGCGGGTTTATTTCGGGGCTTGGGTGGATTTGGAGGATAAGGACGGGAAAGAGATCACGTATCGCATTGTCGGCCCGGACGAGTTCGACCCGGCTTTAGGGTGGATCAGCATGGATTCGCCGATGGCGCGTGCCTTGATGAAGAAGACTTTGGACGATGAGGTTAGGGTGGAGACGCCTTCGGGGGTGAAGGTGTTTTATGTGTTGGAAGTGCGGTATGAGCCGCCGACAAACTCCCCTCTCCCGCAGGCGGGAGAGGGGCAGGGGGAGAGGGCAACGGAGTGATCCGGCAACTGGAACTCGCAAAGTATCTGCGTTCCCACCAAACTGATGCCGAGCAACGACTCTGGTATCACTTACGGGCTCAACGCTTTATGGATTTGAAATTCAAGCGCCAAAAGCCTATCGGGCCATATATCGCTGATTTTGTCTGTGTGGCGCTTCGCTTAGTTATTGAAGTCGATGGTGGGCAACATGGCGGGGAAAGCGATATGCAGCGCGACCACTGGTTTCACGCGCAGGGTTTTACGGTGTTGCGCTTCTGGAATAATGAGGTTCTGGGACAAACCGAAGCGGTGCTTGAGCGTGTTCGGCAGGCGGTTATCGCCCTAAGTTCTAGCCCCTCTCCCCCGGCCCCTCTCCCCTCTGGGGAGAGGGGAGATTAAGCCTCATCCTAATCTCTCAGTCTAAAGTATCTGCGTTCCCACCAAACTGATGCCGAGCAACGACTCTGGTATCACTTACGGGCTCAACGCTTTATGGATTTGAAATTCAAGCGCCAAAAGCCTATCGGGCCATATATCGCTGATTTTGTCTGTGTGGCGCTTCGCTTAGTTATTGAAGTCGATGGTGGGCAACATGGCGGGGAAAGCGATATGCAGCGCGACCACTGGTTTCACGCGCAGGGTTTTACGGTGTTGCGCTTCTGGAATAATGAGGTTCTGGGACAAACCGAAGCGGTGCTTGAGCGTGTTCGGCAGGCGGTTATCGCCCTAAGTTCTAGCCCCTCTCCCCCGGCCCCTCTCCCCTCTGGGGAGAGGGGAGATTAAGCCTCATCCTAATCTCTCAGTCTGAGGAAATAAGCCTGTCCGCTTTATCCCTTCCGCACCATCGACTTCACCACCCGAAACCCCAGCAGCACTGCCAACACTGCCGCGAATTGGAGGGGTTCGCTGATGTCTTTTTTCACCAACCACCAGAAATGCATGACCCCGGCGATACTGATGACATAAACCAACCGATGCAATTGCTTCCAGCGCTTGGACCCCAACCGCTGGACCATCTTGTTCGTGGATGTGACCGCCAGCGGAATCAACAGCAGGAAGGCGGGTAAACCCACGGTGATGTAGGGCCGCTTGGCGATGTCCTTGACGATGGCCGGCCAGTCGAAGAATTGGTCCAGCACCAGATAGGTCGAGAAATGCAGGCAGGCGTAGAAGAAGGCGAACAGGCCGAACATGCGCCGGAAACGGATCGGCCAACCCCAACCGGAGAGTTTGCGTAAGGGTGTCGCAGTCAGCGTTATCATCAAAAACGTCAGCGTCCACCAACCGGTGGTGCGGGTGATTTTCTCGATAGGGTTCGCGCCCAGGCCATCGTTGAAACCCAGCCAGAGCAGCTTGGCAAACGGAATCAACGCGGCGATGAATAGCAGGGCTTTGAAATAACCCCCACCCTGCCCAATCATGCCGCACGATCCCTGTGCGGCACCCTCCGGACGGCTTCGCCGTGCAAATCGGCTTTCCTGCCGATTTGCCCCGAAGGGAGAGGGTTTCATATGCGTTTTTTTTGTCAAAACCATTTCTGCAAATCCATGCCAGCATATAGCCCCGCGACCTGCTCGGCATAGCCGTTGAAAGGCAGCGTGGGCCGCTTGAAGAATTCGCCGATGCGGCGTTCCTTGGCTTGGCTCCAGCGCGGATGATCCACTGCCGGGTTGACGTTGGAATAAAAGCCGTACTCGCTGGGCCGGCCTTCATCCAACTGGTCTGCGGCATTTGCTCCACGAAGCGGATGCGCACGATGGACTTGGCGCTTTTGTAGCCATATTTCCACGGCACGACCAGGCGGATCGGCGCGCCGTTCTGGTTGGGCAAGACTTCGCCGTACAAACCCACCGCCAACAGGGCCAAGGGATGCAAGGCCTCATCCAGCCTCAACCCTTCGGTGTAAGGCCAGTCTAACACGGGGGATTTGACGCCCGGCATCTGCGCCGGGTCATTGAGGGTGGTGAATTCGACGAACTTGGCGTTGCCGGTAGGCTCGGCCCGCTTGATGATTTCGCTCAAGGGAAAGCCTACCCAGGGGATCACCATCGACCAAGCCTCCACACAGCGCAGCCGGTAGACACGCTCCTCCAGCGGGGTCAGCTTCAGCAACTCGTCAATGTCCCAGACTTTGGGCTTGCGCACCTCGCCTTCCACGGCGACCGTCCAGGGCCGGATTTTCAGGCTACCAGCATTTTGGGCGGGGGATTCTTTGTCGGTGCCGAATTCGTAGAAATTATTGTAATGGGTGACATCGGCCAGTGGCGTCAGCTTGTCGTCGATTTTATAAGGTGATTTGACCCGATTGGGCAGCTTCTCCCCGGCCAGCAAGCTTTCTGGCAGCGTAGCGGCCAAGGCACCGGCGGCGGCAAGGCGCAAAAACTCGCGGCGACGGTGGTAGACTTCTTGCGGGGTGATGTCAGAGGACTTCATGGAAGGCAGTTTCCGGCGAGACATGGGGCTTTGCTCCATATTATTGGGTTGGTCGGCCCAAGTCTTCCAGGCCGCTGATTGAAAGACCGGGTTCGGATGGAAAAATTCTGCATATCCGCCCGCAGGCTAAATAAATCCGTATTTCATTTCCCTCCACCCTTCAAAAAACCCTAGCAAGGCTCTAGGATGTAAGAAAAACCGTCGCATGGACACGCTATAAGTCCTGCCCATTTATATCAACCGATGACGATAGAATGCAAAAAACGCCTCAACCAGGAGTGAATCGATGACCCCACAGATCTGGCGCATCGGCCAGTTGCTCAACTCAGTGCAGAGCACCTTCGTCGGCCTGCTGCGGATTTGGTCCATACCCATCGTGCTGATGCTCAGCGTGGCCACCGGTTATAACACCTTTTACGGGATGACACATTTCATCGCCCCGTGGATTTCTTTGATCGTCACCGTGGCGGTGCAATCCATCATCGTCATCACCACGCTTGAATTGGCGGGCATCCACTGGCGGGCCAACTTCCCGCGTTATTTGATGACCTTGGTATCCCTGCTAGTGGCGCTGGCGGTGTCGATTTCCTTCGGCTATTTCCGGTTCTACGAATTCTCCCAGCATGACCTTATCCAGATCGAACGGCACAAAACCTTTGAGGCGGACATCACCCGCTATATCGACGCCGTCGCCCGTCTAAAAGGGGAAATGGTGACCAAGCAGAAGCAACGTTTCGACGATGCCGCCCGCGAGGCCAACCAAGCTTATCTTGGCATCCATCCCGCCATCGCCAAGGATGCCTTGCAAGCCGGCAAGGTCGGCAAGGGCTCGTTCTGGAGCCTGTACAACGAAGCCCAGCAGCGCGAACAGGAGCGCCTGAAAAAATTGGAGGATTCCTTCGCCGACCTTGACAAACCGATGACCGAGGTACGTAGCAGCCTGAAGGAATTTTCCTTCCATATGACCGAACCGGGTTATTACGAAAAAGTGGTCACGAACCTAGCTCTGCTGCAAAGCCAAGCCGAAAACCTCGCCGCCAATTACGGCTCAGAACCGCCCAAGGCCCCAGTGCTTGCGCCCTTCGCCCAAGTCACCAGCGCGATTTTGCCGACCTTTGAAATGTGGCAAAACGTGTCTTGGTTTGCCTTGGCTTGCGCGGCCATGATGGACTTCTTCGTGGTGGTGCTGTCCTACCGCCTGGAATTCAGCGCACCAGGGCCGCTGACCGAAGAGGAAAAGGAACTGGCCTATCTGGGCTTGCGCCAGTTCGGCAATTTCACGATCAACAGCAACGACGAACTGGAGTTCCAGATCGAACGCAGCGAATTGGAACGGGCGCGACGAGTGCCTGACTGGACGCGCATGTTCGCGGTCGCCTTTCTGCTGAATCGCGGCTATCTGCGCAAAATCAGCGAAAAGAAAGTGGAGTTCGCGCCGAACCTCTATCCCGTCATCGCCGGGCGCATGCAAGCACGGGTGGACGCAAGCGCCCAATCCGCCCAAGCCGATGATGAAAACTTGAAAAAACTGGTGGAGAAAAAAATCCATGGATGAAGATCTCATGCAATTCCCGGAAGGGCAATGGGACGCCCGGCTTTGAAGGTGGCCGCTATATTGTGTCAAGCCGGTTTTTGGCCTTCAGCCGCGTGTTCGAGCGTCCGCCCGAGTTTCACCGACGCTTCTGGCACAGCGTCCACGAACTGGCCATCCGCGACTGGCCCATCCCTCTGTCGCCCCTGAATTTCGGCCAGTTGTGCAGGGTCGAAGCGGAACTCCACATCCGCTATCAGCCGACCCTACGCTATGCCCGCGAACACCTGGAATTCCTGCCTGATTTGAACGCGCAAGTGGAAGCCAGCCTGCAAGCCTTGCTCAAGGACATCGCCGAACAGGAAATCCGGCGCATGGAAAGCGATTCGACTTGGCTGGAAGACGGCTGCGACAAGATCGAAAAAGCCGTGGCGGGTATCGTCAACGAAGTGCTGGTCATGCGCGGCGTCCATTGCCGCTGCCGTTGCCGCATCGAACCCCGCTTTGCCGCCGCCGACGAAATCGATCTCGACGCCCTGCCGCCCTGGACACGCCATCAGGCCGTCTACGAAGAATTCCTGCGCCGCCGCCGCGAGGCCAAGGAGCGCATCCTCAAGGAGCAGACAGAAGAAACCGCCACCGCCCACCGCTTGCTCATGGAACGCGAAGCCACCCTGCTGGAATTGGCCAAGCAAGAGGAGGGACAACGCAAAGCCCGCCAACAGCACGAATTGGAAAGCCTGCAAGCTGAACTGGCCGCCGAGGAGGAGCGCTTGAAGGAACGCCTGGAAAGCGAGACGCGCAGGCGCGACGAAGAGATCAACCACAAAACCCAGCTTCAACATACGGAAGCCCTGCTGGAATGGAAGGCCAGGGAAGCCGAATTGGAAAAACAGCGGGAGACACTCGCCCGCGAAGCCACCCGACTGGCGGAACAATGGGAAACCGAAGCCCGCCAACAAGAAGCGCGGCTCCGCCATGAAGCCGAATTGCGGCATAGACGGGCCGAGGCGGAAATCAAGGCCATGGAAAGCGATTTGGAGACGCAGCGGGCCGAACTGGCAACCGAAGCGGCGCAACAGACGGAGCAACAAAACCACGAACTGCGACAGCGCGAAGACCAGCTCATCCATGAAGGCTGGCTGCGGCAAATGCAAGCCGAGGCGGAAATCAAAGCCAAGGAGACGGAACTGGAATCCCGACGGATCGCCGAGGAAGCCGCCTTGGCGAAACAGCGGGACAGCGAGGCCCGCCAGCGCGAGGAACAACTCCGCCACGAAGTCTACTTGCGGCAACTGCAAACCACGGCAGAACTGCAAGCCAAACAAATGGAATTGGAGAAGATGCGCGCGGAGATAACCGAAATGGAAAAACGCCTGGAACAGCAGCGGGCATACGAGGCGCGCCAGCATGAAGAGCAACTCCGCCATGACGCGCAACTGCGGCAACTGCAAACCGAGCTGGAGCTTAAGGAAAAAGAACTCCGAACCCCAGAAATCGCCGAGTTGGAAACCTATTTGAATCGGGAAATCGGCATCCTTGCCATGGAGCGCCAACGCCTGCGGCTAGAGGAGGAAATCCGCGAGACCAAACTGGCCCGAACCCGGGATTTCCTCGGCAGATCCAGAAAACGCCTGCCACCGGGGCAGGAGCGAAATGAGTCAAACGGGGAGGGGTGAACAATAAAACCTATAGGCTACCATAGGAGATCTTATTGCCCGCGATGGTGATCACATCACCCGCCGATAGCATGACCTCGTCACGCTTTTCGCCATTGACGCGCATCGCCCGCAAGCCACCGGTATGGCTGATCTTATAGCCGCTACCTGTCTTGATGACAAAAGCTTGTTCGCCCTTGACAAACAAGCCCCGTATGCGCAGATCGCACTGGGCGCCTTTGCCGATGACGGTAAGCGCTTGGTTGAGAGCAACCACCTGGCGCCTAGGCCCGCCGAGAACCAAGCCCATGGATTGTTGCTTTTGGCTGCGTTCCAGGATTTTGGCCAAGGCACTGGGGCTGACAAACATAGTCCCGTCACCGCCAAGCCCCCCGTCATGATCCTGTTTTCGCGACAGCTCAGGACCCTTGCCAAATTGGTTGAACAGCAAAGTGTGTTTGCCCAACACGACGCGGTCATTGTGGTTAAGCACATGTTCGCTGACTTTCTGGCCGTTCACATAAGTGCCGTTGGAGGAGTCTTCGTCGAACAGCGTCCATTTCCGCTTTACGTCGCGTATCGTGCAGTGGTGGCGGGAAACTGCGACATTGTTGACGACAATATCGCAGCCTGGGTCACGCCCCACCGTTACCTCAAATTTGCCGTCAAGCATGTACTCACCCTGCAAATCAGCCGCAAAGAAAACCTGGATTTTTGCCATGGACACAGCCCCCTAAATAGACAATTGCCCGAACACGGGTTGCCATAGAGTCTATTACATCATGGGCTGCATTTCGACTGTCTCGGGTGGTCAGTTCGGACTCTGCCACCGCGACGAACACAGGCCATGGCCGCCTCCCCGGCTGGCGGGGCAAAATAATGCTTGCGCGATTATTTGTTGGGTTGCGATAAGGCCGCAACCCAACGCCGCCTGTCGGATGCCGAATATATTCGGCAATCATATTGTGATTGAATCGGGCGAGGCAAACGCTGGAAAGCGCTTCCTCCCGACAAAATGCACCTCATCCCGCCTCCCAATACCCAAGTTGCCAATCCTCCCCTCTTCCCGGTAAACCAACAACCGCATTCCCGTGAACAACGACAAAAGCTCGTTTTCTGCCAGCAGATAATCGGGATTGCTTGGGCCTTGCGGATTGGGTTTGTCGCGGACGTAGGTTTGATAAAACAGCAAGCCTCCAGGCTTCAGGCTGTGGAGGATGGGCCGGGCTAGTGGGCGGACAAGGAAGCGGCTGACGACGATCACATCAAACGCCTCAACGGGAAATGGCTCAGTCTCCACATCCCGCGCTTGCGCATCAATATCAAGCCCCAAACTCAATGCCCGCGACGTCAGCACGTTTACGGCCACAGTGGAAATATCCCAGGCTCTGGCCTTGAACCCGCGACGCGCCAGAAACAAGGCATTGCCGCCCAGGCCGCAGGCAAGATCCAGCGCATCGCCACCGGGCGGCAGCAAATGGGCGTTTTCCGCCAGAACTGCGGATGGTTCGGACTCGGACTCGGACTCCGGTAGACTTGAGTAAATCCTATCCCATTTCGCCTGGATGCTTGTCGTCAACATAAGCAAAAAATCCGCATCCACCCCTCTCCCGCAGGGGGAGAAGGGTGGTCAGAGCTTCCTAGACCACCACGACCACTGGCGCGATGGCCTGGAACAGTTTCTCGACAACCCGGATCAGCTTCTTGTCGTGCAAGAACATGATGACATGGTCACCTTCCTCGATCACGGTGTCATGATGGATCTGCATCACTTCGTCCCCACGCACCAAGGCTCCCATCACCACACCGGCGGGGATTTTGATCTGGTCGATGCGCTGGCCGACAATCTCGGACTGGCCCCGGGTGCCATGGGCGATGGCTTCGATGGCCTCGGCCTCGCCATGGCGCAAGGAGTGGACTTGCACCACGTCGCCCTTGCGGATGTGGCGCAGCAGGCTGCCGATGGTGGATTGCTGCGGCGAGATGACCAAATCCACCAGGCTGGCATCGACGATTTCGGCGTAGGCGCTTTTGTTGACCAGGCTGATGACCCGCCGCGCCCCCAAGCGCTTGGCGAGCATGGCGGAGAGGATATTGGCCTCGTCGTCGTTGGTGATGGCGCAAAACACGTCGGTGCTTTCGATGTTCTCGCTGAGCAGCAATTCCTTGTCGGAAGCGTCGCCGAGCAGCACCACGGTATTGTTCAGCTCGCCCGCAATCTTCTTGGCGCGCTTGGGGTTCTTTTCGATGACCTTGACCTGGTAGCGGTTTTCCAGCGCGGCAGCGACGCGCTTGCCGATATGGCCGCCGCCGGCGAACATCAGGCGCTTGTAGGGCTTGTCAATCTCGCATAATTCGCTCATCACATCCTTGATCTCCTCGCTGGAGGCGACGAAGAACACTTCGTCGTCAGCCTCGATGATGACCTTGCCGTTGGGGATGACCGGCTGGCCCTTGCGGAAGATGGCGGTGATGCGGGCGTGGACGCTGGGCATGTGCTGGTGCAGTTCCTTGATCTCCCGCCCCACCAACGGCCCGCCCCGATGGGCACGCACCGAGACCAGGCGCACCTTGCCGTCGGCGAAGTCCAACACCTGCGACGCGCCGGGATATTCCAGCAGGCGCTCGATGAAACGGGTGACAATCTGCTCCGGGCTGATGACCACGTCAATGGGGATGGCGTTGGGGCCGAAGATTTCCGGGTAGCTCAGGTATTCGATGGCGCGGACGCGGGCAATCTTCTTCGGGATCTTGAACAACGTGCCGGCAATCTGGCAGGCCAACATATTGGTCTCGTCGTCGCTGGTGACGGCGATCAACATTTCCGCCTCCGTCGCCCCGGCCTTGGCCAGCACGGTGGGATGCGCGGCGTTGCCCTGCACGGTGGCGATATCGTAACGGTCTTGCAACTCGCGCAGCACGGTCGGCTGGGTGTCGATGACGACGATATCGTTGGCCTCGCTGGCGAGGCTGCCCACACACTGGAGCCGACCTGGCCCGCGCCTAGGATGATGATTTTCATATTTGTTGATTCCCAATGGGGCAATTGAGTTGTGTAGGTTGCGTTGGAGTGCAAGATTTATCTTGCTCGTATTTTTTAAGGGCTTGCGCCCTGTGCAAGATTAATCTTGCACTCCGATCATTGCGGCAACGCCTGCAACTCCGGCAGGCGGCGGTTGTAGCCGGTGGACTCGATCAACTGCGCGGCGTAGCGGCGGTGTTCGCGGGCGTCGGCCAGCCGGTTTTCCGCCAGCGCCAGCCGGGCGGATTCCAGATGGTAATCGCACAGGTGCAGGCGCATAGGCCCGGACTCGGCCAGTTCTTTGGCCTCGTCCAAGTCCTTGTGCGCCAGCGCGTAGTCTTGGGTTGCGCGGAACCAGGCGGCACGGGCTAGTAGGGCGAGCGGTAAATTATTCTGCATCCCCGCTGCCCGCAAACCGTCGACCGCTGAATTGAAATCCTCACGCGCTTGCCGGGCATGGTCGCTTTCCGCGTCGAATGCGTTCGCTTGCGCCTGAAGCGCAAGCTGGCTATGGGCTTGGGCCAGACTAAGTTGATCCAGCGCAGTACTCAACAAACCTAGTTTTTCTTGTTTTACCAAAGCCAAAGTCCATTCCGCTCGTTCCAACACCGTCTCTGCCTCGCCCTGCATCAAAAGGTAAGCGCAGTAGCGAAAACCCTGTACTGAGCGCAAACGCGGAAACTTGGGCTGGCGTTCTTGCTGAAGCTGCTCCGCCGCCTGGAATAGATCCAAGGCTTCTTGCAACACGCCGCTGTGCCATAGCGCCTCGGCGAAGCTAGTGCGTCTAGCAATACGCTGGAACAAGTCCCCGGATTGATCGGCATAGTTCACTGCCTGCCTGCCATACTCACAAGCTCTCGCCAGATCGCCCAGATCCACCGACAACTCGCTGAAGTTGCCAGCACCTTTTGCAGCTTCTTTCCAATTCTCTTGCTGGACACGCATTTCCAAGCTTGCCCGCATAGGCTGCGTTGCTTCGGCAAAGCGCCCTAAGGCGCACAAATCAAAGCCGACCCAATTCAGCACAGACGCTTTGTTATGTTCAGTCAAACCCACTGCCGGTTCTTGCCAAGGCTGGCTGAAAAAATGCGCCATCGTAGCCAGATCGTCACTGAACGCGCCGAGTTCTTTAATCAGATAAAACTCTGGCTCGCGCAAGACACGCGGCCAATACACCTCATCCAACGCCTGCTGGTGCAACCCCGCCGCGCAGCCGTGGCTGATTGCGGCAAACAAGGGCTGCATCTCGGCAAGGGTGTCGGGCTGGTGTTTTTTCGGCAGGGCTTTGTAGTACTCGTAAAGCCGCTGCTGCGCCGCCTGCCAGACGGCGGGGTTTTGCCGCAGGCGTTGGCCGAAATATTCGCGCAGCAGCGGATGGCAATCGACGGTGTCGGGCTGGCCGGACGGGGCGAACAGCAGATGGTGGTCTTGTTTCAGGCTTTGCAGCGCCTGGATCAGATCGCGCTCGGTCATGCCTTTGGTCAAGCCCGGTATCTGCTGTTCCCGCAATAGCCGCAGCACGGGTTTTTCGATCGGATGGTCGAACAAGCCGAGCATTTGCAGCAGGGTCAATTCGGCGGGACCTAACCAAGTGGCATAGGCTTGCATCACTTTGAAGGCATGGCGGCTTTGCGTGTCGTCGCCGTCCAGCAGTTCGGTGATGGTATCGCGTCGCCGCACATCGCCTTCCAGCCAATAATTGACCGCATGGCCCAACAGGCTCAAGGCCAGCGCATGGTGGCCGTAGTCGCGCACCGCCTGCTCCAATTCGGCGGGTGGCCCAACGACATGCAGCGATTGCAGCAAGGCCACGCCGTCAGCCAGTTCCAGGTTGTGCAGATCGTGCGTTTTCACCGTGGCGCGGTCGGCGAGGTCGGCGACGGTCAGGCGCGAGGTGATGACGCACAGGCTGGCGGGCCGGGCCGGCCGGGCCAGGTTTTTCAGCAAGACGCGCAGCGCCCGGTCTTTCAGTTCGCCCTTCATGCCAAAGCCGCCATGCTGCAACGGCTCCAGCCCGTCCAGCACCAGCACGACCGGCTGGCGCAATAGTAGCCCGGCCAGAGTTTCGCCTTTCTCGTCTTCGCTGCGAAACTGCCGCTGTTCAGCCTTGATCTCGAACAGGTCGAATAGATGCTCGAAGAACGGCGTCGCCGAGACTTGCTTGTCCTCGTCGGAACCTTGCGAATAAAACGACCACGCAATCAACGAGGGGAACTTGCTTTGTCCGTCCAGCCAGTGTTGCAGCAGCTTGGTTTTGCCGGTGCCGCCGACGGCGATGAATTGGACGATGGCGGTTTGGTTATCGGCGAGGCTGTCGGTGAGCAGCTTAAGCTCGGCTTCGCGGCCAAAGAATTCGCCTGTGGTGCTGGGGAGGCGGTTGGAATAGAGGTTGGGTTGTGTCGCTTCTTCCCCCCTTTGCAAAAGGGGGGCTAGGGGGGATTTTGTTTCGTGCGGCAGACGCTTGAGGATCAAATCGGCGATGGCCTCTGGCGACCTGCCTTTCACGTCGAGGTAGCCGTCTATCGACAGCAAACCGGGGATTTCGGTGTCGTCGAAACGCACCGGCATGATCGAATGGGGATCGCATTGTTTCAATACATCCCGCACGGCCCGCCATTCCAGCTTGCACCACTCTTTGCTCTCGTATTCCTGGCACAGAAATACGACCACTAGTTCAGCTTGGTGGCGATAAATCTTTTGCAATACCAGGTCGAGGTTGGGGACTGCCAATTCCGCCTCATACCATTGGTCGTAGAAAATCGACTCGCGGGGCACCGCCACGGCCAGCCGTTCGGCCAGCTTTTCCACAAAGGCACGGTGTTCGCCGGGAAAGGACAGGGCGATGTGGAAGTGTTGGGTGGTGATGTCCATAGAGGCGCTTATTATTATCAGGGCCGAAGGGCGCGATGAGGAACCAATTGCACTATTCCAGGTTGGGAAAGAGGCGGGGAGAATTACAGTTTACCGAACCCTGCTTGCCTTCGACACGGGAAGCCAGAGCTTCCAAGACCGGGTTCCCAACGTAGACATTGGGAACTCGCCACAAAAAAATGCTTTGCTTGTTTCTCATATCGCTTTCCTTATCGTTGCAGGAATAAAAAGTGTATAAACGCCGGTCGGGGTTTGTTACCCATGTGCGCCGAATTAAGCGGCACGTCATTGCATCGCCAAGCTGAAATCGCATCTGCGCGGTTAGGCCGCATAGCGGCCATCGAGTTTAGCTGGGGGTTTAAACCCCCGGAAACGAAGCGCGGGGATAGCCCGTCGCGTAGCGACGGTTGAAAAACCACGGCTATGCCGCCCGTCGCCGCCTTTTTCAACCATCGCTACGCGACGGCATCCTTGTCACGCCGCATTCCGGGGGTTGAAACCCCCGGCTACCATCAATCGCCGCTACGCGGCTTAGGAGAGTGGGTAGTCGTGCAGGTTACGTGCAAAATACCCTACAGCCAGTCACGCCGAGTTATTTTTTCTCGCGGAACTTGATTCCCAAAGAATTCAGCTTGCGGTAAAGATGGGTGCGCTCCAGGCCGATGGCATGGGACAGGCGCGCCACACTGCCGCCGTATTTGTCCAGGTGGTATTCCAGGTAATCTTTCTCAAAGCGCTCCCGAGCCTCCTTCAATGGCAATTCGTAATAATCGGGGGCTTGCGCATTGCCGCCACCCGCCGGAGACTCCTCCAAGGCATCGCCTAGCGAAGCTTTGGCCTCTTCCAGGCTGACTTCGTCACCGGATCCCAAAATCAACAACCGTTGCACCAGGTTTTTCAATTCCCGGATGTTGCCGTGCCAAGGGTAGTGGCGGAGGAAATTCTGCACCGCCACCGGGAAACGGCGGAACGCCAGCTTCTCCCGGCTGACATAATAATCGACATAAAACCGTAGCAGATCAGGGATGTCTTCGTTATGTTCCCGCAAAGGCGGGATTTTCAGCGTCACCACATTGAGCAAATAATAGAGTTCGCGGCGGAAGCGGCCCTCGCGGACTTCATCCTCCAGAGATTTGCGCGTGGAGGCGATGATGCGCATATCGACATGGATGGGTTCGCCCCCTCCCACGCGGGAAAAGCTATGGGACTCCAACACACTGAGCAGGCGCATCTGGGTTTCCTCCTCCATATCCGCCACCTCGTCCAAAAATAAGGTTCCGCCGTGGGCTTGCTCCAACAAGCCTTCCTGGATGCTTCCCCCTTCTTCCCGTCCAAAAAATTCCACCGCCGAGAATTCCGGCGCGATGCAGCCCACTCCGACATCGATGAACGGCCCTTCCCGCCTGGGGCTGTGGGAATGCAGATAGCGGGCCAGATTTTCCTTGCCGCAGCCGGGTTCGCCGATCAGCAACACACGGGCGTCGTGCTGGCCCAGCCGCCGGGCCTGCTCCCGCAGGCGCTCCATCACCGCGCTTTTGCCGACCGGCTCGACCAGCGCCTCGACGCGTCGCTTGAGGCCGATGTTTTCCCGCCTCAGCCGGGCATTTTCCAGAGCCCGTTCCACAGTGACCAGCAATTTCGCCAGCGACAGCGGCTTTTCCAGAAAATCGTAGGCGCCCAACCGGGTCGCCTCCACTGCCGTCTCCACGGTGGCGTGGCCGGACATCATTATGACTGGCCCGGTGCTTTGCTCGTCTTGCAGCCAGTCCTTCAGCAGGGTGATGCCGTCCTCGTCAGGCATCCAGATGTCCAGCAGGATCAAATCAGGCCTGCGCAACGCATGCAACCTGCGGGCGGATGCGCCATTTTCGGCGGCGGCCACTTCGTAATCTTCGTCCTCAAGGATTTCCTGCAACAATTGGCGGATGTCCGGCTCATCGTCCACCACCAGAATGTAAGCTTTAGCCATGGCCCATACCCTCCTTGGATGGCTCGGTCAAGGGCAGGCGGATGGCAAATCCCGCACCCTCTTGGAAACCCATGTCCAGGCGGATCGCCCCGCCATGTTCCTCGATGATTTTCTTGACGATGGCAAGCCCCAGGCCCGTACCCTTGTTTTTGGTGGTGACATAGGGGTCGAACACGCGCTCCGCCTGCTCGGGCGGGATGCCCGGGCCGTTGTCGCGGAGCAGGATTTCGATGGCGGCATTGCCGTCGTCGTGGGTCAGATGGGCTTTGATGGACATGGTTCCTGCCGTTGCCGGGGGATTGGCTTCCTGGGCGTTTTTGATCATATTGTGCAACACTTGCCGCATCCGCACCGGGTCGGCGGAAACCTTCGGCAAGCCCTCTTCCAATTCAAGCTGGAACACCAGCCCTGCGGATGGCGGATACAGGGCGACCACCTCCTCGATGAGCCGCCGCAGATCGACCGGCTGCAAGTGGATGATCGCTGGTTTGGCGTATTCGGCGAAGGCGTTGACCATGCTTTTCATCGCCTCCACTTGCTGGACGATGGTGCGGGTGGAGCGATCCAAAACCTCGGCATCGCCCTCATTCAGGCTTTTTGCAAGCTTGTGCCTGAGCCGCTCGGCGGAAAGCTGGATCGGCGTCAGCGGATTCTTGATCTCATGGGCCAGACGCTGGGCCACCTCGCCCCAGGCGGCGCGGCGCTGGGCCTGGATCAGCGCGGTCACGTCATCGAACACCACCACCGCGCCCTGCCACACCCCGTCCACATCGAACAATGGTGTTCCTCGGCAGAACAAATCTTGCCGCCCGAACGGCCCGTTGAAATGAATTTCCTCCCGCCAAGGCTTTTCGCGGATCAAGCGATCCCCGACAAACTCCATCAGATCGCCCAGGTGGGGATGAGCCTGGGCCAAGGCCGGCAGGGGTATGCCGGCAAGCCGGCGATGTCGGCATGGAGGATGGCATCCGCCGCGTGGTTGGCGGTTTGCAGGCGCATGTGGCCATCGAAGCTCATCACCCCGGAGGACAGGTTGCCCAACACGGTCTCCAGATAGGCGCGCTGGCGTTCGACCTCAAGCCGCGAATTTTGCGCCTCGTCCCTGGCCCTGGCGATCTTCGCGGTCATGGCATTGAACGATTCCACCAGGAAGCCCAACTCGTCCTTGCTTTTCACCGGCAAGCGCTTTTCGTAGTCGCCCTCGGCCACCGCACGGGTACCCTCAGCCAACCGCCGAACCGGGGCGACAATGCGGCGGATGCTGACAAAAGCCGCCCAGATGGCGGCCAGCAAACTGAGCAGCAGCACCAGCGACAGAGTCAGGGCGAAGCTGGCCTTCAGCGAACTGCGCAGATAATTCAGCTCTTTGTAGTGGGCGTAGGCCGCCTCGACGGCCACACCCAACTCCGCCAACCGTTGAGGCACGGGGAAGACCGTCTGGAAATAATAATTTTCGTCACGTCCGGCGACCAGCACCAGTGCGCGGACTTTCATGCCCGAACCGGCGGCCGGCTCCAACCCAACATAGGATTTGCCGTGCCGCAACTGCAACAGCACGGCCTCGCCCGGCAAGTCGGGAACGATGCTGTCGGAACTGGTGCCGCCGGAGGCAATGATGCGGCCTTTCTTGTTGAACACCGTCAACTCTCCTTCGTCAGTCCGGTCATAAACATCGCCCAGGGTGATGGCGACCATGGAGGCCGGCACGTTTTCCAGATGCCAGGCGACTTGCTCGGTTTGCCGCAGCAGAGTCCGCATCCGCTCGTCCAGCGCCGAACGCCCCAATTCCAGGGCATCATCCATGGCCCGGTCGATGCGCACGTCGAACCAACTGTCGATGCTTTGCTGCAGAAATTGCATGGAGTAGTAAAACACTATCGAGGCCGGTGCCAAGGCCAACAGGATGAACAAGAACGCCATGCGCGCCGTCAACAGCGAACCCGCCGCTTTTTTCCTGAGCTGGCGCAGCAGCCAATAGATGTTGGCCACCACCAGCCCCAGCAGCAAGATCGAACCCAGGGAGTTGATCAGCAACAGCCAGGAATACAGCTTGCCGAGCTGGGATGAATCCTGGGTGGCGGAACTCATCAGGTGCAGGGAGCCCACGATGGCCGCGAACAGCACCAGGATGGACAAACTCAGCGGCGGCGTCAGTCTACGAATATCCATTTATAAACCGGGCTTTCCAGATACCAAGCAGGGGTGACATAAGCCACCGGACGCAAAGGCAAGGGCAATGCTTCAATATCCAGCCCCACCGAAAGGCTGGCACGATAACGCTCCCCTTTGACCAGGGGCAAGGCCAGCGCCACAGGCAGGCCGCGGGGCGATCCCATGGCTTCCAGCAAAGCATTGAGACTGACGAAATTGCGCGGGGTCTCGTTGTTCTCTTCGACGATCTGGTACAGCTTGGACAGGGCATGGTAGCGGACGCGGAAGGAATGCTTTTCGTCCAGTATTGCCGCGGCCCACCACCAACCACGCTCCTGCTTGATTTTCATGTGCCAGACCAGGGTCAGGGAAACACCATTGCGCAATGCGTCGATAGCCGACTCGCTGAAGCGATAGTCGATGTCGGCGTCCAGGCGCAAGACGCTCCCGGACGGGTCTGGTTTTAATTCGGCGCGCAGAATGCGGAACCCATAATCCGCAGCCTCGGCGACCGGTGGAACAGGGCAGCAGCACAAGCCACGCGCAAAGCCAACAACGCAGCAGCGCGGTCATTTCGCCATACAGGCGTAGTAGAAGCCATCCATGCCCTGTTCTCCGCTCAAAATTTGCCGACCCACGACGCCGGGCCGCCCCCAGCCCGCCTCGATAGGCTCTTCCCTCGCATCCGGATGCCTACGCAGAAAGTTTGCCACTTGCTGTTCATTTTCCTCTTTCAAGATCGAACAGGTCGCATAAACCAACAGCCCGCCTTCGGCCAGCAGCGGCCACATGCTATCGAGGATGCGCCGCTGCACAGCCTTTAGCTTCGCAATGTCTTCAGGCTGGCGCAACAGCTTGATGTCCGGGTGCCTTCGAACCACGCCGGTGGCCGAACAGGGGGCGTCCAACAGGATGCGGTCAAATGGCTTGCCGTCCCACCAACCCTTGGGGTTGGCGGCATCACCGCACAAAACGCTGGCTTCAAGGCCCGCCCGGGCAAGGTTTTCGCTGATTTTCCTCAATCGCTCGGGGGCGATGTCCAGCGCGACCACTTCGGCGAACCCCCCTGGACGACTTTCCAAAATATGCAAAGTCTTGCCACCGGGCGCGGCGCAAACATCCAATACCCGTTGCCCGGCCTTCAGATCCAACAAATCCGCAGCCAGTTGCGCGGCCTCGTCCTGCACGGAAACCCGGCCATCCCTAAACCCTGGCAGGCGTTCCACGGCCACCGGGT
Organism: uncultured Gammaproteobacteria bacterium; assembly: GCA_963753955.1. GTDB lineage: Bacteria > Pseudomonadota > Gammaproteobacteria > Methylococcales > Methylococcaceae > Methylumidiphilus. The sequence goes on from CAVWEM010000014.1 coordinate 184,645, forward strand.
TTTCCAACGTGACGCCGAACGGCGCGAACAGGCAAGGGTGGGCCACTATACCAGCCTGCCCTAAAATTCCCAGATAATCCTCACGCCCGCCCTGCCTTTGGTTGATGCGCAAGCCCATGGGAGGCTGCCGGTTAGCCTGATCCAAGATGGCGGCGCACTCGTCCGGCCAACTCTCGCGAATCTTGCCAACCAGCCAAGTGGGATGGGCGGTGGCGGCGGATTCGTCCAGCCCGGCCAGCGCCAGCAAACGCTCCCGTTCCCGCTGGTAGTTGCGCAAAATCCCATTGAGCAGAGGCTTCGCCCAAGCCTTGCGGCCAGCGGCTTCGACCGTCTCAGCCACCGCCGCATGGGGTTTGACCCGGGTGTGTTCCAGTTGATACAGGCCGAGCAGGACGAGCAGGCGGATCTGCTCGTCCCGGATGGGTTTGGATGCCAATTGACGAAGGATGAAATCCAGTTGGAAATACCAGCGCATCACGCCGAAGCAAAGGGCTTGCACAAAAGCGCGATCATTGTCTTGGGGAATGGCAGGCAAAATCCCGTCCAACGCGGCAGTTAGGGATTGCCCCTCCGCCGTCACCCGTCGGAGGGCATCCGCAGCCAAGGCTCGAGTGTTCAAGCGCCCGCCCCCAGACGCACATCAGCCATCGCGTGCGCATTGAGAAAAGCGGAAGCGGGCAGCCGCTTGCCGCCGGGAAGCTGCACTTCGAGCAGGCGCAATACGCCATCGCCAGTGGCCACGTCCATAGTCTTGCGGCCCGGCAACACCTCTCCAGGCAAGCCTGCCGACTGTTCGTCCAAGGCCTGGGCTAGCCAGATGCGCAGAACCTCGTTGCGATAAAGGGTTTCCGCCACCGGCCAGGGATTGAAGGCCCGCACCCGCCGCTCCAGATCCGTAGCAGGCAGCGCCCAATCAAGGGTGGCCTCGCCTTTGTCCAGCTTCTGCGCATAAGTGGCCCGGGACTCGTTTTGGATTTCCGCCGCGAGCGTCCCGTCCGCGATGCCCGGCAGGCAATCGCCCAGCGCCTTGGCCCCCAACACAGCCAGGCGGCCATACAAATCCGCCGCAGTCTCCAGGGCATGTATCGGAGTGGACACTTTGAGCAACATCGGCCCGGTATCCATTTTTGGCTCAAGGTACATGATCGTCACCCCGGTCTCCGCATCGCCTGCGCAAATGGCCCGCTGGATTGGCGCGGCCCCGCGCCAACGCGGCAGCAGCGAACCGTGGACATTAACGCAGCCCAACCGGGGAATCTCCAGCACCGCCTTGGGCAGGATCAGCCCGTAAGCCACCACCACCATCACATCGGCACCGAAGCCACGCAAAATCTCCTGCTCCTCGGGCGATTTCAGGCTTTCCGGCTGGCGAACTTCAATCCCGTGGGCCTGCGCCAGCATTTTCACCGGGCTGGGCTTGCCCTTGCGCCCCCGGCCTGCGGGACGATCCGGCTGGGTATACACGCCGACAACCGGATGTTCCGACGCTAGCAACACGCCTAGGCTGGGAACGGCGAATTCGGGTGTCCCGGCAAAAAGGATTTTCATAGGACGCAAATGCCTTGGGTTGCACCCCGGAGAAGGGGCGGGCGCGACCGGTTGAGATGCCGGAACCGGAGCCGGATTCAGATCACCGCCGAGGCTTTGGCCTCGGGCTTGGCGCTCTTCTGGCGCCGGTCTTTCTCCAATTTTTTCCGGGCGCGATGGCGCTTCAAGGTGGAAAGGTAATCAACGAACAACTTGCCTTCGAGATGGTCGATTTCATGCTGGATGCACACGGCGAGCAAGCCGTCGGCCTCCATCTCGAACTCGGCACCGTCGTGGCCTAGGGCTTTCACCTTCACTTTTTCAGCACGGGTGACCTTCTCGAACACACCCGGCACGGAAAGGCAACCTTCGTCCATCTCCTCCGTGCCGGAAGTTTCGAGGATCACAGGATTGACCAGACAGAGAGGAGCATTCTTTTCCTCGGAGATGTCGATGACGATGACCCGCTTCTGCACATTGACTTGGTTGGCTGCCAAGCCGATACCCGGCGCGGCGTACATGGTTTCCAGCATATCATCCACAAGGGCCACCACAGCGCCGTCCACTCGCGCCACCGGCAGCGCCTTTTTGCGCAGCCTGGGATCTGGATATTCGAGAATAGAGAGAAGAGCCATGGTTTCTTGCGCGGTCAGGTTCTTTTAAGAATTTTGGAATTCTAGCCGAATTCGACTAGACTTTGAACGCTTCGCATGACATGGTGGCGGAAAACCCTGCCGCCACACCTTTCCCGCCCGGCGGGAACAAACCCGATTGACCCTAAACGTGTTGCGGCGTTCCCCATCCAGGGAAGGCAGGCAGAGGATGAAAGCGCTTATGAAATTGCGGATAGCGGGCGGCTTGTGGCTATTGCTCATGGCGGGCGTGATCCAAGCCGACGAAATCGAACTGAACCCCAGCCACCCGGAACGCTACACGGTAGCCAGTGGTGACACGCTCTGGGACATCGCAGGCAAATTTTTGGCCAAGCCCTGGCAATGGCCTGAAATCTGGCGAGACAACCGCCAGGTCGCCGATCCCCATTGGATTTACCCAGGGGATGAGCTGGTTTTGACGGTCGTCAATGGCAGGCCGCGTCTGCAGGTGGATCGCCGTGCGGGCGGACTAGGAACTACCGAATCCCGCCCGGAAGAAGCCAGGCTGTCCCCGTCCGTCAGGGTTCAGCCCTTAGACCGAGCTATTCCCTCCATCCCGCTGAGTTCCATCCAGCCGTTTCTGGCCGAGCCGAAGGTCGTGGGTGCCGACGCCATAGAGCAAGCGCCCTACATCGTCGCCATGGCCGACGAACATATCACCGTCGGAAACGGGGACAAGGTCTATGTGCGCGGGCTAAACAACAGTCCAGGCACGGGTTACATGGTTTTCCGCGGCGGCAACCCCTACACCGACGCAGAGACCGGGGAGATCCTCGGCTATGAGGCGATTTACATAGCCAACGCCGACTTGGAGACCATGGGGCATCCTGCCGCCACCCTGCACATCACCAAAAGCGTCCGTGAAGTTATCATCGGTGATCGCATCCTGCCCATTGAAACCAGCAAAGTGCAGATGCGCTTCCAGCCCCATGCCCCCAGCCGCCCCGTATTGGGACACATCATCTCCGTAGTGGATGGCCTTTCCCAAATCGGCCAGTGGAACGTCGTGATCATCGACCGTGGCAGCGCGGACGGACTGGAGACGGGCAGTGTGCTAGAGATACTCCAAGACGGCCTCATGGAACGCGATGTCATCAGTCCCTGGATAGACGAACCCATCCCCCTCCCCCCCGAAAAAGAGGGTTTGCTGATGGTGTTTCGCACCTATGATCGAACCAGTTTCGCCTTGGTGATGAAGGCGGTCAGGGCCATCCACCTGAACGATGCCGTGACCAACCCTTGACCTTCTCCACTCGTCACGAGGAACTCCGCTTTTCTCTCGCCCTGTTGCGCACACCCAGGGTCGGGCCGCGTGGCTACCGGGCATTGGTCGAACGCTTCGGCTCGCCCGCGCAAATCTTCGCAGCCCCATCCGCAGCCTTGGCAGAGTCGGGATTGGTCAAGGATGCGCTGGACTGGCTGAAAAAGCCCGACTGGAGCCGAGTGGAAGGCGATCTGCGCTGGCTAGAATCCCCTGGCCATCATTGCCTGGATCGGCAAGATCCGGATTATCCGCCCATCTTGGCTGAAATTGCCGACCCGCCGCCGCTGCTATTCGTGCACGGAGACATCGCGGCTCTGGCCTGCCGACAACTGGCCGTGGTCGGCAGCCGCAATTCCTCGCCCGTGGGCGGACGGTTCGCCCGCGATTTCGCCCGCGCCCTGGTGACAACCGGCTTCGCCGTGACCAGCGGACTGGCGCTAGGGATAGACGCCGCCGCGCACCGGGGTGCGCTGGAGAGCGGCGGACTCACCCTGGCCGTCGCGGGCACCGGGCTGGATCAAGTCTACCCGCGCAGCCATCAGTCTCTGGCCGAAGCCATCGTGGCCCAAGGCGGGGCTCTGGTCTCTGAATTTCCCACCGGCACACCGCCCCAGGCAGGCAATTTTCCTAGGCGCAACCGCATCATTTCAGCGACTCTCCTTGGGCGTCCTGGTGGTGGAGGCGGCCCTGAAAAGCGGCTCCCTCATCACCGCCAGCATGGCTTTGGAACAAGGCCGCGAAGTGTTCGCGCTGCCAGGCTCCATCAACGACCCCTTGGCCCGTGGCTGCAACGCACTTATCAAACAAGGCGCCAAACTGGTGGAGACGGTGGACGACATCCTGGAGGAATTCTCCATTGCCAGCCCCCCCTGCAAAACCCTGCCACACCAGCAAACGGACGGAGAGGAACCCGACCCCGGATGCCGGTCTTTGTTGAAATATATTGCGTATGCCCCAACCTCCGTGGATACTCTAGTGGCGGCAACGGGAAACACGCCGGAAGCCATCGCCTCCCTGCTGCTGTCGCTGGAACTGCAAGGCCTATATAGTTTCGGCCCATGGCGGCTACAGCCGGATACGGTGAAACTCCCCGCCCCTCTTCCAATCGAGACCAATGAATGAAAGAGAACGTATTTGACGTCCTGATTTATCTCTTTGAAAATTATATGGATGATGAAACCGATCTAACCCCCGATCCGGATGCCATCCGCACCGAACTGCTGGAAGCCGGTTTCCCGCACAGAGAAATAAACAAGGCGTTCGACTGGCTGGAATCGCTGTCCAAGCAAAAACCGATCCAATCATCTTCCTTGCCCGCGTTCCGAGTTTTTTCCACGCAAGAATGCGCAAAATTGGACACCGAGAGCCGTGGCTTGCTGATGTTCCTGGAGCAAAGCGGCATCCTCACGCCGGCCAGCCGGGAACTGGTGATTGACCGTGCCATGGCGTTGCAGGAAGAGGCCATTTCCCTGGAAAATCTGAAATGGATCGTGTTGATGGTCTTATTCAGCCAACCCGACGAGGAAATCGCCTTCGCCCGCATGGAGAACCTAGTGTACGAGTCGCTCCCGAGCTATTTGCACTGATCGGCGCATTCCACGCCGCCCTCATCCCGCATCACCCGCATCCGCAAGCGACACATGAGCCACAATCTCGTCATCGTAGAATCCCCGGCCAAAGCCAAGACCATCGAAAAATATCTAGGGAAAGACTTCCAGGTCTTGGCGTCCTACGGCCATGTGCGCGATCTTGTCCCCAAAGAAGGCGCGGTCGATCCCGAGTAAAGATTTCGCCATGAAGTATGAGGTCATCGAAAAAAACCTCAAACATGTCCAGGCCATCGCCAGCGCGGCCAAGAAGGCCGATGTCCTCTATCTGGCCACCGACCCCGACCGCGAGGGCGAGGCGATTTCCTGGCATTTGTGCGAGATCCTTCGGGAAAAGAAACTGCTGGGCAACAAGCCGGTGCATCGGGTGGTTTTTCACGAAATCACCAAGCGTGCCATCACCGAGGCCATCGAGAACCCGAAGACGCTGTCGGAAGAACTGATCAACGCCCAGCAAGCCCGCCGCGCCTTGGATTATCTGGTCGGCTTCAAGCTCTCGCCGCTGTTGTGGAAAAAAATTCGCCGGGGCCTTTCTGCGGGCCGGGTGCAAAGCCCCGCCCTGCGTATGATCGTCGAGCGGGAATTGGAGATTGAGGCCTTCAAGACCCAGGAATACTGGACTATCGAGGCCCAAGCCCAAGCCGAGGGGCAAGGTTTCAAGGCCCGCCTGACCCACTATGGCGGCATTAAGCAAGAGCAGTTCAGCATCATCGACGAAACGCAGGCCCACGCCGTGCGCGACACCCTGCTCAAGGCCGGCGGCGGCAAGTTGGCGGTCCTGAAAGTCGAGAAGAAGGAACGCAAGCGTAATCCGGCGGCGCCGTTCACCACATCGACCCTGCAACAGGAAGCCGCGCGCAAGCTGGGCTTCACCACCCGGCGCACGATGACCGTGGCCCAGCAGTTGTACGAGGGCATCGACTTAGGCGGCGAAAGCGTCGGCCTGATTAGCTACATGCGCACCGACTCGGTGAACCTCGCTAATGAAGCCATCGCGGATATTGCGTGAACTGATCGCTACCCGTTTCGGCCAAGGCAAGCTGCCGGAACAGCCACCCGTTTACAAAACCAAGAGCAAGAACGCCCAGGAAGCCCACGAGGCCATACGCCCCACCTCGGCGCAACGGACGCCGGAAACCGTCAAATCCCATCTGACGCCTGACCAATTCAAACTTTACAACCTGATCTGGAAGCGCACTGTGGCCTGCCAGATGATCCACGCCACCCTCAGCACCGTCGCGGTGGATCTGGGCTGCGGCGAAGGCAACACATTCCGCGCCAATGGCTCGACCGTCGTCGAACCGGGCTTCATGGCCGTCTACCTGGAAGGCCGCGACGACGCGGCGGCGGGCGAGGACGATGAAAGCTACCTGCCACCACTCAAGGAAGGGCAGGAAGCCGAGCTGGAAGCGATCATCGCCGGCCAGCATTTCACCGAGACGCCCCCGCGCTACACCGAAGCCAGCTTGGTCAAGACCCTGGAGGAATACGGGATCGGCCGTCCGTCCACCTATGCATCGATCATCTCGACGCTGCAACAACGCCACTATGTGGAACTGGAAAGCAAGCGCTTCATCCCCACCGATGTGGGGCGGATCGTCAACAAATTCCTCACCGAGCATTTCACCCAGTACGTCGATTACAATTTCACGGCCAATCTGGAAGATGAGCTGGATGCTGTCTCGCGGGGTGAAAAAGCCTGGAAACCCTTGTTAAGCGAATTCTGGGGGCCGTTCATCGCCCTGATTGAGGACAAGGACGGAACGCTCAAACGCGCCGACGTGACCCATGAGGCCATTGAGGAACTCTGCCCCGAGTGCGGCGGCCCCTTGTCCATCCGCCTAGGCCGCAACGGCCGCTTCATCGGCTGCAACAGCTACCCGGTTTGCAAGTATACCCGCAACCTTGACGGCGATGCCAAGCAGACCGAGCCGGAAGTCGTCGAAGGCCGGACTTGCCCCAAGTGCGACTCGCCGCTGGTGCTGAAAACTGGACGATACGGCAAATTCATCGGTTGCAGCGGCTACCCGAAATGCAAGCACATCGAGCCTTTGGAGAAGCCCGAAGACTCCGGCGTGCAATGCCCCGAGTGCAAGAAAGGCAGCCTAATCAAGCGCAAGTCGCGCTTCGGCAAACTGTTCTATTCTTGCTCCACCTATCCGACATGCAGTTATGCCGCTTGGAATCCGCCCATTACGCAACCATGCCCAAATTGCGGCTGGCCGATTCTGACCATCAAGACCACCAAACGGCGTGGCGTGGAAAAGGTCTGCCCGCAAAAGGAATGCGGCTATGCCACCCCCTACGAAGGCGATCCGGCGGACGCGACGATGGAATAAGACTAGGCCATGGAACCCCTGATTGCGCCTGCGCCTTTGCCTAGCCGCCCGGCAGCTACGCGAGGGCAAGCTCCTGGCCTACCCCACCGAGGCCGTCTGGGGGCTGGGCTGCGATCCGCTCAACCGGCGGGCGGTCGCCGACCTGCTGGCGCTGAAAGGGCGGACGGCTACCAAGGGTCTGATTCTGATTGCCGCCGACTTCGGGCAGATCGAAGCGTTTCTGGACATCATCCTCGGCAGAAATGCGCAACCGGCTGCTCGCCAGTTGGCCTGGCCCCGTAACCTGGATCGTCCCCGCCGCGCCGAAGACTCCCGCATGGCTGCGCGGGAAGCGTGGCACACTGGCGGTGAGGGTCACCGCGCATCCGCTCGCCTCGGCGCTGTGCCGTGCTTTCGGTGGAGCCATCGTCTCCACCAGCGCCAACCTAGCGGAGCGCGGCCAGCCCGGACACACGTCAAACCCGGCGTTATTTCCCACGCACTCCTTTGAATTTCCTGCCGGGCGCGATTGGCGGCATGGATCGGCCCACCGCCATTTACGACGCCAGCAGCGGGCTTAGGCTGCGCTAAAATAAAACCACGACCAGCCAATTAAACTTGACACAGCCGAAGCGGATTCATAGGATTCGCCGATGTTTATTAAAAAACAGGATAACCGCTTGCAAGCGGAGACACTAATGACGACCCTTAGCGCTCAACACACACCATCGACGGCGGCCAAAAGCCCAAACCAGGACTTTGCCGGCATCAAACAGCTCGTCGAAGCGGAAATGGCCGAGGTCAACCAACTCATCATCCGCGAACTCAGTTCCGATGTGGTGTTGATCAACCAAATCGGCAACTACATCGTCACCAGTGGCGGCAAGCGCCTGCGCCCCATGCTCCTGCTGCTGGTCGCCAAAGCTTTGGGCTACCAGGGGAACCAGCACATCACCTTGGCCCCGGTGATCGAATTCATCCACACCGCGACCCTGCTGCATGATGACGTGGTGGACGAATCTTCCCTGCGGCGCGGCCAGGACACCGTCAACCAACTCTGGGGCAATTCCGCCAGCGTCTGGTGGGGACTATCTTTACTCGCGTTCTTTTGAGTTGATGGTCAGCATCAACAATATGCGCATCATGGAGATCCTCTCCCGCACTACCACCGCCATTGCCGAAGGCGAGGTGCTGCAACTGCTCAATTGCAACAACCCGGCCACGTCCGAAGAAAAATACCTGCAAGTCATTGCCCGGAAAACCGCCATCCTGTTCAGTGCCGCCGCCCAACTTGCCGCCGTGCTGGTCGGCGCGCCGGAAGAGACTGAAAAGAGCCTGAAGGAATATGGCCTGAGCCTGGGCACCGCCTTCCAACTTATCGATGACGCGCTGGACTACAAGGCCGACCCGGAGGACTTGGGGAAAAACCTAGGCGACGACCTGGCCGAAGGCAAGCCCACCCTGCCTTTGATTTATGCCATCGAACACGGCACTGCGGAGCAGGCCGCCCTGCTCCGCCACACCATAAAGAAGGCAACCGGAGCGTATTCAAAGAAGTGTACGATATCATTGAGTCCACCCAGGCAATCGAGTATACTGTCCGCCGTGCAAGGGAAGAGGCCAACAAGGCCATCGCGGCTTTAGATCCACTTCATCCGTCGGAGCACAAACAAGCCCTCATCAGGCTTGCGCAATTTTCAGTGGAACGCAGCTACTGAAAATTCCACCATCACGGGGTGTAGCTCAGCCTGGTAGAGCACTGCTTTCGGGAGGCAGTGGCCGGAGGTTCGAATCCTCTCACCCCGACCAATGGATCCCCATCGTTCCTCGCCTTTAAGCGCACCGGTCAAATCCTGGCTGTGATGCGAATCCATTCTCAATCATGGTAGAGCGCGTCCAAGCAAAGCCTAAACTATTTCCCAGCCTACACGCGCCTAAATACTTATTGGCAACATAGGCCGCGCCCGTAAACTTCAATCCACCAATCCATGCGATCTATGGTCATATTTTCTCTTTATATTTCTCAAAGCCCTCCTGATCCATATACACAAAGTCGTATTTCACGTCAGATTGTGCTTGGTTTATGTCCTCGCACCATTGCCGTAATCGTGCGATCTTCAAGGGAACGTCAAAATCTTCCTGTCCCTTGGTTTCGACAATGTAAAGCTTTTTTGGCGATACCTTGACCAAAAAATCAGGGTAGTAGTTGGAAATATCGCCGTCCGTGTTCACATAGTCCAGCTTGAAATGCACAGCCATGTAGTTTTTTGCGTAGGCAATCACATCGTCGCAATCTTCCAGGAATCGGGCGAACAGTAGTTCTAGGTGACTATCGCCAATGATTTTATTGAAAATGCTTTTCTTCGGGACAAGGTGGCCTTGATCTTTGGTCATGAACGGGCGGGTTTGCCTAAGTTTGATGGTATCCCGAATTTCGGCATCGCCTTTGTCCCTGACCGTGAGCGCGTTAATGCCTTTCTTGACTGTCTCGATAAGTGTTTTTGTGGCTGCAAGTTCTACTTGCCGGTCAAACAACTGGTCTTGCACGAGGGCTTTGATTTTGCCGTAGAGAACGTCATAGCCGCTAACTAGACGCAGGTCTTTCATAATAGTTTGCGCGAAATAACCAATCACGCTGCGGTAATCGGCATTGCCCGCTGTGTCGAGAATGGTGGTATGCGTAACCTCGCCCGTGATAATGTCCTTAAAGACGATTTCCCGCTGTTCTTCTTCGCTGAAAGCCTTATAGGGTATTTTGCCGTTGCCCAATGTCTCTATATTAAAATCGGCTAGATTCTTGTATTCGCGGAAAATGCGTGGCGTCATTACCGGAATTTCAATATCGAGCGCATCAAGGTCTTTCTATTCGTTTTCCTTGTCGATCTCAACGACCAGCGGTGTTTTAGTCTTGGTGCCATCGCCCATTGGCTTGTGTTCTAAAACTACGCCTTCAGCTTGGATGGATTCTACGAAGCCCATAAAAGCATCCGCGCCAACTACGGGCGTTGGTGCATAAATAATTTGGAGCTTGCATGATCCCTTACCCAATAGGCTCAGGACAACGCTTGCCCTGCCCGGACCGACACCGGCATGCCGAGGTAGGCCATGGCATTGAGCGCGGCGACGCGCACATGGACCTCTGTCACTTGGCCCTCAAAAATGCGGGAGGCCAATCCGGGGCCGAACAACTGCTTCAGGCGGTAAATGCCATTTTCGGCGATGCTGCGGCGGTGATAATTGACCGCTTGCGTCCAACCGGCCAAGCCCTTCTCCGCGATGGCCTCCAAGGCCTGGGTGCGGGGATGGCCCGCCTCCCAAGGAACGGCATTTTCTCTCGGCGGGATTGCCGCCTTCGCGTCCCGCTCCATCGCCGCGTCGTACACGTCGCGGGTGTCACAGGCACCGTCGGCGTCGACCTGGCCGATCACCCCCTCGGCCTGTCCGAGCAAACCCGCGAAGACCCCGGCATCCGTCCGCTCCACGGTGGCGACCTCCACGGCGACCACGTCCTTCACGTCCGCATCAAGGCCCAGATGGACCTTGCGCCAAGTCCGCCGCTTGCCAACCCCGTGCTGGCGCACTTTCCACTCGCCCTCGCCGAAAATCTTCAAGCCGGTGGAATCGGCCACCAGATGGACCGGGCCGGTGCGTGGACGGCGCGGGATCTCGGCCCGCAAGCCCCGGGCGCGGCGCGACATCTGGGCATGGTCGGGGACGGGCGGGTCCCGACCCGTCAACCCGGCCAGCGAGCGGGCCAGCCCTTCCGCCGCCCGGTAGGGCAGGTGGAACACCGCCTTCAGGGTCGGCAGCGTCTGAATGGCCGCATCCGAGTAAGTGAAAGGCGCCCCGCGTTTGCCGTTGTGGGCAGCCCGCCAATGTCCGCGCAGGAACTCGTCGTCGAACCACACCGTCAGGCTGCCCCGCCGCACCGACGCACGGTCATACTCCGGCCAATTCGTGACCCGATACTGCGCCTTTTTGACCGGTTCCGCTTTTGCGATAGGGGTGGCTTTCGACATCAATGTATATCAGTGGTTTACTGAACTCCATGATAGCTGAACATGGCATTTATGCACCAACGCCCCTCGACATCAGACGGAATTCCCACCGACTGTGATTGGGAAACGTCTTAAGCATTGCCATCCGCATAGCGCAACAACGCTTGAAGTAAATGGCTGAATTCAGTCAGCTAAAGTGACGGCGTTTGTGTTCAGAGCGACGTATCCACAGAACGGCGAAACTGTTTCAGGCTGGTTGGCCAAATCTAACGCAGCCCACCGTGCCGGGGCTATTTGCAGACTACCCAATTGGACGGCTTGTATCGCTTCAAATGCTACTTTTACACCTTGTACACTTCCCAAAGTACGCAGAAAGCCACGCAAACCAGGCAACGGATAAGCAAAACTTTGCCACTGGAACGGCAGGCTGCGGGTAAATTATTCCGGCGTGTACCGCTGAATTCGGCGAGTGCGGAATTGCCATACAGCCAGCAGCGCCAACAAGGGTCCGAACGGTAGGCCAGTAGCTATCGGCGGCGTCAAAACCAAGAACATCGCCAGCCGATCCAGCTTGATATCCAAGTCGGCGGTTTTAATGTCCAGCCACCATGCAATTAGGGCTAGCAATGAACACGACAGCCATACATTAACCATCCAGAAATGGAACGGCAGCACGACATTGCAAACTTCATGGGTCTTGCCGTTCCAGACCAGTTCGACTTCGCGCTTTTCGTCGAATAGCAGGAAGCGGTATTTGTCCGGCAGCGGCTTGTCGCTCTCGAAAAAGCGGATGATTTCCTGTTTTTCCTGTTCCGGTAGTCGAGCCATTTGTGTGAATCCCCAGAATTTCTTATCAAGAGAGGCGGAACTCTAACATACCGGCCATTTCCTTAGGCCTTGCCAAAAGTTGGATTTCCCCGCTCCCCCTTCGACACGCCCTGCCGGGCCGGAATAAGCCCGCCTGAGCAGCAGCGATGGGATGGCCTACTTCAGCAATGGCCGCACCTGCCCAAGCACTTCCTCACGGGTAAACCTCCCCGCCTCCTCGTGAATCCGCTTGCCGGCGGCATCGAAAACCACCGAGTAAGGCAGCACCCCAGCATCATCGCCCAGTTTGGCCGACCACTCCCGCCCGCCTATAGTGCCGTCGAGGATGGGATAATTCACCGGGCTGGCCTTGAGGAATTCCCGCGCATACTCGGCCTCGTCATCGACGAGAATCCCGACAAATTGCACCCCCCTAGCCCCTAGCTCGCTCTGCAATTTCGCAAACTCAGGCATTTCCTCCACGCAAGGCGGACACCAGCTCGCCCAGACATTGACGATGAGAATCTTGCCCTTCCATTCACTCAACAAATGGGGCTTGCCTTCAAGGTCGAGAAAGGCTATTTCCAGGCTGGCCGCGCTGTCCTGGCGTGAAACCGCGCTGATCCAGCGCTGCGCGAATACGCCGCCAGCCAAGGCCGCGAGGGCGACGAGCATTAGAATGGCTTTTTGCATATTCAACGCATGGCTTGCCGCAAATGGGCAAGGAATTCATCCGGCCCCTTGAAACCGACCATCCGATAGTCCTTTCTCTCCGTTCCTTCCGGGCCAAAGAACAGGGTGGCGGGGGGGCCAAACAAACCGTAGCGGCGCAGCAGCGCCCCGTCCTCGTCCGAGTTGGCGGTCACGTCGGCCTGGATCAGAACGGTTTTCCCGAATTCGCGCAGCACCCTGGGATCGGCGAAGGTCTCGCGCTCCATTTCCTTGCAGGACAAGCACCAGTCGGCGTAATAATCCAACAGGACCCAACGCCCTTCGGCTTGGGCCGCTTGCAGCGCGGCCTCCAGCTCGGCGACGGTGGCAACCCGGCGGAAAAGCGTGGCGGCTGGCTGGGTTTCCCCGCAAGCCCCAGTCGAAATCGTGGCCTTCATGGGCCGCAAGGGATCGCCGCTGCCATTGGCCACGCCGATGAGCATCAACACGCCATAGGCCAGCATGGCGACGCCCACGCCTTTCCATAGCTTGCGCCAGCCGGAGGCACCCGGCGGCAGTGCGTCCAAGGCGTTCAGGTAAATCGCCGGAATAATGAGCAGCAAGGCCCACAAAAACAGGATCACCGGGGCCGACAGGATGCGATCCAGCAGCCACACCGCCACCGCCAACATGGCGACGCCAGACACGGACTTGACCGTGTTCATCCATACCCCGGCGCGCGGCAAGAGCTTGCCCGCCGACAGGCCGACGGCAAGCAAGGGAACGCCCATGCCCAAGCCTAGCGCGAACAAAGCCAGCCCGCCAAGCACGGCATCGCCGGTCTGGCCGATGTAGATCAGCGCCCCGGCCAAAGGCGCGGCCATGCAGGGGCCGACGATCAGCGCCGACAAGGCACCCATGACCGCCGCCCCGGTCAGTGTGCCCCCCTTCTGTTTGTGGCTCAGTTCCGTCACCTTGGACTGGATGAAGGACGGCATCTGCACATCGTAAAACCCGAACATGGACAGCGACAGCAGCACGAACAAGCCGCTGAACGATCCGATCACCCAAGGATTCTGGAACACCGCCTGGAGGTTGCCGCCGAACAGCCCGGCCAGCACGCCAAACACGGTATAAGCCAGGGAAGCCGCCAGCACATAACTCAAGGACAGCATGAAGGCGCGTGCGGTGGTGATCTTATGGCCGTGGCCGACGATGATGCCGGAGAGGATGGGGATCATCGGGAAGATGCAGGGGCTGAATGCCATCAACAGGCCGAAGCCGGAAGAAACTCGCGGCGACCAGCCAGACAGAGTCGTCTTTCAGCAAGGCGGCGATACGATCCTGTTCGGCCACCGGGCTCGGCTGGGCCTTGGGCGGCTGCGGCGCGGACTGCGCAGCAGAATCCAGCGCGGGCAAATCCAGGCTGACGATGCTTTCTTGCGGCGGATAACACACACCCTTCTCGGCGCAGCCCTGGTATTTCGCCTGCAAGCGGATTGTGGCCGGGCCTGTGGCCTTGCGCTTCAGGGGCAGGTCGAAGCCGACTCCGTTATGGAATACCTCCACGACTTGCTCTTCCTGTTTGGCCTCGCCATGGGGAATCTCGACAACACCCAGATCCACCCCCGCATTGTCCAGCAAGGCGAATTTGAAGCGCTCGCGGTAGAGGTAATAGCCGGGGGCGATTTGCCAATCCACATGCAAAGTATCCGTATTCTTCACATTGGCGCTGAAACGGAACGCCTGTTCTGGCGGCAACAGCTTATCTTGCTCCAGCCCCTTGAAAGTCTGGCCCAGCCTAGCCAAGGGGTTGCCTGGGGACAATTCTGGCGGTGCCGCGTCGCCCGGGCCGACAGGCAAACCCAGCAGCACGTTCTGCTTGTAGGGGGGAAAGCACACCCCGGCGTCGGCGCATCCCTGCGCGGTAATCTCCAACTCTGCCTCCGCAAGCGAAGGCGAGGCGCGACTGACCGGCAACGCGATTTCGATGTGGCCCCGGTAAATCTCCATCTCGCCGAAATATTCGTCGTGCTTTTTTTCGCCTGCGGGAAACCGCGCCTCGCCCAAACCCACGCCGGCGGTTTTCGAGGTGAATTTGAATTTATTGCGGTAAAGGTAATACCCTTGGGCAATGTCCCAGGCCAGCACCGCCGCGTTGGCGGATTGCGGTTTGACGGACAGGCGGAAGGCTTGCTCCGGCGGCAGCAGGTCGGCGGTGGCTATGGCTCCGGCAAGACCCGAAAACCCCAGCAGGACGGCAAAAATCAGGGACGCGATGCGGTATTGAGCCATTGGCTGATCCAATTGAGATAATCGGGAAGGCCGCGTTCGATGTCGATGGCCACGATTTCGGGTAGTTCGTAAGGATGGAGTTCGCGCAAACGCGCTTCAAGCCTGGGATAAACCTGCCGCTCGGTTTTGATGAGCAACAGAGCCTCCTGCGCAGACTCCATCGCGCCCTGCCAGGAATAGACCGAGGTCAACCCCGGCAGGATGTTGACGCAGGCGGCCAAGCGCTCGCCGACCAGCGACTCGACCAAGGTTTTGGCGGCATCGCCTTCGGGGCAGGTACATAAAACTAGACAATATTCCATGGGTCTGGCATGAATGCGGTGTTTTTCACCATTGTAAACGTTGCGAGGATTCGATGAACATAGCGCGAGGGGTTTTGCTGGCCTTGTTGGCCCTGCCCATCCTGGAAATTTACCTGCTTATCCAAGTCGGCGGGGTTATCGGTTTCCTGCCGACGCTCTTCCTGCTGTTCGGGGCGGCCAGCCTTGGAACCTATCTGCTGCAAACGCAGGGCTGGTCGACTTGGATGCGCCTGCAACAGAGCTTGGCCCGTGGCGAATTGCCGACGGACGAACTGGTCAACGGCGCGGTGATCGTGGCTGGCGGGGCTTTGCTGTTGCTGCCCGGCTTTCTGTCGGACGTGGCGGCATTGCTGTGCCTGATCCCGTTTACCCGCCGCCTGATCGCCACTTGGCTAGTGCAGAACCGTTTGGGTTCGGCGACCATGCCACAAGAAGGGGGCAAGGTGATTGAAGGAGAGTTCAAACGGGAGAATTGACGGGGCTCCACAAAACAAGCGCGGCAACAAGCCGCCGCTGTCACAGGCAAAGGCGGCAGGAGCCGCCTTTGCTTGGCTAGATTTAGTGGCTGTGTCCGTGGCCACAACAAGTCGGGGGCGGCTCGTTGGGATCGACGGTGGTTTTGCTCAGGCCGGAATAGGCCGGACACCAGCGGCTGAAACCGGTGTAGACCAGGATAGCGCCTAGCACCAGCAGCGGGATATTGCCCAGGAACACCGAAATCAACAGCATTGCGCTGCCTGCGGCGTAGCGGATCTTCTGTTCCTTCAACCCGACATTGACTTCTTTCTGAATCGCTCTCTTAAAATCGAAACTCATGGCTACCTCTCCTCTTGATATTTAAAGTGTGTGAATTTTGCGGCCTGGATCAAAATTGCGCAAGCCGAACCGTTTCACAGCTCTGTCATATAGGCGGCGTACCCTCGCATGGCTGGCTATCATAGCCCTACCCATTGGAGAAGTCCCATGCAAGTTCGTCGCCCATTGCGGTGTCACCCGTTGATGCCCTACACCTTAGCCTTCATAGGCGCGTTGGTTGTCGAGCAGCCATCGGCGGCTTCCACTATCACGTCATTCACCGCGGGGGATCTCGTCATAAGCACGGTCTCCGGCACCGGGCTAGACACCGCTTCGCCTATTGAATTGCAGCAGTTTCAGCTTGGCGCGGGCGGCACCACCGCCACACAGGCCGGTACCTTGGATCTGCCTCAGACCGCTAACGGTAGCAATTCGGCGATTTCCGGGGAGTATGGTTCAGCCTCGGAAGGCATCCTGCAACAGTCCGCAGACGGCCATTACCTGACCATCATGGGCTACAGTGTGAACGCCAATACGTTCAACTCAGCGCCAACCTCAACCTATGGCACAGCCGCACTGGGCCAAACCACGAGCCTCCTCGCAGCCAACCAGACTGGCACGGTCTACACCACCGTACCTCGCGTGGTGGCTTTGATCAGCGCCAATGGCAGCGTTGACACCAGCACCGCGCTGACTGGCGTGTTCAACATGAACAACCCGCGCAGCGCCGCGACGGTGGATGGTTCATCGTTCTATGTGTCCGGCCAGGGCGTGACGGGGGACGGCACTGGCGGCGTGTTCTACGCGACGAAAGGCGCGACGACGGCGACAGCCATCAATGCCAATACCTCGGCCTCGCCGTCGGGGACCAGCAACCCGGCCGTCGCCACCGAAACACGTGTGGTCGAGATCGTGAACACTGGTAGCGGCAACACGCTTGAGGTCTCTCGCGACTTTAAGGTGTCGGGAACGCCCAATGATGCCACAGATATCCGGTCGTTCACGAACTCCTCCGGCGGGTTGCCGACCTCGACAAACGGGCTGGTGGTAACCCGTGTCGCGCCCGACACCAACAGTGTGAACGGCGGGAACACGAGTTCGATTGATCTGACGGTAGGCTTGGAGAACGGCGTGAACAACTCGCGCGTCGGGAAATTCGTCTATCTCAGCCCGGAGCAGTTTTTCTACGCCAGCCCTAGCGTGATGTATGTGGCCGATAGCGGCCATCCCAAGAACGGCAGTTCGGGTGCGGCTGCATTGGGCGAGGGCGGGCTGCAAAAATGGGTGAATAGCAGTCCCGACGGCACCGGCATATGGTCTTTAGCCTATGATCTGGTCAATGGATTGAATTTGGTGAACAACGCGAATGCCAACTCGAACACGCCAACCGCAGCGGGTGTCACGGGCCTGTTCGGCCTGACGGCCGAGGTGATCAATGGCCAAGTGGAACTGTTCACCACCAGCTACGGCTTGAACGAGCTTTCACCCAGCTATTTGTATGAAATCACGGACACCCTAAGCTATACGACGATCTCCCAAGCCGGCGGCGAAACATTCACAACGCTCTACGCGGCACCCACCGGCACTTTGATTCGCGGCGTTGCTTTCGCCCCCGCCGCTGTCCCAGAACCGGGTTCGCTGGCCCTATTTGCCATTGGCCTGGCAGGGTTGGTTACGATCCGTCGGCAAGACATGGAGAAAGGAAGCTAACGTCGACCATAAATCCAATGGTGTTCATCATCAATTTTTAGGAGGTGGGTTTAATTGATTTATTAAGTATGGTAGAGCATAAAATTTTCAAGCTTCTTAGGCAACCATTCCAATGGCGTATCAAATTGTTTTGTGCAAGTATTGCAACAGTTCCGAGGTTGTCCGTTACGGCACCCAAAGCGGTCGTTCCCGGTTTCGCTGCAAGGAGTGCGGGCGAATATTCAAGACCGACTGCGTGTACCGGGCCTACGAGCCTGGCGTCAAAGACCAGATTGTGGACATTGCCATGAACGGCGGCGGCATCCGGGATACTTCGCGCATTCTGGGTATCGGCAAACACACCTTCATTTCCACGCTAAAAAAAGCTCCGCTGAAGTGGTCGCCGTGAACCCTTACATCGGTACGCGTGAGATCGCCGTCGAAATCAGGCATCTCCTTGATTCTCCAATGGATGTTCAGGCAGACGAGCAATGGAGCTACGTCGGCGACAAAAAGAACCAACGCTGGCTCCGGTATGCCATCGATGCCGTGACAGGCTGTGTCCTGTCGTTCGTTTTCGGGCAGCGACAAGATGCGGTGTGCGAGCAATTGATCTCAAATTTGAAGGCATTCAATATCCGGACCTATTACACAGACGATTGGGGCAGCTATTCCGCACTCATCCCTAAAGACAAGCACGTCATTGGCAAGCAGCATACTCAAAAAATAGAAAACAAAAACCTTTTGTTGCGAACCCGGATCAAGCGATTGACGCGCAAAACGATCTGCTTTTCAAAATTGGAAGCACTTCACAACACGGTGATAGGGTTGTTTATAAATAGATACCGCTTTCAATCTCAATAAATCAATTAAACCCACCACCAATTTTTACCCCTAATGCTAGTTCGTACCATCAACTGCTAAAGGCTCCCCATGAATGCTGTCACCGATGCCCTGCCGATACATTCCGCAGCCCGTCCCCGTCTGGATCAAAAAAACGGCCCCATCACCACTATCCTTTTTTTAAGTTTGCTGGCCGTGGGTTTGTTGTTCACCGGCTATAGCCTGGTCAAAGACATCAGCGATGCCGGCGGCAAAGCCATCACCTGGCTTCCTTACATCCTGCTAGGGGTGGCGCTGCTGACCGCCTTAGGCTTTGAATTCGTCAACGGTTTCCACGACACCGCCAACGCGGTGGCGACGGTGATCTATACCCACTCCCTTCCGCCCAACTTTGCCGTGTTGTGGTCGGGTTTTTTTAACTTCCTTGGGGTTTTGTTTTCGAGCGGGGCCGTCGCCTTCGGCATCATTTCCCTATTGCCTGTGGAATTGATCCTGCAAGTAGGCTCCAGTGCCGGCTTCGCCATGGTCTTCGCCCTGCTCATCGCCGCGATCCTCTGGAATCTCGGCACTTGGTGGCTGGGTCTGCCGGCGTCTTCGTCCCATACCCTGATCGGCTCGATCATCGGTGTCGGCATCGCCAATGCCCTGATGCATGGTCGGGATGGCACCAGCGGCGTCGATTGGGCGCAGGCGACCAAGGTGGGTTATTCGCTGCTGCTTTCGCCCCTGGTCGGTTTTGGCTTCGCCGCATTGCTACTGCTGGCATTGCGGAGCTTGGTCAAAAATCGGGAACTCTACGAGGAACCCAAGGGCAATACGCCGCCGCCCTGGTGGATACGCGGCCTCCTCGTTTTGACCTGCACCGGCGTTTCTTTCGCGCATGGATCCAATGACGGCCAAAAGGGCATGGGCCTGATCATGCTCATCCTAGTCGGCACCGTGCCAATGGCCTATGCCTTGAACCGGGCGATGCCGGTGGATCACATGACGCAGTTCCTGGCGGTGGCCCATGTGACCCAGGAGTCCCTGGTCAAGGCCGCGCCGTCAGCGGCCCCCACCGATCCTCGCGTCGGCTATTTCCGACTATGTGCGCACCAAGGAGTACAAGGCCGAAGTGGTGCCTGCCCTGGCCAGCGTGGTCGGCAGCATCGGCCAGCAGGTCAAACAACATGGCTCGCTCGCCCATGTGCCGATGGAAGCGGTGGCCAACGTCCGCAACGACATGTACCTGGCTTCCGAGACGATCCGCTTCCTCGAAAAGAACGATGCGGTGAAATTCGATGCCGACGCCAAGGCCAACCTCAAGGCGTTCAAGAAAGAAATCGACGACTCCACCAAGTTCATCCCGCTCTGGGTCAAAGTGGCGGTGGCCATTGCCTTGGGTCTGGGCACCATGGTGGGCTGGAAACGCATCGTGGTGACGGTCGGCGAAAAAATCGGCAAGGCCCACCTGACTTATGCCCAAGGAGCGTCGGCGGAACTGGTGGCGATGACGACCATCGGCGCGGCCGATATGTTCGGCCTGCCGGTTTCCACCACCCATGTGTTGTCGTCCGGGGTGGCCGGCAGCATGGCCGCCAACCGATCAGGCTTGCAGTGGGGCACCATTCGCAACTTGGCAATGGCCTGGGTGCTGACCCTGCCCGCCGCGATCCTCCTCTCCGGCTCCTTGTACTGGTTGTTTACCAAGCTGTTTTGATCCGTCCCCCAGGTTATCGGATTCTTGGATTCCAACGACCCGCTCGTGAAAATAGCCAATGGCTTGAAGCCATTGGCTATTTTTCTGTTTATGATGTAATTCCCCATACGTCCTCCGCACATGAAGGAATCCACCATGTCAACAGAACCCTATCCAGAAAATCCCACGGCAATACCGGGCTGGGCGACACCCATAGAAAACCGCAAGAGGCGCGCCGATTTTTATTTCCAAAACATCTTGGAAAATCAAGGTGATTGGTATTCAGACAAGGCTGAGGGGCAAAAGAGACTGCATTTGGGCTTCGCCATTGCGGTCATCGTGCTGGGTGCGCTCGTCACTTGCCTGCAAACCCTGGATGCCTATCCCTGGGTTCGGTACTTGACCGCGTTGATGGGGGCCGCCGTGACCATTATCCGGGCCATCGACACCCTCTTCCGGCCCGGCGAAACCTGGCACACCTACCGAAAAGCCTCCGAAAATATGAAACGGGAATACCGTCTGTACCTCAACAACGCCGATGTTTACACCGGGGCGGCGGATGAGGAAGCAGCCTACCGGCTGTTCGTGGCTCGGGTGGAGACGGCCATCGCCGAGGAACAGCAATTGTACTGGCAGTTCCATGACCAAGCGCCGCAGGCCCAGCAAGTGTCCAACCGGAAGACGGGGCCGGAATGGGCGTGTCCGGGCGTTAGCGAGCCACACGCATACGGCTCGCCTTGGCCGCAGCCCACGGCAAGATCGACACCGCAGCCCGGCTGGTGGGCATGAGCCGGGCGACCTTTTGGCGCAAGCGCAAGCATCAGGATTGTGAGGCGAGGAACAGACCATGAACTTGCAGACGCTGAAACAAATTCTCAGCGGCCGTCTTGTCAAGAAACATTTTACGCGGCATTTCCGACGACTGGCCATTCTGGAGATGCTGCGCGGTGGGCAGGTGGGTACTGTCGATGTGCCGCCAGCGCTCACCCAGTCCTTGTCCGATGCGGCCTTGCAGGAACCAGACGCGCTGCTCGCGAAACTGGAAAGCCACGCCAATGGATTGGACGAATTCGAAGCGGAAGCGATTCGCCAGCGGGTGGGTTGGAATGAGGTGGACCATGAAACGCCCCTGCCGTGGTGGGCTCATCTATGGCATTGCTACAGCAATCCCTTCAGCCTGCTGCTGACGGTCTTGGCGTTGATTTCCTATTTCACCGAAGACATGAAGGCCGCCATTGTCATCTCGTTGATGATCGTGCTTTCGACGGTGCTGCGTTTTGTGCAGGAAACCCGCTCGAACCAGGCGGCGGAACAGGCTCAAGGCGATGGTCAGCAACACCGCGACGGTATTGCGGCGGGACATGTCCGAAAATGCCGCCGTCGAGGCCCGGCACTGGTATGGGATCACCCTGCACTCCAAAGTCGGCCCAACCGGTGGAAGTACCCATTGCGCGATCTGGTGCCGGGCGATGTGGTCGTGCTGTCCGCCGGCGACATGATTCCGGCCGATCTTCGCGTGCTCTCCGCCAAGGATCTGTTTATCAACCAGGCCGCGATGACCGGCGAATCGTTGCCGGTGGAGAAATTCGCCCAGCCGACCAATCCGCAGGCGCATAGCCCCCTTGAACTGGACAACATCGTGTTCATGGGCACCAATGTCGTCAGCGGCACGGCCACTGCCGTAGCGGTCGAGACCGGCACGCGAACCTATTTCGGCGCGTTGGCCCAGCGGGTGGTGACCACCGACCGCACCCCGACGGCCTTCCAGTCCGGCGTGAACAAGATAAGCTGGGTGCTGATCCGGTTCATGTTCGTGATGACCCCCATCGTGTCTGCTGATAAACGGATTCACCAAGGGGGATTGGCTGGAAGCCGCTCTTGTTCACGCTGTCGGTCGCGGTCGGACTGACACCGGAGATGCTGCCCATGATCGTGACCGCGACCCTGGCCAAGGGCGCGGTCACTATGTCGCACAAAAAAGTGGTGGTCAAACGGCTGGATGCGATCCACAACTTCGGTGCCATGAATATCCTCTGCACGGACAAAACCGGGACGCTGACCCAGGACAAGGTGTTTCTCGAACAACACGCCGACCTGTTCGGAGAGGAATCGGACGAGGTGCTTGAATACGCCTATCTCAACAGTTACTACCAAACCGGACTCAAGAACCTGCTGGATGTGGCGGTGCTGGATCATGCCGAGATTCACCAGGAACTGGATGTCACCCACAACTTCCATAAGATAGACGAGATCCCTTTCGATTTTCATCGTCGCCGGATGTCCGTGGTCGTCAGCGAACGTCAAGACCGCCATTTGTTGATCTGCAAAGGCGCGGTGGAAGAAATCCTGGCGGTTTGCAATCACGTCCAACATGGCGACAAAAAAGAAAAAATGGACGAGGAACGATTAGCCAAAGTCCGGGCCGTCACCAATGACCTGAACGACGACGGGATGCGCGTGATTGCCGTGGCGATCCGTGAATTCGAACCGATCCGGGAAACCTACAGCCTTGCTGACGAGTCGGATCTGGTTTTGATCGGCTACATCGCTTTCCTCGATCCCCCCAAGGAAACCGCGGCACCGGCGCTGAAAGCCCTGAAAGACCATGGCGTCGAGGTGAAAATCCTGACCGGCGACAACGAACGGGTCACGTCGAAGGTGTGCAGGGTCGTCGGCTTGCCGATCAAGCCAGCCGGTGCTCGGGCCGGACATTGAAGCCATGGATGATGCCGCCTTGGCCCTGACCGTGGAAACCAACACGGTCTTCGCACGCCTCACGCCGGCGCACAAGGAACGCATCGTCCGCGTTTTGCGCAACCGTGGGCATGTGGTGGGGTTTCTCGGCGACGGCATCAACGATGCCCCGGCTTTGCGGACGGCCGACATCGGCATTTCCGTGGACTCCGCCGTGGATATCGCCAAGGAGGCCGCCGACATCATTCTGCTGGAAAAAAGCCTGATGGTGCTGGAGGAAGGCGTGTTCGAAGGCCGGAGGACCTTCGTCAACATGCTCAAGTACATCAAGATGACCGCCAGTTCCAACTTCGGCAATGTCTTCTCGGTGGTTATGGCAAGCGCCTTCCTGCCGTTCCTGCCGATGTTGCCCTTGCATCTGCTGGTTCAAAACCTGTTTTACGACATTTCCCAAACGGGGATTCCATTCGATAATGTCGATAAGGAGTTGTTGGAGCAACCGCAACGCTGGAAGCCAGAAGTGCTGACCCGGTTTATGATCTTCTTCGGCCCGATCAGTTCGATCTTCGATATCACCACCTATTGCCTACTGTGGTTTGTCTTCGGTGCCAACACGCTGGGCCAGCAGACCTTGTTCCAATCAGGCTGGTTCATCGAAGGGCTGCTCTCGCAGACGCTCATCGTGCATATGATCAGGACACGGAAAATCCCCTTCATAAAAAGCTTCCCGGGCTGGCCGCTGCTGGCGATGACGATCCTGGTCATGGTTCTGGGCGTCCTTTTGCCCATGTCGCCCTGGGCGCATTACTTCAAACTGCAAGCCCTGCCGCTAGATTACTTCCCTTGGCTGGCGGGGATTTTGTTGGGGTACGCCATTCTGACCCAGGCTATGAAAGGGATTTTCGCCCGGCGCTATGGCTGGCAATAAATACAACCAATCTTCTGGAAACGACCCTGTGGAAGCACTAAACAACATCAATATCCAGTCCCTGCGGGACACTTTCATCAGCCTGGCAACGGCATTCATTTTAGGATCAGTGATCGGGTTGGAGCGCCAATACCGCCAGCGCACGGCAGGACTGCGCACCAATGTTTTGGTTGCGGTAGGCGCTGCGGTATTTGTCGATATGGCGAACCGCTTGACCGGCCACGCAGGCGCGGTGCAAGTGGCGGCCTATGTCGTCTCTGGAGTCGGTATCCTGGGCGCGGGCGTCATCATGAAAGGAGAAGGCAATATCCGTGGATTGAACACCGCCGCCACGCTGTGGGGGGCTGCGGCAGTCGGCGCCTGTTCGGGCGCGGATCTCATCCCGGAAGCGGCGCTGGCCGCCCTATTCGTACTGGCGGGAAACACGCTGCTGCGTCCGCTGGTGAATGCCATCAATCGTAAACCGATTTATGATGAAAATAGCGAAGTGACCTATTCGGTTTGCGTGATTTGTGACCGTCAACACCAAAAAGAGACACGAGATCAACTGGAATCGTTGCTCGAAACCGCCAATTACCCCGTTGGCGACTTTGATGTTCATCCATTTGCGCAAAATGAAGTGCAAATCTTCGCCACCCCATTGCCCACATCCATAGATTCTGGAGAATTGGATCGCGTGGTAAGCCAACTCATGAAGATGACCTCGGTTAGCCAGGCTTTTTGGGGTCCAAGCATGATTGATTGAGGCGTTTTTAGCCAGCGCATAGATTAACATCCATGTGACTGGATTCCGGCGATCCCCAACTAAGGGACTTCGCGCCTATGCTGCGAAAAGCAATATCTTGCCAGAACAAACCCTAGGGAGCGGCCTGCGCAAAATGTATCCAGGCGGCGTTGAAGAATATTTTAGCGTAGTTGGGGCGTTGGTGCATAAATGCCATGTTCAGCTATCATGGAGTTCAGTAAACCACTGATATACATTGATGTCGAAAGCCACCCCTATCGCAAAAGCGGAACCGGTCAAAAAGGCGCAGTATCGGGTCACGAATTGGCCGGAGTATGACCGTGCGTCGGTGCGGCGGCGCAGCCTGACGGTGTGGTTCGACGACGAGTTCCTGCGCGGACATTGGCGGGCTGCCCACAACGGCAAACGCGGGGCGCCTTTCACTTACTCGGATGCGGCCATGCAGACGCTGCCGACCCTGAAGGCGGTGTTCCACCTGCCCTGCCGGGCGGCGGAAGGGCTGGCCCGCTCGCTGGCCGGGTTGACGGGTCGGGACCCGCCCGTCCCCGACCATGCCCGGATGTCGCGCCGCGCCCGGGGCTTGCGGGCCGAGATCCCGCGCCGTCCACGCACCGGCCCGGTCCATCTGGTGGCCGATTCCACCGGCTTGAAGATTTTCGGCGAGGGCGAGTGGAAAGTGCGCCAGCACGGGCTTGGCAAGCGGCGGACTTGGCGCAAGGTCCATCTGGGCCTTGATGCGGACGTGAAGGACGTGGTCGCCGTGGAGGTCGCCACCGTGGAGCGGACGGATGCCGGGGTCTTCGCGGGTTTGCTCGGACAGGCCGAGGGGGAGATCGGCCAGGTCGACGCCGACGGTGCCTGTGACACCCGCGACGTGTACGACGCGGCGATGGAGCGGGACGCGAAGGCGGCAATCCCGCCGAGAGAAAATGCCGTTCCTTGGGAGGCGGGCCATCCCCGCACCCAGGCCTTGGAGGCCATCGCGGAGAAGGGCTTGGCCGGTTGGAAGCAAGCGGTCAATTATCACCGCCGCAGCATCGCCGAAAATGGCATTTACCGCCTGAAGCAGTTGTTCGGCCCCGGATTGGCCTCCCGCATTTTTGAGGGCCAAGTGACAGAGGTCCATGTGCGCGTCGCCGCGCTCAATGCCATGGCCTACCTCGGCATGCCGGTGTCGGTCCGGGTAGGGCAAGCTTTGTCCTGAGCCTATTGGGTAAGGGATCATGCAAGCTCCAAATTATTTATGCACCAACGCCGCTCGCCGAGAGTTTCTGGAAGGGATGACTGACGCTCTGAAGTCGTTTGATTTCGCTGACAGCCCAGCCTATTGGCGTGAAATAGGTTGTGAATTAGCTAGAATTTGGATAACCCGCATTCAAGAAGAAGCAAAACAAAACCGAGAATGGGTGAGGTTGGATATTCAGGTTTCCAATGACACTCTATATATATAGGCACACAGACTTTGCAGTTCAACCTAAGCAATCCAACAGTAACTTTGGTACGAAATATCCCGTTAACCGTAGAAGAAAACGAAGGGCTGGAATTGGAGTGGCGGCATACTAACTTTTGGTTAGGACTTACGCACGAGCCTGAAGCTACCGCAGAACCCTGGCGGTTCACGGTTTCAGGTCAGGCGAAGGACATGGGTATTGACGGGTTTTTAAGCCCCTCCTTCATATAATCGGAGAGAAGGTTGTTTTTCAGGGCGTAGATGTTTGTTTTGAGTTTCCTGGCGAGCCTTGTCAGGCAGTGCCAGGCGAGTATCGCGCAGCGATGTGGTTTCTCTGGGCGCGGGCCTTGCGGCATTGGCATTTCTCCAGGCCGAGCATTTGCTTGCCTTCGCGGTGGTATTGCTCGATTTTCCAGCGGACGGCGCACATATCTTTAATGGCGACGGCGGAATCCTGGGAAAAGCCGTTGGTGGCGACGTGTTCCGTGCGGTTTGTCGCCGCAACCCGGAACAGCTTCACCTTGTAATCCATCGGGAATCCATGTATCTTCACAAGCTTGCCGCGCAGCATTTCGTCGCCGAACCATTCCAGGCCGGAAACGGCCTTGTAGGGGGTTTTGCCCCGGCTGTCGTCCGCCTTGCGGTTGGCTTTGAGCGGGCAATAAAACACCTTTCCGGCCCTGTCGATGTGCATCATCAGATCCTTGGTGGCGTACCAGGAATCCATCAGCACGGCGCGGAACGGCAGGTTTTTGTTTCCGATGGCGTCGTCGAACATGTCCCGCACGTGGTCGAGTTTGTTCTTGCCGTCCCCGTCGGGGTCGTATATCCGCCAATCGATGATCCACTGTTCGCCAGTATCCAGGTTAGCGTACACGCAATTGGCGACGCCGATGCCTTTCACGACGCCATGCCCGTTGCCGCTATACTGGCGGCGCACCCGTTCTATCTTGAAAGAATGGCGCTTGTCCAGTACGCTGTCGTCGAATATCAGGCAGGCGTTCCCGCTGCGGCGGACAAGGTGCCCGACGGACTGCCAGGCCGCATTCGGCGAGACGTCGTCCTCCATGAGGCAACGGTTTATGGCATCATGGGAAAACCCAATATGATGGTCGGCCATGTAGGTTTGCGTGTAGTTCATAAGAGCCGCAATAATAAATTGACAATAGTCCTTTCGCGTCGGCTTCAGGCCGGAGTATTTTTCTCGTCTTCATAGGCGGCTATTATACTCCGTTAAGGCCAATATTCATATACCCATGTTAATATATTTTGCGTAAGTCCTGATAAGTTGAACTCAGCGATGGACAAAGGCACGAAGCCATCGTCCCGCGCAGGCAGTCCGTTCCATGCGACCAGCAGGTTGAAGGCGGCGACCGCCATGGCCAGATGGGATTGGAAATAGGCCATCACTTGGTGCCGCATCTTCTTGGCGTGGGAGACGACGGTCAGCATGGAGTAGACGGTCTCCACCCCCATCCTGCCGTTCCAACGCCCGCGCGGGCAGAGCTTCAGGTTGGGCGGGTCGCCCTCCGCCGCGTGGAACCCGGTGTCGGCCAGCATCAGGCAACGGTCCTGGAAAGCCTCCACCAGCGGGTGGAACTAGGTGTCATGGGCGTTCGCGGTCGCCCAAGCCCAGCCGATGACCTGGCCGAGGTGGTTGAGCGCCAGGCACAGCTTGCCGCCGACGATCCAGCGATGGTTGGAGATGCCGGGCTCCGCCCAGCCCTTGGGGTTGCGGCCCCGGCGCACCGGGTGGATCAGCTCGACCCCGTAGCTGTCGATGACACCGAGCAGGCTCGGCTGGGCGAGGAACATCTGCGCCCACCGCCAATGCGTCCTCAGGCGGCGGAACAGGCGGGTGCGCTCCGGCAGCCGGGGAAACAAGCAGGCGTAGTCCCGGCCCAGCCAGCGGTAGAAGGCCTGCTGGCCGACGCCCTTGACGGCGAACAGCAAGCCGATGGTCACCAGCTCGCTCGGCCAAAGCGCCGCATGGCTGTGGTTCGGGACGTTTTCCATCCGGCCGTCTACCCGACAGAACAGGTCGGTGATAAAGTCTTCGGTGGTCATGGGAGGAGCCTCCGTGGGAAAAGCGTTTTTCGTCAAACACTTGACCACTTTAGCCCTTTCCCGTGACCACCGCCAAAAAACTAGCACCAAAGGTTCCCTAACTCTTCAGGAAAAAGAGTTACCCTGGTTTGAACCGAGCCGCTTTCCGTTTCCTGTGCTACTCCAATGTTGTACTATGTCCCAAACCGGTATCCTAAATAATTGAATCCATTGAATATTTCCAGCCAGTTGCTGTTTATCACTCCAGCCTATGCTGGCAATGCCGTCGGTGGCTTGGCCGTCAGCGCCAGGCGGATCGTCCGCCATTTGTCCACCGCCTATCCCATCCACGTCATCACGCCCACTCCTGGGCTGGCACCGCTCACTTATCGTCAGGTTGAGCAGGGTGGCATCCCGCTGGTTGAGGTCGGCGCATCCACTGATACGGCACTGTTTTTACAGCATTTAGCCGATGTGATCGAGGCTATCAGCCGCCCGTTGCCGAATCCGGTTTATCTATCCTTCTGTTGCAATGCCCTGGCTTATGCGACGACCATCGCGGCGCGGCGCCAAGGTTCTTCGCCCCTATTGTTCGCTCGCGGCAACGATATTGATTTGGAGGTTTTTGGCGGTGCCGCTTTCTTCATCCATTACGCCCTGAGCCATGCGCGGCAAGTGTTTTGTGTCAGCCGGGAGATGCAGGCCACGATCCACGCCTTTTGCCCCGGTGCGAAGCCCCTGTTCATCGCCAATGGCGTGGAAGTGGAAGACTTCCCTTTCCAATCGGGCTATACGCCCGCGACCCCTCCAGTGATCGGCTTGTTTGGCGATATTAAGCAGAAGAAAGGTTTGGATTTATTGCTTGCGGCTTTGGATTTCGACCGCTTGACCCTCCGCATTGTCGGCGACCTGCGTGAGGAGGCAGGCAAGCTCTTGCATGGCTTCCATTGCCTGCATCCACAAGCGGCCATCAGCCACGCGCCGTATACCCATCGGCGCGAAGGCTTGCTTAAGGCGTATGGGGAAGTGGATATTGTCTGCATCCCTTCCACCCACGAAGGCATGTCGAACGTGATGCTGGAGGCGATGGCCCTGGGTAAGCTCTGCGTCTGCTCGGCGGTCGGCGGGGCGAAGGATGTCATCCGCGACGGCGAGAACGGCTTCCTGTTCGAGCCGCGCTCGGTCGAAAGCCTGGGTCTGGCGCTAGGCAGGGCGGAAGCTTGCCTGCGCGACGGCCATGAAGCCATCCGCCAACAAGCCTCCGCCACCGTCCGCGAGCATTTCAGCGCGGCACGGGAACGGCAAAGCTATTTGCAGGCAATTTGCTGATAAATCGCCAACATCCGCCCGCTGCACTCGTCCCAAGTCGGGAAACGCCGCAATGAAGCCCGCGCATTCGCCCGCAACGCTGGCAACCGCGCCCGTTCGTCGGCCAGGCTTTGCATCGCGCCGACAAAGGATTGCAGGCAATTCGGTTGGAACAGGATGCCGTTGTGGCGATGCTCCACCATCGCCCGGACCACAGCCAAATCAGAGGCGACCGTGACCAGCCCATGGGCCAGGTAATCCATGATCTTCACCGGACAGCAGCCTTGCTCGGCGTTGCGTTCGGTTTTCAGCAGCGGTGCAAGGCCGACATGATAATGGCCTAGGCGCAGGTTTAACTCGGCCCGCGTCAACGCGCCGCGCAAGCGCACCCGGTCTTGCAGTCCATGGCGGACGATCCTCCGTTCCGCGTACTGCAACAGCTTCCGCGCACCGATGCCGTAGATGTCCAAGGTGAATTGCCCTTGCAAAGGCCCAAAGCCTTTCAAGGCCCACAAAATGCCCTGCCAAACGCTCAAAGTGCCGAGATAAACGGCGCGTAGTGGCAGGGTATCCGCTGGGGATTCGACCCGTGGAACGCTATCGTAACCATTAGGTATCACGTTGATCCGCGCCGGGTCGGGTATTGCGTAGCGGGTGAGCAAACATTGCCTGATCCGCTCGGAAGGGCAGACAATCGCGGCCGCCTTTTCCAGGCAG
Organism: uncultured Gammaproteobacteria bacterium; assembly: GCA_963753955.1. Lineage (GTDB taxonomy): Bacteria > Pseudomonadota > Gammaproteobacteria > Methylococcales > Methylococcaceae > Methylumidiphilus. The sequence goes on from CAVWEM010000014.1 coordinate 214,960, forward strand.
GCTTGCTCCCAAGCCTGCAATACGGCCAAGGCACAGGGGCTGGCGTCGCGATAATGGTAGGGCAATTCCATGGATGGAAGCCCGTTGACCTCGTAGACATTGGGAATCCCCAATCGACCCGCCAGCACACCCTCCCAGGGGGTGCGGAAATGGAACACATCAGGCCGCTCAGTTTGCAGATGGCGAAGCACAAAGCCACGGAATGACTCGCCCCGGCGCAGATAATTTTTCTCCCGGATTGCCGCCGGTTTGTGGGAAAATCCGGCGAGTCTCGGCAAGGTAATATCGCCCAAACTCAGCAGGGAGATTTGATGCTGCGACATGGCCTTGCGGCAGTTCGCCAAGATATGCGTCGAGGCCGCCTTGTAAGAAGGCACTTCATCAAAGCTGGCGTAGGTGATTTTCATAAGGCAAGATTTATGAGTATGGGCGATGTGCATTTTACGGTGCCTAGGTTCTGCGGTTGCCAGACGGGTTTTTTTTATGTCCGCCGATGCGGTAGGCCCTCCGTATTGCAGTGCGGGAGATGTGGGCTGGATGTATGCGATGAACACGCCCATCGCCCTGAAGGCGATCCGGTGCGCGTTTTCTGCCCGGACTGCCAAGCCGCCCAGAGTGGATCGGGGGCATCTTCCTTCGCCCGCCGCCAAGGCGGGGGATTTTCCAGGGGTTCGGGTGGGTATTATGATGACTCGTTTTCTGGTCAAGGCGGCCCGGTTTGGGGTGAAGGCGACAGGGACGGCCCGGCCTTTGCCGATGAAGACTATGCGGCGTTCGATGCGCTGTCGGACTTCGACGTGAATGCCGATGACGGCCATGCCTACGACAGCTAAGGCACTCATTTATGCCTTGGGCGGTGGCCACGGTCATGCCCGCCGGGGCTTGTTATTGCAGCAACGTTTGGCGGAGCGGGGCGTTGCCAGTGCGGTGCTGCTGTGTCCGGGGGCGGACCGGCATTTCACGGCGGACAACGGCCCGCGCCATTACGCCCAAAGCCTGGCCGACGCCCATCTTGCCCCGTTGTTTTGCCATCCGCCACCGCATTGGATTGTCGATACTTTCCCCCAAGGCTGGCGCGGGGAAATTACCGCGCAGTGGCTGGCCCGCTTCGAGAAAACCACATGGATCGCCCGTTACGCAAAAAACCTAAGGCGCGGACCGGGTGATCCGAGTGATCTGCCCGCTTACACCCAAACTCTCTTACCCTATCCTGAAAGTCATAACGAGTGGGAGCGGCCTTTGCCTGACGCCCGTCCCACGGGCTATATGATCGATGCCTCCCATTGGAGGCTGTCGTCGGATAGTCGCGGATTTGCTGTGTTGGATCCCGGACGCCGGTGTGGTCGGCAGGTGTTGTCAGTGTTTGCCCGGCTGGCCCGCCAGATTGGCTTGGGCTTCCAGTATTGGCAAGACTTCGGCCAACCCTTGTCGGCAGGCAAATGGCTGGTGGTCGGGGCGGGCTACCACACGTTTTACGAGTTACTGGGGCTGGGGGTCGATGTGCGCTTTTTGCCCATAAAAAAACGCCATGACGACCAATTTCGCCGGGCTTCGCTGTTTGGCTTGGCCCTTACCCATTTGGATCAGATCCTGCCTTGGCTGGATAGCCCGCCACCCGCCCCCATCCCTTATACCCCGCCCGATTGGCCTGCCGTCTTACGGCATTTGGAGGCGTGATGCTGTTTCAATTCCAAGGCAAACCCCAACGCTTGGCGCGGCTGTTCAAACTGTTCAAAGGCATGGCTCCGCGCTTGCGCGAATATCGTTCCCGCTATGGCTGGGCGGTGGCGTTGGCAAGCCCGGCCTACGCTGCCGTCTGCGTGGTGGCCTTGTCCCATGTCGACGGGGCCGCAGTCGGGATATTCTTGTTTTTCGCTGTTTGCGGGATGCTGTTCCTATTGTGGGGCTGGGCGTTGGGCAGCGTCTTGCAGCGCTACCCCTGCAACCGAAAAACCATCGCGAGCCGGGTCTTGAGCGTCATCGCCTTGCTGGCCATGGCTTTAATGGGCTCTTTTGCCGCCTACGCTAATGGGGCGGAATGGTTGGGCGAATCATTCTCCGCCGTCGCTAAGCCGCAAGCCTTGGCGATGTGGGGCTTGGCGAGCCTGGGCGTGTTTCTGTCGGGGCGCTGGATCGTCTGGCTGCGCCTGCGGGATGAGATGATCCAAGACCATGAGTTGGATTTCCTCTACAAGCTGGTATTGCCACTCATCCGTGACCTTCCTCCCGATGCCGCTTGCACGTTTTCCTGCAATCCGTTCACGCCCATGTGGTCGGAAAAGTTTTCCACCGAAAGCCTAGGGATGCGCCGTTTTGAGATCTGCGACGATGTCTTGCTCGATTTCAAAGTGAAGCTGGATGAAGAAGCTCTTTTGGTTTTGCGAACCGTCTGCCGACGGGTAGCCAAATACAAATCAACGGGCAAGAAAACCAAGTCCAAAGGCACGAAACACCGCGTGGCGATGGTCTGCCGCTACCAACATCCCGTCTGGCAAGTTTGGGCGAGGAAGAAATCAGGCAATTAGGCGAAGTCTGCGCAAGCTTGCAAGGGCAACGCCGGGGTTATGACATTGCGGTGCGGCGGGATTTGCCCGCTGGCAAAATCACCGTGGTCGGGAAGGGGCGATTCAGCAACCTAAGCGAACTAGGGGCGATGAACATGCCTGATGTCGAGGGTATGTTGAAGACGGTGCGGACCCTAAGCGCGTTCACGGCCCGGCTTGGCCCCGTTCAAAAGTCTGCATGATGCCACAGCAAGGCCCGGATGGAAATCTCCACCGGCAAAGCCAACAATGCGGCCGCTTTCAGCGTATTGACACCCTTGATGTTTAACACCCCCTCGTCCGCCTCTGTCTTCAGCACGTACTGGCCATTTTTCAGCTTGCCTTTGTACAGCCGCTGAGAGCCTGGGCCGTAGACATTGAAGCTGTCTTGCTTGAGCTTGATACGGTTCAACAGCGCGGCCTGTCCGTCATAAAGCTCGCAGGTTTCCTCGTTGTCCTCGGTCTCGCATTTCAGGCGATAGCGCAAGCCACCCGCCGCGTCATAAACCTTGCCTTGCTCATCGCCTTTAAGCTTCAGCCGGTAAACCAAGGCTCCCGCCTCCGTCTGCACCTGCAATCCGTCAGCGTCATTAGCCAATACCAGTGCGGGCTGGCCTTGGGGCGTGACGAAAATCCTCCCGTCTTTGCCGATGACCGTGAAGCTTTGCAAGCCAGAAACGGCAATATTGGCGACGCTATGAGGTACCGCCAGAGCCCGAGGCGCTTGGGGGGTAACGGCTAGGTTTGCGGCGACAGGCGGTGCGGACAGGTCTTGCTCGGGAGGAATGATGGAGGTCGCGGGCTGCGATGTTTCCGTTTGGCCGGGGAGGCTGGTCACCAGAATAAAACCAGAAAGCACCAGCCAAGCAAGGAACAGACGATTCGGCATGGCCAAATATCGCCGCATCGGCTTGGGCAGTTGTCGGATGGGGTTCAGACGGTCAAGCCAGTTGCGCACGGGGAAGCCTCGTGTCCAAGTCAGGACTTATGCAGAAGAGCTGCCCATCTTAACACCACGGACAACCGCCGCCGAGGACTGCGGCCAGCCTTGTTTCGTTCCTGAATCAAGGAGCGTTCCGGTCCGGTCAGCATCCCGACCATCTGCTACATGGTTCGGCCTGTGGTCGTCGTGGGATCTATGGCTTCGGTCTGCGACAGGAAGACCGCCCCGCACCTTTGCAAAAGCTGAAGCCGCAGGCGATGCAACCCTCCAAGAACGTTCCAGACACTTCTCAAATTGTTTACATTCCAACACTGCTGTCCGGAGATTTTTGAAAAGCCATCGCTAACCGCTTAAAAATTAAAAAAAATATGCCCCTATTGGGTGTCACCGATTTGAACTTGCGAGAAGCTACCGGTTTTTGCCGGGAGTGGATCAATGCATTCGGGAAAATTGGTATTCGCGCAACTGATGGATCATCTGCCGTTGCACACCTTCCGCCGCTGCGTGGCGAAGTATCCGGGCCGCTATCCGACGCTCACGTTCTCGCACCTCGACCAGTTCCTGTGCATGGCCTTCGCCCAACTGACTTATCGCGAAAGCCTGCGGGACATCGAAACCTGCCTGGGGGCGCACTCGGCCAAGCTGTACCACTTGGGCATCCGGGGCGGCGTCGCCCGCAGCACGCTGGCGGACGCCAACGAAAAGCGCGACTGGCGCATCTACCAGGGCTTTGCCCTCAGCCTGATCCAGACCGCCCGCAAGCTCTACGCCCAAGATGGCTTTGGCGTCGAGTTGACGAATACGGTCTATGCGCTGGACTCGACGACCATCGACCTGTGTCTTGCGCTGTTCCCTTGGGCGAAGTTCCGCCAAGCCAAGGGCGCGGTCAAGTTGCACACCCTGCTCGACCTGCGCGGCAGCATCCCGAGCCTCATCCACATCTCGGACGGCAAACTCCACGACGTGAACATCCTCGACCAGATTGCCTTCGAGGCGGGGAGCTTCTACATCATGGATCGGGGCTGCATCGACTTCGCCCGGCTGCATGGCCCGCACCAGGCACAGGCTTTCTTCGTCGTCCGGGCCAAGTCGAACCTGCAATTCCGGCGGGTCTATTCGCGCCCCGTCGACAAGGAGACCGGCTTGCGATGCGACCAGACCATCCGGCTGGCAGTCCCCAAAAGCCAGCGGGGCTACCCCGGCCAACTGCGCCGGGTGAAGTTCTACGACGCGCAGCACGACAAGCAACTGGTCTTCCTGAGCAACCATTTCGACCTGCCCGCCCTGACCATTGCAGAGCTTTACCGCTCGAGATGGCAAGTGGAGCTTTCCTTCAAATGGATCAGGCAGCACCTGCGGATCAAGGCGTTCTTCGGCACCTCCGAGAACGCGGTCAAAACCCAGGTCTGGATCGCCATCGCCGTCTATGTACAGTGGACCCCTCAGTCAAGACAGTTTTAGGGCGAATTTAAGATGGTAAGCCAACACTTGCAGCGGAACGGCGCTGCCCCGATTTGGCTTCTGTTTCCGTGCGAGAGGTTTCCTTCTCGCTGAATTTGTCTACGATCTTGGCTCCCCCGCCACTGCCTGTCCGGTAAACCCCGTCTGGGGTCAAGTAATCCAAGGACTGGTGAAACCGTTCCGAGTTGTGGAACTCGAGGTAGTCCGCCAAACCCAGCAGCAACTCGGGCACACTGGTGTAGCCTTTCAGGTACACGTCCTCGTACTTGACGCTGCGCCACAGGCGCTCCACAAAGATGTTGTCCAACGCCCGGCCCCTTCCGTCCATGCTGATGGCAATGCCTCGCCGCTTGAGTGCCCCGGCGAACGCCACCGACGTGAACTGGCAACCCTGGTCGCTATTGAAGATTTCAGGGAGGCCATGGGTCTGCAAGGCCTGCTCCAGGCAATCGACGCAGAACCCGCTGTCCAGCGTGTTCGATACCCGCCAAGCCAGCACCTTGCGCGAACACCAGTCGATGATTGCCACCAAGTACACAAACCCCCGCGCCAGCCGGACATAGGTGATGTCGGTGCTCCAAACATGATTCGGCCGGTCAACAGCCAGGCCGCGCAGCAAGTAGGGATAGACCTTGTGTTGCGGGTGCGGGCGGCTGGTGTCCGGCCCCGGCGCCATGCCCGCCAACCCCGGCACCCCCATCAGCCTTTGCACCCGCTTGCGGTTGACCCGATGGCCCACTTGTTCCAAATAGACCACCATCTTGCGGCTGCCGTAGAATGGATGCCGCGTATATTCGGCATCAATCAAATCCAGCGGCGCCCGTTCCTCGGCGTCTGGACCCGCCGCCCTGCGGGGCGCGTAGGCCGTGGAGCGGGCAACACCCGCAAGCCCGCATTGGCGGGCCAGGGCCAGCGGCCCGTCAGCGTCGACCCAATGCCTGCGGTCGGCCAGGGGCTGATCCCGGACTTTTTTTCAGCCAGTCCAACTCCATCTTCAACCGCCCGATCTCGGAATACAGCCGATCCTGGCTGGATGACGGGTCAACCGGCCTGATCCCGCGCTTGACCTCGGACAGGCCCGCCGCCTGTTCTTGCAGCTCCCGCTTCCGTTGCCCAACCTGCGTGGGATGCACCCCGAACTCTTGGGCGATCTCATTGACCGTTTTGATGCCCCGGATCGCCTCAAGCGCGACCTTCGCCTTGAACTCGCCACTAAAAACCTTGCGCTTCTTCTCGCTCACCACAACCCCCGTTTTCCTGAAGGCCTCCATCTTAAATGATTGTCCGAAAACGGGGGTCCACTATAATCGTTGGTGTGCCGTTCAAGATGTCCAAAGGTGGAGTCAGACCGCCACCTGACCGACAAGACATCACGACCATTCGCGCCCTCCCACAACGCCAAGCAGCTTATGCAATCAGCTTCCCGAATATCATTGGCTACCGTGTGGAATCCAAGGAAGGCGCAATCGACGCAGACTTTTCCAATTTGCACAATTTCGAGATCGACGGCACCCTCTACCCAATGGAAACCATAATGGAGACGGCTTTTTCGGGGAAAAAGGAAAAAATGGTAGTGCGTTCTGTGAAAGAGCAGCGCGAACAGGAATTATTTTATCTAACAGGACTTACGCAAAATATATTAACATGGGTATATGAATATTGGCCTTAACGGAGTATAATAGCCGCCTATGAAGACGAGAAAATACTCCGGCCTGAAGCCGACGCGAAAGGACTATTGTCAATTTATTATTGCGACTCTTATAAATTACACTCAAACCTACATGGCCGACCATCATATTGGGTTTTCACATGATGCCATAAACCGTTGCCTCATGGAGGACGGCGTCTCGCCGAATGCGGCCTGGCAGTCCGTCGGGCACCTTGTCCGCCGTGGCGGGAACGCCTGCCTGATATTCGACGACAGCGTACTGGACAAGCGCCATTCTTTCAAGATAGAACGGGTGCGCCGCCAGTATAGCGGCAACGGGCATGGCGTCGTGAAAGGCATCGGCGTCGCCAATTGCGTGTACGCTAACCTGGATACCGGCGAACACTGGATCATCGATTGGCGGATATACGACCCCGACGGGGACGGCAAGACCAAGCTCGACCACGTGCGGGACATGTTCGACGACGCCATCGGAAACAAAAACCTGCCGTTCCGCGCCGTGCTGATGGATTCCTGGTACGCCACCAAGGATCTGATGATGCACATCGACAGGGCCGGAAAGGTGTTTTATTGCCCGCTCAAAGCCAACCGCAAGGCGGACGACAGCCGGGGCAAAACCCCCTGCAAGGCCGTTTCCGGCCTGGAATGGTTCGGCGACGAAATGCTGCGCGGCAAGCTTGTGAAGATACATGGATTCCCGATGGATTACAAGGTGAAGCTGTTCCGGGTTGCGGCGACAAACCGCACGGAACACGTCGCCACCAACGGCCTTTCCCAGGATTCCGCCGTCGCCATTAAAGATATGTGCGCCGTCCGCTGGAAAATCGAGCAATACCACCGCGAAGGCAAGCAAATGCTCGGCCTGGAGAAATGCCGATGCCGCAAGGCCAGCGCACAGAAAAACCATATCGGCTGCGCAATACTCGCTTGGCACTGCCTGACAAGGCTCGCCAGAAAACTTAAAACTAACATTTACGCCCTGAAAAACGGCCTTCTCTCCGATTATATGAAGGAGGGGCTTAAAAACCCGTCAATACCCATGTCCTTCGCCTGACCTGAAACCGTGAACCGCCAGGGTTCTGCGGTAGCTTCAGGCTCGTGCGTAAGTCCTAATCTTTTGTTTTCCCTTTTTCTGCTTAGTTTCCCAGTGATTTTTGTACTCAGGCGAATCCAGTCTACCAACGTGTTCCCAATAGAATCCTTCACCTTTCAAAAGAACAGTAAAGTCTGGCAAATACATGGAGCCGTCTTTGGCAAATTTTAGAACTTCATATTTGAATGGAATTTTATTCAAGTGGAAGATGTTGGCTATATTCATTTCAGATTTTGAACGAACAAAGTATTCCGATAGAGTGGAAATAACTTTCTGATCTTCATACCAAGAGCCAGTAAGAGTAAAAAGCAAATCAGGAATTATTGGCTATAGCGATTTGACAACTACAATGATCTACACGCATACCGTGCCCAGTCGAACGATCAAGGAAGCGAAAAGTCCGCTGGATTTATGAAGCAAAATCATCGGCGGCAATGTCCCGGGTTGCAGTCATTCCTCAATAATTGTTCTATGGCGGTTTTTGGCCGGATTTTGTCAGCTTAATGTTGCCGAAAGCAGCCATTGACATGGATAGGCCAGAGGGCTAAAGACTTTGGCCCAGATCAAGGAGCTTAGGATTTTTGACGAATCCATCTCGTCTTAGTAAAGGGCGAACCCCGCCCGCATTATTGAAGAGGAACAAGCAACGGGCGGCTTCGGCTTAATCGCGCACGACATCCTCTGCAGAAGATGCCTGGAAAATCCGCTCGCCCCAGCGCAGCAATGTTTCGGCATCGGCTTGAGTTATGCGCTGGAGGAGGCTTTCCTTTAAAGCGCCAAAACGCTTTTCCAATTGCCGCTGTAACAAAGCAGCTTCTCCTTTTGCCACTCCCTTGGCCTCCCCTATCGCCTCGCCTTGCTGACGGCCTTCGGCAATTCCCTGGTTCTTCCACTCCTCGGTCCACTCGACCACGCGTTCTGCCAACATGCTCTTAACCTCTTGCAGTTCGTTCAATGCGTCAAAATCCACGCCGGGCAGCCGGCCCGGCAGCAGCACACGCTTCAGCCAAGTGGTGAAGGCGCGGCGCAGGGATGACTGTTGCGGCATTTTCAGTCATTCGACCAAGGCTTCCAAGACTTTTTCAACGTCTTTGGGCGTCCGGCTGTTTTCCAGCCTGAAAAGCGCCGCCGCCAGGTTGCGAAGCTCGGCCAGTTCGTTCTCCGCAGAGCGTCCCTCGTCGATCATGAAATACCGTAGACTCGGGGCATAGCGTTCGAGTCCTTTCGGCGTAGGGGCGAGCAACTCGGCAATATCTTGCGCCGCCGTCCACCTGGGCCTGCCGTTGTAGAGGACAATGGGCAGCACCGGCGGCAGGCGGTCGCCCGCAACCAGTTTTTCGGAATGGACCAGGTCTTCGTAGAGCAGCGCCAAGTAGGCCATGACCCGAAGCGCCATGAAATGATCGACCGAGGATTGGAACTCGATTATGAGATAGATGTAGGCCCAGCTTTCGCCACAGCGCAGCCGCCAGACCACGTCATCTTCACGCCTGTCCAAATTGTCTGAGACGTAGCCTGCCCGGATATTTTTCCAAGGTGGCAAAATCCAATTGGCTGACCCATTCCTCAGGCACGAAGCCCCGCAGCAGGTCTTCGACCATTTCGGCATGGGAAAACAGCAGCTTGTAGGTTTTATCGTGTTCCATTTCAGGCCACGGTCAAAGAACTTGCATTAGCACAAAATGCCAGGCTCCTTTAACTCGACGTTAGGAGCTTCTCATGAACGCGACAACCAAAACAGAAAAGAAAGCCCGGAACCCCTGGAACAAGGGCAAACTCATCGGCCAGAAACTGCCGCTCAAGCTGAAGGAGATTTGGGCGATCCGGATCCGGCTACAACTGGCCCAGCAAGCGCGGGAGCTTGCCCCGTTCAACCTGGCGATAGACAGCAAGCTGCGCGGCTGTGACCTGGTCGGGCTGTAAGTCTCCGACATCGCCCAAAGGGGGCCCGCATCGCCTCGCGGGCCATCGTCATGCAGCAGCAAACCCGCCGTCCCGTGCAATTTGAGATCACCGAGCAACCCCGTGAGTCCCTGAAGTGCTGGATCGAGCAGGCCAAACTCAGGTCAGACCAATACATTTTCCCAAGCCGCATCCACGGCTCACCCCATCTTTCCACCCGGCAATACGCCCGCATCGTCGAGCATTGGCCGATTGCGGCCTCATTTTCAGTCCAGCAATACCGCATTGTCCAGAGTTTTCACGTTGGGCCCGTCGGCCTGCTCGCCGCAGACAAGCGCTGAAACCACTTGGTTTGCCTGCGCCGGTCGCCAGCGTGGCGGGGACAGCCAGGACATCGGCTGTGCGTCCCTCGGATACGCTTGCCATATTGGCAAACACGAACCCAAAAGAACCCATAAGGGGCGGGGTTTCTCATGGCGTGGGTCATATCCCCTAAGCCCTAAGCCATTTGCCCCGGCTGGGCTGTCATCATCCCTTCATACGGTTTCGGGACAATGCGCGGACTGCCGTCTTCTGTCCTGGCCGTCTAGCCGAATGCCGCGCCGCCTCTGGCCGACGCTTGCCGAGCACGGCCCGCCGGGCTTCCAGGGAAGTGGGCAATAAGTCATGGCTCGGAATTTGCCTGACATATTGAAAGTCTTTGCAAAGTCTCTTCTGACCGTTCCAAGGAGGTAATCATGCACATCCAGGCATCGCTGTCCATGCCTTTGTTCGATCCGCTTTTGCCGACGGCGGAGAAGTTTTTCGCCGACCGTCATCCCGTCCGCCAGCGCAAGCCCGCGACCGCCGAGCCACTGCTTGCGCAGGGAGAGACTTTGCTGTCCATGGCGAAACTCCACGAAAGGCTTGCCCTGTTGGCACAATTGGAGCTTCCTTGCATCATTTTGATCGCCAGCCCTCCTCTGCATCTGCGTGATGCGGTGATCAAAGCCGTCGAACTGACCGACGAGAGTCTGGTCATCGTCGGCAAGGATTTCAACCTGCGCCTGCGCGAGCCAAACATCCACTCCATCCGTCTGGTCAACCAGCGGGAGGGGGGGAACGGAACGGCCAGCCTGGACATCCATCATGCCCAGGGGATGCTTTACGCAAGCATCCGGCCCGCGCCGGACGGTGTGGGCGGCGAGGTGTGGCGGGATGTCATGGACAACCCCTCGCTTGCCTTCGTTTGAGTCTTGCCTATTCCCGACTATTTCAGTGTACAATTCAAGCCTCTACATTCGATATTCCCGGGACTTCCGGGGTACGCGCCTGCCGGGGATGGCCCTTGCGGCGAAAACTCTTCATATTCACAGGAGACTTAAATGAGCGTTTTAGTTGGTAAACCGGCCCCTGATTTCACCGCGCCCGCCGTGCTGGGCGACGGCTCCATCGTGGACAGCTACGAGTTTTCGAAGGAAACCAAGGGCAAGTATGTCGCCATTGTGTTCTATCCGCTGGACTTCACCTTCGTCTGCCCGAGCGAGCTGATCGCGTTGGATCACCGCGTTGATGCCTTCAAGGAGCGCGGCGTGGAAGTGCTGGCGGTGTCCATCGACTCCCATTTCACCCACAACGCTTGGCGCAACACCCCCATCAATAACGGGGGCATCGGCCCGGTGAAATACACGATGGTCGCCGACATCAGCCACGCCATCGCCCAGGCTTACGATGTCGAAAAAGAAGGCTTCCCGGTCGCCTACCGTGGCACTTTCTTGATCGACACCCAAGGCGTGGTACGTCATCAGGTCGTGAACGACCTGCCCTTGGGCCGCAATTTCGACGAGTTGCTGCGCATGGTCGATGCTTTGCAATTCCACGAGGAACATGGCGAAGTCTGTCCGGCGGGCTGGAACAAGGGCCAGGCAGGCATGACGGCCAGCCCCGATGGCGTCGCCTCCTACCTGAGCGGCAACGCCGACAAGCTGTAAGCTTTTTAGCGCCAAGCCAAAAAAGCGTCGGAGGCCCAAAAGGCTTCCGGCGCTTTTTTTGTTGTGCAGTCTTGTTATTCGGCGGGTTTGAGTTTGTTTAAAATCAGCGACCAGATCAACCAGGCGACCACGGCACCGATGACGATGCCGGAACTCGTAACCAGACCGGCCTTGGTGTTCAAATTTTGGGCGGCCAGCTTGAGGGCGATGGGCTTGGTCACCCAGAAAGTCCAGATGAGGTTGGTCAGGAAATAGCTTGCGAAACCGACGACGGCCCACTGGACGGCCGGGGCGCCTTTCGCCGCAGCCGTGCGGTAAAACAATACGGAGCTAAGCATGGAAATGATTACGCCGAGCATCATCAACATTGGGGCTCTCCTCTCATAAGTGTTGTTGTTCGAGTGGCCGGAATTTCCGCCGGCTTGACTACGATACAAAATTACCACAATTAGTTCACCTCCCCATTGTGGCGGGCGGCGAAAATCCGTAAAATCTCTACCAAGTCCTAAAGCGGGTGTAGCTCAGTTGGTAGAGCGTCAGCTTCCCAAGCTGAATGTCGCGGGTTCGAATCCCGTCGCCCGCTCCAATGGCCTTCCTTTTCCCGCCTTTATTCTCCCCGAAGCGTTTGGCGTTCTGCCGTCCGAAAACCTAAGCGTTCCATCATCGTAGCCATCTTGATCCCGTGGCGCGAAAAAAAGCCCCGCCAAGGCGGAGCTTTTCAGTTTACAGGCAAACGATCAGGCTATTTTGCCGCGAGCCGCTTCAACGATGGGTTCAAAGCGCTCTTTTTGCTTGAAGCCGAACGCGACTAGATCAATGCCGATTCCGAGTAGGGTATCCAGCAGCTCGGACATCCGGGAGACCTTGAATCCCAGGTAGCCCAGCGCGGCGATGCCGACGATCACGGCGACGACGGTCGGGGCGAGGAGGGAGGCGATTTTGATCGCGTACACCAGCACGGCGAGAGGAACCATCAGCATCACGCCGGCATAAAACAGCACCACGGTGATGAACAGGAGGGACACGACGAACTGGAACATCTGGGCCAGGATTAGGTTGAGTTTCATGTGGGGATTTTCCGCAAGTGTATAAAAATTGGACGGCATTCTAGCATATCCCAATCGGCCGGTCGTTTCGACTGCTGAAATTCACCGGGGACAGTGGTCACAGCCAGCGTCTGACCCTCAGCTTCAACTCGGCGTATTCCGCGCCGAACAAGCGCTCCAGCTTGGCTTCCTCATAAGGGATGAACAAGCGGTCGATGACCAGGTAAAAGCCCCAGGGACTGAGCAGATAGACCGGCGAACCCATGAAAAACGCGACACTGCCCAGAAGGACTAGGAACCCCAGGTACATGGGGTTGCGGGAGTGGCGGTAAGGTCCGTCCGCGACCAAGGCGCTAGGCTCGCGGGTAGGGATAGGGGTTGTCTTCTTTTTGAAAAAGTTCAGCCAAGCCCAACACAGCAAGCCCAGCCCTGGAACCGCCAAAGCGGTTCCCAGCAGTGGGGCGGAAACGTCCAACGGCAGGGGCAACAGGCTGTCTATGCCTTTGCAAAGACCCAGCGACAACAGCGCGTAAACGGGGGGAGGGATGTGCAGGAGCTTGTTCATGCCACTCCCTCCGCCGGGATTTCGGCGCTTCGTTGCTTGCCCACCACCTCGGCCACACGCTTTCCGGCGAGGCTAGGAGAGGGTTCGTTAAGGAATTGGTATTTCCGCAGCAAAGTTGGGATGCTTGAAAGCTCAAGGTCTTTGGTCAGCACTGGAATTATCCTTTTTTTGCCGGCGATGGCCGCACCTAGTTCAAAAAACACCCAGGGACTTTGGATTGTGTCAGGGTTGAGAACCATGACTAGCCTGGTGCTTTCGCGCAGGGCTTGTTGGATGATCTCTTCCCATTTTTCGCCTGGCGCAATATCCGCATCTGACCAAGGGCGCACGCCTTCTTTCCTCAAAGCGGCCACGAACTCTGACACCCAGGGCCTGTCTTTGAATGAACTGGAAATGAACAAATCGTAGTGCTCGTCAGCCATGTGGATTTTCCTCCGATGCGACACGGGAGCCCAATTGGTTGAGATATTGGTCTATGTCGTTCAGCTTGATGATGTCTCTTTTTTTCAGAAAAACCGGCGCATTTGGCTTCGACATCAAGTCTGTCACCGTAAGCCCGTGCAAGACGACGACAATGGATATTCTTCTGATCCACGTGGCTCCGATTTCCGCCCAAACATACGGCCTCTGTCGAAGGCCCAAGGCGTGAATAGCACCAGCAACTCATCGGCGACGTCGAGAGTATCGCGAATGTCCTCCTCAAATTCCGCGCCGACATCAATATCGGCCTCGTCTAAGAACGGCTTTGCCCCTTTGGACGAAATTTCTCTTGCAATTTGCCGCGCCACCCAGGTGTCCTCGCCCGAATGGCTGACGAATACGAGTCTTGGCTTTTCCGGGCGCGGGTTGTTTTCCACAAGCTCTCCGCCAAGATTTAGAGATTATGCGACTGACCACGAAGGAAAGCGACCAAGTCGCCAACCGGGATATGCTGGCTGTCAGCATTTCTCCGCCCCTTATATTCCAACGTGCCGGCGTCCAGCCCCTTGTCGCTGACGACGACGCGGTGCGGGATGCCGATCAGTTCCATGTCGGCGAACATGACGCCGGGGCGGGCCTTGCGGTCGTCGAACAGCACCTCGAACCCGGCTGCGCGCAATTCGGCATAAAGCTGTTCGGCCTTCTCGCGCAGGCGGTCAGAGGTGTGCATGTTCATCGGCAGCAGGGCGACATCAAACGGGGTCAGGGCTTGCGGCCAGATGATACCCTTGGCGTCGTGGTTTTGCTCAATGGCTGCGGCAACCACGCGGGTGATGCCGATGCCATAGCAGCCCATGATCATCACTTGGCTGCGGCCTTCCTCGTTCAGCACGGTGGCCCCCATCGCCTCGCTGTATTTCGTCCCTAATTGGAAGATATGGCCAACCTCGATGCCACGGGCTAGCCCCAACCTTCCCTGCCCGTCCGGGCTGGGGTCGCCGTCCACCACATTGCGGATGTCCGCCACCTCCGGCAAGGCTGCGTCGCGGCCCCAGTTGACGCCAGTGTAGTGCTTGCCGTCCTGGTTCGCCCCGCAGACGAAATTGACCAGCTTGGCCGCGCTACGATCCACGAAAACGGGGATGTTCAAGCCGATGGGGCCCAGCGAGCCGGGTGCGCAACCGGCTGCGTCGCGGACTTCCAGGTCGGAGGCAAAGCGCAGAGGCAAAGCGACGCCAGGGAGCTTGGCTGCTTTTACGGTGTTTAACTCGTGTTCGCCACGCAACAACAAGGCGACCACGCCACCTTCCACGCCGGCCACGAACAAGGTTTTCAGCACCCGTGTCGGTGCCACTTTCAGGAAGGCGCTGACTTCTTCGATGCTGTGCTGGTTTGGCGTGTCCACCAAGGTCAGTTCGGCGGGTTCTTCGGCGGGGGATTCCAGGGCCAGGGCTTCGGCCTGCTCCACGTTGGCGGCGTATTGGCTCTCGTTGGAGAAGGCGATGGCATCCTCGCCGGAATCGGCCAGCACATGGAACTCGTGGGAGTGGCTGCCGCCGATGGCTCCGGTGTCGGCCAGCACCGGGCGGAATTTCAGCCCCAGGCGGCTAAAAATATTGCTGTATGCCACATACATGGCGTCATAAGTCTGCTGCAAGGATTCCTGGTCAAGATGGAAGGAATAGGCATCCTTCATCAAAAATTCGCGGGCGCGCATCACGCCGAAGCGCGGGCGGATTTCGTCGCGGAACTTGGTCTGGATCTGGTAGTAGTTGATCGGCAACTGCTTGTAACTTTTGATCTCGTCACGGGCCAGGGCGGTGATGATCTCCTCGTGGGTTGGCCCTAGGCAGAATTCGCGCTGGTGGCGATCCTTCAGCCGCGCCAACTCCGGCCCGTATTGCTCCCAGCGGCCCGACTCCTGCCACAACTCGGCCGGCTGCACCACCGGCATCGACACTTCCAGCGCCCCGGTTTTGTCCATTTCCTCGCGCACCACACGCTCCACCTTGCGCAGCACTTTCAGGCCTAGCGGCAGCCAAGTGTAGAGTCCGGCGGCAAGCTTGCGGATGAAGCCTGCCCGCAGCATGAGCTGGTGGCTGATGATTTCGGCGTCGGCGGGGGTCTCCTTGACGGTGTTCAGGGGAAATTGGCTGGTGCGCATGGTGGCTCTTCGTGATGGTGGGTGTTGGAAACCTTCACATTTTAACGGACGCAGCCGCTGTGGCAATTCACATTTTGGTTGGGAGCCTGAAATCAACTATTTAGCCGGGGTTTAAACCGGATTATTTCAACTTGTTGTTTGTCAACGGATACCCAAAATGGGAATGGCCGGGGTGGCGTATGGGGTTGTTAGTCACCATTGTTTTTGATTAGAATGGAGCGGGGCTGAATCTTGGTTTACGCCAAATCAAACGCAAGGATCATAATTATGAACATAAAAAAGCCACAGATCCAAAGCAAGGAGACTGAAGCCCCGATCATGGTCGCCGTCTATTTATTGGTACTGGTTTGGCTGCTAGGCCGGTTGACTTGGCTCTACTTTCTCACTTTCATGTCCTCTGGTTTCTCGCCCGACACCGCTTGGTTGCTGCAAACCGGAAACCACATCCTCGCGCAGGGAGCGCTGCCAACCCATGATATGTTTTCCTGGACTGCGACGGACAGGCCTCTTGTCGCCTACCAATGGCTGTTTGAGGTGCTTCTCGCCGCCCAGCAGAAGCTTGCAGGGACGGACTTCCTCGTCCAGATGTATGCAGTGTCCGGCATCGTGTTGTACGTGCCGATCACGATAGCCCTGAATGCCCGCTATCGGATACCTGTTTTTTTTGCGCTACCGGTGGCGGTGGCTTCAGCCGCAATCGCAACGTACAACTTGCAGATCCGGCCCATGTTCGCCACCTGCGCATTTCTTCTGCTTCAATACGGCTTGGTGGAACGGCTCAGGTTGGGTAGGATTGGACTGAGGGTTTTGATCCCCGTCACCGTTTTCTACTACATGCTGTGGGCTAACATGCATCTCTTAGTGCTGTTCGGCCTCGTCTCGCTTGGGCTTTTTGCCTTGGCCGACGCGCTGCAAAAGCATGGGGATGCCCAATTTGATCCGCCCGACCCGATCCTAGAAGGTCAACCCATCGTTTGGCGTGATTATGCATGGCTGATGGGAGCGTCATTCGTTGGAAGCTTGCTGAATCCTTATGGATACCGGATTTACACTTATTTGTTCGAGACGCTTGGAAGTGTCTCCGGGGTTGCGCAATTCGGCGAGCTGAGTTCGCCCAATTTCCATGATGGGCAAATGCAGATTTTCGCCGACTTGCTGCTATTGTTCATATTGTTGATGGCGAGAGCGCGTTCCGTCTTTGCTGTCCACGAAGTCCTCCATGTGCTGGCATTCAGCCTTGCCACCCTTTATAGCGGAAGGTTCGTCGTCTGGGCCGCCCTGTTTTTCGCGATTATCCTGCCTCGCGCCCTGTGGCGGCTCACGCTTGCCATTGGCCTGATCCGTTACCGGGCGATCCATAAGACAGTCCTTATCACCGAGCCGCACCGTGCCAAGATTGTCGGCGGCTACATCCTTGTCTGCCTGGGGATTGCCCTGCTGTCGCCCCGATTCCTTGCCTCCCCGATTCCCGAGGCGTGCGCCAAATTTGAACCGGCCATCAAGGCCTACCGATCTCTTCGGCAGGATACTGACCGATTGCTCAACGATGACATCATGGGGAGTTGCATCATTATGTACCCTCCGGCACCGAAAGTTTTCATTGACACCCGTTTCGATTTTTATGGTGGCGCACATACCGGCAAGCTGGCCAAGGCGATGTTGCTTGAAGAAAACTGGAAAAGTGCTATAGCGGAGTGGAACATCAATACATTTATTTTGAGGAAAGGGCTTCCGCTCACCGAGTTATTGGCGGTGCTGCCAGAATGCGAGACATTATATGAGGATGGGGTCGCCAGGATATTCAGGCTAAGAGCCGGGAACGCGGGAATTGTGTTCAAAAAGTCACCCTGATGACAAGGATGGCTGGAAAGATGAATGTTTTAGGTGCGCTGCAAAGAAATCAATGGGTCAATTCCGCAGTCAAGGGACTTCGCCTACACCGGGTTGCCGACCGCATCCTTGCTCGGTGGCCGCTGCATAAAACCACTCGGCAGGGCTTGCAGTATTCGATAGATTCCGTGTCCAGTCTCATTGCGGCCAACGAACTTTTTGGCACGGATGTCTATGCGGACGCTGTGCGGCTTGCCAATCCAAAAACCTTTGTGGATCTTGGTGCCAATGTCGGCTATTTTCCTCTGCTCGTTGCCGGTCTTGTCGGATCGAAATCGATCTGCGGCCTTCTGGTGGAGCCGAATCCCAATCTGATTCCTACCATCAATGTCCACAGCCAGGAAAATGGATTGACGAATGTCAGGATCATACAAGCTGCCGTGACAACAGCCGACAACACCAGGAGCATCGATTTTTTTGTCAATCCTTCCCATATTGCTTCGTTCGTCTCTGGCCAATTCAATCCGCTAATCCTGACGGGCGGGGCCGTGCAAAAAATTTCAGTTCCCGTAGTCGATGTCGGCATTGTCTGGGTGGAACACTTTCCAACTGAACCTGTGGTGGATCTGCTGAAGATTGACATCGAAGGCACTGAAATGGACTTCTTGCGGGGAAACCCTGAATTCATGGCGAGAGTGGCTGCTGTGTTGATCGAATGGCACAAATGGATCTGCACGTTCGATCAAGTTGCCGCACTTCTGCGCGACTACGGTTTCAGTTTGCGGCATGTGGCCCATGAAGACATCCATGCGGGAAACGCATACTTCGAGAGACCAGGCCGTTAGGAAAGCTGCCCGACTAATGTGGAGTCCTCCCCCCCCTTGAAATGAAAAAAGACGCAACGCCGGATGGCAGTGGAATACCTAGACACAAACCCCCTGCCGCCATTATGTGGCCATAGTGGCGTAATGATAATCCAAGAGGGCGGGGCTGTAGCCCGGTGTCCTGAATGTGGTTCATTTTGGGATATTGAATCCCTGCGGATGGAGTTTGCTTACGATGCCAGTTACCCGCAGAGGCGCGGCCATGGATCGGCAACGGTAGGACAATTGAAGGTTAGGAGCCTGAAGCGCTGGATTGCCGAACTCGGCCTCAACCTGTCGGGGCTCCGGGTTTGCGAAGTCGGGTTTGGAGCGGGTTGGACGCTTGCCTACCTGCGCGGGCAAGCGCGGAAGGTGTATGGTGCCGAGGCAATCTCCGAAAACAATCAATCGGCCATCAGCCTAGGTTTGGAACCCTCTTGCCTGTTTGACGCCACCCGCTTGCCCCATTCACTGCCGGAGAGCATCGACCTTTGGCTATACCAAGACAGCTTTGAACATATCCTGGATCCATCCGCACATCTGGAGTGGGTTGCGAGGAACTCGTCAGCCGGTGCCTTGGCCTTGCTGGTGCTGCCCGAGGCGGGCTCTCTCTCGGAGAAAATGCTAGGCGGTTGGTGGCCCCATCGGATTGCCGATCATGCCTTCCACTGGTCGCGCCCAGGGCTGGAAAACATCTGGGGCCAATTTGGATTTGGCATAATAAGGCGCTTCCATCCGGTCAAGTGTGTCACGATTGGAATGATGGCCGCACACACCGCCCATAGGTTGCGCTTTGGACTCCGACCTTCCCTCGCCGGACGGGGGCCTAGCCTTTGGTTTAACATCGGCGAACAGGGATTGCTCTTGCGGCGTGAGGGGTGAAATGAAACTGTCCACACAACAGAGCCTGGATTATTGGATTGGGGGTGCCGGTATATTTATATTGAGTCCCTACGCAAAGATGCTGGGCCACTTGCTGCAACGGGATCATTCCCTGATCGTCAAAGACCGGCTAGCTGTCATCAAGATGCTGGGTGGCGGTAGCCTAGTCATCGCCCTGCCCGCATTGCTTGGATTTCGCCGCCAGTACCCCGATGTGCGCTTGACTCTGGTGACTCTTAATTCCATTAAGCCATTTGCTGAGGCAATCTCGATCTTTGATGAAATCATCATCGTGGATGATCGCTCAATCCCCAGCTTGGTGGTGAGCGGAGTTCGGCTGTTCCGCAAGTTATTCATGGTCGATACCATTGTGGACTTCGAGGTGTACAGCCGCCTGACGACGGTGCTTTCCACTCTCCTCTGTGCGAGAAACCGACTTGGGTTTTACCTTGAAAACACCACATGGCGAAGGTGTTTGGTTACCCATTTGTTTTTCTTTAACCGTTACGCCGGTAGCTTCCATTTCTATGATTCCACCTTGGCAGCTTTGGGGGCCAAGGCCGCGACGGTATCCGAATGCGGGTTCCACGTGGCCCGCGCCAATGGGATCGAGGCCAATCCCCATCCGGTCGGGGTACGGGTGACCGTTGAACAGGCTGCCTCGCGGATTTGCATCGCACCGGGTTCGTCTGAATTCGGCAAAGAGAGAAGGCTGTCGGGTGCCCAGTGGGCAAAAGTCTTGCCCCGCCTCGTCGGCGAGGCAACGGAAATCGTCATTTTGGGGGGAGGCGCAGACGCGGCAACCGCAGAGGATCTCATGCGTCACTGCGAAACCGTGCTGCCAGGGGTTTCCTGGGCCAATGCCTGCGATGGGCGTCCGTTGCGGGAGTCTCTTGCCTTGCTTGCCGGTTGTTCCCGCCTGCTAGCGATTGACTCGGCGCTGCTTCATTTCGGTCGAATCTTCGGGATACCGACATTTTCATTTTGGGGGCCGACTGATCCCATGTCCCGGATCAAGGATGTCCCTGGTCTAGGCGAAGCCATCTGGTACGAAAAACTGGTTTGCTCCCCCTGTGTGCATGTCGCGGAATCCCCCCCTTGCGCAGGCCGGAACGTTTGCATAGAAGCGGCCGTCAGAAGGTGTTGTGGCGAAGAGGTGGATTCGATCACAGAACTTTCACATTTGTCACCTGTGCAAGAGGCCAAGGATGGTCTGTATTGAAGCGGGACTCCAATCAGAATTACGGGTCGCCGATCCCTTAAGGCTTGGTTTCGTCAGCCGCCCATTGCGCCAAATATTCCGTGTAGCCATAGCTTTTCATGCGCCGCATACCCGCCGCGCCGTCCCAGGCGTAAATGCCAGGCAGGTTGTGGCCGTTGAAGCGGTTGGCCTTGGCCAGGCTGTATGCGCCCACATTGGCAAAAACCAGGCGGTCGCCCACCTCAGGCAAGGTATCGAAGCGGTATTCCCCAAACACATCGCCAGCCAGGCAAGTGCAACCCGCCAGGATCGCCGCTTCGCCTTGTTCCGGTTCGGCCCATGCCGGTTCCGGGCGGATTTGGTATTCGAAGATCTCTGGGTGGTGGTTGACTGTGCTGTCCAACACCGCCACCGTCTTGCCGTCGCGGCGGAAAAGGTCGATCACCGTGGCCGCCAAATAGCCCGACCGTCCGGCCAAGGCCTTGCCCGGCTCGAAATAAACCTCCACGCCGAAGCGCCAGCGCAGACTCTGGGCGATTTCCGCCAAGACGCCCAAATCCTCCAGGCTTGCAAACAGATAGCCACCCCCTAAGTTGATCCAATCCAGGCCGGACAGGAATGCTTCTCCCAGGTTTTGTTCAATCAGGGCCAACGCTTGTTTCATCGGTTCGAAAGAGCGGGAGGAAAACACAGTATGGAAATGCAGCCCCTTGATCCGCATCCCTAAAGATCCATCCTCCGCCAGAGCCTGCGTCAATTCATCCAAGGGTACGCCAAGCTTGGAAGATTCCCGGCAAGGATCGTAGCGGCAGTCGTCCAAGAAAGACAGTCCCGGATTGACGCGCAGTCCAGGGCTGGATTGGCTGTCCGGCAACAAGGCGCGCAGGCGGCGAAATTGTTGCAGGGAATTGAATGCCACGAACCCGCACAACCCGCCGATTTCAGGCGTTTCCACCCAGCGCAGGCCCGGCGTGGTGATGTGCAGCGGTTTCCCCAAAGAGGCGGCCAGCCTGGCCTCGAACAGCGAACTGACCGCAAAGCCGTCCACCCAAGGCAAGAGCAGTTCCAGCACCGGCAAGAAGGGCAGGGCTTTGATCGAATAAAGCATCTTGCAGCCGCTGATTTCCCTGGCCTGGTCGAGAAGCTGGGCGGATTTTAAGAGTTGGCTTTCGTCGTAGATGAAGGCGGGGGTCTCGATGGGGAATGCGGCTAGGGCGGGCATGGGGTTGGCGGTTGGGGCAGTCGATGGGTCAAGATAGTATCATCAAGGGTAGAATGCTTGCATGACCCAGCCCGGCTACGGAATTGAAATGACCGAAACATTGTTGAAACTCCGCCAAGTCGGCGAAACCGTGCTGCGTATGCCTGCCCGGCCATTGAGTATTGACGAAATCCACAGTCCAGAGATCCAAAGGCTGATTGTGGCGATGCGAGCGACTTTGTGCGATGCGCCGGGGGTGGGCCTGGCCGCGCCGCAAGTCGGCTTTGGCCTGCGGCTGGCGATCATCGAAGATCGTGCCGAATACCAGCAGGCCATCCCCGCCGCGCAACTCGCCGAACGGGGCCGTGTGCCGGTGCCGTTCCAGGTCATCATCAATCCGCTGTTGCGCAGCGTCGATCCGACGCCACAGTTGTTTTTCGAGGGTTGCCTGAGCGTGCCAGGCTTTACCGCCTTGGTCCCTCGGGCGGCCAAGGTGCGTGTCGAGGCTTTGGATGGCAACGGCGAGCCTTGTGTGATTGAGGCCGAAGGCTGGTTTGCGCGGATTCTCCAGCATGAGATCGACCATTTGCAAGGCAGGCTGTATCTGGATGCCATGTTGCCGCGCTCGTTCATGACCACCGCAAACCATGCCCGCCACTGGCAGGATTGCCCGATCTGCGAGGTCTGTGCGGCGTTAGGGTTGCCAAAACTATCGGACATCCCGACTGATAGTTGATGAGGTAAAAGAGGGATACAGAGATCCTGCCCGCGCCGTTTCGGGTAACATACCCCCTTTTCACTACGACGCCCCATGGACACTCCCCGCATCGGTTTCATCAGCCTTGGCTGCCCCAAGGCTCTGGTTGACAGCGAACGCATCCTCACCCAACTCCGCGCCGAGGGCTACGACACGACGCCCTCCTATCAGGATGCCGATTTGGTGGTGGTGAACACTTGCGGCTTCATCGACGCCGCCGTGGAGGAGTCGCTGGACGCCATCGGCGAGGCTCTGGCGGAAAACGGCAAGGTCATCGTCACCGGTTGCCTGGGTGCCCGGGAGCAGGAAATCCGCGCCCGCCATCCGCAGGTGCTGAAAATCACCGGGGCGCATGCTTACGAAGAGGTGGTGAATGCTGTGCATGAGCATCTGCCGCCCTTGCACGATCCTTTCGTCCACTTGGTGCCGCCGCAAGGGGTCAAGCTCACGCCGCGCCATTATGCCTATCTGAAGATTTCGGAAGGCTGCAACCATCGCTGCACCTTCTGCATCATTCCTTCCTTGCGTGGCGATCTGGTCAGCCGTCCGATTGGGGAAGTGATGGGCGAGGCGGAACGGCTAGTCAAGGCGGGAGTGAAGGAGTTGCTGGTGGTGTCGCAAGATACCAGCGCCTATGGCGTGGATTTGAAATACCGAACCAGCTTCTGGGAGGGGCGACCCTTGAAGACCCGCTTCCAGGATTTGGCCCGTGCGCTGGGCGAGTTGGGTGTGTGGGTGCGGCTGCATTATGTCTATCCTTACCCTCATGTGGACGCGGTTGTGCCCCTGATGGCGGAGGGGAAAATCCTGCCTTACCTGGACATTCCTTTCCAGCATTCCAGCCCGCGCATCTTGAGGCTGATGAAGCGCCCGGCCTCCGGCGAGGACAACCTGGAGCGCATCCGCGCCTGGCGGGCCATCTGCCCGGACATCACGATCCGCAGCACGTTCATCGTCGGCTTCCCCGGCGAGACCGACGAAGATTTTGAGGAACTGCTGGATTTCCTCGACCAGGCACAGTTGGACCGCGTCGGCTGCTTCGCCTATTCGCCGGTCGCGGGCGCGACGGCCAACGATTTGCCCGGCGCAGTGCCGGAAGAAGTCAAGGAAGAACGGCTGGCGCGCTTCATGGAGTTACAGGCCCAGATCAGCGAAGACCGGCTGCAAGCCAAGGTCGGGCGACGGGAAACCGTGTTGATCGACGAAGTGGTGGAGGAAGGTGCCGTAGGCCGCAGCCGCGCCGACGCCCCGGAGATCGACGGCCAGGTGTTCATCGACGGCGCGACGCATCTGCAAGTCGGCGAGTTCGTCGAGGTGGAAATCGAGGAGGCCGACGAACATGATTTGTGGGCGCATCATGTGAAGTAAACGGCTATTCCCGCTTGTAGTCCCGGCTTCAGCCGGTTCTTCCAGGCCAGTCCACAGGCCTGCACCATCGGCAGAGCGGGATGCGCGGGTGACGAGTTTGGAGCAGGCGTTGACGACTTGGGATTGATTGGCCTGGGAAATCTTCACCCATACAGGGAAGAACCGCTGCGCGTTGTGGCCTGCGACCTGCCAAGGCGTCGGCATGGATGCTTGGTTCACCGGCGGGGATTTTTCTAGCATCGGCAAGAAGTCCCGGTTGCGGCGCGGCAGTTTCCCCGTGCGGCGCAGGCGTTCCGCCGCAATGCCGCAAACCCACGGCCCACAGGGCTTTGCGCCGACAACCTGCGGCAGGACTCCTCCGCCTTGCGGCAGAAGAAATCCGCCGCAACAGGCAAGCCCCCCGCCGCAAGCGGAACAGTCCCAGCCGGGCGGCGAAAACCCTGGCTGTC
The DNA here is from genome assembly GCA_963753955.1 of uncultured Gammaproteobacteria bacterium. Classification (GTDB taxonomy): domain Bacteria; phylum Pseudomonadota; class Gammaproteobacteria; order Methylococcales; family Methylococcaceae; genus Methylumidiphilus. The sequence continues at coordinate 239,287 of CAVWEM010000014.1, forward strand.
GTGGCAGAATTGCCCTGTTAGTTCCCTATGCGGCGGCGGGTAAACCGCCGTGAAACGTCAGTCAACGAACGGAGCGTCACCATGACCAAGATAGACTCGGCATCGAAGGTGCCGATGTCTCCACCGACCTTGCCCATGCCAAGCCCAGCCTGTCCGGCGTCGACCAAACTGGCGGCGTCGTCCAACTGAGCTTCAACAAGCTGCGCAGCGACGGCATCAACATCTACGGCCAACGCGACGGTGATGCCGACTGGGTTTTGCTGGGCCGCGCCAGCGTCTCGCCTTACATCAACAACCGCCCGTTGTTGCAACCAGGCAAGCCCGAGCAGCGCCGCTATACCGGCGTGTTTGTGAAGAAAGACCGGTAAATCGGCCAGTTTAGCGATGACTTGCTGGTGACTTGCACGCCTTGAGGCGGGCATAAGATGCGCAAGAATGCTGGACGGGATATTTATCCCGTCCGAAACGTTTGCCATGGGCGCGATCTCGGCCTTATACAAACATTCAAGGATGGGGCGAATGCCCCATCCTTGAATGTTTTTCTGGCATACCCCGCCGCGCTTCGATCCAGCAGTTTCGGCTTTGCGCCGGGCGGTGCATTTGCTTTTTCCATTCGGGTGTGTTTTCCAGCGGAAGCTGTTGACAAGCAAGAGATTTGGGATGTAAGGTTTATGTTATGCACCCGCATGGCGCAGAAAAAGACGCCTGTTCGGGTGTCCAATACAAAGTTAGGTGGGCTGGTCTCGCTGGGGATAAACAAAATTGGAGAAATGGCAATGAAAAAGAAAGCTTTGACAGGATTGGCAATAGGATTATTTTTTGCTGTTGGCATCTCAACAGCACAGGCTACAGTTATAAATTTCTCTGGTTTCTCAGCAGTTGGAACCGGTTTCAGCAATCTGGGAAACTCCGTTACACAGGACGGTTTTAAGTTTACTTCAAATACTATTGGGGTCTGGCAGGATAGCAGTCCTAACCATCCGACTGGCGGCACTTCAAGCACATCGCTCTTGGAATACACTGCCTATATGGGAACAACTATCTCTGAGATAAATAATAGCCCATTCCAGTTGAATGTTATTGACTTGGCACCATGGGGAACCGGTCAGATTGGTACTATGAATGTTACGTTTTTAGGAACCAAATCTGATAGCTCAACAGTCCAACAAACATTTACTGTGGATAATAATGGCGGATCAACACCTGTCCTCCAACACTTTATTTTCAGTGGGTTTACAGACGTTGTTGGTGTGTCATTCACCCAAGGTGCGTATTCGAATAGTGCTGCTTATCAGTTTAACAATCTGATTGTTAATGACAATCAGATTAATCAAGCCTCGGTCCCTGAACCAGCTACCATGCTCCTCTTCGGCATCGGCATGGCTGGTTTGGTAGGTTTCAGAATCAAGAAAGAAAAATATATTTCCACTTAACATACTCGCTTACCAGGCCGTTCCAGCGCACCCGCGCCACGAAGAGACTTGTTCTTTTCGCGTTTTGTGGAGTGGCGCGGAGCGTCGAACGCAGGCGTTAAGACCGTAGTGAGGGGATGGACTCCTCCCGCCCCCAATCGGCATCGAAACTGCCAGAATAGAGGGGCGAACCCATTCCATCCACCGGGCAGAAGGAATCCGAACCATGAATGATGGGATGGACTCCTCCCGCCCCTAAATCGGCATCTGAAGTGCCAGAATGGAGGGTCTGAAAAACCCATTCACGAGCCAGAGGAGTCCAGAACATGAACACTACCACCGTTGCGGTCGATTTGGCAAAGTCAGTTTTTGAACTGGCGGTCTCGGACGGCCAGGGGCGCGTCACCGAGCGCAAGCGCCTGTCGCGGGAGGCCTTTTCCCGCTTCTTCGTCAACCGCCCGCCGTGCCGGATCGTCATGGAGGCCTGCGGCACGGCGCATTATTGGGCGCGGACGTTCCAGGCGCTGGGCCATGAAGTCAAACTGTTGCCGCCACAGCATGTGCGGCCTTATGTGCGCCGCAACAAAACCGACCGCGCCGACGCTTCCGCGCTGTTGGAGGCCGACCGCTGCGGCGACATCCTGCCGGTGCCGGTCAAGTCCGAAGGCCAGCAGGCCTTGCAGGGGCTGCACCGCGTCCGCAGCGGCTGGATGGCGACGCGCACGGCGCGGATCAACGAGGTGCGCGGCCTGCTGCGCGAGTTCGGCTTCGACCTGCCGCAAGGCCCCTCGGCGGTGATGGGGCGGGTGCCGGGCTGGCTGGCCGACGAGGAAAGCAAAATCCCGCCCGCCTTGCGCACGGCCCTGTCCGAGGTCATGGCGGAGATCGCCGAGCTTGAGGCCCGCGTCGAAAAGCTGGAAAAGCAGTTGCGGCAGGAGGCGAAGCAGCGGCCCGCCGCGCAAAAGCTGATGGCCGTGCCGGGCATCGGGCTGCTGACCGCCACCGCCCTGGTCGCCGCCGTCGGCGGCATGGAGGCGTTCCGCGACGGGCGGCACCTCGCCGCCTGGCTCGGCCTGACGCCGAAGGAGTCCAGCAGCGGCTTCAAGCGCAAGCTCGGCAGGATCAGCAAGCGCGGCGACCCGTACCTGCGCACCCTGCTCGTCCATGGCGCGAGGTCGGCGCTCAACGCCGCCATGGTGAAGCTCGCCGCCGGCAAGGCGCTGACCCGGCTGCAACGCTGGGCGGTCGAGCTGGCCGCCCGCGTCGGCCACAACAAGGCCGCCACCGCGCTGGCCAACAAGCTGGCCCGCATCGCGTTCGCCGTCGTCCGGCAGGGGCGCGAGTTCGACGGCGACTTTGTCCCGGACTTGCCGAAGGCGGCGGCATCGCAGGCTGCTTAAACACGATGGCCGCCTGAGCTTATTTGTAAACGATTAAACACCGAGTTCCCAACCAGGTTTGCGAGCGAGAGACTCGACAGTCATGGCGCAACAGGTCGGACCGGTACGGGGAAAAGCCGATAACTCGCCCGGCCAAAAAGCCGCTGGAACGATAGGCACCCAGTACGCGGATTCCATGAAGGCCCGGAGGCATATCCTTCAACAAGGCCGGATATACGACTGCAACTGACCTTAAAAGCGTCCGATTGAAGAGATCCCACTTGCGAATAGGGAGGAGTCCATATACGCGGGTTAGGCATGGATGCCATAACCCGCCATTCCTCAAAGTCGGCAGGTTACAACGTCCCTGTTTAACCCGCCCAACGCGGGCTTGCCGGTCACACCGCTTAGGCTGGTAACGCTGGATTGCCGGATCTCCCCCTACGATTTCCGCCAAGTCGGCATGGTGTGAGCTGGCAAGCTGCTTGCGCTTTTCGTTCGCCTTGCTTGTGTCGGTCGGGTGCACGGCGGCAAGGTTCGGGTTGCCAAGCTTTGCTCCCCTCGCCTTGGTCGCGCCAAGCCATGTAGGGTGCGCACAGCACACCTTAACGGATGCCAAATACCACGCCGATATGGATTCTGGCAGCAATATTGCCGACATCGACAAACCTACCGAAACAATTCGCTATCGTGAACTAGCCTGATAGGGTGGGTAAACCGCTCTATCGTTTGCCCACGCGGATATTTGACATTGGCCCATAAGCAGATTAAGGAGGCTATTCTTGAAACCAACAGGGCCATAGGACGTGCTGAGGAACGAAGCGCATCGTTCGCGCAACTCGATTGATGCGCCTCCTTCGTCGGCACATCCTATGCGGGCTTGGGAAATAAGCAAAATTGGATTTACGTCGCCCCCGTCATCTCCCGGAGGGAGGGGCTTGATCCGGCCATCTCCCGCAGGGAAAGCGAGCTGGGCAGAGACGTCCCGTCCGTCCAGCCCGGAAAGATCAGTGGTGATGCCCGCCCGGCCCGTGCACATGCCCGTGGGCCAGTTCTTCCGCCGTCGCGTCACGGACTTCGGTCACTTTGACATCGAAATTCAGAGTTTGCCCAGACATGGGGTGGTTGCCGTCGAGGATGACCATATCGTCCTGGATTTCCAGAACGGTGACCAGTTGCCCGCCGTCGGGGCTTTCGGTGTGGAACTGCATGCCGGGCAGGATTTCATCGACGCCATGGAAGGCTTCCTTCGGCACGGCCTGGATCAAGCTGTCGTCGCGCAGGCCGTAGCCCTCCTCTGGCGGAATGCTGACCTTGAGGGTGTCCCCGGCGGATTTGCCGACGAGGGCGTTTTCCAGCCCTGGGATGATATTGCCCTCGCCATGGATGTAGGCCAAAGGCGCGTGGCCCTCAGAGCTATCGATGACTTCGCCGTCGTCGTTGGTGAGGGTGTAATGGATGAAAACCACTTTCTGGGTCGAAACCAGCATGTCATAAGCCTTTGGAATGAGTTAAAAAAAGCGCATGATAGCGGTTTTTCCGAGAACCCGATAGCATGAGAGCGAGCGAGAATACTTCGACCCGATTGCCCGCCATGAGCGGGCGGGAGCGTTACCTGCCCGACTTCCAAAGCCTGGCGACGACTTTCCTGTTGCTGTTGCTGGGGCAGTTGCTTGCGTTCATGTATACCCTGGCTGCGGTTGATTCGCCGGCAAGGTTCTGGTCTGAGCTGGGCCTGAATTCCCTGTTCATCCTATGGATCGTCTTGGTCAGCCAGGCGACGTTGGCCATCGCAGCCAAACGCTTGGACCGAATGCAAGCGGTGGAGGCGGGATTGTGCGTTTTCATCGTGGTGGTGGTGGTGAGCCTGCTAATGACTTATATGGATCATGTCTTGTCCGAGGAACTCGGCCTGCCCTTGGCCATGCGTAGAGAAAAGCTATTGTTCCAGTCACTGGACAATGCCATCCTGGCCGGGCTGGTGACGGCGGTAAGTTTGCGTTATCAATATGTCCAATATCTGCGCCGACTTCAGGCCAGGGCCGAGGGTGCCGCCCGGCTGGAGGCTTTGCAAGCACGGATGAAGCCGCATTTCCTCTTCAACAGTTTGAATGCCATCGCCAGCCTGATCCGTCGCAACCCAGTCTTGGCCGAGGAGTTGATCTTGGATCTGGCTGAACTTTTCCGTGCGATATTGCGCAAAGACATCCAGTTGGCCACACTGGAAGAAGAGTTTTTGTTGTCGCGCCAATATTTGAATATCGAACAGCAGCGACTTGGCGGGCGTTTGCGCGTGGCCTGGACGCTGGACGAAGATCTTTTGGGGGCGCTGATTCCGCCATTAAGCCTGCAACCGCTGCTCGAAAACGCCATCCATCATGGGGTCGAACCTTCGGCGAACGGCGGAACCTTGGAAATCACCTGCCAACCCTACAAAAAGAATAAGATCCTCCTGACCGTACGCAATTCGCTGCCGGACAATGGTGAACGGACGGAGCGTCCGGGCAATCGGATCGCGCTGGAAAATATCCGGCTACGCCTGCAAAGTTTTTTTGGCGAAGAAGGCAAGCTGACGGTCAGCATGGTCGAGGGCTTTTATCATGCGCGCATCATCATTCCCCATACCACGGAGGCAGTCCTGTGAGAATCCTGCTGGCCGATGACGAGGCGCTGTCCCGCGAGCGGCTGCGCGATCTGTTGCAAGACTTAGGCGGTGGCATTGACATAATCGGCGAAGCCGTGAACGGCTTGGAGGCGCTGAACCTGGCCATCAGGCTAAGGCCCGACGTGGTGTTGCTGGACATCAACATGCCGGGCATGGACGGCCTCCGCTGCGCGCGCGAGTTGGCGCGCTTGCACGAGGGGCCGGCTGTGGTGTTTGTCACGGCGCATGACGATTTCGCCCTGCAAGCCTTCGAGGTGGCCGCCTGCGATTATCTCCTCAAGCCGGTGCGCGGGGAACGCTTGGCCGCCGCCTTGGCGAGGACGCGACGGTTCACCCAAGGCCACTGGGAACGGCTGGACGCGCAGCTACCCCAGGCGGGTGCCACACGAGACTACATTTGCGCCCAGCGTTCTGGCGAGATCAAATTGATTCCCGTCGTGGAGATACTCTATTTCCAAGCCGATCAAAAATACACCACCCTCAAGACTCTGACCGGCGAGGCCTTGATCGAGGACAGTTTGAAATCCCTGGAGCAGGCGTTCGGGGAGCGTTTTGTGCGCATCCATCGCAGTGCGCTGGTCGCCACAGGCTGCATTGAGCGGCTGGAAAAAGGCGACGGAGGGGGCGGAAGCTTATGGCTGCGCGGACTGCGCGAGCCACTGGAAGTCAGCCGCCGTTGCCTGCCCCTGTTGCGTACCCGGTTGAAACAGATGGGCTCGTCCGTTTGAGCCTCCGTTGGTGGGCCGGATGATCTGTTACAATGGAGCCATTTTAACGGCTCAGGAAAACCCGACCCATGGCTCTGGAAGTCATCCGCATCGCTACCCGCAAGAGCCCTTTGGCCCTGTGGCAGGCGGAACATGTCGCGCAACGGCTGCGCACGGCTTTTCCTGGACTGGCCACCGAGCTGGTGACGATGGTCACGCGTGGCGACAAGCTGCTTGATGCCCCGCTGGCGAAAGTGGGCGGCAAGGGGCTATTCGTGAAGGAGTTGGAGCAAGGCATGCTGGGCGGAATGGCGGATATCGCCGTCCACTCGATGAAAGACGTTCCGGTGGAGTTCCCGGAGGGCTTGCGCCTCGCCGCTATACTGAAGCGTGAAGATCCACGTGACGCCCTAGTTTCCAACCGCTACCCTTCATTTCAGGCGTTGCCCCCCCATGCGAAAATAGGCACTTCCAGTCTGCGTCGGCAATGTCAGCTCCGGGAGCGTCTGCCCGGATGCGAGATTCTCAGCCTGCGCGGCAATGTGAACACGCGCCTTGCCAAACTCGACGCAGGGGAGTTCGACGCCATCGTGCTGGCTGCGGCCGGACTCAAGCGACTGGGCTTTGACGCTTGCATCACTGAGATCCTGCCGCCGGAAGCCAGTTTGCCGGCCATGGGCCAGGGTGCCATCGGCGTCGAATGCCGCGCCGACGATGCGCGTATGGATCAATGGCTGCGCAGCCTGCATGACGAGGAAACGGCCCTGCGGGTGACTGCTGAACGGGCCATGAACGAGCGCCTGCAAGGTGGTTGCCAAGTGCCCATCGCAGGCTTCGCCGAATTGGAAAATGGCAGGCTCAGGTTGCGTGGACTCGTCGGCTCGCCCGACGGAAGGCAGATGATCCGTGGGGAAATCACCGGCTCTAGCGAAAATGCGAGAGAACTCGGCATCGCTCTGGCCGAAGAATTGCTCGGCAAGGGTGCCGGCCGTATCCTGCGTGAACTTTACGCTTAAAGCGATGTCGGTTCTGCCTGCGGGTTTTGGCGTTCTGGTGACCCGGCCTGTTGGGCAAGCCGAGGCCTTGTGCCGGTTGATCGAAGACGGCGGCGGCACGGCCATACGCCTGCCCTTGCTGGCAATCGAAACCGCCACATGCGATAGCGAAGGTGCGCAATGCCTAGGACGGCTGGAAAATCTGGATTGGCTGGTTTTTGTCAGCCCCAACGCCGTGCGTTGCGCCTTTGAATTGAGCGGCCCGCAATGGCTGGCGGGCAGCCGGGCGAAAATCGCCGCCATCGGACGGGCTACCGCAAGATCGCTCGCCGAAAGGGGCGTAGCGGTAGACCTGAAGCCAAAACAGCAGTTTAATAGCGAAGCGCTGCTGGCCGAGTCGGCTTTTGCGGAAGTTTCCGGGCGCAGATTCCTGATCGTACGCGGCGTCGGCGGACGGGAACTATTGTCCGAGACCTTGCGGTCACGCGGTGGGCTTGTGGAATATGCCGAGGTTTACCGGCGTATCCCGTCCAAACCGGACGACATGGCTGGATTGCTGGCGCTTTGGCGGGCAGGCGGCATAGGCGTCGTGACGCTGACCAATGGTGAAGCCCTAGCCAACCTATCGCAATTGATGGCGGGAAGCGGCTTGGAATTGCTGCTGCAAACGCCCATGGTCGTGATCGGCGAGCGCCTGGCACAGCATGCCCGTGCCGCTGGCTACGCCCAGGTGATCGCGGCAGAGGCAAGCGACGCGGATATTTTCGATGCGGTGATCCGCATCGGGCGGACACTTATCAACACACACCAACCACGGGGATAGAGCATTGGTCGACGAGGATAAAAATTTCACGCCGGATGCGGAGCAAGATTTCGTAACGGCGGACATCGGGGATCCCGGTGCGGAAAAGGCCCTCAAGAACAAGAAAAGCGGCGCAGGCGCATGGCTGGGTTACGGTGCCCTGGTGTTTGTGCTGATCCTCGTTGGCGCGGGGGTTTTCCTGTTGCACGAATTGCGCTCGCAACAAGAGAGCCTGGGCAGCGGGCTGGACAAGGGTGACAAGCGGGTCCTGGACATGCAAGGCCAGATCAGCCGGTTGGAAGCCGATTTGCAGACGATCCATCAGCAGCTTGTCAACGTGCAGACGGACACGGTCACGGAAAAATCCGATTTCGAGCGTGAAATCCACCAGGAAGACTCCGCGTTGACTGCCCAGCTTGAAGCCTTGCGCACCGACTTCGGCAGATCCATCCAGCACATCCAGCGGCAGTTGAACCAGACCCGTGGCGACATCATGGTGGCGGACGCCGAATACCTACTCAGCGTCGCCAACCAAAAGCTGCATCTGGTGGGCGATGTCAAAGCAGTGATTGCCATGATGGAGGCCGCCGACCAACGCCTGCATGACAGCGGCGACCCCGCCGCCTTCAAGGTGCGCGAAGCTTTGGCGGAGGAAATCAACCTGCTCAAGGGGTTCACCCCCCCGGATATCGTCGGCGTTTCAGCAAAGCTGCTGGTCATCGAGACTAAAGTCAAAGAACTCCCCCTGTTCCTGCCCCATGCCGACCGTTCGAAAGAGGATCATCAGCCGACGGCCCAGGCTGTCAGCCCCGAGGCCGAAAAGAAAGACAAAGGCTGGCAGGCTTCTGTGGTGGAGAGTCTGAAGGGCTTGGTCACAATCCGCCGCACCGACAAGCCAGTGCAGGCCGTCCTCCTTCCCGAGGAAGTGGCGGGGCTGCGGCAAGTGATGCTGCTTAAGCTGGAAATGAGCCGTGCGGCCCTGCTGCGTGGCGACGACGAACTGTACAAGGCCAATATGGATTCAGCCTTGACTTGGCTGGCGGAGAATTTCGACACCGAGGCGGGGCTGACCCAGGGCATTTCTGAGGAACTCAAGGGTTTGCAAGGGTTGCAACTCCATGTGCCGCTCCCCGATGTCAGCAAGTCTCTGAGCCTGTTGCGCAACATCGAAAAACTGCGGCTAGATGCCGAAAAAGGACATCCGGCCAAGCAGGAGAAAACCGGCAAGCCCGAAACAGCCCCAGAAGCGGTACCCTTGCCTCCGGCCCCGAAACTTCCCCAGGGACTGCCCGGCACCGGTGGCCTGCCGGTGGCTGAACCCTTGCCTGAAGAGGGAGCCAAGCAGTGAGACGAGTTCTCCTCATCCTAATCGGCTTTTTGGTTGCCTTAGGCGCGGCATTTCTGGCGTTGCGCTACCTCGCCAGCCATGGCGGCTCCGGCTATGTCATCGTCGGCATCGGGCATTGGTCGGTCGAAACCTCGCTGCTGTTGACGTCCGTCGTGTTGGTGTTGTCGTTCCTGCTGCTTTATTTCGCCACCCGCCTCGTCATCACCGCCGTGCGTCTGCCCAAGATCCTCAAGAAGCGCGGCCACGAACAGCGCAGCAAGCGGTCGCAGGAAGCCTTGCTGTCCGGGCTGATCGAGTCCGCCGAGGGCAATTTCGAGACGGCGGAAAAGCACTTGATCCGCCATGCCGCCAACAGCGGCGTGCCGCTCATCAACTACCTCACCGCCGCCCGCGCCGCCCAATCGCGGGGCGCGCTCGAACAGCGCGACGAATACCTGAAAATGGCCCAGGAAACCATGCCGGAGGCCGAACTGGCTATCGGGCTGACCAAGGCCGAACTCCAGCTTTCCAACCGGCAGTTCGAAGAGGCGCTGGAAAGCCTGACCCAACTGGACAAGATCGCGCCCAGCCACGCCGCCGTGTTGAAGCTGAAACACCAAGCTTTGTCCCGCGCCGAAGACTGGGAGGGTTTGAGTCGGCTGATTCCCAACCTGCATTCCAACAAAGTCATGTTGGAGGCGGAAATCAAACTGCTGGAGACGGAAACCTATAGCGCCCTCATCAAGCAAAAGGCCGAAGCCCGCGACGCCATCGCCCTGCGCGAACTTTGGCTGGAGGTGCCTGAGCATATCCGCAAATCCACCGGCATCCAGCAGTTGTACTACGCCGCCATGATTGAGGCGGGTGCGGAGGTCGAGGTCGAACCCTTGGTGCGCCAAGCCTTGGCCAAGGAATGGGGTGAGACCCTACTGGTGTTGTACGGTTGCATCCACATGCCGGACACCGGGCAGCAACTCGGCACGGCGGAAGGTTGGGTGACCGCACATCCCAACGACGCCATCCTGTTGCGCGTGTTAGGCAAGCTCTCCCTGCGCGCCAACCGGTTGGAGAAGGCGAAGGCCTACCTCAAGTCCAGCTTGGCGGCGGAGCCCAGTGTGGAGGCCTATCAACTCATGGGCGACGTGCTGCTGAAGCAGAAAGATCCGGTCACTGCCTGCCAATTCTTCCGCAACGGCTTGATGTTTGCCTCCAACGAAGTGGTGGCGTTGATCGAGCAGAATCCCGACGAGGAGCCAGGGCAGGAAGGGACACCGGAAACGGGCTTGGATTGAAAGGTCCTACCTATCTGCTTCAGCGATAAAAAGGGCATCTTTCGATGCCCTTTTATATTGCCCCGCAGAGTGGAAACCAGGAGGCGTCGGCCACTATTCCCGTCGCCTTTGAGATGCTTCCTGGAGTCTAACGGTTTTGGGATTGCGGAAGGCGTCAGCCTGCCGTAAGCGCCAAGTACTTTTTGTACAAACCATCGTTATCCTCGACATAATCCGTATCCTTGCTGATGCAATCCACCGGGCAGACCTCCATGCATTGGGGCCGGTCGAAATGTCCCACGCATTCGGTGCATAAGGCGGGGTTGATCTCGTAGATGGTTTCGCCCTGGGAAATGGCCCCATTGGGGCATTCGGGTTCGCACACATCACAATTGATGCATTCGTCGGAAATTATCAGGGCCATTGGCTTTTCTCGGGGATAGCGTATTTTTCCGCCAAGGCCGTATTGACCCTATCTGTGACGAATGGAGATATGTCCCCGCCGAGCCGGGCAATTTCCCGGATCACCGACGAGGAAATGAAGGCGTATTTTTCGGAGGGCGTGAGAAACATGGTTTCCAAGTCTTTGTCCAGGTGCCGGTTCATGCCTGCCAGTTGAAATTCGAATTCGAAATCGGACACAGCCCTAAGCCCGCGCAGGATGACCCCCGCGCCATGTTTCTTGGCGCATTCCACCAGCAGGGTTTGAAAGCCGACGACTTCCACCACGCCATCGATGTCGCCGACCGCCTCCACGGCCAGTTGGACGCGCTCCTTCAGGTTGAACAAGGGCGTCTTGCCCTTGCTGTCGGCCACCGCCACGATCACGCGGTCGAAGATTCGGGCGGCGCGGGCTATCAAATCGAGATGGCCGTTGGTTATGGGGTCGAAGGTGCCAGGATAAATGGCGGTGCGGGCATCGGTCATTGGGGAAATGGTCAGGTTGGGATTTTAATGGTTTGTCCGCTGATAGAGATGGCAAGCCACATCTCCTGCCTGTTTGTCACGTAGGACTTGCCAGTTTTCCGGCATATCCTCCAGCACCAAGCCCCGTTCAACTTCGATGTAGATGCGGGCATGGGGCACAAGCCAGCCGTTTTCCTCCAACAAGCGGCTGCAAGGGCCGGCCAGCCCCTGACGGAAGGGCGGGTCGAGAAACACCACGTCGAAGGCTTCGGCAGCCCCGGCGAGAAAGCGGGAAACGTTCATTTGCCTGACTTCCACGGCCAGCGCCCCCAGCAAAGCGCAGTTTTGTTTTAGCGCTTGGCAGGCTGCGGCATTGTGTTCCACATGCACCACCCGCGCCGCGCCACGCGAGGCGGCCTCGAAGCCCAGCGCACCACTGCCTGCGTAAAGATCTAGGCAGCTTAAGCCTTCTAGATTTTGCTTCAGCCAGTTGAACAGGGTTTCCCGCAACCGGTCTGGGGTCGGCCGTAAATCCGGCACATCAGGAAAACGGAGTTTCCGGCTGCGCCAGGCTCCACCGATGATCCTCAGTTCATTTTTCACTTTTCGCGCCGGCACCGACCATGACAGTCTGCAATTTGTCGGGATCGATCCTTGCCTTGAAGGCGCGTTGAATCTCCTGCGGTGTCACCGCCTCGACTTTGCCGATGAACGTGTCCAGATAATCCAGCGGCAAGCCATAGAAGGCGATGGATGCCACCTGGTCGATCAATTTCGAGTTGCTGTCCAGGCGCATGGCGAAACCGCCGGTGATGTTTTTCTTGCTGGCTTCCAGTTCTTTTGCCGTAGGCCCTTGCTGGATGAAATCGCGCAGCGTCTTTTGCATCACCTCCACCGCCTCGTCGGCGGTGTTGTTCTTGGTTTGCAAACCCATCAGGAACGGGCCTTGCACACGGAACGGGTAGAAATAGCTGGTCGCGCTGTAAGACAGGCCGCGCTTTTCGCGGACTTCCTCGGAGATTTTCGACACCAGCCCGCTGCCGCCGAGGATGTGGTTGCCCACATAGAGCGGGAAGTAATCGGCATCGCCAGCCTTCATGCCCGGCACGCCGGAATAGACATGGGTCTGTGCCGAGGGGAAAAATTTCCGCGTCGTTTTGGCGGCCTGAGCTTGCGCAACCTCGGGCAAGGCCGGTGCGGGTTCGCCTGTAGGCAAGGCGGAGATCAGCCCGGCGGCGATGGATTCGGCCTGGGGCTTGTCCACCTCGCCGACGATGACGATGAGGGCGTTTTTCGCGACGTAATATTGCCTGTAAAACGTTTGCAGATCTTCCCGCGTCAGTTTTTCCACTGTGTCGATATTGCCTTCCTTGGGGTGGGCATAAGGGTGGCTGCCGTAAAGGTTTTGGAAGAAGGCGATGCCGGCCAAATCGGCGGGAGACTCCTCGCGCTGTTTCAGGCCCACCAAGAGGTTCTTCTTTTCCCGCTCGAAATCCGTGGCGCTGAAGCTCGGGTGGGCAAGAATCTCTTTCATGGTTTCCAAAGCCGGCTGCAAAAGCTTGGGCTCGGTCAGCGAGCGTAAGGAGACAAAGGAGGAATCGCGGGATGCCCCAGTCGCCAAACGCGCACCCACGCCCTCCAGGCGTTGGGCAATGGTGTCTGCGTCCCAAGCCCCGGCTCCAGTGTCCAACAAACCGGCCGTTAGCGTGGCCAAGCCGAATTGCGCCCCGTCGCGGGCGCTGCCGGCGTCGAAGACCACCCGGATGTCCACCAAGGGCAAGCCTTCGGTCGGCACGAAATAAACCCGTGCGCCGTTGGCTTGCTCCCAAGTCTGGATTTTCGGGCCGGCCTGGGCGCAAACCACCCACAACACCAGAATGGCAGCGAAGAGGCTGTTCATTTTCTTAACGTACATGTTGTCCTCCCATCGGAGCGCGGTCTTCCGGCGCGGTCTGGCCTTCCGGTATGGGTTGCGGATCTAAGTGGCCGATGCTGAGACGGTCTTCGACCAGATATTTCCGCACCACTTGCCGGACTTGTTCGGGGGTCACTGCGTTGATTTTGTCTACGAATCCGTCCACCTCTTGCCAACCTATGCCGACGGTCTCCGCCGTCCCCAGTTGCATGGCCTGGTAAAAAATCGAATCCCGCTCGAACACCTTGCCCGCCAACACCTGGGCCTTGACCCGATCCATCTCCTCCGCTGTGATCGGATCCTCACGCAAGCGGCGGACTTCTTCCAACAACGCCTTTTCCAATTCGGCGGCGGTCTTGCCCTGCACCGGCGTGCCTTCGATCATGAACAGGGATGGCAGGCGGGAATAAAGGTCGTAGCCCGTGCCGACGGAAGCGGCGATCTGCTGTCCGCGCACCAAGCGGCTTTCCAGGCGGGCACTGCTGCCGCCATCCAGCACACCGGCCGCCACTTCCAGGGCGTAAGCTTCCCACACATCGGCACTGCCGTTGAGCGTGGGAACCTTGTAGCCCATGGTCACATAGGGCAGCTTGGCGGGCGCTTTGACGGTGATCCGGCGCAAGCCCGCCTGCTCGATCTCGCCTTGCGGTTTCAAGTCAGGCAGCTTGCCAGACTTGAGCGGGCCGAAATACTTCTGCGCGAGTTTATGCACATCCTCAGGATTCACGTCACCCACCACCACCACCGTGGCATTGTTGGGCGCGTACCAGCGTTGGTACCAATCGGCCAGGTCATTGACCGTCAGCCTGGACACGTCGTCCGGCCAGCCGATGACCGGGTTCTTGTAAGGGCTGTTGGAAAAAGCCACGGCGCTGAACTGCTCGCCCAGCTTGGCGCGGGGCTGGTCGTCGGTGCGCAGGCGGCGCTCTTCCAACACTACCTGTTGCTCCTTGGCAAATTCATCCGGCAGCAGCCTTAAATTCCTCATGCGATCCGCTTCCAGCTCAAAGCTCACCGGCAGGCGGGATTTCTCCAAAGTCTGGAAATAGGCGGTATAGTCGTCGCCGGTGAAGGCGTTTTCACTCCCCCCGTTTGCTGAGATAATGCGGGAGAACTCGCCCGGCGGATGCTTTTTCGTGCCTTTGAACATCATGTGTTCTAGCATGTGCGAGATGCCGGTGATGCCGCCGTGCTCGTAACTGGAGCCGACCTTGTACCAAACTTGGGTGACGGCGACGGGGGCGCGGTGGTCTTCTTGCACGAGCAACTTCAGTCCGTTGCCTAGCTTGAACTCGGACACCTTGGGCGCGGCCGCTTGCGACAACAGCGGCGCGGCCAGCAACAGGCAGCCGAGCATGCGTAATGACGCCATGAATTGCTTCTCCTTGATTGAGTAAACCGGTGCGGATCGGTCGATCCGTTGGACACTATTGTAAACGAAACGCAAGCCCAAACGATGACAACCCAAGCGCAAACCCCCCCTGAAAACACCCCGGTCTGGAGACACTATTGGAAGCTCTGCAAGCCAAGAGTGCTGAGGGAGATCGTGTTTGCCACGGTGGTCGGCATTTTCCTCGCCGTTCCCGCCCCTGGGCTGCCGCCTTTGGGGTTGGCGTTTTGGGCCATCCTAGGCATCAGCCTGGCGGCGGCCTCGGCTGCGGCGGTCAACCAGATCGTCGAATACCGGATTGATGCGGAAATGGGGCGCACCGAAAACCGGCCCCTGCCCAAGGGAGATCTCACGATCCACCAAGCCACCGTGTTTGCGGTTCTAGTCGGCGCTTTGTCTGTGGGCATATTGCTGGCGTTCACCAATGTGCTGGCCACCGTGCTGACTTTTTTCACCCTGATCGGTTACGCCATTGTCTACACGGTTTATTTGAAACCCGCGACGCCGCAGAACATCGTCATCGGCGGGGTGACCGGGGCGGTGCCCCCCGTGCTGGGCTGGTGTGCAATCACAGGCGACGTGCATCCCCATGCCTTGCTGCTGTCACTGATTATCTTCGTGTGGACCCCCCCGCATTTTTGGGCCTTGGCCATTGCCCGGCTGGACGATTACCGCACCGTAGCGAAAAAAATTCCCGTGCTGCCGGTGACCCGACGGCATCCCCATCACCCAGTTGCATATTTTCCTTTACGCTATCCTGCTGTTCATCGTCGGCCTGTTTCCCTATCTCACCCATATGAGCGGCCTGATTTACCTAGCCGGGGCGGTGGGTTTCGGCGGCATGTTCCTGCACCACTGTTGGCTGCTGAAGCAGGATCCCAGCCCCGTTGTCGCCTGGAAAACCTTCCGCAGCTCACTGGTCTATCTTGTGGGGATTTTTTCGGTTCTGCTGGCAGACCACTATGTGAAACTCTGATCCGCCACCGGATGGCCACGAAAAACAACCCCAATAGATGGGGTCAAGGCAACACCACAGCCGCTGGCGCAACCCAGCCTTCCTTGCGATGTTCGGCGACCACGGTGGTGTAGATGCCGCCGCGCACATTGAACTTGGCGGTGACGCGCATGAAGTTGGGGGCGCAGGCTGCGGCCAAGTCGTCAAGGATGCGGTTGGTGACGGCTTCGTGAAACGCGCCTTCGTCGCGGTAAGACCAGAAATACAGCTTGAGCGATTTCAATTCGACGCAAAGCAGGTCGGGGACGTATTCGATCAGGAACACGGCGAAATCCGGCTGGCCGGTTTTTGGGCATAGGCAGGTGAATTCCGGCGCGTCGATGCGGATCGTGTAGTTCCGGCCGGGCTGGGGGTTGGGGAAGGTTTCCAGGGTTTTGCTGGGAGCGGTGGACATGGTTTTGTTTGGTGGGTCGGTTAAGAAATCCCCTCGCCCCTTCTGCAAGGGGTAAGAAGAGCGGCAGGTGTTCAGTTTGCAAGCTCGGGCTTAGGCTGAACCAAGTTTAGTCCGTTATAATATCGCTTCGTTCCCGCCCCAACCAGATCGCCGTCTTGCTCCTCCAACATCCAATTTACTTGCTGTATCTCTTCGCAGCCATCGAACACGTCGGCTAAATGCGCCTGGATAAAGTCAAGTTGGCGGGCTTCAAGTCCTTCGTCGATCCGACCACCCTTCCGTTGCCCGGCAACCTGGTCGGCATCGTTGGCCCCAACGGCTGCGGCAAGTCCAACATCATCGATGCCGTGCGCTGGGTCATGGGCGAGAGTTCGGCCAAGCATCTGCGCGGCGAGTCCATGGCCGACGTGATTTTCAATGGATCGTCCACGCGCAAGCCGGTCGGCGTGGCTTCGGTGGAACTGGTGTTCGACAACTCCGACGGCTCCGCGCCGGGGCGAATATGCCAAATACCGGGAAATATCGATCAAGCGCCAAGTCACCCGCGACGGCGTGTCGGTCTATATCCTCAACGGCACCCGCTGCCGCCGCAAGGACATCACCGACATATTCCTAGGCACCGGCCTAGGCGCGCGCAGTTACGCCATCATCGAACAAGGCACCATTTCCCGCTTGATCGAGGCCAAGCCCGACGAGTTGCGGGCAGTGATCGAAGAGGCGGCGGGCATTTCCAAATACAAGGAGCGCCGCCAGGAAACCGAGACGCGCATGAGGCATACCCAGGAAAACCTGGAGCGGCTGCAAGATGTGCGCGACGAGGTGGCGAAGCAAATCGGCAATCTGCAACGCCAAGCCAAGAAGGCCGAAAAATACACCGCCGTGAAAGAGGACGAGCGCCGCTATCGCTCACAATTGCTGGGTTTGCGCTGGCGCAAATACGATCTCACCCTCAAGCAGCACCAAGTGGCTTTATTGGAGTGCGAGCGGCAGTTCCGGGATTTGGTCGGCGAGGACAACCGGCTGGTTGAGGCCCAAGAAGCCGCGAAGGAAAAACACGAGAAGCTGCGACAATCCCTTAATGACCGGCAGGGCCGTTTTTATGAGTTGGGCGCGGAAATCAGCCGCCTGGAGCAGGCCATCCAACATGCCCGCCAGACCCGCGACGGTCTAGCCCGCGAACGCGAACGGCTGAAAGGCGAGCAACTTCAGGCCCAGGCCCAGTTGGAGCAGGATCGTGAACACATAGCCTCGGTGCGCGAGGAGTTGGCGGAACTGGAAGCCGAGATTCAAACAGCCCGGCAGGCCGAGCTTGAGGCCGCCGCCGAGCGCCTGCAAGCCGAGGAGGCGCTGAAAGCATGGCGCGGCGAATGGGAACAGTGCCAGGGCGGACTGGCCGGCTTCAAGGCCCAGGCCGACGTGGAGCGGGCGCACATCCGGCAGATGGAAGACCAGCAGCGCCAACTCCACAGCCGGCGTGACCGGCTGGAAGGCGAAAAAAACGAGATTGATGGCTCGCTGAGGGATGCCGACTTGGAACCCCTGCAAGAAAACATGGCGCTTGCTGAAGACGAGCACGGCGAAATCCTGGCACGGTTGGAAGATCTGCGGCACACAGCCAAAGAGGAACGCACCCGCGCCAAAGCCTGCCAGGAAGCCCTCAACACCACATGGGCCGAATTGCATACTTGCCAGGGCAAGATCAGCTCGCTGGAATTGTTGCAACAACATGCCATGGGCAAGGATCGGGCGGCGCTCAAGCAATGGCTGCAACTGGCTGCTCTGGATGGGGCCAGCCGCCTCGCCGAGCATCTGGAAGTCAGCCCCGGCTGGGAGTCAGCGGTGGAAAATGTCCTGGGCCTGCATCTGGAGGCCGTCTGTGTGGACGACGCCAGGCAATACCTGCCTTTTCTGGATGTGGGCAAACATCCCGACTCCCTGGCCTTTTTCGAGACCGGACAACCGCCTGCCGCCCATGCCGGACACGAGGGCGAGCGGTTGTTGGATCGCGTCCAGTCCGCCTGGAACCTGAAGCCCCTGTTAGGCGGAGTGTACCGCGCCGAAGACCTGCGACAGGCCCGTGAGGTGTGCCAAGGGCTGGCCGAGCATGAATCGGTGGTCACACCCGACGGTGCCTGGATGGGGCCGGGTTGGATGATGGTGAAGAAGCCCGGCGACGGCAAGGCCGGGGTGTTGAAGCGCGAACGGGAGTTGCGCGGACTCAAACAACGCGGGGACGAACTGCGTGGCAGCGTCGGCGAATTGGAGCAGAGCCTGAGCCTGGCGGAAGAGGGGGCTCGGCTGGCGGAATTCGAGCGCGAGCAACGCCAATCCGAGGCCAACCGCCTGTCTGCCGAAATTTCCCGGCTGAAGTCACAGATCAGCGCAGCCGCTGCCCGTGGCGAACAAACCCGCAAGCGGCTGCGCCAAGTCGAAGGGGAACTGGATGATCTGTGCCGACAGCCAGCGTGCAAAACGCCGAGGAGACCGCCGAGGCGCGGACATTGTTGCAAGAGGCCGAACAGGGCATGGCGGGGTTGGAGCGGCAGAGCCAAGGCTTGGTCGGCCGCCAACAGGCATTCGAGCGCCATGCCGCCGAGTCGGAAACGGCCTTGCGACTCGCCCGTGATCGTGTGTATGGCCTGAAAAGTCGGATCGACACGCTACAATCCACCGAGTCCCTGACCCTAAAGCATTTGGAGCGGGCGCAGGCGCAATTCGGGCAGTCGGCTGACCGCCTGGAAGACTTGGCCCGGCGCATGGACGAGACCGACCTGCCCATGGACGAGGAGCAGGAAAATCTGGAGGAATTGCGCGGGCAAAAACTCGTCGTCGAGCGCGGACTGGCCGATGCGCGTAAAAAATCCACCGAAGCCGAAGCGGAAATCCGCTCCTTGGACGAACAGCGTTTGCGCAAGGAGCGCGAATTGGATGCCGTGAAAAAACGGCTGGAGCAGACTAGGCTAGATTACCAGAGCAACGAAGTGCGGCGGCAGACAGTGCAAGAGCAATTTGAGGAAATCGGCGAGAACCCGGAGGCCGTGATTCCCGGACTGCCCGAAGAGGCCGAGGAAAAGGAATGGCAGCGGCGCGTCACTGCGCTAGCGGAAGAAATCGCCCGGCTAGGTGCCATCAACTTGACTGCGATGGAGGAATACCGCGAACAGTCCGAGCGCTTGAGAATCCTCGACGGGCAACGGCAGGATCTGGCCGAATCGCAGGCGACGCTGCTCCAGGCCATCGAAAAAATCGACCGCGAATGCCGCGCCCGCTTCAAAGACACCTTCGACCGAGTCAATGCCGGCATCCAGCGCATGTTCCCCAAGCTATTCGGCGGCGGTCAAGCATATTTGGAAATGAGCGAACGGGATCTTACTGGAAACTGGCGTCACCATCATGGCCCGGCCCCCCGGCAAGCGCAACAGTTCCATCCACCTGTTGTCGGGTGGCGAAAAGGCGCTGACGGCGGTGGCTCTGGTCTTTTCCATCTTTGAGTTGAATCCCGCGCCCTTTTGCCTGTTGGACGAAGTGGACGCCCCGCTGGACGACGCCAACGTCGGCCGCTTCAGCCAATTGGTAAAAGAAATGGCGGAGAAGGTACAATTCCTGTTTATTTCCCATAACAAGGTCACTATGGAAATCGCCCAGCATCTAGCTGGCGTGACCATGAAAGAACCCGGCGTCTCCCGCATTGTCGCGGTAGACATCGATGAGGCCGTAGAACTCGCAGCACTATAGAGGCAATGCAATGGATCAATTGAATAGTGAAACACTACGTTGGCTGTTAGCCGCGGTCGGCGCGTTCATCATCGCCGCCGTTTACATCTGGGGCCGCCATAAAAACAAAATGCTGGACTTCATCAACCAGCGCGGCGAATACGACGAACTGGATATGGGCGATGAACGGCCGCTGAAGAGCCGTCCGAAGCCTAGCAGGACGGGTGGCGGCATTGCGGCCATGAAAGACTCGTCCGACCGACGAGATGGAAGACAATGAATATTCTCCATGGGAGACAAGCCACGGTCGGCTTCAGCGGAACCCAGCCCCGCAGGATCACCCCGCACCGCGCCGCTGGGCGCGCCCTTTCTCATCAGATCAGCGTGGTCGCTGCCGAAGACGAGTACTTCGACGGGATCGCATTGCGCGACGCCTTGGAAGATTTGCGTTGATCTACGGCGACATGGGCATATACCACCGTTATGACCGCGACTACCGCGCCCCCTTGTTCAGCGTCGCCAGCCTAGTCGAACCTGGCACATTTCCGATCAAGGACATGGAAAACTTCGAATGTCCCGGCGTGGTGTTGTTCTTCCAACCGCCGCAAGTGGACGATCCCCATCGAGGTTTTCGACAATCTAGTCGCCACCTGCCACGAACTGGCGCGATGCCTGGACGGTGTGGAATGGGACGAGAAGCGCCAGCCGCTGACCAGAGAAAATCGCCAGGATGCGCGTCGCGGCTGCGGGAGGCTTATTGATTGGAAACGCGACGTGCCTTACCAAGCGCTAATTAAGATTTGGTTGGCTGAAAAGTTGGAAGAGGCGCATTGGGGAAATAGGTGATGTCTCCTGAGCCGGAGTGGTCTATTTACTCA